>NZ_CP108271.1:0-1612500 GCF_045041095.1 Streptomyces sp. NBC_00045 | reverse complement strand
CCTTGGCACCAGGAACCGATGAAGGACGTGAGAGGCCGCGATAGGCCCCGGGGAGCTGCCAACTGAGCTTTGATCCGGGGGTGTCCGAATGGGGAAACCCGGCAGTCGTCATGGGCTGTCACCCACTGCTGAACACATAGGCAGTGTGGAGGGAACGAGGGGAAGTGAAACATCTCAGTACCCTCAGGAAGAGAAAACAACCGTGATTCCGGGAGTAGTGGCGAGCGAAACCGGATGAGGCCAAACCGTATGCGTGTGATACCCGGCAGGGGTTGCGCATGCGGGGTTGTGGGAATTCTTTTGATCGGTCTGCCGGCCGGTCGGCGAGTCAGAAACCGTTGATGTAGTCGAAGGACATGCGAAAGGTCCGGCGTAGAGGGTAAGACCCCCGTAGACGAAACATCAGCGGCTTGCTTAAGAATCTCCCAAGTAGCACGGGGCCCGAGAAATCCCGTGTGAATCTGGCGGGACCACCCGCTAAGCCTAAATATTCCCTGGTGACCGATAGCGGATAGTACCGTGAGGGAATGGTGAAAAGTACCGCGGGAGCGGAGTGAAATAGTACCTGAAACCGTGTGCCTACAAGCCGTGGGAGCGTCGCTGTATGTGCTTGCACATACAGTCGTGACTGCGTGCCTTTTGAAGAATGAGCCTGCGAGTTAGCGGTGTGTAGCGAGGTTAACCCGTGTGGGGAAGCCGTAGCGAAAGCGAGTCCGAATAGGGCGATTGAGTTGCACGCTCTAGACCCGAAGCGGAGTGATCTAGCCATGGGCAGGTTGAAGCGGAGGTAAGACTTCGTGGAGGACCGAACCCACCAGGGTTGAAAACCTGGGGGATGACCTGTGGTTAGGGGTGAAAGGCCAATCAAACTCCGTGATAGCTGGTTCTCCCCGAAATGCATTTAGGTGCAGCGTCGTGTGTTTCTTGCCGGAGGTAGAGCACTGGATAGGCGATGGGCCCTACCGGGTTACTGACCTTAGCCAAACTCCGAATGCCGGTAAGTGAGAGCACGGCAGTGAGACTGTGGGGGATAAGCTCCATGGTCGAGAGGGAAACAGCCCAGAGCATCGACTAAGGCCCCTAAGCGTACGCTAAGTGGGAAAGGATGTGGAGTCGCAGAGACAACCAGGAGGTTGGCTTAGAAGCAGCCACCCTTGAAAGAGTGCGTAATAGCTCACTGGTCAAGTGATTCCGCGCCGACAATGTAGCGGGGCTCAAGCGTACCGCCGAAGTCGTGTCATTGCAGCAATAGGGCCAACGCCCGCTGTGATGGGTAGGGGAGCGTCGTGTGCCGGGTGAAGCAGCAGCGGAAGCTAGTTGTGGACGGTTCACGAGTGAGAATGCAGGCATGAGTAGCGATACACACGTGAGAAACGTGTGCGCCGATTGACTAAGGGTTCCTGGGTCAAGCTGATCTGCCCAGGGTAAGTCGGGACCTAAGGCGAGGCCGACAGGCGTAGTCGATGGACAACCGGTTGATATTCCGGTACCCGCTTTGAAACGCCCAATATCGAATCAGGCGATGCTAAGTCCGTGAAGCCGTTCCGGACCCTTCGGGGAAAGGAAAGTGGTGGAGCCGACGAACCAGACTTGTAGTAGGTAAGCGATGGGGTGACGCAGGAAGGTAGTCCAGCCCGGGCGGTGGTTGTCCCGGGGTAAGGGTGTAGGCCGAGGGGTAGGCAAATCCGTCCCTCATTAAGGCTGAGACCTGATGCCGAGCCGATTGTGGTGAAGTGGATGATCCTATGCTGTCGAGAAAAGCCTCTAGCGAGTTTCATGGCGGCCCGTACCCTAAACCGACTCAGGTGGTCAGGTAGAGAATACCGAGGCGTTCGGGTGAACTATGGTTAAGGAACTCGGCAAAATGCCCCCGTAACTTCGGGAGAAGGGGGGCCATCACTGGTGATCGGACTTGCTCCGTGAGCTGGGGGTGGCCGCAGAGACCAGCGAGAAGCGACTGTTTACTAAAAACACAGGTCCGTGCGAAGCCGTAAGGCGATGTATACGGACTGACGCCTGCCCGGTGCTGGAACGTTAAGGGGACCGGTTAGTGCACTTTCGGGTGTGCGAAGCTGAGAACTTAAGCGCCAGTAAACGGCGGTGGTAACTATAACCATCCTAAGGTAGCGAAATTCCTTGTCGGGTAAGTTCCGACCTGCACGAATGGCGTAACGACTTCTCGACTGTCTCAACCATAGGCCCGGTGAAATTGCACTACGAGTAAAGATGCTCGTTTCGCGCAGCAGGACGGAAAGACCCCGGGACCTTTACTACAGTTTGATATTGGTGTTCGGTTCGGCTTGTGTAGGATAGGTGGGAGACTTTGAAGCAGCCACGCCAGTGGTTGTGGAGTCGCCGTTGAAATACCACTCTGGTCGTGCTGGATGTCTAACCTCGGTCCGTGATCCGGATCAGGGACAGTGTCTGATGGGTAGTTTAACTGGGGCGGTTGCCTCCCAAAGGGTAACGGAGGCGCCCAAAGGTTCCCTCAGCCTGGTTGGCAATCAGGTGTTGAGTGTAAGTGCACAAGGGAGCTTGACTGTGAGACCGACGGGTCGAGCAGGGACGAAAGTCGGGACTAGTGATCCGGCGGTGGCTTGTGGAAGCGCCGTCGCTCAACGGATAAAAGGTACCCCGGGGATAACAGGCTGATCTTCCCCAAGAGTCCATATCGACGGGATGGTTTGGCACCTCGATGTCGGCTCGTCGCATCCTGGGGCTGGAGTCGGTCCCAAGGGTTGGGCTGTTCGCCCATTAAAGCGGTACGCGAGCTGGGTTTAGAACGTCGTGAGACAGTTCGGTCCCTATCCGCTGTGCGCGTAGGAATATTGAGAAGGGCTGTCCCTAGTACGAGAGGACCGGGACGGACGAACCTCTGGTGTGCCAGTTGTCCTGCCAAGGGCATGGCTGGTTGGCTACGTTCGGGAGGGATAACCGCTGAAAGCATCTAAGCGGGAAGCCTGCTTCAAGATGAGTATTCCCACCTCCTTGAGAGGGTAAGGCTCCCAGTAGACGACTGGGTTGATAGGCCAGATGTGGAAGCCCGGTAACGGGTGGAGCTGACTGGTACTAATAGGCCGAGGGCTTGTCCTCAGTTGCTCGCGTCCACTGTGTTAGTTCTGAAATAACGAACAGCTGTGATTTTAGCCAGCGTTCAAATTTCATAGTGTTTCGGTGGTCATAGCGTTAGGGAAACGCCCGGTTACATTCCGAACCCGGAAGCTAAGCCTTTCAGCGCCGATGGTACTGCAGGGGGGACCCTGTGGGAGAGTAGGACGCCGCCGAACAATCATTGTGGGAGAGCCCCGCACCTTCTGGTGCGGGGCTTTTCTGCGTTCAGGGGCGGTGCGTGTTCCTGTAGGGTCAGGATGCATCGTTCGTACGTTCAACAGTGGAGGCCCCCGGGTGGAGGTCCAGGAGACTCGGGTTCAGACGGACCGAATTTTCACCATTCCGAACATCCTGAGCATGGCTCGCCTCGCCGGCGTGCCCCTGTTCCTCTGGCTGATTTTGGAGAAGCACGACGGCTGGGCCCTGGCCGTCCTCATGCTCAGCGGGGTCAGCGACTACCTCGACGGCAAGCTGGCACGGCGCTGGAATCAGATCAGCAACCTCGGCCGACTGCTGGATCCGGCCGCGGACCGGCTGTACATCCTCTCCACGCTCTTCGGCCTGACCTATCGAGACATTCTGCCGCTGTGGCTCACCGGGGCGCTCCTCGCCCGTGAGCTGATGCTGCTGGTGATGGTCTGGATCCTGCGCCGTCACGGGTATCCGCCGCCGCAGGTCAACTTCCTCGGCAAGGCCGCGACCTTCAACCTGATGTACGCCTTCCCGCTGCTGTTGCTCAGTGACGGTACGGGTTGGTTGGCCTGGATGGGGGCAGTTTTCGGATGGGCGTTCGCCGGATGGGGTACAACCCTCTACTGGTGGGCAGGAATCCTTTACGTGGTGCAAGTCCGCCGGCTCGTGAAGGCGGACGCCGCGGCCGATTGAGCTCGCTCGGCGCCCGGCTGACGCGGAGGAGTTGCGGAGTCACCGTTCGGGACGGGTGAGGTCGGCGAGAACGTCGTCTCTCAAGGAGGACTCTTCCGACATGAAGGCCGTCGTGATGGCCGGTGGCGAAGGCACACGCCTTCGCCCCATGACCTCAAGCATGCCCAAGCCGCTCCTGCCGGTGGTCAACCGGCCGATCATGGAGCACGTGCTCAGGCTGCTCAAGCGGCACGGGCTCAGTGAGACCGTGGTTACCGTGCAGTTCTTGGCGTCACTCGTCAAGAACTACTTCGGTGACGGCGAGGAGCTCGGAATGGAGCTCACCTATGCCAACGAGGAGAAGCCACTCGGCACTGCCGGCAGTGTGAAGAATGCCGAGGAGGCCTTGAAGGACGATGCTTTCCTCGTCATTTCCGGCGATGCACTCACCGACTTCGACCTCACCGACCTCATCCGCTTCCACAAGCAGAAGGGCGCACTGGTCACGGTGTGCCTGACCCGGGTGCCGAACCCGCTGGAATTCGGCATCACCATCGTGGACGAGGAAGGCAAGGTCGAGCGCTTCCTGGAGAAACCGACGTGGGGGCAGGTGTTCTCGGACACCGTCAACACCGGTATCTACGTCATGGAGCCCGAGGTCTTCAATTACGTGGACCCGGACGTTCCGGTCGACTGGTCCGGCGATGTCTTCCCGCAGCTGATGAAGGAAGGCCGGCCGATCTACGGATATGTGGCCGAGGGCTACTGGGAGGACGTCGGCACGCACGAGAGCTACGTCAAGGCACAGGCCGACGTGCTTGAGGGCAAGGTCCAGGTCGAGATGGACGGCTTCGAGATCTCCCCGGGCGTGTGGGTGGCCGAGGGTGCCGAGGTCAGCCCCGACGCCGTGCTCCGCGGGCCCCTGTACATCGGGGACTACGCCAAGATCGAGGCCGGCGTGGAGATCCGTGAGCACACGGTCGTCGGGTCCAACGTCGTCGTCAAGAGCGGGGCCTTCCTGCACAAGGCCGTCATCCACGACAACGTCTACATCGGGCCCCACAGCAACCTGCGCGGCTGCGTCATCGGCAAGAACACCGACATCATGCGGGCCTCCCGGATCGAGGACGGCGCCGTCATCGGTGATGAGTGCCTGGTCGGTGAGGAATCGATCATCCAGGGGAACGTGCGGGTCTACCCGTTCAAGACGATCGAGGCGGGCGCCTTCGTCAACACGTCGGTGATCTGGGAGTCCCGCGGTCAGGCGCATCTGTTCGGCGCCCGCGGCGTCACCGGCATCCTGAACGTGGAGATCACGCCCGAGCTGGTGGTCCGGCTGGCCGGCGCCTACGCCACGACCCTGAAGAAGGGGGCTACGGTCACCACGGCCCGAGACCACTCCCGTGGCGCGAGAGCGCTCAAGCGGGCCGTGATCTCGGCGCTCCAGGCCAGCGCGATCAACGTGCGCGACCTGGAGAACGTACCGCTGCCCGTGGCGCGGCAGCAGACGGCGCGGGGCAGCGCGGGCGGGATCGTGCTGCGGACCTCGCCGGGCGTGCCGGACTCGGTCGACATCATGTTCCTGGACGAGCGCGGAGCGGACCTTTCGCTCCAGCAGCAGCGCAAGCTGGACCGGGTGTACGCGCGGCAGGAGTACCGGCGGGCGTTCCCGGGCGAGATCGGAGACCTCCAGTTCCCGGGCAGCGTGTTCGACGCGTATACGGGTTCGCTGCTGAGGCGGGTGGACACGACCGGTGTCGCCGATTCCGGGCTCAAGGTGGTCGTGGACGCCTCCAACGGCAGTGCCGGGCTGGTCCTGCCCAGCCTGCTGGGCCGGCTCGGCGTGGACGCGCTGACGATCAACCCGGGTCTGGACGAGTCCAGGCCGACGGAGACCGCGGAGACCCGGCGGGCCGGTCTGGTGCGGCTCGGGGAGATCGTGGCCTCGGCGCGGGCCGCGTTCGGCGTCCGCTTCGACCCAGTGGGAGAGCGGATCTCGCTGGTGGACGAGCGCGGGCGGATCATCGAGGACGACCGGGCGCTGCTGGTGCTGCTCGACCTGGTGGCCGCGGAGAAGCGCAGCGGCAAGGTGGCGCTGCCGGTGACCACGACCCGGATCGCCGAGCAGGTGGCGGCGTACCACGGGACACAGGTGGAGTGGACGACGACGTCGCCCGACGACCTGACGCGGGTGGGCCGGGCGGAGAACACGATCTTCGGCGGGGACGGCCGGGGCGGCTACATCGTTCCGGAGTTCAGCAGCGTGTTCGACGGATCGGCGGCGTTCGTCCAGCTGATCGGGCTGGTGGCGCGGACCCAGCTCACGTTGAGCCAGATCGATGCGCGGATACCGCGAGCCCATGTACTCAAGCGGGACGTACCGACCCCGTGGGCGGTGAAGGGGCTCGTGATGCGGCGGGTCGTGGAGGCGGCGGGGGACCGGCAGGTGGACACCACGGACGGGGTGCGGGTGGTCGAGGCCGACGGGCGGTGGGCGCTGGTGCTGCCCGACCCGGCGGAGGCGGTCACGCACCTGTGGGCTGAGGGTCCCGACGACACGTCCGCGCAGGCGCTGCTGGACGAGTGGGCCGGCGTGGTGGACGGCGCCGGGCACTGAACCACGGACCCGTGACGCAGCAGGGCCGTCCGGTGGGCCGGGGGCGACGTAGGTCGCTCCCTGTCCACCGGACGGGCGCATTCGGTACGGGCGGCGCCGACATGCGACGATGAGCGGCATGTCGCAGCCGCCCCCCAACCGGAGTTCGGCGCCGGCGCCTGCCGCGCGTCCGGACGCGTCGATGTCGCTGCTGACGCACGTGATGGACCACAGTCTCGACGAGGGCTATGCGGAAGCGTCGGCCCGGCGCGAGGCGGAGGGTACGGCGGGCCTGCCGCGCACCCTCAAGGCCAAGCTGGCGCTCGCCGCCGGGCTCGTGCTCGCCGCCATGGTCGTCACGCTGGGTGCCGCCCAGGCACGGATAGCGGCGCCGGTCCTGGCCAAGGAGCGGCAGGAGCTGATCGACCGGGTGCAGCGGGCCGACGAGCACGCGGACGGCCTGGAGCGGGACATCGAGCGGCTGCGGGAGAACGTCGCGAGCCGCCAGCGCCAGGCGCTCAAACAGCAGGGTGGCGACCAGGGGCAGCTCGTGGCGCTGCTGTCCGGTGCGACGGAGGCCCGCGGACCCGGGGTCAAGCTGGTCGTGGACGACGCCAAGGGCTCCTCGTCGGGCGGTGGCGGCAAACCGCGCGAGAACGCCGGATTCTCGGACACCGGGCGGCTGCGGGACCGGGACATGCAGAAGATCGTCAACGGGCTCTGGCAGTCCGGGGCCGAGGCCGTCTCGATCAACGGGCAGCGGCTGACGGCGTTGTCGGCGATCAGGGCCGCGGGTGACGCGATACTGGTCGACAACAGGCCGCTGGTACCGCCGTACGAGGTTCTGGCGGTGGGGGACAAGAAGCGGCTCGGGACTGCGTTCCAGGACTCCGCGGACGGCCAGTACCTGCACGCGCTGCAGGAGAACTACGGGATCCGCTACACCTTGTCCCCGGCGGACGACCTGCGGCTGCCTGCCGCGTCGAGCCTGACCGTACGTACAGCTACAGCAGAAGAGCCGAAGAAGGGTGCATCGTGATCGCGGTACTGGGCCTGGTGGCCGGAGTGGTGGTCGGACTTCTGGTCCGGCCCGAAGTGCCGGCCGTCGTCGAGCCTTATCTGCCGATCGCCGTGGTGGCGGCGCTGGACGCGGTGTTCGGCGGTCTGCGCGCGATGCTGGACGGCATCTTCGTGGACAAGGTCTTCGTGGTGTCGTTCCTGTCGAACGTGGTCGTAGCGGCGCTGATCGTCTTCCTCGGTGACAAGCTGGGCGTCGGCTCGCAGCTGTCCACCGGTGTGGTCGTCGTCCTCGGCATCCGCATCTTCTCCAACGCCGCGGCCATCCGCCGGCACGTGTTCCGGGCGTGAGGCCGATGGGTACGAACGACAATCCGCCCGAGGAGCCGATGGGCTCGGAGCTGCCGCCGCAGGACGAGCCGGCGCAGCCCGCCCGCCCGGCGCAGCCGGTGGAGCCCGCGGTGGTCGAAGAGGGCGTCAAGGACGCCGCGCCCGCGCAGACCGGCCGGCAGCGGCTGGCGGAGGGGTTGTGGCCGCCGCGCGTGAGCCGGGCCCAACTGATCGTCGCGCTGCTCCTGTTCGTCCTCGGGCTGGGCCTGGCCATCCAGGTGCGGTCGAACAGCGACTCCAGCGCGCTGCGCGGAGCCCGCCAGGAGGACCTCGTACGGATCCTCGACGAGCTGGACGGCCGCACCAAGCGCCTGGAGGACGAGAAGCAGCGCCTGGAGGACCAGCGCAGGGAACTGGAGAGCAGCTCCAACCAGGCGGAGGAGGCCCGTCGGCAGACCGTCGAGAAGGAACGCCAACTCGGGATCCTGGCCGGTACGGTGGCAGCGCAGGGACCGGGCATCACGCTGAAGATCACCGATCCCAAGGGTCAGGTGCAGTCGGACCAGCTGCTGGACACCCTCCAGGAGCTGCGGGCGGCCGGGGCCGAGGCGATCCAGATCAACGGTGTGCGCGTCGTGGCGAGCTCGTTCTTCTCGGACGAGGGCGGTGGTGTCGGGATCGACGGTAAGAAGATCACACAGCCTTATGAGTTCAAGGTGATCGGTAAGCCGCAGGATCTGGAGCCCGCCCTGAACATCCCCGGCGGTGTCGTGCAGACGCTGGAGAAGGAACAGGCCACCGTCGCCGTCACACGGTCGGCGAAGATCGTTGTGGATGCCTTGCGGGCTGCGAAGCAGCCTGACTACGCTCGGTCGTCATCGTCGTGACGCAGGGCGGAGCGCGGGCGGTCTCACGCGGGCTGATGCCTGCGGGGGGTCGACGCACTGAAGTAGTGCTGCGTGGTGGAAACTGTCTGGTGGATACGGACGTTGTGAGGATGTCCGGGTCGGCAGGTGTGTGCATTCGGAGTTCGTCCTGCCCCACGGGCGGGTCTGTTTCGTTCAAGGGGAATCGCCCGTGAAGTTGTTTGAGAAGTTGTTCGGCAAGAAGAACCGCGAGGAAAGCGGTGCGTCCAGGCACCGTGCGGGGCAGGGAGAAGCGGAAGGTCAGGGCGACCGACCGCTCTTCCGCGACGAGGTCGCCGGTACGGGGGACGTTCCCGGCGCGTCGTCTGTTGACCCTGCGGGTTCCGGACGCATAGGTTTCGGTGAACCATCAACCTCAAGTTCGGGTGGAGGGTTTACCTCCGACCCGTATGCCACCAATGCCTCCGCGGGGCAGCCGCGGCGCGAGGAGCCGTCCATGTCGGCCGAGCAGGTTTGCAGCAGGTGCGGACACCGTAGCGATGCGGCCAGCCGGTTCTGCTCCAACTGCGGCGCGCCGCTGCGGGCGGGTCTGACGCCGGAGCGTGCCTCGGAGACCACGTCCACCATCTCGATCTCGGGCCTTGAGGCCTACGAGGCCGAGGTGTCGGGACAGCAGCACGTGTCGTCCTCGCTGTCCCCCGAGGCCCAGGCCGCGGTGGAAGCCCTTCCCCCGGGTTCCGCCCTGCTGATCGTGCGGCGCGGCCCCAACTCGGGCAGCCGCTTCCTGCTGGACGGTGAGCTGACCACGGCGGGTCGGCACCCGCAGAGCGACATCTTCCTGGACGACGTCACGGTCTCCCGGCGGCATGTCGAGTTCCGCAGGAGCCAGGACGGTGGCTTCACCGTCTCCGACGTGGGCAGCCTCAACGGCACGTACGTGAACCGTGAGCCGATCGACGCGGTCGCCCTGCACAACGGCGACGAGGTGCAGATCGGCAAGTACCGGCTGGTCTTCTACGCGAGCCTGCGGGGCGTCTGACCCTTCAAGGGAAGGTCCCATGCTGCGTCCCCCCACCGGCGGTGCCCCGAAGAGCGGCACCGCCGGCAGCGTCGGCTCGGCCAGGCGGCTGATGAGCATCGGTACGGTGCTCACCCTGCTGCGTGACGAGTTCCCCGAAGTCACGATCTCGAAGATCCGCTTCCTAGAGGCGGAGGGGCTCGTCGAGCCCAAACGCACGCCTTCCGGATACCGCAAGTTCAGCACCGAGGACGTCGAGCGGCTGGCCCGGATCCTGCGTCTGCAGCGGGACCACTACCTGCCGTTGAAAGTCATCCGCGAACAGCTGGACGCGCTCGCCCGGGGCGAACAGATCCGCATCCCGGCCCCCACGGCGCACGGGGATTCCGTCGATCCCGCCGGCCCCGCCGCCGTCTACGGCGAGGTGGGTCGGGAACGGACGACCGCGGCCCGGGTGGGCCGCGCGGAGCTGCTCGCCGCCGCCGAGGTGGACGAGGTGCAGCTGGCCGAGTGGGAGTCGTACGGGCTGATCGGCGAGGCTCCGGGCGGCGGATTCGACGCGGAGGCGGTCACCGTGGCCCGGCTGGTGGCGGATCTGGGCCGGTTCGGGCTGGAGCCGAGGCACCTGCGGGCCATGAAGGCCGCCGCGGACCGTGAGGCGGGTCTGGTGGAGCAGGTCGTGGCACCCTTGCGGCGGCACCGCAACCCGCAGACCAGGGCGCACGCCGAGGCCACCTTGAAAGAGCTCGCAGGGCTCTCCGTACGGCTCCACGAGGCCTTGGTGCAGACCGCGCTCGGGGTCCGTCTGCACTGACCTCGGTGATCTCCGAGGGGGCCCGACTACCCAAACCTGCCGAGCAGGTCCTAGGGTTGCTGTGTGAACGAGCTCGACGTTGTGGGTGTCCGGGTGGAAATGCCCTCCAACCAACCGATCGTGCTCCTGCGTGAAGTGGGAGGCGACCGGTACCTCCCCATCTGGATCGGACCAGGGGAGGCGACCGCCATTGCCTTCGCCCAGCAGGGCATGGCCCCTGCCCGGCCGCTGACGCACGACCTGTTCAAGGACGTGCTGGAGGCGATCGGCGAGGAGCTCACCGAGGTCCGGATCACGGATCTGCGGGAGGGCGTCTTCTACGCGGAGCTCGTCTTCGCCAGCGGGGTCGAGGTGAGCGCGCGGCCTTCCGACGCCATAGCGCTGGCCCTGCGCACGGGGACGCCGATCTACGGGAGCGACGGCGTGCTGGACGACGCCGGCATCGCCATTCCGGACGAGCAGGAGGACGAGGTGGAGAAGTTCCGCGAGTTCCTCGACCAGATCTCTCCGGAGGACTTCGGCACCGGGCCGCAGTGAGCCGTGGGCCGCGCCGTCACGAGCAGTGACAGCCCATTCGGAGAGCCGTTCCCCGTCCAAGGACACGGGAAACCACTCTCAGGGTGATTATCACTCGGCGTGCCGAGTGTGGCGATCGTTGACGCACCCCTGGTGACTGCCTACCTTCGAGGGGGCAGGTCAAGGACGGAGGGTCGGCGTGAGAGTCACGGGCGACGGTACGACCGGGGGCATCCCCGTGCGGAGTGACGGTGGGCCGTACCCGCTCCACGGCAGTGCGGCGGGTTCCGCGCGCCGTCAGCCGGAAACGGCGCCGGTCGCTCCGGTGGGCGCGGACCCGGCACCCGAGCAGGTGGGCTACCGGGGCCCGACCGCGTGCGCCGCGGCGGGCATCACGTACCGCCAACTGGACTACTGGGCGCGCACCGGGCTGGTGGAGCCCACGGTGCGTCCCGCGTACGGCTCCGGGACGCAGCGCCTCTACAGCTTCCGGGACGTCGTCGTCCTCAAGATCGTCAAGCGCTTCCTGGACACCGGGGTGGCGTTGCAGAGCATCCGGACCGCGGTACAGCACCTGCGCGACCGCGGTTTCTCGGACCTGGAGCGCATGACGCTGATGAGCGACGGCGCCACCGTGTACGAGTGCACCTCGCCGGACCAGGTCGTGAGCCTGCTCCAGGGCGGGCAGGGCGTCTTCGGCATCGCCGTGGGCGTGGTCTGGCGCGACGTCGAGAACGCGCTGTCGCAGCTGCACGGCGAGCGGGTCGACACCGGGGAGACGGTGGTCGGCCACAACCCGACGGACGAGCTGGCCGCGCGGCGCAACCGCGCCGGTTGAGCACGGTCCCCGGCCCGGCCGCGGAGCCGCCGCGCTCCGTCCCGGCCGATTGTCGGTGGCATGGGGCAGCATCAGGGCTGTGAGAGCCGCGCCGACCATCCTGCACCTGGACATGGACGCCTTCTACGCCTCCGTGGAGCAGGCGTCGAAGCCGAGCCTGCGCGGCAAGGCCGTGATCGTCGGCGGGCTCGGTCCGCGCGGGGTGGTCGCCACCGCGTCCTACGAGGCCCGGCGCTTCGGGGTGCACTCGGCGATGCCGACGGCCCAGGCGCGCCGGCTCTGCCCGAACGGCGCCTACCTGATCCCGCGCTTCAGCCTGTACCGGGCGGTCAGTGACGTGGTCATGGCGCTGCTGCGGGAGCTGTCACCGCTCGTGGAGCCCCTCAGCCTGGACGAAGCCTTCGTGGACCTTGAGGCGGGCGGCGCCGCCTTCGACGCGGAAGCCGCCCTGGAGACGGGACAGATGCTGCGGGCGGCCATCCAGGCCGCGACCGGCCTCAGCGCGTCGGTGGGGCTGGCGGGGTCGAAGATGCTGGCGAAGGTGGCCTCGGAGGAGGCCAAGCCCGACGGGCTGCTGCTGATCGAGCCGGGGACCGAGCGGGCCCTGCTCGCGCCCATGTCGGTGCGGACCCTGCCGGGGGTGGGGCCGGCGACCGGGGAGCACCTGCGGCGGGCCGGGATCACCACCGTGGGAGAGCTGGCCGAGGCCGGTGAGGACGAGCTGGTCCGGATGGTCGGGCGCTCGCACGGGGTCGGCCTGTACCGGATGGCGCTGGGGCTGGACGACCGGCCGGTGGTCGCCGAGCGCGACGCGAAGTCCGTGTCGGTCGAGGACACCTTCGACGTGGACCTGCACGACCGGGTGCGGATCCGCAACGAGGTGCAGCGGCTCGCCGACCGGTGCGTGCAGAGGCTGAGGGGCTCGGGCCACTCGGGACGCACGATCGTGCTGAAGGTGCGGCGCTACGACTTCTCGACGCTGACGCGCTCCGAGACGCTGCGGGGGCCCACCGACGACCCCGCGGTGGTGCGGGAGGCCGCGGCGCGGCTCTTGGAGGCGGTGGACACCACGGGCGGGGTGCGGCTCCTGGGGGTGGGCGTGACGGGCCTGGCGGACTACACGCAGGAGGACCTGTTCGCCCAGTCCATGGCCGCGGAGGCGGCGGCGGACACGGCTGCGTCGGGCGGAGCCGCCGAGTCGGACGTGGCTGAGGAGGTCGACGGTAGGGGAGGGGCGGGAGAGTCCGGTGCCCCTGGTGGGTCTGCGGGGCCTGGCGGGCCCCTGGAGGCTCCCGAGGGTGCGCTTGCGTCCGTGACCCCGGAGACCGTCCCGGAGCGGCGCTGGCCGGCCGGGAGCGACGTACTGCACGCCGTCTACGGGCCCGGCTGGGTCCAGGGCAGCGGGGTCGGCCGGGTGACCGTGCGCTTCGAGCGGCCCGGATCGCCACCGGGCCGGGTACGCACCTTCCGGGTGGAGGACCCCGAGCTGGAGCCCTCCGATCCGCTGCCCCTCGTGGGGAAGACCGCGCCGGACGCCCGGGCCGAGCCGCCTGCGAGCGGAGCCGCCTAGGCGGAGTCGTCGCCGTTCGCCAGGCGGCCGAAGTCGCGCCGGATGTCCGACGGGAGGGAGACGTCCAGCCCGTAGTGGTGGTAGAGCTGCAGCTCCTGCTCGGGGGAGAGGTGGCGGCCGACGCCGAAATCCGGGGCGTCCTTGATGAGGGAGCGCTCGAAGGGGACCCGCAGGGTGTCGTCGACGACCTCGCTCGGCTCCAGGGGGACGAAGGCGTCCCGGCTGAACAGGCCCGTCCGGACTGCGGCCCATTCGGGCACGCCCGTGGCATCGTCGAGATAGACCTCGTCGACGGTGCCGATCTTGGTTCCGTTGCGGTCGAACGCCTTGCGGCCGATCAGGCTGCGCGGATCGATGTCGGTCTGCACGGTCCCTCCATATGGTCGCAACTCCTCCGTAATGACTACAGAAGGGCATTTCCGCAGCGGAGGCCACTCGAAGGAGGACCCAGAACCGCGCTGGTAGGCTGGGTGGCGGCTGTTGACCCTGTGCGGGAGAGTCCTCCGAGTGAGCATGACGGAGGCGCCGAAGGAGCAAATCCTCCCCGGAATCTCTCAGGCATACGTACCGCACGTGACGAGGCCACTCTGGAAAGCAGGGGCGGGTGCCGGGCGCGCAGTGCCGGTTCCCCTCCTCACCGACGGTGAAAGCCGGAGGCCGCGGGCCATCCCCGTGACTCCGGTGAAGCTCTCAGGTTGAGATGACAGAGGGGGAGGCCGTCCGGGTGCCCGCGCCGTGGTGCCCCTCGCAGGTCGTACGACCCAGGAGGCCTCCGTACATGACCGCCAACCGCATTCCGCTCTCCCAGCTGGAGCGAGGGATCCCCTTCGAGCAGCGCCACATCGGCCCGGACGCCGAGGCGCAGGCGAAGATGCTCGCCCACGTGGGCTACGGCTCGCTGGACGAACTGACCGCCGCCGCGGTACCGGATGTGATCAAGAGCGCCGAGGCGCTGAACCTGCCCGAGGCGCGGACCGAGGCCGAGGTACTGGCCGAGCTGCGTTCGCTCGCCGACCGCAACCAGGTCCTGACGTCGATGATCGGTCTCGGCTACTACGGGACCTTCACCCCGCCGGTGATCCTGCGCAACGTCATGGAGAACCCGGCCTGGTACACGGCGTACACGCCCTACCAGCCCGAAATCTCGCAGGGCCGCCTTGAGGCGCTCCTCAACTTCCAGACCGTCGTCGCGGACCTCACCGGCCTGCCGACCTCCGGCGCCTCCCTGCTCGACGAGGGCACCGCGGCCGCCGAGGCCATGACGCTGGCCCGCCGCGTCGGCAAGTCCAAGGGCAACGTCTTCCTCGTCGACGCCGACGCGCTGCCCCAGACCATCGCCGTGATCGAGACCCGCGCCGAGCCGATCGGCATCGAGGTCGTCGTCGCCGACCTGTCCGAGGGCATCCCGGCCGAGGTCGCCGAGCGCGGCGTCTACGGTGTGCTCCTCCAGTACCCGGGCGCCTCCGGTGCCGTACGGGACATCAAGCCGGTCATCGACCAGGCGCACGGCCTGGGCGCGATCGTCGCCGTCTCCGCCGACCTGCTCGCCCTGACCCTGCTGACCTCCCCGGGCGCGCTCGGCGCCGACATCGCCGTCGGCACCACCCAGCGCTTCGGCGTCCCGATGGGCTTCGGCGGCCCGCACGCCGGCTACATGGCCGTCCAGGACAAGCACGCCCGCTCGCTGCCCGGCCGCCTCGTCGGCGTCTCCGTGGACGCGGACGGCAACAAGGCGTACCGCCTGGCGCTGCAGACCCGTGAGCAGCACATCCGCCGCGAGAAGGCCACCAGCAACATCTGCACCGCGCAGGTGCTGCTGGCCGTCATGGCCGGCATGTACGCCGTCTACCACGGTCCGGACGGCCTGCGGACGATCGCCCGCCGTACGCACCGCTACGCGTCCCTGCTCGCGGCCGGTCTGACGGCCGGCGGGGTCGAGCTGGTGCACGGCTCGTACTTCGACACCGTCACCGCCCGGGTGCCCGGCAAGGCCGCCGAGGTCGTGGCCGCCGCGCGCGAGGGCGGGGTCAACCTGTTCCAGGTCGACGCCGACCACGTCTCCGTCTCCTGCGACGAGACGACGCTGCGCGCCGACATCGAGGCCGTCTGGGCCGCCTTCGGCGTCGACGGCTCCGCCGCGGACATCGAGGCCCTCGACGAGACCACGGCCGACGCGCTGCCCGAGGCCCTGCTGCGCTCGGACGACTACCTGGCGCACCCGGTGTTCCACCAGCACCGCAGCGAGACCGCGATGCTGCGCTACCTGCGCAAGCTGGCGGACAAGGACTACGCGCTGGACCGCGGCATGATCCCGCTGGGCTCCTGCACCATGAAGCTCAACGCGACCACCGAGATGGAGCCGGTCACCTGGCCCGAGTTCGGTCAGCTGCACCCGTTCGCCCCGGTCGGGCAGGCGGAGGGGTACCTCACGCTCATCACCGAGCTGGAGGAACGTCTCTGCGAGGTCACCGGCTACGACAAGGTCTCCATCCAGCCGAACGCCGGCTCCCAGGGCGAGCTCGCCGGCCTGCTGGCCGTCCGCGCCTACCACCGGGCGAACGGCGACGAGCAGCGCACCGTCTGCCTCATCCCGTCCTCCGCGCACGGCACCAACGCCGCCAGCGCCGTGATGGCCGGCATGAAGGTCGTCGTCGTCAAGACCGCCGACGACGGCGAGGTGGACGCGGCCGACCTGCGCGCCAAGATCGAGCAGTACCGCGACGAACTCGCCGTGCTGATGATCACGTACCCCTCGACGCACGGTGTGTTCGAGGAGCACGTCGCCGACATCTGTGCCCAGGTGCACGACGCCGGCGGCCAGGTCTACGTCGACGGTGCCAACCTCAACGCCCTGGTGGGCCTGGCCAAGCCGGGTCACTTCGGTGGCGACGTCTCGCACCTGAACCTGCACAAGACCTTCTGCATCCCGCACGGCGGCGGCGGCCCGGGCGTCGGCCCGGTCGGTGTCCGGGCGCACCTGGCCCCGTACCTGCCCAACCACCCGCTGCAGCCGACCGCGGGCCCGGAGACGGGCGTAGGCCCGATCTCGGCGGCGCCGTGGGGCTCGGCGGGCATCCTGCCGATCTCGTGGTCGTACGTGCGCCTCATGGGCGGCGAGGGCCTCAAGCGCGCCACCCAGGTGGCGGTGCTGGGCGCGAACTACATCGCCAAGCGCCTGGAGCCGCACTACCCGGTGCTCTACACCGGCCCGGGCAACCTGGTCGCGCACGAGTGCATCATCGACCTGCGCCCGCTGTCGAAGGCGACGGGCGTGAGCGTGGACGACATCGCCAAGCGTCTGATCGACTACGGTTTCCACGCCCCGACCATGTCCTTCCCGGTGGCCGGCACGCTGATGATCGAGCCGACGGAGTCCGAGGACCTCGCCGAGATCGACCGCTTCTGCGACGCGATGATCGCCATCCGCGGCGAGATCGACCGGGTCGCGGGCGGCGAGTGGCCCGTGGAGGACAACCCGCTGGCCAACTCCCCGCACACCGCTGCGGCGCTGGGCGGCGAGTGGAACCACCCGTACAGCCGTGACGAGGCCGTCTTCCCGGGCGGGGTCACGGCGTCGGAGAAGTACTGGCCGCCGGTGCGCCGCATCGACGGTGCCTTCGGCGACCGCAACCTGGTGTGCTCCTGCCCGCCGCTGGACGAGTACGACAACTGAGCGCGACCGAGCCGCAGCCGCAGGGCACCTGCCCGTTCGGCGACCTGACACATCCGTGTGAGGTGACGGCATGACGAAGGGCCGGTCCGGGAGAATGATTCCCGGGCCGGCCCTTCGTCGTTGCGTGCTGCTTCGTTCCGTGCTGCTTCATTCCGTTCCGTGCTGTTGCCGTCTAGGCCGCCTTCATCACCTGCGCCGCCGCGAGCGGGCGGTGCGGGGCGATGATCTGGCCGTCCGGCAGCAGCTCACCGGTGTCCTCGAAGAGCAGGACGCCGTTGCACAGCAGGCTCCAGCCCTGTTCCGGGTGGTTGGCCAACGGCTTGGCGGCCTCCCGGTCGGCGGAGTCGGCTGACGGGCACGCTGGCTGGTGCTGGCACATGGATGCGTTCTTTCGCTGCGGTGTGGTCTGTGTGCTGCGGCTCGATGCCTTGTTCATGGCCGCCCCCCGTATCAACGTCTTGGTTTGGTCAGGATCCCAGTGTTGCCCTACGGAGTTGCGTCCGCAGGGATTTCCCGGCAGCTGTCCTCATAGATTGATGACGCATCACTCGTGCGGGCGGTTCAGGTCAACTCCCCTGTCATTTCGGGTGGTTCGCTGGTGGCCCGAGTGGGCTAGGCCGAATGGGTCGTACGGGCCAGCGACCCGGAACGCACCTGCTCAGACACCGCGCAGACCCTCCTCGCAGCCCCCTCGGGCCCCGCTCAGGCGGCCGGCGCGGCCAGTGACGGCGGGACCGGCGGGCTCGGCGGAGTGAGCCGGTGCGTCATCACGGGCAGTAGTTCGGACACCGGGTGCGGCCGGTACGGGGCGATGCCGGGCGGGGCCGGCGCCAGTGGCACCAGGAGATCCGCGGGGGCC
This sequence comes from Streptomyces sp. NBC_00045, assembly GCF_045041095.1. Taxonomy (NCBI): domain Bacteria; kingdom Bacillati; phylum Actinomycetota; class Actinomycetes; order Kitasatosporales; family Streptomycetaceae; genus Streptomyces; species Streptomyces sp. NBC_00045. The sequence goes on along the minus strand of NZ_CP108271.1, from coordinate 1,594,428 downwards.
GGCAGCCCGGCGGAGGCGTCGGCGCCGACCGCCCCGTGCAGCCACAGCGTCATCATGTACAGCTCGGGTACGGAGAGCAGCCGCGGCTGGTAGTTCTTGCCGAGGGACTCCGCCTGGCGCAGGGCGCGTTCGGTGGCCGCGACGTAGGGGCCCTCGAAGAAATGGGAGAAGACCCAGCCGTCCGGGGTCAGCCGGGTGTCCGCGGCGGCCACGTAGCGGTCGCCGCTGCGGATCAGGAACCGCCAGGCGGTCAGCCGGGTGCGGGGTGGGCGGCCCCCCGCCGCCAGCTGGGAGATGTTCAGCCGGTCGAGGACGTGGACCGGCAGGGGTAGTTCGGCGGTCATCGGACCCTGCAGCGCGCGCAGGGCCGGAGTGTGCGCCTCATGGACGGCGGTGGGGGAACCGAGTGCCGCGAGGACGCTGCGCAGGGCGGGCGCGGGAGCCGGAGGGACATGCAGCGGCATGGTGGGTCGCCTCTCACTTGGGAGACCTGTGGAACGGGGCAGGTGCGGACGGCGCTGTCGCATTCTGGGGCCAGAGGGGGGCTGAGGGGCAATGGCCGCGCGCCAACTCTCTGCCTCGTTTGCGGAGTTTATACGACATGTGTTCACGCAGTGTTTCGGCTAGCTGTCCCGCCTATTGCCGACAAGTCGCTTACCGGTCCCGCTGACATGGCTTTCATGCCGGTTGCGCGCGAACAAGTCGCGCTGACCTCGGAGGTTACCGGACAGGGGCTCGGCTGGAAAGCGTCCATTATCTGGAACCGGCAAAACGCATGCGGAATTTGCATGAGATGCCTTGCCAAGTGAATGTGCCATAGCGCCCTTCGGCCAAACCGGCGCGCGCTCCCCGCCATGCACACCCCCGCGGCGTTATCGATCACGCCTCCGGGGCATCATCGACCGTACATGCGCGCCTGGGTGTCACAAGCCAGGCCCATTCGAGGAGGGAAGCTTCGATGGGGGAGAAGGTCGTGGCGGGCGGATTCGACCTGTCCGATCGGCAGAAGTACCGGAGGAAGCTTCACGAGTGCCTGGAGGGGCTGGAGCGGCTTCTGGCGGAGAAGAGGTTCGATCGTCCCAAGAACATGATGGGGCTGGAGATCGAGCTGAATCTGGCGGGTGCCGACGGGCTGCCGAGAATGGTGAATGCCCAGGTTCTGGAGCGTATAGCGAGCCAGGATTTCCAGACGGAACTCGGAATGTTCAACCTGGAGGTGAACGTCCTTCCGCACCGGCTCGGCGGCCGGGTATTCGACCAGCTCGCCGAGGAACTGAGTGCAGGGCTCGGCTATGCCCACCGCCAGGCCGCGGAGATCGACGCCGGCGTGGTGATGATCGGCATCCTGCCCACGATCACCCGGGCCGACCTGGTCACCGCCAACCTCTCCGCGGTGGACCGCTACTCGCTGCTGAACGAGCAGATCCTGATGATGCGCGGCGAGGACTTCGTGCTCGACATCGACGGGGTGGAGCGGCTCACCTGGAGCACCGGGTCGATCGTCCCGGAAGCCGCCTGCACCTCCGTACAGCTGCACCTCCAGGTGACGCCGGCCCGGTTCGCCGACGTGTGGAACGCGGCGCAGGCGGTCACCGCCGTACAGATAGCCGTCGGCGCCAACTCGCCGTTCCTGTTCGGGCGCGAGCTGTGGCGCGAGTCGAGGCCGCCGCTCTTCACGCAGGCCACCGACACCCGCCCCCCTGAACTCCAGGCCCAGGGGGTACGGCCCCGGACCTGGTTCGGGGAGCGCTGGGTGGAGTCGGCGTACGAGCTCTTCGCGGAGAACGTCAGGTACTTCCCCGCCCTGCTGCCCATCTGCGACGAGGAGGAACCGCTGCGCGTGCTCGCCGAGGGAGGAGTCCCGAGCCTGCAGGAACTCGTCCTGCACAACGGCACGGTCTACCGGTGGAACCGGCCCGTGTACGGGGTCGCCGACGGGATGCCGCACCTGCGGGTGGAGAACCGCGTGCTGCCGGCCGGCCCGACCGTCGCCGACGTGGTGGCCAACGCCGCCTTCTACTACGGGCTGGTCCGCACGCTCGCCGACGAGCCGCGCCCGGTGTGGACGCGGCTGCCGTTCGCCGAGGCCGAGGCCAACTTCGACGCGGCCTGCCGGTACGGGATCGACGCGCGGCTGCGCTGGCCGCGCCGCGGCCGGGGCGGCGGGCTGGCCAGCGTGTCCGCCGTACGCCTGGTCCTGGACGAGCTGCTGCCGATGGCGGCGGCCGGCCTGGACGCCTGGGGCATCGAGCCCGCCGACCGTGACCACTACCTCGGGATCATCGAGGAACGCTGCCAGCGGCGGGTCAACGGCGCGACCTGGCAGGTGGACACCTACCACCGGGCGCTCGCCTCCGGGATGGGGCGGGACGCGGCCCTGGCCGCGATCACCCGGCGCTACAGCGAGCTGATGCACAAGGGCGATCCCGTGCACACCTGGCCGGTCGGACTGGCGGACGAGGAGGTGAGCGCCCCGGTGCCGGTGCGGCGCTGAAACGGCCGCTGCGCGTGCGTTCCCGGTCCGGTGATCCGGTTCCCCCGCCGAAGAGGCAGTATGGGGGGACGAAGCGGAACGGCGGAACGGGAGTCGGACGTGCGGGCGGAGCCGGAGCCGGTGGTCAAGGCGTTGCACCCCGAGAACGGGCGGGGGGTCCTGCGCACCGAGACGCTGCTCGTGCTGGCGCTCTCGCTCGGAGCGAGCGCCGTCGCCTCGCTGATCAGCTTCATCGGCTCGCTGACCAAGCCGGGCGGCCTCAAGGACCAGGCCGCCACGCTCAACGGTTCGCATGCCCCCGGCCGGCCCTGGCTGGACCTGGCCTGGCAGCTGTTCGGCATCGGCACCGCCCTGGTGCCGGTGCTGCTGGTCGCCCACCTGCTGACCCGGGAGGGCGTGCCGGGGCTGCGGGCGCTGGGCTTCGACCGTACCCGGCCCGGCTGGGACCTGGCGCGCGGAGCCCTGGTCGCGGCCGGGATCGGGAGCGCGGGGCTGGCCTTCTACCTGGTGGCGCGGTCGAGCGGGGCCAACCTCACGGTCGTGCCGGAGGCGCTGCCCGACGTGTGGTGGAAGTTCCCCGTGCTGATCCTCTCCGCGGTGCAGAACGCTGTCGTGGAGGAGATCATCGTGCTGGCCTACCTGCTGCGCAGGCTCGGTCAGCTGGGCTGGTCCCCCCTGGCCGCGCTGCTGGCCAGCTCGGTGCTGCGCGGCTCGTACCACCTCTACCAGGGCATCGGCGGCTTCATCGGCAACATGGTGATGGGCGTCGTCTTCGTCCTGGCGTACCGCCGCTGGGGCCGGGTGGGACCGCTCGTCGTCGCGCACGCGCTGCTCGACATCGTGGCCTTCGGCGGGTACGCGCTGCTCGCGGGCAAGGTCGGCTGGCTGCCGACACCGTAGGCCTCCCGGTCGCCCGTCAGGGGCGGGTGAGCAGTTCGCCGTCGATGACGGTGACCGCGTGGCCCGTCAGGAGCGTACGGTCGCCCGCCAGCCGGACCGCGACGTGTCCCGTGCGCGCTCCGCCCTGTAGGCCGACGAGCGAGGTACGGCCCAGCCGGGCGGCCCAGAACGGGGCGAGAGCGGTGTGGGCGCTGCCGGTGACCGGGTCCTCGTCGATCCCGAAGGCCGGGAAGAAGCCGCGGGAGACGAAGTCGTAGCCGCGGGAGGGGTCCTCGGCGGCCGCGGTGACGATCACCCCGCGGTGGGCGTAGCCGCGCAGGGCGGCGATGTCGGGGGTGAGCTCGCGTACCGTCCGCTCGTCCGCCAGCTCGACCAGCAGGTCGCCGATGTGCTCGGACGTGTCGTGGACGGACCGGATCGGGACGCCGAGGGCGCTCTGGACCGCGGGGTCCGCCTGGGCCGGGGTGAGGGAGGACGTCGGGAAGTCCATCGTGATCGTGCCGTCCCCGGCGGCCTCCGCGGTGAGGATGCCGCACCGCGCGGAGAACCGGGTCAGCCCCCGGGCGAGGCCGCTCGTCGCGAGCACGTGCGCCGTGGCGAGCGTGGCGTGGCCGCACATGTCGACCTCGGCGGACGGGGTGAACCAGCGCAGGGCCCAGTCGGCGTCCCCGCCGGGCTGCAGTGGGTGGGCGAAGGCGGTCTCGGAGAGGTTGACCTCGGCGGCGACCTGCTGGAGCCAGGCGTCCGGCGGGAACTCCCCGTCGAGGAGCAGGACCCCGGCGGGGTTTCCGCGGAAGGGGCGGTCGGTGAAGGCGTCGACGATTCGGAGGCGCATCCGCCGACCGTAGGACTCGCCCGCGACCGTCGACAAATGCCAATCCGCGACGACTGGCCCGGCCGGCCCCGTGTCCGTCACGGCACGTTCGTGAAGGAGCGGCGGTACGAGCGGGGCGGCACGCCCCGGCGGCGCACGAACTGTTCGCGCAGGACGGCCGCGCTTCCGTAGCCGACACGGCGGGCGATCTCCTCGACCGGCAGGTCCGTGGTCTCCAACAGTTCCTCGGCGCTGCTCAGCCGCAGGCCCCGCAGCCAGGCGTGGGGGGTGGTGCCGGTGGCGGCGGTGAAGCGGCGGGCGAAGGAGCGCTTGCTCATCACGGCGCGCCGGGCCAGTTCCGCGACGGGAAGCGGCTCGTGGAGGTTCTCGCGGGCCCACGCGAGGACCTCGGTGAGACGCTCGTCGCGGCAGTCTTCGGGGACAGGGGCGGCCAGGTACTGCGCCTGCCCGCCGTCGCGGTGGGAGGGCAGCACCACGTCCCGGGCCACGGCATTGGCCATCGCGGCCCCGTACTCCCGCCTCAGCAGGTGCAGGCAGAGATCGAAGCCGGCGGCGGCTCCCGCGCCCGTGATGATGCTCCCCTCATCGATGTAGAGGGCGTCGGGTTCGACGGTGACTTCGGGGTGGCGGCGGGCGAGCAGTTCGGCGAACCGCCAGTGGGTGGTGGCGCGACGGCCGTCGAGCAGTCCGGCGGCGGCGAGCGCGAAAGAGCCGACGCAGTGGGCCGCGACCAGTGCGCCCCGCTCGTGCGCGGCCGACAGCGCATCGAGCACGGCGGGAGCGGGCGGTGTGCGGAAGCCGGCCCACGGCAGGGCGATCACCAGATCGGCCGAGGCGAGCCGGTCCAGGCCGTGCGCGATGGTGAGCGGCACGCCGAGATCGGTCGGGACCGGCCCGGGCCGGTCGGTGCACAGCGCGAAGTCGAATCCGGGCAGTGCTTCGCCGTGCGGGCCGAAGACCTCGGTGACGATGCCGACGGCGAGCATGCCGACTCCGGGCGGGGTGTACGCGGCGACCGTCATGAAGGGAGGCACCCGTGCAGTGTGGCACGCGTGGCACCAATCCTGCGATCAGTGGCATCAGTGCCACTCGTGCACGATCGGCCTGCTCGCAAGAATTGGGGCCATGACAGACGCACCGCTCGGCCGCAGCGCCGCATTCAAGGTTCTGACCACCGGATACGTCGGCTCCACCGGCCCCGGAGTCGCCGCCACCGTCTCCTACGTACACGACGCAGGACGACACGTGATCTTCGATCCGGGCATGGTGGCGAGCCGCGAAGACATCCTCGCCCCGCTCGCGGAGCTCGGCCTCGGCCCCGACGACATCACCGACGTGGTGCTCAGCCACCACCACCCGGACAACACCATGAACGTGGGCCTGTTCGGACGGGCCCGGGTGCACGACCACAAGGTGGAGTACCTGGGCGACCAGTGGAAGAACCGGGACGCGGAGGGCTACGAACTCACCCCGTCGCTACGGCTGATCCGTACCCCGGGCCACAGCGCCGAGGACATCACGCTGCTGGCCGGCACGGACTCCGGCGTGGTCGCCTTCGCCGGCGACCTGTGGTGGCACGCGGACGGCCCGGCGGACGACCCGGTGGCCTCGGACCGCGAGGTACTGCGCGCCTCCCGCCTGCGGGTGCTGGCCGCGGCGGACCTGATCGTGCCGGGCCACGGCGGCCCGTTCGAGGCCGACGACAGCACCCCGCGCTAAGTCAGCAGGTCTCAGGTTCCGGGCAGTTCCATGAGGTGCGCGTCGCGGAAGTCTCCACGCGCGGAACGTGCGAGCTCGCAGACGTGTCGTGCCTGCTCGGCGGACAGACGTCGTGCCTCCCACAGCAGCGCTGCGGTGTCCATGACCTCCGAGGCCGGAGGCGGTGGTACCTCACGCAGAATGACGCCCGTCACCGCCGCCAGGTCGCGGGCATCGATCCCCAGCAGGGCAGCGAAGTCCGTCACCAAGCGCGGGGTCAGCTCCTTGCGACCAGAGCCGATCACACCGTAAGTGGCTGCCGACAGGTACGTGGGCGTGGGCGTCACGAACGCAAGCGCCTTCGCCATTCCCGACCAGTTCAGGTTGCGGTACTGGAGCATGCGGATGACCCAAGCGCCCGGGCCTCCCGCGAGGGGCATGAGCGGGTTCGGGGCGAAGCTGGAACGCCGTTCCTCCTGCGGCATTGAGCGGATCTGCTGCAGGAGTTCACGGCGTTCCGCGGCGGGGAGACGCACCGCATCCGTCACCGTGTTCTTCACCCACATCGCGGCCGCGGCGTCCAATGGCGCCATGTCATCCGGGACCGCCAGCCCCGCGAGGATGAACAGATCGACGGCGTGGAAACCCAGTGCGGGCGCAAGCCGCCGGAGCAGTTCCTCGCCGGGGCCATCTCCTGCGAGCACTGCGCGGACCTCGTCTGCGTTCAGCTCAGTGCGGGCGGCCAATTCCTGCGCGCCGAGCTCTCTGTGGTCCAGCAGCCACGCGAGCATCGCGCCGAACCCGGGGTGCTCCGTCATGCCCGCAGACTAGCCAGAAGCGCGAGTGGATACAGCCGTCGTAGACGAGGGCGCTGGGGCTCTGTCGCCGCCACGCCACGTGTCCCGTCTCCGACGGTCTGGTCCCTGTCGGGCAGATGCCTGACGCTGTCTCAGTCGATCTGGTCCTTCCTCACCGTTTCGTGGACCTACCGGAGCCTCGTCGATTCACGGCGGGCTCGTGATCACCAGGGGACGACGCCGTCGTCCTCGAAGAACGAACCGGTCGGGCCGCCGTCGGGCAGGGTGGCGAGCCGGATCGCTGTGGCCGCGCCCTGTTCAGGAGTGCGGGGCCCTTGGAAGCCTGTGAAATCGGTCGCGACCAGGCCCGGGCAGGCGGCGTTGATCAGGATGTTCGTATCGGCGAACTGCCGGGCGTACTGCACGGTGAGGGCGTTGAGGAACGACTTCGACGGCGCGTAGGCCGCCATGATCGGGATCTCGATGTCCGGGTCCGCCTGCCGGGCCAGGGAGCCGACGCTACTGGAGACGTTGACGATGCGTGGCGAGGCCGAGCGCCGCAGCAGTGGCAGCATCGCGTTGGTCACCCGGACGACACCCATGACGTTGGTATCCACGACCGTGCGGAGCACCTCCAGGTCGAGCACGGTCGGGTCCTGCACCCACCCGGGGTCCATCTCGCCCGAGATGCCGGCATTGTTGACCAGGGTGTCCAGGCGCCCGGCCAGCCGTTCGATCAGTTCCGCGGCATCAGTGACGCTCTGGTCGTCGGTCACGTCCAGCGGTACCCCGAACGCGTCCACACCGGCGGCGCGCAGCTTCCCGACGGCGGTTTCGCGTCGGGCGGCGTCGCGGGCTCCCACGCCCACGCGGTACCCGAGGCTGCCCAGCCCGGCCGCGATCTCGTACCCGATGCCCTTGTTCGCGCCGGTCACCAGCGCGATCTTCGTTTCGCTCATGCTGATGATGTTGGCTCGCGGACGAGTGGCGCGGCCAACACCGATACGGTGTCCTGTCATACCTGCCGGGTATCACCGCGTATGCTGCGGCCGTGGACACCCTGGAGACCCGCGAGCTGAGGTACTTCGTGGCCGTCGCCGAGGAACTGCACTTCGGGCGCGCCGCCGAGCGTCTCGGCATGGCCCAGCCGCCGCTGTCGCGGGCGATCCAGCAGCTCGAACGGCGCCTCGGGGTCTGCCTGCTGCAGCGCAACCGCCGTGGCGTCCGCCTGACCGGTGCCGGAGAGGTGCTGTTGCACGAAGGCCGGGCGGCCCTCGACGCGACCGCTGCCGCCGCTCGCCGCACCCGGCGCGCCGGCGGTGCCGACAGCCCTGGCGGTCCCCGCGGTCGGCTGGTCCTCGCGGTGAAGGCCGCCGCGTCCCACGAACTGCTGCGGAAACTCCTCGACGCCTACGCGGCCGAGCCCGACAGCGCCGAGATCGAGGTGCTGCCGTGCGGCATTTCCGAGCAGGAAGAGCTGCTGCGCGACGGACGCGCTGATGTCGCGCTCATGCACACGCCGTGGAACTCCCTCGCCGGGTTCGACAGCGAGGCACTGACGACCGAGGGGCAGGTTGCCGTCCTGCCTGCCGGGCACCCCCTCGCCGCCCGCGAGACCTTGTCCCTGGCCGATGTCAGGGACGTCCCCGATCTGCCGCTCGCCCGCTGGCCCACCCACGGCACCTACGCACCCGGCCCGGGCCCCGAGATCCACAACCAGACGCAACTGGCCCAGTTGATTGCCCTCGGACGCACCGTGGCGGTCGTCCCCGACTCCGCCCGCTCCTGGCTGTGGGCCGAGCACACGGCCGTTCCCTTGACCGACGCGCCTCCCGTCGTGACCCACATCGCCTGGCCCGCCCACAGCCGCTCCCTCGCCCTGGCCGGCCTGATCCGCACGGCCGCACGACTATGACCAGCTCCTGCCCCCATCGGTCAGCACCCGGAACGGCTCAGATGCCACCAGGGCCGGCGAGACCGAAGAAGCAGACCCGCGGGACCAGAGCATCTGGGACGGCGAGCGAATCGAACCAGATCATTTGAGGCAGGGACCGGATCGCCTGAGACGGGACACCACGGTGCACACCAGATCGCATGCTCCGTGGCTTTGAGCTGGACCTCTACGTCGATGGGGTACGTAGGCGTCAGCTGTTGCAGACGGGTTGGGATGTCCGGTTCGAGGCGCTGGAGCCGGTCCGCGCGTTCACCTGGCACAAGTAAGGCCGAGGCTTCGCGGGCTGGTACCACTCGGTGACCGTACGGGATCACGTCGGCTACGAGTCGTGGCTGGAGCGGGACCGGCTGGTCCTGCTGGACCGAGACTCACAGGTCACCGCCATCGCCGCGCAGCCGTTCTGGCTGCACTGGCACGACGGGGTCCGACAGCGCAGGCATGCTCCCGACTACTTCGTCCGGCTCGCCGACGGGCGGGCCCGTGTCGTCGACGTCCGCGCCGAGGACGAGCTGGACGAGGAGACCCGGGAGTCCTTCACCACGGCCGAGCGCACGAAGGTGCCCTGCCGGCGGAACTCCGCGACCGCACAGCTCGCCATCGGCTCAACTCCACTGGCACGAACCGTGCAGTGACTCATCTTCGGTGACACAAACAGCCGTCGGCCCAACTTCGGTGACAAGCAGCCCGGCTTCGCTGGCGCAGGTCAGCCGACGGGCCTTCTCGTGTCGTTCGCTGAAGAAGTTTCCGATATATCGTTGACGCATCGCGATGGGTCAGCGATAGTTGAAGCATCGCAGCAGCGATGACATGGAAACGAACAGACGGAAGGAGCGCAGTCATGCGTTCACACGGACAGCACGGTCACGACCACGGACACGAGCACGGACGGGGCCACGGCCACTGCGGGCCCGATCGTCGGGAGGAGTTCAGGGGGCTGCGCGCCGCCTTCGGACCGTTCGGACCGCCCTTCGGCGGCGGACCCTTCGGCGGGCGGGGTGGCCGCGGCGGACCGCGCGGCCGGGCTCGGCGCGGAGACGTGCGCGCCTCGATCCTGGCACTGCTCAAGGACCGCCCGATGCACGGCTACGAGATGATCCAGGAGATCGGCGAGCGCAGCGGCGGGGCCTGGAAGCCCAGCCCGGGGTCGGTCTACCCGACCCTCCAGCTGCTTGAGGACGAGGGGCTCATTGCGAGCGAGAGCGAGGGCGGCAAGAAGCTGTTCACGCTCACCGACGCCGGCCGCACCGAGGCCGAGTCCGGTCCCGAGGCCCCCTGGGCCGACGCCGGGCGCGGGTTCGACTTCGAGGCGATGCAGGAGGTCCGGGCGGCCGGGATGGGCCTGTTCGAGGCCTTCGGCCAGGTCTACAAGACCGGCTCGGCCGAGCAGCGCGAGAAGGCCCTCGCCGTCGTCAACGACGCCCGCAAGAAGCTCTACCTGATCCTGGCCGACGAGCACTGAGTCGGCCGGCCGACCGAACGGCGCGCCCCGCGAGTCCTCTCGCGGGGCGCGCCGCCGCATTCGCGCACCCGCCGGGGGAGCGGGTCAGGTGACCAGGCCGGCAAGCTTGCGGAGCGACTCGTTCAGGGCGGCGGTCGCCGAGTCCTTGAGCTTGCCCGCCATCAGGGAGACGGCGGCCCCGTTGAACTCCCCGTCGATGCGGACCGTGGTGGCGCCACCGTCCGGCACCAGGGTGTACCGGGTCAGGATGGCCACGCCCATCGGGCCCTTGCCCGTGATCGCGAAGACGCGCTCGTCCTCCAGCTCGGAAATGGTCCAGGCGACTTCGGCGGGGAAGCCCATCATCTTCATGTTCTCCTCGAAGGTCGTCCCGACCGCGAGGGTCTCGGGGCCGCCCTTGGGGAAATTGGTGTGGGTCATGCTCCACTCGCCGTACGCCGCCCAGTCCGTCAGCTGGGCCCAGACCTTCGCGGCGGACGCCTCGATGCGTGATTCCGCGGTGACTTCGGCCATGCGACCACCCCTTCTCGTCGGGTACGTGCGGCGGAACGTAGCCCCGGCGGACGGAACATTCAATACTGACGACCTGTCAGAAATAGTCAGTGCGGTCACGTCCGGTCTCGGAACCGTCTCAACAGGTGTCACGCCTGTGACGGTGCTGACCGGCCCTGCCATGATGGCCCGATGCAAGCGACAGGGAAAAACGTCGGACTGGGCCTCGCCCTCGTCTCGGCGTTCGCGTTCGGCGGTTCGGGAGTGGCGGCGAAGCCGCTGATCGAGGCGGGGCTGGACCCGCTGCACATGGTCTGGCTCAGGGTGGCCGGGGCGGCTCTGGTCCTGTCCCCGCTGGCCTGGCGCCACCGCGGGCTCCTGCTGCGCAAGCCCCTGCTGCTCGCTGGCTTCGGCCTCGTCGCCGTCGCGGGCGTGCAGGCCTTCTACTTCGCCTCCCTGTCCCGGATCCCGGTCGGCGTTGCCCTGCTGCTGGAGTACCTCGGCCCGGCGCTGCTGCTCGGCTGGATCCGCTTCGTGCAGCGCAAGCCGGTGACCCGGGCCGCCGCGGCCGGTGCCGCCGTCGCCGTGGTGGGGCTGGCCTGCGTGGTCGAGATCTGGTCCGGGTTGAGCCTGGACCCCCTCGGCGTGCTGCTCGGCATCGCCGCCGCCTGCTGCCAGGCCTTCTACTTCGTGTTCGCGGACCACGGCACCGAGGGCGGCGCAGAGGGCGACGTGCCCGACCCGATCGGCGTGATCGCGTACGGCATGCTCATCGGCGCACTGGTGATGACCGTGATCGCCCGGCCCTGGAACATCGACTGGCAGGTGCTGGCGGGGCGGGCCGCGATGGGGGACCTGATGGTGCCCGCGTGGGTGCTGCTCGCCTGGGTGGTGCTGATCGCGACCGCCTTCGCGTACCTCACCGGCGTCGTCTCGGTGCGCAAGCTCTCGCCCCAGGTGGCCGGTGTCGTGGCCTGCATGGAGGCCGTCGTGGCCACCGTCTTCGCCTGGATCCTGCTGGGCGAGTACCTGTCGACCCCGCAGATCGTCGGCGGTGCGCTGGTGCTGGGCGGGGCCCTCATCGCGCAGACCGCGCGACCGACCCCGCCGGGGGCGGCGGATCCGGAACCGGCCGTTCTGGACGGTGAGACGACGAAGGCCTAGGGTGGCGACCATGCATTCGACCGTGCTTCCGCCTCCGGCCGCGTAGCCGCGGGCAGCCGCCCCCTGACGAAGACCCGGCCCGGGCAGTTCCCGGGCGGGTCCGCGCTGCCCGCGAAGAGATGACCTTCCCCCCTCATCCTTCACGCATCCGCGGAGCACACTCGTGTCGAACCTTTCGCCCGCTTCAGGGCGCAGTCTGCTGTACCTCGTCGTCGCCGGAGCCGCCTGGGGCACTGCCGGAGCGGCCGCCTCCCTCCTCTTCCTGGCCACTGACCTCGGCCCACTCGCCCTGTCCTTCTGGCGGTGCGCCGGCGGGCTGGTGGTGCTGCTCGGGGTGCTCGCCGTACGCAGGCCCCGGCGAGCGGCGGCGGTGCGGCCGTCGGTGGCATCGCTCATCGGGACCGGCCTGATGTTCACGCTCTTCCAGGCCGCCTACTTCGGCGCCGTGCGCGAGACGGGCCTCGCGGTCGGCACCGTGGTCACCCTCGGCGCCGGGCCGGTGCTGATCGCGGTCGGGGGGCGTTACTGGATGGGCGAGAGGCTCGGCCGGGGCGGCACGGCCGCCGTCGTCGGGGCGCTTGCCGGGCTCGCCGTGCTCGTTCTGGGCGGCGGGGACGGCGAGGTGCGGCCCCTGGGCGTCGGCTGGGCCCTGCTGTCGGCCGCCGGGTACGCCGGGATGACCCTGCGGGCCCGCTGGCTCGGGCGGCGCGGGGCGGGCGGTGACCCGCTGATCACCACCGCATGGTCGGTCGCGGTGGGCACGGTGTGCCTGCTGCCGCTCGCCGCCGCCGAGGGGCTGCTGCCGCACACCGCCGAAATCGGGCGGGTGCTCTGGCTACTGGTGTACGTGGCCACCGTGCCGACGGCCCTGGCGTACGCGCTGTACTTCACCGGAGCCGCCGCGGTACGGGCCGCCACCGTGTCCGTGATCATGCTCATCGAGCCGGTCAGTGCCGCGGTGATCGCCGTGCTGCTGCTCGGCGAGCGGCTGACCGGCGCCGTGGTGCTGGGCACCGTACTGCTGCTGACCGCGGTGGGTGCGCTGATCGCGGCCGAGGCGCGCAGGCCCACGGGCGGGCCGGTGGTCCGAGCCGCCCGTGAGGCTTCCGGGTCATCAGCGTCCTCCGGGTCCCCCCGTGAGGCTCAGAGCGCGGCGAGGTAGTCCGGGGTGGCGATCCCGGGGGCCAGGTCGTCGGCCGGGATCGGGGTCCCGTGGACCGGTGCGACCGGCACCACGCCCGACCAGTAGGGAAGGCCCATGTCCTCGGGCTCGTCGTTCGGGCCGCCCGTACGGATCTTCGCCGACACTTCGCGCAGGTCCAGCCGGATCACCGCGGTGGCGGCGAGCTCCTTGGCGTTGGCGGGCCGGGAGTCGGCCGAGCGGCCCGGGACCACGTGGTCGACGAGGGCGTCGAGGGCCATCCGGCACTCGTCCTCGTCGGTCACCTGGTAGGCGGTGCCGTGCACGATCACCGATCGGTAGTTGATCGAGTGGTTGAAGGCCGACCGGGCCAACACCAGGCCGTCCACGTGCGTCACGGTCAGGCAGACGGGCAGTCCCGGGTCCGCCTTGCCGGCGGCGAGCAGCGGGCGCGAGCCGGTCGAGCCGTGGACGTACAAGGTCTCGCCGACCCGGCCGTAGAGGGTCGGCAGGACCACCGGGGCGCCGTCACGGACGAAGCCGAGGTGGCAGACGTAGGCCTGGTCGAGTATCGAGTGGACCGTCTCGCGGTCGTAGCGCGCCCGCTCGCGGGAGCGGCTCGGGACGGTGCGCTCCGTGGGCTCGTAGCCGCCGCTCGGTACGTTCCGCCCGGGCATCTCTTGCGTGTCGGTGGTGGCGGTCATGATGCGCGCTCCGTTGTACTAGTGCATACTTGGTTTTGTGCTAGGAGAATACCGGATCACAGGGAGCCGCGCATCGGATATCGCGGCGAGTGTCGAGGCGGGCATCGGATCGGGCGCGCTCGTGCCCGGAGCGCTGCTGCCGCCGATGCGCGAGCTCGCGGGTGTGCTCGGGGTGAACCCGAACACCGTGGCCGCCGCGTACCGGACGCTGCGCGAGCGCGGGGTCATCGAGACCGACGGGCGGCGCGGCAGCCGGGTGCGCGGCCGACCCGCGAGCGCGCCGCGCGACGAACTGCGGATGGCGGTTCCGCCCGGCACCCGGGACGTCGCGTCCGGGAACCCGGACGTCCGGCTGCTTCCCGCCCTGGACGAGGCCCTGGCCCGGGCCGCGCGGCGGTACGCGCAGGCGCCGACGCTGTACGGGGACGATCCGGTGGTGCCGGAGCTGGAGCGGCTGGCCCGCGCCGACCTCGATGCCGACGGCGTTCCCGTCGGGCCGGTGGGGGTCACTTCGGGCGCGCTGGACGGGATCGAGCGGGTCCTGGGCGCGCACCTGCGACCGGGGGACGCGGTGGCCGTCGAGGACCCGGGGTGGGGGAGCGTGCTGGACCTCGCGGCGGCGCTGGGACTTCGGGTGGTGCCGGTGGTGGTGGACGACGACGGGCCGGTCGCCGCGGCGGTGGAACGGGTCCTCGCGGAGGGTGCGCGGGCCCTGCTGGTGACGTCGCGGGCGCAGAACCCGACCGGGGCGGCCGTGAGCGGTGACCGGGCGGCGGAGCTGCGCGCCGTCCTGGCCAGGTATCCGGAGGTTCTGGTGGTCGACGACGACCACGGGCACGGCATCGTCGACCTGCCGTTGCACTCGCTCGGCGGGGTGACCCGGCACTGGGCGCTGGTGCGGTCCGCGGCCAAGGCGTACGGGCCGGACCTGCGCCTGGCGGTGCTGACCGGCGACGCGGTGACCCTGGACCGGGTACGGGGGCGGCAGCGGCTGGGCCCGGGATGGGTGAGCCGGCTGCTCCAGTACGCGACGGTCGAACTGTGGACCTCCGGCGTGGTGGACCGGGCGGCGGTCGCCCGCTCCTACGGGGAGCGACGGGACGGCCTGGTCGCGGCCCTGCGGGAACGGGGGGTGGTGGCGCACGGCCGCACCGGGATGAACGTGTGGGTGCCGGTGGCCGATGAGACGGCCGCGGTGACGAGGCTCCTGGCCGCGGGCTGGGCGGTGGCCCCGGGCGGCTGGTTCCGGGTGGAGTCGGGGCCGGGCATCCGGATCACGGTGTCGGGACTGGCACTGGACGAACTGCCCTCCCTCGCCGCCGCGGTGACCGCCTCGACCCGCCCCACGACGAGCGCCCGCTTCGACTGACCGGCTCTGAATGGAGCAGGTCGCTGCCGACCCGGACGAACCGCAGGGGGAGATCTACCACGCCGCCGTGGTGACCTCGATAACCCCTGACGGAGACATCAAGCTGACCCAGCACACCGGCTCGTGGCAGAACGTGAGCCTGGACAGCCGGGAACGCATCGCCACCAGGAACCACGGCGAGCAGCGCATCCACATCGTCCGACCGCACCCGAATTGGTACTGATGGAAACCTCTCCCTCCACCGCCGAGCTCCACGACACCGTGCGCAAGCGCCACGTCACACCCGGCATGGCGATCACGGCACTGCTCGTGCCGGTCTTGGCCGCACTGGGAGTGGTCAGTTCCTACGGGGTTCAGTTCATCCACGGGGACTGGGTCGACCGGCAGCAGGCAGCCTGTCGGCA
This sequence comes from Streptomyces sp. NBC_00045, assembly GCF_045041095.1. Lineage (NCBI taxonomy): Bacteria > Bacillati > Actinomycetota > Actinomycetes > Kitasatosporales > Streptomycetaceae > Streptomyces > Streptomyces sp. NBC_00045. The sequence goes on along the minus strand of NZ_CP108271.1, from coordinate 1,579,017 downwards.
CATGCCCTTCCCGAAGATGGAGCACGTCGCCGCGTGGTCGGGACCGGTGCTCGGTCTGTCGGCCGTGGTCGTCTGCCTGCTGCTGGCCCGGTGGATCCGGCGGCGCTGCGGGGTCCGGATCTGGGACACCTGGCCGGGGCTCCTGGCCTTCGTCGTCGCTCTGCTCAACGTCGTGGCGATCCTGCTGGAGCTGTTCGTGCTGTGGGCCGCGTACACGCCCGACGGTTCGGGGTCGGTCCTCGGCGACTGCGGGTAGGCGGCCGGGTCGCGCGCGCTAGCGGCGGCGGGTCTGGGTCAGGGCGGCTCCGGCCAGGACGATCGCCGCGCCCACCGGGGTGTTCCAGTGGAGCTGTTCGCCGAGGAGCGCGACGCCGGCCGTGGTGGCGATGACCGGGATGAAGTACGTGACCATCTGGGCCGTGGTCGGGCCGACCTCGGAAACCAGTCCGTACTGCATCTGCAGGGCCATCCCCGTACCGAGGGCGCCGAGCGCGATCACCGACAGGGTCGGCCAGAGCGGGAACGAGGTGGGGGCCGAGGTGAACGCGGCGCTGACCGCCAGTAGTTGCAGCGTGGAGAGCATCAGCTGCGCGCCGGTCAGCGCCACCGGCGAGCTCGGGACCGAGGCCAGCGTGCGCCGGACGTAGATCCAGCCGATCGGGTAGCAGAGCGAGGCGAGCAGGGCGAGCGCGGTGCCCTTCGCGTCGATGCCCGAGAAGCCCTGCCAGGCGCCGAGGACGGTCAGGACGCCGAGGAAGCCCAGGCCCAGGCCGGCGAAACGGCGCCGCGTCGGGCGGTCCTCGGACAGGGCCACCATCGACAGCGCCATGCCCCACAGCGGCGAGGTGGCGTTGCAGATCCCGGCCAGGCTCGACGGAATGCTGAGCTCGGCGTACGAGAACAGGGAGAAGGGGGCGGTGTTGAGCAGGAGCGCCGCCACGGCCAGGTGGGCCCAGGTGCGGCGGCCCCGGGGGAGCGGTTCGCGGCGGACCAGGAGCACGGTCAGCAGCGCGAGCGCCCCGAACAGCACCCGGCCGAGGGCGACCTGGAAGGGGGCGTACGCCTGCGTGCCCACCTTGATCAGCAGGAAGCTGAAGCCCCAGACCACCGAGAGGATCGCGAAGCGGATGCGCCAGTCCACCCGGGCGGTCCGGGTGGGGGCGGCCGGCGGGGAGAGAGTGGGGCGTGGGGTGGTGGGTGCGCTCATGAGGTGTACTCTGCTCCGCTCAACTACGTAGGACAAGCGAGATTTCTTCGTAGTGACGGCGTAGCATCGCTTACATGTTGAACCTGGAGCGCCTGCGCACCCTCGATGCCCTCGCCCGCCACGGCTCGGTCAGCGGCGCGGCCGACGGGCTCCACGTCACCACCTCCGCCGTCTCCCAGCAGATGGCCAAGCTGGAGCGGGAGGTCGGCCAGCCGCTGCTGGCCAAGAACGGCCGCGGGGTCCGGCTCACGGACGCCGGACGGCTGCTCGCCGACCACGCGGCCCGGATCATCTCCCAGGTGGAGCTCGCCCAGGCCGATGTGGAGGCCCGGCGCGGCTGCGCCGTCGGAGAGCTGCGGATCGGCGCCTTCCCGACCGCCATGCGCGGACTGCTGCCCCAGGCGCTGACCGCGCTGCGCGCAGAGCACCCCGAACTGCGGCCCCTGGTCCGGGAGCAGGAGCCCGAGGAGAGCATGGCCGCGGTCGTGCGCGGAGACCTGGACCTGGCCCTGGCCATCGACTGGCACAACAAGCGGATGCCGGTGCCGGCCGAGCTCACGCGGAAGCACCTGCTGGACGATTCCTGCGACATCGCCGTGCCGGTGGGCCACCGGCTGGCCGACCGCGACCGGATCACCCTCGCCGAGTTCGCCGACGACGACTGGATCTCCTGGAACGAGGGCCAGTTCTGCCACGAGTGGCTGGTGTACACCCTGCGCGGAACCGGTATCGAGCCGCGCATCGCGCACATCGCCGAGGAGCACCACACCCAGCTGGCCTTCGTGGAGGCCGGACTCGGGGTGTGCGTGGCCCCCCGGCTCGGGCGCGGCCCGGTGCCGCCGGGGGTCAGGCTGCTGCCCGTGAGCGATTCCGTCCGCCGTCACGTGTACGTGGTCTGGCGGGCGGACGCCGACCGGCGGCCCTCGATCAGGGCCGCCGTCGAGGCCCTGCGCCAGGCGGCCGCCGAGGTGCTCTAGCCGCTCACAGTTTGCGGAAGTCCCAGGAGACGACCGACTCCGGGGTGAGGCGGATCCACGCGTGGCGGCCGTCGTGCGGCATCTCCTCGATGCCGAAGTTCTTGGCCGGAAACAGTCGTTCCACCTCGGCCAGCTCCGGACAGGGCTCGCCCGTGCGCGGGGCCTCGCCCACGAAGACGGCGCTGCCGGAGAGTTCGACCCCCCGCAGTTCGTCGTACGCCTCGCCCGCGTCCACGACCACCGAGATCCGCGGGTCCCCCCGCAGCTCCGACCAGCGGCGGCTGCGCGTGATCGAGTACAGCCACAGTGAGGTGCCGTCCCAGGCGAACCACAGGGCGCCCACGTGCGGGCGGCCGTCCGGGGAGACGGTCGCCACCCGGCAGGTGCGCTGCTCGCGCAGGAAGACGTCCACTTCCGCGTCGGTCATCATGATGCGGCGGCCCCGCCGCTGTGATCCGTCCATCCGTCCCGCACCCCTTCACATCTGACTGACTGTCAGGAATCATGCGGGATCGACGGTCGTCACGCCAGGGGGAGCCATGCCGCAACCGGAACTCGATCCCACCACCACCGCGTTGCTCACCGTCGAGTGCCAGAACGGCGTCGTCGGCGAGGAGAGCGCGCTTCCCGAACTCGCGAAGGAAGCCCGGGACTCGGGGATGCTGGGGCGGGTGGCCGCACTGGTCGACGCCGCGCACGCAGCCGGCGTACAGGTGCTGCACGCGATAGCCGAGCAGCGGCCGGACGGGCTGGCGGCCAACGCCAACGCACGACTCTTCCGGGCCGCCGGGAAGCTGCCCGTACGACAGTTGTCCGGGAGTCGGGCGGTGGAAGTGGCGGCCCCCATCGAGGTGGCCGAAAATGACCTGGTCGTCCGCCGGCTGCACGGCCTCTCGCCGATCGCCGGCACCGACGTCGACGCCCTCCTGCGCAACCTCGGCGTCCGCACGCTCGTGGTCGCCGGAGTGTCCTCGAACATCGCGATCCCGAACGCCGTCTTCGACGCAGTGAACCTCGGCTACCGGGTCGTCGTGCCGTCCGACGCCATCGCGGGGGTGCCCGCCGCCTACACCGCCGAGGTGATCCGCAACTCCCTTGCCCTCGTCGCGACCGTCACCACGGCCGAAGCCCTCCTCGCACAGTGGGCTCCCGCGCGCTGACCCCCGTAACCTGGGCGGATGCTGTCCGAAGTGATCGCGACCCGCTACGTCACGCCCTTGCGTGAGGGCGGCTCGCTCCCGGGGATCGTCGAGGCCGACGACCTCGGTACCTACGTCATGAAATTCACCGGAGCCGGCCAGGGGCGCAAGACCCTGGTCGCCGAAGTCGTCTGCGGGCGCCTGGCGCAGCGCCTCGGCCTGCGGGTCCCGCGGCTGGTGCAGATGCAGCTCGACCCCGTGATCGGGCTCGGCGAGCCCGACCAGGAGGTCCAGGAACTGCTGAAGGCCAGCGGCGGACTCAACCTCGGAATGGACTACCTCCCCGGGTCGATCGGCTTCGACCCGCTCGCGTACCGGGTGGACCCGGCCGAGGCGGGGCGCGTGGTCTGGTTCGACGCGCTGATCAACAACGTCGACCGGTCCTGGCGCAACCCGAACATGCTGGTCTGGCACGGCGACCTCTGGCTCATCGACCACGGCGCCACCATGATCTGGCACCACAACTGGCCCACCGCCGAGAGCGCAGCGGCCAAGCCGTACAACGCCTCCGACCACGTCCTGGCCCCGGTCGGCCCGGACGTCGCCGCGGCCGCCGCCGCGCTCGCGCCCCTGGTGACGCGGGAGCTGCTCGAAGAGGTCGTCGCCGACGTGCCCGACGAGTGGCTGGTCGACGAGCCCGGCTTCGATTCCACCGACGGGGTGCGCCGCGCCTACGTGGAGGTGCTGCTGCCGCGCGCGGCCACGATCCACGAGAGGATCTCGATGGAAGCGGAGGTGAAGCCCCGGTCGGGTCCCCCCGGCTGGCTCGCCGACCGCCTCGACCCCCGCCCCCGGAAGAACAAGAGCGACAGCGAGTGACCAAGCGGGACGTGTTCGAGTACGCGCTGGTGCGCGTGGTGCCCCGGATGGAGCGCGGCGAGTGCTTCAACGCCGGTGTGATCGTCTACTGCCGGGCGCGCTCGTACGTGGCCGCGCGCACCCACTTGGACGAGGCCAAGCTCCTCGCCCTGGACCCCGGGGCCGACGTGGCCGGTGTGCGCGCCGCCCTGCACGGCGTGCAGGGCGTGTGCACCGGCGGCGAGTCGGCCGGCCAGGCGGCCGGTGACGACGCGGGACGCCGGTTCCGCTGGCTGATCGCCCCGCGCAGCACGGTGGTGCAGCCCGGGCCGGTGCACACGGGCCTGACGGCCGACCCGGAGGCCGAGGTGGAAAGGTTGCTCGACCTGCTGGTCCGCTGATTCGTACGAAGATCCTTACGGTGGCCGCCACGACCTGGAGAGCCCTGGGGCCCGGTGCCGTTGACACCGGGTGCCAGGGCTCCTAGCGTCTCCTCAGCTGAAGCTACTAAGCGGTTGCTCACCAATGAGGAGCCGCTGTCGAGGATTCCGAGGGCGAGGAGATCCACCATGTCCACCACCGAGCAGCGCGTCGCGATCGTGACCGGGGCGGCCCGGGGCATCGGCGCGGCCACCGCCGTACGCCTGGCCGCCGAGGGCCGCGCGGTCGCCGTACTCGATCTGGACGAGGCGGCCTGCAAGGACACCGTCGAGGCGATCACGGCGGCCGGCGGGAAGGCCCTGGCGGTCGGCTGCGACGTCTCCGACGCGGCGCAGGTGGAGGCGGCCGTCGAGCGCGTCGCGAGCGTCCTGGGCGCCCCGACCATCCTGGTCAACAACGCGGGCGTGCTCCGCGACAACCTGCTCTTCAAGATGAGCGAGAACGACTGGGACACCGTCATGAACGTCCACCTGCGCGGTGCGTTCCTGATGTCGAAGGCCTGTCAGAAGCACATGGTGGAGGCCAAGTTCGGCCGCATCGTCAACCTTTCCAGCAGTTCGGCACTGGGCAACCGCGGGCAGGTCAACTACTCCGCCGCCAAGGCCGGCCTGCAGGGCTTCACCAAGACCCTGGCCATCGAGCTCGGCAAGTTCGGCGTCACCGCCAACGCCGTCGCCCCCGGCTTCATCGTCACGGAGATGACCGCGCAGACGGCCGCGCGCGTGGGGATGGGCTTCGAGGACTTCCAGGCCGCCGCGGCCACCCAGATCCCCGTCCAGCGCGTCGGCCGTCCGGACGACATCGCCAACGCGATCGCCTTCTTCACGGGCGAGGCCGCCGGCTTCGTCTCCGGCCAGGTCATGTACGTGGCCGGCGGCCCGCTCAACTGACGAGAGGCAGGGTGCAGGCTCATGACCGACAACAGCACGAACACGGTGGACAGCGGTAAGGTCGCGCTGATCACCGGAGCCAGCCGGGGCATCGGCTACGGCATCGCGCAGGCGCTCGTCGCCCGCGGCGACCGGGTGTGCATCACCGGACGCAACGAGGACGCCCTCAAGGAGGCCGTCGAGGCGCTCGGCGCCGACCGGGTGATCGGAGTCGCGGGCAAGGCGCACGACGAGGCCCACCAGGCCGTCGCGGTCGAGCGGACGATGGAGGCCTTCGGCCGGGTCGACTTCCTGATCAACAACGCGGGAACCAATCCGGTCTTCGGCCCCATCGCGGACCTGGACCTCGGTGTCGCGCGCAAGGTCTTCGAGACCAACGTGATCTCGGCGCTCGGGTTCGCCCAGCGGACCTGGCACGCCTGGCAGAAGGAGAACGGCGGCGCGATCGTGAACATCGCGTCCATCGCCGGCGTCTCCGCCTCGCCCTTCATCGGCGCGTACGGGATGAGCAAGGCGGCCATGGTCAACCTCACCCTCCAGCTCGCCCACGAGATGGCGCCCGGGGTCCGGGTCAACGCGATCGCCCCCGCGGTGGTCAAGACGAAGTTCGCGCAGGCCCTCTACGAGAACCGGGAGCAGGAGGCCGCGGCCGCCTATCCGCTCGGCCGGCTGGGGCTCCCGGAGGACATCGGCGGGGCGGCGGCTTTTCTTACATCTGCACAAGCGGAATGGATCACGGGCCAAACTCTGGTCGTGGACGGAGGAATGTTCCTCAATGCCGGAGTGCACTGATCGATAATCGGACGCATTTGCCTCCTGAGGGGAGGCAAATGCGTACCTAATATGCACGAAATCGGTCAAGTGTCACATGAAACCTGCCCATTGGATTTGTGAGGCACTGCGGTAGGGTCTGCCGCACCCCTGGCTGATCGAGGAGCGTGCACGTGTTCATCCGGACCAGATGCCTGCAGATCACTGCGGCCCTTGCGTCCATATCCCTGCTCGCCGGATGCGGCCTGCTTTCGGACGACAGCAGTGAGGCCGCGAAGAGAATCGTCGTCGGCACGACGAGCGCCCCGAGCACCCTCGATCCCGCCGCGGCCTGGGACGGCTCCTGGGAGCTGTACCGGAACGTCTACCAGACCCTGCTGGCGTTCCCCACGGGCTCCACCAAGCCCCAGCCCGACGCCGCCCAGAACTGCGAGTTCACCGACTCGGCGAACGAGTCGTACCGGTGCACCCTGAAGAAGGGCCTGAAGTTCTCCGACGGGGAGCCGCTCGACTCCAAGGCCGTCAAGCACTCGCTCGACCGGATCAAGACGATCAACTCCCAGACCGGTCCGCAGGGCCTCTTCGCCAGCCTGGACAAGATCGAGACCCCTGACGCGCTGACCGTCGTGTTCCACCTGAACACCCCGGACGCCACGTTCCCCTTCGTGCTCGGCTCGCCGGCCGCCTCGCTGGTCGCGCCCAAGGACTACCCGGCCGACAAGGTCCGCGAGGACGGCAAGGTCACCGGCTCCGGCCCGTTCGTGCTCGACTCCTACAAGGAGGGCAGCGAGGCCGTCCTCGGCAAGAACGGGACCTACAACGGCTTCGCGAACCGGCGCAACGACGGTGTGACCATCCGCTACTTCACGGACTCCACCAAGATGATCGCCGCGCTCAAGGGCAAGGAGATCGACGCCACCTACCGCGGTCTGTCGGCTCCGGAGATCAAGGACCTGCAGACCCCCGCCTCGCACTCGGCGGGCGTCCAGGTCGTCGAGAACGTCGGCGCGGAGATCCGCTACCTGGTCTTCAACCCCAAGGACCCGCAGGTCGCCAAGCTCGCGGTGCGCCAGGCCATCGCCCAGGTCGTCGACCGCGGCGCGATCGTCTCCAAGGTCTACCAGGGCACCGCCGAACCGCTGTACTCCATGGTCCCCAAGGGTGTGGTGGGTCACAAGACGCCGTTCTACGACAAGTACGGCCAGGCCAACGTCGACAAGGCCAAGAAGATCCTCCGGGACGCCGGGATCACCCAGCCGGTCGAGCTGACCTTCTGGTACACCACCGACCGCTACGGCGCCTCCACCGCCGACGAGTTCACCGAGCTCAAGCGCCAGCTCGACGAGAGCCAGCTCTTCAAGATCACCCTGCGCGGCCAGCCCTGGAAGGTCTTCCAGGTCGGCTACAAGAACGGCGAGTACCCGGTCTTCGGCCGCGGTTGGTTCCCCGACTTCCCGGACCCGGACAACTTCATCGCGCCGTTCGTCGGCAAGGAGAACGCGGTCGGCACCCCGTACGAGCCCACCCAGATCCTCACGGACCTGCTGCCCAAGTCCCGCCGCGAGAGCGACCGCTCGGCCGGCGTCCGCGAGTTCGAGCAGGCCCAGCAGATCTTCGCCGAAGACGTCCGGCTGCTGCCGCTGTGGCAGGGCAAGCTCTACGTCGCCGCCCGTGAGGACATCGCCGGCGCCGAGCGGGCGCTGGACCCGCAGACCGTCTTCCAGATGTGGGAGCTGCAGCGCAAGACCAGCTGGTGACCCCTGCCGCGGGCGCCCGGAGGGCGCCCGCGGTGAGGCGTTGTCAGTGGCCCCCGGTAGGTTCTGAGCTGTTGCACCAAGCAGTTGCACGAACTTGTACCGGAGGTTGTAGACGTGACCCAGATGCTGCCCGAGTCCTGGCTCCCCGTCCTCGGCGACGAGCTGGACCAGCCCTACTTCAAAGAGCTCATCGAGTTCGTCGAGAAGGAGCGGGCGAACGGGCCGGTCTACCCGCCCCGAGAGCAGGTCTTCGCAGCCCTGGAGGCCACTCCCTTCGACCGGGTGAAGGTCCTGGTCCTCGGCCAGGACCCCTACCACGGCGCCGGCCAGGGCCACGGCCTGTGCTTCTCCGTGCAGCCCGGGGTCAAGACCCCGCCCTCGCTGCGCAACATCTACAAGGAGATGCAGGCTGAGCTGGGCACGCCCGTCCCGGACAACGGGTACCTGATGCCGTGGGCCGAGCAGGGCGTCCTGCTGCTCAACGCGGTCCTCACCGTCCGCGAGGCCGAGCCCAACTCGCACAAGGGCAAGGGCTGGGAGAAGTTCACCGACGCGGTGATCCGCGCCGTCGCGGACCGCCCCGACCCGGCCGTCTTCGTTCTGTGGGGCGCCTACGCCCAGAAGAAGCTCCCGCTGATCGACGAGGAGCGGCACGTGGTCGTCAAGGGCGCCCACCCCTCCCCGCTGTCGGCCAAGAAGTTCTTCGGCTCCCGGCCCTTCACGCAGATCAACGAGGCCGTCGCGGCCCAGGGCCATGCGCCGATCGACTGGCGGATCCCGGACCTGGGCTGACGCCCCACCGCGCCTCGGCGCCATTGCCGGTGCGTCCGGTTAGCGTCGTGATGACCAGACCGGAGCAGGTCTGGCAGAGCGAGCCGGAGGCCGCCGTGGCGGAGCAGCAGGAGGCGTCGGAGGACGCCGTCATGACCAGGATCGGCCAGGCCGTCATCCTGCTGCACGCCGGTGACCGCGAGGAGGCCCGCAACCGCCTCGGCGAGATCTGGTCCGATATCGGCGAGGACGGCGACTCCCTCCACCGCTGCACGCTCGCGCACTACATGGCCGACGCGCAGGACGACCCCGCCGACGAACTCGCCTGGGACCTGCGGGCCCTGACCGCCGCCGACGGGCTCGGGCACGGGCTGCGGGACGGGCTGCCCGCGCAGCACGAACCCCACCCGGCCGTGCGCGTGTTCTACCCGTCGCTGCACCTCAACCTGGCCGCGGACTACGTGAAGCTCCAGCGGACCGACGCGGCGCGGCTGCACCTGGCCCGGGCCCGGGCCGCCACCGGTGCCCTGTCCGACGACGGGTACGGGAACGGCGTACGGGCCGCCATCGCCCGGTTGGAGCGCCGCCTCGCGGCAGAACCCGGCGGGGAGCCCCGACCGTTCCCGGAGCAGCACCCCTAGGCCCGGCCGGACCGGTCGCCCGGCTGTTCGCCGGTGGGCGCCCTCGGCGCTCAGCCGCCCTGGACGCCCCCGCAGATGCGGGCCTCCGGGCTGTCCGGGTGCCAGCGGCCGTGCCGGCGGCCCAGGGCGCACACGTCGGAGGGCCGGACGGGGAGCTCCTTCATCAGCTCGCGCGGCACCTCCGCTTCCGGCCCCGAGGGGTTCCGGTGGCCGTCCTTGCCCGCTGAGGCGCGTCTCGCGGGCCGGCGCGGCTCCGGGATGTCGGGCACCGGCGGGACGGCCCGTGAGGGCCCTGCGGCCAGCGGGTCCGCCGCACCGCCCGCGGGGATCGCCGGCACCGCCGCGCCGCCCGGAGCGGACTGCCGGCCGCCGGCGGGGGCCGCCGGCTGCGCGGACCGGCCCGGCACCGCCTTCAGCGCCTCCAGGGCGGGCGCCTGGACCTCCACCGGCGCAGCCGCCGGCCCGCCGCGCGGCACGTGCCGGGGCAGCGCCGCAGCGGTGCCGGGGGCGCCCGCCGGCTGCATCGGGGCGGGGGTCACATGCACGCAGCCGGAGACGGCCGAGACGGCACAGGCGACTCCGAGCAGCAGTTTCGTCGTGGTTCGGGTTGGATGCACTCGCGCAACTCTGCTGTGCGAGGACCCCGTTGCGAAAACCCGGAGCCGATATTGACCCCGCACGGGTGACGGGCATCCGCCGGACACCCGCGCACGCCGTCGCGGCGTCACTCGCCCGTGGCGCCGTCTATGTGCTCGCGCAGCAGGTCCGCGTGCCCGTTGTGGCGCGCGTACTCCTCGATCATGTGCGTGTAGACCCAGCGCAGGCTGAACGTCTCGCCGCGGCGGTGGCTCGCGGGATCCGAGAGCAAGTCCAGCGAGCGGCCCGCCGAGGCCCGCTGCGCCAGCTCGACCTCGGTCCGCCAGGTCTGTTCGGCCTCGGCCCAGGTGTCCCCCGGACCGATGCGGAAGTCTCCGTCCGGGTCCTCCCGCGTGGAGTACAGCTCGGGAAGGTCCTCGCCGAGCATGATCTCCCGGAACCAGTACCGCTCCACCTCCGCCATGTGCCGTACGAGGCCCATGAGGCTCAGTTCGGAGGGGGCGAGGGCGGTGCGGCCGAGCTCTTCGTCCCCGAGCCCCTCGCACTTCCAGGCGAGGGTGGCGCGGTGGTAGTCGAGCCAGCCGTCCAGCATCTCCCGCTCGTTCGCGGTGGTGGAGGGCTCGGTGCGGTGGGATCCGTTGGTGGTGGTCATGCCGACATCCTCGGCGAACCCGGCCCCCGCCACCAGGGATTAAGCTGCGGAGGTCCCGCAAGGATCAACCTGGAGGTTCCCGGTGAAGGTCGGCCTCATCGGACTCGGCGACATCGCCCAGAAGGCGTACCTGCCCGTCCTCACCGCCCGTCCGGGCGTGGAACTGCACCTGCAGACCCGTACCCCGGCCACGCTGGAGCGGATCGGGGAGGTCCACCACATCCCGGCGGCACGCCGCCACACCGGCCTCGACGGACTGCTGGCCGAGGGCCTCGACGCGGCATTCGTCCACGCCCCCACCGCCGTTCACCCCGAGATCGTGACCCGGCTGCTCGAAGCGGGCGTTCCGACGTACGTGGACAAGCCGCTCGCCTACGCGCTCGAAGATTCGCGACGGCTGGTGGAACTGGCCGAGGAGCGCGGGGTATCGCTCGCCGTCGGCTTCAACCGCCGCCACGCACCCGGCTACACGCAGTGCGCCGAGCACCCGCGCGACCTGATCGTCATGCAGAAGAACCGGGTCGGGCTGCCGGAAGACCCGCGGACCCTCGTCCTTGACGACTTCATCCACGTCGTCGACACCCTGCGCTTCCTGCTCCCCGGCGAAGCCGACCACATCGACGTCCGGGCGCAGCTGCGCGACGGGCTGATGTACCAGGTCGTCCTGCAGATGTCGGGCGCCGGCTTCACCGCGCTCGGCATCATGAACCGGCTGTCCGGATCCACCGAGGAGATCCTGGAGGTCTCCGGCCAGGACACCAAGCGGCAGGTCGTCAACCTCGCCGAGATCATCGACCACCGGGGCCAGCCCACCGTGCGGCGCCGTGGCGACTGGGTCTCGGTCGCCCGCCAGCGCGGCATCGAGCAGGTCGTGGACGCCTTCCTGGAGTCCGTCGCGGTGGGCAGGACGCTCAGCGCCCGCGATGCGCTGCTCACCCACGAGCTGTGCGAGCGGGTGGTGGCGTCGGCTCTGGAGCAGGCTTCCTGAGGCCGAGCGACCGGGAGCCCTCGATCGTGCAGTACGCCGCCAGCAGCGCGAGGCAGGCCCCCACGGGCCAGTCGCCGAAGCGGGCGTAGTACGTGGTGCCGCGGGCGAGCGGGACCTCGTACACGTGCGCCGCGCGCGCCGAGGTGGGCAGCGCCGGGCCGATCCGCTCGCCGGACGGGCCGTGCACCTCGCTGATCCCGGTGAGGGTGGCGTGCACCACGGGGCGGCCGTCCTCCGCGGCGCGCAGGGCGGCGAGCGAGGCGTGCTGCGCCGGGGCCCAGCTGTGCTGGAAGCTGGAGGTGGCCGACTGGGCGATCAGCAGGGCGGCCCCGTCGCGGGTCAGGCGGCGGCTCATGTCGGGGAAAGCCGACTCGAAGCAGACCAGCGGGCCGATCCGCACCCCGGGCCGCCCCGGCAGGTTCATCAGGACCGGGCTCGTGCCGCGCCTGCGGTCCTCGCCGGCGGCCTTGCCGACCGAGGTGGCCCAGCCGAGCAGCGACCGGGCCGGTACGTACTCGCCGAAGGGGACCAGGCGCATTTTGTCGTACCGGTCGCCGGTCGGCCCGCGGGGCCCGACGAGCACGGAGCTCTTGTAGATGCCGTCCTCGGGCAGCGCCCCGGACACCACGACCGGCAGGACGGCGGGCGCCACGGCCGGAGCCGCAGGCCGCCGGGCGTCGACGTTGACCAGCAGCGGAGCCCCGACCTCGGCGGACAGCGCGGCCAACCGCCCGGACAGGTCCGGGCGCGCCGCCAGGTCCGCCCCGACGCTGCTCTCGCCCCAGACCACCAGGTCCACCCGCTGCCCGGCCAGCGTCCGGGTCAGCCGCTCCCCGGCGGCGAACCGCAGGTCCGTGCTGTTCGGGCCGTCCGCCACCGGTCCCGGCTGTACGACGGCAACGCGGAGTGCGCCCGACACTTCGGGCCGCGGTACCCACAGCCATACCGCCCCCGTCAGCACCACGCATCCCGTCACCCCGGCGACCGCCGGAACCCGGGCCCCGGGAACCGCGATCAGCAGCACCAGTCCGCAGTTCACCGCCACCACCAGCAGGCTCACCAGCCACACCCCGCCCACCGAGGCGAGCCGCAGGGCGGGCGGCACCTGCCACTGGCTCGCCCCCAGCAACCCCCACGGCCCGCCCAGCCCCTGCCAGGACCGGGCCAGCTCCGACAGGAGCCAGCCCGCCGGTACGAGGACCATCGCGGCCGCAGCCCGACCGGGCTCCGGTGCCCCGCTGAGGAACTCCCGCACCAGCAGGGCCCAGGGGATCCAGAGCAGCCCCAGTAGGGCCGCCAGGGGCAGCAGGAACACGTGCAGGCTGGGCAGCAGCCAGTGGTGGACGGCGAAGATGAACCCGGCGCCGCCCAGCCAGCCCTCCAGGGCCGCCCGCCGCCCCGTCGGCGCCGACCTCAGCAGCAGCATCCAGGGCACGAGGGCCACGTAGGCGAACCACCAGAGCGCGGGGGCCGGGAAGGCGAGGCACGGCAGCGCCCCGGCGGCGGCCGCGGCCACCGCACGCCCGTACCGGGTCCGTCCAGTGACCATGGCGCGCCTCCGCTTCCAGTGTGGGACAGGGCCGTCAGCACGGCCCGTGCAAGGCCCCCCGGAGAGGGTCTGGACGAAGGGCTAGACGGACGCGTGCCGCCATTTCTCGTGGACGGTGACGCGGGTGAGCCGCCAGCCGTCGCGGGCGGTGCGGGCGAGCTCGAAGGTGTAGCGGCCGGCGGCCACGAAGTTCGGTGCGGTCACGGTCCCGTCGAACTCCTCGCCGGCCAGCCGCATCGGATTGAGGAAGTCCGCCCGCACCTCGGCCTGGTCGCCGGGCGAGCCGCCCCGGTCCTCCAGCCGGATCAGCCGGTTGACGATGAGGTGCTGTCGCACCGGGAACAGTTGCATGGTCTGCGCGAGCCAGTCCGCAACCTCGGCGGCCGGGCCCTCGATCCCGCCCGCCGAGCTGTAGTCGGCCCGTCCGGCAGGAGCGAACAGCGCGCGGTACGCCGCCCAGTCGCCGTCGTCCACGGCCACCGCGTACCCCGTGACCACCTCGTCGATCGCCATCCGGTCCATGACCGTGGCGAGGTCCACACGCTGCGTCATCGGGTCAGTGTGGGGGTGCGGGGCGGCGACGCCAAGGGGCGTGCGCACTCCGGATCCCCGCGCGGTGGATCAGTGACCGGAATGTGCCTCCCGCTGCCGGACCACGACGAGGAACGCATCGGTGGCCAGGTCCATCACCACCTCGGCCGGCACGCCCTCGCGCATCCGCTCCGCCGCGTACTCCTCGGCGGGCCAACTTCCCCTCGGACTTCCGGCCGGAAACCGCTCCAGCACCACTCGACCCATGGGACACCCCCTGCTGCTTGCCTTCCGGTCTCTTCAGGTCTCTCCAGGCACAACGACGCGAAGGCCGCCCGGGAACGTTCCCGAGCGGCCTCCGGTTCACGCGAAGCGGTGAGCGGCAGCCGTACTAGCCCGCCGACTCGGCGGCGTGCGGGCTGAGCACGCCCATCGCGATCAGTACGAACAGCGCGATGCCGAGCAGGATGCGGTACACCACGAAGGGCATGAAGCTCTTGGTGGAGATGAACTTCATGAACCAGGCGATCACGGCGTAGCCGACCACGAAGGCGATGACCGTCGCGAAGATCGTCGGACCCCAGGAGACCTGGCCCTCGCCGAGGTCCTTCAGCTCCATGCCGCCCGAGGCCAGTACGGCAGGAATGGCGAGGAGGAAGGAGTAGCGGGCCGCGGCCTCGCGGGTGAAGCCCATCAGCAGACCGCCGGAGATCGTCGCGCCGGACCGGGAGACGCCCGGGACCAGGGCCATCGCCTGGCAGAGGCCGAAGATCAGACCGTCCTTGACGCCCAGTTCCTTGAGCGTCTTGCGCTCGCGGATCGCGCGGTGTCGGCCGCCCTCCTCGTCCCGCGCCGCCAGCCGGTCGGCGATGCCGAGCACGACGCCCATCACGACGAGGGTGGTGGCGGTCAGCCGCAGATCACGGAACGGGCCCTCGATCTGGTCCTTGAGCGTGATGCCCAGCACACCGATCGGGATCGATCCGACGATCACCAGCCAACCCATCTTGGCGTCCTGGTCCGAGCGCAGTTCCTTGTTGAACAGCGAGCGGAACCAGGTGGAGATGATCCGCGCGATGTCCTTGCGGAAGTAGATCAGCACGGCGGCCTCGGTGCCGATCTGCGTGATCGCGGTGAAGGCCGCGCCCGGATCCTGCCAGCCGGCGAATGCCGCGGTCAGCCGGAGGTGGGCACTGGAGGAGATCGGGAGGAACTCCGTAAGCCCCTGGACGAGACCGAGGATTAGGGATTCGAACCAGCTCATGTCGGGGTGCGCTCGTCCTTGTGATCGTCGGGCAGTTCGGGTCCGATGCTAGGGCCCGTGGGGAGCGGCACTGACCACAGGGGGGTGCACGGGCATCGGATCGTGCGTTTCGCACGCCGGTACGGGCGCCAGCCGGTGCCGCTTGCGCCACCCGACGACCGCGGCCGCGACCGCGGAGACGGCGATGAAGCCGAAGGACGCGAGGAAGGCGGGAGAGTCGGGGGAGGAGGCGCTCGCACCCGCGACCACGTACGCGGCGGTGTTCGGGACGACGCCGATGGCAGTCGCGAAGAGGAACGGGAGCCAGCCGCACCGGGACACTGCCGCACAGTAGTTGGCGACCGCGAAGGGCAGGCCCGGGAAGATCCGGACCGCCAGCATCGAACGGAAGCCGTGCCGGGCCAGCTGGTCGTCGGCCGCCTGGAGCCAGCGGCCGCGCAGCAGCGGCCGCACGGCGTCCCGGCCCATCATCCGGCCCAGCCCGAAGGAGATCCCGGCACCGATGACCGAGCCGGCGACCGCCGCGAGCAAGCCGAACGGGACACCGAAAACGGCCCCCGCCGCCAGGTTGAGCAGCGGGCGCGGCACCAGGGCCGCCGTGGCCACCCCGTACGCGGCCGCGAACAGCAGCACCGCAGCGCCCACCGGGAGCCCCGCCGGCCAGCCCTCCGACAGGATGCGCTGGGGCTCGTACAGCACGACGCACACGCCGGCCGCCAGCAGCAGCACGACGAGCAGCGACAGCCGGGTCCACGGCGCGAGGAGGAGGGACATCCGGGGAGACTAGCCGACCCGTGCGGCGCCGCGCCGTAATCTGGGCCTCATGCGGCCGAACGACCAGCGTCCCCCGGAGGCCGCGCCCAGCGCCCTCGCCGACACCCTGATGGACCGCCTCACCACGACGTACGCGGCGGCCGCCGACCCGGTGCAGGCCCGCGCCATGGCCGCGTACATGAAGGACGTCGCGCCCTTCCTCGGCATCCGCACCCCGCTGCGCCGCGCACTGTCGAAAACCGTGACCGCGCGCACCCCGCAGCCGGCGGAGGCCGACCTCGCGGCGCTCGTACTGCGGTGCTGGGAGCTTCCGGAGCGCGAGTACCACTACTTCGCGGTGGACTACCTGCGCCGCCACGTCCGGGTCTGCTCCTCCGGCTTCCTGCCGGTGGTCCGCCGGCTGATCGTCACCGTCCCGTGGTGGGACACCGTCGACCACCTCGCGGCCCACGCGGCCGGCCCGCTCGTGGCCGCCGACCCGGCCCTCACCGCCGTGATGGACGACTGGATCGGGGACGAGGACCTCTGGCTCGCCCGCACCGCCCTGCTCCACCAGCTGCGCTACAAGTCCGCCACCGACCCCGAGCGCCTCTTCGCCTACTGCCGCCGCCGCAGCGGCCACCCCGACTTCTTCGTCCGCAAGGCCATCGGCTGGGCGCTGCGCGAGTACGCGAAGACCGACCCGGAAGCGGTCCGCGCCTTCGTCGCCGCCGAACGCAACGCCCTGTCACCCCTGTCCGTACGCGAAGCGCTCAAGAACATCTAGGCCCGTCGTCCGGATCAGGCCCAGCCGCAAGGAAATTCATTCGACCCGCCGTGACCCGTCCGGCAGGATCAGCGGCATGTCCCGGTACGCCTTCCCCGCAGCGCCGTCCGCAGTCGCGGACGCGCCGAAGGCTGCCGTTTTCCTCTTCGAGGCACTCGCGGCGTTCGAGGCATCTGCCTTCGCCGCATTCGACGGCGCACGAAGCTGACCCTTCCCGGACAGTCCGGCGGACCCCGCAGGGGGAGGGTCGGCTCGGCCTCAGGGGTCCCGGAGCAGTTTCGGATCATCGAACCAACGGGAAAAGACATCATGGCCAAGACGGCCTTCGTGCGCACCAAGCCGCACCTCAACATCGGCACCATGGGTCACGTCGACCACGGCAAGACCACCCTCACCGCCGCCATCACCAAGGTGCTCGCCGAGCGCGGCGGCGCCTCCTTCGTGCCCTTCGACCGCATCGACCGGGCCCCGGAGGAGGCCCGGCGCGGCATCACCATCAACCTCACGCACGTCGAGTACGAGACCGACACCCGGCACTACGCCCACGTGGACATGCCCGGGCACGCCGACTACGTCAAGAACATGGTCACCGGCGCCGCCCAGCTCGACGGGGCGATCCTCGTGGTCTCCGCCCTCGACGGGGTCATGCCGCAGACCGCCGAGCACGTGCTCCTCGCCCGCCAAGTCGGGGTGAACCACATCGTCGTCGCGCTCAACAAGGCCGACGCCGGGGACCCCGAGCTCACCGACCTCGTCGAGCTTGAGGTCCGCGAGCTGCTCACCGCCCACGGATACGGCGGGGACGGCGCGCCGGTCGTACGGGTCTCCGGGCTCGGGGCGCTGGAGGGCGACCCGCGCTGGACCGCGGCGATCGAGGCGCTGCTCGACGCCGTGGACACGTACGTGCCGATGCCGGTGCGGTACACGGACGCGCCGTTCCTGCTGCCGGTGGAGAACGTGCTGACGATCACCGGGCGCGGAACGGTCGTGACCGGCGCCGTCGAGCGCGGCAGCGTCCGCACGGGCGACCGGGTCAGCGTCCTCGGCGGCGACGGCGAGCCCGTCGAGACCGTGGTGACCGGCCTGGAGACCTTCGGGAAGCCGATGGAGTCCGCCGAGGCCGGGGACAACGTCGCGCTGCTGCTGCGCGGCGTCCCGCGCGACGGCGTACGACGCGGGCAGGTCGTCGCCGCCCCGGGGAGCGTCGAGCCGAGGCGCCGCTTCTCCGCTCAGGTGTACGTGCTCTCCGCGCGGGAGGGAGGCCGTACGACCCCGGTGGCGACCGGCTACCGGCCGCAGTTCTACATCCGCACCGCCGACGTGGTGGGGGACGTGGACCTGGGCGTGGCCGGGGTGGCCCGGCCGGGCCAGACGGTCACGATGACCGTCGAGCTCGGACGGGACGTCCCGCTGGAGTCGGGGCTCGGCTTCGCGATCCGCGAGGGCGGGCGGACCGTCGGCGCGGGGACCGTCACGGCCGTGCTCGGCTGAACCGCCGGCCGCACCGCCGCCGGTGTACCGGCCCCGCCGTGGCGGCGGCAGTCCGGTTGCGCCAGACTGCCGTCACCACGGGCGCGCGAAGAGGGGGACCGGGATGGGCGGCGGCACGGCACTGGTGCTCGGCGGCGGAGGACTCACCGGCATCGGCTGGGAGGCCGGGATCTTGTACGGGCTCGCGCAGGCGGGCGTGGACCTGACCGCCGCGGACCTCGTCGTCGGCACCTCGGCAGGCTCGGTGGTGGGCGCCCAGCTCACCTCCGGGCTGCTCACCACGCAGGAGCTGTACGAGCGCCAGCTGGGCGACCCCGCCGGAGAGGCCGTCGCCCGGCTCGGCTCGGGGCTGCTCGCCCGGTACGCCGTCGCCATGGTGCGCTCGCGGGATCCGAAGAGCTACCGCAGGCGGGTCGGCGCCCTCGCGCTCGCCGCCGACACCGGGGAGGAGGCGGAGCGGCGCAAGGTGCTGGAGGCCCGGCTCGTTTCGCACGCCTGGCCAGAGCGGAGGCTGGTCGTCACCGCCGTCGACGTGCTCACCGGCGAGCTCGCCGCCTTCGACCGGGAGAGCGGGGCCGGGCTGGTGGACGCCGTATCGGCGAGCTGCGCGGTGCCCGGGGTGTGGCCGCCGGTCACCGTGGGCGGGCGCCGGTTCATCGACGGCGGGATCCGGTCCGCCACCAATGCCGACCTGGCCTCCGGCTGTGAGCGGGTGGTGATCCTCGCGCCGATGGCGCTCGGCTCCGGGCTCGTCCCCTCGCCGTCCGCCCAGGCGGCGCGGCTGCGGGAGGCCGGGGCGCGGGTGCTGCTGATCACCCCGTCCGCGCAGGCCCGCAAGACGTTCGGGCGCAACGTCCTGGACCCGGCGCGGCGGGACCCGGCGGCGCGCGCCGGGCTCGTACAGGCCGCGGAGCACGCGGCGGAGGCGGCCGCGGTCTGGTCGGCCTAGGGCCGCGGCGGCCCGGGCGGCGGGCTGCCGGACAATGGTGCCGTGAGCGACGAACAGATCCCGGTCGTCCGGGTCGTGGGCCAGGGCACCGCCAAGCTGATGCCGGACGTGGACCGAGAGCGGGCGTGGCTGCTGACCGTCGACGGTGCGCCGCAGTCGTACGTGGACCTCGACGATCCCGGGTACCTGGAGTTCGAGTACGTACGCCGCCTCGCGCACGTCCTGGACTGCGTGGCGCAGCCCGGAGCCGCGCTGGACCTGCTGCACCTCGGCGGCGGCGCGCTGACGCTGCCCCGCTACGCGGCGGCGGCCCGGCCGGGCTCCCGGCAGGAGGTGGTGGAGTTCGACGCCGCACTGGTGGAGCTGGTGGCGGAACACCTGCCGCTGCCGGCCGGGTCCGGCGTCACGGTGCACGCCGCCGAAGCGCGGGCCTGGCTGGAGGCGGCCCCCACGGACAGCGCGGACGTCCTGGTCGCCGACGTGTTCGGCGGCTCGCGGGTGCCGGCGCAGCTGACCTCGGTGGACTACGCGCGGGAGGCGGCGCGGGTGCTGCGGCCCGGCGGGGTGTACGCGGCGAACCTGGCCGACGGGGCGCCGTTCGGCTTCCTGCGCGCCCAGCTCGCCAATTTCGGTGCGGTGTTCGGTCGGCTCGCACTCGTCGCGGAGCCCGGCGTGCTGCGCGGGCGGCGGTTCGGGAACGCCGTGCTGCTCGCCTCGGATGCCGAGCTGCCGGTGGCCGCGCTGTCCCGGAGGTGCGCGGCGGACGCGTTCCCTGCGCGGGTCGAGGAGGGGGCGGCCCTGGCCAGGTTCATGAAGGGCGCGGTCCCGGTGGCGGACGCGGACGCCGTCGCTTCGCCGGAGCCGCCGGAGGGCGCGTTCAGCCTCGGCTGACCCCGGCGGAGACGGCAGGGTCGGCGGCGTCGGCCGCTGCGTCGGGAGCGGCGTCGGTCGCCGGGACCGAAGCGGCCTTCGGGAGAGCGGGCTTGCGCGTCAGGCGGCGCACGTCGGGGACGAAGAGGACCGCGGCGGTGCCCAGCACGACCAGCGCGGCGCAGCCCCACAGGGCGGAGGTACGGCCGAAGGCCGACTCGACCGGGCCGGCCATGGCGGTCGCCAGCGGGAGCATGGACACCGAGCCGAACCAGTCGTAGGCGGAGACCCGGGAGAACTTGTCCTCCGGGATCTCCTGGTGCATGGTCGTCATCCAATTCACGCCGAACACCTCGATGGCCGTTCCGCTGACGAACATCACCGCGCACAGGCCCCACACCGGCAGCGGGACCGCCAAACCCGCCGACGGCAGCGCCAGCGGGAACACGCACAGGGTGCCGACCAGCAGCAGCCGGCGCGGTTTCCACACCATCATCAGGACGGCCCCGGCGATGGTGCCGATGCCGAAGAAGCCCAGTGCCAGGCCCCAGGGGGCGGGCCCGCCCAGCTGGTCGCGGGCGACGAGCGGACCGTAGACCGCCTCGGCCGCGCCGACGACGGCGACGACCACGGAGAACTGGAGCACGATGCTCCACAGCCAGGGCCGGGTCCGGAACTCCACCCAGCCCTCGCGCAGGTCGGCGAGCAGGCCGCCACCGGGAGCCCGGTCGGCGATGTGGCCGACGTCCAGGAAGGCGCGCAGGGCCCCGGCGATCGCGAACGCGGCGGCGTCCACGGCCAGGACCCAGCCGGGGCCGATCGCGGCGATCATGGCTCCGCCGAGGGCCGCCCCGCCGATGCCGGCGCCGTTCATGGCCATCCGGAAGAGGGCGAAGGCGCGGTTGGCGTGCTCGCCGGAGACGCTGGAGAGCAGCATGCCCTCGGCGGCCGGGTTGAAGAAGGCGGTGCCGGTACCGCAGAGCGCGGTGAGCAGCATCATCTGCCACAGCTGGGGGTGCCCGGTCAGGACGAGCACGGCGAAGGCGGCCTGCGAGAGGCAGTTGAGGGCGTTGGCCGCGACCATCACGCGGTGGCGCGGCAGTCGGTCGGCGAGCGCGCCGCCGATGAGGAGGAAGAGGACGAGGGGGAGCGTGCGGGCGGCCGCCACGAGGCCGACGTCTGCGCCGGACCCGCCCGCCTCCAGGACGGCGAACGCCGATGCGATGAGCGCTCCGTGGCTGCCGAGGTTCGTCACGACCGCGGCACCCGTCAGCAGGGTGTAGTTGCGGCCGGCCCAGGCGGGCCGGCGGCGGGCGGTCGTACGGCACGCGGCGGCGGGGGGAGGGTTCACCCCCGGGACTATCCCCGCCCCGGGCCGAGAATCCAAACGGATAACGGCCCGGGGCGCGGGGTCGGACGAATCGTACGAACGGGTACGGACCTGTGGCCGGTGACCGGTGGGTCAGCTGTTGCTGGCGGTGCCGTTCAGTCGCACGGAGCTGAGGATCTTGTCCATCGTCTCCTGGGGGACCTCGCCGGGGACACCCGCGACGCTGTAGAGGACCCAGCTGGAGAAGTCACCGTTGGCGGTCTTGAAGCTGAACGCGATGGACTTGCCGTCGGAGGAGCACTTGTTCTCCTTGGGCACGCCGATCGCCGTCGCGGTCGCCATGTGCCCCTTGAGGCCGGAGGAGGTGGTGTACTCCTTCGGCTCGGAGATCTTCACGGTGCCCTTGGGCGCCTTCTGCGCGTACGCGGCGAACGCCCAATTGCCCGCCTCGTTCTTCACGGCCTCGGCGGTGTCCTTGGCTCCCTGGCCGCCCTTGGTGCCGGTGCCGGCGAGCTCGGTGGTCTCCTCGCGGCCGTCCTTGTTGGAGTCGACCTTGCACCAGTCCTCCTTGAGGAAGGCCGGCGCGGAGAAGCTGATCATCGGCAGGCCGTCGTTCTTGCTGTCGTCCGAGAAGCCCGCGATGACTCCGGCGCTCGCGACGTTCCACTCCGGCGGGACGTCGAAGGCGGTGCCGTACTTGGGGTTGAGGACGACCTTCCAACCGGGGATCACCGGCTTGACGTCGCCGCCGGTCCGCGGGTTGGCGCCGGGCGAGGCCGGCGCCTCGGAGGAGGGCGCCGACGAGGCGGCGGCGGGCTTGTTGTCGGCCTCGTCGCTCTTCTTGTCGTCCCGGGTCAGGACGAACGCGCCCGTGGCGGCGGCCACCACGACGACCGCGGCCGCCGCGACGATGGCCACGGTCTTGGTGGCGTACGGGCTCCCGCCGCCGCTCGGCGGCAGCGGCGCGCCCTGCTGGGGCTGCTGGCCCCACGGCTGCACCGGCGGAGGTGTCTGGTAGCCCGCCTGCGGGTACCCGTAGCCGGGCTGCTGCTGGTACGGGTTCGGCTGCTGTCCCTGTCCTGGCTGCTGCTGGTACGGGTTCTGATGCGCGTCCTGAGGGTTCTGTTCTCCCCCGGGCGGCTGCTGCTGTCCTGGCCACATGGCCGGTAACGATAGTGGGCGCGGGTGCGGGGAGCCACGGCCGCCCCCGGGAGAGGTCTGGCCAAGGATGTCTACTCACGGGTAACATTGCGCGTCATGAGCGCAGATCAGATGAACGTGGGCGAACTGCTCGCCGCGACGGTGCCGATGGCCCGGACCCTGAACCTCCAGTTCCTGGAGACCACCCCCGAGCGCGCGGTCGTCCGGCTGCCGGACCAGCCCGACTACCACAACCACGTGGGCGGCCCGCACGCCGGCGCCATGTTCACCCTCGCCGAGTCCGCGAGCGGCGCGATCGTCCTGGCCGCCTTCGGCGACCAGCTCTCACGCGCCGTGCCCCTCGCAGTCAAGGCCGAGATCGGCTACAAGAAGCTCGCCAAGGGCGTCGTGACGGCCACCGCCACCCTCGGCCGCCCGGCCGCCGAGGTCGTCGCCGAACTCGACGCGGGCGGCCGCCCCGAGTTCCCCGTGACCATCGCCATCCAGCGCGAGGACGAAGCCGTGACGGGCGAAATGACCGTCGTGTGGACGCTGCGTCCGAACGCCTAGTCGCCGACGGCCGCCCGTGCGTGGGCGGTGCCGCCGGTCCAGGACCCGCTCGGGGACGAGGAAGAACCCTCGTTCCCGAGCGGGTTCAGTGTTTTGCGCCCACGAGCGCCGGGGCAGGTCCTAGAGTCCCGGGCGACGTTCAGGAGGTGGCCGTGGCCAAGGTCGACATCAGTCTCGACGCCGAGCTCGTGGTGGAGGTGATGGTCCTCGCCGGGATCGGTTCGCCGCAGGACGCGGTGGAGGCCGTCGTGCGGGACTACATCGCGCGCGGGCACCGCACCGAGGCCCGGGTGCAGGCGCAGGACGCATCCCGCCGCGACGCCGACGCCCTGGAGCCGCCGCCGCAGGGCTGAACCTCGGCGCAGCGGTGGCGCGTCCGGGACCGGCCCGACGGGCCGGCGCCGCACAGTGGGCGCGGGAGCGGTCCGGCGCGGGCCGCTCGCGCAGACCGGAGCCGCAGGGAGCGCCCATGAGCGAGGCCGTGTCCAGACGTTGCGCGATGCGGCTGCTCGGGGCGGTGGGCGCCGCGCTGGGAGCGGGCGGCTGCGTGGCCGCGGTGCCGCCCGGCACGGCCCCCCGCGCGGCCCGGCCGTCCGAGGACGCGACCGCGGTGCCCGGCCGGCCCGGCAGCGCCGCCCGGATCGAGGCCCTGCTGGAGCGGCTCACCCTGGAGGAGAAGAGCGCCCTGCTGCACGGCGGCCGGGACCCCGCCCCGCTCGGCCAGGCCGGATACCTACCCGGCGTGCCGCGCCTGGGCATCCCGGCGCTGCGGCTCGCCGACGGGCCCGCCGGGGTACGGGTGGCCAAGCCGGCCACCGCGCTGCCCGCGCCGGTGATGCTGGCCTCCGCCTTCGACCCGGCGCTGGCCCGCGAGTACGGCAGGGTCATCGGCCGCGAGGGGCGGGCGCTCGGCCAGGACGTGGTGCTCTCCCCGATGGCCAACCTGATCCGCACCCCGTACGCCGGGCGGAACTTCGAGACCTTCGCCGAAGACCCCCGGTTGACGGCGGACCTCGTCGCGGAGGTGGTCCGCGGCATCCAGGACGAGGGGCTCATCGCCACCGTCAAGCACTTCGCACTCAACAACCAGGAGCAGGGCCGCGACACCGTGGACGCCGTGGCCGGCGAACAGACCCTGCACGAGACGGAGCTGCGCGGCTTCGAGGCCGCCGTCGCCGCCGGAGCGGGCGCCGTGATGGGCGCGTACAACAAGGTCAACGGCACCTACGCCTGCGAGAGCAAGCCGCTGCTCGACGAAGTGCTGCGCGGCCGCTGGGGGTTCGACGGCTGGGTGGTGTCCGGCTGGGACGCGGCCCACAGCACCGTCGCCGCCATCGGCGCCGGCCTCGACATGGAGATGCCCGGCGGCACCCAGTTCGGCGCCCCGCTCCTCCAGGCCGTGCGCGGCGGCTCCGTACACGAGGACACCGTGGACCTCGCCGTACGCCGGATCCTGGCCACCATGGACCGGTTCGGGCTGCTGGCCGCGCGCCCGCCGGCCCGACCCGCCCGCGACGCCGCCGCAGGGGCCCGGGTCGCCCGCAAGGTCGCCGCCGCCGGCGCCGTACTGCTGCGCAACGAGCACGCCACCCTGCCGCTGACGGGCGCCGCGGCCCGCTCGATCGCCGTGATCGGCCCCACCGGGCAGGTGCCCTTCGTCGGCGGCGGGGGCAGAGCGCACGTGGTCCCCGACCGGGCGGCCGCCCCGCTCGACGCCATCAGACGGCGCGCCGGGAACGGCAGCACGGTGCGCTACGCCCTCGGCGAGGACCTGTACGGCCGCCCGCTCCCGGCGAAACTGCTCACCCCGGCCGCCGACCTGGCCGACCGACGGGTGGACGCCGGGCGCAGCTGGAGCCACGAGGGCGTGTTCACGCTGGGCGCGGACGACGAGTGGACGCTGCTCGTCCACTACACCGGGAAGCGGCCCGGCGTGCGGCTCGACGGCGAGGAGCTCTTCCCCGCCGGGCAGGGCGTGGCGGAGCAGTTCGCCGGCGGACTCCTCGCTGCGGCGTCCGACGGGCTCACCGTCCGCCGCCGCACCCTCGCCCTCACGGCGGGCCCGCACCGGCTCGCCGTATTCGCCGAGGGCGGCGACCGGGGCCAGCGGTTTCGCCTGCTGCACACCACGACGGCGACCCGGGCCGCCGACCTCGCCGAGGCGGTGCGGACCGCCGAGGAGGCACACAGCGTCGTGCTGTTCGCCTACGACGACGCCACCGAGGGCACAGACCGGACCTCTCTGGGGCTGCCGGGCGGGCAGCCGCGGCTGATCGAGGCGGTCACCGCCGTGAACCCCCGCACCACGGTCGTGCTCAACACCCCCTCCGGTACGACCATGCCGTGGCTCTCCCGTACCGGGGCGGTCCTCCAGATGTACTACCCGGGCCAAGAGGGCGCGGGCGCCACCTCCGACGTCCTCTTCGGGGACGTGGACCCGGGCGGCCGGCTCACCCAGACCTTCCCGGCCGAAGAGCAGGCGACCCCGGTCGGCGGGGACCCGCTGCGCTACCCGGGGGTGGGCGGCCGGCAGGAGTACGGCGAGGGCGTCCACGTCGGGCACCGCTGGTACGACGCGCAGCAGGTGACCCCGCTGTTCCCGTTCGGGCACGGGCTCTCGTACACGACCTGGGAGTACGAGAAGCTGAGCGTCCGGCCGGAGCGCGGCGGGCTGCGGGTGGAGTTCACGGTCCGCAACACCGGACGCCGCAAGGGCACCGAAGTGGCCCAGGTGTACGTGGGCCCCTCCGCGGACCTGAAACTCGAACAGCCGGTGCGCGCGCTGGCCGGCTACCGGCGGCTCACCCTGGCGCCGGGCGAGGCACGGCGCGTCGTGATCGACATCGATGCCCGCGCACTGTCCTCGTGGGATCCAGAACAGCACGCCTGGGTGCCGGGTTCAGGCCGTCGCGAAGTGTTCGCGGGCCGTTCCTCCCGCGAACTCCACCTGACGGCAAAGGCCGTGTTGAAGAGCAGATAGGCTGCCCGTTCGGTGTGTCACAGCGGACGCGCCGCCGCGATTCGGGAGGACGTACCGGTGCACATCCAGGAATGGCTGGAGACGATTCCGGCGGTCAGCATCTATCTCCTCGTGGGTCTGGTCATCGGGCTGGAGAGCCTCGGCATCCCGCTGCCGGGGGAGATCGTCCTGGTCAGCTCGGCGCTGCTGGCCTCGCAGCACGGCGAGATCGACCCCGTGGTCCTGGGCGTCTGCGCCTCCACCGGGGCGATCGTCGGCGACTCGATCGGCTACGCGATCGGCCGCAGGGGCGGCAAGCCGCTGCTGGAGAAGCTGGGCCGGCGCTTCCCCAAGCACTTCGGGCCCGAACACGTGGCGCAGGCCGAGCGCTCCTTCGAGAAGTGGGGCATGTGGGCCGTCTTCTTCGGGCGGTTCGTGGCCCTGCTGCGGATCTTCGCCGGTCCGCTCGCGGGTGTGCTGCACATGCCGTACTGGCGGTTCCTGATCGCGAACGTCCTCGGCGGAATCCTCTGGGCGGGCGGCACCACCGCCGTCATCTACTCGATCGGCATCGTCGCTGAACCGTGGCTGAAGGGCTTCTCCTGGGTCGCGCTGGTGGTGGCCCTGCTGATCGGCCTCACCGTGACGCTGGTGCTGCGCAGCCGGATGAAGAAGGCGGCGGCCGCGGGGGCGGCCGCCGTGGCGGAGTCGGCCGCGGCCGAATAGCGGCCGGCTCCCCGGGCCGTACGTCAGCCCCCGGGCCGGCGACTGCTCCCCGGGCCGGCCGGCTACCGCGCGGGCTGGACGGCCGCGCGGTGCTGCTTCGCCAGGTCCGCGTACATCAGGGCGTTGACCTTGATGCCCTCGCGCTCCTCGTCGGTCAGCTCCCGCCGCACCTTGGCCGGCACGCCCGCGACCAGCGACCCGGGCGGGACGACCATGCCCTGCGGGACCAGCGCCTGCGCGGCCACCAGCGAGCCGGCACCGATCACCGCACCGTTGAGGACGGTGGCACCCATGCCGATGAGGCAGTCGTCCTCGACGGTGCAGCCGTGCACCACCGCGTTGTGTCCGATGGAGACGCGCTCGCCGATCGAGACCGGGAAGCCGGGGTCGACGTGCAGCGTGCAGTTGTCCTGCACGTTGCTGTCCGCACCGAGGGAGATCGGGCCGCAGTCGGCGCGCAGCACCGCCGAGTACCAGATGCTCGCGCCCGCGGCCATCGTGACGTCGCCGACCACGACCGATGTCGGCGCGGTGAAGGCCGTGGGGTCGATCTGCGGGCTCTTGCCGCCCACGCCCGCGACGAGTGCCTGGCCCTGGTCCGCCTGATACGTCATGTTCTCTTCCCCAGTCCTGTGTCTGCCGTGCCGTGCCGCGCTACCGGCACGGTAGGGCACGCATCCCGCACATCCGGCGATGGGGTGAAGATCACGGCGCGCTCCGGGCGTCCGGCGCGTTACGGTGAGCCGGTGCCGAAGAACCAGAACACGTTCTCATCCCTGCCGGCCGTAACGGCCCTGACGTCCTTGCGCCGCAGGCTCGCCAGCCGCGCGGTCCACGCCGGGTGGCGCTGGATGCAGCGGGCCGGCGCGGTGACCGCGCAGACCCCCGGCCGGCTGCGCTTCGGCGCGATCGGGAACGGCACCCGCCTCGCCTTCCCCCAGGGCACGGTCTTCGGCGAGCCGTGGATCCGCCTCGGCGAGCACTGCATCATCGCCGAGCAGGTCACGCTGACCGCCGGGATGATGCCGGGCCTCGACCTCGGGACCGAGCCGGTGCTGGTCCTCGGCAACGGCGTGGTCCTCGGCCGGGACACCCACGTCATAGCCGACACCCGGATCACCATCGGGAACGACACCTTCTGCGGCCCCGGGGTCTACATCACCTCGACGAACCACAGCTACGACGATCCGCACGAGCCCGTCGGCAAGCAGTGGCCGCGCAGCGCCCCCGTGGAGATCGGCCCCGGCTGCTGGCTCGGCACGGGCGCGGTGATCCTGCCGGGGGCCCGGCTGGGCCGCAACGTGGTGGTGGCCGCGGGGGCCGTCGTACGGGGCGAGGTGCCGGACCACGCCGTGGTGGCCGGGGCGCCCGCGCGGATCGTCCGCCGGTGGCAGCCCGAGACGGGCTGGCAGCCGCCGTTGCGCACCCCGGCGCCGGTGCCGATCCCGGACGGGGTGACTCCGGAGCAGCTGCGCGCGGTGGCGCAGCTGGTGGAGGCCGAGCAGTGCCCGGTCGATGCCGCTCCGGAACCCGCCTGACCGCGACTCCGGCTAGCCGGCCGCGAGGAGGACCGTGCCGGCGAGGGCTAGGCCGGCGCCGGCCGCCTGCACGGTCCGCAGCCGCTCCTTGAGCACGACGAAGGCGGCGAACGCGGTGACGACCGGGTAGAGCGAGGAGAGGACGGCGGCCACGGTCACCGGACCGTTCTGGGCGGCGATCGAGTAGGTGCCGTTCGCCGCGACGTCGGCCAGGCCGACGAAGGCCAGCGCGGGCAGCAGTCCCCACAGGATGCGCGGGCCGGTCCCCGCGGGCAGGGCCGGGCTGCCGCGCCGGGCCCGGACCCACAGGGCCGCGCCGCCCGCGGCCACGTTGGTCACCCGTTGGACGAACAGGGCGAGGAAGAGCCCGGTGACGCTGGTGGAGGCGTGCGCGATCAGGGCCATCACCGCGCCGAAGCCGAACGCGGCGGTCAGGGTGAGCACGACCGCCCGGCGCTGTACGGGTGCGCCGCGCAGCTCCGGTCCGCCTGCGAGGACGATGCCCACGACGGCCACCGCGATCCCTGCGAACTGGCCGAGCCCGGGGCGTTCGCCCAGTGCCAGCCCCGCCGCGACGGGTACGACCACGCCGATCGAGCCGAGCGGCGAGACCACGCCCATCGGACCGAGCGCGAGCGCCTTGTAGAAGCTGAGCATGGCGACCGGCCCGACGAGGCCCGCGGCGACCGCGAACCACAGCTGGGGCCCGGCCTCCCGCCAGGCCCCGGTGCCCAGCACGACCGCGCCGAGTGCGATGACGGCCAGGACCTGGGAGGCCACGACGACCATGAGCGCCGGGAGCCGGCGGGTCAGTAGCCCGCCGCCGAAGTCGGCGAGACCCCACAGCACTGCTGTGGCCAGGGCGAAGAGGGCGGTCATGGCAGGGGCCTCGCAGTACAGTGCAGTGAACGGTGGAGTGCAGCGTGGAGTACAACGCACGTTAGTGCAGTGCATTGGACTGCGCCAGTCAAAATATTGGACGCCAGTAGTGGGGACGGAACGGTGTCGGACCTCGAACAGCTCACCCAGGCCCTCGGCCGGAACCTCAAGCGGTGGCGCGGCGAGCGCGGTTTCACCCTGGACGCGCTGGCAGCCCGCGCGGGAGTGAGCCGCGGCATGATCATCCAGATCGAGCAGGCCCGTACGAACCCCAGCGTCGGAACCACGGTCAAACTGGCCGACGCCCTGGGTGTGAGCATCACCACGCTGCTGGACCACGACCGGACCCCGCAGGTGCACGTCGTGCTGCCCGGCCAGGGGGTGCGGATGTGGTCCACCGACGCGGGCAGCGGCGCCAGCATGCTGCTCGGCGACGACCGGCGCGGACCGGTGGAGATGTGGACCTACCGGCTGGAGCCGGGCGACGGGACGGACTCCGACCCGCACCCGGCCGGCACCTTCGAGATGCTGCACGTCACGGCCGGGGAGCTGACGCTGCTCGTCGCCGACGAGCGGTACGCGGTTCCGGCGGGCGGGGCGGTCTCCTTCGAGGCGAACCTCCCGCACACCTACCGCAACGACGGCCCCGGCCCGATGGAGATGACCATGGCCGTCTCCATCCCGCCCGTCGACCGCGTGCAGGGTCCGGCTACAGCGCCGGGATCTCGATAGCGGGGCAGCGGTCCATCACCATGTCCAGACCGGCCTCGCGGGTGCGTGCGTAGGCGTCCTCGTCGATCACGTCCAGCTGGAACCAGACGGCCTGCGCGCCCGCGGCCACCGCCTCGTCGGCGACCGCACCGGCGAGGGAGCTGTTCACGAACACGTCCACCACGTCCACCTCGAACGGGATCTCCGCGAGCGAGGCGTACCCCTGCTCGCCGTGGACCGTCTCCGCCTTCGGGTGCACGGGAACGACGCGCTTGCCGAACCGCTGGAGCGTACGGGCCACCCCGTAGGCCGCCCGGTCCCGGTTGTTGGACAGCCCCACCACGGCCCAGGTGTCGCCGAGCTCGGTGAGGATCTTGCGGATGGTTGCCGGGTCGCCGTGCACGGGTGCCGCCTCCTGTTGCCTTGCCGATGCGGCCCGGTGCGCCGGGCCGCATCCGGGATCAACCGAAAGGACACATGTCCGATTCCCCGTAGGGTGGAGCGGTGAAGGCAGACCAGTACGTGACGGTGGCCCGCGAGGGCGTGCACGAGGCGGAGATAAACCGCTCGCGCTTCCTGTGCTCGCTCGCCCCCGCGGCGACCGAGCAGGAAGCGCAGGAGTTCATCGCGCGCGTCCGCAAGGAGCACCACACCGCCACGCACAACTGCTTCGCGTACGTCATCGGGGCCGACGCCTCGGTTCAGAAGGCCAGCGACGACGGCGAACCCGGCGGCACCGCCGGGGTGCCCATGCTCCAGATGCTGATGCGCCGCGACATCCGCTACGCCGTGGCCGTGGTCACCCGCTACTACGGCGGCGTGAAACTCGGCGCCGGCGGCCTGATCCGGGCCTACGGCGGCGTCGTCGGAGAGGCGCTCGACGCACTCGGCACCCTCACCCGCCGCCGCTACCGGCTGGCCACCGTCACCGTTGACCACCAGCGGGCCGGCAAGACCCAGAACGACCTGCGCTCCACCGGCCGGACCGTGGTGGACCTGCGCTACGGGGCCGCGGTCGAGATCGAGGTCGCCCTGCCGGAGGCGGACCTGCCGGCCTTCGAGGCCTGGCTCGCCGACAGCACGGCCGGCAGCGCCACCCTCACCCTCGGCGGAGAGACGTACGCGTCCTGAGGGACGGGCCCGGGGGCCCCGACGACGCGTTAGCGTAGAGGGGCTCGGCGAGCGGGAGGCGGCGAGGACGACCACGACGACCAGGGGGACGGAAGAACATGTGCGGCGCGACGTCCGGCGGGGCCGGCGAGTGAGGCTCCTGCACACCTCCGACTGGCACCTCGGCCGGTCCTTCCACCGCGTGAACCTGCTCGGCGCCCAGGCCGCCTTCATCGACCACCTGGTCGAGACCGTCCGCGAGCACGAGGTCGACGCCGTCCTCGTCGCCGGCGACGTCTACGACCGGGCCGTACCCCCGCTGCCCGCGGTCGAGCTGTACGACCGGGCCCTGCACCGGCTCGCCGACCTGGGCGTGCCCACCGTGATGATCTCCGGGAACCACGACTCCGCCCGCCGGCTCGGCGTCGGCGCCGGGCTCATCGGCCGGGCCGGGATCCACCTGCGGACCGACCCCGACGGCTGCGCCGAGCCCGTGGTGCTGGCCGACGCGCACGGGGACGTGGCGCTGTACGGACTGCCGTACCTGGAGCCCGCCCTGGTGAAGGACCGGTTCGGCGCGGGCAGGGTCAGCCACGAGGCCGTCCTCGGCGCGGCCATGGACCTCGTCCGGGCCGATCTCGCCGCCCGCGCCCCCGGCACCCGCTCCGTCGTCCTCGCCCACGCCTTCGTCACCGGCGGGCAGGCCAGCGACAGCGAGCGCGACATCGCCGTCGGCGGGGTCGAGGCCGTTCCCGCCGCCGTCTTCGACGGGGTGGACTACGCCGCCCTCGGCCACCTCCACGGCTGTCAGACGATCAACGAACGGGTCCGCTACTCCGGTTCCCCGCTCGCCTACTCCTTCTCCGAGGCCGACCACCGCAAGACCATGTGGCTGATCGACCTCGGCCCGACCGGGGAGATCACCGCCGAGCGCGTCGACACCCCTGTCCCGCGGCCGCTCGCCCGGATCCGGGGGCGGCTCGACACGCTGCTGGAGGAGTCCGCGTACGCCGTGTACGAGGGCTCCTGGATCGAGGCCACCCTCACCGACCCGGTCCGGCCCGAGGACCCCATGGCCCGGCTCGCCGCCCGCTTCCCGCACACCCTCAGCCTCGCCTTCGACCCCGAGGGCCGCGAGGAGGCCGGCGGGGCCTCGTACGCCCAGCGCCTCAAGGGCCGCAGCGACCAGGAGATCGCCGAGGACTTCGTCGCCCACGTGCGCGGCGGCGGCGTCGCCGACGAAGCCGAACGGGCCGTCCTCCAGGGCGCCTTCGAGGACGTACGCGCGGACGACACCCGGCAGGAGACCCGCCGATGAGGCTGCACCGGCTCAGGATCACCGCCTTCGGGCCCTTCGCCGCACCCCAGGAGATCGACTTCGACGCGCTGTCCGGCGCCGGGATCTTCCTGCTCCACGGCCCCACCGGCGCCGGCAAGACCTCCGTCCTCGACGCCGTCTGCTACGCCCTGTACGGATCGGTGCCGGGCCCCCGCCAGGCCCCCGGCACCAGCCTGCGCAGCGACCACGCGGACGCCGCCACCCCGACCGAGGTCACCCTCGAACTCACCGCCGGCGGACGGCGCCTGGAGATCACCCGCCGCCCCGAGCAGGACCGCCCCAAGAAGCGCGGCACCGGCACCACCAAGGACAAGGCGCAGAGCTGGCTGCGCGAGTACGACGGGGAACGCTGGCTCGCCCTCAGCCGTTCCCACCAGGAGATCGGCGAGGAGATCGAGCAGCTGCTCGGCATGAGCCGCGAGCAGTTCTGCCAGGTCGTGCTTTTGCCGCAGGGCGAGTTCGCCCGCTTCCTGCGGGCCGACGAGGCGGCGCGGGGCCGGCTGCTGGGCCGGCTCTTCGACACCCGCCGCTTCGCCGCCGTCGAGGCACTGCTCGCCGAGCGCCGCCGAGCCGCCGAGGCCAAGGTCCGGGCCGGCGACGAGAAGGTGCTCGGCACCGCCCAGCGGATCGCCCAAGCGGCCGGGGACAGCGCCGACCTGCGGGCCTGGCCGCTGCCCGGACACCAGCCCGGCGACCCCGGACTGGCCGGTGCGATCCGGGCCTGGGCCGCCGTCGCCCGCTGCGCGGCCCGCGAGCGCCTGACGGTCACCGAGTGGGCACTCGCCGCCGTCGAGGGCCGGCACGCCGCCGCCCGGCGGGCGGCCGAAGAAGCCCGGGAGCTCGACCGCCTCCAGCGCAGGCACGCCGAAACGGCCCGCCGCACCGCCCTGCTCGCCGAGGCCGGTCCCGAGCGCGAACGCGTCCGCGCCCTGCTGGACCAGGCCCGCCGCGGCGCCCTGGTCGCCCCCGCCCTGGAACTGCGCGGCGCCGCGTCAGCCGCCCACCTGACCGCCGCCCACGCCGAGGCCGCCGCCCGCGCGCAGCTCCCCCCGGCCCTCGCCGGGGCGGGCACCGAGCAGCTGTCCGCCGTCGAGCAGCGGCTGCGCGGGGACCTCGGCGCGCTCGGCGCGGCCCGGCGGTCCGAGCAGCGCAGCGCCGAGATCGGCCGCGAGCGGGCCACCCTGGAGCGGGAGGCCCGCGACGCCGAGGAGCAGCTGCGGGAGTCCGCCGACTGGCTCGCCCGCTGGGAGGCCACCCGGACCGCCCTGGCCGATCGGGTCGACGCCGCCCAGCAGGCCGCGACGCTGGCCGAGCAGCTCGCCGGCCGGCTGGAGCCGGCCCGCCTGCACCTGAACGCCGCCCGGCGCCGGGATGCGCTGGACGCCGACGCGCAGCGCGCCGAGGGCGAACTGCTCTCCGTACGCGAGGAGTCGACCGCCGCCCGGGAGCGCTGGCTGGAGCTCAAGGAGGCCCGGCTGCGCGGGATCGCCGCCGAGCTCGCCGAGGGGCTCGTGGCGGGGCAGGCCTGCACCGTCTGCGGATCGGCGGAGCACCCCGCTCCGGCGCGCCCGGCCCCCGGGCACGTGGACCGGGCCGCCGAGGACGCCGCCCATGCCGGCTCCGAGCGGGCCGAGGCGCGCAGGGCGGCCGTCGAACGCACGCTCGCCGCAGTCCGGGAGGCCCGGGCCGAGGCAGCGGCCGCCGCCGGGGAGGCCACCACCGACGAACTCATCGCGCTGACCTCGGACCTCAGCTCCCGGCACGCCGCCGCCCACGCCGCGGCCGCCGGACTGCACGCCGCCCGGGAGCGGCTGGCCGGCGCCGAGCGCGAGCACGCCGTACGCAGCTCCGACCGGCTCGACGCCGAGCGCCGGGCCGCCGCCAGGGCCTCCCGCCGCGAGGCCCTGGACCAGGAACACGCCGCGCTGGAGGCCGAGCTGGCCGTCGTACGGGGCGACGCGCCCACGGTCGCGGCCCGCGCCCGGACCCTGGAGGACCGGGTCCGGATGGTCACCGGCGCCGCCGCCGCGCTGCGCCGGGCAGAAGTCACCGCCGCCCGGCTCAAGGAGGCCGACGACCAACTCGCCGACGCCGCCTTCAAGGCGGGCTTCGACACCGTCGAGGTCGCCGCCGACGCGGTCCTGCCCGACTACGAACGCACCGCGCTCCAGCACCGGACGGATGCCTGGCAGGCGGAGGAGGCCATGCTGGCCGACCGGCACGGCGAGCGCGACACCGCCGCCGCGGCGGCCCTGCCCCCGGCCGGCCCGGAGGCCGCGCAGGCCGCCGCCGAACGGGCCGCGGCCCGGCTGCGCTCGGCCGGTTCGGCCTTCGACGCCGCGCGGGTGCGCTGCGCGGAGCTGGACCGGCTGTCCCGGCAGGCCGAGCAGGAGCTTCGGGCGCTGGGCCCGCTGCGCGAGGCGTACGACCGGGTGGCCCGGCTGGCGGGACTGACCGCGGGCACCTCCGCGGACAACGAGCGCAAGATGCGGCTGGAGGCGTACGTCCTGGCCGCCCGCCTGGAGCAGGTGGCGGCCGCCGCGACGGTGCGGCTGCTGCGGATGTCCGGCGGCCGGTACACGCTCGTCCACTCCGACGCCAAGGCGAGCGGACGCGGGCGGTCCGGCCTCGGGCTGCACGTGGTGGACTCCTGGACCGGCAGCGAGCGGGACACCGCCACGCTGTCGGGCGGCGAGACCTTCTTCGCCTCGCTCGCGCTGGCCCTCGGCCTGGCCGACGTGGTCACCGACGAGGCGGGCGGCATGCGACTGGACACCCTGTTCATCGACGAGGGCTTCGGCAGCCTCGACGACCAGGCGCTGGACGAGGTGCTCGACGTACTGGACTCGCTGCGCGAACGCGACCGCAGCGTCGGCATCGTGAGCCACGTCGCCGATCTGCGGACCCGTGTCCAGGCCCAGTTGGAGATCGTGAAACAGCGCGGCGGCTCCGTCGTGCGCCACCGCACTGCGGCCCTCACGGACTGAGCGGGCGCCGGGACAGAGGCGAGGAGTACACGATGCTGGTGGTGACGGCTCCGAGGCCCGAGATCCGGCCCGCGACCTCCTCCAGGTGCCCCATCGAACGGGCGGCGACCTTGAGCACGAAGCAGTCGTCGCCCGTGACGTGATGGGCCTCCAGGATCTCCGGGGTGGCCTCCAGCAGGTCGTGGAACGGCTTGTAGTTGCCGTGCGGATAGCGCAGCCGCACCAGCGCCAGGATGGACTTGCCCAGCTTCTCCGGGTCCACCACCGCGGTGTACCCGGTGATCACGCCCGCGTCCTCCAGGCGGCGCACCCGCTCGGTGACCGCGCTCGCGGACATGGAGACGGCGCGCGCGAGCTCGGCGAAGCTGGCCCGACCGTCCTCCTGGAGGGCCGTCAGGATGCGCCAGTCGGTGGCGTCAGGGGAATAGTCGGTCATGGACCAGATGTAGCAGTGGAAACCCCGGCCGAACAAGAGGAAAGCCGGGGAATGGCACTTCCCGAGATGATCAGCGGCTCGTAGATTCAGAGCCATGATGACGACACAGAACACCGCAGCACCGGACGCCACGACCAACCCCGTGCTCCGGGTGCCCCCCGCCACCCCGGCGGCGGCCGCTGCTTACTTCGCCGCGAGCCTCGCCTTCCACGCGGACGTGTCCGATGTCGCCGCCGCCTTCAAGGCCCACCGCGAACAGGGCGCCGAACTCGGCTTCCAGCTGATCGACTCCCGCTCCACCCCGGCCTGGGACCAGGCCCACGTGCCCGGCGCGATCCACCTGCCGACCGCGCTCATCCCAGAGCAGGCCGGGCAGCTCCTCGACAAGAGCTTGCCCGTCGTCACGTACTGCTGGGGCCCCGGCTGCAACGGAGGCACCCGCTCCGCCCTCGCCCTGGCCCAGCTCGGCTTCCAGGTCAAGGAGATGCTCGGCGGCATCGAGTACTGGATCCGCGAGGGCTTCGAGGTCGAGACCTGGCAGGGCAACCAGCAGCGCACCGAGGCGGACCCGCTGACCGCGCCCACCGACTCCGACGACTGCGGCTGCTGACGTTCCCGTTCCGCAGTTCGCTTTCAGCAGTTCCGGTTCAGCAGTTCCCGTTCCGCGCCGTAGCCCGTACGGGCCGCCCGCTCCGCAAGCAGCGGGCGGCCCGTACGCGTGCCGGCCCTGGATCAGAGCTTCGACAGCTCGTCCACCAGGTCGTCCAGACCCAGCGAACCCTGCGACAGCGCCGCCATGTGCCACGCCTTCAGGTCGAAGGAGTCTCCGTGTGCGGCACGGGCGTTGTCCCGGCCGAGCAGCCAGGCCCGCTCGCCCAGCTTGTAGCCGATCGCCTGTCCCGGCATCGACAGGTAGCGGGTCACCTCGCTCTCGACGAAGTCCGCCGGCCGCCCGCTGTGCAGCCCGAAGAACTCCTGTGCCAGGTCCACCGTCCAGCGCTCGCCCGGGTGGAACGGCGAGTCCGCCGGGATCTCCAGGCCCAGGTGCATGCCGATGTCCACGATGACCCGCGCGGCGCGCATCATCTGGCAGTCCAGGTAGCCCAGGCGCTGCTCGGCGTCCTTGAGGTAGCCCAGCTCGTCCATCAGGCGCTCCGCGTACAGCGCCCAGCCCTCGCAGTTGGCGCTGACCCAGCCGACGGTGGACTGGTAGCGCGAGAGCTGGTCCGCGACGTGCGTCCACTGCGCGAGCTGGAGGTGGTGGCCGGGAACGCCCTCGTGGTACCAGGTGGAGACCAGGTCGTACACCGGGAAGCGGGTCTGGCCCATCGTCGGCAGCCAGGTGCGCCCCGGACGGGAGAAGTCCTCCGAGGGGTTCGTGTAGTAGGGGGCCGCCGCCCCGCCCGGCGGAGCGATCATGGACTCCACCCGCTTCACGCGCTCGGCGAGCTCGAAGTGCGTGCCGTCGAGGTTCTCGATGGCCTCGTCCATGAGGCCCTGGAGCCAGGCCCGGACCTCGTCCACGCCCTCGATGTGGGTGCCGTGCTCGTCGAGGTGCTTCAGTGCCTCCCAAGGACCCGCGCCCGGCAGGATCTTGGCCGCCTCGGCCTTCATCTCGGCGAGCAGTCGGTGGTACTCCGACCAGCCGTAGGCGTAGGCCTCGTCCAGGTCGAGGTCCGTGCCGTTGAAGTACCGCGACCAGCGGGCGTAGCGCTCGCGGCCCACCGGGTCCGGCGCGCCGGCGACGGCGGGCGCGTACACGTCGCGCATCCAGTCGCGGAGCTCGGTGAGGGCCGCGGTCGCACCGGCGGCTGCCTCCTCCAGCTCGGAGCGCAGCGACTCCGGGCCGTGGGACACGAAAGCGCCGAAGAAGCCCTCGCCGCCGCTGTCGCCTTCGCCGTCCTCGCCCACCCAGGTGGCGAGCTGGCCGATGAAGGTGGCGGTGGCGCGCGGGCCCCCGTACAGGCCGCGGTCCAGGCCGAGTTCGAGGCTCTCGCGGTAGCCGGCCAGCGAGGCGGGGACCGCGCGCAGCCGCTCGGCGATCGCGGCCCACTCCTCGTCCGTGTCGGCCGGGGTCAGGGTGAAGACCTCGCGGACGGAGTGCGCGGGCGAGTGGATGTTGCTGACGGCGCGCAGGTCCTCGTCCGCCTCGTACACGGCGAGTTCGGCCGTGAGGCGCTCGCGCAGCAGGCGGGCGCAGCGGCGCTCGACGTCACTGTCCGCGCCGGGCAACCGCTCGGCGGCATCGAGGCGGGCGAGGGTGGAGCGGGACAGGTCGGCTGCGGCCGCACGGCCGGCCGGGGAGAAGTCCGGGAGCCGACTGGAGCTCGCGGCGACACCGAGGTAGGTGCCCGTGATCGGATCGATGGCGATGAGGTCGTCGACGTATGCGTCGGCGACCTGGCGGGGCAGCCGGGAAGCGCTGTCGCTGCGAAGGGTCTCTGACATGCGGCCATCTTCGTACGGCGGACGGCCCCGCGTCATCAGCGTTCGCTGTCAGCCTCCTGACGTGCACCGAAGCAGCGGACCGGACCTGCGCTCGCGCACCGTCAACAGGAGTCGGCCGGGGGTGAGTTCACGCCGACCGGCCGGATCCCGCTGCGCCGGGCCTCAGCGCCCGTGGTTGCGCTGCCCGTACGGCTGCTCCGCCCGCGGTAGCTCGTACGGGACCCGGGAGACGACCGGCGTGGCGTCCAGCCGGGCCGTGATCACCAGGGTGCCCTCCTCGATCTGGTAGTCGAGGGGCAGGCCCAGTCCCCGCATGGCCGCGACCATGCCGGTGTTGGAGGCCTGGGTGACGGCGTAGACGCTGTCGCAGCCGGCCTCGACGGCCATCGCGATCAGGCGGCCCAGGAGTTCGGTGCCGATCCCGCGGCGCTGCCAGTCGTCCTCGATCAGGAGCGCGACCTCGGTCTCGTCCCCGTCCCACAGCAGGTGGCCGAGGGCGACGAGCCTGCCGGACGCGGTGGTTGCGGCGAGGGTGCGGCCGAACCGGGGGCTCAGCAGATGGGCGAGGTAGCGGTCGGCGTCGGCGACGGGCCCGTGGTAGCGCAGGCCGAGGGTGCGCTCGGAGCAGCGGTCGTGCATCGCGCGGGCGGCGGCGAGGTCGGAGCCGTCGGCACGGCGCACGGTGATCTCTTTGCCCTCGGGCAGCGTCAGCACGTCCTGGCTGCGCGGAACGCGCGGCCCGAGACGGGCGTCGAGCTCGACGAGGGCGCGGGCCCGGGCGAACTCGGTCGGGGTGAAGGGCAGGTAGGGGCGCTCCACGGTGATGGCTCCGCCCGACGGGTCGCGCAGGCGCATCACGGTCGCCTCCAGGACGCCCTCGACCGGGGCGTCGGCGCCCGCGTTGGGGCGGCCGGAGAGGGTGGTGGCCGGGATCGAGTGGATGGTGCAGCGGCCGAGCAGCTGGCGCAGCGCGAGGGGCAGCTCGGCGGCGTCCAGGGCGGTGCGGGTGGCGAGGCCCAGGACGCGGGTCGGGGTGTCGACCAGGTCGTGCGCGTCGGCGCGCTCGACCCAGGTGCTGTGGCCGCCGGCCCCGGCGACGGCGCGGGTGAGGTCGGCGGAGGGCAGCCGCTGCGGGGAGCGCAGCAGGAACTCGTCGACGGTGCCGCCCTCGGGGAGCGGGTGGGTCTGCAGGGTGAGGATGTCCACGTCGTGGTGGGCGAGCGCGGTGCAGATCGCGGCGAGGCTGCCGGGCTCGTCCCGTACGGTCGTCCGCATCCGCCACAGGGAGGTGGTGGCGGCGGTCGCCGTCTCCGACGCGTTCTGCGTCGTGGGCTCGGCCGCCGGGGCCGCACCGCGCGGGGTCGGATCGGACGGCGCTGTCCTCAGGGGCGGCGCATGGCTGTGGCGCCGTGCCCACCAGGTGTGGAACGCCGCCGTGACCAGGAGTGCCACGGCGGAGGCGACGAGCAGGATCGGGCCCTCGGGGCCGTGCGCGACGAGATTGGCGATGCCGTCGGCGACCGCGACGGCGCAGAACAGGGCGGCCAGTTCGACGACGTCGCGGCGCCAGTGGTGGCGGTGGGAGCGCTGGGCGGGGGTGTGGTTGCGTTCAGTCATGCATGCCACTGTGACGCAGGGGTGTTGCGTGATCACGAACGGTCTGTGACCGACTGGTTAAGTATCCGTCTGGCCGGTTTAGGCCGGTTTGGCCCGGTTTCGCGGCCGGTTCGCGAATCAGCTCTCCCTATTGGCCCACACGTCCCGGCTGTAGCGAGGTGGCGAAGAGTACGCCGCCTCCCTGGCGCCGCAAGCGGACGGTGAGCTCACCGCCTTCGCCGTCGATCTCGACCTCCCCGTAGTACGGAGGGTTCTCGGACGGCGACATGTTCGCGAGCGGAGCCGACTGAACGTACACGGTCTCGGGTCCGAAGGTGGCGTCGAGCTTCCCGGCCGGGAACCCGCCCGCGCCCACCGGACCGGAGACGAACTCCCAGAAAGGTGCGAAGTCGGCGAACGCGGCCCGCTCGGGGGCGTAGTGGTTCGCGGCCGTGTAGTGGACGTCGGCGGTGAGCCACAGCGTGCCCGTGATGCGCTGGTGCTTGATGTGGCGCAGGAGTTCGGCGATCTGGAGCTCGCGGCCCAGCGGGGCGCCCGGGTCGCCCTGCGCGACGGCCTCGAAGTTCGCGGTCCCGTCAGGCACGACGATGCCCAGCGGCATGTCGGCGGCGATGACCTTCCAGGTGGCCCGCGAGCGGGACAGTTCCCGCTTGAGCCAGGCCAGCTGCTCCGGGCCGAGGATGCCGACGGGGTCCACGCTCTGGCGGCCGGGGGAGTTGGCGTCGCGGTAGGTGCGCATGTCGAGGACGAAGACGTCGAGCAGCGGCCCGTACCGCATCACCCGGTACATCCGGCCCTCCGCGCGACCGCCCCGGAGGTCGGTGACGGGGAAGTACTCGCCGAAGGCCTGGCGGGCGCGGCCGGCGAGGGTGTCGACGTCCCGCACGGTGTAGCGGGGGTCGTCGATCACCTGGCCGGGGTACCAGTTGTTGCGCACCTCGTGGTCGTCCCACTGGGCGAGGACCGGCACCTGGGCGTTGAACTCGCGCAGGTTGTGGTCGAGCAGGTTGTAGCGGAAGTTCCCGCGGAACTCGTCGAGCGTCTCGGCGACCTTCGCCTTCTCCGCGGTGGTGACGTTGCGCCAGATGCTGCCGTCGCGCAGGGGGACGGAGGCCTGGATCGGCCCGTCGGCGTAGATCGTGTCCCCGCTGAACAGGAAGAAGTCGGGGTCCAGCCGGCGCATCTCGTCGAAGACGCGGTAGCCGCCGAGGTCCGGGTTGATGCCCCAGCCCTGGCCCGCGAGGTCCCCCGACCACAGGAAGCGCACGTCGTGGCGGCGGGAGACGGGTGTGGTCCGGAAGGTTCCGCGGACGGGTTCTCCGGTGCGGCGCGGGTCGTCCGGGTCGGCCAGGACCACCCTGTAGTGGATCTGCTGCCCGGGCGGGAGGTCGCGCAGGGTGCTCGTGCCGGTGAAGTCGGTGGCGGGGCCGAGGAAGGGGCCGCCGTGCCGCCGGACGCCGTAGCGGAAGGATTCGCTCGGGGAGGTCTCGACGTACATCCGCGCCGGCCGGTCGGAGCGCGTCCAGACGGTGGCCGAGTGCGTGGTGATCTCACCGGACTGGGTGCCCCACGGCGCGCTCGGGCGCCCGGAGCGGGTGAACGCCGCAGCGGTGGCGGGTGAGGCGAACGCGGGCGCGGCGAGCGCGCCGGACAGGGCGAGGCCCACCGGAACGGCGAGTGAACCGCCGAGCAGGGACCGTCGGGAGTGCGGAATCGGTGCCATCGGAGCGTCTCCAGGGGCCGGCGGGGACGGGTCGGACCAGTGTGCCGCCGCACACCGGCCCGCCCGCGTCGCGCAACCGAACCGTGGATGAACAGCCGTCAGCCGCTCAGGCCGACTGGCCGGTTGTCGTGCGCACCGTGTCCAGAACCACGCGGGAGACCAGCGCGGGATCGTCGTTCATCGGGACGTGACCGCAGCCGCGGAGCCGGATCAGCCGGGCGTCGGGGACCGTGCGCTTGGCGCGGACGCCCTGGCGGGGCAGGAGTAGCCGGTCGCGCGATCCCCACGCGATGGTGACGGGCAGGCCGGGCACGTCCGAGGTGAACCGTACGGAGCGGCCCGCGGCCAGCGTCTCCTCGAAGCCGGTGGCCTCGCGCAGTGCGAGGGTCTCGGCGACCACGGCCTCCGGCGAGCGGCGGGCCGGGTGGGCGTAGATCGTGCCGGTGAGCGCGGCCCGGCCGGCGGCGCTGCGCGAGAGCCGCTCCAGCGTGGAGTGGGGCAAGGCGAGCGCGCCGACGCGCATCGCGCGCAGGGTGGCGAAGGCGTATCTGCGTTCGGCCTCGGTCCAGAACCCGGCGGGGGACAGCGCCGTGACCGAGCGGGCCAGGTCGCTCCGGCCCATCTCAAGGGCGAGGAGCCCGCCGAGGGAGTTGCCCACGACGTGCGGGCGCTCGACGCCGAGCGCCGCGCAGAGCGCGCCGAGCGCGGGGACGAAGCTGCCCAGGTCGTACGGGACCCCCTCGGGCAGCGGCGCCGAGGAGCCGAAGCCGGGCAGATCGACGGCGATCACGTCGTACTCGGCGGCCAGGATGTCGGTCACCGGGTGCCAGGCCTGGAGGTGGTGGCCGATGCCGTGCAACAGGAGCAGCGGGACGCCCGCGCCCTTGCGCTCGTAGGCGACGGTGGCGGTGCGGGGGCCCAGCGGCGATTCGATCGGGAAGGAGACCGTTGCGGTCATGCTGCTCCTCGTCGGGTGGACGCGTGTGAGACAGGCTGTCAGTAATGACTACCGTCATGATTACCGCCCGGTAGCCCGGTGGGACAAGCCTCCGGCGCGTGTCGGGGTGAGGGGTCGGGTGAGCGAGAACATCGTATGAACGGCTTGATACGTATGCCCGATCTGCCCGGTAAAGGGGTGAGGATTGGTCTTGACCAAGGGGGTGTGCCGCCCTATGGTCGGCAGGGATAGTGCAGGAACCTTTAATAAACAAAGGCGCGGAACTGCCGCTGGGACACGGCGATTGCAGCGATGGCAGGAGGAGTCAGGGTGGGGACCACGCAGCTCGAAACGGTGCCGGAGCCGAAGTACTGGCACCTGAAGACCGTCCTCAGCGAGGCGCTCGACCAGGACTTCGCGGTGGGCGAGGTCCTGCCGAACGAGCGTGAGCTCGCCGCCCGCTTCGGAGTCGCACGTGCGACCCTGCGCCAGGCCCTGGAACAGCTCGAACTCGAAGGCCGGCTGCAGCGCCGGCGCGGCGTCGGCACCACCGTCGCCCCGCCGCGGGTCGGCGTGGCCGTCGGCAGTACGGGGCACAGCTGGCCCGGAGAGAGCGCCGACGGCTGGGAGATCGTGGACGTGGCCGAAGCCTCCGTGGCGTCCGCCGCCGTCCTGAAGCTCCTCGGCGCCGCCGCCGACCAGCCCGTGCACACCGTGCGCCGGACCCGCGTCTCCCACGGCCAGGCCGTCGCCGCCGAATTGCTGTACGTGCCGGCCGCCTCCGTGCCCGGCCTCTCCGCCATCGACGCCCCGTCCGGACCGGCCCGCGCCCGGGCCGTGCTGCGCGAGCTCCAGCGGCTCGCCCTGGACGGCCAGGACCGCTCGGTGGAGCTCGGCTCGGCGCGTGCCGACGACGCCAAGGAACTGGACCGGCTGCCCGGCGCACCGGTCCTCGTGGTCACCACCCGCTACTTCACCGCCGCGGGAACGGCCGCCGTCTCGGTCGCCACGTACCGCGCGGACACCTGCCGTCTGACCTTCGGCGACTCGGGCGACGTGGAGATAAGCCACGAAGCCCGGGCAGCCTCCTGACCGCCTGACCTGACCTGCCGGCCACGGCCCGCCCCCGGACACCCCGGGGCGGGCCGTTCGCCATTGCGGGTCGCGGGTCGCGGGTCGCGGGTCGTGGGTCGCCGCGGGGCGGGGTCAGCGGCGGCGGGTGGTGACCGTCTTCTCCACCGCGAAGAGCTCTTCTTCCACGTGGTCCAGCGCCAGCCGCAGTGCTCCGGTGGCCACCGCGGCCTCGCCGAGCAGGGACTGTGCCACCCGCGGCGGGCGCAGGCAGTACCGCTCCAGCTCCCGGCGCAGGGGATCCAGGACCCCGTTCAGCCCGGCCGCCCATCCGCCGACCACCACCAGCTCCGGATCCATGGCCAGGACCAGCGCCGCCACGTCGTGCACCAGCCGCTGGATGAACCGCTCCACCGCGGCCACGGCCCGCTCGTCGCCACGCCGGGCCATCGCGAACACCTCGGCGACCGCCTGCTCGTCCAGCGGGTGCAGCGGCTCGCCGGTCGTGGACA
Source organism: Streptomyces sp. NBC_00045 (assembly GCF_045041095.1). NCBI lineage: Bacteria > Bacillati > Actinomycetota > Actinomycetes > Kitasatosporales > Streptomycetaceae > Streptomyces > Streptomyces sp. NBC_00045. The sequence goes on along the minus strand of NZ_CP108271.1, from coordinate 1,535,101 downwards.
GCAGCTTCTCGGGCGTGACGTCACGGCCCAACAGGTGCAGGGCGCCGATCTCGCCGGCCGCCCCGCCGAACCCGCGGTGCAGTCGGCCGCCGATCAGTGAACCCGCGCCGGGGCTGAGCCCCGCCATCACGAACACCACGTCGTCGGTGTCCTGGGCCGCGCCCTTCCAGTGCTCCGCGACCGCCGCCGCATTGGCGTCGTTCTCCACCCGCACCGGGCACCGGAACGAGCGGCGCAGCCGTTCGCCGAGCGGCAGCCCGGTCCAGCCCGGCAGGGCCGTCCCCAGGCGCACCGTGCCGTCCGCCTCCACGATCCCGGGGCTGCCGACACCGACCGCCCGCAGCGAGTCGCGCGGTACGCCGGCGCGTCGCAGCAGATCGGCCACCGCCGCCCGCACGCGCTCCAACCGCTCGTCGGCGGACGCCGTCTCGGCGACCTCCTTGGTACCGGCGCCGATCACCCGCCCGTCCAGCCCCGACAGCAGCACCGCAACCCGGTGCGAGCCGATCTCGATGCCGAGCAGGTGACCCGCCTCGGTCCGGAAGCGGTAGCGCCTGGCGGGCCGTCCCTGGCGCCGCGCACCCTCCTCGGCGCCGGCCTCGACGACGAGCCCGGTCCCGATCAGCCCCTCGACCACGCCTTCGACGGTCGGCCGGGACAGCCCGGTCACCCGGGTGAGGTCCGTGAGTGTCGGCGATTCGGCCGCCCGCAGTGCCCGCAGCACCACGGCCGAATTGATGCGCCGGAGCAGAGAGGGATCCCCGCCGGTCAGCTGCCCCAACGTGTGTCCTCCCAGCTAGCGAGCTTGTCTGCCGGATCGTACTGCGCCCCCGGGGCGGCGGCGAGAAGCAGCCCCCCATCGGCTGGAACCGGCTGCTCCCCTCAGGCCGGGGCGACGAACCCCGACTCGTACGCCGTGATCACGGCCTGCGTCCGGTCCCGCGCCCCCAGCTTGCCCAAAATCGCGCTCACGTGGGACTTCACCGTCTCGGTCCCGACGATCAGCTCGCGGGCGATCTCGACGTTCGTCAGCCCTCGCGACATCAGCCGCAGCACCGCCTCCTCCCGCTCGGTGAGCGCTGCCCGCTCCAGTGCCACCCGCGCCTGCCGGTTCCCGTACTCCGCGGCCAGCGCCCGCACGGCTGCCGGGAACAGCAGCGTCTCGCCCTCCGCCACCAGCCGCACCGCATGCACGATCTCGGAGGGGCGGGCCCGCTTCAGCAGGAACCCGTCCGCACCGGCGCGCAGCGCCTCGTACACGTACTCGTCGTTCTCGAAGGTGGTCACCACGAGGATCTTCGGCGGGGAGTCCACGGTCCGCAGGACGGCCCGCGTCGCCTCGATCCCGTCGAGCAGCGGCATCCGCACGTCCATGGCCACGACGTCCGGCCTCAGCTGACGGACGAGCGGCACGACGGAGGCCCCGTCGGCCGCCTCACCCACCACTTCGATGTCGGGCTGGGCCTCCAGAACGGCACGCAGGCCCGCGCGTACCAGGGGTTCGTCATCGACGAGCAGAACGGTAACCGGCATCCGATCAGCGTATTCGCTCCAGCGGAAGCCGTGCGCGCACTCTCCAACTGCCCTCGTGCGGACCGGTCTCGGCCTCCCCGCCGAGCAGCGCGGCCCGCTCCCGCATCCCGCGCAGCCCGCTCCCCTTGCCGGTGATGAGAACGGGCTGCTCCGGCAGCGGGTTCGTGACCTCCAGGTCCAGCCTGCCGACGGCCATCTCCACCCGGACCCGCACCGGGACGGGACCGCAGTGCCGCAGCACGTTCGTGAGCGCCTCCTGCAGGATCCGGTAACCCTCCCGGGTGACGGGTCCCGGCAACTGCTCCAGCGGTCCCGTCAGTTCCGCGTCCACGTCCGAGCCGGAAGCCCGGGCCGATTCCAGCAGCCGGTCGGCCTCCGCCAGCGTCGGCCGTTGCGAGGCCGGCTGCGCCGACTCCCGCAGGACGTGCAGGACCCGCTCCAGATCCTCCAGAGCCGCACGGCCCGTCTCCTCGATCGCGGACAATGCCCGCTCCGTGAACTCCGGGTTGCCCGCGGCCCGTGCAGCCCCCGCCTGCACCACCGCCACGGTCAGTGCGTGCCCGATCGAATCGTGCAGCTCGCGCGCGATGCGGGTGCGCTCCAGCAGCTGCTCGGTACGAGCCTCCAGCGCGCTGACGCGCTCCGCCGCCGAAGGTCCCAGCAGCCGCCGTGCGATCGCCGTGATCAGCTCGCCGAGCAACACGACGATGACGAACAGCAGGACCAACGGTACCGGGGCGAGCAGCGCGGCCGCCCAGCGCTCGGGAGTGAAAGGAAGTTCGACGTCCCCGTGGAGCGGATTCCCGAGCGCGTTCGCGACGAGCTGGACGCTGAACAACGGTAGCCACACCGTCGCGATCATGACGCCGAGTGACAGGATGAGTCGTATCTCCAGCCACAGCAGGGTCCGCCACCGGTCGCCCCACCGTACGGACTTGACCGTGCTGATACCGCTGTCGACCGAGTCGCCCGTGTGGGGGGCGAGGAGGAAGCGGGCCTGCAGCCCCTCGGCCAGCCGCATCCAGGGCATCAGCCCCATCGGGATGACGATCAGCAGGGGGACCCACGGAGCCTCGGGCTCTATGAACATCCAGACGGCCAGCATCAGGATGGGCACGCACAGGTGCACCCAGCGTGAGTACGTCACTGGCTGGAGCGGAGCACGGAGCAGTCGGTACATGCCCCCATCGTGACAGTGCGCACCTCGACCGCGTCTCCCCCACGTGGGGGAGATGGCACCCTCGCACGGGGGAGGGAAGGGGGTGGGGCCGGCGGCGAGTCTTGAGCCATGAACAGGATCGAGATCCGAGAACTGACCAAGGAATACGGCACGACCCGGGCCGTAGACCACCTCTCCTTCGACGTCCTTCCCGGGCGGGTCACCGGATTCCTCGGCCCCAACGGCGCCGGGAAGTCCACCACGATGCGCCTGTTGCTGGGCCTGGACCGGGCATCCGCCGGCACGGCGACCATCGGCGGCGGCAGCTACACGGAGTTCACCGACCCGCTCCACCGGGTCGGTGCCCTCCTGGACGCCCAGGCGGCTCACGGTGGACGCACCGCCCGGGACCACCTCCGCTTCCTCGCCGCCGGCAACCGCATCCCGATGCGCCGGGTGGAGGAGGTCCTGGAGCAGTCGGGGATAGCCTCGGCGGCCAAGCGACGGATCAAGACCTTTTCGCTCGGTATGCGTCAGCGTCTCGGCATAGCAGCCGCGTTGCTGGGTGACCCCGGTGTGCTGCTGCTGGACGAGCCGACCAACGGCCTCGACCCCGAGGGCATCATCTGGATCCGCGAGCTGATGCGGGGCCTCGCCGCCGAGGGCCGCACGGTCCTCGTCTCCAGCCACCTGATGTCCGAGACGGCGGCGCTGGCCGACCACCTGGTGGTGCTGGGGCAGGGGAAACTGCTGGCCGACACGTCGATGGAGGAATTCATCGATTCCCGCAGCACCCCGCGGGTGCGCCTTCGCACCTCTGACCCCATCCGGCTGCGTGCTGCCCTCGCCCGCGACGGCTTCGAGATGGCCGACGCACAAGACGGGCGATGGACCGTCGACGGCATACAGGCGGAGCAGATCGGAAGCATGGCCGCCCGCGAGGGCATCCCCGTGCTGGAACTCTCCGACGAGCGCGCCTCGCTGGAGCAGGCCTACCTCGACCTCACCGCCGGCCACGCCCAGTTCGCCGCCACCCCCTGACCACTGCCCTGCTCACTCCAGGAGGCTTCGCCATGAGCGCCGCTCTGCCCACCGTCCCCGTTCTGCACTCGGAATGGATCAAGATACGTTCCCTGCGGGGCACCTTCGGGGCCCTGATCGCCATCCTGGTCGCCACGGCCGGGATCCAGACGCTGACAGCCGCGCTGATAGGTGACGCCGAAGCCGGCAGCATGGGCGACGACCCCCTCTTCGCGGCCTACTACGGCCTCCTGTTCGGGCAGGTGGCGGCCATCGCCTTCGGCGCGAACGCGCTGTCCGCCGAATTCCACAACGGCGGCGTGCGGACGTCGCTGACCGCCGTGCCGAACCGCACCCGCTTCTACCTGTCGAAGATGGCCGCGGTGGGGGGCGCCGCCTTCCTGATGGGCCAGATCACCGGTCTCGTCACCTTCGTCGCGGGCCAGCAGTTCATGGGCCCGTACGCTCTGGAGCTGGGCGGCCCGGGCACCCTCCGCGCGATCTTCGGTAGCGGCCTCTACCTGATGCTCATGACCCTGTTCGCCGCCGGACTCACGGCGGTGCTGCGCAGCGCGACGGCCGTACTGAGCCTGCTCATACCGTTCGTGCTGATGGTGTCGTTCATCATCGGCGCGAAGGCCGCGGGCGTGGCCCAGTACCTGCCGGACCGCGCCGGGCAGCTGGTGATGCACCAGGAGATGACCGGAGACCTGGGGCCCTGGACCGGGCTCGGGGTGATGGCGCTGTGGACGGCGGCTGCCCTGATCGGCGGATGGCTGGCGGTGCGCCGGCGGGACGCGTGACGCAGGGCCAGTTGTCAGTGGTCGGCGGGATACTGACGGCATGACCACGGCAGAGCATCTCGACACGATCGACCGGCTCCGGACGCGTGACTTCCCCGACGTCCGGGGCAGGTCCGAAGTGGGCACCAGCGGGCCCGGCTACCACCTCGCCGAGCTGGGCGGCAGCCGGTGGTACGGGGACGAGGACGCGGCCGACCGTGTGGCGCACGAGGACCAGGTGTCCGCCGAGTTCGAGGCCCTGGTCCAACGGCTGGAGGAGCGGTGGGGGAAGCCCGACCGGTTCACGCTCGACAGCCTGCGGCTGCGGACGGAGTCCGGCGAGGTGCCGCAGCCGTGGCAGGAGATCGGCGACACCAGCGACCACCTGCACCTCTGGCGGGCCGAGGACCGCTGGGTCGCCGTCTACGAAGCCCAGTGGGGGACCGACCACTCACCGCAGCTCATGGTCGCGGTGACCGTGATCGACCCGCCCTAGGACTCAGAGGGCTCGGGAGTCGCCCCGGCGGCCGTGCGGAGGCGGGCGTACTCCTGGGCCATGGACTCGGCGGTCCAGTGGGCGTTCAGGCCGCTGGGGTTGGGGAGCACCCAGATGCGGGTGGAACCGATGGTCCGGTCCTGGGAGCCGATCTGGGCCTTTCGCTCGCCGAAGGCCGTGCGGTAGGCGGTGACCCCGACGACCGCCAGCCATTGCGGGCGCAGCAGCTCCACCTTGGCGGTGAGGATGCGGCCGCCCTCGCGGAACTCCTCGGCGCTCAGCTCGTCCGCCCGGGCCGTGGCGCGGGCGACGACGTTGGTGATGCCGAGCCGGTAGGTCAGCAGCTCCTCCTGCTCCGCGGGATCCAGGCGGCGCGGGGTGAAGCCGGACAGGTGCAGCACCGGCCAGAAGCGATTGCCGGGGCGGGCGAAGTGATGGCCCGTCGCGGCGGAGAGGAGACCAGGGTTGATCCCGCAGAACAGCACACGCAGACCGCCCGCGACCACGTCCGGGAGGACGCGGTCACGGGCGGCGCTCAGCTCTTCGGGGGTCAGAGGATCGACCCCGGCGTGTATCCGGCGGCCTCCGGGTGCTGCTTGGCGATCGCCTCGATACGGGAGACCACCGCGGCGACCTGGTCACCGGCTGCGCCCGTGAAGGACAGCTTGTCGGCCATCAGGGCGTCGAGCTGGGCCCGGTCCAGCGGCATCCGCTCGTCGGCGGCCAGCTTGTCGAGCAGCTCGTTGCGCTCGGCGCCCTGCTCGCGCATGGCGAGCGCGGAGGCCACCGCGTGCTCCTTGATGACCTCGTGGGCCGCCTCGCGGCCGACACCCGCGCGCACCGCGCCCATCAGGACCTTGGTGGTCGCCAGGAACGGCAGGTAGCGGTCCAGCTCGCGGGCCACGACCGCAGGGAAGGCGCCGAACTCGTCGAGGACCGTCAGGAAGGTTTCCAGCAGGCCGTCGAACGCGAAGAACGCGTCGGGCAGCGCCACGCGGCGGACCACGGAGCAGGAGACGTCGCCCTCGTTCCACTGGTCGCCTGCCAGCTCGCCGGTCATCGAGGCGTAGCCGCGCAGGATGACCATCAGGCCGTTGACGCGCTCGCAGGAGCGGGTGTTCATCTTGTGCGGCATCGCGGAGGAGCCGACCTGGCCGGGCTTGAAGCCTTCGGTGACCAGCTCGTGGCCGGCCATCAGGCGGATCGTCTTCGCGATCGACGAGGGGGCCGCGGCCAGCTGCACCAGGGCGGTGACCACGTCGTAGTCGAGCGAGCGCGGGTAGACCTGGCCGACGGAGGTGAAGGCCTGGGCGAAGCCGAGGTGGGCGGCGATGCGCTGCTCCAGGTCGGCCAGCTTGGCGGCGTCGCCGCCCAGCAGGTCGAGCATGTCCTGGGCGGTGCCCACCGGGCCCTTGATGCCGCGCAGCGGGTAGCGGCCCAGCAGGTCCTCCAGGCGGTCGTAGGCGACCAGCAGCTCGTCGGCTGCGGTGGCGAAGCGCTTGCCCAGGGTGGTGGCCTGCGCGGCCACGTTGTGGGAGCGGCCGGCCATGACGAGCTCGGCGTGCTCGCCGGCCAGCTTGCCGAGCCGGGCGAGGACGGCGACCGTACGGTCGCGGGCCAGCTCCAGCGAGAGCCGGATCTGGAGCTGCTCGACGTTCTCGGTGAGGTCGCGGGAGGTCATGCCCTTGTGGACGTGCTCGTGGCCGGCGAGGGCGTTGAACTCCTCGATGCGGGCCTTCACGTCGTGCCGGGTGACCTTCTCGCGCTCCGCGATGGAGGCGAGGTCGACCGTCTCCAGGACGCGCTCGTAGTCGGCGAGGGCGGCGTCCGGGACGTCGATGCCGAGGTCCTTCTGGGCGCGGAGCACGGCGAGCCACAGCCGCCGCTCCAGCGTCACCTTGTACTCGGGGGACCACAGGACGGCGAGCTCCGCGGAGGCGTAGCGGCCGGCCAGGACATTGGGGATGCGGGGCTTGGCAGTCACGTGTAGGGATTCTACTTGTGCCGCCGCTGTGCGTTTACGCAGGTAGGGACCCCACCCTGGATTGTGTCTTGCTACGAGTGACGCTCGCCCGCGGCGGCCTCGTACGGCAGCAGCTCCGGGCGCTTGGCCGGACGGCCGTCCCCGGAGGAGCGGCCCGTCAACCGGCGGCCGACCCACGGCAGCAGGTGCTGCCGGGCGAAGCTCAGGTCCTGCGAGCGGCGCGCGGCCCAGCCGGGCGGTATCGCGGGCGGGAGCTCGGTTCGCCAGTCCTGTTCGGGCGGCAGGCCCAGCGTCTGCCAGACCGCCTCCGCCACGCGGCGGTGGCCCTCGGCCGTCAGGTGCAGCCGGTCCACGTCCCACATGCGGGGGTCGGCGAGGGCGGCGGCCCCGTACAGGTCGACCACCAGCGCCCCGTGCCGGGCGGCGAGCTCCTCGATGATGACGAAGAGCTCCTCCATGCGCGGACGGAAGCGGTCCATCACCGGCCCGTTGCGGCCCGGAGAGCGCATCAGCACCAGCGTCTTGCAGGTGGGTGCCAGCAGCCCCACGGCCTCCTCCAGGTGCCCGCGCACCCGATCCATGTCGACCTTCGGGCGTAGCGCGTCGTTCAGGCCGCCGACCAGCGTCACCACGTCAGCGCCCATCGACGCCGCGACCGGGGCCTGGTCCGTGGCGATCTGCCCGATCAGCTTTCCGCGGACCGCGAGGTTCGCGTAGCGGAAGTCGGGCTCGCGCGCCGCGAGGCGGGCGGCCAGCAGGTCGGCCCAGCCCCGGTAGGAACCGTCGGGCAGCAGGTCGGACATGCCTTCGGTGAAGGAGTCGCCGACCGCGACGAAACTGGTGTAAGGCGCATTCATCTCCATGGCGGAGCGATGCTACCGCGCAGTACCCCGACCGCGTAGGGCCGGGGCACCACTGCGGTGGCGGCGGCGTCAGGCGGAGGCCGGCCGGCCGAACAGCTCGCGCAGCACGTCCTCCATCGTGACCAGGCCCGTCATCGCCCCGCCCGAGCCGAGTACCGCCGCCAGGTGCGTCCGGCTGCGCCGCATCGCGGTCAGCACGTCGTCCAGCGGGGTCTCCGCTCGTACCTGCGCGATCGGGCGCAGCGCGGACACCGGGAACGACTCGTCCCGCTCCGGCCCGTCCGCGTCGAGGGCGTCCTTGACGTGCAGGTACCCGAGGATCCCGGCCTGCGCGTCGATCACCGGGAAGCGGGAGTACCCGGATGAGGCGGACAGCTGTTCCAGGCCCGTCGGCGTGATGCCGTCCCGGGCCACGACGACCCGGTCCAGCGGCAGCACCACATCGGTGACCGGCCGCCGGCCCAGTTCCAGGGCGTCGTACAGCCGCTCGCTCGCCCGGCCGTCGATCAGTCCCGCCTCGCTGGAGTCCTTGACGATCCGCGCCAGCTCGTCGTCGGTGAAGGTCGCCGCGACCTCGTCCTTGACGTCCACCCGCAGCAGTCGCAGCAGGAGGTTGGCGAAGGCGTTGACCGCGAAGATCACCGGCTTCAGCGCCCGGGTCAGGGTGACGAGCGGCGGACCGAGCAGCAGTGCGGTGCGCACGGGCTCGGACAGCGCCACGTTCTTCGGCAGCATCTCGCCGAAGAGCATGTGCAGGTACGTCGCCAGTGCCAGGGCGATCACGAACGAGATCGCGTGCGTCAGCCCCGACGGCACGCCCACGAGGTCGAACAGCGGGGTCAGCAGGTGGGCGATGGCCGGCTCGGCCACCACACCCAGGACCAGGGTGCACAGCGTGATGCCCAGCTGGGCCGCCGCCATCAGCGCCGACACGTGTTCCAGCGCCCATAGCACCGCGCGCGCCCGCCGGTCGCCCCGCTCGGCGTGCGGTTCGATCTGGCTGCGCCGCACCGAGATCAGCGCGAACTCGGCGCCGACGAAGAAGGCGTTGACGACCAGGGTCGCCAGGCCGATCAGCAGTTGGAGCACCGTCATCGGGCTGCCTCCCCACCCTTGTCTTGCGGCGGCTCGACCGGCGCGTGCAGCAGCACCCGTGCGGCCCGTCGCCCGCTCGCGTCCACGACGTCGAGCCGCCAGCCGCCCAGCTCCATGCTGTCGCCGACGGCCGGGATCCGGCCCAGCTCCGTCGCTATCAGGCCGGCGAGGGTCTCGTATGGGCCGTCCGGCACGCGCAGTCCGATCCGCTCCAGCTGGTCGGTGCGCGCGGCTCCGTCGGCGGAGTAGAGGCGGCGCCCGGAGGCGTCCGTACCGGCCGGGGCCAGGTCCGCGGTCTCGTGCGGGTCGTGCTCGTCGCGCACCTCGCCGACGACCTCCTCGACGATGTCCTCCAGGGTCACGACGCCGGCCGTGCCCCCGTACTCGTCGATCACCACGGCCATCGTCCGGCGGCCCGACAGCAGGTCCAGCAGCCGGTCCACGGTCAGCGACTCCGGTACGAGGAGCGGTTCGCGCAGCAGCTGGGAGACGGGGCGGCGGTGCCGTTCCCCGGCGGGCAGGGCGACCACGTCCTTGATGTGGACGGTACCGACGACGGTGTCGAGGCTGCCCCGGTAGACCGGGAAGCGCGACAGGCCGGTCGCGAGCGTCGCGTTCGCCACGTCCTCGGCGGTGGTCTGCACGTCGAGGGCGGTGACCTGGACGCGCGGGGTCATGACGTTCTCCGCGGTCAGGTCGGCCAGGTTGAGGGTCCGTACGAACAGCTCGGCGGTGTCCTTCTCCAGCGCGCCCGCCTTGGCGGAGTGCCGGGCGAGCGCCACCAGCTCCTGCGGAGTGCGGGCGGAAGCGAGCTCCTCGGCGGGTTCCATGCCGAAGCGGCGGACCAGGTGGTTCGCCGTGCTGTTCAGATGGCTGATGAACGGCCGGAACGCGCGACTGAAGACCCGTTGCATGGTGGCCACCCGCTTGGCGATGGCCAGTGGGGACGAGATCGCCCAGTTCTTGGGCACCAGCTCGCCGACGACCATCAGGACGAGGGTCGACAGCACGGTGCCCAGGACCAGGGCGACGGAGGAGGCGGCGCCGGCCGACAGCCCCACGGCCTCGAAGGGACCTTGCAGGAGGGCGGCGATCGAGGGCTTGGAGATCATGCCGATGACCAGGCCGGTCACGGTGATGCCGAGCTGGGCGCCGGACAGCTGGAACGTCAGGCTCCGGACGGCCGTCAAGGCGCTCTCGGCGCCGGGCTCGCCGCGCTCGACGGCCTGTTCGAGCTCGCTGCGCTCGACGGTGGTCAGGGAGAACTCGGCCGCGACGAAGACTCCGCAGGCAAGGCAGAGCAGCAGCGCTACGAGGAGCAGGAGCACTTCGGTCATCGGTCGGTCACCTCCGTCCCATGATCAGCCAGGAGGAGGGGTATTGCGCGATGTCGGGTACCGGGGGGCTCGCCCATGGGCGGACGCTCACACCTTTCGTTCGGGTCGGTCGACTGCTGTCCACCATGGTAAAGGAAAGGCAAAGGGGAGGGCTCATGCTTTTGGCGGAGCGCACCCGGATGATGGGATCCGGCCATGAGTGATCTTCATGTCGGTCCCGCGTCGGTCGCCGATCTCCCCTCCGTGCTCGACTTCTGGAAGACCGCCGCCGAGGGAACGAGTATCAGTGACGACCTCGCCGGGGTCGAGCAGCTCCACGCCCGCGATCCGCGCGCCCTGCTGCTCGCCCGCCGGGGCGGCGAACTCGTCGGCACCGTGATCGCCGGCTTCGACGGCTGGCGCTGCCACCTGTACCGGCTCGCGGTACACCCGGCGCACCGCCGGCAGGGCATCGGATCGGCGCTGCTGGCCGCCGCGGAGGAACGGTTCCGCGAGCTCGGCGGACGCCGCGCCGACGCGATGGTGCTGGACCGCAACGAGGGGGCGCACGGGGCGTGGGACGCGGCGGGGTACCACCCCGAGGACCACTGGACGCGCTGGGTCAAGCCGCTCGACGCCTGAGCCCTACCCCGGACCGCGGCGGGCCGACCCGATCACGCAGTACGAACTCGGGAACGCGGGCCCGCGCTCGGGGAGCCGGAAGCTGCGGTACGAGACGGACCGGAATCCGGCGGCCCCGATCGCGGCGGCCGGGTCCCGGTAGGTGTGGCACCCGCCGAAGAGACGGGGCCAGACGGTCCGGTCCAGGGTGCGCTGGACGGCGGCCATGCCGGCGGTGGGCGCGCGGCCGTGTTCGAAGAAGCGGAGCTCGGCGTCGGGGCGGAGCACCCGGTGGAGCTCCGCGAGCGCGCGGGGCAGGTCCCGTACGGAGCACAGCACGAGGGAGGCGACCGCGGCGTCGAAGGCCTCGCTCTTGACCGGGAGTGCCTCGGCGACACCCGGCACGACATCGACCGGGACCTCGGCGCGCAGGGCGGCGTCGGCGGCGAGCCGGCGTAGCCGCCGCTCCGGTTCGACGGCCACGACCTCGGAGACGGCGCGCGGGTAGTGCGCGAAGTTGAGGCCGTTGCCGGCACCGATCTCGATGACCCGGCCGGATACGCCGTGCAGGAGCTCGCGGCGCAGGGCGCCGATGCCGCCGCGGGTCTCGGCCGTGGTGCTGAAACGGGCGTAGAACCGGGCGAAGAGCGGGTGGTTGACGGAGTCCGGGTCGCGATGTGGAGCGGGCATGGCGGGCCTCCGGGGGCGGGGTGGCGGCGGGTGCGGTTGCCCTGCCCGGCTGTTCCCCGTCCGGGAGGCCCGCAAAACCGGCCGTCCGCCGGTCGGTTGAGTACGCGTACTCAGGAGTCCGGGACCGCCGGATGTGGACAATCGGGTGATCGCAGGAATCGGAGTCGCCCCGCCGCCGGGGCCCGACCCAGGAAGCGGAGACCCAGTGACCTCCCGTACCACCGCCGTCGGCGCCGTGCTGCTCGCCGCAGGGGCGCTCGTACTGACCGCCTGCGGCACCGAGGTGTCCGGGAGCGGCGCGGCCGCCGGCCCGTCCCCGGTGCCGTCCTTGAGCCCGACCCCGGACCACGCCGCCCGGGAGGCGGCCGCGGTGGCCCGCCACGACGCGCTCTTCCCCGAGGTGGCCAAGGCGTGCGCGGGCATGGACACTGCCGCCCCGTCGGCCACGCCGGACGACCTGCCCACGGACCCGGAGGCGCGCAAGTACGCGGAGAACCACGGGTACAAGAGCCAGGTCGGGCTCAGTCCGCAGGCCCGGTGCCGGGGTGATGCGCACGCCGCGCGGATCGAGGTGGCGCTGGGCGGCCCCGGCGGGAAGGGCGCACCGCAGACGGCTCAGGACCTCGGTCGGCTCCTGAAGGAACTCGGATACGAGCTGGACACCGGGGACGTGTACGGATCCGGCCCGGGCAACCTCTCGTTCGTCCTGTCGATCCCCGAGAGCGGACCGTGCGTGACGGGCCGCCTGGGCGTGCCGGTGAGTGTGGAGGCACACGGGGTCTACGCGGAGGGCGGCTGCCGCGAGCCCCGTGGTGGGCACTGAGCGCGCCGGGAACGGAGCACGGACGCAGCGGCCCGGCGGTGCCGTGGGGCGCCGCCGGGCCGCTGCGTGGCCGGGGTCCGGGGTCCGGGCCAGGAGTCCGGACCCCGGCTCCCGATCAGGGCTGCCAGGCCGTCAGGAAGGACTCCGGGGACCAGGTGCCCGAGAGGGCGGGGGACAGCCAGCCGGGGGCTGCCGCGCAGAAGGCCTCCGGGGAGAGGGATCCCGAAGCTTCCGGGACCGCGCCCAGCAGCGGGAGTCCCGAGGACGACGGGAGGTCCGCCAGGTTGCAGCGGCAGGCCAGGTCCGGCTGCGCCGGCCAGCTGCCGATGACCACGCCCGGGGACTCCAGCCCCCGGGCCCGGAGGGCCTCGGCCGTCAGGGTCGTGGAGTTGAGGGTGCCGAGCGCCGCCGGGGCGACCACCAGGACGGGGGCGCCGACCAGGCGGGCCGCGTCGGCCAGGGTGTGGCCGGCTTCGTCGAAGCGGACCAGCAGGCCGCCCGCACCCTCCACCAGGACCAGGTCGTGGGAGCGGGCGAGCCGCTCCGCGGCCTCTGCGACGGCTGCCGGCGAGACCGTGGGCAGGCCGGAGCGGCGGGCCGCCGTGTCCGGGGCCAAGGGTTCCGGGTAGCGGGCCAGTTCCACCGCCGTGACCGCCGGTCCGGCCAGCCGGACCGCCTCCGCCGCATCACCCGGAGCACCGGGTTCCATGCCCGTCTGGGCCGGCTTCAGGACCGCCACCGAGCGGCCCGACGCCACCGCGGCGGCCGCGATCGCCGACGTGACCACCGTCTTGCCGATCTCCGTGCCCGTGCCCGAGACCATGAGCACCGTCATGTCAGCCCTCCTCCGCCGCCGCGCACACCGCGCGGCAGATGCGGGCCACGTCGGCGTCGCCCGTCACGAACGGCGGCATCACGTAGATCAGGTCCCGGAACGGGCGCACCCACACGCCCTCCCGGACCGCCGCCCGGGTGGCCGCGGCCACGTCGACCTCGTGGGTCAGCTGGACCACGCCGATCGCGCCCAGGACGCGTACGTCCCGGACACCGGGCAGGTCCCGCGCCGGGGCCAGGCCCTCCAGCAGCCCCGCCTCGATCCGCTTGACCTCGCGCTGCCAGTCCTGGCCGAGCAGTAGGTCGATCGAGGCCAGCGCCACGGCCGTGGCGAGCGGGTTGCCCATGAACGTCGGCCCGTGGGCGAGGACGGGGACCGCGCCCTGCGAGATCCCGGCCGCCACCCGCTCCGTGCACAAGGTCGCCGCCAGCGTGAGGTAGCCGCCGGTCAGGGACTTGCCGAGGCACATCACGTCCGGGGTCATCCCTGCGTGGTCCGCCGCGAACAGGGCGCCGGTGCGGCCGAAGCCCGTGGCGATCTCGTCCAGGATGAGCAGGACGTCGTACTCGTCGCACAGTTCGCGCAGCACCCGCAGGTAGGCCGGGTTGTGGAAGCGCATGCCGCCCGCGCCCTGGACCACCGGTTCCACGATCACCGCGGCCAGCTCGTCCGCGTGCGAGGAGACCAGGGAGCGCAGGTGGTCCACGTACGCGGGGTCCACGGGCCCGTCGAAGCCGCTCGGCGGGACGTCGGCGAAGAGCTGGCGCGGGAGGATCCCCGACCAGAGGTCGTGCATGCCGCCCTCGGGGTCGCAGACGCCCATCGGCGTCCAGGTGTCCCCGTGGTAGCCGCCGCGCCAGGTCAGGAGCCTGGTCTTGCCGGGGCGGCCGATGGAGCGCCAGTACTGGAGGCACATCTTCACCGCGACCTCGACCGAGACCGAGCCCGAGTCGGCGAGGAAGACGTGCTCCAGGCCGACCGGGGTGATCTCGACCAGCCGGGTGGCGAGGCGGACGGCGGGCTCGTGGGTGAGCCCGCCGAACATCACGTGCGACATCCGGCCGAGTTGCTCGGTCACGGCCTCGTTCAGCGCCGGGTGGTTGTACCCGTGGATCGCCGACCACCAGGAGGACATGCCGTCGACCAGTTCGTCCTGCCCCTGCGAGGGCTCGGCCAGCCGCAGCCGGACACCCGAGGCGGAGGAGACGACCAGCGGCTCCTGCCGCCCGGGCATCGGTCCGTACGGGTGCCAGACGTGCTGCCGGTCCAGCGCGAGCAGTTCCGCGGCCGGCAGCGGGGCGTGCTGATCAGGCATTGGGGGCGAGGTCCGTTCCCGCGCCCCGTCGGCGGACCGCCACCAGGTCCGGGCGGACCTCGCCCGCCGGAGCCTGGCCCGGCGCCTCGGCCCGGGCCTCGGCCGGTGCCTGCGCGGGGACGGCCTCGTGCTCGTGGCCCGAGCAGCCGCCGCACGCCGAGCCGCAGCCCGCCTCCGCCGGGGAGGAGCCGCACGGCCCGTGGGCTGCGGCCGCGGCCGCAGCGTCCGCGCGGTGCGCCGGGAGGGTCGTCGTACCGGCGCCCTCCACCTCGAAGCCGGCGTCCGCGATCATGTCGAGGTCGGCCTGGCCCGCCTGGCCCTCACTGGTGAGGTAGTCGCCGAGGAAGATCGAGTTGGCGATGTTCAGCGCGAGCGGCTGCATCGAGCGCAGGTGCACCTCGCGGCCGCCGGCGATCCGGACCTCCACGTCGGGGCAGACGAACCGGACCATCGCCAGGATCCGCAGGCAGCGCTGCGGGGTGAGGTTCCACTCCTTGGCCAGCGGGGTGCCCTCGAAGGGGATGAGGAAGTTGACCGGCACCGAGTCAGAGTCCAGCTCGCGCAGCGAGTAGACGACGTCGACCAGGTCCTCGTCGCTCTCGCCCATGCCCGCGATGAGCCCGGAGCAGGCGGACAGGCCCGCCGCGTGCGCCTTCTGCACCGTGTCGACCCGGTCCGCGTAGGTGTGGGTCTTGGTGATCTGGCCGTACGTGGCCTCGGACGTGTTGAGGTTGTGGTTGTAGGCATCGGCACCCGCGTCCTTCAGACGCTCCGCCTGGCCGTCCGAGAGCAGGCCGAGGCACGCGCACACCTCGACGCCCTCGTTCTGCTCCTTGATCGCCTCGATCGTCTTGCCGACCCGCTCGACGTCGCGGTCCGTCGGGCCGCGCCCGCTCGCCACCAGGCACACGCGCTTCGCGCCGCCCGCGACACCGGCCGCGGCGGCCTGGGAGGCCTCGTCCGGCTTGAGCCACGTGTACTTGAGGATCTCCGCTTTCGATCCCAGTCGCTGGGAACAGTAGGAGCAGTCCTCCGGGCAGAGCCCGGACTTCAGGTTGACCAGGTAGTTCAGCTTGACCCGACGCCCGAACCACTGGCGGCGCACCTTGCCGGCCGCGGCCACCACGTCGAGCAGTTCATCGTCAGAGGTCGCCAGAACGGCGAGCGCCTCTTCGCGGGTCGGCAGCTCGCGCCGCAGCCCCTTGTCCACCAGGGTGTTCAGCAGGTCCATGACGCCGATCCTGGACCACACGACCACTCCCGGCCAAGGAGGGATCGCACAACATGGCCGGAACGGAGTGTGTGTATCGCCACACCTGGGACTCAAGTGGCGGCCGTTAGGGTCAGGCACGTCTGTGGACAGCCGACAAATCACGAGGACGCGCCGATGAGTCAGTACAGCCCCGAGCCCGATGACGTGTTCGCCTGGATCGACGACGCGGAGCGGGCCCGTGAGCAGGCCGGACTGGTCCGGACGCTGCGGCCCCGCCCGGAGTCCTCGCCGCTGCTGGACCTGGCGAGCAACGACTACCTCGGGCTCTCCCGGCACCCCGAGACCGTGCGCGGCGCGTGCGAGGCGGCCGAGCGGTGGGGGGCAGGGGCCACTGGATCACGTCTGGTGACCGGTACGACCGAGCTTCATGCGGAGCTTGAGCGGGAGCTCGCCGCCTTCTGCGGGTTCGAGGCCGCCCTGGTCCTGTCCTCCGGGTACGCGGCCAACCTGGCGGCCGTCACCGCACTCAGCGACCGGGGCACCCTCGTCGTCTCCGACGCAGGCAACCACGCCTCGATCGTCGACGGCTGTCGGCTCTCCCGCGCCGAGACCGACGTGATCCCGCACTCCGACCCGGAGGCCGCGCGCAAGACGCTCGCCGGGCACGGTGGCCGGGCGCTGCTGGTCAGCGACTCGGTGTTCTCCGTGGACGGGGACGCCGCCCCGCTCGCCGCGTACGCGGCCGCCTGCCGGGCGGAGGGTGCGGCCCTGGTCGTGGACGACGCCCACGGGTTGGGCGTCCTGGGGGAGGGCGGCCGGGGAGCCCTGTACGCGGCCGGGCTCGCGGGTGCGCCCGGGGTGGTCGCCACCCTCACCCTCTCGAAGTCCCTGGGCAGCCAGGGCGGAGCCGTGCTCGGCCCTGCCAAGGTGATCAGGCACCTGGTCAACACGGCGCGGACCTTCATCTTCGACACCGGGCTGGCACCGGCCGCCGCGGGTGCGGCGCTGGCGAGCCTGCGCCTGCTCCAGCGGGAACCGGAGCGCGCCGGCCGGGCCCGCGAGGTGGCCGACCGCTTGTACGGGCGGCTCACCGCGTCCGGCCTGACCGCGGCCCGGCCGGACGCGGCCGTGGTGTCGGTACGGGCCCCGTCGGCTTCGGCGGCACTGCGCTGGGCCGCCGACTGCCGCGAGGCAGGTCTGTCCGTGGGCTGCTTCCGTCCGCCGTCGGTGCCGGACGGCATCTCCCGGCTGCGACTGACCGCACGTGCCGATCTCACGGGGGACGAGATCGACCGCGCCGTCGCGACGATCCTGGGGACCGCCCCGGCCGGAGCCACGGACCGCTAGGGCGTCACGCGAGCACGTCCGCCCGTACGGATGCGAGGAAGCCGTACCAGGCCGGCCCGGTGAAGAGCACGGCCGGGCCGTCCGCCCGCTTGGAGTCGCGGACGGCCAGCAGGTCGCCGCCGAGGGCGGCCGTTTCCACGCAGTTGTTCATTCCGGTGCTGCGGCTGCTCCGCCGCCACCGCGCGCTGATCAGAAGTCCGCTGGAGGAGAGGGGGGTTGCGGACACGGGGGTGCCTCCTTACGCGTCGTCAGCGAGTGAGCTGATGAGATCCGACGAGTCCTGGGGCGGGAGGGCGTGCGCCTGGATGGTGCGGAATGCGGCGCTGTACGCCTCAAGGTCTTCCTTCCGCTCCAGATAGAGGCTACTCGTCAAATGGTCGAGTACCACCACATCCAGATCGGCGATGTTCGGAAATGAGAAAATGACGAACGGTCCGGTCAGGCCGAGATGGCCCCCCACGCTGAACGGCAGTACCTGCAACCGCACTTGCGGCAACCGGGCCACCTGCGCCAGGTGTCGCAATTGCGCCGCCATCACCCCGGGGCCGCCGATCTGCCGGCGCAGTACCGCCTCGTCGAGCACGGCGCTCAGCTCCAACGGCGGATCGGCCCGCAGCACCGACTGCCGGGCCAGTCGTACGTCGACCAGCGCGTCGACCTTGGGTTCCGGAAGCCCGCCCAGCGCGGCCCGGGTCACCGCCCGTGCGTACTCCGGGGTCTGTAGCAGGCCCGGCACCACGGAGAGCTCGACCGTGCGGGCCGAACGGGCGCCCGCTTCCAGGCTGATGAAGTCCCGGTATTCCTGTGGCAGCAGCCCCCGGTAGTCGTGCCACCACTGGCGGCCGCGACCGGCCTCGCTGCCCGGTCCCGGTCCGGCCGCCGAAGCCGACAGGGCCTCCAGCAGGGCCCGCTGTTCGGGACTGACGACGTTTCCGTAGACATCCAGCAGGAGGCGGATGTCCTCCGGTTTCACGCCACTGCGACCCGTTTCGATGCGGCTGATTTTCGACTGGTGCCACCCCGCGATCCGGGCGGCCTCACCACTGGTGAGTCCGGTCCGGTCGCGCAGCGCGCGCAGTTCCTCGCCGAGCTTGCGCCGACGCACCGCGGGACCGTGCTGCATACCCGCCTCCTTCCACCGGCACAGCTCGCACCAGTCTGCCGTCCAAATACGCTCTTCCGTAGCAGAGTTCACTGCATTGAGCGACAGATATATGCATATCTTGGGGTAACGGCAGCACCGGCGGGACGATGGGTGGCACTCTGGCGTCCAGCACAGATCCGGGGCGGTTCGCCCCGGTGGGAAAGGGACCGTCGCCATGGCAGACCACCAGGAAGCATCCGTCACTCTGCCGAGCGATCCCGCCTCGGTCGCCACCGCCCGCCGCTACGTCACGGAGGTGCTCGGTGAATGGGGACTGCCCGACGGGGCCGACACCGCCGACAGCGTCCGGCTGATCGTCTCGGAACTCGCCACCAACGCCGTGCAGCACACGTTCGGCCAGTCGCCCACCTTCACCGTCGACATCCGCCTGGAGTGCGGGGAACGGCTCCGCGTCGGCGTCACCGACAGTCACCCGCGCTGGCCCAGGCGCCTCCCCGCCGCCGTCCAGCAGGACAACGGCCGGGGGATGGTCATCATCCGCTGGCTCGCCGCCGAGGCGGGCGGACGGCTCTCCGTCAGCCCCACCGAGGACGGCGGCAAGACCGTGTGGATCGCCCTGCCCTGGCCCGTCGGGGCCCCGGCGGAGAGCGTCACCGGCTGTTGAGCGGGGTCGGTGGGGCTCAGCCCTGCCCGCGCTCCGCGGCGCTCCGTTCGATGCACAGTTCGTTGCCCTCCGGGTCGGCGAGCACCGCCCAGCCGGAGCCGTCCTCCCGGCGCCGGTCGTCCACCAGCTTCGCGCCGAGCCCGATCAGCCGCTCGACGGTCTCGTCGCGGGTGCCGCTGGGCGGCTGGATGTCCAAGTGGACGCGGTTCTTCATGGACTTGGCGTCCGGAACCCGGATGAACAGCAGACCGGGAACCCCGGGCTGCCCCGGGTCCACGAGGATCTCGTCGTCGTCCTCGGCGTCGTCCGGGTGGATCGGGAAGCCGGTGGCCGCGGACCAGAACGTGGCGACCTTGTACGGATCGAGTGCGTCGAAGGTGATGTGTCGGACCGGGTTGAGAAACATGCATCTCCTCGGTGGCGGGTCCTCCGGCGGCGGCCGGCGGCTGAACCGCGTGTCTCCACGAAACGTGGGTTAACGCGGCGGAAAAACGCGGCGCTTAGCGTGGCGCCCACTGCCTTGCGTCAATGATCGCCCATCAGCCGGCAAAGCGGTGGTGCGCGGTGCGGAAAGCCTTTCTCTTCGTTGGGCAAGACACGCTTGGCATGGATATACGCAGGTCAACAAAGTGTTGAAGGCCGTTAGGGTCGGCCTGGTGCGACGCTGATCTTGTCCCGGAAACTTGGTGATACGAGTGCAACTGACACCGCACGAGCAGGAACGACTGCTCATCCATGTGGCCGCCGACGTGGCCGAGAAGCGCAGGGCGCGCGGGGTCCTCCTCAACCACCCCGAGGCGGTCGCCCTGATCACGTCGCACATCCTCGAAGGCGCCCGCGACGGGCGGACCGTTGCCGAGCTCATGGCCTCGGGCCGCACCGTGCTCGGACGCGCCGAGGTGATGGAGGGGATCCCCGAGATGATCCACGACGTCCAGGTCGAGGCGACCTTCCCGGACGGCACCAAGCTCGTCACCGTCCACGACCCGATCGTCTGAAGGCGAGAGACCGTGATCCCCGGCGAAATCGTCCACGGGGACGGCCCGGTGCGCCTCAACGAGGGCCGGCCCGTCACCCGCCTGACCGTGCTCAACGTCGCCGACCGGCCCGTCCAGGTCGGCTCGCACTACCACTTCGCCGAGGCCAACCCCGGCCTCGACTTCGACCGTGCCGCAGCCCGCGGACTGCGGCTCAACATCGCCGCCGGCACCGCCGTGCGCTTCGAGCCGGGCATCCCGGTCGCGGTGGAACTCGTACCGTTGGCCGGGCTGCGCACCGTACCCGGTCTGCGCGGGGAGACCGGGGGGCCGCTCGATGGCTGAGCTCGACCGGCGCGCGTACGCCGACCTCTTCGGACCGACCGCCGGCGACCGCATCCGGCTCGCCGACACCGACCTGTTCGTCGAGATCGAGGAGGACCGCAGCGGCGGCCCCGGACGCTCCGGCGACGAGGCCGTGTTCGGTGGCGGCAAGGTGATCCGCGAATCCATGGGGCAGGCGCGCACCACCCGTGCCGAGGGCGCCCCCGACACCGTGATCACCGGGGTCGTCGTCATCGACCACTGGGGCATCGTCAAGGCCGACATCGGCATCCGCGACGGCCGCATCTGCGGCATCGGCAAGGCCGGCAACCCCGACACGATGGACGGAGTGGACCCCGCTCTCGTGATCGGTCCCGAAACCGAGATCATCGCGGGCAACGGGAAGATCGTCACCGCGGGCGCCATCGACACCCACGTGCACTTCATCTCGCCGACCGTCATCGACGAGGCCCTGGCCTCCGGCATCACCACCCTCGTCGGTGGCGGTACCGGACCCGCCGAGGGAACCAAGGCCACCACCGTCACCCCCGGACCCTGGCACCTCGCCCGGATGTTCGCGGCCCTGGAGTCCTACCCGGTCAACATAGGCCTGCTGGGCAAGGGCAACACCATGTCCCGCGACGCCATGTACTCCCAGCTGCGCGGCGGCGCCCTCGGCTTCAAGATCCACGAGGACTGGGGGGCCACCCCCGCCGTCATCGACGCCTGCCTCGGTGTCTGCGACGAGACCGGCGCGCAGGTCGCCATCCACACGGACACCCTCAACGAGGCCGGATTCGTCGGCGACACCCTCGCCGCCATCGCCGGGCGGACGATCCACTCCTACCACACCGAGGGCGCGGGCGGCGGCCACGCACCCGACATCATCACCGTGGTCTCCGAGTCGAACATCCTGCCCAGCTCCACCAACCCGACCCGGCCGCACACCATCAACACCATCGAGGAACACCTCGACATGCTGATGGTCTGCCACCACCTCAACCCGGCGGTCCCCGAGGACCTGGCCTTCGCCGAATCCCGGATCCGGCCCTCGACCATCGCCGCCGAGGACGTCCTGCACGACATGGGCGCCATCTCGATCATTTCCTCGGACGCCCAGGCCATGGGCCGCGTCGGCGAGGTCGTGATGCGCACCTGGCAGACCGCCCACGTGATGAAGAAGCGGCGCGGCTTCCTGCCCGGCGACGGACCCGCCGACAACCACCGCGCCCGCCGCTACGTCGCCAAGTACACGATCAACCCCGCCGTGGCCCAGGGCCTCGCACGGGAGATCGGCTCGGTGGAGACCGGCAAGCTCGCCGACCTCGTGCTGTGGACGCCCGCGTTCTTCGGGGTCAAGCCCGAAGTCGTCATCAAGGGCGGGCAGATCGCCTACGCGCAGATGGGCGACGCCAACGCCTCCATCCCCACCCCGCAGCCGGTGCTGCCCCGCCCGATGTTCGCCAGCTTCGGCCGGGCCCCCGGGCTGAACTCGATCAACTTCACCGCGCAGGCCGCGCTCGACGACTCGCTGCCCGAACGGCTCGGACTCGGCAAGCAGTTCGTGGCCATCGAGAGCACCCGCAAGGTGGGCAAGTCGGACATGCGCAACAACGACGCCATGCCGAGGGTCGAGGTCGACGCCGACACCTTCACGGTCACCATCGACGGCGAGGTCGTGGAGCCGGCGCCGGCCGCAGAACTGCCCATGGCCCAGAGATACTTCCTGTTTTGAAAGGAGCCGCTTCCGATGGGCGCAGCCCGATGAGCCTCGCCGCCCTGCTCGTCCTCGCGGACGGCCGCTTCCCCGCCGGAGGGCACGCCCACTCCGGCGGGGCCGAGGCCGCCTGCAAGGCCGGCCGGATCCATGACGCCGCCACCTTGCAGGAGTTCTGCCGCGGCCGGCTCCACACGGCCGGACTCGTCGCCGCCGGACTCGCAGCGGCCGCGGCCCTCGGGCTCGACCCGGCGGTCCTCGACACCGCCGCCGACGCACGCACCCCGTCGCCCGCGCTGCGCACCGCGGCGCGGCGGCTGGGCCGGCAGCTGATGCGGGCCGCCCGGGCCACCTGGCCCGCCGTCGAACTCGACGCGCTCGCCGCGGCCTTCCCGCGCGGGGCGCACCAGCCGGTGGTGCTCGGGATCACCGCCCGGGCAGCCGGACTGGGGCCGCTGGAGGCCGCGCACGTGGCGGCGTACGAGAGCGTCAGCGGACCGGCGACCGCGACGGTGCGGCTGCTCGGCCTGGACCCCTTCGAGGCGAGCGGGGTCCTGGCCCGCCTCGCCCCCGAGCTCGACGAGGTCTGCGGCCGGGCCGCCCGGGCCGCACACCGAGCCCTGCGGGAAGGCCCCGACGCGCTGCCCGCGGCGTCCTCGCCGCTGCTGGAGATCGCGGCGGAGGCCCATGCCGGCTGGCCGGTACGGCTGTTCGCCTCCTGACCGCACGCCGCACGCCGCCCGCCCGCCGCACGCCCGCCGTACGCACCGCACGCCGCCTCCCCGGCAGCCCCCGACCACCTCCACGACCTCCTGGAGATCCCCATGCACCTCGACCACGGCGTGACCTACCCCCAGCGCCACACCCACAGCGCCGAGCCCGTGCGGGCGGACGGCTCGCGCCGGGCCCTGCGCATCGGACTCGGCGGACCCGTCGGCTCCGGCAAGACGGCCACCGTCGCCGCGCTCTGCCGGGCCCTGCGCGCCGAACTGTCCATGGCCGTCGTCACCAACGATATCTACACCCGGGAGGACGCCGAGTTCCTGCTCCGGGAGGCCGTCCTGCCGCCCGAGCGGATCAGCGCGGTGGAGACCGGCGCCTGCCCGCACACCGCCATCCGCGACGACATCTCCGCCAACCTGGAGGCGGTGGAGGAGCTGGAGGAGACCGTCGGGCCGCTCGACCTGATCCTCGTCGAGTCCGGCGGCGACAACCTCACCGCCACCTTCTCCCGGGGCCTCGTCGACGCCCAGATCTTCGTCATCGACGTGGCGGGCGGTGACGACATCCCGCGCAAGGGCGGCCCCGGCGTCACCACCGCCGACCTGCTCGTCGTCAACAAGACCGACCTCGCCCCCTACGTGGGCTCCGACCTGGACCGGATGGCCCGCGACGCCGCCGAGCAGCGCGGTGAACTCCCCGTCGCCTTCCAGTCGCTGCGCGGCGCGGAGGGCGTGGCTCCGGTGGCCGCGTGGGTGCGCGGGCGGATTGCCGCCTGGACCGCCCGATGATTCCCACGGCGGCCGCGGCGCCCCCCGCAGGGGCGCCACCGGTCACCGCGCCCCCGCACGCCGCGCCCCCCGCCGCCCCGGCCCGGCAGCTCCTCGCTCCGGCGGGTGTACGGGCCACCGCCCGGATCTCCGCGGTCGCCGACGGCCGCGGAGGTACCGCCCTGCCGCTGCTGTCCGGGGAGGGGCCGCTGGCGCTGCGCCGGACCCGGGGCTCGGGCGCCGAGGCCGGCGTCATGCTGGTCGGTGCGATGAGCGCCCCGCTCGGCGGGGACCACCTCACGGTGGAGGCCGCCGCCGGCCCCGGTGCCCGCCTCGCCCTGGCCTCGGCGGCGGCCACCTTGGCGCTGCCCGGCCGCGGTGGTGAGCCCGCGCGGTACGACGTACGGCTGACCCTGGCCGGAGACGCGGCCGTACGGTGGCTGCCGGAGCCGCTGGTCTCCGTGCGCGGCAGTGACCTGCGGGTGCGCACCCGCGTCGAACTCGCCCCCACGGCGCTGCTGCTGCTGCGCGAGGAGCAGGTGCTGGGCCGCACGGGGGAGGAGCCGGGCCTGCTGCGCAGCAGGCTCACCGTGACCCGGGGCGGGAAGGCGCTGCTGGACCAGGAGGTGGCCTGCGGACCGGGAGCGCCGGGAGGCTGGGACGGTCCGGCGGGGCTGGCGGGCCATCGGGCGCTCGGTCAGCTCCTGGTCGTCGATCCGGCGTTCGCGGAGTCGGCGCCGGCTCCCGCGGTGCTCGGGGAGTTCGCGGCGGTCACCCCGCTGGCGGGTCCCGCCGTACTCGTGACGGCTCTGGCGCCCGATGCGCTTCGGCTGCGCGAGGTACTGGACGCGGCGTGTCGAACGTACGGCTGGTAATCGCTGAGCGAACCTGGGACGAATCAGACACCGCTCAGCGGTACACGCCTTTCCGGTTATCGGGTTGGCAAAGAACGTGACCTTGCTCTGTTGTCAGGTGTAGGTCAGGCGAAAGGATCCTCCTGGATCGACCGACCAACCCGACCAACCCGGCCTCCTCCGGCCGGGTCTGACGCAGGGGGAACAACCACGTGATACGCACTGCAGCGCTGGGGAGCGCTGCCACTCTGATCACCGGAACGCTGGCCGCGAGCCTGCTGCTCGCGCCGCCCGCCGCCGCGGCCTCGTCCGCCGGGAGCAGCTCGGTTCCGGAGGCGCTCGGCGTGCAGCTCGCCGCCGCCCGCGCCGCCCGCACCGGGATCGAGTGGAAGGACTGTCCCGCCGACTGGGGCTTCGAGGCCCCGATCCAGTGCGGCTGGGTCAAGGTCCCGCTGGACTACGCCAAGCCGTTCGGCAAGACCATCGACCTCGCGGTCGACCGGATCGGCAGCACCGGCACCAAGGAGGAGCGCCAGGGCGCGCTCGTCTACAACCCCGGTGGCCCCGGCGGCTCCGGCATGCGCTTCCCGCGCCGGGTCACCACCAAGAGCCCGTTGTGGGTCAACACCTCCAAGGCCTATGACTTCGTGGGCTTCGACCCGCGCGGTGTCGGCCACTCCGCCCCGATCTCCTGCATCGACCCGCAGGAGTTCGTCAAGGCTCCCAAGGCCGACCCGGTCCCGTCCAACGAGGCCGACAAGCGCGCCCAGCGCAAGCTCGCCGCCGAGTACGCGGACGGCTGCAAGGAGCGCAGCGGCGAGATGCTGCCGCACATGACCACGCCGAACACCGCGCGCGACCTGGACGTCATCCGTGCCGCCCTCGGCGAGAAGAAGCTGAACTACCTCGGCGTCTCCTACGGCACCTACCTCGGCGGCGTCTACGCGACGCTGTTCCCGAGCCACGTGCGCCGCATGATCGTCGACAGCGTGGTCAACCCGGACACGGACAACATCTGGTACGAGGCCAACCTCGGCCAGGACGTCGCCTTCCAGGTGCGCTGGAACGACTGGGAGGACTGGGTCGCCAAGAACGACAACGTCTTCCACATCGGCGACACCCGCGCCAAGGTCGAGGCCAAGTGGCTGGAGCTGCGCGCCAAGGCCAAGGCCAACCCGCTCGGCGGCGTCGTCGGCCCGAACGAGCTCCTCGGCTTCTTCCAGGGTGCCCCGTACTACGACTCCTCCTGGGTGCCCGTCGCCCAGGCGTTCAGCGCGTTCGTGGCCGGTGACGAGAAGCCGCTGATCGAGGCGATCTCCCCGGACATGTCCGACATCAAGGGCAACATCGCCTCGGAGAACAGCAACGCGGTGTACACCGCGGTCGAGTGCGCGGACGCCAAGTGGCCGACCAGCTGGGCCAAGTGGGACCGGGACAACACCAAGCTGAACGAGAAGTACCCGTTCCTGACCTGGTCCAACGCGTGGATGAACCTGCCCTGCGCGACCTGGAAGGCCAAGCAGAGCAACCCGATCGAGGTCGGTGCCAAGCGCGGCCTGCCGCCGGTCCTGATCGTCCAGTCCGAGCGTGACGCCGCCACGCCTTACGACGGTGGCGTCGAGATGCACCGCCGCCTCGCCGGCTCGCGTCTGATCACCGAGCAGAACGCCGGCTCGCACGGTGTCACCAGCCTGGTGAACCCCTGCATCAACACCCGGGTGGACGCCTACCTGCTGACCGGCAAGGTCGACGCCAAGGACGTGAAGTGCGGTCCGCACGCCACTCCGGTCGCCCCGGCCCCGGCCGCTGCGAAGGCGCTCGCCGATGCTCCGGCCTCCGCGCTCCCGGCGCTGGAGGAACTGCCGGCCGTTCGCTAAGGCCTGCGGCACAGCACGGGAGAAGGCTCAGCGCGACCAGCGCCGGGCCTTCTTCCGTGCCTCCTCCTCTTCGGCCTTGACCTCGGCGGCGTACCGGTCCACGTATTCCTGGCCGGACAGCTGGAGCACGGCGTACATGATCTCGTCGGTGACGGCCCGCAGCACGGCCC
Organism: Streptomyces sp. NBC_00045; assembly: GCF_045041095.1. Taxonomy (NCBI): domain Bacteria; kingdom Bacillati; phylum Actinomycetota; class Actinomycetes; order Kitasatosporales; family Streptomycetaceae; genus Streptomyces; species Streptomyces sp. NBC_00045. The sequence continues at coordinate 1,508,831 of NZ_CP108271.1, read as the reverse complement.
GCTCGCCCTCCAGCCCGGCGTAGCGCGAGAAGTCAAGCGGCCGGCCGAAGCGGATCGTCACCCGCCGGATGTTCGGGATCTTCTGCCCGGGCGGTTGGATCTCGAAGGTGCCGACCATCGCGCACGGGACGACGGGCACCCCGGCTCCGAGCGCCATCGCGGCCACTCCCACCTTGCCCTTGTACAGCCGCCCGTCGTGCGAGCGGGTGCCCTCCGGGTAGATCCCCAGCAGCTCGCCCTTGGCCAGCACCCCCAGCCCCTCGCGCAGCGCGGCCTGCCCGGCGTCCTTGCCCGACCGGTCCACCGGGATCTGCCCGGCGCTGCGGAAGAAGAACGCGGTCAGCCGCCCCTTCACCCCGGGGCCGGTGAAGTACTCCGCCTTCGCGAGGAAGGTGATCCGGCGCTTGAGGATGGCCGGCATCAGGAAGTGGTCGGAGAACGACAGGTGGTTCCCCGCGACGATGGCGGCACCCTCCGCCGGGATGTTCTCCAGTCCCTCGATGCGCGGCCGGAAGAGCAGACGCAGCAGCGGACCGAGCAGCACGTGCTTGAGCAAGTGGTAGAACACCGGGGCATTTTCCCTTCGCCTGGGGGTCAGGTCAGTGTGCCGGACACGGTGCCGGATGGGCATGGCGCATCAGGATCCCGCCCGCCCCGGAGGGCGCATGGGGGAGAGAGACCGACCGAATCCGGCCGCTAGGTCGTGTGGCCAAAGTCCCGTCTGCTGGCGGGCCGACGCTGCTTTGACAGCGCTCCCGAGGGCCGGGCCAGGGGAACGGGCGGAGGGGCGGCAGGGCAGGGGAGGGGCGGTCAGGGCTTGCGGGACGCCGCCATTCCGGCGGTCAGCAGGCCGAGGAGCACCCAGCCGAACCACAGCCAGCCGTTGCTGCCGAGGGCCACGGAGTACGTGGCGACGGCCACCAGAGCGGCGAAGGTCATGACGGCCATCGCCTTAACGGATCCGGTCATGCCCCATGGTCGCGCGCGAAGGTGCCGGTGCGCTACTGGCCACGCGCTTGGAGCGAGGCGAGATAGGAGTTGTACGCCTCAAGCTCCTTGTCGCCGTCGCGGTCCGCTGCGCGGTCCGAACGCTTCGCCGCCCGCTGCTCCGAGTGGTACCACTGGTAGACCAGCGCGATCAGCACCAGTACCGACGGGATCTCGCTGAAGGCCCAGGCGATGCCGCCGCCCCACTGCTGGTCGAGCAGCGGATCGATGCCGAGGGAGGCCGGCGGGTCCGAGTACGTCTTGATCATCGGCTCGCTCGCCATCATCAGGGCGATGCCGAAGAAGGCGTGGAACGGCATGCCGGCGAAGAGCTCCAGCATCCGCATCACGTAGCCGGGGCGGTGCGGGCCCGGGTCCACACCCATGATCGGCCAGAAGAAGACCAGGCCGACGGCCAGGAAGTGCACCATCATGCCGATGTGCCCGGCCTTGCTCTCCATCAGGAAGTCGAAGAGCGGGGTGAAGTAGAGGGCGTAGAGGCTGGCGATGAACAGGGGGATCGTGAACACCGGGTGGGTGATCACCTTCATGTAGCGGCTGTGCAGCAGCATCAGCAGCAGCTCGCGCGGCCCCTTGACGCCCCGCGCCGCGGGCGGCAGCGCGCGCAGCGCCAGCGTCACCGGCGCGCCGAGCAGCAGCAGGATCGGGGAGAGCATGCTGATGACCATGTGCTGGATCATGTGCACGCTGAACATGACCATGCCGTAATCGTTCAGCTTGGTGCACATCACGAGGGCGACGCTCAGTACGCCCGCGGTGAAGGCGATCGTCCGGCCCACCGGCCAGGCGTCCCCGCGGCGGCGCAGCCGCAGCACGCCCCACAGGTACAGGCCGAGGCCCACCAGCGAGCCGATCAGGAAGAACGCGTCGAAGGAGAACTCCAGCCCGCGCCCGAGAGTGAACGGCGGCAGGTCCATGTCCATGTCCATGTTCATGTCCATGCCGTGACCGCTGTGATCCATCTGTCCACTCCCTTGACCTGTGGTGCCCCACCACAGTAATGCCGCCCCCGGACGCGAACTCGTCCGGGGGCGGTCATCACAGGAGTGAGGCGGAGAAGGGGGGAAACATCACAGAACGGTCTGCGCCTCGTCGTACCGCTCGGCCGGAACCGTCTTGAGGGTCTGCACGGCGTCGGCGAGCGGGACCATCTCGATCTCGGTGCCGCGCAGGGCCGTCAGCATCCCGAACTCGCCGCGGTGCGCCGCTTCGACCGCGTGCCAGCCGAAGCGGGTGGCCAGGACCCGGTCGTACGCGGTGGGCGTGCCGCCGCGCTGGACGTGGCCCAGGATGACCGGGCGGGCCTCCTTGCCCAGGCGCCGCTCCAGCTCCACGGCGAGGATGTTGCCGATGCCGGCGAAGCGCTCGTGACCGTACTGGTCGGTGCCGCCCTCCTGGAACGCCATGGAGCCGGGGCGCGGCTTGGCACCCTCGGAGACCACGACGATCGCGAACCGCTTGCCCGCGGAGAAGCGCTCGCCGACGACCGCCGTCAGCTCGTCGATGTCGAAGGGGCGCTCGGGAACGACGATGGCGTGGGCGCCGGCCGCCATGCCCGAGTGCAGGGCGATCCAGCCCGTGTGGCGGCCCATGACCTCCACGACCATCACGCGCTGGTGGGACTCGGCGGTGGTCTTCAGCCGGTCCAGGGCCTCGGTGGCGACCCCGACGGCGGTGTCGAAGCCGAAGGTGACGTCCGTCGAGGCGATGTCGTTGTCGATGGTCTTCGGGACGCCGACGATCGGCAGGCCGGCCTTCGAGAGCAGGTTCGCGGCCTTCAGGGTGCCCTCGCCACCGATCGGGATGATGGCGTCCAGACCGAGGTCGGCGACGTGCCCGCGGGCCCGCTCGACGCCGTCGCGCAGGTGCGCCGGCTGTACCCGGGAGGAGCCCAGGATCGTGCCGCCGCGGGCCAGGATGCCGCTGACGGCGTCGAGGTCGAGCTTGCGGTAGTCGCACTCCAGCAGACCGCGCCAGCCGTCGTGGAAGCCGATGACCTCGTCGCCGTGGTCGACGACGGAGCGGTGCACGACGGAGCGGATGACGGCATTGAGGCCGGGGCAGTCGCCGCCGGAAGTGAGCACACCAATGCGCATGGCAGGAAGAACCTTTGCAACGTGGGCCGACGACCGGACCACGTCGTCCGGTTGGAACTACGGCCACCCTACAAGCGGTGGAGCGGTGGACTGAACCATCCTCCACATGCTGGTCATGCTCGTCGTACGAAACGACGTCGGCCCGGTTCCCCCAAGGGAAAACCGGGCCGAACACATGATGGCGGGGCCGCCCCGATGAGCGGCCCGCGCGGCGTTACGCGGGCTGCGTGGCCGCCGAAATGCGCTCGGTGCGCAGCGCCTCGTACCACCGGTCGTCGATGGGCGGCAGCGCGTTCACGTCGAGGGCCAGCTTCAGCAGCAGGTCCGCGATCTGCGGGTTGCGGGCCATGACGGGGCCGTGCATGTACGTGCCGAAGACCGTGTCGTTGTACGCGCCCTCGGTGCCGTCGCCCGTGCCGTTGCCGCGGCCCAGGCGGGTGCGGGCGAACGCCTTCGCGCTCGGGCCGAGGTGCGTGACGCCCTGGTGGTTCTCGAAGCCGGTCAGCTGCGGCAGGTTCAGGCGCGGGTCGATGTCCGCCAGGACGTCGCCGACGCACCGCTCGCCCTCGCCGCGCACGGTGACCACGTCCAGCAGGCCGAGGCCCTCCTGGCGCTCGCCCATGTCGTTGACGAACTCGTTGCCGAGGATCTGGTAGCCGGCACAGACGGAAAAGACGATCGCCCCGTTCGAGACGGCCCGCTCCAGACCGCCGTCGCGCAGCAGACGCTCCGCGGCGAGCCGCTGCGGCCGGTCCTCACCGCCGCCGATCAGGTAGATGTCGCCCGAGGTGGGGATGGGCTGGTCGCTGCGCACGTCCACGCGCTGCACGTCCAGGCCGCGCTGGCGCGCCCGGCGCTCCACCACGAGGGCGTTGCCCTGGTCTCCGTACGTGCTCAGCAGGTCGGGGTAGACCCACACCAGACGCAGGCTGTTGTCGCTCATGCTCTTGTGTCCTCTGGAGGTATGAGTACTAGTTGCCGACGCGGCGGCGCACGTCCTGGAAGGCGGTGTAGTTGGCGATCAGCTCGATCTGCCCGGGCGGCGCCAGCTGCACGGCCTCGTCGAGGGTCTCGCACACCCGGAAGTCCAGGCCCGCGACCTCAAGGCGGACCGCCAGGTCCAGCTTGCGGTCGCCGATCACGAAGATCGGGTGCCCGGCCAGACGCGGGTAGTCCACGTCCCACAGCCAGGACGTGTCGGTGCCGTCGGCCCCGCGCGCGTTCACCGAAAGGATCACCGGAGTCGGCGGCGGGTCGATCAGCGAAAACGTTTCGAGCCAGCCCGCCGGGTTCTTCGCGAGCAGCAGGCGCAGCTCACGGCCCTGGAAGGTGACCACGTCGTAGCGGCCGGCGACGGCCTGCACCTGGTACATCCGCTCCAGCGCGACCTGCGGCGGCACGCCGAAGACGGCGGCGACGGCGGCCGAGGTGGCGGCGTTCGCCTTGTTGGCGCGGCCGGGCAGCTGGAGGTGGATCGGCCAGGCGCTGCCGTGCGGGTCCAGCACGTGGTCCCCGGACAGCACCCAGCTCGGGGTGGGGCGCCGGAAGCCGCACTCGCCGCAGAACCAGTCGTCGCCGGGGCGCTGCATGACGCCACCGCAGGAGGGGCACGACCAGGCGTCGTCCTTCCACTCCTGACCGGCGGCGACCCACACCACGTTCTGCGAGGACGAGGCCGACCACACGATGAGCGGGTCGTCGCAGTTCGCGACGATGACGGCCTTGGAGCCCTGGAGGCCCTCGCGCCACTTCTCCGCGAGCATGCGGGTCTCGGCGGCGCGGTCCAGCTGGTCGCGGGAGAGGTTCAGCAGGGCGATCACCTTGGGGGTGACGTCCCGGGCCACCCCGGCGAGGTACTTCTCGTCCACCTCGATGACGCCGTACTTGGCCTCCGAACCGCCCGCGAGGGCGGAGGTGATGCCGGCCGGCATGTTGGCCCCGAGGGCGTTGGACACGACCGGACCGCTGGCCCGCAGGGCCTCGGCGATCAGTCGCGTCGTCGTGGTCTTGCCGTTCGTCGCAGAGACGAGGACGACGTCGAGATGCTGCGCGAGCGCTCCGAGGAGATCGGGGTCGAGTTTGAGTGCGACCTTGCCACCGATCACCGATCCGCTTCCGCGTCCCGCGGCCCGCGACACCGCCGCCGCGGCCTTGCCCGCCGTCACGGCCAGCTTGGCCCGCGGCGAAAGCGGCTCTGTGTTGCCTGCCATCGTCCCTTGTCCTCCTTGCGTCGGTCGGCCCCAGCCTATCCAGTACCGGCCGGGGCCTTGACCGCGGCGCCCCTGGGCGCCGCGGATCTCCTCATATATTCGCCCGTCGTAGGCTTGCGGCCATGCGACAGCGCCCCATTCCCGGTACCGCCGGCCTCGTCCGCACCATGAGCCTGCTCGGCGATCCGGTGCTCCGCTCAACCTGCGCGGAGGTCACCGAATTCGGCCCGGCCCTCGACCGGCTCATCGAGGACATGTTCGCGACGATGTACGCCGCCGACGGCGTCGGCCTCGCGGCGAACCAGATCGGCGTCGGGCAGCGGGTGTTCGTGTACGACTGCCCCGACGACGAGGACGTGCGCCACGTCGGGCACATCGTGAACCCGCGCCTGGTGGCGACCGACGGGGACGAGTTCCGCGGCCCCGAGGGCTGCCTGTCGCTGCCCGGCCTGGAGGCGGGCACGGTCCGCTTCGACCGTGCCGTCGTCGAAGGGGTCACCTCCGCGGGTGCGCCCCTACGGATCGAGGGCACCGGGTTCTTCGCCCGCTGCCTCCAGCACGAGTGCGACCACCTCGACGGCACGGTCTACGCGGACCGGGTCACCGGGCTGCGCGCCCGGCGGCTGCGGCGGGCGATCCGCAGGACGCCGTGGGGCGCGCGGGCCGGGGCGGCCGCGCAGGACTGAGCGCGGGCCGCGGCGCGGGCCGCAAGCCCGTGCCGGCTAGAAGCCCGGGCCGTCCGCGCGGTTACCGGCCGTGGCCAGGCGGCCCCACAGCAGGTCGGTGAGTCCGGCGACCAACTCCGCGCGCTCGCACGGGCGCTCGCCGAGCCACCAGTCGCCGGCGGCGTGCATCATGCCGACGATGCCGTGGCCCCAGATCCGGGCCATGCGTTCGCCGCCGGGGCCGAGGTCCACGCGTTCGCCGATCACCTGGGCGAGCTCCTCGCCGAGCCGGCGCAGCAGCGGGGCCGAGTGCAGGCCCACGTCGAAGCCCCGTTCGGCGGCGTGCGAGTCCTCGGCCGGGTGCATCAGGAACCGGTACACCTGCGGGCGGGCCTCGATGGCCGCGAGATAGGTGTCGAGGGTGGACTCCACGCGGTTGCGGCGCTCGGCCGGGGCGTCGAGCGCGGCGCGCAGAGAGTCGAGCAGGGCGTCGGTGTGCCGGACGGCCAGGGCCTGGTAGAGCCCGGCCTTGTCGCCGAAGTGCCGGTACAGGATGGGCTTCGTGATGCCGGCTTCCGCCGCGATGGCGTTCATGGACGCCTTTGGGCCGTCCCGGAGGACGACCCTGTCGGCCGCTTCGAGCAGCTCCCGCCTGCGGCGTTCGGCCGCTCCCGGTTCTCCGGTCTGTTGGGTTGTCTCCATGAGTGTTTCTCTCCCCGCCCTTGCGATGGTGCGTGACGCCCACGCAACGTAACACCCCGCACACCCTCGCGAACGAATCGGCTGCGTCGCGGACGACTCTGCTTGACAGTGCTTACTCGTCAGTAACAGACTGTGGTCACCGTAAGGGTTACCGCTAGTAACGCACTGGTGGATGCACAGCTGGAGGGGACATGGCGGAGTTCACCATGGAGCTCAATGACGACCAGAAGCAGGTGCGGGACTGGATCCACGGCTTCGCGGCCGATGTGATCCGCCCCGCCGCCGCGGAATGGGACGAGCGCGAAGAGACTCCGTGGCCCGTCATCCAGGAGGCCGCGAAGGTCGGGATCTACTCGCTCGACTTCTATGCCCAGCAGTTCTTCGACCCTACCGGCCTCGGCATCCCGATGGCCATGGAAGAGCTGTTCTGGGGTGACGCCGGCATCGCCCTGTCGATCGTGGGCACCGGGCTCGCCGCCATCGGCGTCGTCGCCAACGGCACCGAGGAGCAGATCGGCACCTGGATCCCGCAGATGTACGGGACCCCCGACGACGTCAAGGTCGCCGCGTTCTGCTCCTCCGAGCCGGACGCCGGATCCGACGTCGGCTCGATGCGCACGCGAGCGGTCTACGACCAGGCCAAGGACGAGTGGGTGCTGAACGGCACCAAGACGTGGGCGACCAACGGCGGCATCGCCAACGTCCACATCGTCGTCGCCGTCGTCGACCCGGAGCTCGGCACCAAGGGCCACGCGTCCTTCATCGTGCCGCCGAACACCCCGGGCCTGTCCCAGGGCCAGAAGTTCAAGAAGCATGGCATCCGGGCCTCGCACACCGCCGAGGTGGTCCTGGAGGACGTGCGCGTCCCCGGCTCGTGCCTGCTCGGCGGCAAGGACAAGCTGGACGAGCGGCTCGCGCGGGCCCGCGAGCGGGCCAGGGTCGGCGGGGGCGAGCGCGTGAAGAACGCGGCCATGGCCACCTTCGAGGCCTCCCGCCCGGCGGTCGGCGCCATGGCCGTCGGCACTGCGCGCGCGGCGTACGAGGTCGCCCTCGACTACGCCAAGACCCGTACGCAGTTCGGTCGTCCGATCATCGACAACCAGGGCGTGGCCTTCCAGCTCGCCGACATGCGGACCCAGATCGACGCGGCCCGGCTGCTGGTGTGGCGGGCCTCGTGGATGGCGGTCGCGGGCAAGCCCTTCACCTCGGCGGAGGGCTCCATGTCGAAGCTGTTCGCGAGCGAGATGTCCAAGAAGGTCACCGCCCAGGCGGTCCAGATCCTCGGTGGCAACGGCTACACCCGCGAGTACCCGGTGGAGCGCATGCACCGCGACAGCGCGATCTACACGATCTTCGAGGGCACCAGCGAGATCCAGCGTCTGGTGATCGCCCGCACGATCTCGGACATGCCGATCCGCTAGCCCGGGACCGTTGCAGCGGTGCCCCCGGACGTCTCGGGTGTCCGGGGGCACCGGCCTGTCAGCGCAGCGGCGTGAGGCAGGTGAGCTGGTTCCCGTCCTCGCTGTACTGCAGTTCGGCGAGGAAGTCGCGCGCGGCGCAGGTGCCGCCGGGCGCGTCCGCGGGCCGGGTGGCCCGGTACTGCGCGAGCGGCGAGCCGCAGTCCGTGACCAGCAGCTTCTGGTCCTGCCAGTCGCCCTCGTTGTGCACGCACTGCCCCGTGATCAGCGCGGGCGGCTTCTCGTCCCCGGACATCGTCAGGCCCAGCAGCAGGAGCGTGGGCGGTGTGAAGGCGATGAGCACGGTCGCCACGAGGAAGACCAGCGCCGGCGGGCGGCGCCACAGCGCCTTGCCCGGGTCCAGGGTGGGGAGGATGGCGCCCGCCGGGGGAGCGAGCTTGAGGAAGCGCGCCCGCGCGCCGAGGTTCATCAGCAGGGTGAAGGGCGTGATGAACACCGACAGCGGGCCCCACCAGCCCTGCCACAGGGTGGCGGCGGACATCCTGCGGTAGGTCGCGAACCCGCAGTCACGGCAGAACGGCCCCTCCTGGCGCAGGAACCGCATCAGGACGAGCATGCCCTGGTGCCCCCGTACGGTGGCCTGCACGGCCGGCTCGGCGCCGCACAAGCGGCAGCCGTACGGGGCGGCCGCCACCGCGGGGTGGCCGTACGGGCCGGGCTGCGGCGGCACCGGGTACGAGCCGTAGTGGCCGTAGGGGCCGCCCTGTTGCGGGGTGTACGGGTGGTACGGGCCGGCGCCGTGCTGCGGTGGCGGAGTGGCCACGGGGTTCTCCTCGTTCTCGCGATGACCAACGGTGCTCGGTGATCACGGAACCCTAGCCCGCGCCGTCACCCCCGCAGCATTCGGGCGAGGGCCCGGGAGAACAGCAGCTTGCCGGCCACCGCGACGAGCGGATCGAAGGGGCGCCCCAGCCCGCGTACGCGCAGTTCCTCGCGCCACTCCACCACCGACCCGCCGGCCGGACCGGGGCCCACCCCGATCTCCGCCCAGCCCGTGACCGTGCGGCCGCGCTTCTCCAGCCGGGCCAGCCCCGGCGACGCGTCGGCAGGGGGGCGCCAGAGCACGACTTCCATGGGGTCGTCGAACGTGATCCTGCCCACGCCGGTGCGCGCCGTGAAGCGCGTTCCGGCGCGCGTGGGCGGCGCCGTCTCGATGATCGTCCGCGTGAGCGGGACCTGTGCGCCGTGGCGTTCCCAGTCCGTCAGCCGCCGCCACGCCTCGGCGGGCGGGAGCGGCGTTCGGTGAACGATCCGGATACCGGGCATGAGCGCATGGTAAGCGGGCATACACACCCTGAACTGGACCCCGAATATGGGTTCCGTCCGGGGGCGGCGATCAGTAATACTCACCGCCACCGTGGATCGCGGATTTGACCGGGTGACCACCGGCCCTCCCGCCCCACTCTGCGAGGAGGTGCGCCATGTGCTCCCACCAGCCCCCCTGCCCGTCCGCCGACGACGCCGATCACGACGCCGCCCGCACCGTGGCCTTCCGACCCGAACAGGGTTGGAGTCTGCTCTGCAACGGCCTGGTGATCTTCGACGATACCGGCGAGCTGCTTCCCGACGGCCGTGCGGTGGAACCCCGCCGCCCGGCCCTGGTCTGAGCAAGGAGGCCGCATGCGCCAGCAACTGATCCGCAAGCCCGTCCCCAAGCCCGCACCCCGAGACCTGGACCTGCGCACACCGTCGGGCAGACCCCTCCCGTACTGACGGGAGCTCCGACGCCATGCGGCCCCACCGGCTGGGCTTCAGCCGGTGGACGCCGTGGTTCCACCCAGGAACGCGGCCTCGTAGGCATCGTCCCCGATCGCCGCGCGGGCCTGCCGCTCGCCCTGGTCCCGCAGGGCCGTCAGCGAGGGTGAGCCCATCTGCGGCCGGCCGACCGTGCGCCACCAGGCGTGCCCGGTGCCCAGCAGCCGGGCCGCGAGTTCCCCGTCGCCCAGGGCCGCCACCGCCGCAGCGAGCAGGTCCAGGCCGAGCGCGATGCCGAACCGGTCTCCGAGCAGCCGCTTGCCGGAGAGCATCGCCCGCACGTGGCGTGCCGCCTCCCCGTGGTGGCCGAGCCCGAGCGCCGCGAGGGCCAGCACGTAGTCGGCGTACGCCCGCAGCCAGCGCTCGCCCAGTTCCGCGCAGGCTTCCCGCAGTCCCCGCGCCTCCTCGGCGGCCTCCTCGAAGCGCCCCAGGTCGCACAGGGCGTAGCTGGTGGCCAGCCGGCACAGCAGCCAGCCCGGGCCGCTGGTGCGGCCGCCGTGACCGGCCCGCGCCCGGGGGCCCGCCAGCTCCAGCGCCCGTACGGGGTCCCCGGGCATCAGCAGCGACACCGCGCGCAGGTACGCCGCGCGCAGCTCCCGCTCGGGATCCGCCAGCCGGGCCGCCTCGCGGGTGCACTCCCCGCCCAGTTCGCGGGCCGCGTCCATGTCACCCTGGAGCAGGGCGGTCAGTCCGAGGGCCCACAGGGCCTGGGTGTGCGCGGCGCCCGTGCCGGGGGCCGTGCGCAGGGCCCTTTCGAGGAAGCCCCGGCCCTCGTGCACGTGCCCGCAGGAGAACCAGAAGAACCACAGGGCCCCTGCCATTTCGAGCGCGGCCGCCGGGTCGGCGCCCAGGAGGTGCTCCAGCGCCGTCCGTAGCTGTGCGTGCTCGGCGGTCATCCTGCGGTACCAGTCCACCTGGTGCGGGCTCAGCCAGCCCCGGTCGGCGGCCTGGGTGAGCGCCGCGTACCAATGGGCGTGCCGGTCGGCGACGGTCTGCACCTCGCCGAGCTCGGCCAGCCAGTCGTGGCCGTACTCGCGGATGGTGTCCAGCATCCGGTAGCGGGCGCCGGCGCCCCGCTCCAGCGAGCGCCGCACGACGGACTTCGCGACCAGGCCCGCGAGCACCCGCTCCACCCGGGAGGCCGGGAGCGGACCGCCCGCGCACACCGCCCGGGCCGCGGCGACGTCGAAGTCCCCCGTGAAGACGGACAGTCGGGCCCACAACAGCCGTTCCACCGGCTCGCACAGCTCGTGGCTCCAGCCGATCGCGGTCCGCATCGTCCGGTGCCTGTGCCGGTGTTGGACCACGGGCCGGGTGTCGGACAGCACGGCGAAGCGGGCGCCGAGACGCTGCGCCATCTGTTCCATCGTCCACAACCGCAGCCGCGCTCCCGCGAGTTCGAGGGCCAGGGGGATCCCGTCGAGGCGGCGGCACACCTCGGCCGCGAGCGCGGCCCGGCCGGGGTCGTCGAAGGCGGCCGCGGCCTGCGGGGTCGCGGCCACCGCGCGTGCGCGGAACAGGGCGAGGGCGTCGCTGTCGGGTCCCTCGCAGGGCAGCGGGCAGACCTCGACGACCTTCTCGCAGGGGCTGTCGAGCGGTTCGCGGGAGGTGATCAGGACCGTCAGCCCGGGTGAGGACTGGAGGAGTTCACCCACGAGGTGGCGGCATTCGGCCACGATGTGTTCGCAGGTGTCGAGGACGAGGAGCAGTTCCCGGTCGGCCATCCACGCGCACAGCTCCTCGTCGAGGGGGCGTGCGGAGTGGTCGGCGAGGCCGACGGCGTGGGCGACGGTCATCGTGAGCAGGCCGGGGTCGCGCAGGGGCGAGAGCTCCACCCACCACACCCCGTCGGGCCGGGCCTGTTCGGGGTCGGTCACGGCCCGCAGGGCGAGGCGGGACTTGCCGACGCCGCCCACCCCGGTCAGGGTGGTCAGCCTGCGGGAACGCAACAGGCAGTGGAGTTCTGCGAGTTCCCTCTCCCGGCCGATGAAGCCCGCCGGGTCGGGCGGCAGGTTCCCCGGGAGGACCGCGGGATCCGGCTCGGAATCGTCGTCGGGCTCCGTGGAATCCGGCTGTTGTCTGTTGAACGCGTACTCACCGAACACGGATGTATTGTGCGCGATCTTCTTGTCCGGCCGTGCCGTTCCGTCCGGATTGCTGTCACGTTGCGGGGACGCCGGCGGTACTCCTCACGCCACGAGTACGATGCTCCGTTCCGCGGAGAAGGCCCCCCAGTTGCCGTCGGGGAGCCGGGCGCGGAGCTTGAGCGTCCACCGCGTGCCGGCCGGCTCGGTCACCGTGAGCCGGTGCTCCACCCGGGTGGCTCCGGACGGGGGCACGGCGCCGGCGCCGAACTGGATGACGGTGACGGGCCTTCCGTTGACGTGGAGTTCGTACTCACCGGTCGGGCGGCCGGTGTCGGGGGCCGTCCAGGTCAGTGTGACGGCGCCGGGGGAAGCGGTCGCGGTGAATGCGGTGGGCGCGGTGCCCGGGCCCTGTCCGGCGGAGGGCGGGGTGGTCAGCTCGACGGGCGGGCCGTCGGGGGAGGAGTTGTCGGCCCCGTCGCGGGCCCGGACGGTGAAGGTGTAGACGGTGTCCGGCTGGAGGCCGGTCAGCGTGGTGGCGCTCTCGCCCGGGCCGGCCGTGTGGATCCGTATGCCGCCCTGGTAGACGTCGTACGCGGTCACGCCGGTGTCGTCGGTCGCCGCGGTCCAGGACAGCGTGGCGCTCCGGGGGCCGTCCGCGCGCCCCGTGGTGCGGACCGGGGCGGTCGGGGCCAGGCGGTCCTCGGCCTTGGCCGCCGGGGTGGTGGCCGAGGCGGACGCGCTCGGGCCGGAGGTGTTCCCGGCGGCGTCCCGGGCCCGGACCGTGAAGGCGTAGGCGGTCTGCGGGGCCAGGCCCGTGACGTCCACCATCGTCTTGTCGGCGGGGAGTTCGCGCACCAGCCGGCCCGCCTGGAAGACCTGGTAGTTGGTCACTCCGTCGGCCGGAGCCCCCGCTTGCCACATGACGTGCACGGAGGTGGCACTGCCGGCCTGCGCGGTGATCCCGGCAGGGGCCGCCGGGGGCCTGGTGTCGGCCGGTGAGCAGGCGGTGAGCCCGGCGGCGGCCAGGCAGAGGGCGAGCAGGGGGGCGGTGCGTCGCACGGGGGGGCCTTCCTCGGCTTCCGCTTCCTCGTAAAGGTCTAGACATATATGGCACGGGTGCGGGCGGCGCGGCAAGGCCTGCGCACCGCGGGCTCTGGCGGCGGGGCCGGTGTGACCGGAGTCGGTCGATTTGTCGACGAACTCCGGCCGCGCTCTGGGCGCACCGGTTCGGCACCGACGACGTCGGCCGCGACCTGCTTGTGCGCTGCGCGTACGGACCGCGCGTCTCACTGCTCGCGGACTGGTGATCGGCACGGCCCTGGGCGCGGCCGCAGGGGCGCTCGGCGGCTGGACCGACCGGCTCGTCATGCGTGCCGTCAACCCCCTCTCCTCCATCACGCACCTGCTGCTGGGCAGCTCGCCCACTGGCTGTCGACCGCGCGGATCGTCCGCGCCGAGGTGCTGTCGCTGCGCTCCCGCCTCGCGGCTGCGGGTCATCGTGCGCGACCTGGATGCCGGCGGTGCTGCCGCAGGCGGAACTCGCCGCCGGGCTGATGGTCCCGGACGCGATGCGGCACGAGTCGCCGCTGTCGTTCCTCGGCCTCGGACCGCCCGCCCACCGGCGACTGGTGGCCCACCTTCTTCCCGGGCCCCTTCCTGGTCGTCCCGACCCTGGCGCCGCAGGCCGGGCGGGTACCTGACGCGAGCGCCTGCCCCCCGCCGCCGTTCGGAGCTGACCCTGTGACCCCGGATCCCCCCGGTCCCCGACGTCGACCCGCTGTCCGTGCGGTTCCGGACGCGTGGTGGGCGGTACGTCGAAGCCGTCACCGCCGCCGACTTCACCCTGACCGCCGGCGAGTGCCGCGCCCCCGTCGCGCAGAGCGGCTGCGGCCTCCGCCCTGCCCGGCCTGCTCGCGGGCAACGCCGAGACCGCCGGATCGGCCCGGCTCGCCGACGAGCGGACCCTCGCACCTCCCGGGGGTGGGGCGCAGCTCGTCGCCGGTGGTCGGCTCGTCGGCGAGCAGCAGCGGGGCCTCACCGATCAGGACCAGGGCGGTGGCGGCCCGTTGGGCCTGTCCGCCGGAGAGTTCGGGTGGGTGCCGGTCGGGGTGCGGGGCGAGGAAGGCAGCCCCGTCGTCTCCGAGCCCCTCCGGGCAACGGGCCGACGCAAGGAAGTGGCCGGGGCGGTCGCCGAGTTGGCCGGGCGTGTCGGCCTCGGTCCGGATCGGCTCACCCGGCGCCCCACGAGGACGGCGACGGCCAGCCGCAACGCGCCTGTCCGGCCCGCGCCCTGGCGCTGCGCACGCGCTGGCTGGTCCGCGACGAAATGACCGTGATGCTGGACGCCTCCACCACGGCCGCCCTGGTGGGAGTGGTCGACGAGCACCGAGCCGACACCGGAGCCGGGCTCCTCGCCGTCGGCCACGACCCGGTCCTGCTCGACCGCCGGTGCGACCGTGTGCGCGACCGGGACGAGATCGTCAAGCACCGAGCACCCGTCACGGACGGTCAACACCCGTACGGCGGACACGGGTTTCGCCCGAAGGCACCCCCTCCTGCGCCACGATGGCGCCGCCTAAGGAGGTATCGATGGTGATTTCGCTCTCCCTGGTCGTGCTGCTCCTCGTGCTCGCATGGATCTTCATGCGCAGCGGCGGCCTCAAGTTCTCCCACGCCCTCGTCTGCGTGCTGCTCGGCTTCTACCTCGCGAGCAGCAGCATGGCGGCGACCATCCACGACGGGCTCTCGGCCACGGCCGAGGTGGTCTCCGCCCTGCGCCCTTAAGCCGGACCGGGCCGGGCCGCCTTGATCGTCTGTTGCGCCTTCATGAATCATCCGGCTCTTCCATGGACTCCTCCGGCCGTGCGATCTAGCGTCTGCCGCCGGCGCGACGTCATACGCACTGTCAACAGAGCTGAAGAGAACGGAGGAAGACCGGATGTTCCGAAGAGCGCTGAACTGCGCCGTGGTTCCCGCCCTCATCGTGTTCACCGCGATGTACGGGGTCTCCCCGGCCCAGGCCGACGAGATACCCCAGGCCCCAGGCCACCGCCTGGTCAGCCACTACGACGGCGCCCCAGCGGCCGCCGTCCCGCTGCCCGGCGAAACCCCGCCCCAGCACCCGTTCCTCGCGCCCAACGGCCGCAGCGGCATGCACTCCGACGCCGGGGGCAGCGCCACCTCCCCGTGGTCCGGGCCGCTCGGCAGGAACCCGCGGGTGACCAGTGAGAAGATCGCGGCCCTCGGCGGCGAGTGCGCCACCGCCACGTTCGACGCCGGTGGCCGGCTGGTCACGGTCTGCGGCACCTTCACCGGCTTCAAGGTCAAGCTGCTGGACCCCCGTACGCTCGCCACGCTCGCGGAACACCAGCTCCCGCAGCGTTCCTCGACGGTCGAGGCGATCACCTCCCTCGACTTCTCGAAGATCTTCAAGGACACCTCGGGCGGCGCGTACTTCTACCTGGACGACCAGGACCGTGCGGTGCTGGCCGACTCGCGCCAGCACGTCCTGCGGCTCTCGCACGCGCAGCGCCCGGACGGCAGCTGGACGTTCACCGTCGACGACGACTGGGACCTCACCGGCCAGGTCCCGCACGACTGCGTGACCTGGACCAACCTGCGGCCCAGCGGCACCTGCGACCCCGTCACCTCCGTCATGCCCGACTGGGACGGCCGCATCTGGTGGGTCACCCGCCAGGGCCGCGTGGGCACCGTGGACCCGCGGACCTCGCAGATCCGCTCGATCCGGCTCCCGGGTGAGGAGATCCAGAACTCGTTCTCGGTCGCCGCGGACGGCGTGTCGATCGTCTCCGACCACGCCCTCTACGGCTTCCGCGCCGCCGCCGACGGCACCCCCGAAGTGCAGTGGCGCCAGACCTACGACCGCGGCACCGGAACCAAACCCGGCTCCGTGAACCAGGGTTCGGGCACCACCCCCGACCTCTTCGGCAACGGCTACGTCGCCATCACCGACAACGCCGACGACCGGATGAACGTCCTGGTCTACAAACGGGGCACGGACGTCCCGGCCGACCGGCGGCTGGTCTGCAAGGTGCCGGTGTTCGGCAGCGGAGCCTCGACCACCGACAACTCCCTGATCACCTGGGGCAACAGCATCGTCGTCGAGAACAACTACGGCTACGAGAACCTCACCAGCCTGCTCCTCGGCAAGTCGGTCGTCGGCGGGGTCAGCCGGATCGACGTCCGCGCCGACGGCAGCGGCTGCGACACGGTGTGGCAGAGCTCGATCCGCTCGCCGTCCGTCGTCCCCAAGCTCTCCACCGCGAACGGACTGCTCTACTTCTACGAGAAGGAACCCAACGCCTGGGGCATCGACGCCTGGTACCTCACGGCGGTGGATTTCCGCACCGGCGAGCGCCGCTGGCGGCAGCTGACCGGCACCGGCCCGCTGTACGACAACAACTGGGCGCCGATCACCCTCGGCCCCGACGGCACGGCGTACGTCGGCGTCTTCAACGGCATCGTCGCGGTGCGCGACGGCGGCTGACGCCGAAGACTCCCGCGGGGCCGTCGGCCGGCCCCGCGGGTCACCTCTCGGCCCGCTCGGCCTCGGCAGCCTCCTCGGCCCGCTCGGGCTGCCACAGCGGGTGTTCGCGTTCCGCCCACGCACGGCCGACGGAACCCGTGCGCAGCCCGCGGCGCGCCTCGGGATCGGCCAGGGCCTTGCCGATGTGCGCGGCGAGCACGAGACCCACGACGAGGGCCAGCCAGTCGTGGACGAAGACCGCGGCCGTACGCTGCACCAGGGGGACGAGGCCGGTCCACCACATGAGCATCCCGGTGCCCGCCATCACCAGCACCGCCCCGGCCAGCCAGCCCGCGTACACCTTCTGCCCGGCGTTGAACTTCCCGGCGGGCCGCGCCGTGACGCGGTCGCGCCGCAGGGCGGCCCGCAGCCATACCCCGTCGTGCGGCCCGAAGCGGCCCAGGCGCCGCAGATCCGCGCGGAAGGCCCGGGAGGCGAGCCCCAGCAGGAACGGCACGCCGAGCAGCAGCCCGGACCAGACGTGCACGGTGACGACCAGGTGCCGACGGCCCACGAGTTCGGCGAGCGCGGGCAGGTACAGGCAGGCGGCCGAGGCGATGCACAGGCCCATCAGCGCGGCGGTGGCCCGGTGGATCCACCGCTCGGCGCGGCTGAACCGGCGCACGCGCCCGGAGCGCTGCGCCGCGGGCTCAGACGGTAGGGGCATCGTCGCGTCCGTTCGACCGGCCGACCCAGGCGTCGGCGTCGTACCCGAGACGCTCCCAGTAGCCGGGTTCTACGTCACGGGTGAGCGTGATGCCGGAGAGCCACTTCGCCGACTTGTAGAAGTACATGGGGGCGACGAACAGCCGGACGGGACCGCCGTGGGAGTGGCCCAGCGGCTTGTCCTGCATGCGCAGCGCCACCATGACGTCGTCCCGGCGGGCTTGGGGGAGGGTCAGGCTCTCGGTGTACGTGCCGTCGAAACAGCTGAAGCGGATGGCCCGGGCCTCGGGTCGCACCCCGGCGGCGTCGAGCAGCCGTGACAGCGGGACCCCCTCGAAGGGGGTGCCGGGAACCCGCCAGCCGGTGACGCACTGGACGTCCCGTACGACGCGGGTCTGCGGAAGCCGCCGGAGTTCGTCGAGCGTGTACGTCACGGGGCGGTCGACCAGGCCGTCGACGGTGAGCCGGTAGTCCTCGGGACGGCGCTCGGGGACCGAGGAGGCCACCGAGTAGTAGCGGAACCCGCCGCCGTTCGGCAGCAGGCCGGTGAGGCCGGTGGGGTCCTTGTCGGAGGCCGCGCCGAGGAACGCCTCGAAGCCGCTTTGCAGGTAGGGGGCGGTGACCAGCCCGGCCGCGCCGAGCCCGACCATGCCGAGGACGAGCCGGCGCCCGATCGGTGTGCCGTGGCCGTCGGGGTCGGGTTGCCGCGGGGCGGGTGCAGGTACGGGTGCTGGGCTCACGAGCCGATGAGACCACCGCCGGCCGGCCCGGCACCAGGGTCGGAGGGCGTTCGTCAGACTTCCGTCACACCTCGCGCCGCGGACGGGGTGGGCTTCGTGGGTGACCTGTAGGGTGCCGGTTGATCAAATCCGATCGTCGGACAGTCATCCAATGGAAGCGGCAACCACGGTATGAGCGCGTCGAGAGCCGTCGGACACCCGGGCCCGAGCGCTGCGCGGCTCGGCGGCGCCCGCCTGGCCGCCCTGGACGGCGTCCGGATCGTCGCCGCGCTGGGCGTCCTGTGCTACCACTACATGGCTCTGGACAGCGCCTGGGGGGAACCGGCCGCCACCGTCTTCCCCGGCGCGAGCGCCTGCGCCGCCTACGGCTGGCTCGGTGTCGAGATCTTCTTCGTCGTCAGCGGATTCGTCATCTGCATGAGCGCCTGGGGCCGCGGTGTGGGCGAGTTCGCGGCCTCCCGCATCTCCCGTCTCTTTCCGGCCTACTGGGCGGCCGTCCTCTTCACGGCCGGTGTCCTGTTCGCCTGGCCGGAGGTGCGCGGGGTCAAGGCGTTCAGCGATGTCGTGGTGAACCTGTCGATGCTCCAGGGGGGCATCAAGGTGCCGCACATCGACGACGCGTACTGGACCCTCTTCGTCGAGCTGAAGTTCTACGCCCTGTTCGCGCTGGTCGTGCTGCGCGGCGTCACCTACCGCAACTGCGTGTTCTTCTGCACGGTCTGGACCGTGGCGGGTGTGGTGGCGCCCACCGCCGACAGCGGTGTGCTGTCCTTCTTCGCGATCCCGACGTTCTCCCCGTACTTCATCGCAGGCATCGCCTTCCACCTGATGCGCCGCTTCGGGCCCAATGCCGTCCTGTGGGGCATCGCGGGCCTCCAGTTCGTCCTCGCGCAGAGCTACGTCCAGGGCCGCATGATCAGCAACCTGGGACGCGCCGCCGCCGCACAGACGCCGGTCTGGCCGGCCCACGTCGTCATCGCCTGCGGGTTCCTCGTCATGGCGGGGATCGCCCTCGGCGCTTTCGACCGCGTCCGGTGGCGCTGGCTGCGGCACGCGGGAGCGGTCACCTATCCGCTGTACCTGATCCACATGATGGCCGGGCTGACGGTCATCCACCATTTCCGCCACGACGTGCGGCCCGTCCCCCTCGTCCTGGGCGTGACCACGCTCATGGTGGCGCTCGCCTGGCTCATACACCGGCTGATAGAGCGCCCCCTGGGCCACCGGCTGCGCAGCGGTCTGCGCCGCGCCGTGCACGACATCCGCCGGCACGCCGCGCACCCGGCAGCGGTCCCCGCGGTCCCGGTCCAGCCGTCGGCGCCCGAGGCGGAGCGCATCCGCACGACCCGCGGCTAGGCCTTCCAGAAGAAGACGGCCGTCATCCGCTTCTCCTCCAGGGTCTTCCCCCAGTAGCCCGTGGCGCTGTGGATCAAGTTCGCGGAGTAGAGCAGCAGCCGGTTGGCGCGGTGGGGGACCCGTACGTCCTCCGTGAAGGAGTCGGGCGAGACGAAGCGGGTGCCCAGCGCGTCGACCAGGTTGTTGTGCGGCGCGATCACCTGGTTGCCGCCCAGGGCGCCACCGGGCAGGCTCTGGCGGTAGAAGCTGGTCCCGCAGTCCTTCGGCACGTCAGGGTTGAGGTAGAGCACGGCGGCGTAGCGGCACATGCTCCGCGAGTCGGTGTGCGGGCGGGGCTCGGATTCGCCCTCGCCGACGACCTGGACGCAGTTGTGGTTGAACGTGCCGCCGCCCGCGGGTCGTTCGGCCCAGATCTTCGGGGCGCCGGTCGACTTCCGCACCAGCCGCTCCAACAAGGCCAGTTCATCGGGCTCCAGACCCGGCATGGCGCGCAGCCCCGGCCAACTCTCGGGCTTGTGCGGATAGCCCTCCGTCCAGTCGTCCTTGGCCAGGCAGCGATCCCGTACGGCGGCCGGATCCGGCAGTACGTCGTCCAGTACCCAGTAGTCGCGCCCGCGGGTCGGCTTGCGGTACGGGAGGACCGGGAGGGGAGGAGGTAGGGGCATGGGAGGGACCGTAGCCACCGCGCCGGCGGGCCTCGCTCCGGAGGGAGTCAACGTTCCGTCAAGTGTTCTCCATGGGCCGAGGGACGGCGCAGAGACGCCTGCGGGCGCGCAGCGGGCGCCGCCGGGCGGCCCGGGTGGTTCACTGGCGCCATGCCGCTCGAAAACTACGGAGTGCTGTCCGGAACCCTGCACCGTCATTTCCGTGACCGGCCCGACGACCAGGGCCGCTGGTTCCACGTCCACCTGGAGGTCGACGCCCCGGCCGGCCGCTACGAATGCGCCGTCGACGTGGACAGCAAGCAGTCCACGACCGGCGTCCAGTGGAAGGTCTTCACGCTGCACGCCTCGGTGCTCGAACCCGTCGACTCACCGGCGCCCGGGTACCACGACCTCGCCCGCACCTCCGGATCGGGCGCACTCGACTACCTCCGGCACCCGGCGCTCGCGGACCGCCCCGGCTGTCTGCTCGGAGGCCACCCGCCGCAGTGGATCCAGCGGATCCTGGACCGGCTGAACCCGCCCCGGCCCTGGATCTCGGGTTCCTACCTGGAGGCCTCCCAGGCGCTGGAGCCGATCCTCGTCGTGGGCCGGCAGGTCCTGGTGTTCGGCGAGCCGTTCGACGAGGGGCTCGGCATGCACAACATCCACCAGAACCAGGGCGACCCGTACGGCAGCCAGTGGTGGCCGGACAACGGCATCTGGCAGGACGGGGCCACGCTGACCCGCCGCCCGGACGGCCTCTTCGACGTGTTCGTCTCCCGGTTCTCCACCCAGAGGGAACCCACCGACGCCGACGGCCACCCGGTCCAGCCGGTCTAGTGGGCCGCCCGGCAGGCCCCGCTCGCGATCTTCGCGGAGATTCCGGCCGCCTGGAGGCTCGCGGCGCAGCTGGTCTGGTTTCCGATCTGGCCCTCGTAGCACGCCTGTCCCACGGCGGCCGTGACCTGCTTGCCGTGTTGCACGACGTACTGCTCGCAGTCCTGGATGCTGGTGGGGGCTGCGGTGGCGGCCGGGGCGGCGACGAGGGTGCCGCCGGCGGCGAGGACCAAGCCGGCGAGGATGCTGGGGATACGGGCCGACGGACGCATGCGGACGCACCTGCTCTCTCGGTCGGTGACGCGGTCCGCCGGTGCGCCGGACCACGGGCGGGGCGGCGCGGAAGCGGGCACTCCGGGGCGACCGGCTCGACGCATCGCTCAGCCCCGCCCTTTCGACGCTAGAGCACCGGGCGGCGGGTCGCCACCGCCGCGCAGAGCGCCGCGAGCGGCAGCTCCGCGCACACCGCCAGGGCCAGGGCCGCCGCCCGGGCGCCGCCCCCGGCCGCGGTCGTCACGTCGAACCAGGCGTCCACCACCAGCAGCGCGGCCGTCGCCGCGGCCATCGGCGCCGCACGAGGATCGCTGCGGCCCAGCAGCAGACCCGTACCGGTCAGACCCACCGCCAGCAGGGCGTCCAGCCCGATCCAGGCGGTGGACCAGTTCGCGACCTCTGCGGTCTGCGGCAGCGTCTTCGCCAGCACCACCATCCACGGCAGCAGCGCCACTCCGGCCCCGGTGAGCAGCGTGGCCGGACGGGGCATGCGGCGGGGCTGGAAGCGCGGGGCGACGAGAGTCATGGCGGTGGAGCTCCTTCCGGTCCGGCGGTCCGTCCCCCGGTACGACGACCACTCTGGTCGCGCGGCGGGCCGGAATCAGTAGCGGCACTGTCCGAACCGGGGGTGGCACTGGCTACACCCCCGGGCGGGTACCAGCGTGGTGGAGCAGCCCCGATCAGTGCGATTACCGTACGGACATGGGACTTTCCGGGGCGCTGCGGCGTACCACACGCCGACTCGCCGACCATGCGCCCTGGTCCGCGTGGGCCTGGCGGAGCACCACCTTCACCGCCGCCGCGATCCCGATGGCCCTGCCCGCTGCGGCCGCCTTCACCTCCATGGTCGTGGCGCCGGGCCGCGCGGCTGCCGCGCTGCTCGCGGTGCTGATCCTCGGCCCGCTGCTCACCCTCCTCCAGCGCAGCCGGTTCCGGGAGCTGCTGGAGCGGGAGATACCGGCCGTCGCGTACGGGCACCGGCCGCTGAGCCCGCGGGGGCTGCTCGAACGGCTGCGCTCCGAGTCGACCTGGCGGCAGTACGGCTACCACCTGCTGGTCAGCCCGCTCGCCGGAGTCGGCGGAGCGCTGATCGTCCTGGCCTGGGCGGGCGGGGCGGTTGGCGCCGCCGTGTACGCCTGGGCCTGGATGCTCCCCGTCGAGGAGCGCGCACCGGGCTGGACCGCGAGCTACGACGTCGTCACGGTGCTCGGCGGACTGCTGCTGCTGACCACTCCCTGGCTCGCCGCCGCCCTGGCCCGGCTCGACGCGTTCGCCGCGGCCGCGCTCCTCGGGCCCAACCGGGCCAAGGAACTCGAACGCCGCGTAGAGGACCTCGCCGAGAGCCGGGCCGGTGTCCTCGACGCCGCCGATCTCGAACGCCGCAGGATCGAAAGGGACTTGCACGACGGCGCCCAGCAGCGGCTGGTCGCCCTCGCCATGAACCTCGGCATCGCCCGCGCCACGCTCACCGATCTGCCGCCCGAGGTGAAGGCCGTGATCGACGAGGCCCACCGCGAGGCCAAAGAGGCCATCGAGGAGCTCAACAACCTGGTGCGCGGCCTGCATCCGGCGGTGCTGGAGGACCGGGGACTCGACGCGGCCCTCTCCGGGATCGCGGCCCGGGCGCCCCTGCCGGTCGAACTGACCGTGGACCTGGCGCACCGGCCCGGCCCCACCGTCGAGGCCGTCGCCTACTTCGTCGTCTCCGAGGCCCTGGCCAACGTCGCCAAACACGCCAAGGCGACCCGCTGCCGGGTGGAGGTCTCCCGGGACGCCGACCTGCTGCACATCACCGTCACCGACGACGGGGTGGGCGGCGCGGACCCGGCCGGGGGCACCGGACTCGTGGGCCTGCGCAAACGCGTAGGGTCGGTCGACGGAAGCATCCTGATCAACAGCCCCCTCGGGGGCCCGACCGTCGTGACTGTGGAGCTGCCGTGCGGGCTGTGATCGCCGAGGATTCGGTGCTGCTGCGAATAGGGCTGGTCAAGGTCCTCGAAATGGCCGGATTCGAGGTGGCCGCCGAAACGGGGGACGCCGAGGCCCTCCTGTCCGCCGTCGCCGCCCACCAGCCCGACCTCGCGCTGGTCGACGTACGCATGCCCCCCGGATTCACCGACGAGGGAGTGCGCGCGGCCCTGATGATCCGTCAACAGTGGCCGGGGACCGCGGTCCTGCTGCTCTCGCAGCACGTGGAGGAGCGCTACGCCGCCGATCTGCTGGCCAGCCGGACCGGGGGCATCGGATACCTGCTCAAGCACCGGGTCGCCGACGTCGAGGAGTTCATCGACGCCGTCAAACGGGTCGCGGCCGGCGGCACCGCCCTCGACCCGCAGGTCGTCTCGCAGCTGCTGCTGCGCCGCGGGGGCAACGACCCGCTGGAGCGGCTCACTCCGCGCGAACGCGAGGTGCTCGCCCTGATGGCTGAGGGGCGCTCCAACGCGGGGATCGCGGCGCATCTCGTCATCAGCGAGAGCGCGGTCGCCAAGCACATCAACAACATCCTCGCCAAGCTCGACCTGCCGCAGGCCGACGGCGACCACCGGCGGGTCCTCGCGGTCCTGCGGTTCCTGGACGGCGCCTCGTGAGCGGCGCCGCCGCACGGGGGCGGTGGCGTCCGCAGCGGGTGGCGTGGACCGTGGCCGCCGCGCTCAGCGCGGTGCTCGTCGTCGCCCCGGCCGTCTGGCAGGGCTGGGCGTACACGTCCACCGAACACGGGACGCTGAGCGGCGCCAGTGGTGAACGGACGGTGTCCGCCGTGGAGATCGAGGCCGGCGGCGCCGACGTGCGCGTCACGCCCCGCTCCGACCGGCAGGTGGTCTACCAGGCCGACCTGCGCTGGTCGCTGACCGCTCCGAGGATCGAGGAGAGCTGGCTCGGCGACACCCTGAAGCTGACGCCGCGCTGCCCGGCGGCCGGGGCCCTCGTGGAGTCCGGCCTCGGCTGCTCGGTCGACCTGGACGTCACCGTGCCCGCCGGAATCCCGGTCAAGGTGACCGCCGGTTCCGGGACGGTGTCCGTCAGCGGGCTGGCCGGCCCCGTGGACGCCGAGGTCGGCGGCGGGCAGCTCCGGCTGAGCGCGCTGCGCGGTCCGCTGCGGGCGAGCGTCGGCTCCGGCTCGCTCGAAGCCTCCGGCCTCACCTCGCCGCAGGCCGACATCCGGGCCGGGGCGGGCTCCGCCGTCGCCCGCTTCGCCGCCCCGCCGGACCGGGTCACCGCCCGGGCGGGCGCGGGGAGCCTGCGGCTGACCGTGCCGACGGCCACCCGCTTCCGGGTCACGGCCGGGGCCGGGACGGGCCGCTGCGACGTCGAACCCGGGCTGCACGACCCCGCGGCGCCGGGCCGACTGGACATCTCGGCAGAGTCGGGACACGCGGAGGCGGGCTACTGAGGCTGCCGGGGCCGCGCCGATCCGGTGACCCACGGGTTACGGCCGGACATCGGCGGCGAGGACGTAGCCGCCCGCCTCGACGCTGTCGCACAGGGCACGGCACTCGCCGAAGAGCTCGTGGAACTCGGGTTTGCGCTGCCACGTGCCCATGGCCTCCGGGTCCCGCCAGGACGCGAAGGAGACGAAGTGCCCCGGGTCGGCCGTGTCACGGACCAACCTGGCGGAGAGGAAGCCGTTGATCGCCGCACCGGTCCAGGTCATGAAGGCCGTCCAGCGTTCCATGAACTCGTCCTCCCTGCCCTCCGACACGTGCCAGTTCCCCGTGGTCCAGTACCGGTCGCTCTCGGACATGACCCACCACCTCGCCGTGCGGCCCCTCCACCAGGCTATCCGCGTACCCGCGGGTCACCACCGGGGCCGCCCGGGGCGGCCACGGCCGGGTGCCGTGGCCGCCGGGGGCGTCAGGCGTGGGGCGGGACCCGGGAGGGGCGGCCCCGGCCGCGGGTGAGGGAGTAGCCGAAGATGCCGGCGAGGGCGCCGAGCAGCCCGCCCGCCGCGGTCCACACCCAGCGGTCGGACCACCGGCCGCCGGACCAGCCGTCGGCCGGCTCGCCGACGGCCGCCGGCTTCTTGGCCGTACTCCCGGCGCCGGCCTGCGCCTTCCCGCCGATGCCCGGTACGAGCGGTGCCGCCACGGCGCCGTCCACCGCGAAGGCGCCGCCCGTGTCCCGGGTGGCCGCCTCGACCTCGGCCCGGACCGGAAGACCGAGGTCCTCCTCGGCCACGCCGACGACCGTCAGGCGGAGGTAGTAGCTGCCGGGCAGCGGGTCGTTGGCCCAGGGCTCGGCGCCCGGGCGGACGGTGCGCAGGGTGCAGGACAGCTCGACCGACGGGGCCTCCCTGGCCGCCGCGGCCTGCTGCGTGCCGTAGGTGCACGCCTGGCGGCGGCGCAGCCCGTCGTACACGTCGAGCTGCCAGGTAGAGGCGCCGTGCCGGTTCGCCGCCGGAGGCAGCTTCACCGTGGCCTTGACGGTGGCCCGCTGCCCCGAGTCCAGTGGGACCACCCAGTAGAGGTAGTCGCCGGTCGACGCGTCGGCCGTGGCCCGCTGGCCCGGCTGGATCGGCGTTGCGGTACGGAAGGCGGTGCCCGCCTCGGTCGGCCCGGAGGCCTTGCCGGCCGGGCTGGCACTTGCACTCGCACTCGCCGACGGGGTGTCCGCCATGGCCGTGCCGGCGAGGCCGAGCGCCCCGCCGACGGCGAGGGCAGCGGCGGTCAGTATGCGTACGGTACGCATCAGTTCGTCCTCCATACCGAGATGCGCCAGCGGGAGATCCAGCCCCACAGCAGACCGGCGACGAGACCGGCGAGCACCAGCACGCCGAGCAGCCACCAGCCGCGTCCGAGGCCGAACGCCGCCGCGTCGGACGCGTGGTCGGGCCCGTCGACCACGTCGATGGTCAGCTCTACCGGAAGGCCCGGAGTGGTCTTGACCGAAGCGGGTGCCGAGAAGGAGTTGCTGACCTGCAGGCAGACGGTCTCCGCCACCGGCTTGCCGTCCCCGTCCGCGTCGTCGTCGACCTCGGCCTTCGGGTAGCGCAGACCGGTCGAGAGCATGTCGGTGCGTCCGTCGCCCGCCTCCGAGCCGCGGACGATCTCCCGTCCGTGCACGGTCGTCGCCCGCAGCAGGACGCCGTAGTCGTTGTTGACGGCCCGGTCGGCGGCGATGCTCACCGAAGCGCGCAGCTCCTGGCCGGGCTTGACGTCCACCCGGTACCAGCGGTGCTCGCCGAACGCCTCACGGTCCGTGTACAGGCCCGCGCCGAGCTGCGGGGCGCCCGCGCACTGCTTGGCGCCCTCGGTCGCCACCGGGGTGAGGACCGGGGTCGCCGCCCGGTCCACCAGCTGCTTGACGCGGCCGGAGAGCTCGGCGGTGTGCTGCACCGAAGTGTAAGTGCCGCCGGTGGCCTCGGCGATGCAGATCAGCTGGTTGCGCGTCTTGGCGTCGGGGACGAGCCCGAGCGTGTCGATGACGAGGTGGATGCCCTGGGCCGCGATGTCCCGCGCCACTTCGCAGGGGTCGAGCGGGGCGCAGGTGTCCTCGCCGTCGGTGATGAGCACGATCCGCCGGGTGGCGTCACCGCCCTTGAGGTCCTCGGCCGCGCCCAGCAGGGCCGGCCCGATCGGCGTCCAGCCGGTCGGGGCCAGGGTGGCCACCGCCGTCTTCGCCTCGGTCCGGTCGAGCTTGCCGACCGGGTAGAGCTGCTTGGTGTCCTTGCAGCCGAGCTGCCTGTCGTCACCGGGATAGGTGGCCCCGAGGGTCCGTATCCCGAGCTGCACCTCGTTCGGTGTGGCGTCCAGCACCTCGTTGAACGCCTGCTTCGCCGCGGCCATACGGGACTTGCCGTCGATGTCGGTCGCCCGCATCGAGCCGCTGACGTCGAGGACCAGCTCGACCTTGGGGGACTCCTTCGCCACCGGTTCGCCGGCGACGGCATTCGCCGGGAAGAGCCCGACCGCCACGGTGGCCAACAGGCCACAGGCCCCGGCCGCCACCCATTTTCTTGTGATCATCGCCGGATCGTATTGAGGATCGACCGCCAAACCAAAACGCTCCCCGGGAAGGGAGCTTCGGGACCACCGAGAGCTATTGGAAATGAAAACGCTTTCCGATAACGTCCCGGTGTGCGGCGTTCCGCGATCTCCGCGGCCCGTTCGAGCCACACGCATGCCCGCACACGCGACGGCGGTCGGAAAGGAAGTCCCGTGGGACATCTACTGGTGATCGAGAGCTGGGTGGGGTCGATGAGCGGCCTGCTGCCGGCCGCGATCCGCGAAGGGGGACACGAGTTCACGTTCGTCACCCGCGACCTGCACCACTACCTGCGCTCCGCCCCGGCCGACGGAACACCGCACCCGCTGCTCGCGGCGCGCGACACCGTCACGGCCGACACCAACGACACGGCCGCGCTGCTGTCCCGCGCGGAGCAACTGCACGGTGTGCTGGCCTTCGACGGCGTCGTCTCCTCCTGCGACTACTACCTGCCCGCGGCCGCCCGCGTCGCGCAGCGGCTCGGCCTGCCCGGGCCCGCACCGGAGGCGGTCGAGTCCGCCTGCCGCAAGGACCGGACCCGCCGGGTGCTGGCCGCGGCCGGGGTGCCCGGGCCACGTTTCGCCGTGTGCACCGATCCGGCCGGGGCTGCAGCGGCCGCCCGGGACCTCGGCTACCCGCTCGTCGTCAAGCCCGTGGACCTGTGCGCGGGAATGCTGGTCCGCAGGGTCGAGGACGAGCGCGAGCTGGAGTCGGCCTGCCGGGCCCTTGCCGGGTTCCCGGTCAACGCGCGCGGCCAGGAGCGCGCTCCCGCCATCCTCCTCGAAGAGTTCCTCACCGGACCCGAAGTCAGCGTGGAGACCGTCTCCTTCGGCGGAGCCCCGCAGGTCGTGGGCGTCACGGACAAGAGCATCGGCGGCGCGCCCGCCTTCGTCGAGACCGGCCACATGTTCCCGGCCGCCCTCGACCCGGCGCGGACCCGGGCCGCAGTCGGCACGGCCGTTGCCGCGGTCGAGGCGCTCGGGCTGGACCGGGTGGTCTGTCACACCGAGGTCAAACTGACCCCCGCCGGACCCCGGCTCGTGGAGGTGAACCCGCGCCCGGCCGGCAACCGCATCACCGAACTGGTCCGCCGCGTCACCGGAGTCGACCTCGTCGCCGCCTGCGTGGACGTCGCCCTCGACCGGGCACCCGACCTAGCCGTCCGCCCGACCGGGGTGCACAGCGCCGCCATCGCCTTCCTGCTGCCCGACGACGCCGCGCAGGCCCGGCGGGGCGCGGCCGTCACGCTCACCGGCATCGGGGGAGCCGACGGTGTCCGACGCGATCCGCGGGTCCTGGAGCTCAGCCTCGCCGCGCCCGGCCGCGCGGTCCACGCCGCCACCAGCAACAACGAATACCTCGGCCACGTCATGACCGCCGACCCGGAGGGCGGCGGCGCACGGGAGGCGGCCGAGCGGCTGGTCGCGCGGCTGCGCCCCTGCTACGAGGAGCCCGCGGCGGTGCCCGCGTGACCACGACCCTGCCCCACTCCGGCCCCGCCCCCCACGCCCCCGCCGTGCCGAGCGTCGGCGCCCTCGTCCGACAGGTCCGGTCCGGTGCGTACGGGCCCGACCCGGCGCACGAGCGCGTCTCCGTCGCCTTCACCACCTCACAGGCCGTACGGCACCACGGCCGGGCCGGCGGCTACCGCAACGAGGTGCTCAGCCTGCGGCTCGCCGCGGCCGTCGGATCCTGCGCGGTCGAACCCCGGAGCCTGCCGGCTGCCGCCCTCGACGACTGCGCCGGGGCGAGCGTCGCCGAACTACTCGACCACCCCCTCCTGCCCGTACGGATCGCCGCACTCGACGCCTACCTGATGCACGTACGCCCGCACACCCCCGAACACGGCGCCCGGCCCCACGTCGTCCCGCGGGGAGACTCGCTGCACCGGTCCCGCTCCCGGGCCCGCGCCGTGGTCGATCTGCTGCCCGCGTCCGGGCCGCGCAGGGTCCTGGTCGTCGGCGTCGTCAACTCCCTGCTGGAGCAGCTGCGCGCCCGCGGGATCGGGTACGTCCCCTGCGACCTCAAGGGCGGCGCCACCGAGTGGGGCGAGCCGGTCCGGACGGACGCCCCGGCCGAGCTGGCGCACTGCGACGCGATCCTCGCCTCGGGAATGACCCTCGGCAACGGCTCCTTCCAGCCACTGCTCGACCACGCCGCCCGGACCGGCACGCCGCTCGTGATGTTCGCCCAGACCGGTAGCGCCGTCCTGCCGCGGTTCCTCGGCGCCGGGGTGAGCGCCGTGTCCGCCGAGCCGTACCCCTTCTTCTGGCTCGACGGCGGTCCGGGCGTCATCCACCGCTACGGAGGCTCCCGGTGACCCTGGCCCCGATCCTGCCCCGGCCGGCCGTCGCCCCGGCCGTCACCCCCGTCGCCTCGCCCGTCGCCCACCCCGAGCTGCTGGCGCTCGTCGGCCGCACCCCCCCTCGCCCGCATCCGCACCGAACTGCCGCACCCCCACCCCGGCTTCTGGGCCAAACTCGAAGGCCTGGGCGCAGGCGGCATGAAGGCCCGCGGGGCCGTGTCCATGCTGCGCGGCGCCCGGGCTCGCGGCGAACTGCTTCCCGGAGCCCCCGTGGTCGAATCCACCTCCGGCACCCTCGGCGTCGGCCTCGCCTTCGCCGGGCAGGCCCTCGGTCACCCCGTCGTCCTCGTCGCCGACCGCGAACTCGAACCGTGCATGCGCCAGTTGCTCCGTACCCACGGCGCCCGCCTCGAAATCGTCGACCGGCCCGCCCGGGAGGGCGGCTGGCAGGCGGCCCGCCTCGCCCGACTGCGCGAACTGCTGCGGCAGATGCCGGAGGCGTACTGGCCCGACCAGTACAACAACCCCGACAACGCGGCAGGCTACCTGCCGATGGCCGCCGAGCTGGCCGACCGCCTGGACCGCCTCGACGTACTGGTCTGTAGCGTCGGGACGGGCGGACACAGCGCGGGCCTGGCCGGGCCGCTGCGCCGCCGCTGGCCCGGGCTGCGCGTGATCGGCGTGGACGCGGTCGGCTCGGCGATCTTCGGGCAGCGCGTCCGGCCCCGCCTCATGCGCGGGCTCGGCAGCAGCATCCACCCGCGGAACGTGGCCCACGAGGCGTTCGACGAGGTGCACTGGGTCGGCGCGGCCGAGGCGGTGGACGCCTGCCGGCGGCTCGCCAGGAGCGGCTTCGTCAGCGGGGGCTGGAGCACCGGCGCCGTCGCCCTGGTCTCCGCCTGGGCCGCCCGGGTGGAGCCGGACGCCGTCGTCGCGACCGTCTTCCCCGACGGCCCGCACCGCTACCTCGGCACCGTCTACGACGACGGCTTCTGCCGCGCCCACGGCCTGGACGTGGCCGTGCCGGCCGCACGGCCGGAGGAGATCGCGCACCCGCGGGCGGCGGCCCGGGCCGCCGGCTGGGCGCGCTGCCGGACCGTCGTCGACCCCGTCGCGCAGCCCGTCCGTTCCCGCGTGCCCGGGCCCGCGGAAGGCGGCGGGACATGCGGATGACCTGGCACACGGCCGCCCTGGAACTGGCCGAACCACTGCGCATCTCCCGCTCCGTGATGTCCCGCCGCGAAGCCGTCCGGGTCACCGTCGAGCACGACGGGCTGCGCGGCCACGGCGAGGCGGTGAGCAGCGCGTACCGGGGCCTGCCCGCCCGGCGGATCACGGCGCACCTGGCGCGGCTGCGCGGAGCGCTGGAGCGCTACCCCGATCCGGAGACCGCCTGGGCCGGCCCGCTGCCCGGCGGGCTCCCGGCCGGGGTGTCCGCGGCGATCGAGGCCGCCGTGCTGGACCTGGTGGGCAAGAGGGCAGGCCGGCCCGCCCACCGGGTGCTGGGCACCGTGCTCCCGCCGGCGGCGGAGACCGCCCGGACCATCGGCATCGTCGCGCCCGTACGGGCCGCTGCGACCGCGGGCCGCCTCGCCCGGGCCGGGTTCGGCGTGCTCAAGGTCAAGGCCGGCTCCGCCGACCCGGCGCGGGATCTCGCCCGGGTCGGGGCCGTGCGCGCCGCGGCCCCCGGCGCCCGCCTGCTGCTCGACCCGAACGGGGCCTGGAGCGAGGAACGGGCCCGCGGCCTCCTGCCGGCCTTCGCGGCGCTCGGCGTCGAGGCCGTCGAACAGCCGGTCGCGCCGGGCCGCCCCGAAGTCCTCGCCCGCGTCGCGCGGGACTCCCCGCTGCCGGTCATCGCCGACGAGGACGCCGTCTCGTACGAGGACGCGATGCGGCTGGCCGGCAGGGTGCACGGGGTGAACGTCAAGCTCGCCGAATGCGGCGGGGTACGCGCCGCCCTCAGGATCTGCGCGGCCTTGGAGGGCAGCGGCACCGAGGTGATGCTCGGCTGCCTCGCGGCGAGCTCCCTGGGCATCGCCCCCGCCGTGCACCTCGTCGACCGGGCCCGTTGGGTGGACCTCGACGGGCACCTGCTGCTGGCCGCCGACCCGTGGACCGGGATCGGCGGGGCCGACGGGACCGTACGGGCGTCCCCGCGCCCCGGGCTGGGCGTCCGGCCGTCCCGTGGCCGTCCGGCCGCCACCTGACCGGCCGCGTTCCCGGGGCGCTGCGGGCCGCCGTACCCGCGACTACCCTGGACGGGGGGCCGTTGAGCAGTGCCCGTCGGAGGCGACCTCATGAGACGACGCCATCACTTCCACATCGATCATGCGGGGCACTCCGTCAGCGCCACCGTCGAGACCGGCCGCCACGTCGAAGTGGACATCCTGGTCGACGGCAAGGAGACCGGCCACGGCACGACGCACCACGACCGGCCCGTCACCGTACAGGTGGAACTGCCGACCGATCCGCCGACACCGGTGTCCGTCCGCGCGACGCCCGGCCCCGGCGTCCCCCGCTGCGTCCTGGAGGCCGAGGACGCCGTTCCCCAGGTCATGTCGCCGCGCCGCTACTGACGACCGCCGGCGGGGTCCGCCGCGGACGCGGCCGGGCGGCACGCCCCCCGGCCGCGAAGCCGGGGTGCGTGCCGCCCGGGGGTGGTTCGGGCGGGCGTCAGCCCACCTGGAGGGTGACGTCGTCGACGACGAAGGAGGTCTGGAGGGACTGGTCCTCGACGCCCTGGAACTTCAGGGTGACGCTCTGGCCCGCGAACCGGGACACGTCGTAGCTCTTGAGCACGTAGCCCGGGGCCGCGTCCAGGTTGGACAGGGTCTCCAGGGTCTGGCCGCCCACCGAGACGGTGAACCGGTCGTAGACCACGTTCTCGTTCTCATCGGTGTCGATGTGGAGGTAGAAGGCGAGCGTGGCCTTGGCGCAGCCGGCGGGCAGGGTCAGGGACTGCGCGGCGCTGTCCGTGTGGGAGGCGCCGTACCCGTCCAGCCACGCCATGTACGAGCCGCTGTGCGAGACCTGGCCGGACTGGTTGGTGACGACCCCGGCCGTGGCGGTCCACGGGCTGCTGCCGCTCTCGAAGCCGCCGTTGGCGATGACCTGGCGCGGGGTGCAGTTGCCCCCGCCCCCGACGGTCAGGGTGTAGGTGGTGCCGTGGGTGACCGTGCCGGCGGCGGTGACGGTCAGGGTGTAGGTGCCGGCCGTGGTGCCCGCGCCGACCTGCACGCCGAGCGTCGAGGATCCGCCGGACTGGACGGAGGCCGGGTTGAGGGTCGCGGTCACCCCGGACGGGGCGCCGGAGACGGACAGGGCGAGCGTCTGGGGGCTGCCGCTCACGGTGGTGGTGTTCACCGTGGAGGTGACGCTGCCGCCCGGGTCGGCGGAGCCGGCGGCCGGGGAGGTGCTGATCGAGAAGTCCTGCGCAGGGGTGTCGCCGCCGACGGCCTGCTTCCAGATCGTGTAGGCGACGCCGTCGGCGCTGCGGTCCAGGACCGTCGCGTTGATGTTGTTCGTCGTGTCGCAGGAGCTGTGGTAGCAGGAGTCGTACGCCGCGTTCGCGGTGCCGCCCCACTTGGTGGCCTGAGCCGAGGTCTTGCGGGCGCTGGCACCGGCCGCGTAGCCGGAGGTGGGGATGCCGCCCTGCTGGAAGGAGTAGTCGTCACTGCGGCCCTGGCCCTCCGTGTTCTCCTCGGGGGCGAGGTTCAGCGAGGCCCAGTACGCCTTCAGCGGCGCCGCGGTGGTGGAGTTGACGTTGTTGATGAAGTAGCCGCCGTTCGGCGAGCCGACCATGTCGAAGTTGTAGTAGCCCTTGATGGCGGCCTTCTCGGCACTGCTGAGCCGGCCCACGTAGAACGCCGAGCCGTTCAGGCCCTGCTCCTCGTCCGTCCACCAGGCGAACCGCACGTGCTTGGTCAGGGTGGGGTTCTTCTGGGCGAGGACGAGCGCGTTCTCCAGCAGGGTCGCGGAGCCCGAGCCGTTGTCGTTGATGCCCGGGCCCGCCGAGACGCTGTCGAGGTGGGCGCCGAACATGACGGTCTGGTCGGCCGGGCCGCCGGGCCAGTCCGCGATGAGGTTGTTGGACGGGTAGGTGCAGGAGGTGCAGTTCTGCTCGGTGACGGTGAAGCCTGCCGCCTGCAGCTTGCCCTTGATGTACGCCACGGACTGGGTGTAGCCGGCGCTGCCGGCCCGACGGTTGCCGCCGTTCTGCGAGGCGATGGTGTTCAACTGGGCCAGGTGAGCCTGGACGTTGGCCACGTTGATGTTCGGCGGATCGTTGCCGGGCTGGGTGCTGCCGACGTTGAGCGCGTAGTCGACGGTGTGCGCGAGGCTCGGGCCCTGGCCCTTGACCGTGATCGTGGAGGATCCGGGCGCCGCGTTGGCCGTGGCGGAGAGGGTCAGCGTCGAGGACTGGCCGGACTGCACGGTGGCCGGGTTGAAGGAGGCGCTCACCCCGGACGGCAGCCCGGTGGCCGTGAGGGTCACCTGCTGCGCCTGGCCGGTGGTGGTGCTGGTCGTCACGGTAGTGGTGACGGAGGCGCCCTGCTGCACGCTGCCCGACGACGGGTTCAGCGCCATCGAGAAGTCGTCGTTCTGGCCGCTCGGGGTGCAGGTCGGGTCACCGGACTGGGCGGGCACGCTGATCGCGTCCCACGCCGCCTTGGTCCTGGTGAACAGGTTGCAGGTGGTCGGGTCGAGCGACTTGGCGGAGCTGAGGGTCGCCGTCCGGTACTTCTTGTACGACATGCTGCTGGTCTTGAGCAGCATGCCGCCGTAGA
This sequence comes from Streptomyces sp. NBC_00045, assembly GCF_045041095.1. Lineage (NCBI taxonomy): Bacteria > Bacillati > Actinomycetota > Actinomycetes > Kitasatosporales > Streptomycetaceae > Streptomyces > Streptomyces sp. NBC_00045. The sequence continues at coordinate 1,474,694 of NZ_CP108271.1, read as the reverse complement.
AGATCTTGCCGGCGTTCTGCACGCCCACGCCGGTGACCGTGGACTGGTTGCAGGTGGGGCTGTTCGGCTTGCCGCCGCCCGGGCTGCTGCCCTCGGCCAGCAGGTAGAACCAGTGGTTCAGGGGACCCGCCGCCGCGTGCACCTCGGTGCCGGGTATCGCGGAGCTGTAGCAGGCCGGGTCGTTGTCGACGGCCGGCGGGTTGTACATGTTCCGGATCGGACCGCTGCCCGTGAGGTTGATCATCTCGCCGACGGTGTAGTCCGGGGTGTCGTACGGGGCCGGCTCGTTCGCGTACGCCTCGGTCAGCGCGCCGAAGATGTCGCCGGTGCCCTCGCCGAGGCCGGCCTCCTGGCCGCTGGTGCCGCCGGGGGTGTTGGAGTCGATGGCGTGCCCGTACTCGTGGCCCACCACGTCGATCCCGGCGATCCACTCGTTGGCGCTGTTGTGCCCGATGGTGACCGAACTGCCGTCCCAGTAGGCGTTGAGGTCGCCCAGGCCCACGTTGCCGGGGAAGCTGCGGCCGTTGCCGCTGACGCCGTTGCGGCCCAGCCACTGGCTCAGCATGTCCCACTGCTTCTGGGCGGCGAACATCAGGTCTGTGCAGCCGGTTTCCTTGGACGTCGCGTTGCCAGTGCCCCAGGAGTCCGAGGACTTCGTGAACACGGTGCCGGTGCTGTAGTCCGCGCAGCTCAGACCGGGCCGGTTCGGGTCGCGCAGCGAGTACGAGCCGCCCGAGGCGGTGGTGTCGATGCTGAGCGGGTTGGGCCCGTTCCACTTGCTGCTGCCGCTGCCCGCGACGACCTCGTCGTGGCGGTCGACGACCTTGCCGGTGCGGGCGTCCACGAAGACGTGCAGTTTGCTGGGCGCGGTCTTGGTGCTGCCGGAGAGGACGGTCTCCCAGGCGAGGACCGGTTTGTCGTCCTTGATCTTGACGACGAGCCGGCTGTCGAGCACCTTGTCGACCTTGGCCAGCTCCGCCCGAGAGACGGCCTCCGCCGCCTTCGCGCTGACGGAGGGGGTGGTGGCCACGTCGACGGCGGTGGCGGAGGCCGACTGGACGGCGCGGACGCGCCCTTGGCCGTCGGCGAGGACGACCGCGTCGCCGCCGACGACGGGCAGGCCGCGGTAGCTGCGCTCGTAGGAGACCGAGTACAGGTCCTGCACCCAGGGGGTGACCAGGCGCCGGTCGTACTGCTGCTGGGGTGAGTTGACCAGGGTGTCGAGACCGCTGCGGACCGCCGCGTCGGCGGCGGCGACCGCCCGCTCGGCGGGCTTGGGGGAGGGTGCGGACTTGGCCTGTGGTGCGGCGGACGCGGCGGTGGCCAGTGCGCCGGCGAGGCTCGCGGTCAGCGCCATGGCCGCCACGGAAGCCATCCATCTGGTGGGCTGCAAGAGTCCACTCCGTTCGTGTGTGGGGGGTGCGGCTGGCTGTTCGCGCCGAGTATGGGCGTGGACATGGCGAGATTGGGACATCTCTGCGCGCATAAGACCCGCGTTATGGTGCCGTGGGGTCACGCTGCGTAAGCTGCCGGAATGCAGCTGGAGTTGAGACATCTGCAAGCCGTGTGCCAGATAGCGGAGTCCGGCAGTCTGGGCGGCGCGGCCCGGCGGCTGGGGGTTTCCCAGCCCGCGCTCTCCGCGCAGTTGCGCAGGATCGAGAGGGTCACGGGCGGCGACCTCTTCGTCCGCGGCCGGCACGGGGTGGAGCCGACCGCGCTGGGCCAGTTCGTCCTGGCCAAGGCGCGCCGCGTGCTCACCGAGATGGAGACCCTCGGCGCCGAGACCCGTGCCATGGCGACCGACGCCCCGCTGCGGCTCGGCTGCATCCTGCTCGTCCTGATCGACGGACTGCTCACGCGGACGGACCTGACCCCGGCCGGTCGGGAGATCACCGTGGACGTGGAGCACTCGGTGACCGCACTCGTACGGATGCTCGGCGCGGGCCGGTACGACGTCGTCGTGTACGGCGAGGTCAACGACCACGAGGTCGCGCTGCCCCAGGGCGCCCTGGCCCGGACCCTCGTGCCCAAGGAACCCTTCTGCATCCGGATGTCCACACGCCACCCCCTGGCGGGCCGCGAGGTCCTGGACCTCGCCGAACTGGCCGGCGAGCAGTGGATGACCCTGGTGGAGGACGACGACGGCGGCCCCGAAGCACTGGTCGAGGCCTGCGCGAAGGCCGGCTTCGCCCCCTCCCTGCGCTACCGCATCACCGACCGCAAGATGCGCCACGACCTGGTGGCGGCGGGCCGCGCCATTTCCCTCACCCAGCCCACGGCCCCCGCGGTGGAGGGCACGGTGATGCGTCCGCTGCTCGGCACCCCGATCATGGGCCGCATCCGCCTCGCCTGGAACCGCTCGGCGGTATCCGCCGCACAAGCGGACACCCTCTACCGCGCGGCGGCGGGTGCCTACCTGGCCAACGTGGACAACAACGCCTTCCACCGCGCGTGGTGGAACGCCCACCCGGAGGCCCACCCGGTCCTCGGGTGAGAACACTCATTGGGGTGATGCGCTACGCGCGGCCCGGCCGCCGCCGGGACCCCGCGCCCGTGGTGCCGTACGGTCCCCGGAGTGACCGAGGCGAGAGACGGGACTGACGTGACCGACGCGAAGGGCGCGACCGACGTGACCGTGACCGGAGGGGCGGGCGCCCTGCGGGTCCTCGTCCTCGCGGGATCCTCCCGCGAAGGCTCCGTCAACGCCCAGCTGGCTGAACTCGTCGCGGCGCAGGTCGAGCGTTCCGGGGCCACGGTGGACCTCGCGCGGATCCGCGACTTCGAGATGCCGACCTACGACGGGGACGCCGAGGCGGGCCAGGGGCCGCCGGCCGGGGCGGCGGCGCTGCGCGAGCGGCTGATCGCGGCCCAGGCCCTGGTCATCGCCTCGCCCGAGTACAACGCCTCGGTGCCCGGCGTGATCAAGAACGCCGTCGACTGGGTCTCCCGCTTCCGGCCGCAGCCTTTCAAGGACAAGCAGACGCTGCTCGTGTCGGCCTCGCCGTCGATGGTCGGCGGCAACCGCGGCCTGTGGGCCCTGCGCGTCCCGCTCGAACACCTCGGGGCGCGGGTGTACCCGGACATGTTCAGCCTCGCCGCGGCGCATTCCGCCTTCCGCGAGGACGGCCGACTCGCGGACGAGGGCCTGGGCGAGCGGCTCGCCGCCACGGTGGACTCCTTCCTGGCGCTGGCCGAGGCGGACACGCGCTACCTGTGCCTCCAGCGCCGCTGGTACGAGTTCCTCGGCGACGAGAGCAGCGCCCCGGTCACCCAACGGGCCGAGGGCTGACGCCGGCCCTCAGCGGGGGACGCCGGTAGAGGGCAGCAGCCGCTCGTCGTGGACCAGGCCCGCCACGTGCTCGGCGACCATGTCGAGGATCTGCGCCGCCGCGTCGGCGTCGCCGAGCACGAGGAAGTTCAGGGTCAGCCCGTCCGTCATCGCCGCCAGGTAGCGGGCCAGTACGGTCACGGGGACGCGGAGTTCGAACCCCATGCCGGCCCGGACCTGTTCGAGGAGCTCCACGTACGTCGCGCAGTACAGCTCGTGCTGCCGCCGCGCCAGGTGCTCGCACCCCGGCTCGCGCAGGGCGTACTGGGTGAGCTCGTACGTGAGCATGTGCTCGGCGGGGTGGGCGCAGACGTGGTCCCAGTAGGCCTCGAAGCCGGCCCGGACGGTCTCGCGGAGGGTGGCGCGCGGCCGGATCGCCTCCTTCACCACCGCCAGGTAGTGCTCGGTGATCGTCTCGATGACGGATTCGAGCAGGGCCTGCTTGGAGTCGAAGCAGTAGTGGAAGACGCTCAGCGACACGCCCGCCTCGGCGGCGATCGACCGGGTCGTCGTCCGGGGGACGCCGTCGCGGGCCATCGCGCGGATCGCGGCCTCGGTCAGCTGCCGGCGCCGCTGCGCCAACGGCATGCGTGCCATGCGGGTTCGGTTCCCTTCGTTCACGTACCGCCCGGGACGGGCGGCCGGGGCATGTCGGATCGAACGAGCCGATCCGGCATGCCCCGGCCGCCGCGCCGGTGCCGTCAGCTGCTGTAGACGCCGACTTCGTGCAAGGAATAGCCCCACTGCGTGCCGCGCCCCACTCCGTGGACGCGTACGTACCGGGCGGGGACGCCGGCGAACTGCGCCGTGTCCAGGCCGCCGTCGCCGGAGGTCGTGGACCACACGGTCTGCCAGTTCACGTCGTCCGCGGAGACCTCGATCCGGTACGCCTTCCCGTACGCGCGCTCCCAGTCGAGGGTGACGCGCTTGACGACGCCGGGGGAGCCGAGGTCGATGCGGAGCCACTGGTCGTCGTTCCAGTCGCTCGCCCAGCGGGTGCCGGTGTCGCCGTCGACGGCCCTGCCGGGCGCGTAGCTGACGAAGGGGTTCCACTCGGCGGAGCTGGCCGCGGCGGGTGCGTGCGCGGCGAGGTTGACCCCGGCCTTGTGCTGCTCGGACGCCCCCCAGGTGTGCAGGTAGGACTCGGCGCCCTTGAAGAGGTCGTCCACGACGCCCTGGCCGCCGACGAGCCGGATGTCCTCGATCCAGTCGGGGACCAGGCCGTAGTGCGCCGCCCCGTCGGTGTTGAGGTCCCAGGTGCGCTGCCCGGTGGTCTGCTTGTCGATGACGGAGCCGCCGTCGGTGCTGCGGAAGGGGTACTTCACCGGGTTAGGGGTGTCGGCTCCGCGCGGGCCCGGCCAGCCGCCGACCCCGTTCATGTCGGTGCCGTACCCGTAGCCGACCTGGTACTTGTCGCGCAGTGCCTTCGTACGCCCGGCCTCGGCGCTGAACCCCTCGGAGCCGTTCATGTACTGGGCGGCGAACCCGCCCAGCTTGTAGAGGCGTTCGGTCCAGCCCAGGTCCATCCAGCTGTGCGAGGAGATCACGCCCGGGTAGGACTCGGATTCGAGGATGTCGAAGGCCCGGCCCGCGGCCTTGACGCTCATGTGGTCGACTTCGAGCATCATCTTGCGTTTCATCATGCCGCGCACCGCGTACTCGCCGAGGTCGGTGAGACCGCGCGAGTTGCACTGCGCGCCGGCCGCGTACGAGGGGACCGCCACGCCCGCCGGCAGCTCCTTCTGCGCCGACGGCGCCGGGGCCAGGCCGATCGGGTTGTCGTGCTGCGGGCCGCTGCACTGCTCGGTCTTCCAGAAGGTGCCTGTCGACAGGAACTGCCCCACGTTGATGGCGGTGCCCAGGGCGCCCTCGTCGAAGCGGACCCCGCACAGCGCGTTGTCGAACTTGTGGCACAGGAACATGCTGCGGACGCCGAGCCGGTACAGCTCGTCGAGGCCGCGGTCGATGTCGGCCTTGCTGCACTGGGCGACGTCCAGGATCTGCTTGCAGCCGAACGGCTCGGAGGTCTCCACGCCCAGGACCACGGCCAGTTTGCCCTGCTGGATGACGTCGCGGGCCTGCGCGGAGTCCGTGACGATCCGGAACCAGCCCTTGCCCGGGCCGCCGTACATCTTGTCGATGTAGGCCTGCATGTCGTACGTCTTCTGCGCCTCCAGGCGGATGGCGGTCATCTCGTCGCAGCTGCGGTCCTTGAAGAAGTAGACCGAGCAGATCACCCCGTTGGTGACGAGGTCGTTGACGAGTACGCGCTGGCCGCCGCGCCAGGCCCGTTCGATCCAGGCGTAGTAGTTCTGCTGGTGGGTCAGCGAGTCGTGGGCGGGCCAGTCCTTGAACGTCGGCCAGCCGGTCGGGTCGTGCTTGCCGTCCCCGCCCTTGGTGATGAAGTCGAAGATCGCGAGGGAGCCGTCGGGGTAGTGCTCGGGGCAGTCCTTGAGGGCGTCGGCCACGCCCAGGTCGGAGAAGGCCTTGCCGCAGATGAGCCGGCCGCCGAAGCCCTCGTTGGACATGATGTGGTCGTGGGCGTCGACGAAGCCCCGTACCTGTCCCTGGGCGTTCGTGCCCTTGAACGGCTCGCCCGTGACGTTGATCTGGGAGTCGGGGGCGGGCCGCGCGGAGGGGTTCCACCAGCCGGCATCGCCCTCGGCGGCCGCGCCGGGCGCGGGGCCGAGGGCCATGGCCACCATGGCGAAGAGGAGGGCGAGCAGCGCGATGGGCCTGCGCCTTCGGTGCGGGGCTCGGGTCATGGTCATCACTCACGTCATCGGTCGGCGGATGGCGCGGTCGAGGACGCAGACCGTCTGAGGGAGCGGCTGATTGTCATGTCCCGCGCAGGCATTGTGACGAGAATGGCTACCGGCGGTAACAGAGTCAAGAGTCCGGGACGGATGACCTGATGGAATGTCAGGTGCGCGGCGGTTTCTCCGTGGGGCTACTCGGGGCCCTCGTCGAGGACCGCCGCGATGCCCTGCGCGAGACACGACACCCGGTGCGCCGGGATCCCCGCGATGTTGACCCGCCCCGCGGTCGTCCCGTAGATGGCGTACCGGCTGCGCAGCCGGAGCATCTGACGCGGTGTGAGCGGCAGCATCGAGAACATCCCCTTCTGCCGCGCCAGCACATCGGCCTGCGCGTCCCACCCGAGCGCGGTCAGCTCCGCAGCCAGTCCGCGCCGGTTGGCCGCGATGCGGGCCCGCATCGCATCCAGTTCGGCCCGCCACAAGTCCCGCAGCCCGTTGTCCTCAAGGACCGCCGCCACCACCGCGGCGCCGTGCTCCGGCGGCATCGAATAGAGGGTGCGGGCCGCGTTCTGCAGCGCCGTCTCCACATGCCGCAGCGACTGCCGCGACGCGCCGAGCACGACGGCGCAGCCGGTCCGGTCGCTGTACAGCCCGAAGTTCTTCGAACAGCTGATGGCGACGAGCATCTCCGGCACCCGCTCCGCCAGTAGCCGGGTGGCCGCCAGATCGGCCTCCAGGCCGTCGCCGAGCCCGTGGTACGCGAGGTCCACGAACGGCACCCAGCCGTGCTGCACCGCCAGCCCGGCCACGGCCTCCCAGGCCTGGGCGGACGGATCCACCCCGGTGGGGTTGTGGCAACAGCCCTGGAGCAGTACGACGTCGTCGCGCCGCGCCTGCCCGAGGTCGCGCAGCATGCCCGCCGTGTCGAAGCGGCCCTCGGCGTCCGCCCAGCCGTACGTCCGCACGGTCAGCCCGGCGGCCTCCAGGATGGGCCGGTGGTTGACGTACGCCGGGTCGCTGATCCACACCGTCGTGCCCGGCCTGGTCCGGCAGATGAGATCGGCGAGCAGCCGCAGCGCGCCGCTACCCGCGACCGTCTGGACGGCCACGGCCCGCTCCGCGGCGTCGCCGGAGCCCAGGACCATCGAGAGCATCGCCCGGTTGAAGGCGGTGTTGCCCGAGAGCCCCCGGTACTCCTTGGAGGCGGAGCGCTCCGCCAGTCGTATCTCGGCCTCCCGTACGGCCGCCATGACCGGGGTGCCGCCCGTCTGGTCGCGGTAGACGCCGAGGACGAGGTTCAGGCGCTCGGGTCGGGCGTCGGCGCCGTACGCCTCGGTCAGGTCCCACAACGGGTCGACGGGGGGAGGAAGGAGGAGCTCAAGCATGGGCGGGAACCTCGGGCTGGGTGCGGTTGCGGGGACGCCGGTTGGCGAGGGCGACGCCCGCGGTGATGAGGGGGACGCCGGCGAGCACGGCCGCGGTCGGCGACTCGTCGAGCAGGGGAATGGCGAGCAGGACCACGGCGACGGGGCTCAGGCTGCCCACGGTCGAGCTGCGCTCCGCGCCGAGACTGCGGATGGCGAAGGCGTACAGCAGGCCGGCGCACAGGCCGACCCCCAATCCCTGCACCACGAGGAACAGGGCGATGTCGCTGCCCGCGGCTGACGCCAGGCCGGTGGGCAGCACCCCGGTCAGTACCAGGAGCGCCATCACGGCGAACGAGGGCAGGCACAGCAGACCGATCGATCCGACGGGATCGAGGTCCACCTCCTTCAGTCCGACGGTGTACAGCGCCCACAGCCCGCTGGCGACGAGCAGGATGCCGGCTCCGGCCAGCACCTGTGTGTTCAGCGGGAACACGTACCGCCACACCAGGGCCACCACGCCGGCCGCGATCAGCCCCAGCCCGGCCGCCTGCGTGCCCCGGGGGGCGCCGCGGCCGCCGGCGACCATCAGCGCGGAGACGAACAGCGGGACCATGCCGGGGACGATCGAGCCGACGAACGCCGCCGAGGTCAGGGAGCCGCCGTACATCGCGGCCAGGAAGAACGGCACCCCCGCCCCGCAGGCGATCTTGAGCGCGGCCGCCGGGCGCACGGCGGCGATCCGCCGGCGCCGCCGCCACAGCGCGGGCGCCAGGACGAGCAGCGGGACGCCGAAGCGCAGCAGGGCCGCATCGGCGGGGAGCAGGGAGGAGGCGCTCAGGGCCCGGGCGCTGAGTGCGAACGCGGCCCAGATCAGCACGGTCACCACCAGTGCGAGGGTGCCCTTCGCCTGTGGGGAGAGCCTCGGGCGGACCGCGGCGCCGGCGGGTGGGGGCGCCGTCGCGGGTCCGGCGTTCGTGGTGACCAAGGGGGTTCCTCCAGCCTCAAAGGGGCCGGATCCGGCCATGGAGCAACGCTAGATCTTTCCTCGGGGCAGCCGATTGCCAGTTCTGCCGTCCGGACATACGTTTGAGGCAGAATCTGCCAAGGAGTGGTCATGGACGCAGTCGATCTGCAAATCATCCGTGAGTTGCAGGCCGACGGGCGGCTGTCCAACCAGGACCTCGCCGACCGGGTCCGGCTGTCCCCGTCGCCCTGCCTGCGCAGGGTGCGGCGCCTGGAGGAGGCCGGCCTGATCCGCGGCTACACGGCCATGGTCGACCAGGTCGCCTTCGGCCTGCCGATCACCGTCTTCGTCCGGATCCGCCTGGACCGCCACACGAAGGAGGCGGTCCGGGTCTTCGAGGAGCACGTCGCGGTCATCGAGCACATCCAGGACTGCTACCTGATGGCCGGAAGCAGCGACTACCTGCTCCGCGTGGTCATCGAGAGCCTGGAGGCGTACGAGGCGCTGGTCCGGCACCGGATCCACGCCATCCCCGGCATCGCGTCGATCGAGTCGAGCTTCGCGTTCGGCAGCGTGAAGCAGTCCAGGGTCTACCCCGCTCCCGCGTAAGGAAGTGAGCGGCAGCAGGCGGCTGACCGGCAGGTCTCCTGCCGGAGTCGCCACATGGTGATCTTGATCTCGTGGCGGTGGGGCCCATGGGTCGGCCGCGTAGTTTTGCCCCGTGGCAGGCTTGCCCGGGATCGACTTCCCGTCGTCGTCCCAGGCTCTGCCGATGCGGTACGCGGGGAGGGGCCGGCATGTGCGGCAGTCGGGGTGGGCGTGGCTCAGGGCGGTCGCCGAGCGCGCGGTGGAATCGGCTGCGCGAGGCCCACGTAGCGCTCTCACAGCCACCGCCCGTGACGTCGTCGACCGGCGCCTGGGCACCCCGTCTCCTACACCGCTGAGGGCACCGGCCCGGGCCTGCTGTTCGTGCACGGCACGGGAGGTCACGGAGAAGCCCAGTTCGGGCACGTCCGCGAGCAGTTCAGCGACCGCTACACCGTCATCACCCCCGACTGCTCGGGCAGCGGCCTGACCCCGCTGCACGCGGACGAACTCAGCCTGGACGAGCTGGTGGAGCAGGTGATCGGCGCGGCACGCGCGGTCACCGACGAGCCCCTCGACATCGTCGGCTTCTCCCTCGGCGCCGTCGTCGCGGCCGCCGCCGCGGCCGAGCACCCCGCGCTCGTCCGCCGCCTCGTCGTCATCAACGGCTGGGCCCGCAAAGACGACCCGCGCCAGCAGCTGGCCACCGACCTCTGGCGGCGGCTCGCGGCCATCGACGAGGAGGCCTTCGCCGCGTACAGCGCGCTGCTCGTCTTCTCGCCGCCGTTCCTCGCCGGCATCGGCAGCGGGGGCGTCAAGGCCACCGTCGCCGGGATCAAGGCCGAGGCGTGGACGCTCCAGCAGATCGAGCTCGACCACCTCGTCGACATCAGCGACCGCCTCCCCGCCATCGCCGCGCCCACCCTGGTCATCGGCTCCACCCGGGACGCGCTGATCCCCGTCGAGCACTCGCGCGAGATCCACGCGGCCGTGGCGGGCAGCGAGTACGCCGAGCTGGAGAGCGGCCACGTGGTCATCTTCGAGAAGACGACCGAACTCGTTGAGCTGCTCGGCGATTTCCTCGACCGGGACTGACCGACCGTCCCCACGGGCGATTTCGAGCCGACGGGTGGGCGCTCCCATGGCCGGAACGGGAACCTGCCGTCCCGACCTACCCTCTTGGAAGGGGATCCGGGTACTCCGCCCGGTTCTTCCGAGACCCGGGAGGGGACCGACGTGGCGTCCGTGGGAGAGAGACTGAGCAGAGCGCGGGAGCGCACCTTCATCGGAAGGGAAGAGGAACTCGGCCGCTTCGGTGCGGCATTGGCGGGGGATCCGCAGGCGCCCTTCGCGTTCTACCTGTACGGGCCGGGCGGTATCGGGAAGTCGTCGCTGGTGCGGAGCCTGGCGGCCGAGGCCCGTGCGGCGGGCCGACTGCTCCTGGAGCTGGACGGCCGTTTCGTCAGCCGGGACCCGGCCGACTTCGAGCGTGCGGCCGGTCCCTTCCTGGACGTCGCCGGCACGGTCCTGTTCGTGGACTCCTTCGAGCACTGCCAATGGCTGGAGAGCTGGCTGTGGCAGCGCTTCCTGCCCCGCGCCGCCGACGACACCCTGGTGGTCCTGGCCGGCCGCATCCCGCCGCACGCGCAATGGACCGCCGACCCCGCCTGGTCCGGGCTCCTGCACGTCGGTGAACTGGGTCCGTTCTCCGATGAACAGGCCCGGAGCCTGCTGGCGGCGGCGCAGATCCCGCACGAGCTCGGGGAACGCATACTCCACTTCGCCGGAGGCAATCCGCTGGCCCTCTCCCTGGCCGCGGCCGCGGGTTCGGCGGGCTGGAGCGGCGAGGCGATGTGGGCGCCATCGGCCGACGTCCTGCGCACGCTGATGGCGGGCCTGATCGGGGAAGTGCCGACGGCGGCGCACCGGCGGGCCCTGGAGGTGGTGGCCCAGGCGCACTCGACGTCCGAGGAACTCCTCGCCACCGTCCTGCCCGAGGAAGACGCCCACCTACTGTTCGGCTGGCTGCGGGACCTGCCGTTCGTCGAGTCCACCGCCCGCGGGCTCTACCCGCACGATGCCGCGCGGGAAACCCTGGCCGCAGACCTGCGCTGGCGCGCCCCCAACGCGTTCATGGCGATGCGCCAGCGACTGGCGGAGGAATACCTGCGCTTGTTGCGCGAGGGCGCCGACGAGCGGGTCAGCGTCATCCCCGACGAACTCTTCTACCTCTTCCGCGAGTTGGCGAGCCCGGCCCGGCGCGGGACTTCCACCCGCGAGGAGGAGGTGCACGAACGCGTGCTGCAGCCGGACGACATCGATGTCGTACTGCGCATGGCCGAGGAGACGGAGGGGGCCGCCTCCGCGGACCTCGTGCGCTACTGGCTGGAGCGACAGCCGCAGGCATTCAGCGTCTTCCGCTCGGTGAGCACCGGCGAGCCCGTGGCGTTCACGACCCGCCTCCAACTGTCCTCCCCTCCCGACCCGCAGGACCTCGCCACCGACCCCGTCGTCGCGGCCGCCTGGGAGTACACGACGGCCACCGCCCCGGTACGGGCCGGAGAGCACATCGGCATGAGCCGGTTCTCGATCTACCCCGCCCGCTACCAGGTCCCCTCCGTCGTCATCGACCTGAGCAACTCCCGGGCCCAGGCGGAGGCCGCCCGCGGGCGGGGTCGCGCCCACGGCTTCGTCGTCTACCGGGACGCCGAAACCTGGGCCGCGCGCCTCAAGGGCGTCATGCACGACACCGGCGCACGGGCGCGGGTCGGCGAGTACGCGTACGGGCTGTTCTGCATCGACTGGCGGCAAGTGCCGGTCGAGGCGTGGATACGCCACCTCATCACCGCGACCGAAGTGCCGGCCCCCTCCGGACCGTCGGGCTTCTCACGCACCGCGTTCGACCAGGCCGTGCGCGAGGCCCTGGCGCACTGGCGCGACCCCCGCGCCTTCGCCGCCTGCGCCCTGACCCGCGCACGGCTCGCGGCCGACCTCACCGATCCGGTCGGAGAGCTGCGCGCCCTGCTGCGCCAGGCCGTCGACGACCTCGCCGGCGACCCGCGCGGAGTGCGCGCCCGCGAGGCCCTGACGGCGGGCTACTTCTCCGGAGCACCCACCCAGGAGGCCGCAGCCCGCCGCCTGGGCCTGCCGTACGGGACCTACCGGCGCCACGTCCGCCAGGGACTCGACCTGCTCTGCGAGGAACTGTGGCACCGGGAGCTGCACGGGAGCCCGCGGTAGCGGACACCGCCCGGCCCCCCGGGCGCCCCGGTGGACAGGTGCGGACAGCAGCGGACAGTCATGACCGCCGTCCGCTCTGGATAGTGGACACCGCCCGGCACGAGTCTGTGCGACATGAACGTTGCACACACGCAGACGGGCCGGGCGGCAGCCGGAGCCCACCGGCCCGGAACCGCCCTCGCGGCGCTCGCCGCGGCCCAGTTCACCGTCATGCTGGCCACCTCGATCGTGAACGTGGCGCTCCCCCAGATCAGCAGCGGAGTGGGGCTGTCGGACGGCGGCATCACCTGGGTCGTCAACGCCTACGGCCTGGCCTTCGGGGCGCTGCTCCTGGCGGGCGGCCGGGTGGCCGATCTCCTCGGCCGCCGCCGGGTGCTGATCACCGGGCTGGCGCTGTTCGCGGCGGCCTCGCTGACGGCGGGACTGGCCGCCTCCGCGGGCGTGCTGATCGCGGCGAGGGCCGTTCAGGGCCTCGGCGCCGCGGCCATCGCCCCGGCCGCGCTCGCCCTGGTGATGGACCTGTACCCGCCCGGACCCGGGCGGGGCAGGGCACTGGGGGTGTGGGGCGCGGTCTCCGGCGCGGGCGGGGCGGGCGGTGTGCTCCTCGGCGGTGTCCTGACCCAGGCGTGGGGGTGGCCCTGGATCTTCCACTCCGTGGCGCTCGGGTCGGTTCTCGTCCTGGCCGCCGTGGCGGCCTTCGTACCGCGGACGGCCGGTAGGAAGGACGGGCGGTTCGACCTGCTGGGCACCGCCGCCGTCACCCTCGCCCTGACGTGCCTCGTCTGGGGCCTGACCGCCGCACGCGGCACCGGCTGGACGGACCTGCGGGTGCTGGGCGCCCTGGCCGGCGCCGTCGCCCTGTTCGCCGCCTTCGTCGTCATAGAGCTCCGTCGGTCGAACGCACTGATACCGCCGCGCCTGTTCAGCGCCGGCCGGGTCGTCGCGGGCAACCTGCTGATGGCACTGCTGGGCTCCGTGTGGATCGCACTGTTCTTCTTCCTGCCGCTCTACCAGCAACAGGTCCTCGGGATGTCCCCGCTGGCCACCGGTGCCGGTCAACTCCCGCTCGCCCTGGCCAACATGCTCGGCGCGACCCTGGCCTCCCGCATCTCCCGGCGCATCGGCGCCGCCGCGACGGTGACCGCGGCCCTGTTCACCGAGGCGGCCGGCCTGCTGTGGCTGTCCCGGATCGACGCCCACGGCAGCTACCTCGCGGACGTCCTCGGCCCGAGCATCCTGGTCGGCCTCGGCCTGAGCGTCGCCTTCGTCCAGCTCACCGCACTCGCCGTGGACGGTGTCCCCCCGCAGGACGCGGGGCTCGCGGGCGGCCTGGTCAACACCACGCGTCAGATCGGCGGTGCGATCGGCCTCGCCGCCCTGGCGACGCTCGCAGGCTCCGTCACCCAACGCGCCGCGGCCCACCGGCCGCACGTAGAGGCGCTCACCACCGGCTACCGCACCGCCTTCGCGGTCTCGGCCGCAGTCCTGGCCGCCACCGCACTCCTCGCACTGCTCCTCGCCCGCCGCACCGGCCGGCCCACCACGACCGCCCCCGCGCCGGGGGAGAAGGGAAACCCAGCCGTGTTCACCATCGACGAGACCGCACCCGTCACCGTCCGCCTGAGCACCGTGATCGACGCCCCGCTCGCGACGGTGTGGGAGCTCCACACCGACATCGCGGCGTGGCCCACCTGGAACGCGGACATCGACCGGGCAGAGCTCCACGGCCCGCTGGTCCCCGGCAACTCCTTCAGCTGGCTGACCCACGGCCTGGACATCACCTCCACCGTGCACGAACTGGTCCCCGGCGAGCGGATCGTGTGGGGCGGCCCCGTCGACGGCATCACCGGCATCCACGTGTGGACGTTCGAACAGCACGGCGACCGGGCCACCACCGTCCGCACCGAGGAGTCCTGGAGCGGCGACCCGGTCGACGCCGCCGTGGACGAACTCGCCGCGGCCCTCCACGACTCCCTGGACACCTGGCTCACCCACCTCAAGCACCGTGCCGAACACGCTGCCTGACCTGCCATCACACCCACTCGAAGAGGTTCTGACATGACGACGCACAAGCCCTACCTGACCGGTCACTACGCCCCCGTCCCCGAGGAAGTCACCGCCACCGGTCTGACCGTCGAGGGCACCCTGCCCCCGGAGCTGACCGGCCGGCTGATCCGCAACGGCCACAACCCGAAGCCCGGTGTGACCCCGACGCACTGGTTCAAGGGCAGCGGCATGGTCCACGGCATCCGGCTCCGTGAGGGCCGCGCCGAGTGGTACCGCAACCGCTGGGTGCACACCCCCGCGTTCGACGGCGCCCCCTACATGACCGAGAACGGCCCCGACCTGACCGCCAGCACCGCCGGCACCCACGTCATCGAGCACGGCGGCCGCCTCCTCGCCCTGTGCGAGTCCAACTTCCCCTTCGAGCTCACCCCGGAACTGGAAACGGTCGGCGCCTACGACTTCGGCGGCAAGCTGCGCACCGCGATGACCGCGCACCCCAAGGAGGACCCGCTCACCGGGGAGCTGCACTTCTTCGGCTCCTCGCCCCTCCCGCCGTTCCTGACGTACTACGTCTCCGACGCCAAGGGCGAGATCGTCCACAGCGCCGAGATCCCGGGCGCGACGGCCTCCCTGAAGCACGACTTCGCCATCACCCGCCGCCACGTGGTCTTCGTCGAGGGCAACGTCACCTTCGACCCCAGCGAGCACTCCGGCATCCCGTACGCCTGGAGCGACCAGCAGCTCTCCCGCATCGGCATCATGCCGCGCGGCGCCAACGGCGCCCAGCACCTGCGCTGGTTCTCCATCGAGCCCGGCAACATGCTGCACGTCTCCAACGCGTACGAGGACGGCCAGGGCCGCATCGTCCTGGAAGGCCCCACCGTGGACCGCGAGGGGTTCCGGCTGTCCTGGAACTGGTGGACCGGCGCTCCGGGGCGCGGTTCCGAGCCCGCCTCCCGCTCGTACACCCGCCGCTGGGTCGTGGACATGACCGCCGGGACCGTCGACGAGCAGATCATCGACGACCTCGCGGTGGAGTTCCCGACCCTCAACGAGGAGTACCTCGGCGCCGAGAACCGCTACCAGTACGCCATCTCGTTCCCGGACGAGAAGGGCTTCGGCGGCTACGGCGTGGTGAAGTACGACCGCACCACCGGCGCTCGCCGCATCCATCAGGTCGGTGACGCCCGCCTGCCCAGCGAAGCGGTGTTCGTCCCCGCGGCCGGAGCGAGCGGCGAGGACGACGGCTACCTCCTGACCGTCGTCTCCGACCTCAAGCAGAACGCCTCGCAACTGCTGGTCCTCGACGCCTCCGGCCTCGACCGCATCGCCACCGTCCACCTGCCGCAGCGGGTGACCGCCGGGGTCCACGGCTCTTGGATCGCCGACGACACCCTGACCGCCCCCGGGAACTGACCACCCCCGACACCCCAGCCGGCGCTGCCGGCCACCCCTCCGCGGCGGTGGCCGGCAGCGCCGTACCCGTACCCGTACCCGTACCCGGGTGATCTTGCCGTCGCGCCGGTGAACACCGGTCCGCCGGCTCCGGCTGCGCCGCCAGGTACCCAGCGTCGGCGGGGTCCGTCCGTACGGCTCTACGTCGTGACCGGAAGGGCGTCCGGGCGGGGCCGCGCCGGGACCCGGGCCGTCCGCGCCGCCTCCACCGCCGCGGCCGAGGTGTAGAGGGTCAGTGCTCGCCCGCCGTGGACCAGCTTGGCCGCCGCCCAGTGGAACGGGTTCGCCCGTCCCTCCACGGCAACGACGTGGTCGCTCACCAGCCGCTCGACCCGCGCCAGCAACGCCGGGTCGAGACTCCTGCGCAGCCTGCCGCGCGCCTCCTGCTGCTGCGGGGCGTACAGGTTGAACGGCAGGTACAGCGTGGCGTCGTCCGGCTGCGCCCCGTCGCGCGAAGTCATGCTCCAGCACAGAGTCGGGCGTACCCCGGGCGTGTCGAGCGGCTCCGATCCCTGCGGGGCGGTGTCCGTCACCAGACCCGCCGCGGCGGCCGCCGCGGCGCGGCCCAACGGGGCCAGCCGTGCTTCCAGTTCGGCGGTGGAGCGCTCCGCGACCGTCGTGTAGAACTTGATACGAGCGTGCGGTGACTCGTCCACGTCGAGCGCGAAGAAGGCCGGCATCAGATGGGCCATGCCCTGCGGGTCGTGGCGCTGCAGCCAGCCCCACGCGCCGCCCTGGCCGAGCCGGTCGAGCGCCGTCCCGACGGTCTCCCGGCTGCGCTCGGTGCCCGCCGCCAGCGTGTCGAAGTACACCTTGGGGCGTGCGATTCCCGAGGCGCTGACCGAAGCCGCCAGGCACATCCCGAACGCCGCCCGCTCGCTGCGCGGCCGGAACAGGTCGGCGACCTCCCGGGCCCGCTCCAGGCGTGCGAGGCCCAGGCGTTCCAGCTCGGCCAGCGTCCGCCGGCCGCGCTCCCAGCTCCCGGTCGCCGAGACGGGGCCCCGCTCGGGGAGCGGCCGGAAGAAGAGCCGGACGTCGACCCGGTCCCCGTCGAGCACGAGAGAGTATTCGAACGGAGCGGTCGACACGGCGTCCTGCCGGGTCCCGCCGCCGTCGGTGTCCCGCGAGACACGGTGGCCCCACCCGTCGAAGAGGGTCCGCACGGATTCCTCGGCCGCCGCGTCGAAGCGTTCCCCCAGGCCGAGCACCTCTCCCAGGTAGCGCAGCCCGTCGACGGCCAGTCCCGCGTATCCGGGCCGCTCCGACGTCACGGGGCGACCGGCTCGGGGGTGGGCGGCAGGTAGGGCTTGGAGTCGATCCCGGGGTACATCCGCTCCAGGTGCCCGATCGTCTCCTCGGTCCAGTAGTCGTCCCCGGCGGGCGGGAAGCCCAGCAGGTGGCGCTGGCGCGGGTCCAGTTCGACCATGAGCTCGTGCAGGGTGTTCCAGTTCGGGTGCGCCGGCCGCATCGACCACAGGTGCTTGTCCGTCCAACGGGCCTGCGCGCCGTGCATGTTGAAGAAGAGCGCGAGACGCCGTCCGAGCAGTTCGTTGTAGGCCGACCCCCGGTGGACGATGTCGCCGACGAAGAGCAAGAGCGAACCGGCCTCGGCCTCCACGGGCCGCTCCTGCTCGTACAGCCCCGGATACTCCGCCTTGTCGTACGAGCCCTTGCCCGCGTCGGTCAGCAGCGGCAGCCCGAGGTGTGCGGCCCGGTCGACGACGTAGGTGGGCGCGGTGTCCACGGTCACGTCGGTCAGGTAGAGGATGCCGTACACGCGCTGGTAGACACCGTCCGCACGCGGGTGCACCAGGCTGCTGGCCGCCCAGGCGTCGTTGTGCAGGGTCTGGTCGCGGCTCTCCCCGTACGCCGTGCCGTACTTGGCCTGGATGAAGGAGCTCGTCAGCCGCAGGTCGGTGGTGCCGAGCAGTTCCTCGACGACGTCGATGACCCGGGTGTCCAGCGCGTGCCGGTTCAGGTCGTTGCTGGTGAAGGGGAACGGAACCGCGTGCTTGAGGGCGTTGACCTCCTCGGGCGTGCTCCCGCTCGCCTCCGGGTCGGGGAAGTAGGTGTCGATCGCGGCCTGCGCCCGGGCGAGGGCCTCGCCCGTCACGAAGCCGGGTACCAGGGCGTATCCCCGGCCGGCCAGTCGTTCCACTATGTGCTTGGTGTCCATGGCGTCCGTTCGTCTCAGCTCTCGGAGAGGTGGTCGTGCGGCCCGTCGCTCCGCCCCGTGCGGAGGGTGCGGGACACGACGATGTTCTTGTGGAAGGCGTCCAGCCGCATGGACTCGCCGACCGCTTGGCCCTCGACCTCGATCCAAGCGTGCGCGGCGAAGGGCATCAGGCTGACGCCGGAGACCCAGTCCGGCCAGCTGCCGCGCAGGCGGGCCAGCAGGGCCGCCGCGATCGATCGCTCCAGGCAGTACGGCCCGGCGGCGCGGCGGCTGACGGAGACGACGTCGCTGCGCGCGGCCAGTGCCTCGGCGCGGGTGGCGGGGCGGGCGCCGCCGCTGAGCAGGCGCAGCGCCCGCTCCAGCGCGTGCGGGCTCAGCCGGGTCAGCAGGCGGCTCGCCGTGACGGCCAGCATCGGCAGGGGCCGACGGCGCAGTGGCAACCGGGCGCGGGGCTCCAGGGTCATGGGCAGCGTCACGTCAGACCAGCACCTTCGCACGGCGCATGGTGTCGATCAGCTTCGCGACGTCCGCGGGTATCCGGTCGGCCGCCTCCGGGTGGCGTGCGCACAGCTCGGCCACGACTTCGTCCTGGGTGCGTCCCGCAGCGAGCATCTCGAACACCGACGTCCCCATCGGGTTGATGCGGAAGTAGGTGCCGGACTTCTTGTCCAGGAGAACGGCCGCGTCCTCGGTCTTGGTGAGTACGACGTGAGGGGAGATCTTCAGCATGGTGAGGCCAGTCGTCGGTTCGTGAGGGGGCGTTCGGGCGCCGCTGCCGGGGCCCCCGCGACAGCCTGCATCCAGGCCTCCGCGGCGACGGTCAGCTCCAGCGCGTTGGTCTCGTACTCGGGGCGCATCGTGTCCCGCAGGGTGGCGCGCAGCCGGTCGATGTCCACCAGGCCGTGCTCGGCGAGCAGCGAGTCCTCGAACAGGCCGAGGAGCGAGCGGCGGTTGCGGGCCAGGCCGCGGTGCACCGACATGCTGAACTCGCCCTTGGTGGAACGGGAGAGCGCACCCGTCCGGGAACCCGGCGTCGCGTCCACCCGCATGGCGGCCTTCAGGACCGGTTTGAACCCGGTGCCCGGCAGGGCCTCGGCGCGCGACACCGAGAGGGCGGCCTCCAGTACCGCGTCGTCCATGTACGGCAGCGACAGGGTGATCCCCTGGTGCTCCATCAGGGCGCGCAGCGGGCCGAGCCGTTGTCCACCGATGCGGTGTCCCGCGATGCTGGTGTGCACCGAGCGGGTGTCGGCCTGCGAGGTCCGACCGGCATCGTCGGCGGCGGCGACCGCGCGCACGGCCTCGACGTTGGCGGGCGTCGACCACGGGGTCACGCGGACCTGCGGGCCCCAGCTCAAGCCGGGGCCGAGGACGTCCGGCCGGGGCAGGTGCAGACTGCGCAGCTGCTCCTCGAACCAGCCCTGGTACGTCTGCTGCCGGGCGAGCCCGCGCAGGACGGAGGGCATGCTCCAGCGCCGCAGCCGGGCGAGATCGCGGATGCCGCGGACCGCACGCAGGGGAGCGCGCGCGTAGAGGTCGCCGAAGTAGGACGGTGCGATGGTGAACAGCTCGTCCCCGCCGAATCCGCCGATGTGGACGTCGGAGCCGGTGGCGGCGAAGATCTTGGACATCGCGGTCTTCCGTGCACGGTTCCGGATGAGCGTGTACGGCTCTCCCAGTCCGTACGGGACGTCCTGGACGAGCCCGCGGCCGAGTTCCCAGATGCCGTCGTACGGGCCCGGGACGTCCTCGGGGCCGAGGACCGTCAGGGGCCGGTCGATCTCCTGCGCCGCGATCGCCGCCCAGTGGGCGTCGTCGTGGTTGGGGTCGACGGTCTGCTCGACGAACGACTGGAAGCGGGCGCCCTGGCCGGCCAGGAGGAAGCAGAGGGAGGTCGAGTCCATACCGCCCGACAGGTCCGCCGAGAGGCCGCCGGCCGTGGCGAGCCGGACGGCCACCGCTTCCTCCAGCGCGGCCCGCACCTTCGGAGCTCCGTCGGCGAGCGACAGCGTCGGCGCCGGGGGACGCCACCAGGTGGTGGACTCGACCCGGTCGGCGGTCATGCGCAGCCTCTGGTCGGCGGGGAGCCGGTGGACCCCGTGCCAGTAGGTGCCCCGGGTCAGCCCGTAGTCGAATCCGGGGTGCAGCATCCCCCAGGCGACCATCTCGATGCGCGGGGTGGCACCGCTGAGCCGGGCCAGTGGTTCGGCCGAGTCGGATGCGGCGTACGAGCCGTCCTGGCGCCGGGCGTAGAACACCTGGCGCAGGCCCGACGCGCTCCCCTGGACATGGGTGGAGCGGCCGTCGGTGTAAAGGATGTGAAAGCTGCCAGCGATCTCGTGCGCGGCGGCCATCAGACCGTCGGCTTCGTCGTGCTGTGCCAGCAGGCGGGCCAGACCCCCCGCGTCGATGCTCGTCTCGCCGAACAGCGCGAGGCGTCTGGCGCCGGCTTCCGCGGCAATCAGGCGGGAATGGGAGCGGTCCGCGACCACCCACGTCCGGCCTGAGGCATACGTCAGCACTTCGGTGTTCTCAGTCGGCCCGGCATAGACCGGAAATGCGTCATCGACGTTCTCCGGGAAAGCGATGAACCATGACGCACTCAAGGAATCCCCCTGGCCAACTAAATTTGCGCACGGCGATTAGATGATCGCGGTGCCCTCACCGTCGTTGCTGGCCCAGCCGTACCACATCGTGAGTTCGGAGAACTCGCCGATGGGCAGCATTTCGGGCGCCTCGTATTCGACAACCTCGTGGTCGTTCATTTGTGTCACCCCCTTCCGTTCGATTCATCTTCAACCTAACAAGCGGGGGTGGGGATTCGCGAGAACGTTTTTTTGATACCGTCGCCCGTTATGGCCGAAAACCACGGCCCGGGCGAAATGGAATATCGAACTCCGATTGTCGAATGCGTGGCGTGTGCACTGGTCTCCCGGTGGATCAGGCGTGCGTCGCGGCGCCCTGCGCCCGCGGCAGCGGTGCACCGCTGAGTGGACCCGAATGGCTGGAACAGGCCCTCTTGACTGTGAAGTGGACCTGGAGCACTCCGGTCCAAACGAGCGCCGAGCCCAGCAGGTGGAGCATCACGAGGAGCGAGGGCAGGGCCGTCACCGACTGCACCAGCCCCACGAGCCCCTGGCCCAGGAGTACGGCCAGGAAGGCGACCGCCTTGCGGCGCGCGACGCCGAAGCCGTCCTTGGGCAGCGCGGACAGCAGGGCTCCGGCCAGGACCAGGACCGCCCCGGCCAGCACGCCGTGGACGATGGTCACGGCCGTCCAGTTGAAGGGCATGCGCGCCACGTCGGAGGAGTCACCCGCGTGCGGTCCGGAACCGGTGGCGAGCGTGCCCACGAGGACCAACAGGGCCGTCACCGCGACCAGGGCCGTCGACAGCGACCGGATCCGCGCGCCGGACCGGCCACCCTCGCCGCCCGCGCCGTGCCCAGTGCCGTCGGCGCCGGCATCGGCATCCGCACCAGCGTCGGCATCGGCATACGCCGCGTGCCAGGTGTACACCGCGGCGGTGAGCAGCAGCGTGGCGGCGAGGAAGTGCGCGGCGACGATGTACGGGCTCAGCCGCATCCATACGGTCACTCCGCCGACGACCGCATTCAGTACGACGATCCAGAACTGCGCCCATCCTCCGCGCAGCACGGCGGGCATCGGCTTTTCCTGGAGGCGCGCGGTAATGATGACCCAGCCCACCACCGCGCACAGCGCTCCGGTCAAGAGCCGGTTTCCGAATTCGATGGCGCCGTGCACCCCCATTTCCGCAGTGGGGGCCAGTGTCTCTCCCGTACACATGGGCCAATCCGTGCAGCCGAGACCGGAGCCGGTGACGCGGACGATTCCACCGGTCACGATGATCGCGATACTCGCCACGACCGAACCCAGCGCGGCCAGTCTGACGCTTCTCGCTCCGAGTGAGTACCTGCCGGCGAGCCATGAGAGGGGAGTACGCACGATCAGCCTTCCTTTATTTTGCTTTTACGATCTGTGGCGCGGAGCCCCAGCGTACGCCGCGCGTTTACCCGCACTTGACGGGGCGTCGCAAACGGAACGGAGCGAGCGCCCCGCTGTCGAACTCGGCGGGATCTCCGGCGAGGGTGCGGGGCGCACCGCTGACCACAGGAAGCCGTCGACTCGACCGCGGGGAAGCGCGGAACGAACCGCACCAGCCTGCCCGCGCCCAGCGCGCGGGCAGATCACGGCCCCCTGGGGGAAGGTGGGCACATGACGTACGACGAGGGCTTGGCCCAGCGGATCAGGGGGCAGCTCGGCGAACGGCCGGACATCACCGAAAAGCGGATGTTCGGCGGGCTGTCCTTCCTGAAGGGCGGCAACATGAGCGTGGGCGTGGTCGGCGACGAGCTCATCGCGCGGGTGGGCGCGGAACGGACCGAGGAGGCGCTCGCCCGGCCCGAAGCCCGGCCCATGGACTTCAGCGGCCGACCGATGCGCGGCTGGGTGACGGTCTCGGGCCCCGCTCTCGCGGAGGACTCCGTCCTGCGGCACTGGGTGACGGCGTCGATCGATTTCGTCGACACCCTCGCGCCGAAGTAGCCGGTGCCGCCGGAGCCGGGGCGCGCTTCGAGTCCGGCGGCTCGTACCGCACCCGGGTCACCGGCGAGAACACCGCCTCCGGCCGCTTCATCGCCATCGGCGGGTTCTCCTGCAGCGGTGGCCAGTGGACATGGTCCGGTTCTGCGGTGCATTGGCCTTGGCGCGAGGCTGATCTCAGTGATCGCCCGGTGGACCGCCTACGGGAGCCGTACGCTCGCAGCCGCTCGTTCGGGGCGCTGCCGTCGTCGTCGGCGTACCGGCGCACGACGTTCACCGTGTGGCGTGGTCGAGGACGAGCTCAGCGGGGAGGGGCAGCTGGGCTCACGTGAGCGGTACGCGTGGAGTGCCCCCAGCCGTGTCCCGTGACCAGGCTGGGGGCTCGTCCGGAGGTGCCGGCGGGTGTCAGCCGCCGGCCTTCGCCTTCGTGGCGGTGGCACCCGCGGCGACCGTCGGGGGCTTGAGCTGGATCCAGCCCGCCTTGCTCGGTGCGCCTTCCTCGTTGAGGAGGAAGAGCATGTAGTAGCCGGGCGGGGCCGAGGCGGCGGTCGGTGGGGCCTGGAGCTCCAGGAAGTTGCCGCCGCGGCTCTTGATGCGTAGTTCGAGGTGACGCTGGCTGGTGTTGATCGAGTGGGTGGCGGTGGTCGGGGCCAGTAGGACGGCGCGGGTGACGTCGTTGGGCGTGCTGGTGCTGACCGTGATCTTCTCGTTGTAGGCGACGCTGGGGTTGAAGATCAGGCCGAGCGAGGGGCGGCTGCCCTGGTGGAGATAGGCGGGCTCGTAGATCTCGATGCTGCCGTTGTTGTTGTCGGTGATGTCGGGGTCGTTGGCGAGCTGCTGGAGCTCGTCGCCCGTGACCATGACTCGGCCGTCCGGGAGGACCACGGCGTTGGAGTGGTAGCCGCGCGGAAGCCGCTGGACGGGGCCGAGCTTCCAGTCGCCGTTCTCGTCGCGCAGTTCGACCTGGCGGTACTTGAGGTCGGCGTTGGGGTTGTACGGCCCGTTGCCGTAGTCGCGGATATCGAAGGCACCGTTGACGGTGAGCAGGTTGCCGTTCGGCAGCAGCAGAGTGTCGTCCTGGGTACGCCCGAAGGCGCGGGGCTTCTCGGTGTTCCACTTGCCGCCGGCGAGACGGTAGGTGTTCGGGTCGTTGCGGTCGCCGCCGAGGACCAGGACCGAGTCGGGGCCTCTGAAACCGGCCGGCAGGGGGACCGCGGAGCCGTAGTTGCGCCTCCACTGCCCGCCGTCCGGGCCCGGCTTGTCCTTGTTGATGTCCGGGCGGTTCGGCAGGTCGGTCTTGGTGTCGGCGAGGGTGTCGAAGAGCCATTGCTGGTCCACGGAACGGCCGAGTCCGTAGATCTTGCCGTCACGCAGTGAGAACAACTGCGGATAGTCCCACTTGAAGGGGGCTTCGGTCTTGAGCTGGTCCACTCCCCAGCCGATCGGCTTGACCGACTTGTCGAAGGGCACCTGTTGGGTCGCGGCGGGGAAGCGCTCGACGACCGGGGTGGGGGTGCCCCAGCCGAGCTCCGACTGGCCGGACATGATCACCTGGCGTCCGTCGGCGCCGGTGACCACGCTCGGGTACCACCGGCCGACGGACATGTCCTTGTTCAGGTACCACTCCTCCGCCCAGGGGTCGAAGACCAGGGACAGCTTGGCTCCGCTGCCTCCGTTGCCGCCGAGGTTCCCGCCGAAGACGCCGAGCATGCCGTTGGGCAGGTAGGAGTGGCCGGCACAGAAGAACGGGGCCGGGCGGGGTTCGTTCTTGCCGTCGGGCATGTTGACGACCGGCGGCTTCTTCTCGGTGAACGCGTCGGAGCCGGTTCCCTTGGCGGGGTCCCAGATCCAGGCGCGGCCGGCGTTCTCCTTGCCGATGGTGTCGGTGGGGGCGGGCTCCTTCTGCGGGTTGACCTCGATCCGCTCGAAGGAGAACAGCAGGACCTTGCCGGTGGGCAGCAGCGCGATGTGGGCCGCGAAGTCCGGGGATTGGAAGTACTCCCGGAACCGGCCGAACTCGGCGGCGTCAAAGGACGCGTTGGCCTTCTCTTGGGAGGCGGTCAGCGCCTTGAGCCGCTCCGTACGGGTGGTCTGCGGGTACTCGCCGATGCCGGCCATGGCCGTTCGGGTGCGGGCGTGCGCCTCGGCATGTTCCTTGCCGAGTGTCGCGGCTTCCTCCGGGTCGACGGTGACCGGTGCGCTCGCCGCCCGGGAGGCGGGGCCGTACGGGACGGCATCGCCCTCGTCTC
Source organism: Streptomyces sp. NBC_00045 (assembly GCF_045041095.1). Lineage (NCBI taxonomy): Bacteria > Bacillati > Actinomycetota > Actinomycetes > Kitasatosporales > Streptomycetaceae > Streptomyces > Streptomyces sp. NBC_00045. The sequence goes on along the minus strand of NZ_CP108271.1, from coordinate 1,450,004 downwards.
CGTGACCGGTGTGGGCGAGTACGGGGCCTGCCGAAGCCAGGGCCATGGACACGGCCATCGCGGTGGCGGCGCAGACGGAGATCGCCGTGGCGAGTCTCCGGCGGGCGGGTAGGCGCGGACTGCTGCGGGACATGGGACTCCTTGCTGGCGAAAGGAAGGCACAGCGCTCCGACTGGGGGACACGTCGGCTGACACGGGCTGCGCCAGGACTGCCACATGATCACGCACAGTGACGAGATTCAGTGTTGAGGCGCGCCGGTCGGCTGTCACCCCGAGGCGTGCACGCGGGTGACTCCGACCAACCCCAAGGTTTCTGCACGCCCCCTACCAGTGCATTCGGGGCGTGAATGGGAGGCGGGCGGCGTAATCGGCCAGTCGGAGGGTGGGAGGGTGTGCGAGTGCCGCATACGTTGTTGATTACTCTGCGCGGTATCGGCGTGGAGGTGTCGATCTTCTGGAGAGAGCATGGTGGACGATCTCAAGCTGCGTGAGAGCGACGACATCCAGGGCGATGTGATCGCCGGCTTCAAGAAGGACCAGATGGCCTTGCTGTTCCTCAAATTCGAGGACGCGGCGCGGGCGCGCACCTGGGTCAAGGCGTTGGAACCGCAGATCTCCACGACGCGGCAGGTGGCCGTCTTCAACGCCGCCTTCAGCAAGGCCAGGAAGGCCTCGGCCGGCGACGATCCGAAGGCGCTGAAGGCCACCTGGATCAACGTCAGTTTCACCTACGAGGGCCTACTGCAGCTGACCGGCAAGGACCCGCTGCCCTCCGTGAAGCCCGGCAGCGGACTGGAGGCCTTCAAGCAGGGCTCGGACAAGCGGGCGCTCGGGGACACCGGCGACAGCTCGCCGGAGATGTGGCTCTTCGGCAACGGCAAGGGCCAGGTCGTCCACGCCGTGCTCACCGTCGCCTCGGACACCGTTCAGGACCTCCAGGCGACGGTCAGACAGCAGCGCGAGGCGTGTGCCGCGGCCAAGATCGTGATCGTGTTCCAGCAGGACGCCGCCACCCTGACCGGCAGCCGGAGGGGGAAGGAGCACTTCGGTTTCAAGGATGGCGTCAGCGAGCCCGGTGTCATCGGCTTCGACGAGCCGGACCCCGTCAAACCCGAGTACGTCAAGGGCCATCACGGCACCCGGCTGATCCCGCCCGGCGAGTTCGTCGTCGGGCACGACCGGGTGGGTGGCGTGCCGCACGAGACGCCCGACTGGGCTGACAACGGAAGCTTCCAGGTGGTGCGCCGGCTCGGCCAGGACGTCCCCGGTTTCTGGTTCCAGGTCGCCGGGCAGCTGAAGGCGCTCAAAGAGGCCAAGGTGGTGCCGCCCGAGGCCACCACGGAGTGGCTGGCGGCCCGCCTCGTCGGCCGGTGGCGGTCCGGCACTCCCGTCGCCACGTGCCCGAATGCCGACCGGCCCTCCAGCGCGCTGGCCGGGGAGGACAACGACTTCGGCTATCGCAACGACCCCGAGGGCTTCATCACCCCGCTCTTTTCGCACCTGCGCAAGACCAACCCCCGGGACGGCCTGCAGGAGAAGCCCGGCGACCGGCCGTTCGACGAGAACCCGGTGATGGACCGCCGCCGGATCATCCGCCGCGGCGCCCCGTACGGCGCGCCCTTCGACCCCGCCTCGGAGGGCCCCGGAGGGCCGGACGAGAAGCGCGGCCTGCTGTTCGTCTGCTACCAGTCGGACCTTGTGCAGCAGTTCGAGTTCATCCAGAAGGCGTGGATCGACAGCCCGGACTTTCCACCCAACCGGACCAACAAGCCCGGCCCCGACGGAATGGTCGGCGCCGCCGGCAAGCTCAGCTACGAGACCCCCGGCAAGACCACGCAGCTGAGCCTGAGCCAGTTCGTCTTCACCGAGGGGTCCGTCTACGCCTTCGCTCCCTCGCTGACCCTGCTGCGGCTGCTCGGTGACGGCCGGCTCACCGACAAGCCGCCCGCGGTCGTCCGGCCAACCGACGCCTTCCTGCCCATCCCCGACATGCAACGGGACAAGGGCAAGAGCTGGTACTGGGCGTATGGGGCGGGCAGCGACAGCGGCGTCTGCCGGACCGTCTCCATCGCCGACGGGGACGAGCACACGGACGTCATCGAGCGCCCCGACCGGCCGCTGACCATGTGGCCGTGCTATGTCGGAGTGACGAAGGTCGACGCGGTCCTACCTGTCCCGGACGAACAGCGGATCAATGGCCGCAGCCGGTTCTGGCTGTTCCACACCGTCGAGGGCCGGCAGGTCTACCGGCGGATCTGGATCGCCGACGGCGCCGAGTCCGGGCTCCCTCCCGAGCAGGCGGCCGGGACCGACCTGCCGGACCGTTCGCTCTCCGCTTGGACCTCGTTCAGCGGCATCGAAAGGGTGGACGCCTTCCTGCCGGTGCCCGACATGCAGCGGGTGAACGGCAAGAGCCACTACTGGGTCTTCCACACCCTCATGGGTCGTCAGGTCTACCGGCTCATCTCGGTCGCCGACGGCAGGATGCACCAGGACGCCCTCGAACGCGGCGACCGAGGGCTCGACCTGTGGCGATCACTGACCGGGATCACACGGGTCGACGAATTTCTCGCGGTCCCGGACATGCAGCGGATCAACGGCATGAGTCTGTTCTGGGTGTTCCACCAGGACCAGTACCGGATCATCGTGATCCGCGACGGCAGCGGCCACGAGGACCAGATCACGGTCGAGGACCGACCCCTGACCATGTGGAAGTCCCTGACGGGCTGACGGACGCCCTGCCCTTGGTCCTCGGGAGCGGCCGCTCGACCGTCGGCCACCGCCTCCCCGCCACGGCCGCCCCCGGGGCCCGGCCGTGGCGGGACCGGAGAGGCGGGTGCGGTCTCGGCGTGTTCCGGCCAGGCAGTCGGGCCGCACCGGCGGCTGATGGCGAACGGTGTCGCCGCCGGGTCTTTGGGATCGTGAGAGGCTCAGCATCTGCTGGTGGTACACGGATGGCACCTCAGCTGACCAGCAAAGACGCTCATCTTTAGCGGAGTTGGCCGGTGGCTGGTCCGTGAATGGTCCGGATCTCGGCCCATCCTCGGGATGGCGGCAACGTGTCCCTCCGGGCTGCAATGCGGCTCCGGCCTCCCCTGGGGCTTCAGCGTGTCAACGGCGTGACGAGCGGCTGTCAGCAGCGGAGGCTCCCGGTCTGCTGACGGACATGCGGCTCTGCCTGCGCAGGGTGGGGGCGCGACCGTGCTGCGGCTACATCGGGGCGGAGTTGATCCGCCCCGGTCGGCCCGTTGGGTGGTGCTGTTCGAGCAGGTCAGCACCACCCAGCCTGATGGCTCGTGTTCCACCGTCCGCTCACGCATAACGGAAGGCTGGTCAGGCACGGTCAGGGGGAGGTCGCTCCTGCCCCCTTGTGCGTCAGACGGGGAGCAGCTGCCACTGCCGTTCCCGGTGGTCGCCCTCCGCCCTGTGCTGCTTGATCGCTGTGGGGGCGTTGGTGTCGACTCGCAGGATCAGACCGCTGTTCCGGTTCGCGATCTCGTACACCGGCGGGGTGTCGGTCGCGGGGTGAGGGCCTGGGCCGGGGTGAGTCCGGCGCCCACGAGGAGGGCCAGTTCGCCGTGGTAGCTGATGCCGTGCGTGGTGGGGTGGCCGGCGCCGCCCGTGCCGTCGGTGCCGGCCAGCAACGGGACCCCGGTCCGGAACATCCGCAGCGCGACGTCGGCCGGGTACCGGGCGACGACCGAGACCGGCCCCACCCGCACCTCGCCCTCGCCCGGGCCTTCGGTCCGCATGCGCTCGATCTCCTTGAGCCACTGCGGGTCGGCGTAGGGCCGCAACCATGGGTCGTCCACGAGGGCGTACTCGGCCGGGCTGTCGGTGGTACCGGTCAGCGAGGTCAGCGTAGGTACGACGAACATGCCCCGAGCCGCAGCGTCTTACGCGAGGGCGTCGTCGGAGAGCCCGTCGGCGGGGGCGTGGGCGAGGCCGTCGACACCGCAGTCGATCACGAGGCGGGCCGAGCGGCGGGTGAGGGTGTGGGCGGCGGTACGCAGCCCGCGCTCGTGTGCGGCCCGCACCAACGCGCGGATCGTCTCGGGGGACAGGACAGGCATCGGTGTGCCGATCGCGGTTCCGTCCTCGATGAAGATCTTGAGGTGGTCCGCCCCGTCGGCGATCCGTGCCGCGACGAAGGCGTCGGCGTTCACGGAGCTGCCGGTCACGCGCGACGTGGTCTGGCAGCGGATCCACGACCGGGCACGCGGCGGGACCGCGTGAGGGGTACGGGGCAAGACACCCTCTACGCCTTCACGGGGGTGGCCGCGATGCCCCGGACCAGCAGCGCGAGGATCTCCTGGAGCCGGTGCTCCAGCGGGGCGCGGCGGGTCTCGGGGGTGGCGCGCGCCCATTCGTACAGCGCCCCGAGGTAGAGGTCGCGCAGGGCGTGGCCCACGCGCTCCGCGGAGAAGTCGGCCGAGAACTCACCCGTGGCGTGCCCGTGCTCCACGATCTTCGCGAAGATGTCGGCGAGGTGCGGGTCCTCGTGCAGGGGGCGCCCGGCCTTGACCCAGGCGGTCAGCATGGCCACGGTCAGCTCGCTCTCGGCGTCGTTGATCCGGCCGAGGACCTGCATGCACTGCGCCAGCTGCGACAGGGCGCTGGGGCAGCTGGGCGGCATGGACTCGGTGACCTCGACCTGGATCCGCTCCCTGCGCTGCTCCGCCCAGGCGAAGATCAGGTCTTCCTTGCGCTGGAAGTAGTTGAAGAAGGTCCCCCGGGCGACGTCGGCGCGTTCGGCGATCTCGTCGACAGACGCGTGGTCGTACCCCTTCTCCGTGATCAGGGCCAGCGCGGAGCTGTAGAGGCGGTCGTGAACGCGCTGCTTGTTGCGCGCGCGGCGGCTGACGGGTTGGTTGTCCACACTGACTCCATGATTTCGCGGGTTTGACCCGGGGAGGCCTCGCAGGACGCGCTGCCGGAGGCTCCCGCCTGCGACGTCGGCGTGTCTCACAGGCCCGCAAAACTTATACCATAGTCCAAACTTTCACCATGGCCGAAACCACCCCGCCCGTCCCGGCTCACTCCTGGCCGCCGACCTGCGCGAACTCCCGCGTCAGAGCGCCCGCGCTCTCCTCCCCCAGCAGACGGCTGACCGATACCCGCAGGTCGTGCCGGGAGGCCAGGTGCTGGCGCAGCCGGGAGGCCATGAGGGAGTCCAGCCCCTGGTCCCGCAGCGAGCGGTCGAGGTCCACCTCGTGGCTGTCCATGCCCAGCACGGACGCCGCGAGCGCCGGCAGGTCGACCCCCGCCGGCGCCACCGCCCCCTGGTCGCCGTGCGCGGGGTCGCCGTGCACGGGGCGGTCGTACGCGGGCTGGTCGGGCGCGGCCGCCGGGGCGGACTGCTCCGGCGTGCGCCGCCGGCCCCCGGTCAGGCGCTCGCGGACCTGCGCTGCCAGGGCGGGTATCCGGTCCAGGCCCGTCGGCCCGCCGAGGGCGGACCTGCGCAGGGTGACCCCCTTGATCCGCGCCACGACCCGCCCGTCGTCCCCCAGCACCAGCACGTGGCCGCGCACCGAGGCACCGGCGGCGACCGGGGGACCCGAAGCCGCCCCGGTCGTCGCCAGGCTCCAGAAGCGCTCGGGCAGTTCGGCCGCGAGCTCGACGGAGTCGAAGCCGACGGCGGCGTAGGTGTGCCGCGCCCCGAAGCGTGCCGCCGGCAGCGCCGCCAGGAGCGGCAGGAGTACGGACTCCCAGCCGGCCGGCGTGGCCACCTGCGGGCGGCGCATGCGGCTCAGGGTCATGCCGTCCCGGCTCCAGGAGCGTTCGACCGCCAGGAACGGCGCGTCCACCGCGAAGCCCAGGCGCGCCAGGTGCTCCTCGAACCGGGCCTGCGACACGTAGCGGCGGCAGGAGGCGAGGGCCCGGTCCAGCACCGCGTCGCCGCCCTGCCGCAGCTCGGCGGCGCCTCCCTCGCGCACGTCGGCCGTCATGCACAGCACGGGCTCGGCGAACCGGGGGTGCAGGGCGTGGACGGTGCACCGCCAGCCGGCCTGGTCGGGGCGCATGGTCAGCCTCAGGCGCACGAGGTCGGCGTCGGAGGCCTCCACCGGCGTCCCGCCCAGGCGGACCCGGTGCAGCGACCAGGCGGCGCCGGGGCGCAGTTCGTGTGCGGCGCCGAGCAGGGCGTCGGCGTAGACCATCGGGGGGACGGGGGCGAAGCCGTGCACGCTGATGGCCTCGCCCCAGGCGGCCGGATCGGTCCGGTCCGCGAGGCTCGTCTCGCGGACGTGGACCGGCGCCGCAGCGGTGGCGGCGTCCTCGCGCGGCGCCAGCCGCAGCGCGATGCTCTGCCAGGGGTAGCCGGGCAGGGCGACGGCCTCGGGGACGCCGCCGTGGTACCGCTCCCAGTCCACCCGGCCGCCGGCCGCGAAGAGCCGTCCGACGGAGCGCGCCAGGGCGGTGGCCTCGTCCTGGTCGCGCCGGAGCGACTCCACGGCGGTACCCGCGGCGCCCAGGGTCTCCTCCACGCCGTGCGTGAGCAGCGGATGCGGACTCACCTCGACGAAGACGCTGTCGTCCGCGCTCCCCGCGGCCCCGACCGCTTCGGTGAAGCGAACCTTGTCCCGCAGGTTCCGCGCCCAGTACGGGCCGTCGAGCTCGGAGCCGTCGACGGGCCCGCCGGTGACGGTGGAGACCATCGTCCTCGACACGGGCGTGGGATCGAGCGCCGCCAGCGCGTCGACCAGGTCCGCCCGGAGCTCGTCGGTGAGGGGGCTGTGCGAGGCGACGTTGACCTTGACCCGGCGGGCCAGGACCCCGCGGGCGTCCAACTCCCGCGCGACGGCGTCCAGGACGGCGCTGTCTCCGGAGAGCACGGTGGCGGTGGGCGCGTTCTCCGCCGCCACGCACACCCGGTCGCCGTAGGGCGCGACGGCCTCCGCGGCCTGCTCGGCGCCGAGTTCGACCGCCAGCATCGACCCGCGTCCCACCAGGCGCCGCATCAGCCGGCTCCGGCGGCAGATCACCGCCGCCGCGTCGGCCAGGGTCAGGGCTCCGGCGACGTGGGCGGCGGCGGTCTCGCCCATGCTGTGCCCGACGCAGACGTCGGGTGTCACACCGCGCTCGGCCCAGGCCGCCGCCAGGGCGATCTCCATGGCCCACAGGACGGGCTGGACCACCTCGACCTCGGCGGGGAAGGACTCGGCGGGGGCTTCGAGGAGTTCCCGTACGGACCAGCCCAGTTCCTCCCGGACGGCGCGGTCGCACTCCTCCAGGGCGGCGCGGAAGGCGGGTGAGGCGGCGAGCAGGCCCCGGCCCATGCCCGCCCACTGGGAGCCCTGCCCGGGGAAGACGAACACCGTGCGCTTGGCGGGGCCGCTCGGGGCCTTTCCGGTGCCGGCGCCGGCGGGCTCCTCCCCGCGGGCCAGCCGTTCGAGGCGGTCGGCGAGGTCCGCGTGGGTGTCGCCCACGGCCCACAGCCGGTGGGGGTGCGCCTCCCTGCGGGTCGCGGCCGCGGCGCAGATCGCGTCGAGGGGGGTGCCATGCCCCTTTCCGCCGGGCCGCAGGAAGGCGGCGTAGGACAGGGCCGTCCTGCGCAGCGAGTCCGCGGAGCGGGCCGACAGCACCAGGAGCTCGGGCCCGGCGGGCGCGGGCCGCGGCGCCGTCGCCGGGCGGGGCTCGGGCACGTACTCGCCGAGGACGACATGGGCGTTGGTGCCGCCGATGCCGAAGGAGCTGATGCCGATGAGGGCCGCGTCCCCGGCGGGTGCGAGCGGTTCGTTCTCCGTCACCAGCCGCACCGCCCCGGCGCTCGCGGCCACCTGCGGGTTCGGCCGGGTGACGTGCAGCGTCGCTGGGATGGTCCGGTGCCGCAGGACGAGCAGGGCCTTGATCAGGCCGGCCATGCCCGCCGCCGCCTCGGCGTGCCCGATGTTGCTCTTGACGGAGCCGACGCGCAGGGGTCCGGCCGCGGCGCCGTGCCGGGCCCGCTCCTCGATCAGGGCGCGCAGTTCCACGGCGTCGCCCACCGTGGTCCCGGTGCCGTGCGCCTCGACGTAGTCGAGGCGGTCCGCGCCGATGCCCGCGGACCGCAACGCCTCCCGCAGCATGGCGCGCTGGCCGGCCACGGAGGGGCGCAGGAGCAGGCCGTCCCCCTGCCCCTCGTGCGTGACGGCGCTGCCTCTGATGACGCCGAGCACCGGGTCGTTGTCCTTGACGGCGTCGCCGAGGCGCTTGAGGATCACGGCGCCGATGCCGTCGCTGCGGACGAACCCGTCCCCGTCGGCGTCGCCGAAGCGGCAGCGGCCGCCGGGCGCCAGCATGCCCCCTTGCGAGTAGGCGATGGCGTCGTCCGGGGTCAGGACGAGATTGGCCCCGCCGACGACGGCCAGGTCGCTCTCGCCCGTGAGCAGGCTCTGGCGGGCGCTGTGCACGGCGACCAGGGACGAGGAGCAGGCGGTGTCGAGGACGAGGCTGGGTCCGCGCAGGTCCAGGCAGTAGCTGAGCCGTCCGGCGGTCACGCCGCGGATGCGGCTGCCGGCCGCGCCGTGCACGTCGGCGGTGGCGTGCGCCTCCCCGTACTCGGCGGTGGCCTGTCCGACGAAGACGCCCGTACGGCTTCCCGCGAGGGACGAGGGGACGATGCCGGCGTCTTCCAGGGCCTCCCAGACGACGTGCAGGAGCAGCCGCTGCTGGGGGTCCATCGTCTTGGCCTCCACCGGTGCGATGCCGAAGAAGGCGGCGTCGAACCCGAAGGCGTCGGCGAGGAATCCGCCGTGGCGGCTGACGGTCTTCCCGGGCGTGCGCGGGACCGGATCGTAGAACCGTCCGGCGTCGAAGCGGTCGGGCGGGACCGGTGTGATCGAGTCGGTGTTGTCGAGCATGTTCTGCCATAACTCGTCGATGCCGTCCGCCTGTGGGAACCGGCATCCCATGCCGATGACGGCGACGGCCGAGTCCACGCTTCGGAATTCCTCGGGCATTTCCCCACCCCTAGTCCTGATGGCGCGATCGTGCACCTGCCTCCACCGCAGATGCCCGACCAAAAATACACTTGAGATCAATTTTGAGCTAACGACTATGCACGCCAAATCCCCGCGATTGCAGCGAAGTTGGACAGCTCTGGCTACTTGTGTCCCAGGTCACAGAGAATTTGTACTTGCGTCAAAACTTGTCTTGCCATCTATAGTTGCTTCCGAGATCACGATGGCTGGCTGGAACGAGGCCACGGATCCGGGGGCAGAGATCGGGGGATCGCCGTGCACCACACACACTCCGCTTCCTCACTCCCTCCTTCCGTTCGGAGACCTGACGAGGAGTACTGAATGGCGGCGACCATGCCGAGGCACACCATTTCCGGCCCTTCGGGCAACGGACTTTTCACCAACGGCACACCCACGCGCTCGTGGACGGTCAGCACCGCGAAACCGGTCACGTACGAGGTGCGTTTCGAGAACGGCCTCCTCGACCCCGCCAACCCCGCCCTCGCCGAGGCCGGGAACGCCGCCGGGACCACCGGTTCGCGGCGCCTGCTGGTGGTCGAGGAGCAGGTGCAGCGCCTCTACGGCGACCGCATAGCGGCCTACTTCGCGGCGCGCGGCCTGGACACCGAGACCTGCGTCCTGCCCGCCCACGAGCAGCTCAAGACCATGGAGTCGGCCTTCCGGGTCGTGGAGTCCATGGACGGCTTCGGCATCGCGCGCCGCCACGAGCCCGTCGTCGCCATCGGCGGCGGCGTCCTGATGGACATCGTTGGCCTCGCCGCCAGCCTCTACCGGCGCTCCACCCCCTACGTGCGCGTGCCGACCACGCTCATCGGCCTCGTCGACGCCGGCGTCGGCGCCAAGACGGGCGTCAACTACGGGCGCCACAAGAACCGTCTGGGCACCTACCACCCCTCCTCGGTGGCGCTCCTGGACCCGATGTTCCTGGCCACCCTCGACCAGCGCCACATCTCCAACGGGCTGGCCGAGATCCTCAAGATCGCCCTCGTCAAGGACCGGACGCTCTTCGAGCTGCTCGCCGCCCACAGCAAGGCCCTGCTCAGCAGCCGGCTCCAGCCCGGCGACGACCCCTCGGACCGCCGCGTGGCCGAGGACGTCCTGTGCCGCGCGGTGCACGGCATGCTGGAGGAGCTGCAGCCCAACCTCTGGGAGCACCAGCTCCAGCGCCTGGTCGACTACGGCCACTCCTTCTCGCCGGTGATCGAGATGGAGGCCCTGCCCGAGCTGCTGCACGGCGAGGCCGTCTGCGTGGACATGGCCTTCACCACCGTCCTCGCCCGCCGCCGCGGACTGGTCGACGACGACGAGGCCCAGCGCGTGCTCGCGGTCATGGACGACTTGGGGCTGCCCGTATGGCACCCCGCCTGCACGCCCGCGGCCATGGAGCGGGCCCTCGCCGACACCGTCCGGCACCGCGACGGACAGCAGCGGCTGCCGCTGCCGATCGGGATCGGCCAGGCCTGCTTCGTCAACGACCTCACCGCACCGGAGGTGCGCGGGGCGCTGGAGGAACTGCGCGAGCGGGACCTGGCCCTGCGGAGCGCCCTGTGATCGTCGCCGACACCTCGCAGGCCTCGCACGTCCACGGCGTGCACGGCGCGGAGGGCCTCACGTACTGGAAGTGCCTCGCACGCCGCACCGGCACGGCCGGCTCCTGGGAGGCGGTGGAGTGGGCCTGCCTGCCGCCCGGCGCCGTCAGCGGGGCCCACCGGCACACCCGTACCGAGGAGATCTACTTCGTCCTCTCCGGCCGGGGGGAGTTCCTCCTCGACGACACCGCCCACCCGGTGCGCCCCGGCACCCTGGCCCTCACCCGCGCCGGCAGCACCCACGCGCTGCGCAACGTCGGCGACGGGGAACTCGCCTGGCTGGTCGTGGAGATGTCCACGCCGGCGACGCACGCCGTCCTCACCCGGGACGCCACCCCCTTCCCTCCTGGAGGACACATGCCCCGCAGCCGGGTCTACCAGCTCGACGAGGTGCTGCGCGTCGATCCTTCCGAGGCGTTCGACGGCCCCTTGTCCACCATCCGCATCCTGACCCTCGACGAGGGCGGCAGCCGGACGCTCACATCGCGGCACAGCGAGCACGTCCTGTTCACGATCGACGGCGAGGGCGTCGCCGACGGGCCGGGCGCCCGGGTCGAGCTCACCCCCGGCACCGCCCTGACCCTGCCGCTCGGCGGCGAGGTCCGGATCGAAGCCGCCGAGGGCGGACTCCAGCTCTTCCACGCCGAGATGGACGTCCCGCACGCCCGGGGGAAGGACCGATGATCGTCTCTCCCGCCGCGGCCCACGCCCGGGTGACCGGGCCGGGCGGCGGTTCCGACACCGGCTCCGGCACCGTCACCGGCGGGGGCACCGGCACCGGCTCCGTCCTCAGGCGCTGTCTGGCCCGGCGCGGCATGCTGCATAGCGAGTGCGAGGCCGTCGACCAGCTGGTCCTGCCGCCGCACGTCGGCGTGGAGCACCTCGGCCGAGCGGGGGTCGACGAGGCGTGGTTCGTCCTGTCCGGGACGGTCACGGTCGACGAGTGCGACTCCCCGCCCTGGACGCTGCACGCCGGCCAGCTGATGCTCAGCCCGGCCGGCACCCGCCCCCACATCAGGGCCGGCGCCGAGACGGCGACGCTGCTGCTCGTGGCGACGCTCCCCGACGAGCGCGCCGCCCAACTCCCCCCTCGTACACCGGAGATCCTCCATGACTAGTCCGGCCGCACTCGCCCCGGCCGCCGACGACCCGGTCAACGGCGCCTGGCCCCAGGGGTCCATGCGGGCCGTCGCCGTCGTCGCGCACCGGACCGTCGAGACCGTCCGGGTCCCGATCCCCGGGCCGCTCGCCGGCCACGCCCTCGTCCGCGTCGCCTACGCCGGACTGTGCGGGACGGACCTCGAACTCCTGCACGGCACGGCGAGTTACGTCCTCGACGGCCGCGCCACCCACCCGCACGTCGTCGGCCACGAGTGGAGCGGCACCGTCGTCGCCGCCCCGCCCGGTTCCGGTGTCGCCCCCGGGCAGACCGTGGTCGGCCAGACCATGGTCCCCTGCGAGAGCTGCGCCCACTGCCGCGGCGGGCGGCGCAACCTGTGCCCGCACATGCGGGAGGTCGGGCTGTACGGCCTCCAGGGCGCGGCGGCCGAGTACGTCCGGGTGCCGGCCTCCTCGCTGGTCCCGGTCCCCGCCGCGGTCGACGCCCGGTCCGCCGCGCTGGTTGAGCCCGCGGTCACCGTGGTCGAGGCCTTCCGGCGCGCCGGCTGCCGCGAGAGCGACCGGGTCGCCGTCGTCGGCACCGGGAGCATCGGCCTGCTCGCCGTCCAACTCGGCGCCCACTTGGCCTCGTACGTCGACGCCGTCGGGGTGGACCCGGCGGGCGTGGAGCTGGCGACCGGGCTCGGGGCCCGCCGCGGACTGCTGCCCGACCGGGCGGAGCCGGGCGCGTACTCCCTGGTCGTCGAGGCCTCCGGGGCCCCGGCCGGCTTCACGACCGCCCTGCGGCTCGTCGAACCGGGCGGCCGCGTCGCCGCCATCGGTGTTGCCCACGCGCCGGTGCCGGAGATGGACGCCGCCCGCATCACGCTCGACGGGATCTCCCTGCTCGGCATCCGGCACGGGCTCGACCACTACGACGACACCCTCGGCCTGTTCGACCGCGGCGTGCTGCGCGCCGACCCCCTGATCAACCGGGTGCTGCCCGCCTCGGACGCGGACCAGGCCTTCCGCCTCCTGGAGGAGGGTCGCGGCGCCCGCCCGAAGATCCTGCTCCGGTTCGACCCCTCCGCCCCGGCCCACGAGGACGACCATGACCACTGAGAACACCCGCCGCAGCACCGCCTTCGTCACCGGCGCCAGCTCCGGCATCGGCCGCGCGACGGCCGTCGCCCTCGCCGAGGCGGGCCACCACGTCGTCCTCGGCTACCGCGCCGACGAGGAGGGCGCCCGTCGTACCGCGGACGCCATGCCCCCCGGTGCCGGGGCCACGCTCGTCCGGCTCGACCTGGGCGACCCCCGGGCCGCGGCCGAGACGGTCCGCCGCACCGCCGAGGAGCTGGGCGGGATCGACGTCTTCGTCAACAACGCCGGCGTCAACCGCCGCGCGGACGCCCTGGAGGAGGACGCCGAGGGCTGGCAGCGGCTCCTGGACGTCGATCTGACCGGCCCCTTCCTCTGCGCCCAGGCGGCAGCGGCGTCCATGGTCGCCGCGGGCCGGGGCGGACGCATCATCAACGTCACCTCCGTGCACGAGCACATACCCATCCGCGGCGGCAGCGCCTACTGCGCCGCCAAGGCCGCCCTCGGAGCGGTGACCAAGGTGATGGCCCTGGAGCTCGCCGAGCACGGCATCACCGTCAACTCAGTGGCCCCGGGAGAGACCGCCACCCCCATGAACGGCGTCCCCGAGCACACCGACGCCGCCGACGTGAAGCGCCCCGCCATCCCGGCCGGCCGCCCCGGCCGGCCCCGGGAGGTAGCCGCCCTCATCACCCACCTCGCCTCGCCCGCCGCGGCCTACACCACCGGGGTGTCGCTCACCGTCGACGGCGGCCTGAGCCTCATGGCCGCGATCCCCAACCAGGGCTACGCCAACTCCCTGTGACGCGCGCCGCCGCACCGCCCACCCAGAAAGAAGACCTGCCCATGACCAGCCTGCTTCCGGCATCCCAGCGCACCGGAATCCCCACCGCCCGAAGCGTGGACCACTTCGCCTTCACCGTGCCCGACCTCGACCAGGCCGTGGAGTTCTTCACCACCACCCTCGGCGGCGAGCTCGTCTACCGGCTCGACCGGCTCGTGCGCGAGGACGACTGGATGAGCGTCCACCTCGACGTCGACCCCCGGGCCACCGCCGAGATCGCCATGCTGCGCCTGGGGCCCACCAGCAACATCGAGCTCTTCGAGTACACGGCCCCCACGCAGAACACCGTGCCGCCCCGCAACAACGACGTCGGCGGCCACCACCTCGCCTTCTACGTCGACGACGTGGACGCCGCCGTCGCCTACCTGAGCGGCCGGCCCGGCGTACGCGTCCTCGGCACCCCGCAGGAGATGCCCGAGGGCTCCCCCAACGCGGGCGACCGCTGGATCTACTTCCTCACCCCCTGGGGCATGCAGATGGAGGTCCACTCCGTCCCGCAGGAGATGCCGTACCACCAGGAGACCGACGGGCGTCGCTTCGGCCCGGTCGCGCAGTGGCACAACGGCGACGAGAGCGCTCCGGCCGGCGGCATCCCCACCGTCCGCAACGTCGACCACGTCGCCTACACCGTCGCCGACCTCGACGCCTCCGTGGCCTTCTTCACCGAGGTCCTGGGCGCGGAGCTGCTCTACCGGATCGGGCCCCTGCCCCTCGACGCCGACGTCATGAGCACCCAGCTGAACGTGCACGGCGCCGGCACCATCGAGCAGGCCATGCTGCGCCTGGGCCCGACGGACAACATCGAGCTCTTCTCCTACGGCGTGCCCGGCTCCTCCGCCCACCCGCCGCGCAACAGCGACGTGGGCGGCCACCACCTCGCCTTCTACGTCGACGACGTGGACGCCGCCGTCGCCTACCTCCGGGCGCAGGACGGCGTGGAGATCCTGGGCGAGCCGGAGACCATCCCCGACGGCCCCATCGCCGGGGACCGCTGGGTCTACTTCCGTACGCCCATCGGCATCCCGATGGAGGTCCTCAACATGCCCGACGGGGCCATGCCGTACGAGGCCGGCACGCCGGCGCGGCGCTGCGACGGCGGCCCGGTGGCCTGGACGAACCGTCCCTGACCGGACACCAAGGCCATCCGGCCACCCGGCCACCCCGTCGACAGAAAGGGACACCCATGCGGTGGGACGACATATACCTGGCAGGCACCGGCGCCTGGCTGCCGACCGACCACGTCACGGCCCGGCAGGCCGTCGCCGACGGCGACTACAGCCCCGAGGAGGCGGAGCGCAGTGAGCAGCTGCACCTGATCGTGGCCCCGCCGGACGCCTCCACCCCCGGGATGGCGGCGGCCGCCGCGATCCAGGCCCTGCGGCGCGCCGCGCGCACACCGGGCGAGGTGGACGTGCTCCTGTACTCCGTCCTCAAGCACAACGGCATCAACGTCGCCAACCCCACCTCCTACGTCCAGCGCGAGGTGGGCAGCGCCGCGGCGTTCGCCGCCGAGGTCCGCGCGGGATCCAACGGCGGCCTGGCCGCTCTGGAGTTGGCCTGCGACCGGCTCGCGGCCCGACCGGACGCGAACCTCGCCCTGGTGACCTGCGCCGACATCTGGGGGCCGCCCCACTTCGACCGCTGGCGGGCCGACTCCGGCCTCGTCTTCGGCGACGGCGGGAGCGCCGTCGCCGTGTCGACGCGGGGCGGGTTCGCACGGCTGCGGTCCCTGGTGACCACGCAGGACCCCGAACTGGAGGGCCTGCACCGCGGGAACGACGGCTTCGGTGACTTCCGCAACGGCGCCGACCACCCGATAGACCTGTTCCAGCGGGCCCAGGCGTTCCTGGAGCGGATGCCCAAGGAGGAGCTGTGGAAGCGCGGCGCCGTCGGCCTGCACGCCGCCGTCGCCCGGGCCACGGACGAGGCCGGCATCGCGCTGGAGGCGGCCGACCACGTCGTACTCCCGCACTTCGGCTCGCAGTTGCTGCGCCGGCAGGTCCTGCAGCCGATCGGGCTGTCCGACTTCTCCCGCACGACCTGGGAGTTCGCCCGCCGGGTGGGCCACCTGGGAGCCGGTGACCAGTTCGCCGGGCTCAACCACCTGGCCGAGAGCGGCACCCTGCGCCCCGGTCAGCACATCGTCGTCATCGGTGTCGGCGGCGGCTTCAACTGGAGCTGCGCCGTGCTGGAGGTGCTGGACACCCCCGCGTGGTCGGGCCGTGAGAACGCCCCGCACCCCGGCCACGCGCCGGCCGGTGAGGGGAGCGGAACATGCCGGTAGGAATCGTCCGGACCGGGTCCCACCTGCCGCCCGGCGTCGTGGACAACGCCATGGTGGCCGAGTGGAGCGGCGCGAGCCGCGAGTGGACCAGCGAGCGCACCGGAATCGAGGAACGCCGCTACGCCGCCCCGGGCGTGGCCACCTCCGACCTGGCGACGGCCGCCGCCCTCGACGTGCTGGGCGCCGATCGCTCCGCGTGGCCGCGCGTGGACACGATCGTGGTGGCCACCTCCACCGGAGACCAGCCGCAGCCGGCCACCGCGGCCATCGCCCAGGACAAGCTGGGGCTGCACGGCGTCCCCGCCTTCGACGTCAACGCCGTGTGCTCGGGCTTCCTGTTCGGCCTGAACGTCGCCCGCGCCCTGGTGGAGCAGCAGGACGGCCACGGCGCGGCGCTGCTGATCGCCGCGGACATGTACTCGCGCATCATGAACCGCGGCGACCGCAAGACGGTCGCCCTGTTCGGGGACGGCGCCGGCGCCGCGCTCCTGGCGCCCGTCCCCGACGGGTACGGCATCCACGCCGTGCGGCTGGTCACCGACGGCGGACTCAGCTCGCTGGTGGGCGTGCCCGCCGGCGGTACCGCGAAGGCACTCGACCCCCGGGCGTGGGAGGCGGGCGAGCACCTCTTCACGATGGACGGCCGCGGTGTGCGCGACTACGTCCTGACCACCCTGCCCAAGCTGGTCACCGAGGTCCTGCAGGAGAGCGGCCTGGGCCTCAAGGACATCGACCGGGTGGTCTTCCACCAGGCCAACACCCGCCTGCTGGAGCAGTGCGTCCGCGAACTCGGCCTCGATCCCGCCCGGGTGCCCATGACGGCCCCGGTGTACGGGAACACCGGAGCCGCCTCCATACCGATCACCCTCCACGACTCGCACCTCAAGAGCCCCCTGCGGCGCGGCGAGCGGGTGCTCCTGGCCGGGGTGGGCGGCGGGATGACGGCGGGTGCCGCCGTCATGACCTGGTACTGAACACCGACCGAGGAGTCTCAATGACGAAGTCAAGCCAGCTGCGTGACCGGCGGGGCGGAGGTGAAGACCCTGCCGTCACGCAGCAGAGCCCCCAACACGTTGGCTCGCCGACGGGCCAGGGCGATGACGGCCTGGACGTGCTTGCAGCCCTCACCGCGTTTCTTGAGGTAGAACTCCCGGTTCGGTCCTTCGCGGATGATGCTGGTCTGCGCGGACATGTAGAACACCCGTCGCAGGCGGCGGCTGTATCGCTTGGGCCGGTGCAGGTTGCCGGTCCGCCGACCGGAGTCACGCGGCACGAGCCCAGCCGCGGAGGCGAGATGGCCGGCGTCCGCGTAAGCGGCGAGGTCGCCCGCAGCGACGATGAACTCGGCGCCGAGTATCGGGCCCATGCCGGGCATGGACTCAATGATCTCGGTCTGCGGGTGACTGCGGAACGTCTCGCGGATCTGTTTGTCGATCCGCTTGAGCCGGTCGTCCAGGGCCAGAATCTACTCGGCCAGGTCAGCGACGATCTGGGCGGCCGTGTCCTCGCCGGGCAGGGCGGTCTGCTGGGCCTGGGCGGCTTCCAGCGCCGTCGCCGCCACCGCGTCGGCACCACGCACGCTGCGGTTGGCCAGCCAGGCTGTGAGCCGGGCCCGGCCACGTCGGCGGATCGCCGCCGGGGTCTGGTAGCCGGCCAGCAGCACCAGTGCACCCTTATGCCCCGAGTAGTCGAAGGCCCGTTCCAGAGGAAGAAAGACGCCGGTCAGCACGTCCCGCAGCCGGTTGATCATTCGTACCCGGTCCGCCACCAGGTCCGTGCGGTGGGCGGTCAGCAACGCGAGGTCTGCCGCGAGCTGAGCTGGCACGTCGGTCGCGGCGAAGTCCCGGCGGTGGTGGATGGTTTCAGCGATGACGTAGGCGTCACGGGCGTCGGTCTTCGCCTCGCCGCGGTAGGCGCCGGACATCCGGTTGACCGTGCGGCCCGGCACGTAGACGGCTTGCTGGCCGTGGGCCGCGAGCAGGGCCAGCAGCAGGGCGGAGGACGTACCGGAGATGTCCACCGCCCAGTGGACGTCGACCACCGCCCCCCAGTGGTGGCCCTTCCCCGCGTCGATGCCGGCCCACGCCTGGGCCCGTCGCTCACTCACTCGCCCCTCCTCGTTCCGCACGGTTCGCCGTTGGCCCGAGGAACACCCCGCTGTCATCTCCGTAATCAGCGACCGAAGCGCACATCTCAATCAGCAGCCAGGGCGCCCCGGAGAGGCCGGACGGCCACTCCTTGGGAGCCACAGAAGGCAAGACACCATCAGCCACATCCGGCCCTCCCGGGCCGCCCAACAACTTACGGAGACACCATGAAGCTCGAAGAGAAGACGGCGGTGATCACCGGGGGGACGAAGGGCCTCGGCCTGGCCATCGCCCGCGAGTTCCTGCGGGAGGGCGCCCGGGTGGTGTGCGCGTCCCGTTCGGAGGGGGACGTCAAGGAGCTGCGGGAGGAGTACCCCGGCCGCACCCACTACGTCCAGGTCGACGTCAGCGATCCGCAGGCCGTGCGGGAGCTGATGCGCACGGTGGCGGAGGACTTCGGGCACATCGACACCGTCGTCGCCAACGCCGGCGTCAACCGCGACGGCAAGGTCGAGTCCCTGGACCCCGGGGACTGGCAGATCATGCTCGACACCAACCTCACCGGGGTCTTTCTGTCCGTGCAGGCCGCCGTCCCCTACCTCAAGGAGAGCGGCGGGTCGGTGATCACCGTGTCCTCGTGCATGGGCAGCCGGGTCGCCGTCGGCACCGCCGGGTACGCCGCGTCGAAGGCGGCCGTGGAGATGTTCACGAAGGTCGCGGCCGTGGAACTGGGCCGCAGCGGCGTACGGGTGAACTCCCTCGCCCCCGGCATCCTCGACGAGGGCATGGGCCGGGAGCTGGCCGACAACGAGCGGGCCTGGGAGGCGTACAGCAGGCGCTTCGCGCTGGGACGTGCCGGCGAGGCCCGCGAGGCGGCGCGCGCGGCGGTCTTCCTGGCCTCCGAGGACGCCAGCTACGTCAACGGCGAGATCCTCGGCGTCAACGGGGGCCTGCTGTGGGCGTGACGCTCGACATCGACGAGGGGGTGGCCACCCTCCGCCTGGACCGCGCTCCGGTCAACGCGCTGGACCGCGAGGCCCAACGGGCGCTGCACCGGGCCGCCGCCGAGGCGGCCACCGATCCGCGGGTCAGGGCCGTGGTCCTGTACGGCGGCCCGGCCGTCTTCAGTGCGGGCGCGGACATCAAGGAGATGGCCGCCATGACGCACGCCGACATGCACGAGCACGCCGTCGCGCTCCAGGAGGCGTTCAGCGCGGTCGCCCGGATCGAGAAGCCGGTCATCGCGGCCATCAACGGCGCGGCTCTGGGCGGCGGGTGCGAGCTCGCGCTGACCGCCGACTTCCGCGTCTGCGCGGACGACTCGCGCCTAGGCCTGCCCGAGATCCTGCTCGGCGTGATCCCGGGCGCGGGCGGCACGCAGCGGCTGCCGCGGCTGGTCGGTCTGGCCGCCGCGAAGGACATGGTCTATTCGGGGCGGGCGCTGTCGGCCGAGGAGGCGCTGCGGATCGGCCTGGTGGACGAGGTGGTCCCGGCCGCCGAGGTGCTGTCCGCGGCGCTGCGCCGGGCCCGCTCGTACGCCCTGGGGCCGGCGGCCGCCCTGGCGGCGGCGAAGTACGCCATCGACCACGGCAGCGCGGCCGGGCTGAACGAGGGCCTGGCCGTCGAGCGGGAGCGGTTCGCCGCGCTGTTCGGCACCGAGGACCGGGAGCTGGGGATGGGCAGCTTCGTCGCCCACGGCCCCGGCCGGGCCCGCTTCGCGGGCAGATGAGCCCGCGCCCGCGCCCCCGTCGGCGGCTCGTCCCTGTCCCCGCCCCTGTCTCCACCCCCGTCCCCGTCCCCGTCCCGAAGAACCTTCTGGAGAGGTAGAGCTGTGCCCCTTCCCCTGTTCGCCCTGCTCGTCTGCGTGTTCGGGGTGGGAACCGCCGAGTACGTCATCGCCGGCCTCCTGCCCAACGTCGCCTCCGACGTCGCGGTCAGCGTGCCCAGCGCGGGCCTCCTGGTCACCGCCTACGCCGCGGGCGTGGTCGTCGGCGGACCCCTCATCACCGCGCTCACCACCCGCGTCGAGCGCAAGACCCTGATGCTCACGCTCATGACGGTCTTCACGCTCGGCAACGTCCTGGCCGCCGTCGCCCCCGGCTACGGGGTGCTCATGGTGGCCCGCGTGATCTCCTCCCTGGCCCACGCGACCCTCTTCGCCGTGGCCCTGGTCGTCGCCGTCCAGTCCGTGCCCGCCGAGAAGCAGGGCCGCGCCGTCGCTCAGGTCGCCGCCAGCCTCAACCTGGCCACGGTGCTCGGCGTCCCGCTCGGCACCCTCCTGGGCGAGGAGTTCGGCTGGCGCTCCACCTTCTGGGCCGTCGCCGCCGTGGCCCTGGTCGGCACCCTGCTCATCGTGGCGTTCATCCCGGCGGCCCGCGCCGGTGCCGACGCGGTCGCCCCCGACACCACCACGCTGCGCGCCGAGGTGTCCGTGTTCGCCCGGCCCCAGGTGCTCCTGGCCATCGCGATCACCGTCCTCGGCCAGACCGGCGCCTTTACGGCCTTCACATATCTGGCGACCATGCTGACCGACACCACCGGGTTCTCCGGCACGGCGGTCACGGTGCTGCTCCTCGTGTACGGCATCGGCTCGCTCGCCGGGAACCTGATCGGCGGCCGGCTGGCCGACCGGTCCCTGATGAAGTCCCTGTGCGGCATGCTCGTCGCCCTGCCCCTCGCCCTGGTCGTGCTCGGCCTCACCCTGCACAACAAGGCGGCCGTGTCCGTGGCCGTGTTCGTCTTCGGCGCGGCCGCGTTCGCCATCACCCCCGCCCTGCAGGCCCGCCTGCTCGGCGCCGCGGCCGGGGCCCCCACCCTGGCCGTCTCGGCCAACATCTCCGCCTTCCAGCTCGCCAACGCCTTCGGCGCCTGGATCGGCGGCCTCGTGATCGGCTCGTCCCTCGGCGCCACCGGCGTCAACTGGGTCGCCGCCGTCATCTCCCTGCTCGCCCTGCCGCTGGCCGTCCACGCCCTGCGCTCCGACCGCCGCGCCGCCGGTGCGGGCACCGGCCCGGCGCCGGCGCAGAGCCCCGCGCCCGCCGAAGCCTGACCCACCGCAGCCCGACCCCGAGGAAGAACACCCCATGCGCGCAGTAGTGATGAACGCCTACGGAAGCCCCGACGTCCTGCACGAGGCCGACGTGCCCGACGCGCCCGCGCCCGGCCCCGGCCAGGTCCGGATCCGGATCGAGGCGGCGGCGGTCAATCCGGTGGACAACCAGGTCCGCTCCGGATCGAAGGGCGACGAGATCACCCTCCCGCTGCCGATGACCCTGGGCTGGGACCTCTCCGGCCGCATCGAGTCCACCGGACCGGGCGTGGAGCGGTTCGCCGTGGGCGACCCCGTCATCGGCCTGTCCGCCCAGCCCGCCACCGGGCTCGGCACCTGGGCCGAACTGGTCACCCTCCACGAGTCGCTGCTCGCCCCGGCCCCGCGCTCCATCAGCCTCCGGGACGCGGCCGCCCTGCCGCTGGCCTCGCTCAGCGTGCACCAGCCGTTCGAGCGGCTGCGCCTCCCGGCCGGGGCCTCGGTCCTGGTCACCGGCGCCGTGGGCGCCCTCGGCGGCTACGCCCTCCAGCTCGCCGCGCACCGCGGCTGGCGCCCGTCGGCGCTGGTCCGCGAGCAGGACGTGGACCTCGCGGAGGAGCTCGGGGCGCACGAGGTCCACACCACGGTGGCCGGCGCCGCCCGGGCCGGCGGGTACGACGCGGTGTTCGAGACCGCCGGCATCCCCGACGCGATCAAGGCTGTGCGGGACGGAGGGTCCCTGGTCACCGTCGTGCCCACGGTCGTTCCGCCCGCCGAGCGCGGCATCACCCCGCAGGTCTCCTACGTCGACCAGGACGGCGCGGCACTGGAGGAGCTCGCCGCCCTCGTGGACCGCGGGATCCTCACCGTGCGCGTCGCCCGCGCCCACCCCTTCGCCCGGGCGGCCGAGGCGGTAGCCGGCTTCGAGGCCGGCGGCGTCCGCGGCAAGGTGCTCCTCGTCCCCTCGGCCACCCCCGACGGCGCGGCCGGCTAGCCGGCGGCAGCGCCCCCGTACGCCGGGTGGGACCGGACCCCCGCGGTCCCACCCGGCCCGGACCCGTACAAGGAGACCCGGTGAAGATCGGTATCAACCTGCCCAACTTCGGCCCCGGCATGGATCCCCCGACGCTGCTGGGCTGGGCCCGCACCATCGAGGACCTGGGCTACGACCTGCTGCTGGTCTCGGACCACGTGGCACTGACCCCGGACGCCGCCGGCCGCTCGCCCGCGCCGTTCTACGAGGCGTTCACCTCGCTGGCCTGGCTCGCGGCCCAGACCTCCCGGATCGAGATCGGCACCGGGGTCGTCATCATGCCCCACCGCCATCCGCTGCTCCTGGCCCGGATGGGGGCGACCCTCGACCAGCTCTCGGGGGGCCGCTTCGTCCTGGGCGTCGGGGTCGGCTGGGCCCGCCAGGGCTACGAGGCCCTGAACGTCCCCTTCACCACGCGGGGGCGCGTCACCGACGAGTACCTCGCCGCGCTGCACCAGCTCTGGAGCGAGGGGCGGGCCACCTTCCGCGGCGAGACCGTCTCCTTCACCTCGGTCCACAGCGCCCCGATGCCGCGCCGCGAACCCGCGCCGCCGGTGTGGATCGGCGGCAACAGCCTGCCCGCGGTGCGGCGCGCGGCCCGCTTCGGCGACGCCTGGCACCCCCTGTGGCCGAACGCCGACTGGCTGCGGCACGCGGCGCTGCCCGCGCTGCGCCAGCTCAGTGCCGAGGAGGAGCGCCCGCTCCCGCTGCTCTGCCCCCGCATCCAGATCTCCCTCACCCGCACCCCGCTGCCGGACGCGGGCCGGCGGACGGGCCACGGAACGGTCGAGCAGGTCCGCGCGGACCTGCGCGAACTGGAGGCGCTGGGAGCCGCGTACGTCGTACTGGACACCGATCCGGGGGACCAGCGGCTGCGCGGCACCGCCCAGCAGGACTGGCGGACCCTCGAAATCCTCGCCGAGCAGGTCGTCGACCTCACCACCCACACCGTGCGCTAGGAGACACCGTGCCCGTCCCGGACCTGTCCCTCACCGATCTCGTCGCCGCCTTCGCGCATCCCGGGGCGGACCTCGCCCTGCTGCTGTGCGACCGGCACCCCGCGGACCGCCCGGCGCTGCGCGTCGTCGACGCCGAGCTGCGGACCACCACCGTCACCTACGGCGAACTGGCCGACCGGTCCCGCCGGCTGGCCGGGGCGATGCGGCGCCTGGGGGTGGGCGAGGGGGACCGCGTCGCCACCCTGATGGCCAAGTCGGCCGAGCACGTGGTCACGCTCCTGGCGACCTGGCGGCTCGGAGCGGTCCACGTACCGCTCTTCACGGCCTTCCAGTCCGAGGCCATCGCCGCCCGCACCGCGCACGCGGCGCTCGTCGTCGCGGACGCCGGGCAACTGCCCAAGCTGCTCCCGCCGGTCCGCGGCGGCGCGCCCGCTCCCCCGATCGTCGTCAACGGCGCCCCGGGCGGAGCGGACGGCGCGGAGCCCGCGCCGCCCGGGACGCACGGCTTCCGGGACCTGGAGGCGGGCCCGCCGCTGACGCCGGCCACCCGCGCGGTGGGCGGTGACGCGCCGTTCGTCGACCTCTACACCTCGGGGACGACCGGACAGCCCAAGGCCGTCACCGTCCCCGTCCGGGCGACGGCGACCTTCGCCGCCTACCAGCGCCACGGCCTGGACCACCGCCCCGACGACGTGTTCTGGAACCTGGCCGACCCGGCCTGGGGCTACGGGCTCTACCAGGCCGTCATCGGCCCCCTCGCGCTGGGCCTGACCACCACCCTGCTCCGGGCCCGGTTCGACCCCGAGCTCACCGTCCGCGCCCTCACCAGCCTCGGCGTCACCAACTTCGCCGCCGCCCCCACCGCGTACCGGGCGCTGCGCAACGCCCTCGGCGATAGCCCGGTGCGCACCTCCCTGCGCGCCTGCTCCTCGGCCGGCGAGCCCCTGCCCCCGGACCTCGCGCCGTGGGCCCGCCGCGTGCTCGGCGCGGACCTGTACGACCACTACGGCCAGTCCGAACTGGGCATGGCGGCCGGTCAGGCCTGGGACGTCGCGTCGGCGGCGGGCGCGGCGCCGAGCGAGGTGCGCGCCTTCCCCGGTTGGACGCTCGCCGTGCTCGATGCGGAGACGGGCCGCGAGACGGTGGGCGGGACGGGGCTCCTCGCCGTCGACGTGGCCCGCAGCCCCCTCATGTGGTTCACCGGCTACGCGGGCGGCGGCGGGCTCGCCCCGAAGGCGGGCGGGTCCTTCCTCCAGGAGGGCCGCTGGTTCGTCACCGGTGACCTGGCCGTCCTCGACGACGCGGGCCGCCTGCACGTGCGGGGCCGCCAGGACGACCTCATCGTCATGGCGGGCTACCGGATCGGCCCGACCGAGATCGAGAGCATCCTGATCGAGCACCCCGCCGTGTCCGAGGCGGGCATCACCGCCGCCCCGGACAGCCTCCGCGGGGAGGTCGTGGAGGCGTACGTCGTGCCCGCCCCCTCGGCGGCCACCGGCCCCGCGCTGGTTGCGGAGCTCCAGGCCCTGGTGAAGACCCGGCTGTCGGCCCACGCCTATCCGCGGCGCGTCCACTTCGTCACGGCGCTGCCGAAGACGGACAGCGGCAAGATCCGCCGCGCGGCCCTGCGCGGCTGAGGCGCCTCCCGCATTCAGTCGACGCCCAGCAGCCGCCTCCGGTCCTCGGAGCCGGCCGCGAACTCCGCGCAGGGCGCCCGGTGGACGATCCGGCCCTTCTGCATGACGGCCACGTGCTGGGCGACCGACAGCGCCAGCCCCAGGTTCTGCTCGACGAGGACCACGGACACGCCCTCCGCGGCCACCTCGCGGATCACCTCGCCCACTTGGGCCACGATCGCGGGCGCGAGGCCGTCGGAGGGTTCGTCGAGGAGCAGCAGCCGCGGGTTGCCCAGCAGGGCCCGGGCTATCGCGAGCATCCGCTGCTCCCCGCCGGAGAGCTGGTCGCCGCGGTGGCCGAGGCGTTCCCCGAGCCTCGGCAGCAGGTCCAGGACGCGCGCCCGGGTCCACGGTCCCCGGACGGCGAGTGCGCGCGCCATCCGGTCGAGGTCTTCGAGCAGTGCGGTCAATCGTTCGCCGGGATCGCCTCGATCATGCGTGGCTCGATCGCTTAGACGTCCCCCTGCGCCGCGCTCAGCCGGCGTCGGCCTTCGTCGGTGAGGGTGGTGGGGCGGGCGCGACCGGTTTCCGCGGTGGCGGGCCGGGTGAGAAACCCCGCTTTCTGGAGGCCGCGCAGCACCACGCGAAGTAGGCGTTGCGGTCCTCGGCTGCTTGCTGCTACTCCACGCGCTGGGAGTTGGACGCGACGGCCGCGAATGTGCGGGTTCTGGTCCGTGACTGGTCCGGGAGAGCTGACTGAACTGCCCTATTGGCTACTCGCAGCCCTTCAGCGATGACTCCCCGTGCGTGACGGATTCCCTGGGCCGGTGATCCCACTCTGTGCCGACCGCACGTGTCGGGTCCAATGAATGCTTCGCAAGGAGCGATACGGTTCGTGCATCGTTGCTGGCCAAGGCGGTTGCTGGGGCGTACCCGACAGGCAGCGCGAGGGCT
This sequence comes from Streptomyces sp. NBC_00045, assembly GCF_045041095.1. NCBI lineage: Bacteria > Bacillati > Actinomycetota > Actinomycetes > Kitasatosporales > Streptomycetaceae > Streptomyces > Streptomyces sp. NBC_00045. Next base: position 1,424,451 of record NZ_CP108271.1, on the reverse strand, counting down.
ACGCTGGAACGGTGCCCGACTCGCCACCTCCTCAGGCATCACCGCCACCTCCCGCATCGCCGCCGCCTCCGGCTGCCTTGGACCTGCGGCTGGTGTGGTCCTTCACTGTCGTGGCCGAGTACCGGCATTTCGGGCGGGCAGCCGAGGCCCTCTTTACCACCCAGCCGTCACTGAGCCGGCAGATCCGCCGCCTTGAACAGCAATTGGGGGTCTGCCTGTTCGAGCGCACGCCGCACGGCAACCACCTCACGGCGGCCGGCGAGGTCTTCCTGCCGCTCGCCACGGAGCTGCTGCGCTCCGCCGATCAGGCCGCGGCACGCACCCGGGCCGCCGCCCGGCCCAGCCGCATCACCATCGGGTACACGGCGGGCATCGTCATCACTCCGGTCGCGCGGGAGCTGGGCCACCGCCACCCCGAGGGCCGCGGGACCACCGGCTGGCCGGCAAGGAATCGGTCACCCTTGACGACATCGCCGACGAACCCCTGCCCCGGGTGCAGGGGGCGGACCCGCTCCTGAGCGCCTTCTGGCGCATCGACCCCCGGCCCGACGGACGCCTGGTCCCAGACGGCCCGCTGATCGAGGCAGTCGAGGACAAGTTCGAACTCATCGCCGCCGGACGGGCCGTGGCCATCTCCGCGCAGGTCCATGCGCACACCCTGCGCCCCGACCTCACCACGGTCCCGCTGGACGGGGTCGAGCCCAGCCACGTCGTACTGGCGACCCGCGCCCGCGAGTGCAACCGGCTGGTGGTGGCCTTCCGCACCTGCGCCGGGCCCACCTCAAGGCGCAGTCCACGCCGGCGCCTTGAGGCTCGGCGAAACGGATCGACCCCGAGCAGGGACGTCGACCCGGGTGCGCGGTTGCCTCGCCTCATCTGCGACAGCACGGGGCGACTTCCATGCCGCTATGGCCGGCTGAGTAGGGGTCATGCGGCGTGTTCGGCGCAGAGGCATCCGACGCCCCGCTCGATCCACTCCCGCCCGACCCACTCGGGATGCCGCTCGATCAGCACCGCCCGGACTTCGGCGACGATCTCGTCCTGGCTCATCGCGGAGTCGCGCCGCCGCCAGGTCTCGTCGCGCAGCTCGCGCAGGTAGTCGCGGACGTCGGTGAGTACGTGCGGGCCGTCGAGGTCGCCGTGACCGGGGACCACCAGCCGGGGTCGGGTGGCGGCCAGCCGGTCCATCACCGCGAGCCACCGTACGCCGGATACGTCCGTGTCGTACGGCGGGAACCACGGGAAGATGGCGAACTGCCCGGTCTCGGCAAGGTCCCCGGTGAACAGCACGCCGGCGTCCGGGACCTCGATCACCTGGTCGCCCTTGGTGTGGCCCCGGCCGGTGGGCCGCAGTCGTACGGTCCGGCCACCGAGGTCCAGGTCGTACTCGTCGTCGTAGACCACGTCGGGGGTGGGAACCCGGACCCCGTCGAGGCGGGCGGCGATTGGCCCGCCAAAGCCCCGGAACATTTCCAGGTAGCCGGGCCCTTTCGATTTCAGGTCGTCCGCCTGTGCGCGGTTGACCAGGTACGTGGCCTGGCCGGCGAACGCCTGCGCGCCGAAGGCGTGCTCGGGGTGGAAGTGCGTCGTGGTCAGGTACAGTCGGCGGCCCTTCGCCGCCTCGGACGCAAAGGCGAGGACCTGCTCGGCGTTGGAGGTGCCGATGCCCGTCTCGACGACCAGGACGGCCTGCGTACCGGCGATAATGCCGATGTTGGGTACGAGCTGGACCCGGCGGTTGGGGATCACCAGCAGGTCGGAGGCGATCTCCTGCACGTTGGCAACCTGCACGACGGGGTCGGGAATGCGTTCGTCGGTCATACTCCGATTCCACCGCCGGGGCACCGTGGCCGTCCAAGACCGGTTTCGGCGGTGTCCATACCGTGCGGGTATCGTCGCCTGTCATGGAGCTACGCACGCTGCGCTACTTCGTGGCCGTCGCCGAGGAACTCCACTTCGGCCGGGCGGCTGCCCGGCTGCACATGAGCCAGCCGCCCCTGAGCCGGGCGATCAAGCAGCTGGAGGTCGAGCTCGGCGCCGCGCTGTTCCTCCGCTCCGCCGCAGGCGTCATGCTCACCCCGGCCGGGGCGGCGCTGCTGGAGGAGGCGCGCAACCTACTCGACCAGGCCGACCGGGTCCGCGTACGCGTGACCGCGGCGGCCGGCGCCGCGACACTCACCGTCGGCATCCTGGGCGACACCACCGACCGGGGTGCGACCCGGCTGGCCGCCGCGTACCGCCGACGACACCCCGGCGCCGAGGTCCGCATCCGCGAGACCGACCTGACCGATCCGACCTGTGGGCTGCGTGCCCGACTGGTCGACGTCGCCCTGACCCGCGCGCCGTTCGACGAGACCGGCCTGGCAGTGCACGAGTTGCGCGCCGACCCGGTGGGCGTGGTGCTGCGCGCCGACGATCCCCTGGCCCGCCACGACCGCCTGACGCCGGCCGACCTGGCAGACCGGCGCTGGTTCCGGTTCCCGGACGGCACCGACCCGATCTGGCAGTCGTACTGGAGCGGCGGCGAGCCGCGTGAGGGCCCGGTCGTGCGCGCCGTCCAGGAATGCCTGCAGGCCGTGCTCTGGAACGGCACGGTCGGAATGACCCCGCTCGGGCACGAACTACCCGAGGAGCTGGCCGTGGTACCGCTCATCGGCATCGCGCCGAATCGCGTGGTGGCGGCGTGGAACAAGGGCGACCCGAACCCTCTGATCCGGTCGTTCGTCCAGATCGCGACGGCCGCCTACCGGGGGCCGGCATTGCTGGAGCAGCCGCCGTTCACTCGGCCTGTTCGTAGTTGGTGAAGAGGTCGACGAGGCTGTGCGGGGCGTTGTCGTCGAAGCACAGCCCGTGGTTCCGGGCCGCCTCGGCGGCAGCGGCGGCACTGCGCGGGAACAGAGCCTCCTCGTACTCGGTAAGTGCGGCCTCGGTGTCGTCCGGGTGCGCGGCGAGGGCCTTGCCGAGTTCGGCGCCGTCGTACATGGCGAGGTTGGCGCCCTCTCCGGCGAACGGTGACATCAGGTGGGCGGCGTCACCGAGCAGCGTCACCCCGGGTACGCGGTCCCACCGGTGTGCGATCGCGGCTGCTGGTCGCGGCCACCATCACCTACAACGTTGTCGAGGCGATCGTCGCCATCACCGCTGGGGCTATCGCCCCCTCCACTGCGCTGATCGGTTTCGGCCTGGACTCGGTCATCGAGGTCTCCTCGGCCGCCGCGGTCGCCTGGCAGTTCTCCGGCCGCGACCACGCTGTCCGCGAGGCACGGGAGAAGACCATTCTACGGATCATCGCAGCAGGCCAGGTGCGTTTGGTCCCGAGGCCGTCGACGAGCACCGTCTCCGGTCGTCTCGCCGGTACAGCGGCCAGGTCCGGCTCCGCCTACCCCGCGCAGCGGTACTCGCAGCGGGCCGGCGGCACCAGCTCAAGGCCTCGGGCCGTCGCCTCGGTCTACGGACGGCCGTGGCGCTCGACGGGCTGCCCGGGCGGTGAGGCTGCGGAGCGGGTGCCCTGTCTTCGCCGCACATGCTTCAGGTTGCGGGTGTGGCCGTCGTCTGTTCGTCGGTCAGGCGGGCCCGCCAGTCGCTGACGTAGTCGTCGGGCATGGACGCCAGGCGGGCGATTTCCCCGTCGCTGCGCCCATCGGACCAGGCCAGGATCCGTGTCACGGTGCGGTTCCGTGCCGCGCGGAAGTCCTTGAGCATGTTCTCGAGGCGTTCGACTTCCTCGGCTTCGCGGACGAGCTGCTGGTCGACGGCGGAGCGTTCCTCGGCGCGCAACCGGCGCAGATGGGCGTCCAGGCCCGTCAGGACCAGACCCTCCTCGTGCGCGGAGTTCTGGAACCCTTCGGCCAAGGCCGCCAGCACGCAGTCGGGGACGTCGGCGAGGGTGGCCCCGGGGGGCTTGGCCGCCTCCCAGGTGCCCCGACCCGCCTCTGTCGTCTCCAGCCAGACGCGGGCGTCTGTCGGAACACGGTCGCCGCACGCCTGCGCGCGGTAGGCGTACAGGGCGGCACGGTGGCCGTAGAAAGTGAAACCGTCCTCGATCTGCCGGTCGGCGGCGCGGCACATCCGCCCCGGTACACCGCCATAGCCGCTCTCGGGACTGTAGTCGGCGTAGGCATCGAGTTCCGCGTCCGTGGCCAGGCCCCAGGAGGGATTGCACAGACCGGGGTTCATGGCGAGGAACGCGCCGACCTCGACACGCCAGGCAGGGATCGGTGTCGTGCGCAGCCTGGGCCAGCGGAGATCGCCGGAGGGGTCGAAGGTGTGTGTCGCGGCCTGCTCGATGTCGTCCCAGGCGGTGGCGGCCTCGGCCGACCACTCCAGTTCGTCGTCCGGTCCGATGCGGTGGATGGAGTCCACGAGCCGCTGCACGGCGGGGAGTATGCGCAGGGCGAGCGCGTGCAGTTCCTCAGCGGTGAAGAAGCGCCAGGAGCAGCCGCGCTGTTCGTCATGGGTCAGGTGGCCGAGCAGCTGCACCATGCTTCCGGAGGCCGGGACGGCCCCGTCGCCGAGTGCCCTGCGGGGGAGGCCGGGGAGCTGGCTGCCGAGGTCTTCGGACGGAGCCCGCCAGTCGATGTCGCCGAACCATACGGCGCCGTCGCGTGCGTCCACTGCCAGCCACTGGTGGTAGCCCGCACCCGGGCCGTAGCGCTGCTCCTGCTGCTCGGCGTGCTCGTCGTGCCATACGTACTCGGCCGGAGGCGGGTCCAGCTCCACGGCCATGAAGCCGTCCTCGGGGCGGTAGCCGGTGAGGACGCGGGCCGTTCGCGGCGCACTGTCGGCGGCGGTCATGAGGGGTTTCCTCTCGCTGGAACGTCAACCGCCGCAAACGTAGGGCGCCCGGCACACAATGGTTTAACTTTCAGCCACCGCGTCCGGTAGTCGGACAAGCCGGGAGACCTGGCGTCATCACCCGGTCTACGCGCGTGCGGCCGCCGTCAACTTGGCGCATTTCGCGTGGGTTCACGCGCCGTTCACCTCCGGTGGCCGCCCGCCGCAGCCTCATGCGAGCGCGGCCACCGCTTGCGCGGCGAGCATCTGCTCCAGGTCCAGGACGGCGCGCGGGGCGTGCCGGGTGTCGATGCGGACGGCGTAGATGAAGCGCGTCAACTGCGGCTCGGCCAGGGGGCGGGCCACGACCTGGGTGTTGGCGCGGGGCAGGGCGAGTTGCGGCATGACGGCCACGCACAGGCCTGCGGCCACGAAGCCGAGCACGGTGTTGAAGTCGTCCCCCTCGTATTGCAGGCGGGCCTGGAAGCCGGGCGTCTTGGCCATCTGGGAGAGCAGTTCCAGGCGCAGTGCGGCCTCCGGAGCCGCGATCCAGGTCTCGGACGCGAGGCTGGCCAGGTCGATGACCTCCCTGTCGGCCAGGCGGTGGTGTGCCGGGACCACGGCCACCACCGGATCCCGTGCGACCAGCGTCCGGCGCAGCATCCGGGGTGGCGGGACGGGGATGAAGTCGTAGTCGTAGCTGAGGGCCAGGTCCATGTCCCCCCGCTTGAGCCGGTTGTAGCAGGCCTCGGGTTCCAGTTGGCTGAGGCTGACCTGCACGTGGGGGTAGGCCGCGTGGAGTTGGGCCAGCGCTTGCGGAACGATGCTGGTGGCGGCCGAGGCGAAGGCGCCGAGGCGGATCCGTCCGGCCGTCCCCGCGCGCATGGCGTCGAGTTCCACCGATGCCGTCGCCAACGCGTTGCGGACGCCCTGCTCGGCGTCGAGAAGGACTTCGCCTGCCGGTGTGGCGCGCACGGGCCGGCGCTCCAGCACTCTCAGGCCCGCGCGGCGTTCGAGTTCGGCGATCTGCTGGGAGACCGCGGGCGCGCTGTAGCCGAGCTCGCGTGCGGCGGCGTTGAAGGAGCCGTGCCGCACGACGGCTTCGAGGGTGGCGAGCAGGCGGGGGTCGAGTCCGTGCACGGAGTTAAGGCTCACTTATCTGTCGCGAAGATGTGTTTTCTTGTGATTGCAGATGAACGCCAGCAGGATTCTTGCTCGCGGCAAGAAAAACGCAAGCCCGCGCTCCCGGATCGTGACCGCCCCTCCACCTTGTCGCCGGGGCGCCCTCCGCCAGTGCCCCGTCCGCCCCGTCCGCCTTTTCTGCCGCAGCCCGCCGTGGCCGGGGACGTCCGGCGGGGCGGGTGTGCACCCGGCCGTCGACGATCACCCCTCACGCCCTGAAAGGAAGTGGTATGCCCCAGCCACCACTCATCGGACTCACCACCTACCTGGCCGACGCCCGGTGGGGCGAGTGGGACCTGCCCGCCGCAGTGCTGCCTGCTGCCTACGCCGGCTGTCTCCAGGCCGCGGGCGGCCGGGCCGTCCTGCTGCCGCCGGACGCCCCGTCGGCAGCGGCCGATGTGGTCGCACGTCTGGACGCGATCGTCCTGACGGGAGGCGAGGACGTGGATCCCGCCCTGTACGGCGCTCGGCCCCACCCGTGCACGGGGCCGCCGGTCCGCGAGCGCGACCGGTGGGAGCAGGCTGTACTGGCCGCCGGTCTCGCCCGCGACATACCCGTGCTCGGAGTGTGCCGGGGTATGCAGCTGATGAACGTACACGCCGGAGGCACCCTCATCCAGCACCTGCCCGACAGGGTGGGCCATCACGGCCACAACCCCTACCGGGGCCACTTCTGTGCCCACACCGTCACCACCGCGCCGGGGACCCGGATCGGCGCCCTCCTACCGGGGACCCGCGAGGTCGCCACGCACCATCATCAGGCGGTGGATCGCCTGGGCGCCGGGTTCATCGTGGCCGCCCGTGCGGCGGACGGCACCGTCGAGGCGATCGAGAGCACCCGGCACCGCTTCGCCGTGGGCGTCCAGTGGCATCCGGAGATGGGTGTCGACACGCCGGTGGTGCATGCCCTGGTGGATGCCGCCGGTTTCGCCGCAGACACCGATCGGGCGGCTTCGGTGGCAGGACGGAAAGTGCGCACGGTGCGAAACTCGCCGGGCCGGACTTTCCCGACACAGGTGTCTTGACACCCTCCGGCGCACCCATCAGGATCACACCGTGAACCTGTCAGACAGCCAGACAGGTGGCCAGGCCCCGCGGCGCGTCAGCGCGATGGAAGCGGTCTTCGGCCACCTGCGCAGCGCCATCGAGCGCGGTGAGTACGTCGTGGGCGACAAGCTCCCCTCCGAAGCCGAGTTGTGCCGGAACCTGGAGGTCAGCCGGCCCGTGCTGCGGGAGGCGCTCCGAGCCCTCCAAGCCATCGGCCTGACCGCCTCCAAGAGCGGCAAGGGCACGTTCGTCCTGGCGAACACGGTCGAGGACCCCACCTTCGGCGACTACGTCGCCAGCGACCTGCTGGAGGTGCGCCGGCACGTCGAGATCCCGGTCGCCGGGTACGCCGCGCTGCGCCGCACCCCGGAGGACCTGGACCATCTGGGCCATCTGCTCGACCGGATGGAGCAGGAGACCGACACCACCGCGTGGGTGGCGATGGACACCGTCTTCCACCTGGCGGTGGCCGAGGCATCCCGCAACCCCGTCTTCCGCCGCGTCATCGAGGAGATCCGCGACGCACTGGCGCGTCAGTCGACCTTCCTCAACGAACTGGGCGGCCGGCGCGAGCAGTCCAACTGCGAGCACCGGGCGATCCTCGAGGCGCTGGCCGACGGTTCCGAGCACGACGCGGTGGAGGCCATGTCCCACCACCTCCTGCGGGTCGAGACGACCCTCACAGAAATCGTGCGCCCCCAGCGCGCGGCCACCTCCACGGAAGGCAGACCCGAGGCGTGAGCGAGCAGTTCCTCAAAGACGAGAAGCGCCCCACGACCCGTCACGTGGACGCCGGGGACACCGGCTACAGCAAGTCCTTGACACCCCGGCACGTCAACATGATCGCCATCGGGGGTGCGATCGGCACCGGGCTCTTCCTCGGCGCGGGCGGACGCCTCGCCGACGCCGGCCCCTCACTGTTCGTCGCCTACGCCGTCTGCGGGATCTTCGCGTTCCTCGTCGTACGCGCGCTCGGCGAGCTCGTCATGTACCGGCCGTCCTCCGGCGCCTTCGTCTCGTACGCCCGGGAGTTCCTCGGGGAGAAGGGCGCGTACACCGCGGGCTGGATGTACTTCCTCAACTGGGCGACCACCGGCATCGCCGACATCACCGCCGTCGCCACCTACACCCATTACTGGCGCCTGTTCTCCGACGTCCCGCAGTGGGTGATCGCGCTCATAGCCCTGGCCGTGGTCCTCACCGTGAACCTCATCTCGGTGCGGATCTTCGGCGAACTGGAGTTCTGGTTCGCCATCGTCAAGGTCGGCGCACTGGTCGTCTTCATGGCCATCGGGATCTTCTTCCTCGTGACCCGGCACCCCATCGACGACGCCGTGCCCGGTCCGTCCCTGATCACCGACAACGGCGGGATCTTCCCCAACGGCCTGCTGCCCATGCTGCTGATCATCCAGGGCGTCGTCTTCGCCTACGCCTCCGTCGAGCTGGTCGGAGTCGCGGCCGGTGAGACCGAGAATCCCGAGGAGATCATGCCGAAGGCGATCAACTCGATCATGTGGCGCGTCGGCCTCTTCTACGTCGGCTCGGTCGTCCTGCTGTCGATGCTGATGCCGTGGAACAGCTACAGCGCCGGCCAGAGCCCGTTCGTGACCGTGCTCTCCCACATCGGCATTCCGGCGGCCGGCGACGTGATGAATCTGGTCGTTCTCACCGCGGCCATGTCCTCGCTCAACTCCGGCCTCTACTCCACCGGCCGCATCCTGCGCTCGATGGCCGTCAACGGCTCCGCCCCGAGCTTCACCGCCCGGCTGAGCCGCACCCAGGTGCCCTACGGCGGCATCCTGCTCACCAGCGGCATGTGCGTCCTCGGCGTCGGGCTCAACTTCGTCGTTCCGGCGGACGCGTTCGAGATCGTGCTCAACCTGGCCGCCATCGGCATCCTCGCTACCTGGGGCATGATCATGCTCTGCCACCTCCTCTTCTGGCGGAAGACCCGTGACGGCGAACTCACCCGCCCCTCCTACCGCCTGCCCGGCTCCCCGTGGACCGAACTCGTGACGCTGGCCTTCCTCGCCTCCGTCCTGGTCCTCATGTACGCCGACGGAGGAGCGGCGCGCACCACCGTGCTGTGCGTGCCACTGATCGCCGCGGCGCTGGTCGCCGGCTGGTACGCCGTCCGCGGCCGCGTGGCGCGCGCCGCCGCGAAGAGCGAGGGCTGAGCCGGGCGGCGGGCGCGGCCCGTCCCCCCGGGCCGGGCCCGCCGCCGGCCACCCCGGTCAGCAGCAACCCACCACCGAACGAGGCAGTGATGCGCAGCAGTCTCCTCGCGGACGCGCCAGCGATGCGCGAGCCCCAGCATGCACCCGTCGCCCACGTCACCCGGGGCGGCATGATCGAGGGAGTCCACTACGGATCCGTCGTCGTCCTCGGCGGTAATGGCGACGTCCGGTTGAGCATCGGAGACATCGAGGCCGCCTGCTACCCGCGCTCAGCCCTCAAGCCGGTCCAGGCCCTCGCCATGGTGCGGGCCGGGCTGCCGCTCGACGGCGCCCTGCTCTCCCTCTCGATGGGCAGCCACTCCGGCGAGGAGCACCACCTCGCAGGTACCCGGCTGATCCTCGAACTGGCCGGCCTCACCGAGGACGACCTGCGCAACGTCCCCGACGTGCCGTACGCCCCGGCGGTCCGGGATGCCTGGGTGCGCGAGGGCCGCGAGCCTTCCCGGCTCGCCCAGAACTGCTCCGGCAAGCACGCGGCGATGCTGTACCTGTGCAAGCTGGCCGGCTGGCCCCTGGAGAGCTACCTCGACCCGGGCCACCCGCTTCAGAGGGCGATCGCCGAGGTCGTCGAGGAACTCACCGGCCAGCACATCGCGAACGTCACCGTCGACGGCTGCGGAGCCCCGCTGTTCGCAGTGTCCCTGCACGGCCTGGCCCGCGCCGCCGCCCGCATCGCCACGGCCGGTCCGGACACCGCCGGGCGCCGGGTGGCGGACGCGCTGCGCGTCCACCCGGAGATGGCCTCCGGCACAGGGCGAGACACGGCCCGGCTGATGCGCGCGGTGCCCGGGCTGCTGGCCAAGGACGGCTTCGAGGGCGTCCAGGTGGCCGCGCTGCACGACGGCCGGGCCGTCGCGGTGAAGATCGCCGACGGGGCGGACCGGGCGCGCATCCCGGTGACGGCCGCAGCCCTCGCCCGGGCGGGAGTCGAGCCGCGGCTGCTCGCCGGGTTCGAGGGCGAGTCGATGACCGGCGGCGGCCGGCCCGTCGGCGGCATCCAGCCGGTGGCGGCGCTGAACCCGCCCAGCATCCCCGCCACCGCCTGACTCCATCCCCTTTCACCACCTTGACCCACCCACCTCAGGAAGAGGGCCGCACACCCATGACCGCCGCCACCCGCAGCGAACACGACCTGCTCGGAGACCGCGAAGTCCCCGCCGACGCCTACTGGGGCGTCCACACCCTGCGCGCCACCGAGAACTTTCCCATCACCGGGACGCCCATCTCCGCCTACCCGCACCTGATCGACGCCCTCGCTGCCGTCAAGGAGGCCGCGGCCCTCGCCAACGAGGAACTCGGCCTGCTGGAGCCCGCGAAGGCAGCCGTGATCGTCGCCGCCTGCCAGGAGATACGCGGCGGCAAGCTCCACGACCAGTTCGTCGTCGACGTCATCCAGGGCGGCGCCGGCACCTCGACCAACATGAACGCCAACGAGGTCATCGCCAACCGGGCGCTGGAGCTGCTGGGCCACGCCAGGGGTGAGTACCGGCACCTGCACCCCAACGAGGACGTCAACCTCGGCCAGTCCACCAACGACGTCTACCCGACCGCCGTTCGGATCGCGACCGCCTCGGCGGTGCGCGGCCTGCTCGAAGCCATGGCCGTCCTGCAGGCCGCCTTCGCCCGCAAGGCCGTCGAGTTCCGCGACGTGCTGAAGATGGGCCGCACCCAGCTGCAGGACGCCGTACCGATGACCCTCGGGCAGGAGTTCTCCGCCTTCGCCGTCATGCTCGACGAGGACCGCAGCCGGCTCGCGGAGGCCCTCGGACTCATCCACGAGATCAACCTCGGCGCCACCGCCATCGGCACCGGCCTCAACGCCCCTGCCGGGTACGCCGAGTCGGCCCGCCGCCACCTCGCCGACATCACCGGGCTGCCCCTGGTCACCGCGGCCGACCTGGTCGAAGCCACCCAGGACTGCGGCGCCTTCGTCCAGATGTCCGGCGTCCTCAAGCGCATCGCCGTCAAGCTCTCCAAGACCTGCAACGACCTGCGCCTGCTGTCCTCCGGGCCGCGCGCCGGACTCGGCGAGATCAACCTGCCGCCGGTGCAGGCGGGCTCCAGCATCATGCCCGGCAAGGTCAACCCGGTGATCCCGGAGGTCGTCAACCAGGTCGCCTTCGAGGTGATCGGCAACGACATCACCATCACCATGGCCGCCGAAGCCGGACAGCTCCAGCTCAACGCCTTCGAGCCCGTCATCCTGCACTCGCTGTCGAAGTCCGTCACCCACCTGCGCGCGGCTTGCCTCACCCTCGCCGAGCGCTGCGTGGCCGGCATCACCGCCAACACCGAGATGCTGCGGGCCACCGTTGAGAACTCCATCGGCCTGGTGACCGCCCTGAACCCGCACATCGGATACACCGCCGCCACTGACATCGCCAAAGAGGCCCTCGCCACCGGCCGGGGCGTGGCCGAGCTCGTCCTGGAGCGAGGTCTGCTGCCGGCCGAGCGGCTCACCGCCCTGCTGCGGCCCGAGGTGATCGCGGGAGCCAGAGCGGCCGGGGCCTGACGCGGGGCTGCGCCGCGGCTCACCGGCCGCGCACCTGGACCGTCCCGCGCCGCGGACGGCACGCTGTTGCACCGTTCGCCATGCCGAGCGCCCACCTGTGGCGACCTATTGGAGCCGGTGGGGGTCAAGGGGTCGCAGGTTCAAATCCTGTCGTCCCGACCATGCTTCATGCAGGTCGGAGGCCGTTCTCTCACACACGAGAGGACGGCCTTTTCCATGCCCGGACTGCTGCTGGTCGCAGTGTGGTCGCACGCCCGCTTCGGGGTTGGTTGGCGGTGGGGTAGAGGCCGGTCGGGGCGGGGGAGCGGAGCCGGTTGAGGGCTTCGCGGAGGTGCTGGATGCGGTCGCGTGGTGGTCGCAGCCGTTCCAGCCAGGTGTCGCAGGTCGTCAACGGTCACCCGGGGTACGCCGGCTTCTCGGGACAGCTGCCGGAGCCGGTCGAGGACGGTGTGGGGTCGCAGGGGTCGCAGGGGTCGGAAAGGGTGGCCACGCAGCGGTAGAGGGTGGTCGTTCCGCGGCCTGCGGCGAGTTCGCCGGTGACGAAGGCGGCGATGTGACGGTGTCCGAGCTCGTCCAGCTTGAGGGTGCCGCAGGCGGGGGCGAGGTCGTTGTGGACGTAGTCCCGGTAGCGCGCCATGGTGGTCGGTTTGAGCACGAGCGCCTTGGCGGCCAGCCAGGTGCTCGGGTAGTCGTCGACGCTCTGGTTCGGGTCGGCGTTGAATCCTCCGGCCTCGCCCTCGAGGAATCTGCGGAGTGCGTTCTCGGCTGCGTCGTGATTGTCGAAGCCGCCCCTGCGCACGGTCGTCCGGCGGCGGCGCGGTGCCGGGACATCGACCGCGAAGGTCCACGTCCCGTGGTCACCGTCAGCGAGCAGGTGTGGGCAGTGCTCTCCGAGCTGGTAATGCGGTGTGTCCCGGCAGCCACATCTGCGGTAGATGCGGCCGCGGTCGCCGGTGGTACGCATGGGGATCGCCTCCGGGAGGCGGAGGAAGGGTCGACACCTCCAGTCTCGTGCGACCACCATGACCCATGCGCCCCCTCTGACCTGTGCTTTCCCCTTGCCTTTGCGTCAATAATCCGCTCCGCAGACGTCCAGCAGACTCTTCGTCTCCTGGTGGTACGGGAGGCGACCCATGCTGACCAGCGGAAACGTCAGTTGATGCGCCCCCTTGGTCTGGGCTGGTCCGGAGCTGGTCCGGATCTTTGCCCGGGCGCTCCTGGCGTGGGGTGGGCCGGGAAGTTCTGGGAATGATTGCTGGGAGGCTTCCGTCGTCCGCCGCGCGGACAACCGCGCGGCGGACCATCGTCTCGTACCAGCCGGAGCCCCACCACTCGCCGATCGACTCGGTGTGGGAGCCGTGCAGGAGAGCAGGCGGAGGGTGGCTTCCGGGCCGAGGTTCTCGTCGACCTGCTGCCAGAGGTCGATCTCCCGGTGGACGGACGTGAGGATCCGCGCCCATCCCCGATGCCACGGTCCCGCCGTGGCCGGAACTGCGGCCGCCTAACGTCCTTGCTGCCGACCCGGGTTCACGCGGCCGTCGGTGGGGAAGGGCGGCCACCTGTGGCAGGGCAAGAAGTCGGTCGGCGTGTACGAGCAGCCTGACCCAGTGCTGTGTGACGCCGACTGTCTCGCCACTCGTATGGCGCTGAGGTTCCGAACGAACGTCGCGGAGGTTCAAGTACGCGCCGTGTCCGTATTCCTAAGATTCGACGGCAGAAGGGAAACCCGGGCTGTTCCAGGACGGGTACACACCAAGGACAAGAACGCGTGAAACAAGAGAAGTCCAGCCGGAAGGCCGTCATCGCAGGCACCGGCGCCGGCATGGACATCCCCAACGGGGTGATCGGCAATGGCCGGACCGGGCGCTCCCAGGCCCGTCGGATCAAGGTGATCGTTTGCCGCCGGGCCGCCTCGGTGTCCGTCAGCACCAGCAGCGCGCGCGGCCTGCCTGCGGACAGCCCCGCTCCCCTGGAGCCCGCTCGCTGCTGATCAGCCGGTTCCACGCCTTCTGCGCGCCGAGCTCGGACTTCTCGGCCCCTTTAGTTCGTGCAAGCAATCAGCTCTTTGATCGTCGAGGAGCCTTTTCCTGAAACCCGGTGGTCGGACAGTGCTGCCGTGGGAAGCGGAGACATGATGGGCAAGAGTCCTTATGACTATGTCGTGGTGGGAGCGGGGACGGCGGGGTGCGTGATTGCCTCCCGGCTTTCGGAACGCCCGGGCGTGCGGGTGTTGTTGCTGGAGGCGGGAGCCCGGGACGCAACCGAGGCGATGGCATCTCCTTGGGGGTTCCTGGGGTTCGACCCGTCATCCCTCTGGCTGGGCGCCTCGACCGTGCAGGCCGGTACAGGCAGGGCCGCTGACGTGCTGCGCGGTAAGGCGCTCGGCGGATCGTCGAGCATCAACGGCCTCTACCACCTGCGGGGGCACCGGTCCGGTTACGACGAATGGCCCGGCCTCGGTGCTCCGGGCTGGGGTTTCGACGATCTGCTGCCTTATTTCCGCCGCAGCGAGAGCACTCGCAGTCGTGATGCCTCCGTGCGGGGCACGGACGGGCCGGTCGCGGTCGCCCCGGTCCCGGAACCCCATCCCCTGGCCACGGCGGGCGTCGACGCCGCAGTGGAGGCTGGGTTCGCACGCGCCGATGACATCGGCAGCGGGCTGGAGACCGGGTTCGGGTGGAGTGACATGAATCTGCCCGGCGGCGCCCGCCAGAGCGCGGCCGACGCCTACATCCGTCCGTTCCTCGACCGGCCGAACCTGAACGTCGTCACGGACGCGACCGTGCAGCGGCTGCGCACCACCGCGGGCCGCTGCACCGGCGTCGAGTACACGATCGGTGGGGAGCACCTGGCCATCGACAGCGCCGAGGTCATATTGACCGCCGGGGCCATCGGTTCCGCGCACCTCCTGATGCTGTCAGGGATCGGCCCGGCCCAACACCTTGGCGAACACGGTATCGACGTCGTCGCCGACCTGCCGGGAGTGGGATCCCATCTGCAGGACCATCCGATGGCGGGTGTGGTGTACGAGGCCAGCCGGCCCGTACCGTTCGTTCCTGCCAACCCGCCGGCCGAAATGATGGGCCTGTTGTACAGCGATCCCGCCGCGGCCCGGCCGGACCTTCAGGTCTACATCGTCGCCGCACCGCTCCCGTCGGCTTGGGGCCAGCCGCCGGCCCACGGCTACTCCATAGCCTTCTCCGCGATGGCTCCGCACAGCAGCGGCACCGTGCGCCTGGCGGACGCCCATCCCGCCAGTGTTCCCGTCGTCGACCCTGGCTACCTGAGCGACGACCGTGACCTGGAGGTCATGCGCAAGGGCCTGGCAGTGGCACGCCGCATCGGCGAGGCCGACGCGTTCGCCGACTGGCGCAAGCAGGAAGCGGTGCCGGGATCCGGGACGAGCGGCGAATCCGTGGACGAGTTCATTCGCAAGGCCACCGGCCCCTACTTCCACTTCACCGGCACCTGCCGCATGGGAACCGACGCCGATGCCGTCGTCGACCCTGCGAACCTTCGCGTGCACGGAATAGCCGGACTGCGTGTCGCCGATGCCTCGGTGATGCCGTCCGTCCCCTCGGCCAACACCAACGCGACCGTTTACGCCATCGCCGAACGGGCCGCCGAACTGATCGACTGAGCCTTCTTCCGCGCCCACGGCGCTTCCACAACGCGCTTCATCCCCCCGTCGTCCGTCGAACGCGACCCCGACCGGCCTCATCACCCCTCCTCAGACAGGAGCACCACCATGTCCGAAACGCTTCAGACCACGGACGTCGTCACCTCCGACGCCGACCTGCTCGACCGCACCGCGACCGCCGTGCGCGCCGCCGGTGCGGCGCTGCGCGAGCGTTTCGGCGATGTGGTCCGTTACGAGACCCGTGACGAGCTGATGCGTGCGCTCGCCGCCAACGACGACACGGCCCTGGACATCCTGCGCCCCCGCCTCACGAGCCTGCGCCCGGACGCCGGCTGGGTGGAGGACGAGCTGGACGGCGGGGCGCTGCCGCCCGGCGAGTGGTGGGTCGTGGATCCGGCCGAAGGCAACGTCAACCACCTGCACGCGCTGCCGGAGTGGGCGGTGACCGCCACCCTCGTGCGTGAGAACCAGCCGGTGCTCACCGCGGTCCACCTGCCGTTGACCGGCGAGACCTACACCGCGCTCACCGGCGCCGGCGCCCACCTCGACGGCCGGCCGCTGCGCGTCTCCCCGACCGCGGACCTCGGCCTGAGCATCGTGGCCACCAGCCAGGCCCGGCCGGACGAGGACGAGAGGGTCGTACGGCGCGTCGGCTCCTCGATCACCGCGATGCTCTTCGACGCGCTCGTCGTCCGCACCGCCGTGCCCGCGACCCTGCACCTCACGAACGTGGCCGCCGGCCGCATCGACGCCTTCTGGCAGTTCGCCGGCGCCCGAGCGGACCTGCTGCCCGGCGCGCTGCTCGTCACCGAGGCCGGCGGACAGATCTCCGACGCCGAGGGCCGCCCCTGGACCCCGCAGAGCGAGAGCTTCCTGGCCGCCGCGCCCGGCGTCCACGCCGAAGCCGTCGCCACGCTCTCCCGCTGACCCCGCACACCACAACCCGCACCCACGCAAGGACCAGAACATCATGACCACGATCGCAGTTCTCGGAAACGGCCGCGTCGGCGGCAACCTGGCGAAAGCCCTCACCCTGGTAGGGCACGAGGTGACCGTCGCGGACCGCGCGCCGGGCGCCGCCGCCGATGCCGCCCGGGCGGCCCGGATCGTCATCAACGCCACCCCGGGCGCCGGCTCCCTGGAACGTCTCGCCGCCCTGCGCGAAGAGCTGCACGGCAAGATCCTCGTGGACGTCTCCAACGCCACCGTCGACGGACCGGACGGACTGCCCGCCGCCCTGATCTACCCCGGTTCAAGCCTCGCCGAGCAACTCCAGGCAGCGCTCCCCGAAACGCACGTCGTCAAGACGCTCAACACCATGCTCTTCCCGGTGATGACCGCCCCGGCCACGCTCACCCAGACGCCAACCGCCTTCCTCTCCGGCGAGGAACCGGAGGCCAAGCGGACCGTCCTTGAACTGCTCATTGACCTCGGCTGGCGCAAGGAATGGATCACCGACCTCGGCGGGATCCAGACCGCCCGCGCCACGGAGGCCGCGATACTGTTCGTACCGCACGTCATCCGGTCCATCGGATTCACCCCCTTCGCGATCTCGATCGCCCGCTGACCGTCGAGCCGCGCAACCTGCAGGAGACCGGAGCCGGCACCGGCACGGATGGGTTCCCGGTGGGACACGACCGCGACAGGATGATCTTGGCCGACACGGCTTGGCAGGCCGATCGGCATGGCCCGCCGCCGGAAGACGCCCGGATTCGGCTGCGGCTCGGTGAGTGACTTACCCGGGCAACTACGAGGTCGCGCTCACGGTCCGTTCCGTCGACACCGGGGCTGTGCACTACGAACTCGGTGCCTCCGGGGCAGCACCTGCCTGGGCGTGGCCGACGCCATCGGCCCACACGGCGAACTGCGCGCCGGCCACTAACCGTTACCTCCGGCGAAAGGTCCGACCGAGGCGGCGAAGACGTCCCCGGCACGAGCCCATGAGGGAGGACCGAGCGCGAGTGCGACCCCTGACGATCAGGCTGCGACCTGATCGTCAGGGGTCGCGTCGTTCATCTCGCCGAATCATAAGCATCAGCTCTGCCTCCCGGCCGCTGCAATGCGAGCCGTCTATAGGAAGATTGGCGCGGTGTCCACATGGGTCATGGCGGCGTCCTGCGGAACACGACCACCACAGGACGGCGTTGAAGCAATGAAGACGAGAGGATCGCAGAGGGATGCACGGTACTGGAGCGGAGGTCGACGGCGCGCGCGGGGTGTTCGCAGTGGACTCGACCGCCCCGGATTCCGCACCGCGGGGACTCGACGTTTTCCGGCGCGGGTGGCAGACGCAGGTCGGCGACGATGTCTTCCAACTGCCGGCCTTCAGCCCGGACACGATCGGTGACTTCCGGGTCAAGGGCAAGGTTGCCAAGGTGCATGGCGCGGCGATCGCCGATCTCCACGCCGCGTCGGCAACCCGGACCGCGGACGTCCCGGGCGGCGATCAGGATCTGGTTGCCATGTATGTCGTGCGGAGCGGCGCATGGACTCTGGGCGGCCCGTCCGGCTACGGCGACCAGACCGTGTCGGCCGGGCAGTTCCTCGTCCGGCACCTCGGGCGCCTGACGGCCTTCGAGACGACGGCGCACCTCACGGCGAAGTTCCTCGTCCTGCCCCCCGGCGAGCTCAAACCCCTGCTCGGGAACCGGGTCGTCACCGGGCCGGCGGACTCGGCCGAGGTGCGCTTGCTGACGGCCCTTGCAGACATGATCCACATGACCGTGGCCGACCTCGGCCCGGCCGGTGTGGCAGCTGCCCAAGGTACCCTGATCGAGCTGACCAAGGCGGTGGTGAAGGGCCGGTTCGACGACGTAGAGCCCCGGTTGGCTCCCGCGCTCACCCAGGCAGCCAAGGACCTCGCGGACCGTCGGCTCGCTGATCCCGAACTTTCTCCGGCGATGCTTGCGCGTGAACTCAACGTCTCCGTCCGCACGCTGCACCGGGCATTCGCCGCGGTGGGAGAGCAGGTGAGCACCTACATCCGCCACCGGCGACTGCATGAGGCCCGGCTCGCCCTTGTCTCGCCGTCAGAGCGCCTGAGCATTTCGGAACTCGCCGCACACTGGCAGTTCGCGGACGGCAGTCACTTCACCCGATCCTTCAAGAAGCACTACGGTCAGACTCCCACCGAGTGCGCCCGCTCGACCGGACCGGCCTCGCTCTCGCCGAACCGGCACCCGCCGGGCCACGGGTCGGCCGATAGCGCGTGACCAGAGGTACGGCTGCAGTTCAGCGGATGCCGCCGACTCGTATCCCAAGCAAGGCAGCGGGGCGCTGTGGGCGGCCTGGGCACCGGCTGGAGGCTCGACGACCTGCACCGCATGCGACCCGCCGACAACGAGGGCCGGGATGACTTGCCCGAACCGTCACGGCTTCGCCTGTGACTCCGACGGCTATCGTGTCACGGCTGCCAAGGGCAGCACAGTGCTCCGCACCTCGTCCTGGGACGTCAACGGAGCCCTGCCCACCATCGGCGCCGAGTACGACGCCAGAGGCCTTGAGTATCGCCACCTGGGGCAGCGTCATCAGAGGAAGGGCGCAGTCATGAACCCCGCCCAGCACGGAGCGGCCTTCGCAGCCGAGACCGCCGCATTCGTCGCCACGGTCACGGGAGCCGACCCTCCACCCCGCTGCCGACCTGCCCCGGCTGGACTCTCGGGGACCTCACGCGGCACGTCGGCAGCGAGCACCGGTGGTTCAGTGAGCTGCTTCGCCGGCGCATCCAGCAGCCGCCGACCAGGTTCGCCAACTCGGCCTTGAGCGATTTCCAACTTCTTGGTCCGTGACTGGTCCGGGGGAAGGTTTCGAAGTGGTCCGGAGGTCACGTATGGCTGCCGTTTGATTACCTTCTGCGCTTGGATTCAATGTTGCCTGGAGAGGCAATGCCCGCTCCAGGCAACGGATTTCTGTTCTCTAGAAGAACCCGAGCTTCTTGGGGGAGTAACTGACCAAAACGTTCTTCGAGTGCTGGTGGTACACGCGCCACAATCCTCCTGACCAGGCAAAATAGAGGGATCCGTCGTCGATCGTGCCGTGCTGGCCCGCAACTGGCCCGGATCTTGCTCCATCCGAGGGCGCAACCACGACAGTCTCGCTGCGGCCTCGAGTGCAAGCCTGAGGGAGAACCGCTCGTCACCGTCCCCCCGTTATCTTTTTCGCGGTCCTGCAATGGGGCCGCTGGCCTCCGGGCCCGGTATGACTGTGTCCCCTCTGTCGAAGTGATGACCTGGGGGGTGGTGTCGCCGGGCCCGTGGGGTGCCGTCGGAGACGCTGATGAGAGGTCCGGCCACCGCCTGGCCTGGCGCAATGCCGGGCAGTTTGCGGGCGGCGGGTCTGCATAACGTGGATGCGCGAGCACGGTGCCACCGCCGAGGCCGGCACGGTCAACCACCCGGGAGCGGTGCGATGTTAGACACCGGCGATGTGGGCGTCTTCCTGGGTATGGACGTCGGCAAGACAGCTCACCGCGGCCACGGGCTGACGCCGGCGGGCAAGAAGGTCTTCGACAAGCCGATGCCCAACAGCGAACCGAAACTGCGGGCCGTCTTCGACAAGCTGACCGCGAAGTTCGGCACGGTGCTGGTGATCGTGGAGCAGCCGGCCTCGATCGGTGCTCTGCCCCTGACCGTCGCCCGGGACGCGGGCTGCCAGGTCGCCTACCTGCCCGGACTGGCCATGCGACGGATCGCCGACCTCTACCCGGGAGAGGCGAAAACCGACGCGAAGGACGCCGCGGTCATCGCGGACGCCGCCCGCACCATGCCCCACACCTTGCGTTCGCTGGAGCTGACCGACGAGATCACCGCCGAGCTCACGGTGCTGACCGGCTTCGATCAGGACCTCGCCGCAGAAGCCACCCGCACCTCCAACCGGATACGCGGCCTGCTCGCCCAGTTCCACCCGTCGCTGGAGCGCGTGCTCGGCCCGCGACTGGACCACCCCGCCGTCACCTGGCTCCTCGAGCGATACGGATCCCCGGCCGCACTGCGCAAGGTCGGCCGCCGCAGACTCGTCGAACTCATCCGACCCAAGGCCCCGCGGATGGCACAGAGGCTGATCGACGAGGTCTTCGACGCTCTCGACGAGCAGACCGTCATCGTTCCCGGCACGGGCACCCTCGACATCGTGATCCCGTCCCTGGCCGCCTCGCTCGCCGCGGTCCATGACCAGCGCCGGGCACTGGAAGCCCAGATCAGCACCCTGCTGGAGGCCCACCCTCTTCACCCGGTCCTGACCTCGATGCCGGGAGTCGGAGTCAGGACCGCCGCCGTCCCGCTGGTCACCGTCGGCGACGGCACCGGCTTTCACAGCGCCGCCCACCTCGCCTCCTATGCGGGCCTCGCCCCACCACCAAGTCGTCGGGCACCTCGATCCACGGCGAACACGCACCCCGCGGCGGAAACCGGCAGCTCAAACGGGCCATGTTCCTCTCCGCCTTCGCCTGCATGAACGCCGACCCGGCCTCCCGCACCTACTACGACCGCCAACGCGCCCGCGGCAAAACCCACACCCAGGCACTCCTGCGGCTCGCCCGCCAACGCATCAGCGTCTTGTTTGCCATGCTCCGCGACGGCACCTTCTACGAGTCCCGAACCTCCACCGTCACCCTCGCCGCATGACCACCCCAAACAACCTCAAACCCGGCACCACGTCCTTGACGAAGGACATAGAGGCAACCCCCCCGGCGTGCGGCCGTTCAGTTCACCGGGATGATGTCGGGGGCGCCGAGCCGCACCGCGTCGGCGGTCCGGTCGTCCGGCTGCTGCTGGGCCTCGCGCTCGGCGGCCACGCGCTTGAGGTAGTGGTCGACCTCGCGGTCCTGGTGCGCCCGGTCCCATCCCAGGTGGGGCGCCATCAGCTGGGCCACGGTCGGCGCCGCGTCCACCCCGCGGTCCCAGGACTCGATGGAGATCCGGGTGCGCCGGGCGAGGACGTCCTCCAGGTGGCGGGCTCCCTCGTGGGTCACCGCGTACACGGCCTCGACCCTCAGGTAGTCGTCGGAGCTCGGCAGTGCCTCGCCGAGCGTGGGGTCGGCCGCCACCAGGGCGAGCAGTTCGGGCGCCAGGGAGCCGTAGCGGTTCAGGAGGTGCTCGATGCGGGCGACATGGAGCCCGGAGCGCCCGGCGAGCCGGTGTCGGGAGTTCCACAGCGCCGGATAGCCGTCGGCGCCCAGCAGCGGGACGCGGTGCGTGATGCAGTCGGGAACCTTCTCGTCCAGGCCTCGGACGGCCTCGTCGACCGCGTCCTTGGCCATCACCCGGTACGTGGTGTACTTGCCGCCCGCCACCACGACGAGTCCGGGCACGGGATGGGCGACGAGGTGCTCCCGGGACAGCTTGCTGGTCTCCGCCGCTTCGCCGGACAGCAGGGGGCGCAGGCCGGCGTAGACGCCCTCGACGTCCTCGGGGACCAGTGGGGTGGCCAGGACGCTGTTGACGTGTTCCAGCAGGTAGGTGACGTCCTTGGAGCTGAGCGCGGGGTGGGCTTTGTCGAGCGTCCAGTCCGTGTCGGTTGTCCCGATGATCCAGTGCCGGCCCCAGGGGATGACGAACAGCACGCTCTTCTCGGTGCGCAGGATCAGACCGGTGCGGGAGTTGATGCGGTCACGGGGGACGAGCAGGTGGACGCCCTTGGAGGCGCGGACGTGGAACTGGCCGCGGGTGCCGGCCATGGCCTGGGTGTCGTCCGTCCACACCCCGGTCGCGTTGATGACCTGCTTGGCCCGCACCTCCGTCTCGTCGCCGCTCTCCAGGTCCGTGACGACGGCGCCGACCACCCGCTCGCCCTGTCGCAGGAAGCGGCTGACGCGGGTGCGGTTGGCGGTCAGTGCCCCGTACGAGGCGGCCGTGCGGGCGAGGAACATGGTGTGCCGGGCGTCGTCGACCTGGGCGTCCCAGTACTGGATGGCGCCCACCAGTGCGTCGGAGCGCAGGGCAGGCGCCTCGCGCAGGGCCCGGTGCCTGCTCAGGTGGCGGTGGTGGGGCAGGCCGCCGGAGTTGCCGGAGGCCCTGGCCATCGCGTCGTACAGCAGCACGCCGGTGCCGACGTACGGCCGCTCCGTGATGCGGTGTTGCAGGGGGTAGAGGAACGGCACCGGACGTACCAGGTGGGGGGCGAGGTACCGGAGCAGGAGGCCCCGTTCCTTGAGGGCTTCGGCGACGAGGCGGAAGTCGAGCATCTCCAGGTAGCGCAGGCCGCCGTGGATGAGTTTGCTGGAGCGGCTGGACGTACCCGAGGCCCAGTCGCGGGCTTCGACGAGTCCGACGCTCAGGCCCCGGGTGGCAGCGTCCAGGGCGGCCCCGCTGCCGACGACGCCGCCTCCGACGACGAGGACGTCGAGTTCGCCCTGTCCCATGTCGGCGAGGGCCTGTGTGCGGCCTTGGGGTGAGAGGGCCACCGGATCGACCATGGTCTCCTCCTCAGTGCTGCGGGCGCGCGCGGCCGGAACCTATTCGACCTTGGCCCAGTCGAGCGTGCGCTCCACCGCCCGCTTCCAGCCCTCGTACCCTTCCGCGCGCCGTTCCTCCGACCACTCGGGGTTCCAGCGCTTGGACTCCTGCCAGTGGGTGCGCAGTTCGTCCGTGTCGCGCCAGAAGCCGGTGGCGAGCCCGGCCGCGTAGGCGGCGCCGAGCGCGGTCGTCTCGGCGACTACCGGACGGCTGACCGGTACGCCGAGGACATCGGCCTGGGTCTGCATGCACAGGTCGTTGGCCGTGACTCCGCCGTCGACCTTGAGCACGTCGAGGTGGACGCCGGAGTCCTGCTCCATGGCTTCCACCACGTCGCGGGTCTGGTAGCAGATGGCCTCCAGGGTGGCCCGCGCCAGGTGGCCGTTGTCGTGGTAGCGGGCCAGGCCGACGATCGCGCCGCGGGCGTCGGAGCGCCAGTACGGTGCGAACAGGCCGGAGAAGGCGGGGACGAAGTACATGCCGCCGCTGTCCTCGACCGTGCGCGCCAGGCGCTCGCTCTCGGCGGCGTCGCCGATGATCTTCAGCTGGTCGCGCAGCCATTGCACGGCGGAGCCGGTGACCGCGATGGATCCTTCGAGGGCGTAGATCACGGGGTCGTCGCCGAACTGGTACGCCACGGTGGTCAGGAGGCCGTGCTGCGAGCGGACCAGTTCCGTCCCGGTGTTGAGCACCAGGAAGTTGCCGGTTCCGTACGTGTTCTTCGCCTCGCCGGGCGCGTAGCAGACCTGCCCGACGGTGGCCGCCTGCTGGTCGCCGAGGACACCGGTGATGGGAATGGCCTCGCGCAGCGGCCGGGAGGTGCGGGTCCGCCCGTACGCCTCCGGGTGGGAGGACGGGTTGATGGTGGGCAGCATGGCCCGGGGTACGCCGAAGAAGCCGAGCAGTTCATCGTCCCAGTCGAGGGTTTCCAGGTCCATGAGCATGGTGCGGCTGGCGTTGGTGACGTCGGTGGCGTGGACGCCGCCGTCGGGTCCGCCGGTGAGGTTCCACAGCACCCAGCAGTCGGTGTTGCCGAAGAGGGCGTGGCCCTGCTCGGCGGCCTCCCGCACGCCGTCGACGTTCTCCAGGATCCATTGGATCTTGCCGCCGGAGAAGTAGGTGGCCGGTGGCAGCCCCGCTTTACGGCGGATGACGTCGCCCTGGCCGCCGCGCTCCAGTGCAGCGGCGATGGAGTCGGTACGGGTGTCCTGCCAGACGATGGCGTTGTAGTACGGGCGGCCGGTGCGGGGGTCCCAGACGACGGTCGTCTCGCGCTGGTTGGTGATGCCGACGGCCGCCAGGTCGGAGGCGTCGAGGTTTCCGTGCCGGAGGGCGTTCTGGATCACCGAGTTGGTGCGTTCCCAGATCTCCACCGGGTCGTGTTCGACCCACCCCGAGCGCGGGAGGATCTGGGAGTGCTCCAGCTGGTGCCGCGCCACCTCGTTGCCGGCGTGGTCGAAGATCATGAAACGGGTGCTCGTGGTCCCCTGGTCCACTGCGCCGACGAAGTCAGCCATGGGGTGCCGCCTCCTCTTGGGGATGCCGTGTGTGGGGGCTGTCCGTCCGGGACGGGACGGACGGGATGAACGGACGTGCCGTGCCGTGCCGTGTTCCGCCCGCCCCGGATCCGGTCAGCTCTCGTCCGGTGCCGGTACGCGTCCGGGAGGCTCCGGTTCGGCGGTCGGCAGGAACCGGCCGATGAGGAGCTTGTAGATACCCGCACCCAGCACACCGCCGATGAACGGGCCGATGATCGGCACCCAGAAGTAGAAGTTCCCGTACTGATCTCTCCAGGCCCCTCCGTACCCGGTGAGGAAGCTGGCCAGCCGGGGGCCGAGGTCACGGGCCGGGTTGATTGCGTACCCGGCGTTGGTGCCCCACGCCATGCCGATGGCCACGACGATCAGGCCGACGATGAACGGGGCCAGGTTGGCGCCGGGAGGCGTGCCCAGCAGGTCCGTGACCGCGAAGATCAGCATCAGCAGGATCGCGGTGCCTATGATCTGGTCGCGCAGTGCGCCCCACTCGGTCACCGGCAGGTTGGTGTTTCCGTTGGCCGGGAGCGTGGAGAAGACGACCTGCGTCTTGATGGTGTGACCGGGGTCGGCCTTGGCCAGCGCCTCGGTGTAGTTCCAGCGGACGATCAGGGCCGCCACGAAGGCTCCGGCCAGCTGGGCCAGCGCGTAGGGGGCGACCCTCTTCCACGGGAAGCCCTTGAAGGCCGCAAGGGCGAGGGTCACCGCGGGATTGAGGTGAGCACCGCTCAGCCTCGCCGCGACGTAGACGCCCAGGGTCACGCCGAGACCCCAGGCCCAGGCGATGCTGTCGTGGTTTCCGAGGCCGCCCGCGGGGTCCGTCAGGGCTCCGCCGGCGACCACCTGGGCCACGACACCACAGCCGAAGAGGATGAGGATCATGGTGCCGGCGAATTCGGCCGAGAGTTCGCCGACCAACCCATGTGCTTTGAGGCGCTCCTTCATGGGTGCCCGCTTCCCGCCGGTCCGAAGACCGGCATTCGACTGCCCCGAGCCCCCCGGTTCAGCGTAAGACGGGTCGCCCGTACCTGAAAGGCGAGGGCGGTCCGGCCCCGCGGAGGCCGGTGCCCGCTCGGATTCCTCAATCCTTCTCCGAGGCGGTCGCCCCAGTTCTCGCGGATGTCCGCGGCATGGCAGCACACTGTTCGTATGGATCGCCGGCTCCGACCGGGAGGCACACGATGAAGATGTTGATCAACAGTCCGCAGACCGTGGTCGCGGACGCCCTGCGAGGGCTGGCCGCGGCCCACCCGGAACTGGACGTGGACGCCGACGCCCGGGTCGTCGTACGGCGGGACGCGCGGCAGGGCGGGCGGGTCGGTCTCGTCTCCGGTGGCGGCTCCGGACACGAGCCCTTGCACGCCGGCTTCGTCGGACACGGAATGCTGTCCGCCGCCTGTCCGGGCGAGGTGTTCACTTCCCCCGTGCCCGACCAGATGGTGCGGGCGGCCAAGGCCGTGGACTCCGGCCAGGGGGTGCTGTTCGTCGTCAAGAATTACACCGGGGACGTCCTGAACTTCGACATGGCCGCCGAACTCGCCGAGGAGGACGGCATCCGGGTCGAGCGGGTGCTGGTCAACGACGACGTTGCCGTGACCGACAGCCTCTACACGGCCGGGCGTCGCGGCACGGGGGCCACGCTCTTCGTCGAGAAGATCGCCGGGGCGGCGGCGGAGGAGGGCGCGCCGCTGGAGCAGGTCGCCGCGGTCGCCCGGCGGGTCAACGAGGCCTCGGGCAGCTTCGGCGTGGCGCTGAGCGCCTGCACCACCCCAGCCAAGGGCAGTCCCACCTTCGATCTGCCGGACGGCGAGCTGGAGCTGGGCATCGGGATCCACGGGGAGCCGGGCCGGGAGCGGCGCCCCATGATGCCGGCGGGGGAGATCGCGGAGTTCGCGGTGGGTTCCGTGCTGGAGGACATGGCGAAGGCGGCCCCTGTCGACGGGCCGGTACTGGCCCTGGTGAACGGGATGGGCGCAACGCCGCTGCTGGAGCTGTACGGCTTCCACGCGGAGGTGGCCCGGGTGCTGGCGGCTCGGGGCGTCCCGGTGGCCCGGACCCTCGTGGGGAACTACGTCACCTCGTTGGACATGGCGGGGTGCTCGGTGACGCTGTGCCGGGCCGACGAGGAAATGCTGCGGCTGTGGGACGCACCGGTGCAGACGGTAGCGCTGCGTTGGGGCCGCTGACCCCCCAGGCGGTCTCCCGCCGCGCATCCGCCGGGAGCCGGACATGGGCTCCGGCCGGCGTGCCGTCCGACCGCACGTAGTCCCTGACCCAGGGCACGTCTGCATCCCCCTCATCACTAGTTGTGATCCTCTGCCGAAGGGTGGGCGCCCGCCCACGTGTCGGACGCGGCGCGTCTCTCCTGTCGCGCCAGGGGCGAGGGTCCGGAGCCCGTCGTCGCGAACCAGTGGGCCTGGGTGGGTGGTTACGTGCCCGCCTTTGTGGCGCGATGCGAGACGCCCGCACGCTCGCCTGGAGCAAGTGGCGCGCGAAAGCCCGGTGTGCGCTCCAGCATGGGTGCTCCTGACGGGTGGCAGCGGATGGGTACGTCGCCCATCGTGGGTGGTGCGCGCATGCCCCGCACGCCGACCCGGCCACCTGCGTCCCGGCGTCGCTCGCCCACCACACCAGGTGACACAAATGACGCGAAACATCACGCAACGTGTCATCCTGGCGGGAGGAATCCAGTTCCGCAATAGCACCCGGAGCCGGGCAAGGGCCACGAGGACGAGATGCGCGACGAGAAGTGTTGACCGGCAATCGATCGCCCAGCGGGCTGTGCTGGAGGGCTGGGTGCGTTGTCATGCATCGACCCAGGCTCTGGCTCAGCGGTCGCGGATCGTGCTGGAGTGCGCGGACGGGCACTCGATCATGGAGGTGTTGCGTCGGCGCTTGGCCGGCAAGACTGTCATCGACTGCACGAACCCGGTCGACTACACGACCGGACGTACAGCGGAATGTGGCAATGGGTCGCGGCCGCTTGTGCGGTAGCGGCTCGCGTACCTGTGGCCAGAAGAACCTGGGGCTCTGAGAATGTTGACGTGGGCTGGCGCAAGACCGCGACCGCGTATCGCCTTCGTTGACCGGGAGACACGTATGACCATCAAGGACATCGGGCCGGAACCTCAAAGCTTCGACCTCGAGAAGGCGACGCTCGAGAACACGAACTATCGCGCGGTCGCCTGGTCTGGGAAGTACCTTCAGTTGACCCTCATGTCGATCCCGGTGGGTGAGGACATCGGCTTGGAGGCGCACCCGGAGACTGACCAATTCCTACGACTCGACGCAGGCCGGGGCCGCGTCCAGATGGGCCGCACGAAGGACCGACTCGACTTCGACCGGGAGGTCGAGGATGGCTGGGCAATCTTCGTGCCCGCCGGCACTTGGCATAACGTCACCAACATCGGTGACGAGACCCTGCAGCTCTACGCCGTATACGCGCCGGTCCACCACGCGTCGGGCAAGATCCATGCGACAGTTGCCGACGCGGAGCGCGACGAGGACTCAGGCGACGACGAGCCGACAAGCTGGTCGGTCCAGCCTGCCCAGCAGCCATCGGACGAGCATGCCTGACCGGCGAGGGCTTATCGCGACAGTAGTTCCTGGCCCCGAGGCGAGCCGAGAGAATCACGATCTTCCCTCCCGCCCGTACGCCCGGGCTGTCGCTAGTTCAGAGAATCCGAGGTCCTGATCGGCGCCGGCACTTATGCGACGTTGCTGGTGATGGCGGCACCTGGACTGGTTCGCGGAGAAGGAGCCCGACGGGCTGCTGTTCATAGGGGGGAAGGGTGCGCCGTTCCGGCGCACGACCTTCGGCCGGAAGTGGGCCAAGGCTCGCGCGAAGGTCGGCCTGCCGAAGGACTTCCGCTTCTACGACCTGCGCCACACCGGGCACACCCTCTCCACCCAGTCCGGCGCGACCCTCAAGGACACGATGGTCCGCGCCGTGGCAGTCCTCGGAGAAGGCCGCGATGATCTACCAGCACTCCGACGACGAACGCCAGCAGGAGGTCGCCGGGGGCATCGACGCCCGGGTACGCGCTGCCCGCGTCAAGGGAGCGGTGAAGAGGCAGGCGAAGGGCGCTTGACGATCGGTGGGGTGAGGGGAGGGAGGCGTCACGCCTTCCTCCCCTCACCGGCTCGCTGGGTGCCGTTGGGCCCGAACAGCACCGGTGGCGCTCGTCGATGGCTCGTGTACGGCCGTGCTGTGTCGAGAGGAAACCGGGCGGTCAGACACGCCTCCATGCGTCGAGGAAGGCTTTCCGTTCAGCCGGATCAGCTGATTTGTGGTCCGCGTGCAGGACGCGCCAGGCGGTGAGTTCGAGGTCCCGGAGCCACAGCTCGCCGATGACCTGCGTCTTGAGGTCGGGGAGGTGGTCGGACTCGGCGAGTGCCTGGCCGATGACCTCTCCGGCTGCGACGCGCTGGGGCGAGGTCATCTCGTCGACAGCCGAGAGGATCTGCCCGGCCAGACCGGTGCCTTCTCCGGCCAGCGAACTCAGCACGAATGTCTTGATGTTGGCGGGCAGCAGGTAGAGGGAGCCCGAGGACCTCCACAGGTCCGACCAGAAGCGTTCTCCGGCCTCGGTGGGAGCGGGGAGCGCGGCCAGCAGTCCGAGGAGGTGCGCGGTGGCCGCGTACCCGTCGGAGTGGGCGGATGCGACGACGGCGATGTCGGCGACGCGCTCCACGTCGATTCGGCCCGCTTCGAGGCGCGGGTCCAGTCCCAGTCGCTGTTCCAGCTGGTGGGAAAGGGGGGCGGATGCGTGGGAGCGGAACTCGGGAAGCATCGGCGGTCCTTGAACGTAGGAGAGCGGAGAGGCCCGTTCGGAGGACCCTGATCGTTCCCTTGGCCCGCCGACTTACACGGTTTCCACGGCCCCAGTTGGTGGCAGGCCCCCAGGACCGGAACCATGGGGCGGCTGAACAGGCCACCTCCGGCGGTGCCGGCCCGGTGGTCCGAGGCAGGCCTCGGACCATGCTGCTGCGGGGGCTCCTAGCATGAGCACATGGTTGCCAGTGACGCCCAGCAGTCCGAGGCAGGAAGGGAAGCAGTGTCCCGCGACGACATCGAAACCGGCGGTGTGTCTTCCGCACCGACGGTCGGAGGGAACGAGGCAAGTGGCCCTCCCTCCGGATCGCACCGTGAGAAGGCCCCCGAGGACTCCCACCCGGTTGCCGACCTGGTCGAGCGGGCGGCCGAGCTGGTCGAACCGATCAAGCCGAAGCTACGGGGCTGGCTTCACGCCGGCATGGTGCCCGCCTCGCTGGGCGCGGGTATCGTCCTCATCTGCCTGGCAGGGACACCGCAGGCAGTCTTGGCCTGCACCGTGTACTCCGTCACCGCCTGGCTGCTGTTCGGGACGAGCGCCGTCTACCACCTCGGCACCTGGGGACCACTCGGTGAGGCCGTTCTGCGCCGCCTCGACCACGCCAACATCTTCCTGATCATCGCCGGCACCTGCACCCCACTCTCCGTGCTCCTTCTCCCCCCTGACCAGCGGTCCGTCCTGCTGTGGATCGTGTGGATGGGCGCTCTGGCCGGCATCGCCTTCCGTGTCCTGTGGGTCGGAGCTCCCCGCTGGCTGTACACCCCCTGCTACCTGGCCCTGGGCTGGGCACCGGTGCGATACCTGCCCGACTTCCTGGACAGTGGCGGGGCGGCCGTACTCGCCTTGATCGTGACCGGCGGGCTCCTCTACAGCGCGGGCGCGGTTGTCTACGCCCTCCAGCGCCCCGACCCCTCGCCCCGCTGGTTCGGCTTCCACGAGGTCTTCCACGCCCTGACCGTGGCAGCCTTCACCGCGCACTACATCGCCATCTCCATCGCCGTCTACTGACCACGGCAATGTTCCGACTCGGGGCAGCTGTCGGCGTGGGGCGGGCGAGTTGCCGGCCGGCTTCGGGTCAGGGTGCGAGGGGGCGGCGGAGAGAGAGGTAGTAGTTGCCGACGGCGGACAGGTAGCGGTGGTCAGCCGTTTCACCGTCGGTGGTGAACTGGGGAGCGGCTTTGACTCATTCTCAGCTCGAAGGCGGCGGCCACAGCCACACCGCCGGCTTGACTCGTCCATCCCCATGCCCCGGTGCTTGCCTCGCAACCGAGTCCTCAGAGGATTCCGGGCATGAGCGCTATGCCGGTGGCCGCGCGGCGTCCCCGAGTAGGGCCGATGCCTGCTGTCCGGGTGAACCAGTCAGGCAGCGCGGCCTGCACGGGCAGCAGCAGCCACCTGGCGTGCGGGTCCTCGGGCAGGGTTGAGGACGGTCGGGAGGGGCGGCTGGCCAACGGCGTCGGAGGAGGACAGGAGCGGTCATGCCCCCAACCGAGGAGCGAGATCCAGGCGCCAATCAGAGGCGCGCCGACGGTGAGCAGTTGGTGGAAATGGACCTCGCGGGCACGCTCGCGGCAGCGGAAGCCGCCTCTCCCGTCGAGTCACTGGACGTCGTCGCACGGATGCTCAGGGACCGCCTGAACGCTGCTGCGGTTTCGTTCCTGATCGTCGACTTCACCGGGTCGTCGGTGGTGCGGCTCGGGGCAGCCGACAGCGTCGAGTCCGACGAGCCCCCTGAGCGCGTCGCTCTGCCCGGTACCCTCTACGCGGACGTGTTGCGCACACAGCGGCCGGCCCTCCAGCGAGAGGGCAACAGTTTGGTCAGGGCCGTGGCGCCCGTCACCAACCGCGGCGACGCCATCGGCCTGCTCGAACTCTTTCTACCGGATCGCCCCGATGAGGACGCGATGAGGCAGATCGGTGCGACCGCGCATGCCTTGGCCTACATCGTCATCGCGAACCGGTCCTTCACCGATGTCTACCAGTGGGGCCGTCGTACGCGGCCCCTGAACCTGGCGGCCGAGATCCAGCACCGGCTTCTCCCCACCTCCCTGGCCTGTGAGGCGGCCCAGTTCACGGTCGCCGGAGCACTGGAACCGGCGACGCATGTCGGCGGCGACACCTTCGACTACGTCGTCGACCGCGACACCATGCAGCTCTCCGTCACCGATGCCATGGGCCACGACGTGGAAGCCGCGCTACTCGCCACTCTCGCAGTGGGCGCCCTTCGCAGGGCCAGGCGTGCCGGCGCCGAGCTCGAAGTACAGGCCTTGAGGCCAACCGGGCCGTCATCGACCACGGCAGGCGGGGCTTCGTCACCGGGCAGCTGCTGCGCGTCAGCCTGCTCGACGGGACCACTCAGTTCGTCAACGCGGGGCATCCTTGGCCGCTGCTCCTGAGACAGGAGAGGGTTGAGGAGGTGGTTCCCGAGGTGGATCTCCCTTTCGGTATCCAGCTGCGGCGCCCAGGCCCGAGTGGGGGTAACTCGAGGGACCACCAGCCCGAGTCCGGATGCTGCGCTCCCGGTGAGGATCACGTCTCGGCGGAGCCGGGCGGCCTCCTCCTGGGTGGGGTCCGTATCCGGAACGATCTCGGGGAAGACCTTGCTCAGGACGTGCTGGGCGCTCAGCGGTCGGTTCTCGGCCTCGTGCTCTATGGCGAGGTCTATGTATTCCCGGGCTGTGTCGAGTCGTTTGCGGACCTCGCTGATCGGCAGGTTGAGCGGAATGAGGCCGGCGACACCGGCCGGGTCGTCCGTCTGCCTGGATTTGAGCTCCTGGACCGCGTGGGTGAAGAAGGCTTGGAGTGCCTCGGCCAGAGGCATCGGGGACGTGATGCACTCCAGCGCGAGCGCTTTGATGTTCCAGGAGCAGAGCGGCTTGCTGTGGGTGCAGTTCCAGTGCTTCAGCAGTCGCACCGTCCGGGCGAACGTGTTCTCTGTCTTGTCGATGGCATCCAGCACCATCTCGGTGTGCGTGATCGGATCGGCCCGGTCCCACTTGTCGGCGATCTCCACGTTGGGGATGAAGAGGCCCTTGCCGGAAGGGTGCGGGATCGCGGTCATCACGTCGGCTGTGAAGTCCGGTTGGCCCGCGGTCACCGGGTCGCCGAACCGTACGAGCACGGCCCGCCGTCGCCCGACGACTTCTACGGTGAGATTGGGGAACTCGTCGGCCAGATCCTCCCGTATCGCGTCCCGCGCACGCTCCATCAGGGGGAGCGCATCGTCGCCGTCGGGTCCGAATCCCTGCGAGGAGTTGTTTCAGAGACTTCTCTTGCATCAGTACTCCCTTCGTCTCGCCCTGGTTATCCCCAGTTACGCGCCGTCTGCACCTTCATCGGGCATATGACCGTAAGAATCGTCGAGATGAGTGACAGGGCGGCAAGGGCTGCGAAGAGGTGCGCGTATCCGCCGAGCGGTCCGGCGAGGGCGGCGCCGGCCCAGGGGGCGAGGGCTGCGGCGATGTGGGCGGGGGAGCCGAGGAGGCCGGAGAGGCGGCCGTAGTGCGTGGTGCCCCAGCGGTCGGTGACGGCGGTGGCCTGGAGGAGGTGAGGTTGCCGCGGACGATTCCCGCCAGGACCGCGAGGATGACCAGCAGGGGCATCGGGCCTGGGATGAGGGCGAGAGCGGCTGTGGTTGCGCCGCCGAGGGCGATGAGGGTGGCCGTGCGGGTCGTGACGGATGTGCGGGCCGACAGGCTTGTGTACAGGGTGCGCCCTCGGAGTCCCCCGCCTCTTCACTACGAGATCACGGAGGTGGGTGCGGGGCCCGGGGAAACGTTCATGGGCCACCTCACCTGGGCTGTACGAGCCACCATCACCAACGCCGCACCGATGCCATCGACCTGAAGCTCGCCGGCATCGACTCGCGTGTACCGGGCCGCGATCCGTACCGGCGATCTCCAGGGGGTGGACCGTGTGGTCCGGATCATCGAGCGCATCAGCCATCTCCTCGGGCCGAACAGCCCCGTACGCCTGCAGTTGGGCGGCTCTCTGGACGGAGGTAGCCATATGCTCCAAGTTCGGCTGTGACGAGTGCCACTTCGCGCACACATTCGTCCAACCATGCTGGTGATTCGCTGCCGTTGGCACTGGCGCAGAATTCCCCGAGTCCGGCTAGCTGCGCCAAGTCGACCAAGCCCGCGTAGGAGCGCGGCTGTGCGGCCGGAGCGATGGACAAGGAAGTACGGCCCTCCCGCGCAGGGCCTTGGGGTTAAGACGCAGTCCAGGATTGCGGCCGGGCCATCAAGCCCGCACCCGACAGCTCACCTTGTAGGGGCACCAGGTTGAACCGTGCATGAGGCGGTTCGGTGATCGCCATTCATGGCGGTCTGGCCCGGTGCTCTGCGCCCAGACCGCCTTCCCCTCGGAAGGGCAGGTCGTTGACCAGTCGGGAACGCAAGATCATCTCTGTCTGCTTTGCCGTGCTTCTGTCGCTCCTTGTTGCGGTGGTGGCCGCGCTCCTCAAGAGCAGCGAAGGGGGCACCGTGCTGGAGTCCGCCGCCTACGGCGCTGGCGGCTTCGTGTCGGCCTTCGGCGTCTGCATGTTGGCGCTGATGTTCCTACTCCTTTAGGTGGCATGCGCTGCCTCCGTGCCCGTCGGTACTACGGATGGGCACGGAGCTTGGACACTTTGGCTGGAAGGAGCGCGGGGCCCACGCCGTCACCGACCGCTGGGGCACCACCCAGTACGGCTGGCTCTCCGGGCTCCTCGGCGCGCCCGCACACGCTGCAGCCGCGCTCGCCCCCTTCGTCGGCGCAGTCCTGGCAGGCCCTCTCGGTGGCTACCCCACCCTCTTCGCACCACTTGTTGCACTGTCGATCACCGCCGCCGCAAAAGCCCTCGGAACCCGCCCGGCCAGCGGTCCGAGGGGATGACACAAGCGTTCCTCGGCCTCGGCCACGAGGACGTCCAAGCCGCCGTTGAGCACGTTGCCGGTGGGTGCCACCGGGCCGCATGGATCGAGCCATGGCTGACGGGCGCCCCTTACTGGCAGGCGTCGCCGCGCCCAGACTGCTGATGGGAGACGGGGAGGTACTGCGTGGCAGTACGCAAGAGGCGCCGATCGGCATCACAGAAGCGCCGGGAGGCCCGGCTCAAAGCGGGCGCGTGGGGTGGTTTCATCGTCCTGGCGTTGCTCGTTACCTTCTGGTCGGCGATCTGGCCTTACCTGGTCGGAGTGTTACTCCTCGGGGTTGTTGGCGGCAGCGCTTGGTGGCTGTGGAGGACGGACCGTCTCATCAGGAGCAGCGACCGGCGGTGGCGTCACGACGGAGCGGTCAGCGTCGGCCACCGAACGCTTGCCGAGGTGGACGTGATGGACGGCACGCAGTTCGAGGACTTTGTGGCCGACCTCTGTAGGCGGGACGGATGTGCGGATGTCCGCCGCGTCGGCCGCACGGGCGACGATGGAGCCGACGTGCGCGGCCAGCTGCCCGACGGCCGGACGATGGTGATCCAGTGCAAGCGGTACAACCCGAAGCGGAAGATCTCAAGCGGAGAGGTCCGCAACCTCCTCGGGTCACAGGTGCACTTCAAGGCCGAGGTCGCTCTCTTCGTCACCAACACGTACTTCAGTGGCCCCGCCGAACGCTGTGCCGTGCAGAACGGTGTCCTCGCCGTCCACCGTGATCATTTGGGTCTGTGGAACCACGGAGCGGCACTCTCGTCACTCACAGCGGTGAACGGAGCCGGCCAGGGCGACCGCCGACACCGCGCCCTGCGGAAGAATACGTACGAGTAGCGCTGTTGGCGGGTTGGCTTCTGGCAGCCGGCCGTCAGCCCGTGCCGTTGGCGGCTGCTGGCTCCTCCTGCACGGGGCTGGGGCTGGCAGGCCCTGCTGTACTCGACGAATGAAGACCACGCCGAGGGGGCCCCACCGTGATGGTGCCGCCGTCCCGGCGTTTGGTGTCGCGGACCATGACACAACCAGGCGTATCGCTCGCGACCTCGACGCACGTTTCGGTTCCGGTGTACGAGCTGGTCCGCCAGTTGGGGCCGCCTTCGGGCACTACCTCTCCTGATGGCTGAAATGATCGATTGCTGCTCTGATGAGTGACATTGCGGGTTCGCCGTAGACGGCCGACTGCACCCCGGTGTGGTTTGCGGAATGGGTTCTTGATCTCGGGGTCGTGTCCCCTGTGGGACACGGTGTGGTCAGGTCACTAGTGGCCGCCATGCTCAACGCCGCCGGTTTCCGGGTGGTGACGCCTTCTGCTCGACGTCTGGGGTGGGTCGTTCACTGCGCAGGCGGCGTGGACGGTGGCTACGGGGTCCGAAGACGGCCAGTGTCTGCTGGTATGCGCGGTGGACCGGCGATCGCGCTGGTCCGTGACTGGCCCGGATCTTCTCTATGAAGTTGGATTCCGGAGGGAAATGAACCCTGGAATCACGCGGCTTCGGTAGCTATTGCGAGACGAGGGCACGGATCCTGGCCGGTCGTTTGTGCAGGTCAGGCACCGTGCTCAACTTCTAGAAGAAGCCGATCTTCTTGGGGGAATAGCTTACTAAAAAGTTCTTCGTCTGCTGGTAGTGCTCCAGCATCATCTTGTGGGTCTCCCGGCCGATGCCCGACTGCTTGTAGCCGCCGAATGCCGCGTGGGCCGGGTAGGCGTGGTAGCAGTTCGTCCAGACGCGGCCCGCCTGGATCGCGCGGCCCGCGCGGTAAGCCGTGTTGATGTCGCGCGTCCATACGCCGGCGCCCAGGCCGTACGCCGTGTCGTTGGCGATGCGAATGGCGTCGTCGAAGTCATGGAAGGAGGTCACGGACACCACCGGGCCGAAGATCTCCTCCTGGAAGATCCGCATCCGGTTGTCCCCCTCGAAGATGGTCGGCTGAACGTAGAAGCCGCCCGCCAGCTCCCCGTCCTGGTCGATCCGCTGCCCGCCCGTGAGGATCTTCGCGCCTTCCGTCCGGCCGATCTCCACGTACGACAGGACCTTCCGCAGCTGCTCCTCGGAGGCCTGCGCGCCGATCATCGTGTCCGTGTCCAACGGGTGTCCCGGCACGATCAGTTCGGTACGGGCAACGGCCGCGTCGAGGAAGTCCCCGTACCGGCCGCGCTCGATCAGCGCGCGCGAGGGGCTCGTGCACACCTCGCCCTGGTTCAGGGCGAACATGGTGAAGCCCTCCAGGGCCTTGTCGCGCAGGTCGTCGTCAGTGGTCCAGATGTCGTCGAAGAAGAGGTTCGGGCTCTTGCCGCCGAGTTCGAGGGTGACCGGCTTGAGGTGCTCCGCCGCGTACTGCATGATCAACCGCCCCGTGGAGGTCTCCCCGGTGAACGCGATCTTCGCCACGCGCGGGCTGGACGCCAGCGGCTTGCCCGCCTCCTCGCCGAAGCCGTTGACGATGTTCACCACGCCGGGCGGCAGCAGGTCCGCCACCAGGCTCAGCCAGTAGTGCACCGAGGCCGGGGTCTGCTCGGCCGGCTTGAGGACCACCGTGTTCCCGGCCGCCAGCGCCGGAGCCAGCTTCCACACCGCCATCAGGATCGGGAAGTTCCACGGAATGATCTGCCCGACCACGCCCAGCGGTTCGTGGAAGTGGTAGGCGACGGTGTCGTCGTCGAGCTGGCTGAGCGCGCCCTCCTGGGCGCGCAGCGCACCCGCGAAGTAGCGGAACTGGTCGATGGCCAGCGGCATGTCGGCGGCGAGGGTCTCCCGGATCGGCTTGCCGTTCTCCCAGGTCTCCGCGACCGCGAGGGCCTCCAGGTTCTGCTCCATCCGGTCCGCGATGCGCAGCAAGATCGTCGACCGCTCGGCGACGGAGGTGCGCCCCCAGGCGGGCGCCGCCGCATGCGCCGCGTCCAGTGCCCGTTCCACGTCCTCGGCCGTGCCGCGGGCCACCTCGGTGAAGGTCTGGCCGTTGACGGGGGAGGGGTTGGCGAAGTACTGGCCGAGAGCGGGCTCGACGTACTCGCCGCCGATGAAGTGGCCGTAGCGGGACGCGTACGACATGAGCGCGCCTTCGGTACCGGGCGCAGCGTAACGGGCCATGGTGGTCCTCCCCTTGCCGGGCGCCGGCCGCCGTCGGACAGCGCTCGGGAGGAGGCTAGGAGCGGGCAGGTTGCGGATACGTTGCACGGCGCGGCCGAACCGGCTCCCGCCGGGCGCGCGTCGGTTCGGCACCGGCACCGGCACCGGCACCGACATCGGGTGCTGGTGCTGGTGCTGGTGCCGGTGCCGGTGCGGCGCGGGACGCGGGCGCGGCCGCGGTGCCCAGTTCGCTGTCGAGGCTGCGGACGCGGGCCAGCGCGGCCGGGCGTGCCTCCGGCGGCAGTGCCGCGGCCAGCGCCCGCCACACGGCGGCGTCGTCCGCGCCCCACGGAGTGCACACCCAGTCGGTGAGCAGTCCCACGTCCGCCCGGGCGATCACAGCGGCCCGTGCCTGGTCCTCGATCCGGCGCCGCAGCCGGACGATGCCCGGCGCGGTCGAGCCGGGGAGCAGCGGGCCCGCGTAGTGCTGGAGGGCCGCCGAAACGGCGCCGGCCGCCAGGTGGCGGGTCACGACGGTGAAGTCGGCCTCCAGCGGCGCCGTCGTACGGTACGGGCGCGAGAGCGGAGCGCGGTCCCCCAGTAGTCCCCGCAGTCGTGACATTTCGGCGCGCAGCGTCACCGGTGACACCGATTCGTCCTCGTACAGTGCGATCGCCAGCTCCTCGCCCGACAGCCCCGTCGGGTGGTGTGCGAGGAGAGCCATGATCTCGCTGTGCCGCCGCCCCAGCCGCAGGCCGGCGCCACCGCCCGCCAGCAGCGCCTCGTCCTGGCCGAGGGCGGCCAGGGTGTCCCCGGCGGGCGGCGGTAACGGGTCCAGCAGCGCCAGCTGGGCCTCCGCGGCCCGGGCCACCGCCTGCACGAAGGCGAGGGAGTGCGGATGGGCCAGGCCGTCCCCGCCGGTGATGTCCACCGCACCGAGCAGCCGTCCGGTACGGGGATCGCGCACCGGAGCCGCCGCACACGTCCACGGGTGGACCCGGCGGCTGAAGTGCTCCGCCCCGAACACCTGCACCGGCTCCCCGACGGCGACCGCCGTGCCGGGCGCGTTCGTACCCATCGCGGTCTCCGCCCACCGCGCGCCCGGGACGAAGCCGAGCCGCTCCGCCCGCCGCAGCGTGGCCGCCTCTCCCTCCACCCAGAGCAGGCTGCCCCGGGCGTCGCACACCGCCAGCAGATGGGCCCCGTGCGCCGCGAACGCCCCCACGAGCTCCCGGAACACCGGCATCACCCGGGCCAGGGGGTGCTGCGCCCGGTACGACCGAAGTTCCGCCTCCGCCAGCTCCACCCGGGGCGTGCAGTCGGGGCTGAGCCGGGCCCGGGCGCACCGCCGCCAGGACTTCGCGATCACGGGCCGGACCTCCGCCTCGCAGCGCCCGTCCCGCGTGAACGCGGTGTGTGCCCGCCGCAGCACTCGCGTGCGCTCGGCGGGGTCGGCCCCGCCCGGCAGCGCCACCGACGGATCGTCCATGCCACCCTCCCGAGGTGCCGCGTACCCGCAGCGCCCCCATCGTCGTCCCGGCCCCGGGCCCCGACAAGCTCTGCGTCGGCCACGCGCCGTTCCGAAAAGCCGCCGAGGCGTGCTGCCGGCCGGAGCCGACGGCCCGGGCGCCCGGGAACGCCTCGCCGGGGCGGGGCGTTGAGGGGGTAGTGGACGACGACAGGTGGAGGTGTCCGCAGATGTCCAAGCGTGGCAAGGTCGCGGTTGCCGGAGTCGCGGCAGCCCTCGTGTTGTTCTGGACGGTCGGGTTCTGGGCGGGACTGCTGGTCCTGATCGGGGTGCCGGCGGCCGCCTACCTGCTGCTGGACTCCTCCCAGCGGCGTCGTCTGCGGGGCGTGTCCAGGAAGCAGCTGGGCCGCTGAGCGGGCCCGGCAGGCCCGGCGGGCGAGTCGCCTGACCGCCCGGTCCGGGGCAGGAGCCCGGGGACCCGTCGGGCGGCGGCTCCATGCCCGGCGTGC
Organism: Streptomyces sp. NBC_00045; assembly: GCF_045041095.1. NCBI lineage: Bacteria > Bacillati > Actinomycetota > Actinomycetes > Kitasatosporales > Streptomycetaceae > Streptomyces > Streptomyces sp. NBC_00045. The sequence continues at coordinate 1,385,290 of NZ_CP108271.1, read as the reverse complement.
GGGGTTGCTACGCCCGGCGTGGGGCGCCTCCGTGTCCGGCGTGCGGCGTCTGCGTGCCCGGCGTGCGTCCCGGCCGTGGGCGAACCCGGTGGCCGCGGCGGGCACGGTTCAGTAGTAGTCCCGCATCAGCGTCGTCGCCCACTCCGGCTGGCCGTGTTCGCCGCGTGGGCCGAACTCCGTCATGTACGGCTTCAGGTCGAGGACCGGCGTGCCGTCCACTGCGTCCAGGCCCTCCACGTGCACGTCCAGGCCGTCCACCTGCAGGATCCGGCAGCGGGAGACCCCCAGCCGGTTCGGCCTGTTCTTGCCGCGCTGGGCGAAGATGCCGACCAGTGGCCAGTCCGGGTTGCCCCGGGGGTGCCGTGCGCCCGTCTCGATCTTCTCCACCGGGACCCGGTCGAAGTGGTAGACGACCTCCAGGTGCGAGAACTCCGCCAGCCCGTACAGGGCCTCCGGACCGAACCGCCCGGCGTCCAGCCGGATCACGGACCTCTCCCGGCCCCAGTCGTCGTCGACCACTGCCGTGCGGCCGCCCACCACCACGGCCACCGGCTCCGATTCCACCAGCACGATGTCTCCCTCGGGTTCAGGCCGGGCGTACGGCGATACGGTCCAGCGCCGCGAGCAGCTCGGCAAGCTCCGGCAGACCTTGATCGTGGTCCCCGTCGCGGGGGACCGCGAGAACCTCGCTCGGCTCCTCGTCCAGCAGTACGAAGGCCGCGTCGTCGGTCCGGGCCACCAGTGACCACCCGGGACCGTCCGCCCGCAACGTCCTCGCCCCCTCGCCGGCGAAGGAGGACCGCACCCGGCCGGGCGGCGGCGGGCTCTGCACGTACTCCAGGGCTTCCTTGAGCGCCCGCGCGAGCCCGGGGTGCGCCGCGGCCGCCGCTCCGCCGTCCGTCGCGACCCGATCCCGCCAGGCGGCCCATTCCCGGGCGATCTGGTCCGCGCCCATCCGCCGCTGCACCGGCCCCCACGCCTCGGCGGAAGGCGGAGCCAGCGGCACCCGGCCGGTGCCGTCGGCACCCTGTTCCGGGTCGTGCGGCTCCGGGATTCCGGGCGTCGCCACCGACAGGTCCAGCGGCCAGCCCGCCAGCGACACCACGATCGACCGCTCGTCGGGCGACAGGTCGTACTCCATGCCGCAGTCCCAGGAGGCGATCGCCATGGCAACGAGCGAGACGTCGTCCACGACGACGGTCCAGCGCGCGCCCTCCTCGTCCTGGCCGAGCACCAGCCCATACCCCTGTGCCGCCGGCTCCACACCCAGCAGCGAGCACGCTTCGGGGAAATCGTCGCCCAGGATGCCCGGGAACTGCGCGGGGGTCAGCAGTACGGCGGTCAGCACATAGAGCGAACCGCCCCCTTCCTCGTCGGACACCTGGCCTCCCGGTCGCTCTCTCGTCGGCGCACCCTAACCAGCGGGTAACCCCCGCGTCGAGAGCCTGCGGGCGCCGATTTCCAAGCCCGCTACCTGCACGTAGAGTTGGCCACCCGCCACAGAAAGGGACACCCGGTGCAGCGTTACGACCGGCTGAGGGAGATCCTCCGTCTCGACCCCGACAAGGACTTCCTCGCCATCTACCGGCTCACCGCCACCTACGAGTTCCCCTGGGACTTCACCCGTGCCCTGGAGCTCGCCCTCTTCCGGACCTACGCGGTCCCCAGCATCGGCCGCCTGCTGGCCGAGACCGCCGAGTTCACCGACCGCCCGCAGAAGCGCTACGACGACACCGCGCTGCTCCTCGACGCGGTCGTGGAGCACGGATTCCAGAGCGAGACCGCGCGCACCGCGATCCGCCGCGTCAACCAGATGCACCGCGCCTACAACATCACCAACGAGGACATGCGCTACGTCCTGTGCACGTTCGTGGTGATTCCGGTGCGTTGGATGGACGCCTACGGCTGGCGCCCCATGACCCACCACGAGCGCCGGGCCAGCGCGAACTACTACGCCGAACTCGGTCGACACTTGGGCATCACGGACATCCCGGACTCCTATGAGGAGTTCGAGAAGACCCTGAACGCCTACGAGGACGCCCATTTCGGCTGGGACGAGGGCGGCCGCAAGGTCGCCGACTCCACCATCGGCCTGATGGCCTCCTGGTACCCGGCGCCGCTCGCCCCCGCGGTGCGCGCACTGAGCCTCTCGCTCCTCGACGAGCCGCTGCTGTCCGCGTTCCGCTACGAGGACCCCCGCCCGCAGGTCAAGCGGCTGGTCCGGGGCGTCCTGAAGCTGCGCGGCCGCGCCGTCCGGCTGCTGCCGCCGCGTAAGGCCCCGCACTACGCCCGGCAGAACCCGGAGATCAAGGGCTACCCCCGCGGCTACGACGTGGGCGAGCTCGGCACGTTTCCCGTGCCCGGCTCGGGGGGATGCCCCGTGCCGCATCCGCGCCGGCCGGCCGAGGCCGAGGCCCAGCCCCCGGCGTGATGGGGGGCACCTCCCCGGACCCCGGGCGAGGTGCCGTCGTACACGTGCACGGGTGTGTTCGGGGTGTGCGGCTCAGGGCTGGCGCACCGCGAGCACGAGGAAGCGGGCGTCCTCGTCGGCGTACGAGGTCATGTCCCAGCCTGCACCGGCCAGCAGCGGGCCGAGGTTGTGCTCGGCCCGCAGGTCGTCCTGCGTCAGCGCGCGGCCGTGCCGTGCCGCCAGCGACGCTCGCCCGATCGGGTGGAACAGGGCGAGCCGGCCGCCGGGCCGGACGACGCGGGCCAGCTCGCGCAGGTTCGCCTCCGGGTCGGGCAGGTGCGCGATGAGGCCGGCGGCGAACACGGCGTCGAGCACGCCGTCGCGCAGCGGCAGTCGGGCCACGTCCGTCAGCAGCAGCGTGCCCTCGGCGCCCCGCCCCGCCTGCCGCGCGGCGGCCAGCATCTGCGGGGTGAGGTCCGCGCCGAGCACCGTGCCGCCCGGGCCGACGGCGGCGCGCAGAGCCGTCAGTGCGCGCCCGGTCCCGCAGCCCGCGTCGAGGACGCGGTCCCCGGGGCGCAGCTCGAATTCGGCCACGGCCCGGGTGAACGCCGGCTCGTCGGAGGGGAACTTCCGGTCCCAGTCGGCGGCGCGCGCTCCGAAGAACTCCTGCACGTGCGTGTGGTCTTCGCTCATGTGGACATGATCCTCCACGGGACTCGCGGCGGGACTCGTGCCGGGGCGGGAGCTTTGCGTGCTGTGCGTGCGGTGCGTGCGGTGCGTGCGCAAGGTGGCCCGTGGCGTGATCGAAGACGAACGTAGCTCTGTCATATTCCAGCAGTTCCAGCTTCTTTCGAAATGCGCCCCTTGTTCGTGCCCTCACCCGGACTAGCGTCCCGGGGCCATGGGACACCTCGACCACGCGGCCTATGGCTGGCTGACACCCGTACTGTCATATGTGATGGCGTGCATAGGCGCCGCCCTCGGGCTGCGCTGCACCGTCCGCGCGCTCGCCGCCACGAACGGACCCTCCCGCCGCAACTGGCTCCTCACCGCGGCCTCCGCCATCGGCACCGGCATCTGGACGATGCACTTCGTCGCGATGCTCGGCTTCAACGTCACCGGCACCGAGATCCACTACAACGTGCCGCTGACCATCCTCAGCCTGCTCATCGCCGTCCTCGTCGTCGGCGCCGGCGTGTTCGCCGTCGGCTACGGCCGGGCCCGCGGCCGTGCCCTGGTCCTCGGGGGGCTCACCACCGGCCTCGGCGTCGCCAGCATGCACTACCTCGGCATGGCCGCCCTGCGCCTGCACGGCAGCGTCTCGTACGACCCGCTCCTGGTCGGGCTCTCGGTGGCCATCGCCGTCGTCGCGGCCACCGCCGCGCTGTGGGCGGCGCTCAACATCAAGGCGCCGGTCGCCGTGGCCGTCGCCTCGCTCGTCATGGGCGTCGCCGTCAGCAGCATGCACTACACCGGGATGCTGGCGGTCGCCGTCCGTGTCGTGCCCTCGGACCAGACCCTGCCCGGAGCCACCGCGATGCAGTTCATCTTCCCGCTCGCCGTGGGGCTCGGCTCGTACCTCTTCATCACCTCCGCGTTCGTCGCCCTCTCCCCGACCGCCGACGAACGCGCCGCCTCCGCATCCGCCGCTCGGCACCTGGGCGGGCACGCGCCGGAGCGGGCGGCGCCGCCCGCTCCGGCCCGCTAACCCCAAGCCGGCGGCGCCGCCCGCTCCGGCCCGCCGACCGGCCCCGACCCGCCCGCTGGACCGCCCCCGGAACGAGGAGCCCATGCGCACACCCCGCAGACCACCGCAGGCAGCGCCGCCACAGCTGCCCGTGCCCCCGGCACGCGGCCGCCGGGCCCACGCCGGACCGCCCGCCGAGGAACCGCCGGCACCGCAAGACCGGGAGAGCGCCGCTGCCGGCCCGGCGGACGCCCCCGACGGAGGGCCCCGTCCGCCCCGGCCGCGCCCGAGCCTGCGTCCCGCCTCCGTCCGGGCGAAGATCGTGTCGCTCCTGATGGTGCCCGTCGTGTCCCTGCTCGCCCTCTGGGGCTTCGCTACCGTCAGCACCTCCCAGGACATAGCCCGGCTCACCCGGGTCCAGCACGTCGACGAGCAGATACGCACCCCCGTCGCGGCCGCCGTCACCGAGCTCCAGGCCGAACGGCGCGCCGCCGTCCGCTACCTGGCCGACCCCGCCGCCGACCACGGCGCCGCCCTGGAACAGCAGGCGCGGCGCACCGACGCCGCCGTCCGCCGGCTGCGGCTCGGCGACCGGCACACCGTCGCAGAGTCCGGCGAGTTCCGCACCGACGTCGTGGTCCGCGTCGGGGCCTTCGTGGCCGCAGCGGAGGGTCTCGGCGCCACCCGCAAGGACATCGCGGACCGACGCGCAACCTCGGACGCGGCGTACGAGACGTACACCCGCGTCGTCGATTCCGCCCTCGCCGTCGACGGCACCCTCTCCGGAGGCGAGCAGGCCGAACTCGGCCCCGAAGCGCGCGTCCTGCTCGAATTCGCCCGCGCCGCGGAACTCCTCTCCCGCGAGGACGCGCTGATCGCCGCGCCCGGCCCGCGCACCGCCGAATCGCTTCGGCGTCTCACCGGCGTCATCGAGACCCGGCGCGCACTCACCGCGGGTTCCGTCGGCGACCTGCCCGCCGCCCAGCGGGCCGTCTGGCAGTCCGTGGCCAAGAGCGCCGCCTACGCCGAGCTGACCGCTGCCGAGGACCGGGTGCTCGCCGCCGTACCGGCCATGGGAGCGGCCGCCGGGTCGGGTTCGGGTTCGGGTTCGGCCGCCGGCGCCGGCGCCGGGTCGGGCGCCGGTTCGGGTGCGGCTGCTGCTGCGGCCAAGGAGCCGGCCCGCGGTGTCCCGGCCGGCTGGGACACCGCGTACACGAGCACCAGTACCTCGATGCGCGAGATCGAAGCCGCCGCCCACGCCGCGGCCGCCGACCGCACCGACCCCTTCGCACGGGCCGGGCTCAGCACCGCCGGAGCCGCCGTACTGCTGGGCCTCGCCGCGGTCGCCGCCTCCCTCGTCATCTCCGTCCGCATCGGCCGCGCCCTCGTCGTGGAACTCGTTTCGCTGCGCAACACCGCCCTGGAGATCGCACACCGCAAGCTCCCGCACGCCATGGACCGGCTACGGGCCGGCCAGGACATCGACGTCGAGGCCGAAACCCCGCCCCCGCCGCCCGCCGACGACGAGATCACCCAGGTCGGCGAAGCCCTGGCCACGGTCCACCGGGCGGCCCTCGGCGCGGCCGTCGAGCGTGCCGAGCTCGCCAGCGGCGTCAGCGGCGTGTTCGTCAACCTCGCCCGCCGCAGCCAGGTCCTGGTGCACAAGCAGCTCACCCTGCTCGACTCGATGGAGCGGCGCACCGACGACCCCGGTGACCTCGGCGACCTCTTCCGCCTCGACCACCTCACGACGCGGATGCGCCGGCACGCCGAGAGCCTGATCATCCTGTCGGGCGCCGCTCCCGGGCGGGCCTGGCGGATGCCGGTCCCGCTGACGAACGTCGTACGGGCCGCCGTCTCCGAGATCGAGGACTATCTGCGCGTAGAGGTCCGCCAGCTGGCGGAGGCCGCCGTGGTCGGTGGTGCTGTCGCCGACCTCACGCACCTCCTCGCCGAACTCATCGAGAACGCCGCCCAGTTCTCGCCGCCGCACACCAAGGTCCGCGTCAGCGGCGAGCCGGTCGGCGCCGGATACGTCCTGGAGGTGGAGGACCGCGGGCTCGGCATGGGCCGCGAGTCCCTCCACGAGGCCAACCGGCGCATCGAGCAGTCCGAGGCCCTCGACCTGTTCGACAGCGACCGGCTCGGGCTCTTCGTCGTCAGCCGGCTCTCGGCCCGGCACGGGGTGCGGGTGCACTTGCGCACGTCGCCGTACGGTGGCACGACCGCCGTGGTGCTCCTGCCGAACTCCCTGCTCCAGGGCGCGATCGAGACGGGCCCCGCGTCGGCGGCCCCGGACCCGGAGCTCGACGTCCCGGCCGGTACCCCGGCGGGACGGGCCGCGGCGACCCCGCAGCCTCCCGCGATCACCGTCGTACGGCAGGACGCGCGCCGTTCGGCGGTACGGGACGACGCGCGCGGCATCCCGGCGCCCGAGCGGAGCCCCGGACGGGAGGAGCCGTGCCCGGCCCCGGTGGCCTCCCTGCGGCCGCGCGGTGCGGCGGCCGGGGCCGGGGCCGTCGGCGCCCGTACGCAGGCCCCACCGGCTGCGACGGCCACGGCGGCCCCTGCCCCGGGCGCTGCCACGACGGCGGCTCCGGTGGCTGATGTGGCACCGCCCGTGCGGCGCGCCGGAGGCCCAGGCTCCGGCCCCGGCCTGGGCCTGGGCTCCGGCTCCGCGCCCGAGGGCCGGATGGCCGCCGAACTGCCGCGCCGCGTACGCCAGGCCAGCCTGGTCCCGCAGCTGCGCGAGGCCCCCGACCCGAAGGCCCCGGACGGGGTGCGCGTGCCGGAGGACCCGCCGGGGCGCAGCCCGGAGCAGGCCCGGGACCGGATGGCGGCCTACCGGGCCGGCTGGGTCCGCGGTGCCCAGGAGAACTCTGCCCACGCAGGCAGTGAAGGAGAAGCGTGATGATCGAGCACCAGAGATTCAACCTCGACGGCGTCCGCAGGTCCGGCGAGCTGGACTGGCTGCTGGACGACCTGGTGGTCCGGGTACGCGAGGTGCGGCACGCCGTCGTCCTGTCCAACGACGGCCTGGCGGTGGGCGCGTCCAGTGCGCTCAGCCGGGAGGACGCGGAGCACCTGGCCGCCGTTGCCTCCGGCTTCCACAGTCTGGCGAAGGGCGCGGGCCGACACTTCCACGTCGGGGGCGTGCGCCAGACGATGGTGGAGATGGACGAGGGTTTCCTCTTCGTCGCGGCCGCGGGGGACGGTTCGTGCCTGGCCGTGCTGAGCGCGGCGAGCGCCGACATCGGGCTGATCGCCTACGAGATGGCCCGGCTCGTGAAGAGGGTCGGCGAGCACCTGTACACCCCGTCCAGGTTCGCGGCGCGCCCGCCGGCCACGGGTTGAGAGCGGCGGCCCGGCACATGAACGGCCAGTGGTACGACGCCGATGCGGGCCCGCTGGTCCGTCCGTACGCGATGACGGGCGGGCGTACGAAGCCGGGACCCCACGGCGTCCGGTTCGACCTGATCGCGCTGGTGGTCGTGCACGCCGATGGCCCCGACGCGGTGGCTGAGTCGCTGCTCGGCCCCGAACACCGGGCGCTGCTCGGGCTGTGCCGGTCCGAGACGCAGTCGGTGGCGGAGCTCGCCGCTGATGCGGACCTGCCCGTGGGCGTGGTGCGGGTGCTGCTCGGGGACCTGCTGGAGGACGGGCACGTCAAGGTCAGCCGGCCGGTGCCGCCCGCGCGCCTGCCGGACGAGCGGATTCTGCGTGAAGTCATCGAGGGATTGCGAGCGCTGTGATGGGACAACACCACGACGGGACCGGCGGACCGGATGTGGATCCGGAAGACGACGGGGAACTGGCGGCGCTCGCGCTGAAGATACTCGTGGCGGGCGGCTTCGGGGTCGGCAAGACCACGCTGGTCGGAGCGGTGAGTGAGATCCGCCCGCTGCGGACGGAGGAACTGCTCAGCGAAGCGGGCGAACTGGTCGACGACACGGGCGGGGTCGCCCAGAAGACGACCACGACCGTGGCCATGGACTTCGGGCGGATCACCATCCGCTCCGGACTGTCGCTCTACCTGTTCGGCACGCCGGGGCAGGACCGGTTCTGGTTCCTGTGGGACGAGCTGTCGAAGGGCGCTCTGGGCGCGGTGGTGCTCGCGGACACCCGGAGGCTGGAGGACTGCTTCCCGGCGGTGGACTACTTCGAGCACCGGCGCATTCCGTTCGTGGTGGCCGTCAACTGCTTCACGGACGCGCGGAGGTACGGGGCGCACGAGGTCTCGCGGGCGCTGGACCTGGAGCCGGGGACGCCGGTCGTGCTGTGTGACGCGCGGGACAAGGATTCGGGGAAGGAGCTGCTGATCCGGCTGGTCGAGTACGCCGGGCGGGTGCACACCGCCCGGCTGCTGGACTTGGTGGAACCGCAGGCCGATTCGGTGTGACGGGCGTGCGGCGGGGGAGGAGGAGGTGCCGTGTGAACGGGTCAGTCGGCCACACCGTCGACGGAGACCACCTTGTCGATGGGGACGCGGACGAGGAGTTCGCCGGGGACGGCGTTGCGGCGGCCGTAGGCCTCGGCGTGTTCCTCGCCCATGTAACGGGCGCTGATCCTCGTCGCCCATGGGAGCATCTCCTCCAGGTCCTCGCTGATCTCTGCGCGTCCCTGGAGGAGGACGTAGGAGTACGGCGGACGGTCGTCGTCCACGCAGAGCGCGACCCGGCCGTCGCGGAGCAGGTTGCGCCCCTTGACCGTGCTCTTGCCGGTGTTGAACACGAAGGAATCGCCGTCGAGGACGAACCAGATGGGGGCGACGTGCGGACTGCCGTCCTCACGCACGGTGGAGAGCTTGCCGGTGCGGGTCCCGTACGAGACGAATGCCCGCCATTCCTCTTGAGTCATCTTCTTCGCCATGGGGACATCCTCCTTGCCCCAAAGGCGCTGGTGGGGAAGGCTGGCGGCACTTACTACGAGGGGTGGGACGCAGCCACGCCGGCGGCGTCGACGGGGAGGGGCTCGAAATGGCACTGGACAAGCAGCTCGACTGGCTGCTCGACGATCTGACCCGCAGGGTCCAGCAGGTCAGGCATGCGGTGGTGCTCTCCAACGACGGCCTGGTGACGGGTGCGAGCGCGGGGCTGGCCCGGGAGGACTCGGAGCATCTGGCGGCGGTGGCGGCCGGGTTGCAGAGTCTGGCGAAGGGGTCGGGCCGGCATTTCCGGGCGGGCGAGGTACGCCAGACGATGGTCGAGTACGACGACGGCGCCCTGTTCGTCATGGCGGCGGGGGCGGGGAGTTCGCTGTGCGTGCTCAGCGCCGCCGAGGCCGACATCGGTCAGGTCGCGTACGAGATGACGCTGCTGGTCAACCGGGTGGGAGAGCACTTGGGCGTGGCGGAGCGACGGATCACCGGGGGCTGATCGCGGATTCGGTGCGACGCCGTCGCGGAGCCTTCGCGAAGCCGTCACGGAGTCGTCAGGGCGCTGTCCGGAGAGTGGTCCGGGGAACAGTCCGGGGAGTTATCCACAGGGCTCGCGAGGTGTTGTGACGCTGAGCTACGGTCTTCACACAGAGTAACCGTCTCGTGTGGGGGAGGACCGTCATGAACGTCGTCGCGACGCAGTCGGGGACCGTGCTGCCGGAGGCCGGGGTGCGGGTCGGCCCGGTGGTACGGGTGCATGCCTTGCCGGTGGTACGGGCGGACGGGCCGCCGGTGTGGAGGGCAGCCGGGCCACCGGTGGTACGGGGGGAGCTGCCGCGGGATACCGCGGTCGGCGGAGCCCGCGCGGCCGGAGAGCTGAAGCTGACCCGGACCGAGTTCGCCCGGGCAGTCCAGCTGGGTATCGTGCGCGCCGGGCCGCCGGCGCCGGGAGGGTCCGCGCGCTACACCCGGGCGGAGCTGGAGCGGGTCCGGTCGGCCCGCGGGTTCCCGGAGGCGCTGCGCGAGCGGGTCGAGACCGTGGCCGGAGCCGAGGCGGCGGGCGCGGTGCTGGGCATCAGCCCGGGCCGGTTCACCCGGCTGGCGCGCTGCGGGCACGTCGGTCCGGTGGGCTACCGGATCAACCGCTACCGGGCAGTGGTGTGGCTCTATCTGAGCGCGGAGCTAAGGGAGTTCGCCCGCCGGGAGGCGGGGATGCTGCGCGGCAGCGCACCCCCGGAGGACCGGGATCTGATGGCGGCCAAGGCGGATCTGCGGCCGCGTAAATGGCGCGGGCGGCATGTGGGGTTGCTGCTGAGACGAACCGCCGACCCTTGGGAGCGTGCCGCCGTCCTGGCCTCCGTACTCCCGGAGGGTGAATTGCGGGAGGCCGTGCCCGATCCTGCCGAGCGGATCGTGCTCGCCGCGCTCGCCCCGCCCCCGCCGTATGGGCACCCGAAGGTCCCGGCCGCGGCTGCCGTGGCGCTCCGACTGTTGCGGGCGCAGCCGCCGGACGAGATCCACTGGTACCGCACCAGCCTGGACTTCGCGCTGACGGGGGCGCGCGCTCAGTCGAAGTCGACGGGAGAGAGGGGGCCGACGTAGACCCAGGCCCCGGCCTCCCGGGTGAAGGCGCTGTGCTCGTGCAGGGAACCGGTGTGCCGGCCCTCGCGGTAGTGCGCCCGGAACTCCACCGAACCCTCCGTCTCGAACATCCCGCCGCGCTCCGTAGCAAGGATCTCCAGGCGCTCCCAACGCTGCCCGGGATCCAGGTCGAGCCGGCCAGGCCGGGTGCTCGGGTGCCAGGAGCGCAGCAGGTAGGCGGTGTCGCCGACGGAGAACGCGCTGAAGCGGGAGCGCATCAGCAGCTCGGCGGTGGGCGCCTGCTGCGCACCGGAGTGGAAGCGGCCGCAGCAGTCCGGGTAGGCGGTGGGCAGACCGCAGGGGCAGGGGAGGGCCGGGGTGGGCATGGGTGTGCTCAGCTCTTCGTCGACGGGACGGACTACTGGGGGGACACGGCCGGCTTGGCCGCGTTCTCGGCGTACGGGCGGAAGAGGCCTTCCTGGACCACGGAGACCAGCAGCCTGCCCTCCACGTCGTAGATGCGGCCACGGGCCAGGCCCCGGCCGCCGTGCGCGATCGGCGACTCCTGGTCGTACAGGAACCACTCGTCCGCACGGAACGGCCGGTGGAACCACATGGCGTGGTCCAGCGAGGCCATGTCGAAACCGCGCATGCCCCACAGGGGCTCCACGGGGATGCGCACGGCGTCGAGGAGGGTCATGTCACTGGCGTAGGTGAGCGCGCAGGTGTGCACCAGCGGGTCGTCGCCCAGCGGGCCGACCGCGCGCATCCACACCGCACTGCGCGGATCGGCGTCCTTGAGCTCCTCGGGGGTCCAGCGGAGCCGGTCCGTGTACCGGATGTCGAACGGCTGGCGGCGGGCCATCCGTTCCAGTGCCTCGGGCAGCGCGCCCAAGTGCTCGCGGATCTCGTCCGCGACCTTCGGGAGCGTGTCCGGGTGGGGGAAGTCGAGGCGGGGAGGCAGCTGGTGCTCGATGCTGCCCTCCTCCGGATGATGGAAGGAGGCGGTGAGATTGAAGATCGTCTTGCCCTGCTGGACCGCGGTGACGCGGCGCGTGGTGAAGGACCGCCCGTCGCGCACCCGCTCCACCTGGTACACGATCGGCACCCCGGGGATGCCCGGGCGCAGGAAGTACGCGTGGAGCGAGTGGACCGGGCGGTCGCTCTCGGTGGTGCGGCCGGCGGCCACCAGCGCCTGGCCGGCGACCTGCCCGCCGAAGACCCGCTGGAGGGACTCCTGCGGGCTGGCGCCGCGGAAGATGTTGACCTCGATCTGCTCCAGGTCGAGCAGATCGACAAGTCTCTCGGCAGGGTTCGTCATCAGGGGTTCTCCACTGTCGGGGCCGGTCGCTTGCAGGTCGGGGATCCCCCCGGACGGCGTCCGGGGGAGGTCAGAGCACGCCGGGCTCACCGACCGAGGTCAGCCGGATGATCGCACGGCCCTCCTCGTCGGAGGCGGCGAGGTCGACCTCGGCGCTGATGCCCCAGCCATGGTCCCCGTTGGGGTCCGCGAAGGTCTGGCGGACGCGCCACAGGCCGTGCGCCGGGTCCTCCTCGATCTGGAGCAGCTTCGGGCCGCGCGCGTCGGGGCCGGTGCCCAGGTCGTCGTACTCGTCCCAGTACGCGTCCATGGCTTCGCCCCAGGCGTCGGCGTCCCAGCCGGACTCGCCGTCCAGCTCGCCCAGCTGGTCGACGTGGTCCAGCGCGGCGAGCTCCACCCGACGGAACATGGCGTTGCGGACCAGGACGCGGAAGGCGCGGGCGTTCGCCGTGACCGGCTTGACCTGGTCGGCCTTCTCCTGGGCCTGCTCCGCCGTCTCCACCTCCGGGTTCGCCAGCTGCTCCCACTCGTCGAGCAGGCTGGAGTCGACCTGGCGGACGAGCTCGCCCAGCCAGGCGATGAGGTCCTGGAGGTCCTCGGACTTGAGGTCGTCGGGGATCGTGTGGTCCAGCGCCTTGTACGCGCTCGCCAGATAGCGCAGCACGATGCCCTCGGTGCGGGCGAGCTCGTAGAAGGAGGTGAACTCGGTGAAGGTCATCGCGCGTTCGTACATGTCGCGGATGATCGACTTGGGGGAGACCGGGTGGTCGCGGACCCACGGGTGGCTCTTGCTGTACACGTCGTAGGCGTGGAAGAGGAGCTCTTCGAGCGGCTTGGGATAGGTGACGTCCTGGAGGCGCTCCATCCGCTCCTCGTACTCGACCCCGTCGGCCTTCATCGCGCCCACGGCGATGCCGCGTTCCTTGTTCTGCTGGGCGGCCAGGATCTGGCGCGGGTCGTCCAGCGTGGACTCCACGACGGAGACCATGTCCAGCGCGTAGGAGGGGGACTCCGGGTCCAGCAGGTCGAAGGAGGCCAGCGCGAAGGTGGACAGCGGCTGGTTGAGCGCGAAGTCCTGCTGGAGGTCGACGGTGAGCCGGATGGTGCGGCCCTCCGCGTCCGGGGCGTCGAGCTTCTCGACCACCCCTCCGTCCAGCAGCGAGCGGTAGATCGCGATGGCCCGGCGGATGTGCCGCAGCTGGGCCTTGCGCGGCTCGTGGTTGTCCTCAAGGAGGTGGCGCATCGCCTGGAACGCATCGCCCGGTCGGGCGATGACCGACAGCAGCATGATGTTGGTGACCTTGAACCGCGAGGTGAGCGGCTCCGGGTCGGCGGCGATGAGCTTCTCGAAGGTGGTGTCCGACCAGGCGACGAAGCCCTCGGGGGCCTTCTTGCGCACCACCTTGCGGCGCTTCTTCGGGTCGTCGCCGGCCTTCGCGAGGGCCTTCTCGTTCTCGATCACGTGCTCGGGCGCCTGGGCGACCACGTAACCCGCCGTGTCGAAGCCGGCCCGGCCCGCGCGGCCGGCGATCTGGTGGAACTCGCGGGCGCGCAGGGTGCGGACCCGGCTGCCGTCGTACTTGGTGAGCGCGGTGAACAGCACCGTCCGGATGGGGACGTTGACGCCGACACCGAGGGTGTCGGTACCGCAGATCACCTTCAACAGGCCGGCCTGGGCCAGCTTCTCGACCAGCCGCCGGTACTTGGGCAGCATGCCGGCGTGGTGGACACCGATGCCGTGCCGGACGTAGCGGGAGAGGTTCTGGCCGAACTTGGTGGTGAAGCGGAAGTTGCCGATCAGGTCGGCGATCTTGTCCTTCTCCTCGCGGGTGCACATGTTGATGCTCATCAGCGACTGTGCCCGCTCGACGGCCTGGGCCTGAGTGAAGTGCACGATGTACACCGGGGCCTGCCGGGTCTCCAGCAGCTCGGTGATCGTGTCGGTGATCGGCGTCGTGACGTACTCGTACGACAGCGGGACGGGCCGCGTCGCGGAGCGGACCACCGAGGTCGGGCGGCCGGTCCGGCGGGTCAGGTCCTCCTCGAACCGCTTCACGTCGCCGAGGGTCGCCGACATCAGGACGAACTGCGCCTGCGGCAGCTCCAGCAGGGGGATCTGCCAGGCCCAGCCCCGGTCCGGTTCCGCGTAGAAGTGGAACTCGTCCATGACGACCTGGCCGATGTCGGCGTACTTGCCGTCGCGCAAGGCGATGGAGGCCAGCACCTCGGCGGTGCAGCAGATCACCGGGGCATCGGCGTTCACGGAGGCGTCGCCGGTCAGCATGCCGACGTTCTCGGTGCCGAAGAGCTTGCACAGGTCGAAGAACTTCTCCGACACCAGCGCCTTGATCGGCGCGGTGTAGAAGGTCACCTTGTCCTGGGCGAGGGCGGTGAAGTGCGCGCCCGTCGCGACGAGGCTCTTGCCGGAGCCGGTCGGGGTGGACAAGATCACGTTCGCCCCGGAGACGACCTCGATCAGCGCCTCCTCCTGAGCCGGGTACAGGGTGATGCCCTGATCCTCGGCCCACGAGGAGAAAGCCTCGAAGAGGGCGTCGGGGTCGGCGTTCGGCGGGAGCTGATCAATGAGGGTCACACCCCCCATCTTGCCTGGCTTCCTGCCGGAAGAGGGAACCGGCGGACGCATCGAAGATCACCGACGGTACGCTGTGCCGTTGACCGGGCCCGAACGAAACCGTCAACGGGGCCCGACCACCACACGACTGGGGCGGGGAACGACCATGATGGGTCCGGCGCACTCACTGTCCGGGGCGGCAGCCTGGCTGGGGGTGGGAGCGGCGGCCGCGGCCGCCGGACACCCGATGCCCTGGCCGGTCCTCGTCGTCGGCGCGCTCATCTGCGCCGGCGCAGCCCTCGCCCCCGACCTGGACCACAAGTCGGCGACGATCTCGCGCGCCTTCGGCCCGCTCTCCCGGGGCCTGTGCGAGGTGGTCGACAAGATCTCGTACGCCGTCTACAAGGCCACCCGTGCCCCGAAGGACGCCCGCCGCACCGGCGGCCACCGCACCCTGACGCACACCTGGCTGTGGGCCGTCCTGATCGGCGCAGGCTCCTCCGCGCTCGCGGTCACCACCGACCGCTGGGGCGTACTCGTCCTGCTCTTCGTCCACCTGGTCCTGGCCGTCGAAGGCCTGCTGTGGCGGGCCGCCCGGATGTCCAGCGACGTCCTCGTCTGGCTCCTCGGCGCCACCAGCGCCTGGATCCTGGCCGGAGTCCTCGACCAGCCCGGCAACGGCGCCGGCTGGCTGTTCACGGAACCCGGCCAGGAGTACCTCTGGCTCGGCCTGCCGATCCTGCTCGGCGCCCTGGTCCACGACATCGGCGACGCACTGACCGTCTCCGGCTGCCCCGTCCTGTGGCCCCTGCCGATCGCCGGAAAGCGCTGGTACCCCATCGGCCCGCCCAAGGGAATGCGCTTCCGGGCCGGCAGCTGGGTCGAGCTCAAGGTCCTCATGCCCGTGTTCATGCTGCTCGGCGGCATAGGCGGAGCCTCCGCCCTCGGCTTTATCTAGCGCGTCCAGCACGACGGAGGCCCCGTCCCCCGCAGCAGCGGGGACCGGGGCCTCGTACGACGACCGGTGCGGGGGCCGGGTCAGCCGTGCCAGGAGCGCCACAGCGCCGCGTACGCGCCGTCCGCCGCGACCAGCTCGTCGTGCGAGCCCAGTTCGCTGATCCGGCCGCCCTCGACCACCGCGATCACATCCGCGTCGTGCGCGGTGTGCAGCCGGTGGGCGATCGCGATGACCGTACGGCCGTCCAGCACCCGGGCCAGCGAGCGCTCCAAATGCCGTGCGGCCCGCGGGTCCAGCAGCGAGGTGGCCTCGTCCAGCACCAGCGTGTGCGGGTCCGCCAGCACCAGCCGGGCCAGCGCGATCTGCTGCGCCTGCGCCGGGGTCAGCGCCGTCGCACCCGAGCCCACCTCGGTGTCCAGACCGCTCTCCAGAGCCCTGGCCCAGCCGTCCGCGTCCACCGCGCCCAGCGCCTCCCACAGCTCCGCGTCACCCGCCCCGGTACGCGCCAGCCGAAGGTTGTCCCGCAGCGAGCCCACGAACACGTGGTGCTCCTGGTTGACCAGCGCCACCTGCTCGCGCACCCGCTCCGCGGGCATCCGCGACAGCTGCGCCCCGCCCAGGGTCACCTCGCCCGTCCGCGGCGCGTAGATGCCCGCCAGCAACCGGCCCAGCGTGGACTTGCCCGCCCCGGAAGGGCCGACGAGCGCCATCCGCGTGCCCGGCGGCACGGACATGGACACCTGGTGCAGCACGTCCACACCCTCGCGGTAGCCGAAGCGGACCTCGTCGGCCCGGACGTCCCGCCCCGCCGGGGAGACACCCGCGTCTCCCGCGTCCGGCTCGATCTCCCGCACGCCCACCAGGCGGGCCAGGGACACCTGGGCGACCTGGAGCTCGTCGTACCAGCGCAGGATCAGGCCGATCGGATCGACCATCATCTGCGCCAGCAGTGCACCCGTGGTCATCTGCCCCACCGAGATCCACCCCTGGAGCACGCAGTAGCCGCCGATCATCAGCACGGAGCCGAGGATCGTCACGTACGTGACGTTGACGACGGGGAACAGGACCGTCCGCAGGAACAACGTGTACCGCTCCCACGCGGTCCACTCCTTGATCCGCCGCTCCGACAGGGCGATCCTGCCCGGCCCGAGCCGGTGCGCCTCGACCGTGCGGCCGGCGTCCACCGTCTCGGTGAGCGCGGCCGAGACCGCCGCGTACCCGGCCGCCTCCGAGCGGTAGGCCGACGGCGCCCGCCGGAAGTACCAGCGGCAGCCGATCACCAGCACCGGCAGCGCGACCAGCGCGGCCAGGGCCAACGGTGGCGCGGTCACGGCGAGCGCGCCGAAGAGCAGCCCCACCCAGACCACGCCGATCGCCAGCTGCGGAACGGCTTCCCGCATGGCGTTGGCCAGCCGGTCGATGTCGGTGGTGATCCGGGACAGCAGGTCACCGGTGCCGGCCCGTTCCAGCACGCCCGGCGGCAGGCCCACGGCCCGCACCAGGAAGTCCTCGCGGAGATCGGCCAGCATCTCCTCGCCGAGCATCGCTCCTCGCAGCCGGACCAGCCGGACGAAGAACGTCTGGACCACGAGGGCCAGCGCGAACAGCAGGGCCACGCGACCCAGATGGAGCTCGCGCGCCCCCGCGGCCAGCTGGTCCACGACACGGCCCAGCAGGTACGGGCCGACCATGGAGGCGGTCACCGCGACCGCGTTGACCGTCACCAGCAGCACGAAGGCCGGCCGGTGCCGCCGGAACAGGCCGCGCACATAGCCCCGTACGGTCGCCGTCGAGCCCACGGGCAGGGTGGCGGCCGATTCGGGGGCCGCCGGATCGTATTGCGGCGGCGCCACGCCGATCATGCCGATTCCTCGATCTCTGTCAGTGTCTTTTCCAGCTGGGTTTCTTCCAGCCGGGTCAGTTCGATGCGGGCCACCCGCTGCTCCTCGTCGGTCTCGCGCGTGACCACCGCCCGGTAGAGCGGTTCGCCGTGCATCAGTTCGCGGTGCGTACCGGTCGCGGCGACCGTGCCGTCGTGGATCAGGACCACCCGGTCGGCCCGGTCCAGGAGCAGCGGCGAGGAGGCCAGCACCACCGTTGTCCGCCCGGCCCGCAGCGCTGCGATCCCGTCCGCGATCCGCGCCTCGGTGTGCGAGTCGACCGCCGAGGTCGGCTCGTCCAGCACCAGCACCTCCGGGTCGGTGGCCAGGGACCGCGCCAGGGCGAGCCGCTGGCGCTGCCCGCCGGACAGGGACCGGCCGCGTTCGGTGATCCGCGCGTCCATCGGGTCGTCCACCCCGTCCGGCGCCGACTGCAGCAGCGCGTCCAGGACGTCCCCGCACTGGGCGGCGGCCAGCGCCGCCCCGGGCTCGACGGCTCCGGACGCCGGTACGGCGAACAGCTCGCGCAGGGTGCCGGACAGCAGCACCGGGTCCTTGTCCTGGACGAGGACCAGCGTGCGCGCGGTGTCCAGCGCGAGATCATCCAGAGCGACCCCGCCCAGCAGCACCGAAACCCGGTCGGCGGCGGACCCGTCGTCCGCCGGGTGGCCGCCGAGGCGTTCGGCGAGCCGGCCCGCCAGGTCCGGATCCCCGCACACCACGGCGGTGAACCGGCCCGCCGGGGCCAGCAGCCCGGTCGCGGGGTCGTACAGGTCCCCGCCCGGGGCCGGGGCCTGCGCCGCCGGGGTGGCGGGCGCCTTCGGCTCGGGCGCGTCCGTACGCGTCAGCGACAGCACCCGAGCGGCCCGCTGGGCGGAGGGCCGGGAGAAGGAGTACGCCATCGCGATCTCCTCGAAGTGCCGGAGCGGATAGAGCATCGTGGCCACCGCGCTGAAGGCGGCGACGAGTTCACCGACCGCCAGCCGGCCGTCCAGCACGAGCACGGAGCCGTACCAGACGACGGTGATCAGCAGGGCGCCCGGGAGCAGCACCTGGATCGCGGAGATCAGCGCCCACATCCGGGCGCTGCGCACGGCCGCCTTGCGGACCTCCTGAGAGGCCTCGCGGTAGCGGCCCAGGAACAGCTCCTCGCCGCCGATGCCGCGCAGTACCCGCAGGCCGGCCACGGTATCGGAGGCCAGTTCGGTGGCCTTGCCGGCCTTCTCGCGCTGGATGTCGGCGCGTTGGGTGGCGCGCGGCAGCAGCGGCAGCACGGACAGGGCGAGCACGGGGACGCCGATCGCGACGACCACACCGATCGAGGGCGCGTAGAAGAGCAGGCCGACACAGATGACGACGACGGCGAAGGCGGCGGCGAGGAAACGGGAGACCGCCTCGACGAACCAGCCGATCTTCTCCACGTCACCGGTGGAGACCGCGACCACTTCGCCCGCCGCGACCCGCCGGGTCAGGGCGGAGCCCAGCTCGGCGGTCTTGCGGGCGAGTAGTTGCTGGACTCGCGCGGCGGCGGTGATCCAGTTGGTGACGGCCGTCCGGTGGAGCATCGCGTCGCCGACGGAGATGGCGACGCCGATCAGTGCCAGGAGCGCGCCGACCAGCAGCAGGCGGGTGCCGTCGCGCTGTATGACCGCGTCGACGCCCAGGCCCACCACGTACGGCAGCCCGGCGATGCCGCAGAAGTGCACCAGCCCCCAGCACAGGCTCCTGACCTGTCCGCCGAGTTGGCCACGTCCCAGCCACACCAGGAAGCGCGGGCCGGAGCGGGCGTCGGGTACCCCGGGATCCGGATACGGAAGATCGCTGATCTGCATGACGCCCCATGACTGGTCGAGTGGTCCAAACCGTGCAAGGTTCGCCTTCCGGACCGGCCCCGGGCAATCGATTTTGCGTTGGCCAAGGCCCTACGCAGTGGAGTGTGCGGTGTGTCTGGCCGCGCACCGCCAGGTCAAGGACGAGTCGCCCACTCCAGTTCCAGCAGAGCCGAGTGGTAACTGCGGCCGGTGGCCCGGTCCATGCCCACCTCGCACATCCGGTTCGCCGACAGATGCACGTCGAACGCGCGCGAGGTCACCTCCGCCGCCTCGCGCTCCGTCGCCGAGGCCGTCAGCTCCGGATGCAGCATGCCCCGGTCGCCGGCGAAGGCGCAGCAGCCCACATCGTCCGGAACCACCACCTCCGCCGCACAGGCCTCGGCCACCGCCCGCAGCTGCGGCTCGTCGCCCAAGTGGTGCATCGAGCAGGTCGGGTGGAGCACGGCCGAGCCCACCGTGCGCCGGACCTCCAGGTGCGGGAGCAGCTCGTCCGCCGCCCACACGACCGAGTCGACGACCGTCAGCTCCGCGTGCAGGGCCCGGTTGTCGTCCGTCAGGTACGGGACGACCTCGTGTGCGACGCCCAGCGCGCACGAGGAGGCGTCGACCACCAGCGGCAGCCGCCCGCCGGCGGTCCACCCCCAGGCGGCCTCCACGATCCGGTTGGCCATCAGCCGGGTCCCGGCGTCGTAGCCCTTGGAGTGCCAGATCGTCGCGCAGCAGGTACCCGCGACGTCGTCGGGGATCCACACCGGCTTCCCGGCCCGCTCCGAGACCGCCACCACCGCCTCGGGCAGGGAGGGGCCGGGCCGCCCCCCGGGCCCGCCGAAGATCCGGTTCACGCACGCCGGGTAGTACACGGCCGCCGCGCCCACCCGCCCCGTCCGGGGCAGGCTCCGGGCGGCTGCGCCGGGGATCTGCGGCAGCCACTGCGGAACCAGGTCGCGCCGTACGACCTTCCGGGCGAGCCCGGTGACCGCCTCCAGGACCCGGTCCCCGACCCGGTTCGTAATCTTGTCGGCGGCGGCCACGGCCAGCCGGGCGGCGCCCTCCACGGTCTTGAACCGCTGCGCGGCGAGTGCGGCGGCCCGCTCCTCGCGGGGGCCGTGCCGCCGGTGGCGGAAGTCCCGCATCAGTGCACCCGTGTCGATTCCGACGGGGCAGGCCAGCTTGCAGGTGGAGTCGCCCGCGCAGGTGTCCACGGCGTCGTGGCCGTATGCGTCGAGCAGCCCGTCCAGCACGTGGGAGCCCGGCTGCTGGCGCATCATTTCCCGGCGCAGCACGATCCGTTGGCGGGGTGTGGTCGTCAGGTCCCCGCTCGGGCACGTCGGTTCGCAGAAGCCGCACTCGATGCACGGGTCGACCTCCGCCTCCACCTTCGGAATCGTCTTCAGCCCGCGCAGGTGGGCCGCCGGGTCGCGGTCGAGGAGGATGCGCGGTGCGAGCAGCCCGTCCGGATCGACGACCTGCTTCGTCCTCCACATCAGCTCGGTGGCCCGGGGCCCCCACTCCAGTTCGAGGAAGGGCGCCATGTTGCGGCCGGTGGAGTGCTCGGCCTTCAGCGAGCCGTCGAACCGCTCCACCGTCAGCCGGCAGAAGGCGTCCATGAAGGCCCCGTACCGCTCGACGTCGGCGGGCTTCGCGGCGTCGAAGGCGAGCAGGAAGTGCAGATTGCCGTGGGCCGCGTGACCGGCGACGGCCGCGTCGAAGCCGTGCTCGGCTTGGAGTGCGAGGAGCGCCTCGCAGGCCTCCGCCAGCCGGGAGGGCGGCACCGCGAAATCCTCGGTGATCAGGGTGGTGCCGCAGGCGCGGGCACCGCCGACGGCGGCGACGAACGCCTTGCGGGCCTTCCAGTATCCGTTGATCGTCCGCGCGTCGCGGGTGAAGGTGTTGGTGACGGAGGCCACCGGAGCCACCAGCTCCAGCCCGGCGAGGACCTCGGCCGCGCGCCGTTCGTACACCGTGCGGCCCGCTTCGTCCGGGGCACGGAACTCCACCAGCAGGGCGGTGGTGTCCTTGGGGAGCCCGGCCCAGTCGGCGGGCACGCCCTCGACGCTGACCGAGGCGCGCAGGGTGTTGCCGTCCATCACCTCCACGGCGAGGGCGCCCGCCTCGTTGAAGAGCGGTACGGCGGCCGCCGCGGCGGGCAGCGAGGGGAAGAAGAGCAGCGCACTGCTGAGCTTGCGGTCCAGCGCCACCGTGTCGAAGACGACCTCGGCGATGAACCCGAGCGTGCCCTCCGAGCCGACCATCAGACCGCGCAGGATCTCGACGGGGGTGGTGCCGTCCAGGTACGCGTCGAGGCGGTACCCGGTGGTGTTCTTGATCTCGTACTTGGCCCGGATCCGGGCGACGAGTTCCGGGTCGTCCTCGATCTCCCGCTTGATCTCCATCAGCCCGCGGCACAGCGCGGGTTCGGCACGCGCGAGCTCCTCGTCCGCCAATGGATCGGCGGTGTCCACGACGGTGCCGCCGGGCAGCACGAAGGTGAGGGAGGACAGCGTGCGGTACGAGTTCCTCGTGGTCCCCGCCGTCATGCCGGAGGCGTTGTTGGCGACGACTCCGCCGAGGGTGCAGGCGACGGCGCTCGCCGGGTCGGGGCCGAGGACGCGGCCGTGCCGGGCGAGAGCGGCGTTGGCCCGCGCCACGGTGGTGCCGGGCCGGATCCGGGCGCGGCGGCCCTCCTCCAGGACTTCGATGCCCGCCCAGTGGCGGCGTACGTCGACCAGGACGTCCTCGCCCTGGGCCTGGCCGTTCAACGAGGTCCCGGCGGCGCGGAAGACGACCTCGCGCCCGCGGCCGTGGGCGTACGAGAGGACCGCGGAGACGTCGTCGATGTCCTCGGCGATCACCACCACCTGCGGTACGAACCGGTACGGCGAGGCGTCGGAGGCGTAGCGGACCAGGTGGGAGACCTTCCACAGCACCTTCTCGGCGCCCAGCAGCTCCGTCAGTTCGGTGCGCAGGGGTTCCGGGGTCCCGGCGGCGAGGTGCTCGGGGACCCGGTCGTGGGCGGGGCCGCCGATGCCGCGGGGGCGCAGGGCACGGGGCCTCGGTTCCAGCAGCGGCATGCGCGACCCCTCGCCTACTCGTTCGGCCTAGTCCGAGGAACCTCTCCCGATCCGGGGCGGCGTACTCAGCAGCGGCGCTCCGCCGGGGCGTCGGTCAGAGCGTTCAGCAGGCCGCCGAGCACGTCACGCTGCTCGGCGGTCAACGGAGCCAGGATCTCCTCTGCCGCGTCGGTTCGCGCGTTGCGCAGCCGGCGCAGCGTGGCGCGGCCCGTGTCCGTGAGCTCGATCCGTATGACGCGCCGGTTCGCCGGGTCGGGCGCGCGGCGCACGCACTCAGCGGCTTCCAGGCCGTCCACCAGCGTGGTCACGGCCCGGGGCACGACTTCCAGGCGGGCGGCGAGGTCCGCCATCCGGGGCGGCTGCTCGCCGTCGTAGTGCGAGACGAGGCGCAGGAGCCGGCTCTGGGCGGGGGTGATGCCGAGCGGTTCCAGATGGCGCTTCTGGATCCGGTGGAGCCGACGGGTCAGCCGCAGCAGCTGCTCGGCGAGCACGCCGTCCGTGCTGTCGGTTTCGGAAGCGGTCCTCATACTGGGGAACAGTACCAGGACCAGATTCATTGTGAGCATAGGTAACAATGAGCTATGCTCATTCGAGTCTTGTCAGGTCTCGCCAGAAGGAGGCCCATGCGCCCCGAAGAGCCGAAATGGACCCCATCGAAAGAAGCACTCGACCCCAACCGCCCCGCGCCCGACGAGCAGCCGCGTGAGCTGCGCCGGATCGTGGGTCTGTTCCGCCCCTACCGGGGCCGCCTCGCCGTCGTCGGACTGCTCGTCTGCGCCTCGTCGCTCGTCGCGGTGGCTTCGCCGTTCCTGCTGAAGGCGATCCTGGACGTCGCCATCCCGCAGGGGCGTACCGGGCTGCTCACCCTGCTGGCGTTCGGAATGATCCTGACCGCCGTCGTCACCAGCGTCTTCGGCGTGCTCCAGACCCTGATCTCCACCACCGTCGGCCAGCGCGTCATGCACGACCTGCGCACCGCCGTGTACGCCCAGCTCCAGCGGATGCCGCTGGCCTTCTTCACCCGCACCCGGACCGGCGAGGTGCAGTCCCGCATAGCCAACGACATCGGCGGCATGCAGGCGACCGTCACTTCCACCGCGACCTCTCTCGTCTCCAACCTGACGGCAGTGATCGCCTCGATCGTCGCGATGCTGGCACTCGACTGGCGGCTCACCCTCGTCTCGCTGCTCCTGCTGCCGCTGTTCGTGTGGATCAGCCGGCGGGTCGGCCGCGAGCGCAAGAAGATCACCCTGCAACGGCAGAAGCAGATGGCCGCCATGGCCGCGACGGTCACCGAATCGCTGTCGGTGAGCGGTATCCTGCTCGGTCGCACCATGGGCCGCGCCGACTCGCTGACCCGGTCCTTCTCCGACGAGTCCGAGAGGCTCGTCGGCCTTGAGGTGCGCTCCAGCATGGCCGGGCGCTGGCGCATGTCCACCATAGGCATCGTCATGGCCGCCATGCCCGCGCTCATCTACTGGGCCGCCGGCATGGCGCTCCAGTCGGGCGCCCCCTCGCTCTCGGTCGGCACCCTCGTCGCCTTCGTCACGCTCCAGCAGGGCCTGTTCCGGCCCGCCGTGAGTCTGCTGTCGACCGGAGTGCAGATCCAGACCTCGCTCGCCTTGTTCGGCCGGATCTTCGAGTACCTCGACCTGCCGGTGGACATCACCGAGCGCGAGGACGCGGTGCGCCTGGACCGGGCCAAGGGCGAGGTCCGCCTGGAGGACGTGCACTTCGCGTACGACGCCAAGCACGGGCCCACGCTGGAGGGCATCGACATCACCGTCCCGGCCGGCGGGTCGCTCGCCGTGGTCGGCCCGACCGGCTCCGGCAAGAGCACCCTGAGCTACCTCGTGCCTCGGCTCTACGACGTGACCGGCGGCCGGGTCGCCCTTGACGGGGTGGACGTGCGCGACCTCGACTTCGACTCGTTGGCCCGCTCCATAGGCGTGGTGTCCCAGGAGACCTACCTCTTCCACGCCTCGGTCGCGGACAACCTCCGCTTCGCGAAGCCGGACGCCACCGACGAGGAGATCGCCGAAGCGGCCCGGGCTGCCCAGATCCACGAGCACATCGAGTCCCTGCCCGACGGATACGACACCCTGGTCGGGGAGCGCGGCTACCGCTTCTCCGGAGGCGAGAAGCAGCGCCTCGCCATTGCCCGCACCATCCTGCGCGACCCGCCGGTGCTGATCCTCGACGAGGCCACCAGTGCCCTCGACACCCGCACCGAGCATGCCGTGCAGCGGGCCATCGACAACCTGTCCCAAGGCCGCACCACGATCACCATCGCGCACCGGCTCTCCACCGTCCGCGATGCCGACCAGATCGTCGTCCTGGACAAGGGGCGGATCGCCGAGCGCGGTACGCATGAGGAACTGCTGGAGGCGGACGGCCGGTACGCGGCCCTGGTCCGCCGGGACCGGGAAGCCGCACTCCCGCCGGAGGTAGCCACGACCCGGGTCGTCCGCGAGATATCGGTGGCCAAGGCCGACGGGCCGGCCGAGGGGACCGCGCAGCCGGCGCCGGTAAAGGTGTGATCATGTGACGGACGCGCGGGGGTGATGTCGGGAATATCCCGCTTCGCGGGTTAGCGTGCCTGCATGCGTCATGAGTACCGGCCGCCACGGCGTCGTTCCCGGCTCACCCGCCGGGGCCGTCTGGCGCTCTTCCTCGGCATGCTGCTCGCCATCGGTGCGGCCGCACTGCTTCCGCTGCTGCGGAGCGCGGAAGCTCCCGAGAAGCCGCGCCAGTTGACCATTCCCGAGGGCTGGCGGGCGCCGCAGGTGTACGCGGCGATCGACCGCGAGCTGAAGCTCCCGGCAGGTTCCACCAAGGCGGCCGTCCCCACGGCCGGTCTGGCCCTTCCCGCGGAGGCGAAGGGCAACCCAGAGGGCTTCCTGTTCCCGGCGACGTACCCGGTGACATCGAAGTCCACGCCCTCCACCGTGCTCGCGTACATGGTGCAGACGGCCAATCGGAAGCTCGCGACCAAGACCGTCGCCGACGGTGCCAAGGCGCACGGGATGACCCCCTACCAGACGGCCACGCTCGCCAGCATCATCGAGGCGGAAGCCGAATCCCGAGCCGACCAGGGCAAGGTCGCCCGGGTGGTGCACAACCGGCTGGCGCGGTCGATGCCCCTCCAGATGGACTCCACCATCAACTACGCGCTGAACCGCAGCACGGTGGACACCAAGCTCAGCGAGACCCGGATCGACAGCCCCTTCAACACCTATGAACGCCAAGGGCTCCCGCCGACGCCGATCGACAGCCCCGGCCTGGAGGCCATCGCCGCTGCCGTCGCGCCGACGCCCGGTGATTGGCTGTTCTTCGTCACCGTGAAGCGTGGGGACACCCGTTTCTCGGCGACGTACGAGGAGCACAAGAAGCACGTCGCGGAGTTCAACCGCATCCGGGCCGCTGCCGGTGCCAGTTCAGGTGCCAGTCCAGGCGCAGGGGCCGGTGGCCATGCCGCGCGCGCCCAGGCGGGCCCCCGCGCCGGCTAGACGTAGCGGGTGGCGGCCCGGTCGCGGCCGCCGTCGGCGCTGGCGGAGCCGCCGGTGCCACGGCCGAGCAGGCGGCGGATCCCGCGGGCGGCGGCTCCGCCCGCGCGGTTGGCGCCGATCGTCGATGCCGACGGGCCGTATCCGACCAGGTGGATCCGCTCGTCCCGGACCGCCCGGGTGCCCTCGACCCGGATGCCGCCGCCGGGTTCGCGCAGGTGCAGCGGGGCCAGGTGGTCGATGGCGGCCCGGAATCCGGTGGCCCACAGGATCACATCGGCTTCCACCTGCCGCCCGTCCGCCCAGGCGACGCCCGTCGCCGTGATCCGGTCGAACGCGGGCCGCCGGTCCAGCACTCCCGAGGCCAGCCCGGCCCGGACGGCCTCGTTCAGCGGGAGCCCGGTCACGCTGACCACGCTCTGCGGGGGCAGGCCCCGGCGCACCCGCTCGTCGACCAGGGCCACCGCGGCCCGGCCCTCGGCCTCGCCGAAGCTCCCGTCGCGGAACACCGGGGGCCGACGCGTCACCCAGGTGGTCTCCGCCGCCTCCTCGGCCATCTCCAGTAGGTGCTGCACCGCCGAGGTGCCGCCGCCCACGACGATCACCCGCGCCCCGGCGAACTCCTGCGGACCCGGGTAGTTCGCGGTGTGCAACTGGCGGCCCCGGAAGGTCTCCTGGCCCGGGTAGCGGGGCCAGAACGGCCGGTCCCAGGTCCCGGTCGCGTTGATCAAGGCCCGCGCGGACCAGGTCCCGGCCGAGGACTCCACCCGAAGCCGCCCGTCGCCGCCGTCCCGTACGGCGGTGACGTCCACCGGTCGGCGTACGCGCATCCCGAACCGGTCCTCGTAGGCGCCGAAGTACTCGCCGATCACCGCAGAGGACGGCCGCAGCGGGTCGGCGTCCGTGAGCTCCATGCCCGGCAGCGCGTGCATCCCGTGCACCTTGCCGTACGTCAGCGAGGGCCAGCGGAACTGCCATGCGCCGCCGGGACGCGGCGCGTGGTCGAGCACCACGTGCTCGATCCCCGCCCGCGCCAAGTGGTACGCACTGGACAAGCCCGCCTGACCAGCGCCGACGACCACCACGTCGACGGCCTCCGTACCCCGCACCATTTCGTTCACGGTTCTACCAACTTGTTTGCCCGGTGAGATCTTCCCGCCCGCCCGATGGTCCTGCGCGAGGGCGGAGTGCTCGCTAAGGTCGGAGGACGTCAGGGGCGAGCGCGGCGAGCGGCGGGGGCGGCTGGGTGGGGCGACGATTCTTCATCGGCATGGGCAGCGGCAGGTACCTGCACCTTCCCCCCGAAGAGCAGCTCGCCTCCGTCCCCTCCGACATCCGTGAGGTGTCAGCGCTCTTCGGGTCCTTCGGCTACGTCCCGGTCCTCGTCGGACTCGGTGAGTACGACGGCGCTGAGCAGCTGCGCCAGAAGCTCCGCCACTGGTCCGCCGACACCGCGCTCACGGGCGAGGACGTCGTGGTGGTCTACTTCGCCGGACACGGCGCCGTGGAAGAGCGCGACCGGCACTACCTGCTCTGCTGGGACTCGCAGGACGCCAACCTCGCTGCCACTGCCCTGGCCACCGAGGACCTCGTCCGCACCCTCTGCAAGGGCGGCCTGCGCCACCTGCTGCTGATCCTCGACACCTGTTCTGCGGGCGCGGGCAGCGCGGACGCCTCCGCCGTCGCTCTGCAGACCATCGTGTACCGGGGCGCGGCCGCCGACACCTCCGCCGGCCTCTGGTTCCTGGCCTCGGCCCGCCGCAAGGACGTCGCCGACGATGGCGCCTTCGTGGCTGCGCTAGGAACGGCGATCGACACTACGACCGAACGCACCGGACAGCGTCAGCAATACCTTGACCTGACCGAGCTCGTGAAGGCAGTAAACGAACGCTTCGAAGCCGAAGGCCGCGGGCAGCGGGCAGAACTGGCCAGTGGCCTGGTCACGGGTCTCGCGCCCTTCCTCGCCAACGTCGGCTACCGCGAAGAGTTACCGCCGCTCGGTACCGACCTGGAGGTCCAGCGTCGCGTCGTCGCCCGCGACCTCAGCGAGCACTTCGGCCCCCGCTCGCGCGGCGTGGAGTTCGAGTCCGAGCAGGGCCTCTACTTCAGCGGCCGCGTGACCGTGCTGTCCGAGCTGGTGGGCTGGCTGACGGCCTCCGACGGCGACGGGCGGGGACGGGTCGTCACCGGCAGCCCGGGATGCGGCAAGTCCGCGGTCCTCGGCCGGATCGTGGCCCTTTCCGACCCGGCGTACCGGGCCCGGCTGGACCTCACGGGCGGGGATCCGCGTACCGTCGTCCCCGAGCGCTGTGTCACCGCCGCCGTACACGCCCGTCACAAACGGCTCGAAGAGGTGGTGGACCGGATCGCCGCCGCGCTCGGCACCGAGGCCGACGGCGCGGCCGCCCTGCTCCAGGAGCTCACCCGGCGCGGTCGCCAGGGGCCGCCGTTGATCATCGTCGTCGACGCCGTGGACGAGGCCGGCTCGGACACCGCCGCGGACGCCGGGGGCCACGGTGAGCCCCGCCGGATCACCCGTGAGTTGCTGCGCCCCATGTCGGAGATCCAGGGTGTGCGCCTGCTCGTCGGTACCCGGCACGAGCTCGTCACCCCGCTCGGTCCCACCTTCGTCTGCATGGACCTGGACCGCGAGGAGTACCGGGCCGGGCGCGAGGACGTCACCGGGTATGTGGCCCGGGTCCTGCTCGCCGCCGAGGAGGCCGACGTACGCACCCCCTACCGCGGTCGTCCCGAACTGGCCCGGGCGGTGGCGCGCGGTGTGGCCGACAAGGCCGCCGGGGTGTACCTGTACGCCCGCACCACGGCCCGTACGCTGCGCTCCGACGAGACCGCGGTCGACATCACGAAGCCGGGCTGGGCCGAGGCACTGCCCAGCGAGGTCGGCGAAGCCTTCGACGACTACCTGGCCCGCTTCGGCCCCGACGAGCCCCGGGTCCGGCGGATGCTGCTGGCGCTGGCCTTCTCGGAGGGCAAGGGGCTGCCGCGAGGTCGGGTGTGGACCGCACTGAGCTCGGTGATCTCCGGCGTGCCCTGCGAGGAGCAGGACGTCAGCTGGCTGCTCGACGTCGCGGAGGCGTACATCGCGGAAGTCGTGGACGACGACCGGCGCTCGGTGTACCGGCTCTACCACAAGGCCCTGGCCGAGCACTTGCGCGCCACGGCCGACCGGCCGCCCGCCGAGATCCAGCAGTCGGTGGTGGACGCGTTGCGGTCGCTGGTTCCCGGAGCGGCCGAGGGACACCCGGACTGGTTCGCCGCTGTGGCGTACGTGCGCCAGCACTTGGCCACGCACGCGGCGGAGGCGGGCCGGCTCGCCGAGCTGGTCGAGGACCCCGGCTTCCTGCTGGCCTGCG
Organism: Streptomyces sp. NBC_00045; assembly: GCF_045041095.1. Classification (NCBI taxonomy): domain Bacteria; kingdom Bacillati; phylum Actinomycetota; class Actinomycetes; order Kitasatosporales; family Streptomycetaceae; genus Streptomyces; species Streptomyces sp. NBC_00045. Next base: position 1,356,222 of record NZ_CP108271.1, on the reverse strand, counting down.
AACCGCTGTCGCTCCTGCGGGCGTTCGCCGCCATCGAGGGCGAGGGGGCCCGCCGGGTCCGGGGCGCCTACGAACAGGTCGCCCACCGGCTCACCGCCGACCGCCCGCTCGGCGAACGCGCCGCCGACCTCCAGTTGTCGGCCCGGCGCTGCGGGGCGGACCGGCTCGCCGACAGGGTGGAGGAACTCGCCGTCATCCGGCCCTGGTCGGCACGCTGGGCCTGGTGGTCGACGAGCGGGGTCCACCGGCTGCTGGCCGGGCACGCACGTACGGTGGCCTGCGTGGCGGTCGGCCTCCTTGACGGCCGCCCCATCGCCGTCACCGGCAGCATGGACCGCACGGCCCGCGTCTGGGACCTCCAGGCGCAGCGTCAGATCGGCGATCCGCTGCCGGTCGGCATCGCTGTGAGCGCCATCGCCATCGGTGAACTGGGCGACTACACCGTGGCGCTGACGGGAGGAGACGACGGGGTCGTCAGGATCTGGGACCTTTCCGCCGGCCAGGAGTACGGTGCGCCGCTCACGGGCCACACCAACCGCGTCGAGTCCATCGTGGTCGGTGCGGTGCGCGGTCACCCAGTGGTGCTGACCGCCAGCGCGGACGGCACCGCCCGGGTGTGGGACCTGGTCGAGCGCCGCCAGCTCGGGCGTGATCTCAGCGCCCACCGCCGCTCCGTGCGCGCGGCGGACCTGGGCGAGCTCGACGGCCGGCCCATCGCCGTCACCGGTGGCGAGGACAAGGCCGTCCACGTCTGGGACCTCTCCGGGATCCTCGACGGCGGTGACGCCCGCCTCGACGGCAGCCCGCTGATCGGCCCGGCGATGGCGGTCACGGCGGTGTGCGCGACGGAGCTCGACGGCCGGACCGTGGCGCTGGTCGGCGACGAGGCGGGCATGCTCAGCCGCTGGGACCTCGCCGAGCGCCGCCAGATCGGCGAGCCGGTGATGGCGCACGTCCACATCACCCGCAGCGGGGTGTTCTCCGCTTCGGTCGGCGGACTCCGGGGCAGGCCCGTGGCGTTGACCAGCGGCACCCGCAGCGCCCGCCTGTGGGACCTGCGTACCCTGCAACCCCTCGCCCATCAGCTGCGCGGCCATGTGGAAGACATCAGGGCTGCGGCGCTCGCCCATCACGGCGAGGCCGCGTTCGCGGTGACGGTCGGCGACGACCGGACGGCCCGGATTTGGGACCTGACGGCGGACCAGCCACCGGAAGGCCACACCCAGCCCGTCTCCGCCATCGCCTTCTGCGCCGGGCCCGGCCGCCCGTTGGCCGTCACCGGGAGCGAGGACGGCACGGCCCGCGTCTGGGACCTGCACACCCGTGATCAGCTCGGCGCCCCGATGGAGGGCCACACGGGGCAGGTCACGGCGGTGGCTTGCGAGATGGTCCACGTCCGACCGAGGGTGGCCACGGGCGGTTCCGACACCACCGTCCGCCTGTGGGACCCGCTGCGCGGTCCCGGCGGGGACCTGGTGTTGGCCGGGCACACCAACGCGGTGCGCTGTCTCGCCTTCGGCGAGCTGGACGGCAGGTCCGTCGTGGTCAGCGGCAGCGAGGACGGCACGGCCCGGGTCTGGGACGCCGCCTCCGGTACGCCCGTCGGCGTCCCGCTGGCCGGTCACGTGGGCGGTATCCGGCGCCTGGCCGTGCGCCGCGCGGGGCGCGGGATGGAGATCGTGCTGTCCACCTCCCTGGGCCACGCCTACCTGTGGCAGCTCACAGCTGACGGAGCCGCCCCCGCCGCCCGGAGAGCGGCCCACTTCGAAGTCATGGACCTGACCCTGTCCGCCCGGATCGTGGGAGTGGGCTTCCACCACTCGCGCGCCGTCGTCCTGGCCTCGCTCGCGGGGAACAACGTGCACGTCCACGACGTGGCCGACGGGAAGCTGCTGGCGGGACCCTTCCGCGGTCACACCGGATTCGTGATGGCGGGCACCCTCGGGCAGATGGGGGGAGAGTCCGTCCTCGCCACCAGCGGCCTCGACAACGCGGTGCGGATCTGGAACGTGGAGACGGGGGCCCCGTTCGGACCACCCCTGGAGGTGTTCTGCTCGCGGGGCCCGCTCGGCGCCGACACCCCTCCGGTCTTCGGCCATTCGGGCGGGCTGCCCGTCGTCATCACCGCCGGTTCCTTGGACGTGCGGGTCTGGGACCTCGCCGCCCTGCACCCGATCGGAGAGCCGCTGTGCGGAGTGGAACAGACCCTGGTCTCCGCCGACATCGTCGCCGGTGAGCACGGTCGCGATCTGGTCGTGACGGGAGGGCTCGACGGCGCCGTCCGCGTCCATGACTTGGCGGACGGCCGGCAGGTGGCGCCGCAGTTCACGTTCGACACGCTGGCCCTCAGCCATGTCACGGCGGACCGCCCGGGCGGGAACACCGTGGTGGTACGGAGCAGCTGGATGTACACGGACGTGTGGACCCTGGAGCCGCGCCGCCGGCTGGTGAAGCGGCCCGGTACCTCGCTGCGGGCCGCGACGTACGCACTGGGCGACCGCCGGATCGTGGTCTCGGTCTCCGGCGACTTCGCCCTGCACGCCTGGGACCTGGAGACCCAGTCGCCGCTCGGCGTCCCCATGACCGGCCACACCTCCGTCATCACCGGGCTGCGCACCGGTCTCGTGGGCGGGACGCATACCGTCGCCAGCAGCTCCTACGACGGCACCGTCCGGCTCTGGGACCTGGAGACGGGCCGCCCGCTCGCCGAGCCGCTCGGCGGACACGAGCTCGGTGCCACCGGACTCGAACTGGCCCGGGCGGCGGGCGAGGACCTCGTCGTCACCGGATCGGGCGACGGCAGCCTGCGCGTCCACACCTACCAGGGCGGCTGGCGGCTGCGCACGGAGCTGCCGCCGTTCTCCGCCGTGGTCGGCGCCATCCGCGTCATCGACGTCCGGGGCGTCGCCACGCTCATCGCCGCCGACCAGCACGGTCTGATGCGGGTCTGGGACTTGGCCCGCCCCGGCAGCTGGACGACGGAGATCCACATCGGCAGCGGCATCAACGGGTTCACCGTTGACCACGCCGGACGCGTCTGCGTCGCCACCGACATGGGCGTCGTCGCCCTCAGCCTGACGGAGGTCCGCCCGTGAGCCGCATCGTCCTCGTCCACGGCATCGCCCAGGAGGTCCTGGGCCCCGAGACCCTGCTCGCCGAGTGGTATCCCGCGCTTTCCGACGGCCTCAGCCTGGCCGGGCACCCGGGCGTCCCCCGCGAGGAGGTCGCGATGGCCTTCTACGGAGACCTGTTCCGACCCACCGCCCACCGCGGCCTCGGTGCCCCGGACCTCGACGCGGGCGACGTCGAGGACGGGATCGAGCGCGAACTCCTGCTCCGGTGGTGGGAGTACGCCGCCACTCTGGAGACCCGGGTCTCCGGCCCGGGCGACCGCACCCGGCTGCGGACCCCGCACCTTGTCCAGCGGGCTCTGGACGCGCTCAGCCACTCCGCCTTCTTCGCCGGGATCGGCGAACGCCTGATGATCGGCGCCGCCCGCCAGGTCCGGCGGTACTTCACCGAGCCCGCGCTGCGTGGCGAGATTCAGGGGCGCCTCGCCGCGGCCGTCACGGACCGGACCGAGGTGGTCGTCGCGCACTCCCTCGGTTCGGTCGTCGCGTACGAGACCCTGTGCGCGAGCCCGGACCGGCCGGACGTGTCACTGGTGACCCTGGGATCCCCGCTCGGGGTGCGGAACCTGATCTTCGACCGGCTCCGGCCCGAGCCCGCCCGGGGGCGGGGCCGCTGGCCCGCGCCCGTGCGGCATTGGACCAATGTCGCTGACCGGGGCGACGTCGTCGCGCTGACCAAGGAGCTCGGACCCCGGTTCGGGGAGCGGGTACGCGACGTGCCGATCCACAACGGGGCCCGGGCGCACGACGTACGGCCCTACCTGACGGCGGCGCCGACCGGCCAGGCGATCGCCGGAGCTCTGATCGGCCCGCGGTGATTTCGGCGCGGGTGCTTCAGACGGCCGGGTGCTCGCAGAGCCACGCGTAGGCGGTCTCCGCGGTGAACTCCGAGTGCCCGGAGCGGAAGAGCAGGGCGGCCGTCGCGAATGCCGGGTCGTCGGCGGTGGTGGGGACGTACGGGATCGCCATGCAGGCCATGCCGGCCGCGTGGGCTGCCTGCGCGCCCGGGGCTGCGTCCTCGACGACCACGCAGTCGGCGGGGGCCGCGCCGAGCCGGCGGGCCGCTTCGAGGAAGACGTCGGGGGCGGGCTTGCCGTGCGGCACCTCCTCGGCCGAGACCGCCGTGGTCAGCAGCGCGTCCAGGCCCGTTCCGGCCAGCACCGCGTCGATCGCCTCGCGCGAGGACCCGGACGCCACCGCCATCGGGACGCGCTCCGTGTGCAGCCGCTCCACGAACCTGCGCATCTCGGGGAACGCCTCGGTCCCGGTCCGGGCCAGCTCCAGATAGGCGGCGTTCTGCTCGGACAGGAGCTCTTCCACCGGCTCCGGGATCCCGTACCGGTCCTTCAGGACCTCCAGCGTCTCCAGCGTGCTGATGCCGATGAAGCGGGCGTGTTGTTCCCAGGTGAAATCGGGGATTCCGTGCCGCGCCAGGGTCCGCCGCCCGGACTCGTAGTAGTTCGGTTCGCTGTCCACGAGGGTGCCGTCGAGATCGAATATGACGGAAATCATCCGCTTTGCCCGTCCTGCCGGTCATGAGCCTGTCCTGGCCATCCTGTCAGGGTTTGCGTGCAGCCCGTCCCACGGACTCGACCAGCGGCAGCAGCCGGTGCGCGACGCGCTCGCGCAGCGCCACCTCCGTACGGGTGCGGACCACCCCGGGCAGTCGGATCAGCCGCTGGATCACGTCCTCCAGGTGCGCGTTGTCCCTGGCCGCCACCCGGGTCAGCAGGTCCCCGCCGCCCGTGATCGAAAAGGCCTCGATGATCTCGGGAACGGCGGCCAGCGCCTCGCCGACCTCGTCCAGGTGCCCCTGGGTGACCTCGATGTGCACGAAGGCCAACACCGGATGCCCCAGCGCCGCGGGGGAGAGCACGGGACCGGTTCCGGTGATCACCCCGGTGCGCTCCAGCCGGTCCAGCCGGGCCTGGAGGGTGCCCCGCGCGACCCCGAGGATCCGCGCGTACTCACGGACGCTGGTGCGCGGCTGCTCGATCAACAGACGCAGGATCCGGGTGTCGAGTTCGTCCACCGCCATGTCGCGACTGTACCAATGGCCCAGTGGAGCGCCTTTTCGTCCCGGTGCATCCGCAACGGTCCCTGCGCGGGAATCCCCTGTGGGGGCGCCGCCTGCGGAACCGCACGTACGAGGAGCGGAGACAGCGATGAAGGCCACCACCGGTCTGCACTGCCTGGTCACCGGGGCCACCGGTTACATCGGCGGCCGCCTGGTGCCCGAGCTGCTCGATGCCGGACACCGCGTCCGCTGTCTGGCCCGGTCCCCCGAGAAGCTGCGCGACCACCCCTGGGCAGGGCGCGCGGAGGTCGTCCGCGGCGACGCCACCGACACCGGGTCCGTCGCGGCGGCCCTGCAGGGCATCGACGTGGCCTACTACCTCGTCCACGCGCTCGGCGGGGGATCCGGGTTCGAGGACCGCGACCGCGCCGCCGCCCACATCTTCGCCGAACGAGCACGTGCGGCCGGAGTGCGCCGCATCGTCTACCTCGGCGGGCTCACCCCGGTGGACATCCCGGTCCGCGAGCTGTCCCCGCACCTGCGCTCCCGCGCCGAGGTCGGCGAGATCCTCCTCGACTCCGGGGTCCCGACCACCGTCCTGCGCGCCGCCGTCATCATCGGCTCCGGCTCGGCCTCCTTCGAAATGCTGCGCTACCTGACCGAACGGCTGCCGATCATGGTCACGCCGAGCTGGGTCGGCACCCGGGTCCAGCCCGTCGCCGTCCGCGACGTGCTGCGCTACCTCGTGGGCAGCGCCGCCATGCCTGCCGAGGTGAGCCGCGCCTTCGACATCGGCGGCCCCGACGTGGTCACGTACGAGGTGATGATGCGCCGCTACGCAACCGTGGCGCAGCTACCGCCGCGCTTCATCCTGCGCGTCCCCATGCTCACGCCGCGGCTGTCCAGCCAGTGGATCGGCCTGGTCACTCCCGTACCGCCCGCGCTCGCCCGGCCGCTGGCCGAGTCCCTGCGCCACGAGGTGGTGTGCGCCGAACACGACATCGCACGGTACGTCCCCGATCCGCCCGGCGCCCCGATCGGCCTCGACCTGGCCCTGTCCCTGGCCCTCCAGCGGGTGCGCGAGGCGAACGTGACCACCCGCTGGTCCTCCGCCGGGTTCCCCGGCGCCCCCAGCGACCCCCTGCCCACCGACCCGGACTGGGCGGGCGGCAGCCTCTACACCGACGAGCGGGAGCTCGCCGTCGACGCCTCGCCCGCCGCGCTGTGGCGCGTGGTGGAGGGCATCGGCGGGGAGAACGGCTGGTATTCGTTCCCCCTGGCGTGGGCCGTACGCGGCTGGCTGGACCGGCTCGTGGGCGGCGTCGGCATCCGGCGCGGCCGACGTGACGCGGCCCGGCTGCGGGTGGGTGACTCACTCGACTTCTGGCGGGTGGAGGAAGTCGTACCGGGCAGCTTGCTGCGCCTGCGCGCCGAAATGCGGCTGCCGGGCCTCGCCTGGCTGGAGATGTACGCCGATCCGGCCCCGGGAGGCGCCCCGGCTCCGGGAGGCGCCCCGGCTCCGGCACGGGGAGCCCGATACCGGCAGCGGGCGCTGTTCCATCCGCACGGGCTGCTCGGCCACCTCTACTGGTGGAGCGTGTCGCCGTTCCACGCCGTCGTGTTCGGCGGCATGGCCCGCAACATCGCCCGCGCCGCGAGCCACCTGGACGACGAGGCCGCCACAGTCCGGGACACCGGATCCGCGGCCACCGGATCCGCGACCACCCCATCCGAGCCGGCCGCGTCCGAGCCGGCCGCGTCCGAACCCGCCGCATCCGAACCCGCCCCACAGGGCGAAGTAGTGGCTGACGACCGTCCCCCCGGACCGGAAGCGGAGCGAGAGAAGCCATGAACGTCGCGGTGGTGCTGTACACCTCCGACCTGCGCCTGCACGACCACCCGCCGCTGCGTGCTGCGCTGTCCTCCTGTGACCGGGTGGTGCCGCTCTTCGTCCGCGACCGCGCCGTCGACGCGGCCGGCTTCGCCGTGCCCAACCGGCTGGCCTTCCTCGCCGACTGCCTGGCCGACCTCGACGCCGGGCTGCGCGAACGCGGCGGGCGCCTCGTGCTGCGCTCCGGCGGCGCCGTCGACGAGGTCTGCGCCCTCGTCCAGGAGTGCGACGCCGACGAGGTCCACATGGCGGCCGGGGTCAGCGGCTACGCCCGGGCCCGCGAGGAGCGGCTCCGCGCCGCCCTCGAAGCCGAGGGCCGGCGGCTCTACGTCCACGAAGCCGTGGTCACGGTCGCCGCCCCCGGGGCCGTGCTCCCCGCCGGATCCGACCACTTCGCCGTGTTCACCCCGTACTTCCGCCGCTGGAGCGAACTGCCGCCCCGCGCCCCCGTCGCCGCCCCCCGCTCCGTGCGCGTGCCCGACGGGATCGGCTCCGACCCGCTGCCCCGGCGCGAGTCCGTCACCGGTGTCTCCCCGGGCCTCGCGCGCGGCGGCGAGCGCGAGGCCCGCGAGCTCCTGACGCGCTGGCTGCGCGCGGGCCTCTCCCGCTACGAGGACTCCCACGACGACCTGGCCGGCGACGCCACCTCCCGGCTCTCGCCGCACCTGCACTTCGGGACCCTCTCGCCCGCCGAGGCCGTCCACCGTGCCCGCGCCGCCGCCGACGGGCCCGGCGCCGAGGCCTTCGTCCGGCAGATCTGTTGGCGCGACTTCCACCACCAAGTGCTCGCCGCCCGGCCCGAGACCGCCGTACGGGACTACCGCGACCGCCGGGACCACTGGCGCACCGGGGCTGCCGCTGAGGAGGAGATCGAGGCCTGGAAGGACGGACGCACCGGCTACCCGGTGGTCGACGCGGCCATGCGCCAGCTCCGCCACGAGGGCTGGATGCACAACCGGGGCCGGCTGCTCGCCGCCAGCTTCCTCGCCAAGACCCTGTACGTGGACTGGCGGATCGGCGCCCGGTACTTCCTGGACCTCCTCGTGGACGGGGACCTCGCCAACAACCAGCTCAACTGGCAGTGGGTCGCCGGGACGGGCACCGACACCCGGCCCAACCGCGTCCTCAACCCGGTGCGCCAGGGCCTGCGCTACGACCCCACGGGCCGCTACGTGCACCGCTGGGTGCCGGAGCTGGCCGGGCTCGACGCCCCGCAGGTGCACGAACCCTGGCGGCTTCCCGGGCTGGAGCGGGCCCGCTACGCCTACCCGGAGCGGATCGTCGAACTCGCCGACGGGCTCGACCGGTTCCGGCGGGGACGGGGCGGCGAATGAGCCTGCTGCCGGGCCGCGGGACCGTATCGTGAGCAGGTGGACCGCGTGCCCCAGACACCCCAGCCGACACCACCCCAGCCGACACCACCGCAGCACCAGCAGCCCGCCGCCGCGCTGAGCACCGGCGCGGTCGCCCGCCGCCTCGGGGTGTCACCGACCACGCTGCGCTCGTGGGAACGCCGGTACGCGATCGGCCCGGCCCACCGCGAGGCCGGGCGGCACCGCCGCTGGACCCCGCGGGACATCGCCCGGCTGGAGCTGATGTGCCGGCTCACCGCCGACGGGGTGCCCCCGGCCGAGGCGGCCCGGACGGCCCTCGGCGGCGCCCCCCGAACCCACCGCGCCGAAGCGCAGGCACCGCCGCCGACCCCCGGCGGGCCCAGCGCCCTGCCGCTGGGGGCGGTCCGTCCGGAATGCCGGGGGCTCTCCCGGGCCGCCGTACGCCTGGACGCGCCGACCGTGGCCGACCTGCTGGAGGCGGCCCTGGCCGAGCACGGCCTGGTCACCGCCTGGGAGGAGGTCATCGCACCGACCTTGCACGCGGTGGGCCGCAAATGGGCCTCCGCCGGGGAGCGTTACGTGGAGGTCGAACACCTGCTGTCCTGGCAGATCTCCGCGGCGTTCCACCGGATCCGGCCCGTGCCGGAGCCGCCCCGGACCCCGCCCGTACTCCTGGCCTGCGTCCCCGGGGAGCAGCACAGCCTGCCCATCGAGGCCTTGACCGCCGCCCTCGGCCAAGGGGGCCTGCCCGCCAGGATGTTCGGTGCCGCGCTGCCCGCCGAAGCCCTGCACGACGCCGTGCGGCGTACCGGCCCGCGGGCCGTCGTCCTGTGGGCGCAGTCCCGTACGACCGCGGACCCGGCCCTGGTGCGGTCGGTGGCCGGCATCGAGTGGGGCCTGCGCGGCGCCCGCGCCCACTCGGTGGTGCTGCTCGCCGGACCCGGTTGGAGCTCGGACGCGCCGGCCCCGCGCACCGAGCGGTTGTACGGGCTGCGTTCGGGCCTCGCGGTCATCGAATCGCTGGCACCGCCGCGGGCAGCGACCGGCGCAGCTGGTGCAGAGCCCTCCGCATATGGCTCTTGACGGTTCCCAGCGGCAGCCCGGTGCGGTCCGCGATCTGCGTCTGCGTCAGGTCCGCGTAGAAGGCGAGGCGCAGTACCCGCTGCTGTTCGAACGGCAGCCTGGCCAGCTCCCCGAGGATCACGACCCGGTCCAGGACCTGCTCCGACTCCTGCCGCGGCGGGTTCCCGGGGCGGCCGGTCGCACCGGGGGCCGCGCCCGCGGCGGCCGCCGCCCGGTTCCGCCGGGTCCGCGCTTCCAGGGCGTCGGCCACCTTGTGACGGGTGATGCCGGTGATCCAGGCACCGAGCCCGCCGGGGCCGGGCCGGTAGCGGCGCCGGCCGTTCCAGGCGGCGAGGAACACCTGCTGGGTGACGTCCTCGGCTTCCCGTTCGTCGCCCAGGGACCGCTGGGCGAGCGAGTGGACCAGCGGCCGCCAGCGCCGGTAGACCGCCTCCATGCAGCGCTCGTCGCCCGCTACGAAGCCCGCCGCGAAGCCCGCTGTGAAGCCCGCGGTGGAACCTGCCGCGGAACCCGCCGCCGCATCCGACGCGGGCCCCCGCGCGACACGCTGTCCACGCTCCTTCTCGTCCATGGCCCGAGCCTCGTCACCCCGCACCCGACCGGCCACTCGCAGCGTTTGCGCATCGTTTTGCCGCCGCGCCGCACCCCGACCTCTCAGAGCGCGTGCAGCCGGGGCCGGGGCAGGTAGGGCAGCGCCAGCGCCACCGTGCCCGGCACCGCCAGCAGCCCGTTCACCGGCCAGCCGGCCCGCACCAGCAGCGCGCCCGCCAGCCCTCCGGCGACATCGCGAGGACGGCCGCGGCCCGCCGCACCCAGGCCGCCGTCCCGTACCTGAAGGCGCTGTCGTGCCCCAGGGCGAACCTCCGAGGAAGGCGGTCATGGAGCGGGTGACCGGCGTGGTCGGCAGCCCGGGCACGTTCACCCGCATGCTCGTGACGTTGCGCATCCCCATCGACGCGGCCAGCAGCGCCGCCACCGCCATGTGCCGCCCGGTCGGCGCCCCCGTAGCGCGGCGCCAAGCTCCACCCGGTGCCCGCCGCGGCCAGGATCAGCCCCGCCTCGATCGCCAGGCCGATCACGAACCAGCGCCGCCCGAGCACCTCCGAGAAGGCTTCGAGCCGGGCCCCACCCACCGCCCCCGCGGCGAAACCGGCCAGCGACACGGCGGGCGCCAGGGCGGGCAGGCTCCCCTGCCGCGCGGCCCCGAACGCAAGGAACAGCACGGTGCCGGTCGGCATCGCCGTGAACACCGGTCCGAGCGAGCAGACTGACCGCCTCGATCATCCCGGTCACGGCGGTCAGGGCGACCAGCAGCACGGTCAGCGGCGGCGGCCGCAGGGGATGCGGTCTCACGTCCATGACGCCCGACAGTGACATGCGGTGCGGATCCTCCGGCGCAGACATGCCGGAAGGCTTAGGGTCCGGAGAATGAGCGACCTGCTGCTGGTGAGGCACGGAGAGACGGCATGGAGCGCCACCGGGCGCCACACGGGGCGGACCGACGTGCCGCTGACCGCTGCCGGCGTCGAGGAGGCCATCTCGCTGTCCCCGTACTTCCGCGACCGGCACTTCGCCCTGGTGCTGACCAGCCCGCTGCGCCGCGCCGTCGCCACGGCCGAGCTCGCCGGACTGACCGGCGGTGTCACCGACCCCGACCTGTACGAGTGGGACTACGGCGGCTACGAAGGCGTCACCACGGCCGAGATCCAGCGGACCCGGCCGCACTGGTCCCTGTGGACCGACGGCGTCCCTCCCGGCGACGCCGAACACCCCGGCGAGGACGCCGCCCAGGTCGGAGCCCGCGCGGACCGCGCCCTGGCCCGGGCCGCCGAGGTGCTCGCCGAGGACCGCGGCGACGCCGTCATCGTCGCCCACGGCCACTTCCTGCGCGTCCTGACCGCCCGCTACCTCGGCCTGCCCCCGCAGGACGGCCGGCTCTTCCTGCTGCGCACCGGAACGGTCAGCATCCTGTCCACCGAACACGGACTGCCCGTGATCGCGGGCTGGAACACCCGCCCCTGAGCTCCGGGGCCCGCGGCGCCCACGCCGAGAGCCGCGCCGCATCCCATGGGATTCTGAAACCGTGCGAGTCCTTGGGGAACTCCGTACGGGCACCGGCGCCCTGCCGGCGGCCGCACGCCGGGCCGTCCGGACCACGTTCGCCGCATGCACCGGCTTCTACCTGTTCCTGTACGGACTCGGCCTGCCCGTCAGCGCCACCTACGCCCTCTTCGGCGCCGTCTCCCTGGCCGGCCTCTCCCGGATCCCGGGTACCGGCCGCCAGCGCGCCGCGGTCATGGTCAGGCTGCTGCCGGTGGCCTGCGTCCTGGTGATCCTGGGCACCTTCCTCGCCGTGCGGACCTGGAGCGCCGTCCTCGGGATGGCCGTCATCGGCTTCTGCGTGGCCTTCTCGGCAGCGGCCGGACCCCGGCCGGCGGGCGCCGCAGCAGGGCTACAGTTGCTGTACATCCTGCCGAGCTTCCCGCCGTACGCCCCGCACACCCTCGACGAGCGGCTCGGCGGCACCCTCACCGGCCTCCTGCTGCTGATCCTTGCCGAGGCGTGGGTGCTGCCGGACCCCCGGGTGCCGACGTACGCGGAGCGGGCCGCGGGGTCCGTGGCCGAGGCGGCCCGCTGCGCCGCCGCCCTGGAGCGGCCGCCCTACGTCCTGACCGGTTCCGCTTCCGACCGCGCCCAGATGGCCGCCGAGGCACTGCGGTCCTCCCGGGTCCCGGAAGCGGAACGCCCCGCCGGGCCGGGCTTGCGCGAGCGGGCGCTGGCCCACACCGGGCTGGCCGCACGCACCCTGCTCTCGCGGCTGCGCAACCTGCCCGCACCGCCTCCCGGACGGGAGCCGCGACGGGCCGGACTCGACCTCCTGGGCGCGGTCCGCGAATCGGCGACCGGAAGCTCCACACTGCTGCGCGACGGACGGCGGCCCGTCGCGAACTCGACGGAACTGCTCCGCCTGCGCGCCCGGAACTCGCGCACGCCGGCCGAGCTGCCCGAGTCCCGCCGCCGGCAGGCCGCGCTGCTGGAGGTCGCGGACGCCGCGGTGGCGCTGCGCGCGGCGGCGGAGATCGCCGTGGAAGGGCGCGGCGCGCACCCGCAGGGGGACGCGGCGGACCGGTTCTGGTACGTCCGGCAGAACACCGTGCAGCTGTGGTGGCACCGGATCGCCGCACACACCGGGCCGCGGTCCGTGCACTTCCAGAACGCCGTACGGATCGCGCTGGCCCTCGCGGTGGCCCGTACCGTGGCCGGGCTCGACTCCCTCCCGCACGGCTTCTGGGCGATGCTCGCGGTCATCAGCCTCACCCGGACCACCGCCGTGCAGACTCGCGGAACCGTGCGTACCGCGCTGATCGGCACCTCCCTGGGCGCGCTCGCCGCCGGTACCGTGCTCGCCCTGACCGGCGGGGAGACCCTGGTGTACGCGATCGTGCTCCCGCTGCTGATGCTGTTCACGTTCACCATCGGGCCCGTGCGGGGCGTGGGCTGGGCGCAGGCGCTGTTCACGTTGGTCGTCGCCGTCGTCTTCGCCCAGCTGTCCTCGGTCACCTGGCAGCTGGCCGAGGTGCGCTTCCTCGACGTGACCATCGGCAGTGCCATCGGGATCGTGTGCGGGATCCTGGCCTGGCCGCGGGGGGCCCACGACGAACTGGGCCGGGCGGTGGCCGGACTGCTGCGCGCCTGCGCCGACGACGTCGAGTCGACCACCGCCGTGGTCACGGCGCCCCGGGGGCACGCGCAGGTCCCGGACGCGGAGCACCGGGTCCGGATCACGCTGGTCATGGCCGAGTCCGCCTACGCCCAGTACCAGAGCGAGACGCAGCGCCCGGCCGGGCGCTGCCCGGACTGGCAGGCCACGGTGATGACCGGGCACCACGTGCTCTGGGGCGCGGGGCGGGTCCTGGGCAGTGCGGACGGGAAGCCGCTCGCGCGCAGCGAGGCGGCGCAGCTCGGTGACTACGCGGCCCGCGTGGCGGCGGGACTGCGCCGGGCGGCGGTGGCGGCTGACGCCCCGCACAAGAGCGTTGACGGGAACGATGACGGGACCCGTGACGGGATCCGGGACAGGACCGGTGACGGGACCGGTGACGGGACCCGCGACAGGATCGGTCCGGGCGGGACGACGGGCACGCCGGGCAGTCCCGGGGCCGCAGGACCCGGGATGCCGGAGCTGCCCGGATCCGCCGAGGCGGCGCCGCCCGACGCCGGGCTCCTCTACTTCGCCACGACGGCCTGGCTCGACTCGCTGACGGCGGACCTGCGCACCATCGAGTCCGGCCGCGCCGCGGCGGCGCCCCACGGCCCGGGGTGATCCGGGCCCCGCCGTTTCCCGGCCGTGCGCCCGGGCAGAAACCCCACGGCGTCCGGGACCGAACGGGCGCCGGGAAGAGACAACCGACGACCAGGGTGAGGAGCGCCGGTGAGCGGTGGCAAGTCCGCGGCGGACGTGTTCGACGAGGTGGGCGCCCGGTACGAGGAGGTGTTCGGGCGCGTTCCCGGGCAGCTCGCCGCGCTGGACTGGCTCACCGCCCGCCTCGCCCCCGGGGCCCGCGTACTGGACGTGGGCAGCGGTACGGGCCGCCCGGCCGCCGAGGCGTTGGCGCGGGCGGGGTGCGCGGTGACCGGGATCGACGTGTCGGCGCACATGGTCGACCTCGCGCGCTCCCGGGTGCCGCAGGCCCGGTTCGAGCAGGCCGACGTACGGACGTACGCGGCCGCGGAGGGCGGCTTCGACGCAGTGTGCTCCTTCTTCCCGCTGCTGGTGATGTCCCAGCAGGAGGTGGCGCAGGCGCTGGAGCGGATGGCGTCGTGGGTGGCGCCCGGCGGCTACTTCGTCATGGCCACCGTGCCGGGGGACATCAGCGACCTCGACATCGTGTGGATGGGGCACGAGGTCACCGTCAGCAGCCTGTCCGGGGCGGAGCACCTTCGGCTGCTGGCTGCAGCCGGGCTGGAGGTGCTGGAGCACCACACCGCCCTGTTCCGGCCCGAGGCGGACCCGGCGGCCCCGGTGCCCCCGCCCGTCGGCCCCGAGGAGCACTTCTTCTGCTACGCCCGCCGCCCGGCCTGAGCGACGACTGGTCCGTTGGTCGCAGATGGCCGGAACTTACGCTCCAGTACTGGGCCAATGGACCAGTGATGCGGAGCCGGGTTGAGCCAGTGGGCCTTCGGATGCTTATCTGTGTCGTATCCATGTACTTTCGGCGCCGCGCAGCGCCGGACGGCAACGAGGCCGGTCCGGAGCGCGGCGCCTTCGCCGTGCCCGCCTGCCGCCCACCATCCCCGGGCGGCCGCCGGGCCGGCGCGCACCACTGCAAGGGGGGCGGCACACCGCCGTGAAGAGGATGTTCGTGGCTCCGGATCCGGGGCGCCTGAGACTGAGGAACTCGCTGCGGGCCGTGCTCGGCGTCGCGCTCGCCGTCGCGGTGGCCGAGGTCTGCGGCCTCTCCCTCACCGCCTCCATCACCGGGGGGCTGGCGGCCCTGCTCACCCTGTTCACCGTGCTCGACCCGACCGTACGGGCCCAGCGCGTGACCAGCGCCCTGCTGCCCGTTTCCGGTTTCCCCGTCCTCGCGCTGGCCACCTCCCTGCACGCGGTGCCGCTCGCCCGGGACGTCGCCTTCCTCGCCGTCGTGTTCGCCGGGGTCTACGCCCGCCGCTGGGGGCCGCGCGGGCACGCCCTCGGGATCTTCGGCTTCATGATGTTCTTCGTCACGCAGTTCCTGCACGCCGTTCCCGCCCAGCTGCCCGAGCTGTACGCCGCCGTCGGACTGGCGCTGCTCTCCGCCGGAGCGGTGCGGTTCGTCCTCTGGCCGATCGAGCGGCGCACCCCGCCGCCCGCCGCGCCGCCCGGCCTGCCCGGCACCGGCCTGGCCCGGCCCACCACCCGGCAGGCCTTCCAGGCCACCGCCGCCTGCGCCTTCGCCCTCGGCGTCGGCCAGGCACTCTCCGACACCCGCTGGTACTGGGCCGTCGGCACCGCCTGGTGGATCTTCGTCAACACCGCCTCCCGGGGCGAGACCCTCGTCCGCGGGTTCCGCCGGGTCCTCGGCACGGTCGTCGGCATCGCCGCCGGGCTGCTGATCGCCGTACCGCTGCACGGAGCGCCCGCGCCCACCGCCGCACTGGTCGCCGTATGCGTCTTCGGGATCTTCTACACCGCGGCGCCCTCGTACTCCTGGATGATGTTCTTCGTCACCGTCATGGCCGGACTGCTCTACGGACTCCTCGGCGTCCTGCACCCGGGCCTGCTGCTCCTGCGCTTCCAAGAGACCGCCATCGGCGCGCTGGGCGCCGCCCTCGCCGTGGTGCTCGTCCTCCCCGTGACCACCCACGCCGCCAACGACGCCTGGATCCAGCGTGCCCTGCACTGCGTACGGGCCTCCACCGCGGCCTCCCTCGCCCGCCTCGCGGGGGACCCCGACGCCGATCCCGCCCCGCACGCGGCCGAACTCGAACTGCTGCTGGGCCGCGTACGGATGGCCCTCGCGCCCCTCGTCCACCCGCTGAGCCCGCTGCGCGCCCGCAAGGCCCGGGCCCGGCAGGTCCTCGGGCTGCTCGACGACTGCGCCCGGGAGGTGCGCGGACTCGTGGCCGTCGCGGCGGACCCGCAGGCCTCGCACGACGCCCGGCTGGCCACCGCGTGCTGGCGGGTGGAGGCAGCCGTGGAGGCCCTGACCGCCCCGCGTGACACGAGGGGACCCGCCGCCGCACCGCACCCCCGGCCCGGCGCCGCGGAACCGGCGCTCGCACACCTGCACGGCCTGGAACACGCCCTCGTGGCCCTGCACGCCCCCCTGCGCACCGACCCGCGCTCGCCCCTCGTCATCAGCGCCTGACCCCGGCCGGTCATCGAAATCCGAGGTCAGCAGCCTGCTGCCGGCGGATCCTACGCCCTGTCAGGTCCGCTCCGCAGGGCAATGGCCCGAAGATCACTCGGTGGAGTGTTCCGGATGCATGTTCCCCACGGCGCTGACCTGCGGCATGTACAACGGGTGATTGTTGATTGCACATTCATCCGGCACGTACAGGGTGGATCTGGTCGGACAGGGGGTAACCGCCCGGGATGGAAATACTTCAACAGCGCTCGACCACGGCCCAAGTGTGGGAAGCAGCCGAGGAGTTCATCCGACTCTTCCACCGGGAGAATCCGCAGGCGGGTGATCCGCGGGCTCGGCTGGCCGCCGTGCGGGCCGAGCTCGCGGACACCGGAAGCTACCGGCACACCCCGCAGGAACTCGTCCACGGAGCCCGCGTCGCCTGGCGCAACAGTAACCGCTGCATAGGCCGGCTGTACTGGAACTCGCTGCGCGTGCGCGACCGCCGCGCGCTCACCGACGCCGACGACATCGCCGCCGAATGCTTCGAGCACCTGCGCGACGCGACCAACGACGGCAGGGTCAGACCCACGATCACCGTCTTCGCCCCGGACGCCCCGGACCGTCCCGGCCCGCTGATCTGGAGCGAACAGCTCGTCCGGTACGCCGGCTACGGCGACCACCACACCGTCACCGTGGGCGATGCACGCAACGCCCCGCTCACCGGCGCCCTGCTGAACCTCGGCTGGACCGGGGGCGCCGGCACCCCCTTCGACCTGCTCCCGCTGGTGGTCCAAGGCGTCGACGACAAGCCCCGCTGGTTCGAGACCCCCGCCGACGCGGTGCTGGAAGTCCCGATCGAGCACCCCGACGACGCCGGTTGGGCGGACTGGGGGCTGCGCTGGCACGCCGTACCCGCCATCTCCAACATGTGCCTGGAGATCGGCGGCATCCACTATCCGGCCGCGCCCTTCAACGGCTGGTACATGGGCACCGAGATCGGCGCCCGCAACCTCGCGGACACCGACCGCTACAACCTCCTCCCCGCCGTCGCCCGTCGCCTGGGCCTGGACACCTCCACCGACCGCTCGCTCTGGAAGGACCGCGCGCTCGTCGAGCTCAACCGGGCCGTGCTGCACTCCTTCGACCGGGCCGGGGTCACCATCGCGGACCACCACACCGAGTCCCGGCGCTTCCTCAGTCACTTGGAGCGGGAGGAGCGCAAGGGCCGCGACGTGGGCGCCGACTGGTCCTGGATCGTGCCGCCGATCTCCGGCTCCGCGACCCCGGTCTTCCACCGCACCTACGAGGACCGGCCGAGCTCGACGGCGTACGTGCACCACTCCGGCGCACAGGAACGCGCCCAAGGGCGGGATCTGGTCTAGACCTTCTGTTACCGTCGGCTCCGCACGGATCGATCCGAAACGGTGGAGAGGGGCATCCGGTGGGCGGCGCGGACGGCACGGACGACATGGACGACACGGACGGCAAGCACCGGAACGGCGGACACCGGGTCCACATCGGCTCGTTCACCTCGGCGGGCGGCCGCGGCATCACCACGGCGGACGTGGACCCGGCGACCGGCGCACTGACCCTCCTCTCCACCAGCGACGCGGTCGCCGACCCCTCGTACCTCGCCCTCGACCGGGGCACCGGGGTGCTCTACGCCGTCAGTGAGACCCGGCAGGGAGCGGTAGTCGCCTTCCGGCCCACCCGCGAGGGCCTCGCCGCCCTCGGCCCCGCCGTACGCGTCGGCGGGGCCGGCCCGACCCACCTCAGCGTGGCCGGGCGCCGGCTGCTCACCGCCAACTACACCTCCGGCAGCGTCAGCAGCCTCCCGCTCTCCGAGGACGGCATCCTGTGCGGACCCGCCTCGGTCCTCGGCCACCGGGGCTCCGGGCCCGACGCGAGCCGCCAGGAACGGCCGCACGCCCACCAGGTGCTGCCCGATCCGAGCGGCCGCTGGGTGCTCAGCGTGGACCTCGGCACCGACTCGGTCCGCGTCTGCGCCTCGGATCCGGCCACCGGGGCGCTGCGCCTGCACGACGAGACCGCACTGCGCGCCGGGACGGGCCCGCGCCACCTCTCCTTCCACCCTGACGGCGAGACGGTGTACGTCCTGCACGAGCTGGAGCCGCAGCTGACCGTCTGCCGCTGGAACCCGGGCTCGGGGCAACTGGAACCGACCGATGAGGTTCCGCTCGCCCCTGGGGCCGCTCCAGGGGCCGCACGGGCCTATCCCTCGGCCGTGGTGGCTTCCCCGGACGGCCGTTTCGTGTGGGCGGCCGTACGCGGCACCGACACCGTCGTCACCCTCTCGCTCGCCGGAGGGGCCGGGAAGCCGCGGCTCGTGGGCAGCGTGGAATGCGGCGGCAGCTGGCCGCGGGACCTCGCCGCCGATCCTTCGGGGCGCCGTCTGTACGCGGCCAACGAGCGCTCCGGGGACGTCACCTGGTTCGACGTCGACCCGCTGACCGGGCAGCCGCACCGGGCCGGCTCGGTGGCGGTACCGGCCGCCACCTGCGTGGTCTTCGCCTGACGCGACGGCGCCGACGACGGTCCCCACGGGGTGCCCGCGCACGGACGAGGGCCCGCGCCCCGGAGTGGATGCCGGGGTGCGGGCCCTCGTACGAGCGGTTCTGGTGCGGATCAGTGGACGGCGGCGCCCTGGGTGATGCCGAGCGCCGCGGAGTACTGGGTGACGACGAGCTTGCCGAGCGCGGAGTACGCGCCGAGCACCTCGGCGGCCGCGCAGTCGGCCTCCTTGGCCGCCGTGTCCAGCAGCCCCTCGGCGGCCTCCGGGCCGATCAGGTAGGGGGCCAGCGCGAGCTGCGTGGAGCCCTCGCTGCGCAGCTGCTCGGCGACCGCGGCCACCGAGCCCTCCTGGTCGAGCGCGGCGGCCTTGACGGGTACCGCGAGGCGGGCGGCCAGCAGCATGCCGGTGACCCCGGCGACCTGGACGGCCTCCTCGCCGCCGGTGGTGGCCACGATGATGCCGTCGGCGGCGGTGGTGACGGTGAACAGGCGGGCGCGGTCGGCACGGGCCAGGCCGGCCTCGGAGAGCCGCACGTGCAGGCCCTCGGCGAGCAGCGGGTGCGGGCCGAGCACCTCGGCCAGCTCGGCTGCGGCCGAGGAGTCCATGACGGCCTGGCGCATCCGGCGCAGCAGGTCGGCGTCGGGGCCGGCGAGCAGCGGGACGACCACGGCGTCCGGGCCGGTGGGCGCGGGCACCTCGTGGCCGGCGGCGCGGGCGAACTCGGCGCGGGCGACGCGCTCGGCGGCGACCGCGGTCAGCACGCCGGAGAGGGCCGGGAACTCGGAGCCCTCGGCGTCGTCGCCCTCAAGGAAGCCGATGCGGACGTCCAGGCCCGGCAGCTCGGAGCGGCCGATGCTGATGATCTCTTCCGCGAGCCCCCGCGAGGCGGCCGAAGGGGCACCGGGCACGGCGAGCACCAGCGCGGGCGCGCCCTCGGGCGCCACCGCGGGCTCGGGTCGGCGGTGCCGTCCGGCAGGGCGGGGTCGCGGCATTCGTACGGGCAGGCCATTTGCGGGCCCAGTGGGGGAGCTCATGGCGCCGCATGCTACTGGCTTATCGGAACGCAGTGTTCGGGCAGGGCCTCAACGGGCGGCTTCTGTCCGTATTTATCCGCGGAATGTCGTATACCGTTCAACCGAAATGATCAACGGGCGGCCGGAAGCCGCCAGTCCACCGGCTGTGCCCCCTGGCGGACCAGCAGGTCGTTGGCCTTGCTGAACGGACGGGAGCCGAAGAACCCGTTCGCCGCGGACATGGGGGAGGGGTGCACGGACTCCACGGCCGGCAACTCGCCGAGCAGCGGCCGCAGGTTGCGGGCGTCCCGCCCCCACAGCACCGACACGAGGGGCTTGTCGCGCGCCGCGAGCGCCCGGATGGCCTGCTCGGTGACGGCCTCCCAGCCCTTGCCGCGATGGCCCCCGGTCTTGCGCGGGGCCGTGGTCAGCGCGCGGTTCAGCAGGAGCACGCCCTGGCGGGTCCACGGGGTGAGGTCCCCGTTGGCCGGCCGGGGCACGCCGAGGTCCGCATACAGCTCGCGGAAGATGTTGTCCAGGCTGGGCGGCCACGGACTGACCTCGGGCGCGACCGAGAAGGACAGGCCCATCGCGTGCCCCGGGGTGGGGTACGGGTCCTGGCCGACGATCAGCACCTTCACCTCGTCGAAGGGCTGTTGGAAGGCGCGCAGCACATTCGCCCCGGCGGGCAGGTACGTCCTCCCCGCCGCGATCTCGGCGCGCAGGAAGTCGCCCATCGCGGCGATCTGCGCCGCCACCGGCTCCAGAGCCCGGGCCCAGCCCGGCTCGACGATCTCGTTCAACGGTCGTGCTGCCACAGCGAGTCACTCTACTGGCCGATTCAGTGAGCCAGTACCGCCGCCCGCACGCACAGCACGTCGGGCAGGTGCTCGGCCAGCAGCCGCCAGCTGTCCCCGTCGTCATGGCTGGCGTACAGCTCGCCGTTGCGGTTGCCGAAGTAGATCCCCGCGGGGTCCGCGTCGTCCGTGCACAGGGCGTCCCGCAGCACCGTGCCGTAGTGGTCCCCCTGCGGCAGTCCGCGCGTGAGCGGCTCCCAGGTGGCGCCCGCGTCCTGGGTGCGGAAGACCCGGCACCGGTGCTCCGCCGGGACCCGGTCGGAGTCGGCGTTCAGCGGGAAGACGTAGGCGGTGTCCGGCCGGTGCGGGTGCGCGGCCACCGCGAAGCCGAAGTCGGAGGGCAGGCCGTCGCCGATGTCGGTCCACCGGGCCCCGGCGTCGTCGCTGCGGTACACGCCCCAGTGGTTCTGCAAGTACAGCCGCTTCCGGTTCCCGGCGTCCTGGGCGATCTTGTGCACGCACTGGCCGAACTCGGGATGCGGATCCGGCAGGAACACCGCCGAGACCCCCTCGTTGGACGGAGCCCAGCGGGCGCCGCCGTCCAGGGTCCGGAACACCCCGGCGGTGGAGACCGCCACCGTCACCGCTGCGGGGTCGGCCGGGTCCGTCAGCACCGTGTGCAGGCCCTCACCGCCGCCGCCCGGCACCCAGCTCTTGCGGCTCGGGTGCTCCCACAGCGGGCGGACCAACTCGAAGGACTCGCCGCGGTCCGTCGAGCGGAACAGGGCGGCGGGCTCCGTCCCCGCGTAGACCACGTCCGGCGCCTCGGGTCCGGCCGGATGCAGCTGCCAGACCCGCTCCAGCGAAGCCCCGGTGTCCTTCGGGAACTTCACCGCGGGTGCGGCGGGTTCCCGCCAGCTCGCCCCGAGGTCGTCGGAGCTGAACACGGACGGGCCCCAGTGCGCGCTGTCCCCGCCGACGAGCAGCCGGGGCACCGGTCCGCGCCGGTCGACCGCGACGGCGTAGACCGCCTGGGCGTTGAAATGGGGCCCGTCGAACTCCCAGGAGCCGTCGCCCCGTCTGCGGCCGATGAACAATCCCTTGCGGGTCCCTGCGAGGAGCAGCACTTCTGGCGCTGTCGGCATGGTCGACACCTCCGGACGTCGTCGTCCCGGTCGTCGTGGCAAACACCTTCCAGCCAGTCTGCACCCGGCCACCGACAACGGCCGGGACGCCGCCGCGCTGCGCCGACCAGCCGGTCGGGATCGATCAACGGGCGTATCCAAAGGGTGGCTACTTGATCGTAGGAGGCTGAAAGGGGTTGACTTCCACCTCTGCCACCGCACGCGAGAGGCAATACGTGGCCACCGAGCACCTTTCACCGCTCGACCTCGCCTTCTGGCGGATCGAATCCGCCACCCATCCCATGCACCTCGGGGCCCTCGCGGTCTTTGAAGCCGCACGAGCCCCCGGCGCCGGCCCCGGTCCGGGTTCTGGTTCCGAGCCCGACGCGGCGGTCCGCGCCGCCGAGCTGCTCACCGCCCGCTGCCCCACCGTCCCCGGTTTGCGCCGCCGCATCCACGACGTGCTGCTGCCGATCGGTGCGGCCGCCTGGTCGACCGACGCGGACTTCGATCCCGCCCGGCACGTGTTCCTCGTACGCACCGATGACCCCCAGGCCGCCGCCGGACCCCTGATGGCGCGGCCGCTCGACCGGGCGCGACCGCCGTGGGAGGCGCACGTCCTGGCCGGGCCCGATCCGCGCTCCTTCGCGGTCCTCTTCAAGTTCCACCACGCGCTCGCCGACGGGCTCGGAGCCCTCGCGCTGGCGGCCATGCTCTTCGACGAGGGCCCGCCCGCACGGGGCCCCGCGCGGCCGCTCCCCGCGCCGCAGTCGCCGGGCATCGCCCTGCGCAGCCTTCCCGGGATCCTGGCCGCCCGGGTCCAGGACTTCGGCCAGGCCCTGGAGATCGGCGCCTCCGTGGCCCGCGCCGGACTGCCCCTCGGCGTCTCGGCGGCCCTGACGGCCGTCCCGGCGCAGACCGGCACCCGCGCGGTCGCCGGCCTCGCGCTCGACCTCGACGACGTCAACCGCATCCGCAAGGTCGCCGGAGGCACGGTCAACGACGTGCTGATCGCCCTGG
Source organism: Streptomyces sp. NBC_00045 (assembly GCF_045041095.1). NCBI lineage: Bacteria > Bacillati > Actinomycetota > Actinomycetes > Kitasatosporales > Streptomycetaceae > Streptomyces > Streptomyces sp. NBC_00045. The sequence goes on along the minus strand of NZ_CP108271.1, from coordinate 1,333,446 downwards.
TCGCCGGCGCCCTGCGGCGCTGGCTGGTGGGCCGCGGCGACCCCGAGCCCGAGGGTGCCGGGCCGCGCGCCCTGATACCGGTATCCCGCCGCCGGCCCCGCGGCACCGCGAAGTACGGCAACCGGCTCTCCGGATACCTGCTCCGGCTCCCGCTCTCCGAGCCCGACCCGCTGCTGCGCCTGGACCGGGTGCGGACCGGCATGGACCGCAACAAGGAGGCCGGACCCGCCCGCGGCGCCGGGGCCGTCGCCCTGCTCGCCGACCACGTGCACCCGCTGGGGCACCGGCTCGGCGGCCCCCTGGTGGCCCAGGCGGCCCGGCTGCTGTTCGACATCCTGGTCACCAGCGTTCCGCTGCCCGGTTTCACCTTCTCCCTGGGTGGCAGCCGGGTCCGGGAGGTCTATCCGCTGGCCCCGCTCGCCCGCGGCCACTCGCTCGCCGTGGCGGTCTCCACCTACCAGGGCACGGTCCACTACGGCCTGGTCGCCGACGCGGCCGCCGTGCCGGACCTGGAGGCCCTCGCGGAGGCGCTGCGTGCCGAGCTCCACGAGTTCGTACGAGAGGTGTCGTAGTACGAGAACTTACGTAGTACGGTGACTCTCGTACGAGCTGCCGATCCGCGGCGAGCCCGGCCACATCCGGAGAGTCCTCCATGAGCGCTGCCCCCCTCGCCCCCGCCGATGCCGTTCCGACCGCTCCCGCGGGCCTCTTCACGCCGTTCACCCTGCGCTCGGTCACCGCGGCGAACCGGGTGTGGATGGCGCCGATGTGCCAGCACGTCGCCGAGGCCTCGGGGCCGGACGCGGGCGTGGCCCACGCATGGCACTTCGCGCACTACGCCGCCCGCGCGGTGGGCGGCGCGGGCCTGATCCTCCAGGAGGCCACCGCCGTCTCTCCGGAGGGCCGCATATCCCCGTACGACCTGGGCATCTGGAACGACACCCAGGTCGAAGCGCTGCGCCCGATCACCGCGTTCATCAAGGCCCAGGGCGCCGTCCCCGGCATCCAGATCGCCCATGCCGGCCGGAAGGCGTCGACGGGTCGTCCCTGGGAGGGCGGCCGCTACGTCGGGCCCGAGGCGGACGGCTGGTTGCCGAGTGCCCCGAGTCCGGTGCCGTTCGCCGAGGGCGACCCCGTGCCGCACGAGCTGACGACCGACGAGATCCACGAGATCACCGGCCGGTTCGCGGCGGCTGCGCGGCGTGCGCTGGCCGCGGGCTACGAGGTCGTCGAGATCCACGGGGCCCACGGCTACCTCATCGGCCAGTTCCTCTCCGCCGAAAGCAACCGGCGCACCGACGCCTACGGCGGCTCCTTCGAGAACCGCGCCCGTTTCGCCCTCGAAGTCGTCGACGCCGTACGGGCCGTGTGGCCCGAGGAGCTGCCGTTGTTCTTCCGGGTCTCCGCCACCGACTGGCTGGAGGAGTCGGGCTGGACCCCTGAAGACACGGTCCGTCTCGCCGGGCTGTTGCGCGAGCACGGCGTGGACCTGCTCGACGTGTCCACCGGCGGGATGACACCCAAGGCGGACATCCCGGTGGGCCCCGGCTATCAGGTGCCGTTCGCAGCCGAAGTCAAGGCCCGGACCGGCCTCCCGGTGGCCGCCGTCGGGCTGATCACCGAGCCGGAGCAGGCCGCCGCGGTCCTGGCCGACGGACGGGCCGACGCGGTCCTGCTCGGCCGCGAGCTGCTGCGCGACCCGTACTGGGCCCGCGGCGCGGCCGCCGAACTGGGCGCCGGGGTACGGGTGCCCACCCCTTACCACCGCGCCTGGTAGTCGTACCGCGGCTGCGCAGCCCGACGACCGGGTCCGATGGCGGCCGGATCGGGCTCGGGCGGGGGCGGCGGCCCCCGGGCGCCGGCAGCCGGTGTACTACGGTGGCTCTCGTACGAACAGGGAGCCGGGCGAGACGAGGGCAGACGTGACGGATACCACCACGCGCACGCTCGCCCACCCCGGACCCGCCGGGATCCGGCTCGAAGCGGTGCTGCACGCGCTGTCGGACCCGGTGCGGCTGTCGATCGTGCGGGACCTCGCGGCCACCCGGCAGGAGCTGGCGTGCTCGTACTTCGTCCTGCCGGTCACCAAGTCGACGACCACGCACCACTTCCGCGTCCTGCGGGAAGCCGGCGTGGTCCGCCAGACCTACCGCGGGACGGCGAAGATGAACGAGCTGCGCCGTACGGAGCTGGAAGAACTGTTCCCGGGGCTGCTCGACAGCGTGCTCACCGCAGCCGCCGCGGAGGCCGCCCGCCAGGCCGCCTAGACTGGCGGGTGTCCGGCCGATCATGGCCGGCCTGCCCGTGCCGGGCCGATCCGTGCGAGGCCGATCCGTGCCGGGCCGATCCGTGCGAGGCCGATCCGTGCCGGGCCGAGCCAGGCGAGGCTGATCCGTGCCGGGCGGGCCAGGCGAGGAAAGGCCGGGCGAGGCCAGGCGAGGCCGATCCGTGCCGGCCGATCCGTGCCAGGCCCGGCCCCGTTCGGCCCGGCCAGGGCTCAGGTTCCCGCGTTCGCCGCTGCCAGCAGGCCCGGCCAGTCCGGGATCTTCACCGAGCGGCGGCCCAACGAGTGCCCGAGGTCGGCCTCGGCCGCCTCGATCGCCAGCCAGCCCGGCCACTCCACCGGGTGCAGGCCCGCCGCCCGCAGTGCGTCCAGCGGGTCGCCCGGCAGGTCCCGCCCGGCCAGCACCGCAGCGTCCTGGAGCAGCGACGACGCCGTCTCCTTGGCGCAGGGCCGGTTGGTCCCGATCACCCCGGTCGGGCCGCGCTTGATCCAGCCCGCCACGTACTCGCCGACCGAGGCCCGGCCCTCGCGCAGCACCCGGCCCGCGGCGTGCGGGACCGTGGCCTTCACCGGGTCGAACGGGAGGCCGGGCAGCGGAACGCCCTGGTACCCCACCGAGCGCAGCACCAACTGCGCCTCGACGTCCTCGTAGGCGCCGGTCCCCACGACTCCGCCCCGGCCGTCCGGGGCGGTCCGCTCGAACCGGACCCCGGCGACCCGGCCGCCGGGGCCGGCCAGTACCTCCACCGGGCGCAGGTAGAACCGCAGCGCGATCCGGCGCCGGGCGTCGCCCGAGTCCTGCCCGGCCCAGCCGCGCAGCACCTCCAGGTTGCGCCGGGCCACTGCGGGCAGCGCGGCGGCCGCGCCCGGGTCGGCGTACGCGGGGTCGAGCGCCAGCTCGGCGGGGTCCACGACGGCGGCGACCTGCGGCAGAGTGCCCAACTCCCGCAGTTCCTTGGTGGTGAACTTGCCCTGCGAGGGCCCGCGCCGGGCCACCATCGACACCGATTTCACGCCACTGTCCGCGAGCGCGCCCAAGGCCGGCTGCGGCATGTCGGTCGGGGACAGTTCGGGCTCGCCGCGGGCCAGCATCCGCGTCACGTCCACGGCGACATTGCCCGCCCCGACGACCACCGCCGAGCCCACCGCGGGCAGGTCGAAGGCCTCGCCGACGGCATCCGGGTGCCCGCTGTACCAGGCGACGAAGGCCGTCGCGGAGTGCACGCCGGCGAGCTCCTCGCCGGGGATGCCGAGCAGCCGGTCGCGGGCGGCACCCACGCAGTACACCACCGCGTGGTAGAGCTCCAGCAGCCGCTCGGCGGGCAGCTGCGGTCCGCCGACCTCGACGTTGCCGAGGAAGCGGATCCGTTCGTCCTCCAGCACCGTGCGCAGGCTCCCCTGGAGCGACTTGATCTTCTCGTGGTCGGGGGCCACCCCGTAGCGCACCAGCCCGTACGGCGCGGGCAGCCGGTCCAGCACGTCGACGCGGACGCCCGGCACCTCACGCTGCTGGACCAATGTCTGAGCGGCGTAGACCCCGCTGGGGCCCGAACCGACGACGGCGACACGAAGCACGGCGGAGCTCCTCCCGCAGGTGCTCCCAGCATGCCACCGGGCCCGGCGGCCGTCAGCCCATGGCGCGCATCCGGTGGATTTCCGCGGTCTGGGTGGCCACCACCTCGTTGGCCATCTCCTCCACCGCGCCGTTGTTGCCGGCGGCCAGCACCTCGCCCGCCATCTTCACGGCGCCCTCGTGGTGGGCGGTCATCAGGGTGAGGAAGAGCCGGTCGAACTCGGCGCCCTTCGCCTCGGTGAGCCGTGCCAGTTGCTGCTCGGTCGCCATGCCCGGCATCGCGCCGTGGTCGTGGCCGGGCGGGCCTCCGGAAGGGGCGCCGGCCGGGGCCGGGTGGCGGGCCAGCCACTTCTCCATCGAGCCGATCTCGGGCTGCTGGGCGGCCGAGATCCGCTCGGCGAGCCGCTTGACCCCCTCCGCCGAGGCCCGCTCCGGGGCCAGCGCGCTCATGGTGAGGGCCTGCCGGTGGTGTTCGACCATGTGCTGCACGTACGTCCGGTCCGCCGCGTTGGGGCTGTCGTCGGGCTGCCTCCCGGCGGCCTCCTCGGGGGAGAGGGTGCGGGCCTTCTCGCCCGGTCTGCCGGGGGCGATGACCGCCGCCCCGGCGTCCTTCGTCCCGTCGCCGCCGTCGCCGTCCCGGCACCCGGCCAGGACGAGCAGGACTCCCGCGGCCACGACGGCCCCGGTGGTTCGACCGAGTAACCCCTTTGCCATGTCCATGGTAAGGAACATACTGCCGGGGTCCTGGTTCCGTTCCCACCACGAGCGGAATCGATCGGACTCCCATGGGAGGGCACAGTGACCTCGAAGCACACCACCAGAGTGCGGCACCGGAGTCTGGGGGCGGCCGTCGCCGCGGCCGGGCTGCTCACCACGCTGTTCGCGGCCGGACCCGCCGCCGCCACCCCCGATCCGGGGGAGTTATCACCCGGCAGCGCCTCTTCGCAGGGCGCGCAGCCGGCCGGGGAACCCGCCGCGGGCCGCGAACTCGCCCCCGGCGAGATTCCCGGCCAGGACGAGATCGTGCACAGCGCCAACGTCAAGCACCTGGCCAACGTCCCGAGCGCCGACCCGGGCGTCATCAACTCCGACCTGGCCTTTCAGGGCAAGTACGCCTACGCCGGCAACTACAACGGCTTCACGGTCTACGACATCGGCAACCCCAAGGTCCCGAAGGTCGTCAGCCGCGTGCTCTGCCCCGGCGGCCAGAACGACGTGTCCGTCCAAGGGGACCTGCTCTTCCTCTCCACCGACTCCTCGCGCAGCGACGACTCCTGCAACAGCGTCTCGCAGCCCGCGACGGAGAAGTCCTCCTGGGAGGGCATCAAGATCTTCGACATCAAGGACAAGAAGAGCCCCAAGTACATCAAATCCGTCGAGACCAACTGCGGCTCCCACACCCACACGCTGGTCCCGGGCGAGCGCGACATCTACCTCTACGTGGCCTCGTACTCCCCGAACGAGGCGTTCCCCGACTGCCAGCCGCCGCACGACGGCATTTCCGTGATCAAGGTCCCGAAGAAGAACCCGACGCAGGCGGCGGTCGTCGCCTTCCCCGTCCTCTTCCCGGACGGCGGCAACCCGGGCGCGCCCGACAACCCCGGCGTCTCGAAGACCACCGGCTGCCACGACATCACCGTGTTGCCGTCGAAGAAGCTGGCCGCCGGCGCCTGCATGGGCGACGGGATCCTCTTCGACATCAGCAAGCCCGAGCAGCCACGGGTCATCGACCGGGTGCAGGACAACGTGAACTTCTCCTTCTGGCACTCGGCGACCTTCAACGAGAAGGCCGACAAGGTGGTGTTCACCGATGAGCTGGGCGGCGGAGGCGGCGCCACCTGCAACGAGGCCACCGGCCCCAACCGCGGGGCCGACGGCATCTACGACATCACCGGCCGCGGCGACCAGCGCAAGCTCGTCTTCCGCAGCTACTTCAAGATCCCGCGGCTCCAGGCCGACACGGAGAACTGCGTGGCCCACAACGGCTCGCTGATCCCGGTCGGCGGCGGCCGCGACATCATGGTCCAGGCCTGGTACCAGGGCGGCGTCTCGGTGTGGGACTTCACCGACTCCGCCCGGCCCGAGGAGATCGGCTACTTCGAGCGCGGCCCGCTCACCACGGACAAGCTCGGACTCGGCGGGTCCTGGTCGGCGTACTACTACAACGGCCACATCTATTCGAACGACATCGTCAAGGGCCTCGACGTGCTACGGATCGACGACTGGCGCACCGAAGGCGCGAAGCGCGTGTGGATGGACCGGCTCAACGTGCAGAGCCAGCCCGAGTACCACTGACCCCGGCCTGCCTCAGCCCGCAGGGGGAAACGTTGCCTCGGGCGGCCCGCCCTCCGGCGGGACGCCCAGCGCCCAGTCCAGCCCGTAGCGCTGGAACAGCTCCGCACGCAGCCGCGCCCACGGCATCGGAGCCCCCGGCAGCAGGACCGCCACGACCGCACCCATCAGCAGTGCCCGCAGCAGCGGGTAGTCGGTGTCCACGTCCGCCGAGCCGTACCGCGTGACCGTGTCCCGGAGCAGCTCCGCCAGTCGCTGCTGCTCCGGGCACTGCACGAACCCCTCGGCCTGGAGGATCCCCGCCATGTGCGTCCGCATCAGCAGCGGCTCGTCCCGGGCGAGCCCGAGGATCGCGTCGACCGCCCGGGCGAGCCGTTCGCGCCCGTCGTCGCTGCGCGGTTCCCGCTCCAGGGCCGCGTCCAGCGTCAGGTGCATCAGCCGGTGCACCGCCGACTGGAGCAGCTGCCGTTTGCCGGGGAAGTAGTACGAGACCAGGCCGCGGGCCGCACCCGCCCGGTCGGCGATGTCGCCGAGCGTCGTGGCTTCGTAGCCGCGCTCGGCGACGAGTTCGACCGTGGCCTGGAGCAGCCGCTCCCGGGAACGTCTGCGCAATTCTTCATTGACCGATGCGCTGCGCGGGGACATGCTTACTCCTGCGTTGACTGGCTCCGGGCCAATATACTCAGTGCACGGGGTCGCCTGCTCTGGGCGACGCGGGGGATCGCCCAGAGCAGGGATTTCCACACCCCACACGGGAAGACCGGATCCGGCCCGTCCCGGCCTGCGGCAGACGTCTCCCACTCCGTCAGTGATGTGACGGGCTCGGCGAGTCGACCGTTCACGCGCTGTACGAGGGGTCCCCATGGCCTACGAGACCGTTGCCCGGGAAGTGGAGATCGCGACCGCCGGTGCCGCGCCGATGACCGCGTACGTCGCCCGCCCCGCGGGAGGCGACCGCCACCCGCTGGTACTCGTCGGATCGGAACTGTGGGGGCTGACCGAGGACGTCCGCGGCGTCGTCCGGCAGGTCGCCGCGCTCGGCTACGTCGCGATCGCCCCGAACCTCTACCACCGCTCCGGCGCCGGGACCGCCCGCGGCCTCACGGAAAGCGCCGCAAACCGGGAACGCGCCTTCGAGCTGCTCGGGCAGCTGACCCGGGACGGCGTCGAGGAGGACCTGCGCTCCGCCATCGCCCACGCCCGCTCCCACGAGCAGGCCACGGAGGAGACCGGCGTGCTCGGGTTCAGCCTGGGCGGGCACATCGCCTACTTCGCGGCCACGCGGCTCGACCTCGCGGCGGCAGCGATCTTCTACCCCGGCTGGCTGCCCGTCGCAGGCACCGCGCTGAGCCGCCCCGAGCCGCTGCTGGCGGCCACCGGCTCGATCGCCGAGCGCGACGTGCGGATCGTGCTGTTCTTCGCGGAACTCGACCACGTCATCGACGCGGAGCAGCGCGCGCAGATCGGTGACGCGCTGGAGGCGGCCGGAGCACGGCACGAGGAGGTCGTCTACCCCGGCGCCCGGCACGCCTTCTTCTTCCCCGGGCGCGAACCGTACGACAAGGCCGCTGCCGAGGACTCGTGGACGCGGGTGCGCGAGCTCTTCGCCGCCGAACTCGGCCGGTAGGAGCCCCGTCCACGGCGGGTGGGCGGGCGGATCAGGTCAGGTCAGGGCGCTCAGGCCCGGCGTCAGGGCCACCGCCAGCGGGACCGCGGGCAGCAGCGTGGCCAACGCCGTGAGCCGCAGCCGGCGGCCCGCCGAGAGCCGGGGCGCCGCCGAGAGCAGCCGGCGCACCCGCTCCGACACGTGCGGCTGCGGGCTCGGATAGGGCCCGAACACCCCCCGGTCCTCGTTGAGACCGACCAGGGCGAGCGCGATCGTCAGCCTCCCGAACCGTCGCGAGGCCACGTCGTCGGCAGCCAGCTCGACGAGCCGGTGCATCTCCGCCTCGAACGCCGCGAACACCGGCACCTGCGGGAACCCTCCCGCCAGCGCCCGCGAGCAGTGCAGCAGCCAGTCGTGCCGGGCCTGCGCGTGCCCCTGCTCGTGCGCCAGTACGGCGTCCAGTTGGCTCCCCTTGAGCCGTCCGAGCGCGGCCGTCGTCACCACCAGCTGCGGCGCCGCGCCCGGCAGCCACCACGCGTCGGGCCGCGTTCCCTCCAGGACGACGAGCCGAGCCCCTGCCGGGTCCTCCCCGGGCAGCAGCGGCGCCCGTACGAGCAGCTCGGCGCCCCGTGCCCGCCGCCGGGCCCGGGCCCGCAGCACCTCCCGGGTCAGCCGGGCCCCGGTCCACAGCCCGCCGCCCGCCAACGCCAGCGCGGTCCCCGCGGCCCACGGGCCGCCGGTCGGGCCCAGCGCGTACGCGTCGACCACCCCGTGCGGTGCCTTCGCGAAGAGCGGGCCCCGGACGGCCAGCCAGGCGGCGGCCGCGCTCAGCAGCATCGACAGCGCGAAGCACAGCAGCACCGCGCCCACCACGCACTGCCACACCCACAGGGCGACGACGGGCTCACGCTCGGGCCACTCGGCCCGGGCCAGTAGACGGGGGGCGAACACCGCGGTCAGGGCGCCGAGCAGCAGGAGTGCGGCGGGGACCATCATGGTCGCCAGCCTATGAGCGCGCGACTACCTGCGGGTACGGGCTTTCGGGATTGGTGACGCAGGACACGTTTGCCTCCCGGGTCACAGGCCGGGCAGCATCGCCAACATCCCGATCCCCATGGCCAGTCGGCAAGCCCGCGTCAGTTCCGCGGGCGACACCTGCGGCCCGCCCGCGATCTGCGGCGCAACCCCGCCCGCCGTCACCAGTCGGGCCCCCCCGAGCAGCACGTACCCCGCGTAGTAGAGCAGCAGCGCCCCGGTGACGAGCGGCAGGCCCCCGCCGTGCCCGTGGCCGGCGGTCATCGTCAGCGCCATGTACGCCATCGCCAGCGAACCGACCAGGTGGTGGGTGTGGTGCACCCCGCCCCGCAGCAGCCACAGGGCGTGCAGGACGGCCCCGCAGAAGACGGCCAGCAGGATCCCAGGCCCCCACGGGCCGATGCCCGACGGCACGGCCATCACCGCCATCCCGAACCCCATCACGGCCTCGCCCGCCGCCGCGCCGCGCGCCTCCCGCTCCGATCTGCGCACCCGCCGCAGGCAGTACGCCCCGCTGACGAAGCACAGGAGCACGAGCAGCCAGGCGGAGAGCGAAGCGGGAAGGGACATGGCGGGACCGTGCACGGCGGAACCTCCCGGTTCGTCGGCGTCACCGGAAGAGATGCCCCGGCCCGCAGGCCCGCACGCCGCCCCGGGTTAGGCTCTGCGTGCCGCACCGGGCATGTCATATGCCGCCGAGCGAAACGGAGCCCCCGATGTCGACCGCCCACCCCGCCGCCCTGAACTTCCGCAGTGCCGTCGAGACGGACGTACCGGAACTGGTGGTCCTCGTCGAGTCGGCCTACCGCGGGGACGCCAGCCGTGCCGGCTGGACCACCGAGGCGGACTACCTGGACGGCCAGCGCACGGACCCGGACGGGGTCCGCGCGATCATCGAATCCGCCGACGGGGTCCTGCTCGTCGTCGAGCGCGCCGGCGAACTCGTCGCCTGCTGTCAGCTCGAACACCGCGGCGACCACGCCTACTTCGGGATGTTCGCGGTCCGCCCCGGGCTCCAGGGCGGTGGCCTCGGCAAGGAGATCCTCGCCGAGGCGGAGCGCCGCGCCGTCGAGACGTGGGGCGCCAAGGAGATGCGGATGACGGTGGTGAGCGTACGGGAGGAGCTCATCGCCTACTACGTGCGCCGCGGCTACCGGCGCACCGGCGAGCTGAGCCCCTTCCCCTACGGCGACGAGCGGTTCGGCGTCCCGCTCCGCGACGACCTGGCCTTCGAGCTGCTGGTCAAGCCGCTGTAGCGCGCAGCGGGCGCCGCCGTCAGGCGATGAACCGGCCCGTGCTGCGGATCTCCGGGAAATCGGTGGCCGCGCCGTCCAGTTCGAGCGCCCGCGCCACCCGCAGCTGTTGCAGGGTGTTGACGGTCCAGCCGATCACCCGCAGCCCGGCCGCGTGCACCGACTCCACCGTGTCCAAGGTGAGCTCGCGGATGTTCAGGGCGACCGTCCCCGCACCGGCGGCCAGCGCCCGGTCCACGATGGTCCTGCGGTGCGCGAGGTGCACGTCCGCGTACAGGCAGCCGCGCAGCCCCGGCACCAACCGGACCGTCTGCGCGAGCACCTCGTCGTGGAAGGAGGCGACCTCCACCCGCGTGGTGAGGTCGTGGCGCAGGACGAGCTCCGCCAGCGCCGCGGCGGCGGCCCCGCTCTGCACCGACACCTGGAGCGGGGTGCGGACCGCGTCCAGCACCTCCTCGAAGACCGGCACGTGCTCGCCCTGACCGGCGTCCAGCTCGCGCAGCGCGGCCACGGTCAGGTCGGCGACGGATCCGGAGCCGTCGGTGGTCCGGTCCACCTCGGCGTCGTGCAGGACGACGAGCACGCCGTCCTTGCTCAGCTGCAGATCCAGCGCGATGACGTCCATCCCGGAACGTTCCGCGCGGACGAACGACCGCAGGGTGTTCTCAGGTTCGACACCCATGACCCCGCGGTGACCGATGGTGAGGAAAGTCAAGGTTCTCTCGCTTCCGTCGACGGCGGCTCCCGCGCGGTCGCGGTGTCCCTACCGGCCGCGCGCGGTGAGGACGCATGCTAGTGCGCCGGTGATGCGATGAGACCGTGCGTGCAGCGCCCGGAACGGGGCCGTCGGCCGGTTCCCGCCAGGGTTGTGCGCCTCCGCACGCCGTGCGGCGGCCCTGCCGCGTCACCCGGGCGTGGGCGCGTCCCCACCGCCTTGACGATCGGCGTCCGCGGCCGCCGCCGCGGCCCCGGCCGGCTCGGCGAGATCGGCCAACAGGGCCTCGCGCAGCTCCAGTTCGGCCAGGTGCTGCCGCTCGCTCCAGCGCAGCGCGAGCGCGGGGAACGCCCACTGCGGCACCTCGGCCGCATGCGCCACGGCCTCGCGTACGGCGGCCAGTTCGCCCCGGGTGCGCTCCAGGTGGTCGCTGACCATCGCGCGCAGCAGTTCCGGCTCGGCGAGGTGACCGAGCCAGACCCGCAGTAGCAGACCGTGCTTGAGTACCGGGGGGCCGGCCTCCGCGGTGTCCGAGGCCCACCCGGCGAGGGCCTCGCGCCCGGCGTCGGTGATGGCGTAGCGGCGCTTGGCCCGTAGCTCCTGGGGGCCCGATCGGGTCGAGGCCGCGTAGCCGAGCTCCTCCAGCCGGCGCAGCTCGGCGTAGATCTGGCTGATGGCCGGGGACCAGTAGAAGAAGCGCAGGGAGGAGTCCGCCCACTTCTTCAGCTCGTAGCCGGTGCGCTCCCCGGGGAAGGACAGCAGCCCGAGCACCGCCCATGCGGTCGGCGGAAGGTCTTGCTTCTGCGATGTATGACTACTAGTCATATTCCGAATTGAAGTGTGGCCGGGCACGGGACGCAAGCCTGGAGGCATCGTGAAATTCTCCGTGATCTTCGAAGCTCGGCTCGCCGACCCGACCGTGGAGCGGGAGCGCCAAGTCATCCACGACTGCGTGGAGCAGGCCGTGCTCGCCGAGCGCGTGGGATTCGACCGGATCTGGGCCGTCGAGCACCACTCCCTGAAGTGGTAGCGCATGGGTTGTGCGCAGGAGTAGCTCTCCGTCTGATCTTGGCGCACCCTACTGGTTCCCAAGGCCGCGTAGGCGGCCCAGGATGCACGAAGCCCCGGGGTGCGGAGATCCCCGGGGCTGGTTCGTGGGCGACGCGTCAGGTCAGGCTTGAGAGTCGCTCCCGCGACGCTCGACTCACAGTCTGGCTGCGCCTGGCCCGCGCACTCCAGGTCCCCCTCGCGTAGCTCGTACGCGAGTAGCCCCGGCCGGGGAAGGGAACCGGCCGGGGCTACTCAGAAGGGTCAGTCCTCGTCAGGCTCCGGCACGATGAACCCCCGTACCGGCTGCGGACCCCGTCGGTCCGGCTCGCCCTGCCACGCGCGCAGCTCGGCGACGACGTCTGAGTACCTCGGATCGATCCACTCGGTCATGCGCGGAGCCTACGCCTACGCCTAGCCCTTGGGCTTCGGGATGATGACGATCGGCCCCTCGGGACCCGAGTGCTGGCAATTCGCCGCCACGGGAATCATGGTGTCCTCCGGCCCCCGCCACAGGTCCCGATCCACCGAGTAGCCGGCAGCCTCGATCGCGGCGATCGTACGTTCGATGCTGGCCTGCGACCGTCGCCCCGGGTCGGGCCGCTCCGGGACGTGATGGATGAAGCCGCCGAGCCGCGCGCACAGGGTCTGGTAGAGGCCGGTGTGAAGGATGAGCGCGTGCCATCCCTCATCGACCACGCGGGACGGTGCGAGGCCCCCGGAGGTGGCGGCCGCGGTGGCCAGGTAGGCGAGCGCGTCTACCAGGATGCGGCCGGCCATGCCCGGTTCCATGCCCGGGTTGTTGTCCAGGATGGTGTGCATGACCGCGGAGAAGTCGGCATCGCCGAGAAGCGCGCGAGGGTTGACCCGCGTCGCGGTCATCGTCGCGGTCGCGCCCGGCGGCGGGACGGGGTTCTCCGGGGGCAGGTTCTTGCACGGCATGGTGTCTCCTCGATGAGGTTCCGATGGTGCGATGGACCCGCCCCGGCGCCCGCGGGAGAACGCAGCGGACGTCGGGCCGGGAGTCTCGTTGGGTCAGCGCCCGTCGCGTTCTGCGGCGGTGATGCGCCTACATGTCGGGACGCCGTGGCGGTGCACGTGCTAGTTCGGCCGGGCCCCGCTCGCCGAGTCCACGACGACCGTCTCGGCATCGTCAGCCAGTAGCGGCCTCTGGCAGCGCGCGCAGATCAGGCCCGCGGTCATTGCCCGGCCGCCGGGGGACAGGCCCGCACGTCAGCGTCCAGGAGCAATCCGCCCTCGTGGCCCAAGACGACGCCGCGGTATACAGACCCGACGCTAAGCCGTCGGCCGCAGGCGACGCACGCCAGGCCCCGCGCCTGCTCGATCGTCAACTCCTCGTACCTCGGAAGCGGCACGTCGGTGCAGGCGGTCATCGGATTGCCTCGACGTTGGCCACAGCCGTGGAGATCTCCCGGCCGGACGGGCCCCGGATGTAGGCCAGCTTGACCCAGTGCTCACGGGCCGGAGTGTCGGAGACGTCCTGACGGATCACGGCCATTAGCTCGCCCTCGACGCCGGACGCGATGTCACGCACCCGCTTGTGGAGCAGCGCGTGAGGGATGTCCTCGAAGGCGCGGCGTACTTCACGCATCATGGGTCTCGCTCCCTACCGTCGTCAGCGGGTGATGAGACGAGCGTGTCGCGAGGCCACGCGAGGCCGCCATGAATGTGCACCGATGTTCACAGCACAGCCCGTTTCGGACGACCTTCCAGACGCCCTCTTGACCGCCCAACCTGCGCGCACGACTGTGGTGTTCATCCGTGCACAACCCGAGCAGCGGAGGACACCATGGCGCTACATTTCGTAGGCATCGACCCGAGCAGCAGCGACGGCGAGAGCCCCACCGTGTGGGTCGACGAGGAGCACCAGGAGCTCGTACTCCAAGGGTGGAAGCCCAGCCCCGAGCTGGAGGCCGAGTGCGCAGCCCTCGAACTGCCCGGGCACGGGGCGGGCATCCCGAAGGGCGAAGCCGTGGTGCGGATCCCCGTGAGCATGGTGCACATGATCAGGGAGGCCTGCGATGCCCTTGAACGTCCCTAGTTGGCCCGACCTCCTCGGCGCAGCCGAACATTCGGCCGTCCACCTGGAGACCCGCGACGCCTATGCGGTCGACTACGAGACCGGCCCGTTCGCGGACTGGCGTGCCGGCCACCGCCACGACCCCGACGACCGGGCGGCATGGTGGCGTCCGTGGCTCGACCTCATCGCGGCCACCGTCGCCCGCGGTGTCACCGTGCGGCGGGCCCGCATCGTCTCCGAGCCGGTCAGCGAGTACACCCGCTTCCTGTACGACGGGACGTTCACCAACGTAGCCGCCGGAGAGGAGGTGCGCTGGCTCCCCCGGCGGCAGGCCAGTGACATCGCCCTGCCGGGCAACGATTTCTGGCTCATCGACGGACGACTCATCCGCTGGAACCACTTCACCGGCGACGGGGATTCCGCCGGCGGAGAGATGAGCGAAAACCCGGCCGCAGCCAAGCTGTGCGCGGACGCCTTCGAGACCGTCTGGGCACGGGCGGTCCCGCACGACAGCTTCGAAATCAGGTAGGCGGAGCCCAGCTCATGCCCGTATCCCCGTCATCCGCGGCGCAGGCCGCCCGCCGCAGCGTGGCTCACCGTCTGCGTGAGCTGCGCTCGGAGGCGGGTCTAAGCGGCAGCGAGCTGGGCACCCGCTGCGGCTGGACTCACTCCAAGTCCTCCCGCATCGAGAACGCCCGCACACCGCCCACGCCGGACGACATCCGCCGGTGGTGCGAGGCCTGCGGCGCGGCCGACCAGGCCCGCGACATCATTGCCCAGTCTCAGAACGCCGAGTCGCTCTATACGGAGTGGCGCCGCCGCTCCCGCAGTGGCCTCAAGCAGTTGCAGAACAGCTACATCCCTCTGTTTCGGTCCACTCGCCTCTTCCGCGTGTACTCCGCCACGCTCCTGCCGCACTTCATCCAGACCGAGGGCTACGCCGCCGGGCTGCTCACCGCCATCAGTCTGTTCCGGGACATCCCCAACGACGTCGCCGAGGCCGTGGCCGCCCGGATGGAGCGCAACCTGATCCTGCGCGAGCCGGGCCGCCGCTACGTCCTCCTCGTCGAGGAGACCGCGCTCCGCCACCAACTGGCCGACACCGAGGCCATGGCCGCCCAGCTCGGCTATCTGATGACTGTGGGCGCGATGCCGTCCGTGAGCCTGGGCATCATCCCCATGGCCACCCCGAAACGGGCTCAGTGGCCGCTGGAGACGTTCCACATGTACGACGACACCCTTGTGTCGGTGGAGCTCCTCGCCGCCCGTGTCACGGTCACCCAGCCGAGCGAGATCGCCCTCTACGAAAAGGCATTCGCGGCGCTCCAGAAGATGGCGGTGTACGGCGCGGATGCCCGGGCACTGGTCATGGAAGCCGTCGCCGCCCTGCAATAGCGAGCGCGCCCGACCCCGCATCGCCAGTAGCTAGCCCCGGACAGCACGGAAGCGCCCCCTCCCGCCCGAAGGCGAGAGGGGGCGTTGTGCTGGAGGGGTCAGGAGACGCCGTACCACTGCGACGCCCAGCCCGTGTTGATGATCGAAGTGGACTGCTCCGGCCGGGGCTACCTCAGCGTCAGCGCGCGACCACGAAACCCCGCTCGGGCTGCCTGCCTTGCGCCGCGGATACTCGGGCTCGGACTGCGGCCGTAACGTTCCGACCGTCCTCGTCGACCACCAGCCACGCTCCGTCAAGGTTGTCCGGGGCCGCCGGGATCACAGCCCCACAGATTCCGTACTGCCTCATGGCGGCGTGCAGCTCGTGAGCCTCACTGGGAGTCATGTCCTCGCCCTCTCCGTCGGTGTTCGCCGAACCTACTACTCCCCGTCGCCCCCGCCGTGCGTCGCGCACCCGCCAGGGTTGATCGGCCCGCAGCCGCCGGGCATCGGGGTGTGCCACGTCTTCCCCCGACGGTGACCGTGGTCTCCGACGGTCCCGCCCAGAGCTCGACATCTGGCTCGTACCCGGTCGCGCGCATGGTGTCGAGGGTGTACTCGATGACGTCCGGGCGGAATCCATGCGGATTGTTCGGCCGCTCGGGGAAGTGGTGGACGAACCCGCCAAGCCGCGTGCACAGCTCGCTATACAGCTTGGTGTGGAGGATGGCAGCGTGCCAGCCCTCATCCACGACCGGGGACGGAGCGAGCCGCTTCTCCGGGTTGGCGGCGCACGTGGCGATGAACGAAACTCCCTCGGTGACGATCCGCTTGGCCAACGCTTCGGCCATCCCCGGGTTGTTGTCCAGGACCGTCGCCACCAGGCCCGTGAACGCCTGGTCGGTTAGGAGGTCCCGGGCAGTCAGGGGGCGGATTGCGGTGAGGGTGGTTCCAGGCGGTGCGACGGGGCCCGTGGCGTCGCAAGGCGGCGGCGCAGGTTCTCCGGGCTGAGCTTTGCACGGCATGGTGTCTCCTCGATGAGGTTCCGATGGTGCGATGCCGGACCAGGCGTTGGAGATCGGACGGGCCGCCGCGGAGATCGCGGTGGAGACCCGGTCGGTACGGATGGCCCGTGAACTGGCCACGCTGGAGCGGGCCATGCGGCCATGGCACGATGCCCCCGTAGGCCGGGACCTTGCTGAGATCCTGGCGCCTGTCACGGAGGGGAACTGACATGGGCGTGCCCAAGCCGATGACCCATGAGGAAATCGCCGAACACCTGGCTGGCCTGCCCGGATGGGAGCAGGACGGCGACGTGATCACCCGCACGTATCCGATTCGGTATCACGCGGCGGTCGCGGCGATCGTTACGATCGCGGACCGGTCGCGGCGGATTCAGCACCACGCGGATCTCGACCTCCGCATCGACCACCTGCGCGCGTCGATCACCACGCACGATGCCGGGAACCGGCTGACCCGGGCCGACTTCGACCTGGCGCACCGCATCGATGCGATCGTGGCCGCGCACCAGGCCCTCCCGCTGGACTGACCTGAGACGCATGAAATCGCCCCCTCCCGGCCCTGAGGCCGAGAGGGGGCGTTGCGTTGTCAGGAGACCCCGTACCGCTGGCTGGCCCAGCCGGTGCTGGTGACGCTCGTCGACTGGCCCGACAGAGTCGGCGAGGCCGGCAGCGACGTCTGCGCCGTCAGCATGTTGCTGTAGCGCAGGTTCGGCGCGGCGAGGCCCGCGTTCACACTGACCCCGGCGCCGCTCGCCTTGAAAGGCAGGGAGTCGGTGGCCCAGGTCCCACCCAAGAGCATGGCGATGAAGTAGGTGCCTGCCGGCGCCGAGAACGGCGTCACCAGCGCTAGAGGCTTGGCGACCGCGCCCGTCATCAGCGACGACGAGATGTCCGCCGTCGTCCCCAGCAGGGCGCCCGCGCTGGAGTACACGCCGAGGTAACAGTTCGACAGGACCGCAGCTGCATCGATCCCCGACAGACCAATCCAAATGTTCGACCACGTGATGTCCTCGCGGAGGATGATCCGCACCAGCGTGATCCGACCCGCGACACCCGCATTCGACTGCGCCGTAACGTGGCCCGAGGTCTTCCTGACCTGGGTCGCGAACCGGACGCACACCATGCGCATCGGCCACGGCGTGGTCTGCATGCCCTTCAACTTCAACCACCCGGTCCGCGTCGCCGAGCGGGCCGCCATGCTCGACCTGCTCTCAGGGGGCCGCCTGGACCTGGGCGCCGGGCGCGGCGGCACCGAGCAGGAGACCTCCCCTGTGCGGGGTCGACCGGGAGCGCACCGCCCAGGAGGTGGAGGAGGCCCTGCGGATCATCCGCAAGGCCTGGCAGGAGGAGGAGCTGGAGTACCACGGCGAGCTGATCGACATCGACCCGCACCCGATCCTGCCGGGGCCGCGGCAGACCCCGCACCCGCCGCTGTTCCTGGCGTGCAGCCGTGCCGAGACCCTGGTCCAGGCCGCGGAGCTGGGTGTCGGGGCCCTGGTGACGGGCTTCGCCGGGCCCGAGTCCATCGGCGCGATGAGGGCGGTCTACGACGGGGCGCTCACCGCCCGCGACGGCGACCGCTTCGTCTCCACCGCGGTCAACGACCACTTCTCGGTGCTCTGCCCGACCATCGTCCTCGCCGATCCGGCCGAGGCGCGCCGGATCGGCGTCCGGGGTCAGCGGTTCTTCGCCCAGTCCATCGGCCACTGGTACGGCGGCGCCGGCATCCCGGACGAGGCCGTGGTCGCCGGCGCCGACGAGGCGGCGCAGATGCGTCGGGCGGCCGAGCAGGTGGTGGCGGCTGCACGAGCAGGACATCCCGGTGCAGCCGACGTCGACGGCCACGTTCCGGGCCGACCACGCGTACGGGAGCGCGGACGCCGCCATCGCGTACGTGCAGCGGCTCAAGGATGCGGGGGCGGACGAGATCATGTGCCTGATCCAGATGGGCACCGTGCCGCAGGAAGCCTGTCTGGAGACCTTGCGGCAGTGGGGCGAGAAGGTCATCCCGCACTTCCGCACGGCCTGAGGGGGGCGCCGTCCGGGCGGAGCGGGGCGGGGGCGGGCGTCGACGTGACGGACGTCACCCGCCCGTCCCGCGGGTGTGCGGCCGCCCCGGTGGGCCGGGGTCGCGGTCCGCACCGCGGCGGCGGGCCGCGGACGCAATCCGGCCACGCCCGGCCGGTCTTGTGGGCCGCGGGACGGCTCCCCGCCATCGGCGGAGAACTCGACGAAAGGGACGAAGTAGTCGATCGAACGATGGGCGGCGGGAAGAATTACGGCGTCTATGGGGGTCACGCAGGATAATTTCCCGAACACCCTCTTGAGCGGGACAGGCTTGCATGCATACGCTGTGATGACGCGAGGTTCTCCTGTGGAGGAAGTGACATGACGGAAATTCTTGTGCCGGGTTCTGGCGGTGCGGTGATAACCGCCGGTGCGCGGGTGGTCGACCACCCGGCGTGGCCCGAGCTCAAGGCCGCCGTGGAGGAGATCCGCCCCTGGCAGGCCAAGGACGGCTCCATCGACGTCGAGGCCGCGGACGCCCCCGCCCCGGCCGTCGTCGAGGCCGCCGTGGAACGTGCCATCGGCGCGATCGAGGTGCTGTCGCCGCTGCTGCCGCACGCCGAGGCCTACCACCGCGCGCTCGTCTCCGACCTGCGCAAGTGGGTCGCGGACGGCTTCAAGGTGCCGGACTTCCTCGACTCCCTGCTGGCCTTCCACCCGGCCGCCGGGCGCGCCGACGGGCTCCAGCACCTGGTCGTCTTCCCCATGTACACGCAGAACGGCAACCTCGACCGCAACTTCGAGGCCGTCGTCCTGAAGATGGTGTGGCCCGAGTGGCTCTCCGAGCTGGAGCGCACCCGGTACGACAACCCGCTCTTCCTCGGCATCACCTTCGAGGACTTCACCCCGGGCTACGACACGCACTCCGCCGTGCTCTTCCCGGAGACCATCGCCGTCCGCGAGGCGCCCGAGCGCTTCACCTGGGGCGGCATCTTCTGCGACCGCGAGGCCGCCCGCTACCGCAAGGTCACCGAGGCCGCCGTCGACATCCTGGGCATCGAGCTGCCCGAGGACATCGCCCGCATGGTCGAGGACCAGGAGCGCTGCGAGAAGGCCTTCGTCCTGTGGGACATGGTCCATGACCGCACCCACAGCCACGGCGACCTGCCGTTCGACCCCTTCATGATCAAGCAGCGCCAGCCGTTCTGGATGTACGGCCTGGAGGAGCTGCGCTGCGACCTCACCGCCTTCAAGGAGGCCGTGAAGCTGGAGTCCGAGGGCAACGAGCACGGCCGCGACGTCCAGTACGCCGTCCTCTTCGACCGGATGTTCCGCTTCCCGGTCTCCGGCGACCGCAACCGCAACTACGACGGTCTCGGCGGCCAGCTGCTCTTCGCGTACCTCCACAAGCACGACGTCGTGCGCTGGACGGACAACAAGCTGAAGATCGACTGGATGCGCGCCCCGCAGGTCACCAACCAGCTGTGCGCCGACATCGAGGACCTCTACCGGGCCGGCATCGACCGCCCGAAGCTCGTCCACTGGTTCAAGGCGTACGAGCTCGTCTCCACCTACCTCGCCCCCCACCCGGGCTCCAAGTGGGCCAAGGGCCCCGACGCGCTCGACCTGACGCAGCCGCCGCGCAAGCTCGTCGACGACGTGCTTCCCGACGAGTTTCCGCTGAGCATGTTCTATGAGGCGCTCGCCAAGAAGCTCAAGGGAGTGATCGCCTCCACGAAGGGCATCACTGCAGTGAACGCCGATTCGGTCGAGCGGGTCGCCGCGTGAGCGCTCGCCCACAGGAGGCTGCACAGATGAACAGCGCTGCGAAGTCCGGGAACGGCAATCTCCAAGGAGCCGTCGTCGCGGTGGCAGGGGCCGGCGGCCCCGCCGGCCGTGCCGCTCTGCTCCGCCTCGCCGAGGCCGGTGCCGTCGTCGTGGCCGCCGACGCCGACGCGTCCCGCCTCGCGGAGTCGGTGGACGCGGCCCGCTACGCCCACGGCGGTGCCACCGTCACCGGGGACACCGTGGACCTGCTCGACCTGGAGGCCACCAAGGCCTGGGCCGAGCGGACCGAGAAGGAGTTCGGCCGCGTGGACGGGCTCGTCCACCTCGTGGGCGGCTGGCGCGGCAGCAAGACCTTCACCGACGTGGACCTCGCGGACTGGGACTTCCTGGAGAAGCTCCTGATCCGCACCGTCCAGCACACGTCGCTCGCCTTCCACGACGGGCTGCTGCGCAGTGACCGCGGCCGCTACGTCCTGATCAGCCAGTCCGGTGCGCACAAGCCGGTCGCCAACAACGCCGCGTACAACGCGGGCAAGGCGGCCGCCGAGGCCTGGACGCTCTCCCTCGCCGACTCCTTCCGCAAGGCGGGGGGCGAGGAGGGCCCGGGCGCCGCTGCTGCGATCCTGGTGATCAAGGCACTGGTGCACGACGCCATGCGCGCCGAGCGCCCCAATGCGAAGTTCGCGGGCTTCACCGACGTCAAGGAGCTGGCCGAGGCCATCGCCGGCGTGTGGGAGCGGCCCGCCATCGATGTGAACGGACAGCGTCTGTGGCTCACTCCGCAACCGTGAAAACCGATGCCCGCCGCCACCACGACCCGGCGGTACGCGGATTCGCGAGCGACAACTACGCGGGGGTCCATCCAGAGATCCTGGAAGCCCTCGCCCTGGCCAACGGCGGCCACCAGGTCGCCTACGGCGAGGACGAGTACACCGAAAACCTGCAGAAGATCATCCGCAGCCACTTCGGCCCGTACGCGGAGGCCTTCCCGGTCTTCAACGGCACCGGCGCGAACGTCACGGCCCTCCAGGCCCTGACGGACCGCTGGGGTGCGGTGATCTGTGCCGAGTCGGCGCACATCAACGTCGACGAGGGCGGCGCGCCGGAGCGGATGGCCGGGCTCAAGCTGCTCACCGTCGCCACCCCGGACGGCAAGCTCACCCCCGAGCTCATCGACCGGCAGGCCTGGGGCTGGGAGGACGAGCACCGGGCGATGCCGCAGGTCGTCTCGATCACCCAGAACACCGAGCTCGGCACGGTCTACACGCCGGACGAGATCCGGGCGATCTGCGAGCACGCGCACGGCCACGGCATGAAGGTCCACCTCGACGGGGCCCGGATAGCCAACGCCGCGGCCTCGCTCGACGTGCCGATGCGCACGTTCACCAACACGGTGGGCGTGGACGTGCTGTCGTACGGCGGCACCAAGAACGGCATGATGTTCGGCGAGGCCGTGGTGGTCGTCAACCCGGACGCGGTCCGGCAGATGAAGCACATCCGCAAGATGTCGATGCAGCTCGCGTCCAAGATGCGGTTCGTGTCGGTGCAGCTGGAGGCGCTGCTCGCCAAGGACCTGTGGCTGCGCAACGCGCAGCACGCCAACGCGATGGCGCAGCGGCTCGCGGCCGGCGTGCGCGAGACCGACGGGGTGGAGATCCTCTACCCGGTGCAGGCGAACGCGGTGTTCGCGAAGCTGCCGCACGAGGTGTCGCGGCGGCTGCAGAAGCGATACCGCTTCTACTTCTGGGACGAGGTCGCCGGCCACGTGCGCTGGATGTGCGGCTTCGACACCCAGGAGGAGGACGTGGACGGCTTCCTCCAGGCGTTGAAGGAGGAGATGTCCCGCTAAGGACGTCACCCCCTCAGGGCTGAATATATATACCTCCGACCGCAAATCCATTGATCTGCGGTCGGAGGTATGCCTATGCTCCGGGCCATGCAGCTGATCCCGCAAAGCCCAGACATTCATGCCTATTTGGCGGCGGACGAGGTCATCGACCACGATCACCCGCTCGTACGGGAAACCGCAGACGCCCTCTGGGTCGCGACCGCAGGCGCATATTCATACGCCAAGGTTGCCTTCGAGTTCGTCCGCGACGCCATCCCGCACTCCGGCGACTCCGGAGACCTCCGCGTCTCCTGGCGCGCCTCCGACGTGCTGGGCACGCGCAACGGGATCTGCTACGCCAAGTCCCATGCCCTGGTCGCCCTGTTGCGGGCCAAGGGCATCCCGGCCGGTCTCTGCTACCAGGGGCTCGCCGACGACGACGGCTCGAACCCCGCCGTCCACGGGCTGATCGCCCTCCGGCTGCCCGGCGCCGTGGACTGGGCCCGCCAGGACGCACGCGGCAACAAGCCCGGAGTGGACGCGCAGTTCGCCCTGGATGCCGAGCGGCTCGCCTTCCCCGTACGCCCCGAGCTGGGGGAGGTCGACTACCCCGAGCTGTACGCCGCCCCGCACCCGGCCGCGCTCGCGGCCCTCAAGAAGTCCGCCGACCGGCGGGAGCTGTGGCGGAACCTTCCGGCGGCCCTGTAGTCGCGGCGGCGGCGCCGGTCGGCGCCGCACCGTGGCGGGCCACCAGTGCGTGCAGCAGGGCCGACGCCAGGATCAGCGTGGAGATCCCGGCCAGTAGCGCCTGCGGCGGCGCCGAGGCCGCGAAGCCCACGAGCGCGGCACCGACCGACGCGGCGGTCAGCTTGAGTCCCGCCCCGAGGGTGAACACCTGGGTCCGTACGGCGTCGGGGGCGTACTCCGAGCGGATCCGGAGGGTGGCCGTCAGCAGCGGTCCGTCGCACACGCCGGCGGCGGCGAAGAGCACCGCCGCGACGGCCACGGACGGGGCGAAAACGGCCGCCGCCAGGGCGGCCCCGGTCCCCGCCATGGCCCGGCGCGCCAGCCGGCCCGGCTCCACGGACGTGATCCGGCCCAGCGTCAGGGAGCCCGCCAGCGCGCCCACCGCGAACGCCGTCATCAACACGCCCCCGCCGCCCGGGCTGCCGAGCCGGGACGCCAGCAGCACGGAGGTGGTGGTGAGCGTGCCGATGCCGACGAAGGCCAGCGTCGTGGCCGAGGTGATCGCCCGCAGCTCCCGGATCCGCCACAGGGCCGCCAGTCCGGCACCCAGGCCGGCCGCAGCGGGAGCCCCCGGTTCGGCACCCGGCCGCGCCGTCGGGTCCGGCTGCCGGGTCGTGTACGGGAGGGTCGCGGCCAGTACCGCCGCGAGCGTGCCGGCCAGCGCCAGCGCAGCCATCGCGGGCGCGGCCGAGCCCAGTGCGGCGGCCAGGCCCACCACCGCCGGGGCGGTGACCGCGGCGGCGTTGTAGGTGGAGGCGTCCCATGCGTACGCCCGGTCCCGCCCGGCCCCCGCCGGGACCAGGCCGGCGACCAGGCTGGACATGCCGCCCGTCACCATCGGCCCGCAGCTGCCGCCCAGCAGGGCCACCGCCACCACCACGGGCGCCGGGGCCCGGCCCAGCAGCACGGCCAGCGCCGCCACCGCGCAGGTGAACCCGGTCAGCGCGACCACGTGGAACAGCCGCGGCCGGCCGGTGCGGGCTGCGGCCGCACCGGCGAGCGGGGCCGCCAGGACGTGTGGCGCCAGCCAGGCGGTCAGGACGAACGCCCCGTACGCGGCGCTCCCCGTGCGCTCCAGGGCCAGCAGGACCACCGCGAGGCTCATGCCCTCCGAGGCGAACCGTGCGGCCAGTGCTGCTGCCAGGTATCGCCCGAACCCGTGCATCCCCGGAACCCCCTCGCGACACGTAACGTGATAGCGCTGAAAGACGTTACGTCATATGGGTGTAGGGCGAAAGGATTTCGGGATGGCCGATTCCGCGCAGGGGTTCGCGGCGGGCTCGCGGTTGATCGAGCTCGCCGAGGCGGTACGGACGGACCCCGACCTCCCACGAGCCGAGCTCGTGGCGCTCCTGGCGCGGCACGGGGAGCATCCGGCCGCCCTCACGGAGCGGGCCTTCACCGAGCAGGGCGCGGCCGAACTGCGGGCCGCTGCGGGGCGGATGGGAGCGGTCCTCGCCGAAACCGACGAGGACCGCGCTGTCGAAGCCCTCAACGAGCTGTTCGCGCAGTACGCGGCCCCACCTCGGCTGACCAGGCACGACGGCCACCGCTGGCACCTGCACGTGGACCGGGGGGAGGGTGCCGGGTGGGGCGGGTGGTTCCTGGCTTCCGGGGCGTTGGAGCTGTCCCGGCTGCTCACCGAGTGCGGGCGGATCGCATGGGGCGCCTGCGCCGCCGAGGGCTGCGGGCGGTTCTTCCTCGGTACCGGGCCCGGCAGTGCCCGGCGCTACTGCACCCCGAGTTGCGCCACGCGCGCGCGGGTCGCCGCACACCGCAGGCGCAAGCGGGCGCAGGCGGCCGAGCGGACGTAGCGGGCGCCGCGTTCGCCCAGACGCCAAAACGAGAATAGGAAAGTTTCCTGTCGGATAACGTTCAACTTGGCATGCTCATGGGTACTTTCGGCGGCAGGAATTCCCCGTTCCCCCCACCTCCGACCGGAAGGCGCTTCATGCGTTACGGAGTCCCCGCGGGGCCGGCCGCCCTCGCACTCGGATTGGCCGCGGCCCTGACCCTCGCCCCCGCCGCCCACGCCGGCCCCCCACGGCCGGCCCCCGCCCCTGCCGCGGCCCCCGCGCAGTTCGCCCACCCCGGTGTCCTGAACAGCCGCGCCCAACTGGACTTCGTGCGCACGAAGGTTCAGGCGGGGCAGCAGCCGTGGAAGGCGGCGTTCGACGCCATGCTCGCCAGCCCGTACAGCTCGCTGTCGCGCACGCCCAAACCGCGCGCCGTCGTCGAGTGCGGTTCGTACTCGAACCCGGACATCGGCTGCTCCGACGAACGCGAGGACGCCATCGCCGCGTACGGCGACGCCCTCGCCTGGTACATCACCCGCGACGCCAGGTACGCGAAGAAGTCGATCGAGCTGATGGACGCCTGGTCGGCGAAGATCAAGGACCACACCAACAGCAACGCCCCGCTGCAGAGCGGCTGGGCGGGATCCACCTGGCCGCGCGCCGCCGAGATCATCAAGCACACGTACACCGGGGGTTGGCCCGGCCAGGGGCGCTTCGCCACCATGCTGCGCGACGTCTACCTGCCGGAAGTCGTGGACGGGAAGCCGAACAGCAACGGCAACTGGGAACTGATCATGATGGACGCCGCCGTCGGAATCTCCGTCCACCTCGACGACCGCGCCGCCTACGACAAGGCGATGGCGATCTACCTCGGCCGGGTCCCCGCGTACTTCTACCTGGCCTCCGACGGCCCGCAGCCGAAGTACCCGCCGCGCTCCTCCATCGACACCAAGAACGAGCTGATCGACTACTGGCACGGCCAGGACACGTTCGTGAACGGCCTCGCGCAGGAGACCTGCCGGGACTTCGGCCACACCGGCATGGCGATCGCCGCGACCATGCACGTCGCCGAGACCTCGCGGATCCAAGGGCGCGACCTCTACCCGGAGTTCAAGGACCGCTTCCGGCAGGCACTGGGCTTCCACGCCGGGTACGAACTCGGCGCGCCGGTGCCGTCGTGGCTGTGCGGCGGGAGCCTGCACAAGGGCATCGGCCCGGCGACCGAAGTCGGCTACAACGCCCTGCACACGCGGCTGGGCGTCGGCATGGAGAAGACCCGCGAGCTCACCGAGGGGCGGCGCCCCGCGGGTACCGAAAACCATTTCGAGGCGTGGGAGACGCTCACCCACGCCGAGAACCCGAACTGACGGCCGAGCGCACCGCTGCGGCCCCGCCGTGAACAGCGGGGCCGAACGATCACCCGACCCGGTGGCGGCGGATCAGCCCGCTTCCTTGACCTGGGCGGCCGTCGGCGCGGTGCCGCCCAGGTGCGCCGGGAGCCACCACGAGTCCTCGGGACCCTTGGGGGCGGCCGGGTAGGCGCGCTGGGCCGCCTCCAGCAGCTCCTGCACCCGCTCGCGCAGGCGGCGGGTGATCGCCCCGGCGTACTGGTCGGTCGGGGCCTCGATGGGCTCGCCGACCCGCATCGTCACGGGGATGTGGCTGCGCTTGAGGTCCTTCGGGCGGCCCTTGGTCCACAGCCGCTGGGTGCCCCACAGGGCCACCGGGATCAGCGGGACGCCGGCCTCCTGGGCCATGCGCGCGGCACCCGACTTGAAGCTCTTGAGGGTGAACGACTGGGAGATCGTCGCCTCCGGGAACACGCCGATGATCTCGCCGGCGCGCAGCGAGTCGAGAGCGTGCTGGTAGGCCGTCTCGCCCTGCTTGCGGTCCACCGGGATGTGCTTCATCGCGCGCATCAGCGGGCCGGACACCTTGTGGCGGAACACGGACTCCTTCGCCATGAAGCGGACCAGGCGCTTCTGGGGCCGCGCCGTCAGGCCGGCGAAGATGAAGTCGAGGTAGCCGATGTGGTTCGACACGAGAACCGCCCCGCCCTTGCGCGGGATGTTCTCCGTGCCCTTCATGTCGATGCGGATGTCCAGCGCCCGGAAAAGGGTGTGGGCGGCGCCGATCACCGGAGGGTAGATGAGCTCAGCCATGAGGGGGAGACCCCGCTTTCTGCCTGGGGAGGTGCTCCCGGCTGGAAGTTACGGCAGCGTAGGTACGCGGCCCTTGGGGATCGTGCCCCAAACACGGGCTGCTGGCCAGCCCAGACGACCGTGCCCGGGGAGATTCTCGTCACGCAGGGAATGCGGCGCGTGTCCGGGGCGCTCGGATCACCGTACGAACGTACTTCAATGATGCGGGAACGAGGTCCGCCGGGGCGGCGGACGACCGTCCGGTGCAGGCGGACCGGCAGGTGGCGACGGGAGCAGGGGTGCGCGGGGACGAGGACGGGCGCGGAGCGGGCCAGGTAGGGCCGGAGTCCGGTCGGACGGGGGCCGGCCGACCGGACGGTACGCGGCTCGGCGCGGCGGAACTGGGCGCCGAGCCCGGGGACCGGGCCAGCCTGGTGCAGTTCTCCAGCGCGTTCTGCCAGCCCTGCCGGGCCACCCGGCGGATCCTCGCCGAGGTGGCGGACATGGTCGAGGGCGTCGAGCACATCGAGATCGACGCTGAAGCCCGCCTTGAGCTGGTGCGGGCCCTGGGCATCGAGAAGACCCCGACCGTGCTCGTCCTGGACGCCGGGGGGCGGATCGTCCGGCGCGCCGTGGGCATGCCGCGCAAGGCCGATGTGATCGCCGCGTTGGGTGCCGCGATATGACGGGCGCGCCGGTACGCGCGCCCGCACGCAGAGTGACGCGCCTCGCATCTGCCCGATGCGGCTTGACTGTGTACACGGGAGATCGCCAGGCTGGCGGCATGCGGTATGAACTCCTGCTTTACGGGCGGGTCCACGTGGACCTCGTCCGCTACGCGAGCGCACGTTGTCGGGGCCACTGAACGACCCCGGCTCCCGACCCGATCCCACCGCGCCCGTGCCCGCCGCCTCCGCGGCAGAAGGAAGCTCCCCGATGACAGCCCCGCCGGCGACGACGGCCCCGACGGCCCAGCCCGCACGCTCCACCTCCGGCCAGCCCGGCTCGCCCGACCTCCTCCGCTCCGCCTTCCGCCGGCATGCGGCCGGCGTGGCCGTGATCACCGCCGGGGACGGCGGCCGGCCGGTCGGGTTCACCGCGACCTCCCTCAACTCGGTCTCCGCCGACCCCCCGCTGCTGTCCTTCACCATCGCCACGGGAGCCTCCAGCTGGCCCGTCATACGCGACTCCGAGCACCTCGGCGTCCACATACTCGGCGAGCACCAGAAGGAACTGGCGGGGCTGTTCGCCCGCAGCGGGGCCGACCGGTTCGGCTCCGGTACGGACTGGGCGACGGGCCCGTACGGCGTTCCGGTGCTGGACGGCGTTCTGGCGTGGCTGGTGTGCCGGGTCGTGGCGCGGGTGCCGGCCGGGGAGCACCGGGTGATCATCGCGGAGGCCGTGGTCGGGGACCCGGCCGGGGAAGGCCGGCCGCTGCTGTACCACCAGGGTCGCTTCAACGCGTTGCGCGACTGAATCGTCCCTGCTGGGGCGGGTTCGGGTGGCGTTGGACAGATCACAGTTCAGCGGCCTTGCAACCGTGGGGCACCCACGGTGTACTGACGAGTAACATTCCCTTCGGAGCGCGGGCCGCCCCGACCGGGATCCGCCCGACAAGGCGCCTATGCTGCCTGCACAAGGCGGTATCAGAAAAAAGACGATGCGGTAGGAGAGCCGGCGTGAGCCTGAGGATCGTTGTCTGTGTGAAGTACGTGCCCGACGCCACCGGCGACCGGCACTTCGCCGATGACCTGACGGTCGACCGCGACGACGTCGACGGTCTGCTGTCGGAGCTCGACGAGTACGCCGTCGAGCAGGCGCTGCAGATCGCCGAAGACGCCGACGACGCCGAGATTACCGTCCTGACGGTGGGCCCCGAAGACGCCAAGGACGCGCTGCGCAAGGCGCTGTCCATGGGTGCCGACAAGGCCATCCACGTCGAGGACGACGACCTGCACGGCAGCGACGTCATGGGCACCTCGCTGGTGCTCGCCAAGGCGATCGAGAAGGCCGGCTACGACCTGGTCATCACCGGCATGGCCTCGACCGACGGCACCATGGGCGTGCTCCCGGCGATCCTGGCCGAGCGCCTGGGCGTCCCGCAGGTCACCCTGCTCTCCGAGGTCAAGATCGAGGACGGCACCGTCACGGGCCGCCGCGACGGCGACTCCGCGAGCGAGCAGCTGGAGGCTTCCCTCCCGGCGCTCGTCTCCGTGACGGACCAGTCGGGCGAGGCCCGCTACCCCTCCTTCAAGGGCATCATGGCCGCCAAGAAGAAGCCGGTGGAGTCCTGGGACCTGGAGGAGCTGGAGATCGAGTCCGACGAGGTCGGCCTCGAAGGCTCCTGGACCGCGGTCGACTCCGCGGCGCAGCGCCCGGCCCGCACCGCCGGCACGATCGTCAAGGACGAGGGCGAGGGCGGCAAGCAGCTGGCCGAGTTCCTGGCCGGCCAGAAGTTCATCTAAGGACTTCGGTCACCCCTGTTAGCCCCCAGATACTTCGCAATCGCAGGAGAGCAGTCCCATGGCTGAAGTTCTCGTCTACGTCGACCACGTGGACGGCGCCGTCCGCAAGCCCACCCTTGAGCTGCTGACGCTGGCCCGCCGCATCGGCGAGCCCGTCGCCGTCGCCCTCGGCGCCG
The DNA here is from genome assembly GCF_045041095.1 of Streptomyces sp. NBC_00045. Taxonomy (NCBI): domain Bacteria; kingdom Bacillati; phylum Actinomycetota; class Actinomycetes; order Kitasatosporales; family Streptomycetaceae; genus Streptomyces; species Streptomyces sp. NBC_00045. The sequence goes on along the minus strand of NZ_CP108271.1, from coordinate 1,304,256 downwards.
GTGCCGAGGCCACCGCCGCCGTGCTCGCCGAGCACGGTGCCGTCAAGGTCCTCACCGCCGACGCCCCCGAGTTCGCCGACTACCTCGTCGTGCCGAAGGTGGACGCGCTCCAGGCCGCGTACGAGGCCGTTTCCCCGGCCGCCGTGCTCGTCCCGTCCTCTGCCGAGGGCAAGGAGATCGCCGCCCGCCTGGCGGTCCGCATCGGCTCCGGCATCATCACCGACGCCGTCGACCTGGAGGCGGGTGACGAGGGTCCGGTCGCGACGCAGGCCGCGTTCGCCGCGTCCTTCACCACCAAGTCCCGTGTCTCCAAGGGCACCCCGGTCATCACCGTCAAGCCGAACTCGGCTCCGGTCGAGGCCGCCCCGGCCGCCGGCGCCGTCGAGGCGCTCGCCGTCACCTTCGGCGCCCTGGCCACCGGCACCAAGGTCGTCTCCCGCACCCCGCGCGAGTCGACCGGCCGTCCCGAGCTGACCGAGGCCGCGATCGTCGTCTCCGGCGGCCGCGGTGTCAACGGCGCCGAGAACTTCCACATCATCGAGGCGCTCGCGGACTCCCTCGGTGCGGCCGTCGGTGCCTCGCGCGCCGCGGTCGACGCCGGCTGGTACCCGCACTCCAACCAGGTCGGCCAGACCGGCAAGTCGGTCTCCCCGCAGCTGTACATCGCCTCCGGCATCTCGGGCGCGATCCAGCACCGGGCCGGCATGCAGACCTCGAAGACCATCGTGGCCATCAACAAGGACGCCGAGGCCCCGATCTTCGACCTCGTCGACTACGGCGTGGTCGGCGACCTCTTCGCGGTCGTCCCGCAGCTGACCGAGGAGATCCAGGCCCGCAAGGGCTGACCTGCGTCGATGCTGTGACTCGGGGCCGCGTGGTGACACTCACCACGCGGCCCCGAGCTGTTTCCTGCAACCATTGACTAGACAAAGAGCCCTCATTAAATTCTGCTATGCGGATCTAAGCTTCCGTGAAGCGGAAAAAGAGGAGAGTGCACGATGGGTCAGCAGGAGAAGGTGGCGAAGAGCCTCGCAGGCGCGGTCAGCGAGGGCATCAGCGCCTCCCTCGCGCCGGTGGACGCGGAGCTCGCGCGCCACTACCCGGGCGACCCCGGCACCCGCCAGCCCGTTCACACCGTCTACGTCCCCGGCGACGTCTTCGCGGCCGACACCATCCGCTCCTGGGGCGACCAGGCCCTCGCGGCCCTCGACGAGCACGCACCGGACGCCGCCACCTTCGCCAAGGTCCTCGGCATCTCCGACGAGCTCGCAGGGCCCGTCTACGACCGCGTCCGCGCCAAGCTGGAGCGCGAGCCCATCGAGGACCTCCGCGTCGACTTCGAGGACGGCTTCGGGGTCCGCTCCGACGAGGAGGAGGACCAGGCGGCCGCCCGCGCCGCCCGCCTCGTCTCCGAAGCCTTCGCGAACGGCACGAACGCCCCGTACATGGGCGTCCGCATGAAGTGCATGGAGTCCAACGTCCGCGACCGCGGCATCCGCACCACCGACGTCTTCCTGTCCGGGCTGCTGGAGCACGGCGGCCTGCCCGACGGGCTGGTCCTCACCCTCCCGAAGGTCACGTACGCGGAGCAGGTCAGCGCCTTCGTCAAGCTGCTGGAGGCCTTCGAGACCACCCGCGGCCTGCGGCCGGGCCGGATCGGCTTCGAGATCCAGATCGAGACCAGCCAGTCGATCCTCGCCTCCGACGGCACCGCGACCGTCGCCCGGATGATCGAGGCCTCCAAGGGCCGCGCCACCGGCCTGCACTACGGCACCTTCGACTACAGCGCCTGCGTCGGAGTCTCCGCCGCCTACCAGTCCAGCGACCACCCGGCCGCCGACCACGCCAAGGCGATCATGCAGGTCGCGGCCGCCGGCACGGGCGTACGCGTCTCCGACGGCTCGACCAACGTCAAGCCGGTCGGCACCACCGAGCAGGTCCACGAGGCCTGGAAGCTGCACTACGGCCTCACCCGCCGGGCCCTGGCCCGTGCCTACTACCAGGGCTGGGACATGCACCCCGGCCACCTCCCGACCCGCTACGCGGCGGTCTTCACCTTCTACCGCGAGGGCCTCGAAGCCGCCGCCGCGCGGCTCAAGGCGTACGTCGCGAAGATCGAGGGCGACGTGATGGACGAGCCGGCCACGGCCAAGGCCCTGGCCGGCTACCTGGTCCGCGGCCTGGACTGCGGCGCGGTCGGCACGGACGAGGTCACCGCCCTGACCGGCCTGACCCGCGCCGAGCTGGACGCCTTCGCGATCCCGCGCCGCTCGGCGACGCTGACGGCGACCGCCTGACCCGTCCCACCGCACGGGGGCCCGGCCGGTACGCACCCGGCCGGGCCCCGCGGCGTTCAGACGGGTCCGACGATCCACCGGTTCAGGACCGCGTCCCGGCCGGCCGTGACGAGCAGGCTGCCGTCGGGGGAGAAGGCAACGGCGTTGACCGCGTCGCGGTGACCGGACAGCGGGTCACCGACCCGCCGGCCGGTCGCGGGATCCCACAACAGCACGGCGGCGTCCTCGCCGGCCGAAGCCAGCAGCCGCCCGTCCGGCGAGAACGCCACGTCGTACACCGCCGAGGCGTGGCCGCTCAGGGGTGCGGCGCCGACCGGCCGGTCGCCCTTCGGAGCCCACAGCCGTACGGTGCCGTCGTCGCCCGCCATGGCCAGCACGGCCCCGTCCGGCGAGAACGCCGCCGACCACACCGCGCCCCCGCAGTCGCCCGGCAGGGTGCCGAGGAACAGCCGCGCGGCGGGATCCCACAGCCGCACCCGGCCGTCCGCGCCCGAGCAGGCCAGGAGGTGCCCGTCCGGGGCGAACGCGAGGGCGGCGGCCTCGCCGGTGCCGGCGTCGAGGGGTTCGCCGGAACGCCTGCCGGTGACCGGGTTCCAGAGCTCCAGGGTGCCGTCCGCGCTCGCCGTGGCGAGCAGCCGCCTGTCGGGGGAGAACGCGATCCGTTTCAGCGGGGCGCGGTGGCCGGTCGGCAACTCCCGGAGGACCGCGCCGGTCGCCGGATCGTGCAGGTACACGGTCCGGTCGGCGGCCGCCGTCGCCAGCACGCTGCCGTCGGGCGAGAACGCCAGGCACGAGGGCACGAGGGGGAGCCTCGCCGGAGCCACGTCGAGGGGCCGCCCGGTCACCGGGTCCCACAACCGGGCCGTGCGCTCGGCGGTGGTCGCCGCGAGGAGGCGGCCGTCGGGGGAGAAGGCCACCCGCACGAGAGGGGCTTCGGCCGGTACGGCCGGCAGCCGGACCGGCTGCCGTTCCCGCAGGGCGACGGCCAGGGCTTGGGTTGCGAGCGGCGTCGGGCGGGGGGCGCCGGCCCGTTCGTACACCAGGACCGTCTCGTCGTAGGACGCGGTGGCGAGCAGCCGGCCCGTCACCGAGAAGGCGATGTCCTCGATGCCGCCGGCGTGGTCGGTCAGCGGCGGTCCGACGGCCAGGCCGCTGGCCGTGTCCCACAGGTGGACGGCCCAGGGGGTGCCGGTGGCGAGGAGGCGGCCGTCAGGCGAGAAGGCCAGGGCGCCGACCGGGCCGGTGGGGCACGAAAAGGTGCGCGTCTCGCGGCCTCCGGCCGGCGCGTGCAGGGCCACCAGGCCGTCGCGGTAGCCGAGGGCGAGCAGCAGTCCGTCTCCGGACAGGGCGACCGCCTCCGGAGCGCCGGCCTCGGCGGTGCGGGGCGCTCCGGCGGCGCTCCCGCCGAGCAGGTCCCAGACCCGTGAGCTGCGGGCGGCGGCCAGGAGGCGGCCGTCCCGGGCGAAGGTCACCGCGTCGATGGGGTCCTTGCCGCCGCCGTGCGTGACGAGGACCGGGCGGCGGCCGACGGACAGGTCGCAGAGCCGGACGGCGCCGCCGAGTTCGAGGGTGGCGGCCATCTCGCCGGTCGGCGCGCAGGTGATGCCGGTGATCGGGGACCCGTGGCCGAACAGCGGTGGACCGTCGGGCCGGCCGGTCCCGGGGTCGATGTGGTGGAGCAGCGACGGGTCCCTGGAGTCCGTCGCCAGCAGCCTGCCTTCGGGAGTGAACGCGAGGGGGTGCGTCGCGGCGAAGGGGGTGATGGTGGCGACGCCCGTCGAGGTGTCCCACAGCTGGACCGAGTCGCCGCCCGCGGAGGCCAGCAGCCTGCCGTCGGGGGAGAAGACCACGTTCCGGACGGGGGCGAGGTGCCCGACGAGGCGGTGCCGGAGGGCGTACGGGGCGGGCCCGGCGGCCGGCGCGGGAGCGGGGCCGTGTCCGGTCCCGGGAGCCGGGCCGTACCCGGTCCCGGGAGTCGGGCCGTACTCGGTTCCGGAGGCCGGTTCGGGGGTCGGTCCGGGAGTTGGTTCGTGAAAGGGCCCGGGATGCGGTTCGGGACGCGGTTCCGGGGTCGGTTCGGGCGTGGGCCGGGAGGCCGGTCCGAGAGGCGGTTCGGCCGTCGGCCGGGAGGCCGGTTCGGGATGCCAGGGCGTTCGGGACTGTTCGGCCGGGCCGGCGGAACCGGCGGGGGCGTGGGTACCGAAGACGCTGTCGAACCAGGTGTCGGCGCGGGAACCGGCGGCTTCGTCGGCTCCGGCAGGGTCGTGGGGCCCGGCGGTCCGTTCCACCGGGGCTTCGCGGACCGCCTCCTGGCCCGTGGGGGCGGCCTCCGCCGGACCGGCCGCGCGAGCCGCGCGGGCACGCACGTGCACGGGATGCTGGAGCGCGGCCAGTTCCTGCCAGCGCCGCCGCCAGACGGCGAGTTCGGGGGCGTTGTGGGAGGGGACCGCGGTCTCGTGGCCGTACTCGTCGTACGACAGCAGGATCCGGATCAGCGCCATGAGGGTGTTCTGCCCGACGAGCCGTTTGCCGTTGAACGCATCGCTCTGGGTCGCCACCGGCAGTTGGATCCCGGTACCGGAACCGGCCGCGCGGGCTTTTAGATCGCGGTACGAGGGCCTGCCCCGCCCGATCCGCAACCGCGTCAGGTCACCGGCGAGCGCGGCGAGTCCCTCCTCGAACGTGCCGCGCGGCTGCGGCTCCATGTCCCCCATGTCCCCCCTCGGCCATGCGTGGCCGCCCAGGTTAGAACGCCGGGGGCGGAACGGTCCCGAACTTTCCCGAACACTTGGGAACGGTCGCCGCGTTCCGCCGAACACGCTTGTCGTTCAAGGGGTTTCCGGTGCGATCTGCGCGGATCGGATGCGTTCCGTACGTGCCTGCCGCCCGCCCCGGCGGGGGTTACATCGAGCCATGACCACACCAGGTGAAACGCAGCAGCCGTTCCTGTCCCTGCACACCGCCGTCGTGCTCGTCATCGCCCTGCTCATCGGGTGCGGCGTCGGCGCGCTGAGCTTCATGGGCGGTGTCCCCGTCGCCCTGTCCGTCCTCGCCGGGCTCACCGCCGCCGGCGGGGCCGTGCCCGTACTGCGGGGGCTGATCCGCTGATCCGCAGCCGGCGCGCTCCGGCCGGCGGGTCTCAGACGGCCGGCGGGAGTTCGCCCGAGCCGCGGGGGATCAACCGGGTCGGGAGTTCGATCCGGGCCGGGTCGAGGGAGGCGCCCGCGAGCCGTTGGAAGAGGCGGTCCGTGGCCACCCGGCCCAGGGCCGCCGCGTCCTGGGCGACCACCGTCACCCCGGGGCGCAGCAGGTCGGCCAGCTCGAAGTCGTCGAAGCCGACCAGGGCCACGGGCAGCGGGTGCTCGGCCAGGACCCGCACCACGGTCACCGTCACCCGGTTGTTCCCCGCGAAGACCGCCGTGACGGGGTCTGGCCCCGTCACCATCGCCCGGGCCGCCTCGCCGACGCGCTCCGGGGACGTCGAGCCGAGGGAGATCCAGGGCTGCGCCACCGGCAGGCCCGCGTCCGCCATCGCCGCGCGGTAGCCCCGCAGTCGCTCCGTCGCCGTGTGGATGCGCGGGTGGTCCCCGATGAAGCCGATGCGGCGGTGGCCGCCTGCGATCAGGTGCGCCACCCCGGCGCGGGCCCCGCCAGAGCTGTCCGACAGCACCACGTCCGCGTCGATCCGGCCCGCCGGGCGGTCCACGAACACCGTGGCCACACCGGCGCGGATCTCCGGCTCCAGGTAGCGGTGGTCGTCCCCCGCCGGGATCACGATCAGCCCGTCCACCCGGCGCGCGCACAGCGCCAGCGCCAACTCCCGCTCCCGGTCCGGGTCCTCGGCGCTGGAGCCGTTGATCAGCAGCGCTCCGTGGGCCCGGGCCACTTCCTCCACCGCCCGGTTCAGCGGCCCGTAGAAGGGGTCCGCGAGGTCCTCCAGGACCAGCCCCACGGTGGCCGTTCGGCCCTTGCGCAGGACGCGTGCGCTGTCGTTGCGGCGGAACCCGAGCGCCTCGATGGCCTCCTGGACCCGCCGGACCGTGTCCGGGGTGACCCCCGCTTCGCCGTTGACCACCCGTGACACCGTCTTCAGACCCACGCCCGCACGCGACGCCACGTCCTTCATGGTCGGCCGGTTGCCGTAGCGGGGGTCGGACGGGCGGCGGGTCTGCGGCACGGGACGGAAACCTCCGGAGATGGCGGGGCGCGGTCGGGGCACGGCTCTGACCTTGAGGATAAGCACTGGCTCCGTGAGCGGGTTTCCGTGGCAGGGTGATGCGGGCAAGCCACTGGGGGCTCCGGACGAGCCATGGGGAGAGGGGTAGACGTGATTGTCTGGATCAACGGCACATTCAGCGCCGGGAAGACCAGCACGGCCCGCGAACTGACCGGGATCCTGCCGGACAGCACCCTGTACGACCCGGAGCTCGTAGGCGACTCACTACGCCAACTGCTACCGCGCAAGCGCCTCGCGGAGGTCTCCGACTACCAGGACCTGCCGAGCTGGCGGCGCCTGGTGGTGGACACGGCCGCCGCGATGCTCGCGGAGCTGGGCGGGGTGCTGGTGGTGCCGATGACGCTGCTGAGGCAGGAGTACCGGGACGAGATCTTCGGCGGGCTGGCGGCGCGCCGGATCTCGGTGCGGCATGTGCTGCTCGCTCCAGAGGAAACGATCCTGCGCGAGCGGATCGCGACGCGCGAGGAACCGGGGGACCCGGCGGACGTGGACGTGCGGGTGCGGCAATGGGCGTACGACCACATCCCGGTGTACCAGCAGGCGCTGCACGGCTGGCTCGGCGCGGACGCGCACGTCATCGACAACGGGACCCTGAGCGTGCGGGAGACGGCGGAGCGGATCGCCGAAGCCGTGCGAACCGATGCCGCCCGGGTCTGCGACATCGTGCAGACCCCGGAGCCGACGCGCGAGACGGTCGCGGCGGGGGTGCTGCTCTTCGACGACGAGGACCGGGTGCTGTTGGTCGATCCGACGTACAAGCCGGGCTGGGAGTTTCCGGGCGGGGTCGTCGAAGCGGGCGAGGCACCCGGGCGCGCGGGCGTCCGGGAGGTGGCGGAGGAACTGGGCCTGACGCTGGACGCCGTGCCGGGGCTGTTGGTCGTGGACTGGGAGCCGCCGATGCCTCCGGCGTACGGGGGGCTGCGGCTGCTCTTCGACGGGGGCTGCCTCCCGGCCGCCGCCGCGGCCGCGCTCCGGCTGCCGGGGCCGGAGCTGCGGGCCTGGAAGTTCGTGACGGAGGAGGAGGCGGCGGGACTGCTGCCGGCGGTCCGGTACGAACGGCTGCGCTGGGCGCTGCGGGCGCGGGAGCGGGGCCGCCCGCTGTACCTGGAGGCGGGCCGCCCCACCCCGTAGTCCGGCGCGGCGTCACCCGCGCCGGACCACGGTTACGGGAGGGACGGCTGCGACGCCGCAGCCGCGAGGAGGGCTGCCGCCGTGTCCTTCGTCAGGGGGTCGCCGTGGCCGAAGCAGGCCACCGACGGGGACAGCGCCGCCAGGCGCCGGAACGAGGCCCGGGCCTGCGCCCGGTCCACGTTGAACACGCCCAGCATCACCTGGCCCACCGCCGCGACGCAGTCGCCCGTGAACAGCACTCCGTGGCGCGGCAGGTGGACGGCGATGCTGCCCGGCGTGTGGCCCGGGGCGTGGACCACCACCGCCCCGTCGCCGAACGGGAGCGCCTCGCCGTCCTCGACCTCGCGGTCGACCCGCGTCGGCGGCGCCTGCGGCACGGTCAGGCCGTGCTCGTACAGCGGGAGTTCCCAGTCGAGCAGGACCGGATCCGGGACCGGGAGCTCGCCCCGGATCACCGGAGCCTCCAGCCGGTGCGCCACCACCTGCGCACCCCAGCGGCCGGCGAGCTCGTCCGCGGCCCCGACGTGGTCGCGGTGGCAGTGGGTCAACACGATCCGCTCCAGCCGCCGCGGGTCCAGCCCGAGGGAGCGGACGGCCTCCTCGATCGCCGCCGCGGACCCGGCGTGGCCGGCGTCGACGAGGGTCAGGGCCTCGCCGTCCTGCCAGAGGTAGGCCTGGCCGATCGGGAAGCGGAGCATGTGGAGCCGCTGCGGGAGCACTTCGACGAGATCCATGCCCCGAACGTAGGTCCGCCGGCTCCGCTCCCGGCCCGTCTTTCACCGGGAGCGGAGTTCGCCCGTAGCGCAGGTCAGCCGCGCTTGGACTCCGCGTAGTTGACGAGGAACAGGGCCTCCGCGACCGACAGGCGCTCCAGCTCCTGCGGGGAGACGCTCTCGTTCACCGCGTGGATCTGGGCCTCCGGCTCGCTCAGCCCGATCAGCAGCATCTCCGCCTCGGGGTAGAGCGACGTCAGCGTGTTGCACAGCGGAATCGATCCGCCCATGCCGCTGACCTGCATCTCCTGGCCCGGGTACGCCACCTGCATGGCCGCCGCCATCGACGCGTACGCCGGGCTGCTCGTGTCCGCCTGGAACGGCTGGCCCTGACCCACGACCTCAAGTTCGAGGTGCGCCTGCCACGGGGTGTGCGCCACCAGGTGCGCCTCCAGCAGCTTGATCGCCTCGGCCGTGTCCACGCCCGGCGGCACGCGCAGGCTGATCAGCGCGCCGGCGCTCGCGTGTACCGAGGGGGTGGCGCCGACCACCGGCGGGCAGTCGATGCCGAGCACCGTGACGGCCGGGCGGGCCCACAGCCGGTCGGCGATCGTGCCCTCGCCGATCAGCTCGACCCCGTCGAGCACCCTCGCGTCGGCGCGGAAGTCCGCCTCCGGGTACTGCAGGCCCTCCCAGACGGCGTCCGAAGCGAGGCCGTCCACCGTGGTCGAACCGTCGGCCGCACGCAGCGAGTCCAGCAGCCGGATCAGCGCGGCCAGCGCATCGGGGGCGACGCCGCCGAACATGCCGGAGTGCAGGTTGCCGCCGAGGGTGTCGATCTTCACCTTGATCAGGGTCATGCCGCGCAGGGTCGCCGTCACCGTCGGCAGGCCGAGCCGGAAGTTCCCCGCGTCGCCGATGACGATGGTGTCCGCGGTCAGCAGCTCCGGGTGCGCCTCGGCGTACTGCTGGAGGCCGCCGGTGCCCTGCTCCTCCGAGCCCTCGACGATCACCTTCACGCTCACCGGCACACCACCGTTTGCCTTCAGCGCGCGCAGCGCCAGCAGGTGCATGATGAACCCGCCCTTGCAGTCCGCGGCGCCACGCCCGTACCAGCGGCCGTCGCGCTCGGTCAGCTCGAAGGCGGGGGAGATCCAGGCGGCGTCGTCCAGTGGCGGCTGCACGTCGTAGTGCGCGTACAGCAGGACGGTCGGCGCACCCTCGGGGCCGGGCAGGAAGCCGTACACCGACTGGGTGCCGTCGGGGGTGTCGAGGAGGGACACGTTCTGGAAGCCCTCGGCGCGCAGCGCGTCGGCGACCCAGCCGGCCGCACCCTCGCTCTCGCTCTTCGGGAACTGCGCCCAGTCCGCCACCGACTGGAAGGCCACCAGCTCGCTCAGCTCCTGCTTGGCGCGGGGCATCAGCGAGGCGATGGTCTCGGCGATCGGATTCTGGGACATGGGCACGCTCCTTTTGGGTGCGACGTTGTGTACGTGTACGCCGCCCGCATCCGCGTGGTGGGCGTATGCCGGGTACGGCGAAAGACAGAGCCGATCCTCGCACAGCAGGACGGGCCGGACTCGCGCCGTAGGATTTCCCTGCATCGGAGCAACCGCATGATCAGGAGCAGCAGCACATCGTGAGCAGCGACGACAGCACCGTCGGGGGACCCGACTCAGCAGCAGGGCAGACCGCTCGGAAGGCGGGGGACGGGATGGCCGAAAGCACCGGCGGAGCCGGCGAGGTGTGGGACGTGGTCGTGGTCGGCGCCGGACCGGCCGGCGCGTCGGCCGCGTTCGCGGCGGCGACGGCGGGGCGGCGCGTACTGCTGCTGGAGAAGGCCGAACTACCCCGGTACAAAACCTGCGGCGGCGGCATCATCGGCCCCTCGCGCGATGCCCTTCCGCCCGGTTTCGTCCTGCCGTTCAAGGACCGCATCCACGCCGTCACCTTCTCGCTGAACGGGAAGCTGACCCGGACCCGCCGTTCGCGGCAGATGCTGTTCGGGCTCATCAACCGGCCCGAGTTCGATGCGGCACTGGTCGCCGAGGCCGAGAAGGCCGGAGCCGCCGTCCGTACCGGTACCGCCGTGGCACGGGTCGAGCAGCACGGCGCGGCAGTGCCCGACCGGCGCACGGTCGCCGTGGTGCTCGCCGACGGGGAGACCGTCCTGGCGCGCGCGGTGGTCGGCGCGGACGGCAGCGCGAGCCGGATCGGCGCGCACGTCGGGGTCGAGATGGACCAGGTGGACCTCGGCCTGGAAGCGGAGATCCCGGTACCGGAGACGGTCGCCGAGGACTGGAAGGGGCGCGTGCTCCTCGACTGGGGCCCGCTGCCCGGCAGTTACGGCTGGGTCTTCCCCAAGGGCGACACCCTCACCGTCGGGGTCATCGCGGCGAAGGGCGACGGCGCCGCGACCAAGCGGTACCTGGAGGACTTCATCGCCCGTCTCGGACTCGCGGGCTTCGAGCCCTCCGTTTCCTCCGGGCACCTGACCCGCTGCCGCAAGCCCGATTCGCCGCTGTCGCGGGGCCGGGTCCTGGTCGCGGGCGACGCGGCCGGGCTGCTGGAGCCGTGGACCCGTGAGGGCATCTCGTTCGCGCTGCGCTCGGGCCGGCTGGCCGGGGAGTGGGCCGTGAAGATCTCGGAGGCGCAGGACGCGGTGGACGCGCGCCGCCAGGCCCTCAACTACGCGTTCGCCGTCAAGGCCGGACTGGGCGTGGAGATGAGCGTCGGCAAGCGGATGCTGACCGCGTTCGAGGCCCGGCCGGGGCTGATGCACGCGGCGATCACCGGTTTCCGCCCGGCCTGGCTGGCCTTCGCCCGGATCACCCGGGGGGCGACGACGCTGCCCGACATGGTGCGGACGTACCCGATGGCTCGCAAGGCGCTGCACGTCTTGGACGGCAAGCAGGCGCGGAACCGGAACCGGGACCAGGGGCCTGAGCAGGGCCAGGGCCAGGGGCAGGGCCAGGATCCGGAGAGGGAGAAGGCCTAGACGGGGATCGGGCCCGGGCCGGGCCCGGTGGCCGGCCCGGTGGCAGGGCCCCCGTGACGGGGGTCGCTACCGCGGCCGGTGGGCGTTCGAGGGTGGCGGTCTTGTCCGGGAGGCGCGGGCGAGGCCGCCACTGCTGTGGGCGGCGCCGGGACGCGACGGGATTCGCAGGCACTCGACGGGATTCGACGGGATTCGACGGGCAGGGGGTCCTGCGCGTCAGTTCGAGACCGTGATCCGGAAGACCGGGTGGTCCCCGGCGGCCGCCTGGAGCTCTGCGTCGGTGGACTGCGCGGTGACGCCCTGGAAGAACCGGTTGACCTCCCAGCCCCACTTCTCCAGGTAGGCGCGCAGCACGGCGGCCTTCTGGACGGGGTCGGTGAGCTCGGTGACCGTGAAGGCGCGCACCTTGCGCCCCACGCGCAGTTCACCGCCGCCCGCCACCCGCATGTTGCGGACCCACTGGGAGTGGCCGCGCGCCGACACCAGGTACTGCTCGCCCTCGTACGTGTGCGGGTTGACGGGGATCCGCTGCATCTGGCCGGAGGTGCGGCCGCGCACCGACAGCTCGGCGGTGCCGGCCAGGCTGATGCCGAACCGGGCCAGCTTTCCGAAGAGGGAGTTGAAGCGGATTTCGAACGGGCCGCCCTGGACGTAGTAGGGGGTGGGTGCGTTCATGGCTGCCTCCGCGATTCTGGGAGAGCGGTGCTCTCGCTTGAGAACAGTGTGCACGGATCGCCGCACCAAAACAAGAGCAGTGCTCTCACAAAGGAGCGGCGATCCAATTTTTGGGCACTGCTCTGCGTTCGTGGCACACTTCTACCCATGAGTACCGTGCGCGGGGCCCGGGAGCGGGCCCGTATCGAGGTCACCGCCGCCATCAAGGACGAGGCGCGCCGCATGCTCGCCGCAGAGGGCGCCGCCAAACTCTCGCTGCGCGCCGTCGCCCGCGAGTTGGGCATGGTCTCCTCGGCCCTCTACCGCTACTTCCCCAGCCGTGACGAGCTCCTCACCGCCCTCATCGTCGATGCCTACGACAGCGTCGGCGCCGCCGCCGAGCAGGCCGACGCCAACGCCCTCGCTGCTGCTGCCTCCGGTGCCGGTGCCGGTGCCGGCGGCGGCGTGCCCCGCGAACGATGGCTCGCCGTCTGCGAGGCCGTCCGTGCCTGGGCCCTGGAGCACCCGCACGAGTACTCCCTCATCTACGGCTCCCCGGTCCCCGGCTACAGCGCCCCGATGGACACCGTCGGTCCCGCCTCCCGCGTCGCCAACGTCCTCATCGACATCCTCCGCGCCGCCCTCGCCGGCCGCGGCCTCGCCCTGCCGGCGCTGCCCGCAGCCCTGCGCCCCGAAGCCGTCCGGATGACGGCGGACTTCGGCACGGGGCTGCCGCCCGAAGTCACCGCCGCCCTGGTCGCCGCCTGGGCGCAGCTGGTCGGCCTCATCTCCTTCGAACTGTTCGGGCAGTTCAACCGGGTCGTCGAGGACCGGGACACCTTCTTCGCGCACGCCGTGGGCCAACTGGCCCACGGGGTCGGCCTGCCCGCCGCATGACGGCGGCTCACGTGATGAGGTGACAGGTCGCTTGTCTGTTCCTCGAACCAATGCGAGTGGTTCGGCTTTCGCCGAAGGGGCTCCCGTCTAGTGTTCGTCGGGTCGCCCCCCCGTGCTTCTGCCCCCGCCCCTCGCCGGAGGAAACAGCCATGGCCCGCGCCGTGAAGGCCCTGTACGCCGTCCTGGTCACGTCCTTACTGGCCGCCCCCGCCCCCGCCGTCACCGCCTCGGCCGGCACCACGGCCGAGGAAGCCGCCCCGGCCCCGAGACCTCGGATACCCGGTGTGCGGGGCCTGGAGATCGCCGTTCCCGCGTACGCACCGGCCGGTGACCCGATGCTGGGAGACCTCGTCTCCACCACGCCCGCCGCTTCCGTCATCGTCCTCAATCCCGGCAACGGCGACGCCCCCTTCGACGCACGCTGGCAGGCCCGCGCGGACGCCCTGCGCGCCGGGACCACCGCCACCGGGGAGAAGACCAAGGTGCTGGGCTACGTCCACACCGACCACGGCAACCGCGACATCGCCGCGGTGAAGGCCTCCGTCGACAACTACCTCAAGACGCGCGACGGCCGCCTGCACGTGGACGGCATCTTCTTCGACGTCGTCAGCCGCGACTGCGGCCCCGCCAACGTCACCCGCGACCACTACGCACAGCTGCGCGAGTACGTGCAGGACACCATGGACGCCGCCGACCCCACCGCCGCCGACCTGGTGGTCGACAACCCCGGCACCGCCATCGCCGACTGTTACCTGGAGCCGGGCCACCGCACCGCGGACGTCTTCGTCACCTACGAGGACACCTACGCCGCGTACACGGGAGCCGGCTGGCTCGGCGGGAACGTCTTCGGCGCCTCGGGCGGCTACCGCTCCGGTATGGAACTCGACCCGACCGGCACCGCGTTCTGGCACCTCGTCCACGGGGTTCCGGACGCGGCCGCCATGCGCGCCACGCTCCGCACGGCCTTCGACCGCGGCGCGGGGTACGCGTACGCGACCGGCACGATCATGCCCAACCCGTGGGACGAGTCGCCGAGCTGGAAGTACCGCAGCCAGACCGGGTACGCCGCCACCCTCGGCTGATCCGGCGGCCCGCACCCGCGACGATCGTCAGGGTTGCGCCGGCCGCCGGGTCGTGCTCCCGGCGCGATCCGAACGGGACGGTCAGCGCCCTTCGTTCTCCGGGCGGCGGCCGAAGCGCCACAGGACGTGGGTGATCCGCAACAGGAACACCACCCCCGCCGACACCCCGCCCGCCACCGTCAGAACGGCATCGGTGGTGGGGGAGACCTCGAAGACCAGGGCGGGCCCGTACACCGCTGCGAACACGAGCGCGGCGGCGAAGCACGCGCTGACGAACGCGTAGCCGATCTCTATCGTGATCGCGTCGCGGTCCGCCTGCGTACGTCGCCCCATGCGCGCAGTGTCACAGCTCGTACCGCACGGTCACAAGAGCGCCTTGAGCAAGCTCCGAGCGCCCTCGGACCCCCGCCCGGACCGCTCGCGGCGGAGCCCGGTCAACCGGCCCGGGGCTACCGGCCCGGGTCAGCCGATCCCTGCCAGCCGGTTCGGGTCAGCCGATCCCGGCCGTCTCCACCCACTGCCGCGCGAGCGCCTCGTCGCCGGTCACCCCGGGTCCCATCAGCGGGAGCCGGTTCCACAGCGCCGCGTACAGCCACGACGCCTCGCCGATCACCTCGCAGTCCGCCGGGTCGCCCGTGTCGCCCGCCACCGTACGGGGCGGCTCCGGCGACAGGTGTACGGTCCACACCGCGCCCGTGTCGGCGGAGCGGACCCGCAGCACCCGCAGCTCCTGCGTCCGCATCAGGCTGCGCGGCCGCGCGTGGAAGCCGGTCAGGAGTTCGTCCACGCCGTCCTCGGCGAACTCCGGTGCCACCTGCGCGTAGGCCACGCCCAGCGCCGCCTCCGCGTCCATCCGGTGCACGGCCGTCTCGTGCGCCTGCCGGCGCGCCCAGAAGGCCAGCGGTGACGGCGCGGCCGTCGGCAGGAAGGTCCAGCACTGCACGTCGGCCGGGGCCTCGGTCAGCGTCCGGACCAGGGCCTCGTGGCCCTCCCGGTACCAGGCCAGCAGCTCGGCGCCGGCCAGCTCCGGGGCCTCGGGGAACGGGCCGGGCTCCACGACCCCGTCCCGGACGTACCCGGCGGCCCAGCGGTGCACCGCGCCCGTGTGCCGCAGCAGATCGGCGACGCGCCACCCCGGACAGGTGGGCACGGGGGTGTCCGTACCCGCCCGTTCGGCCGATTCGGCGAGCAACTCGCCTTCCCGTGCAAGGGTCTCCACATACTCCGTGATCTTCATGCGGGCAGTGTCGCACCGGCCGGTCACAATGGGGTGATGGACGGGGAACTCTTCCCGCGCGAGCGGACCGAGATCGCCCCCGGCGCCGTGCACGTGCCCGACTGGCTCGGGCCCGAGCGCCAGCGGGAGCTGCTCGACGCCTGCCGGGCCTGGGCGCGGCCGCCGGCGGGCCTGCGCACCGTACGGACACCCGGCGGCGGCACGATGACCGCCCGCCAGGTGTGCCTGGGGCTGCACTGGTATCCGTACGGGTACGCCCGCACCGCCGTGGACGGCGACGGGGCACCGGTCAAACCGATGCCCGGCTGGCTCGCGGAGCTGGGGCGCGAGGCGGTCACCGCCGCCGGCCGGCCGGCAGCGGCAGCGGCAGCGGCACCGGCCGCGGACCCGTACAGGTCCGCGTACGACATCGCGCTGATCAACTTTTACGACGGCGACTCCCGCATGGGCATGCACCGCGACGCCGAGGAGAAGTCCGGGGCGCCGGTCGTCTCGCTCAGCCTCGGCGATACCTGCGTCTTCCGCTTCGGGAACACCGCCTCGCGCGGCCGGCCGTACCAGGACGTCCGGCTGCTCAGCGGGGATCTGTTCGTCTTCGGCGGCCCCGCCCGGCAGGCCTATCACGGCGTGCCGAAGATCCTGCCCGGCACATCACCGCCCGGGCTCGGGCTGACCGGGCGACTGAACATCACCCTGCGCGTCGGCGGTCTGGGGACGGGCCCCGACTGACCGGGGCGCCGCGCACACCGCCGATCATGCGAGGATCGCTGTCATGAACGGCAACGGGGCCCCGCAGCGGGTGGGGGAGGCGGCGTCCGCATCGGCGTCCGCATCGGTGTCGGCGTCGGCGAGGACCAAGCTGGAGCGGGGCCGCGGCGCCCTCGGCCCGGCGCTGGAGCTCGTCCACACGGGCCGGGCCCCGACCCGGGCCGTCCTGACGGCCGAGCTCGGCGTCACCCGCGCCACCGCCGGGGCCGTCGCCGCCGAGCTGGAGGCGCTCGGCCTGATCCGGGTCGACTCCCGCCCGGGCGGCGCGGGCGGCACCCAGGGCCGCCCCTCGCACCGGCTGTCCATCGCGGAGAACGGCCCCGTGGCGCTCGCCGCGCAGGTGCACTCCGACGGGTTCCGGGCCGCGCTGGTCGGGCTCGGGGGCCGGATCGTGGCCACCGCCCCCGGCAAGGTCACCGTGTCCGCGGACCCGGCGCAGGTGCTCGGTGCGGTCGTCGAGGCGGGCGCGGCGCTGCTCGCCGACACCGGCCGCCGCTGCATCGGTGCGGGCCTCGCGGTGCCGTCGGCGGTCGCGGAGCCGGACGGCACGGCGCTCAACCCCCTGCACCTGGCGTGGCCGGCCGGGTCTCCCGTACGGGACATCTTCACGGAGTGCGTGAAGGCGGCCGGCATCGACGGCCCGGCCCTGACCGGGAACGACGTCAACCTCGCCGCGCTCGCCGAGCACCGGCACGGCGCGGGCCGCAGCGCACAGCACCTGCTGTGCGTGGCGACCGGCCACCGCGGGGTGGGCGGTGCGCTCGTGCTGGACGGGCGGCTGCACAGCGGGAGTTCGGGCCTCGCCCTGGAGGTCGGTCACCTCACCGTCAACCCGGAGGGGCGGGCCTGCCACTGCGGCAGCCGCGGCTGCCTGGACGTGGAGGCCGATCCGCTGGCCTTCCTGACCGCGGCGGGCCGCACCCCGGGCCCCGAGGTGTCGCTGCTCCAGCAGGCCAGGGACCTGCTGCGCGAGGAGTACGCGGAGCCGGCGGTACGGGCGGCCACCGAGGAGCTCATCGACCGCCTCGGCCTGGGCCTCGCGGGACTGGTGAACATCCTGAACCCGGACCGGATCATCCTCGGCGGGCTGCACCGGGAACTGCTGCACGCGGACCCGGAGCGGCTGCGCGCGGTGGTCGCGGACCGCAGCCTGTGGGGGCGCAGCGGAGGGGTGCCGATCCTGCCGTGCACCCTGGACCACAACAGCCTGGTCGGCGCGGCGGAACTGGCATGGCAGCCGGTACTGGACGACCCGCTGGGCACCCTGGGGGCGGCGGCCTAGGCCTGCTCGCCCCGGGCGTCGCAGACGGCCGCCCGCGGCCCCGCGCCGCGCTCCCGCACCAGCCCCCCCGCGGCCCCTCGGCCGCGCAGGCGCCGGACGCGGCGCTGGAACCCCTACCCGGGCCTGGCGCCGACCGACGCCGCCACCGGGATCGCGGTCGGGACGGCGCCCGGGTCCACGGCGACGACCACCGCCGGTGCGGGCTCCCGTACGGGCCTGGAGCCGTTGCCGGTCGGACGCTGCGCCGCGGGGGCCGCCGGGGCCGCCCGGAGCGAGAACCACACCACCTTGCCGGGAGTGTCGTCCTGGTTCCGCGCGCCCCAGGCCTCGCTGACCGCCGCGACCAGCGCGAGCCCGCGCCCGCAGGTCTCCAGCGCGTCCGCTGCCGCTTCCCGCAGGACGGGAAGCCGCGGATCGCTGTCGTACACCGAGACGGTGAGCCGCCCCAGCCGCAGCTCGATCTCGACGGTGCACGTCTTGTCCGGCTGCGCATGGCGGTGGACGTTGCTGAGCAGCTCCGTCACACCGAGCGCAGCCCGGTCTATGAGCGGATCGAGCTGCCAGTGGCGCAGTTGCGCCGAAACGATCCTTCGGATCTGTCCGATCCGGGACGGCAAGGCCTGCAGTTCGACTACGCAGTGCCTGCGTGAATGACTGATCACGGCTGCGACTCCCCGACATGAGTGTTACGGGTGCTGCACCCTCGGTAATGCTCCACCAGGGTCACCCACGGTGCGCGTGTATGCAACCGAACGCGATCGAAAGCGATCCTCATGGATACCCAAAGTGACCGTTTGTGCAGGTGAGGGAGGTACATTGCGAAAGCAGGGGGCGTGAAACCGCACGAAGGAGCAAGGCGCATGAGCACCACCCGTACCTCCGGTACGACAGCTACGACGATCGACGTCGACCGTAGCGACGCGGACTACCGCGCCTGGCTGAAGGAAGCCGTCCGCAAGGTCCAGGCCGACGCCAACCGCTCCGCCGACACCCACCTGCTGCGCTTCCCGCTCCCCGAGGAATGGGGCATCGACCTCTACCTCAAGGACGAGTCCACGCACCCGACGGGCTCGCTCAAGCACCGCCTCGCGCGCTCGCTCTTCCTGTACGCGCTGTGCAACGGCTGGATCCGCCCCGGCCGCCCGGTCATCGAGGCCTCGTCCGGCTCGACCGCCGTCTCCGAGGCGTACTTCGCGAAGCTGATCGGCGTGCCGTTCATCGCCGTCATGCCGCGCACGACCAGCCCGGAGAAGTGCCGCCTCATCGAATTCCACGGCGGCGAATGCCACTTCGTGGACGACCCGATGAAGATGTACGAGGAGTCCGCCGAACTCGCCGCCCGCACGGGCGGGCACTACATGGACCAGTTCACGTACGCGGAGCGGGCGACGGACTGGCGCGGCAACAACAACATCGCCGAATCCATATACCAGCAACTGCGCCTGGAGCGTTACCCCGAGCCCGCGTGGATCGTGGCGACCGCGGGCACCGGCGGTACGTCCGCGACCATCGCGCGTTACGTGCACTACATGCAGCACGACACCCGCGTCTGCGTACCGGACCCGGAGAACTCCTGCTTCTTCGACGGCTGGACCAACAACGACCCCCACGCGAGCAGCGATTGCGGCTCCCGCATCGAGGGCATCGGTCGACCGCGGATGGAGCCGAGCTTCGTGCCCGGCGCCATCGACCGGATGATGAAGGTGCCGGACGCGGCGAGCGTGGCGGCGTGCCGGGCGCTGGAGCAGGCCATCGGGCGCAAGGCGGGCGGTTCCACCGGTACGGGCGTCTGGAGCGCACTGAAGATCATCTCGGAGATGGTGGCCGAGGGGCGCAAGGGCAGCGTGATCACGCTGCTGTGCGACCCGGGCGACCGCTACCTGGACAAGTACTACTCGGACGAGTGGCTGGCCGCGCAGGGCCTGGACATCGCCCCGTACACGGAGACCCTCGAAACCCTGTTGGCGACCGGCGTCTGGCGCGAGCCGGCGGCCTGACCGGCCGGGCGCCGCCCGCAGTGCCCCGGCAGGCCCGGCAGGCCCGGCAGGCCCGGCAGGCCCGGCAGGCCTGGCAGGCCCGGCAGACCGGCTGACCCGTGGGGGGCCGTGGGGCCGTCCTGGGCGGGCCGGGTGGGCGGAGGGCGTGGGAGGCCGGCGGCTACGGCGATCTGGCTGCCGCCCCCCCCGATCCGAACTCCGTGTTACTGACCGGCCGGACGGTGTGCCGACAGCCGGGTGTCCAACGCCCGGACCGCCGAGCGGAACGAGTGGCCCAGGCCCGGACGGGCGCCGGCGAGCGCGAGCCGGAACAGCGCCGGACCGTCGGCCGCGAAGGTCCAGCGGACCAGGGTGCCGGTGCCCCGGCCGGTGCCCGGGCCGGCGGGGCGCAGCCGCCACTCCTCCAACAGGGCCCGGACCCCGGGCGCGTTGGTCTCGTCGACCCGGTACGCGTAGCGGCACTTCGGCTCCGCCGCCATGATCGTCTCCTGGAAGCGGGTTCCGCCCACCAGCCGGACCTCCCGCCCCGCGCCCCCGTGCGTCGGCCGGGCCATGGTCACCGCCCCGAACCATCGCGGCCAACCCTCGACGTCCTCGGCCAGGGCGCGGTACACGGCCTCCGGTCCCGCCGCCGTCCGCGCGGTGAAGGTCAGTCGGACCGGGGCGTCCTCGATGAAGTCCAGCCCGACCGGGCGGAGTGGGCGAGCCATGGCGGTCCCTCCTGGGGGTGTACGGCGGCACGCACGTGCGAGTGGTGCGTACCTTAGCTGGCGCTCCGTCAGATGTCCGCTGTGGCCCCGCTGCGGTCCATCCGCGCCCCTCCGTGCCCCCGCCGGGCCCCGATTCCCGTACGACCGGTACCCACGGCGCCGGTTCGCGTACGAGCCCCCGGCCGGCCGGCCGCGGGCTCCGGCTCCGGAAGATCGCCCGGAGGGGGCCTAGGCACGCGGCGTGCCGCGCGGGATGCTGGATCCGCGCTGATCCAGCCCCCGCGAGCGGAGGCCGCCGTGCCGGACACCCCCCAGCCCCCGCATCCCCTGGCCCTCGAACTCCTCACACCCCCACGCCCCCTCGCCCTCGAACTCCGCGTGCACGGAGTCCACGGCGCACCTCCCGACGAGCTGCTCGACGATCCGCGCACCGTTCGGATCACCGGGGACTCGACCGCCGCCGTGTTCCGCCGCGCCGCGGACGCCGACGCCGAGGCCCACCCCGAGTGGTACGCCGGCCGTCCCGTCGTCGAGGCCTACTGCTGGTCCCGGCTCACCTCCGGCAACGGCTCCCGAGCCCTGTGGCTGCTGCTCCTGCCCTTCATGGTCGTCAACCTCGCCCACTGGGCCCGGCCGGCCGCGCCCGCCACCGGTCCGGCGCCGTGCGCGGTCCGCACGTACGGGGTCCTCGTACGGGTCCTCGCGCTCAGCCTCACCCTGCTGCTGATCGCGGCCGCCTGCGAGGTCGCGCTCGACCTCCTCGCCTGGCAGTGCGCGGGCACCAGGGCCTGCACCGGCCCCCGGTCCTGGCTCGGGTTCCTGGAGCCCGGCGGCTGGTGGGGCCAGCCCGGCCGGCGCCTCGCACTCGGTGCGCTGGTCCCGGCCGCGCTGACCGGGCTGCTGTGGTTCCTGTCGAACCGCACGTGGAGCGCGTACGAGTCCCAGTCGCCGCCCGCGGGCACGGCCGTCCCCGCCCCGTCCGGGGACGGTGCGCCCGCCCTCGGCCGGCCCGGATTCTGGTACGGGCGGCGCATAGTGGCCCGGCTGCGTGCGGCACACACCGCCGCCGGACTGCTCACCGTCGCGGCCGCCGTGGCCGCACCCACCGCCCGCTACGACCGCAGCACCGGAATTCCCGTGCTCGACCTCCTCGGCTGGGCCGTGGAGATCCTGCTCGCCGCCGGGGCCGTCGCCGTCGCCTGGGTCGTCTGCCGGCGAGGCCGCACAGAGGCCCGCCCCGACCACCGCCTCGACCGGGCCGCCATCACCCTCCTGCCCGGCTCCGCCCTGGCCCTGCTCGCAGCCGTCCTGCTGTACGCCGGCTGGTCGCGCCCCGGCTGGACCTCCACCGGGCGGCTCCCCGGCGATTTCGTCTTCGGCGTGCTCATGCTCGGCCAAGGCTGCTGCGTCCTGCTCCTCGCCGCCGTCGCCGCCCGCCTGTACCGGCTGGCTCCCGACCCGGCGAGCGCCCTGTACGGCCTCGGCGGGCCCGCCATCGCCATGCTCGGCTGCGCCCTCGGCGGGGTCATGTCCGGCGGTGTCGCCCAGCGCGTCGCCGACTGGCTCGACGGCGGGGCCGCCCCCTCGACGGCCGGTCCGCCCGTGCCCGCGCCGCCCGTGCTGCTGTCCTGGCAGGCCGCCGTGCTGCCCCCGCTACTCCTCGTACTGGCCCTCCTCGCCGCCTGGTTCGCGGTGCGCGGAGTCCGCGCGCGGCGCCGGCTCGCCGCCACCGTGGCCGCCGAGTACCCGGGGGAGGCGCCCGACGAGGACCGCAGCCGCCGGATCGCCGGGGCCCGCGCCGCCGCCGCGCTCACCGACTCGGCGCCCTGGTTCGTGGCCGCCGTCTCCGGGATCACCCTGCTGCTCGGCGCGGGCGCCCTCGCCGGAGCCTGGCTCAGCGGCCGGGTGCCGGGCGAGGCCGCCCGCGGATTCCACCCGCTGCTGGCGACCGCCGCCCGCGCCGCTCAGGACACCGGGTCCTGGCTGATAGGGCTCGGCATCGCCGCGTTCGTCACCTGGGGCCGCCGCGCCTACCGGGACCCCGCCGCCCGCCGCACCATCGGCGTGCTCTGGGACGTCGGCACGTTCTGGCCGCGGGCCGCCCACCCGTTCGCGCCGCCCTGCTACGCCGAGCGCGCCGTCCCCGACCTGACCTGGCGCATGACCGGCTGGACCGGCCGCACCGGCGGCCGCCTGGTGATCTCCGGACACTCCCAGGGCAGCGTCCTCGCGGCGGCCGCCGTCTGGCAGTTGCCGCCGCAGGTCCGCCGCCGGGTCGCCCTGCTCACCTACGGCTCCCCGCTCCGGCGGCTCTACGGACGCTGGTTCCCGGCGTACTTCGGCCCGAGGCAGCTCGCCGCGCTGCACGGGGACGTCGACTGCTGGCGCAACCTCTGGCGGGCCACCGACCCGATCGGCGGCCCGGTCCTCCCGGACGTCCGCGACACCACCGCCCCGGCTCCCGGCCCGGCCGCCGCCCCGGCCGATCCGACACCCCCTCCGGAGCCTCCCGGCCCAACACCCCCTCCGGCGCCTCCCGGCCCGGGAGCCCCTTCCGGGCCGGCGGCTCCGGCCGGCTCCGTGGACCGGGGGCCGCTCGCCGACCCGCTCGCCTACGGGCGCAGCGCCGGCCACCCGCTGCCCGCGCCGATCCTCGGCCACTTCGACTACCAGGCCGACCCGGCCTTCGCCGCCGAACGCGATGCCCTCCTGGCCCGCTTGGCCGGACCCGCCCGTCGCGGCCGGTCCGGCACGCGCGCCGTACCGGGCCCGAGGGTCAGCAAGGAGCCGGCAGCGCCGGAAGGGCCGGAAGGGCCGGAAGATCCTCCGGGAACAGCAGTGTGAGCTCGTCCGTGCCCGGGTCCGACAGCTGCGCCACCCGGCCCGCATGCCGCTCGACCATCGACTCGAACGTCTGCCGGGCCGTACGGCCGTTGCCGAACGCCGGACCCTTGGGCAGCTCCTTGAAGTACGCCAGCAGCGCCTCGGCGGTGCCCTTCCCGAGCCGGTACTCGTGCTCCTCCGCCTGCTGCTCCACGATCCGCAGCAGGTCCTGCGGGCCGTAGTCGTCGAAGGTGATGGTCCGGGAGAACCGGGAGGCCACCCCCGGATTGACGGTCAGGAAGCGGTCCATCTCCGCCGTGTACCCGGCGACGATCACCACGACCGCGTCCCGGTGGTCCTCCATCAGCTTCACGAGGGTGTCGATCGCCTCGCGCCCGAAGTCCCGGCCCGAGTCCTCCGGCGCCAGCGCGTACGCCTCGTCGATGAACAGCACCCCGCCGCGCGCCCGCTCGAACGCCTCCTGCGTACGGATCGCCGTGGAGCCGATGTGCTCACCGACCAGGTCCACACGGGAGACCTCCACCAGGTGGCCGCGCTCCAGCACCCCGAGCGAGGCGAGGATCTCTCCGTAGAGCCGGGCCACCGTCGTCTTGCCGGTGCCGGGGGAGCCGGTGAAGACCAGATGACGGCGCACCGAAGCGGCCTTGAGCCCCGCCTGCTGCCGCCGCCGACCCACCTCGATCATGTCGGTGAGCGCCCGCACCTCGCGTTTGACGCTCTCCAGGCCCACCAGCGCGTCGAGCTGGCCCAGCACCTCGCCGGAGCCGCGCGCCGCCGATGATCCCCCGCCCGTCTCCTCCGCGGGGCGCGGAGCCGGCACCTGCGCCGGCCCTGGGCCCCGGTCGCCGACCGCGCTCACCGTACGTATGCCCGGACGCTCGCCGGTCAGTGCCCCGGCCGCGGCCGACTGTGCGGCGAGCCGCGACCCCGATCCGTCGCCGGTGCACTCCTCGGCGACCGGGCCGTCCTCGGCGAACTCGTAACCCCCGCGCGCGCAGCGCTCGGTGTGGCAGCGGGTCAGCGCGGTGCGGCAACCGTCGAGGACGTGGAAGCCGAAACCGGAACTGCCGGTCACCTGGCAGGCCTGGAAGCTACCGCGGCCGCCCGCAGATACGTAGAAGCCCGCTTCGGACGGGGAGCTGACCGTGCACCGCTCCACGGTCGGGTCGGCGCCCTTGGTGACGATCACCCCCGTCTGGACGGCGTCGATCGTGCAGTTGGCGAGGGTGCCGCCGCTGCCGTGGTCGCGGAACCAGGCCCCGGTCGCCGCCTCGCGGATCCGGCAGTCGTCGACCTGGACGGTCGCGCCGTCGCTGACCGAGACGGCCGTGTTGCGCACCTGCGACAGATCGCTGTCGACGACATCGGCGCGCGAGCCCCGGTCCAGGACGAACACCGCGTCCGGCACGTCGTGGACGCGGCAGGAGCTCAGCGAGGCGGTGGCCCCGTCGCTGATCCACACCGCCGGATAGTCGCCCGTGCTGTCGTGGATCTCGCAGGACTCGGCATCCACCCGGGTACCCGGATCCCACACCGACAGACCGTTGCGGCCGAACCGGCGGACCGTGGTGCGGCTGAGGGTGAGCACCGAACGCGAACGAAGGTCCACCGCGTTCTCCGGGATGTCGTGGATGTCGCACCCGGCCAGGGTGAGCACGGCGTCCGTGTCGAGGGTGACCCCGTCCGCCGAGGTGCGGTGCACCGCGCAGTCGGTGAGGCGGGCCGCGGCACGCGCGGCGACCTGCACGCCCGTCCCCTTGATCTCGTACACCTCGCAGCCCAGCGCCTCCAGGCCCGAACCCTCGCCGGTGACCGCGATGCCCGCCCCCGACGCATGGTGGACCCGGCAGCGCTCCAGACGCGGACTTCCACCGCCGCGGACGGACACCCCGGTTTGCCCGGCCGCCACCACCTCGCACTCCTCGAACACCCCGCCGCCGCCGTCCAACACGGAGATCCCGATGCCCGTGGGGTTCTCCACCGTGCACCGCCGCACCAGGGGCCGGGCCCCGCCGCGCACCTCGATGCCCGTCGCCGACCGGGTGCTCACCCGGAGGTCGGTGAGCTCGGGGGAACCCTCCTCGACGAGCAGCGCGGGCGCCGCCCGGTCCTGCCCTTCCAGATGCAGGTCCTGGACCACGGCCGAGGCGCGCACGGTCAGCGCGACCCCGTCGAGCGGGGCGATCCGCACCGAACCCACCGAGCCCTCCGGCCCGCGCAGGATGACGGCATGGTTCAGCACCAGGTTCTCCTGGTAGGTGCCGGGGCCGACGGACAGCACGTCCCCGTCGCCCGCGACGGCGAGCGCGGCGGCCAGCGTCGGATACTCAACCGAGCGGCGCCGCCACCGCGACGACCCGCCGTGCGTCACCTGGACCGTGCCCTGTGCCATGGTTCTGTCGTGCCCCCGCCCTCGTACTCACGCTGTCGAAGCGACTGAGACCGCCGCCGCCGCCCCTGCAGTGGCAGCGGCCCGGCTCCGACGCTCCACCGTAGCGCGCGCGGGGCCGGTGAGATGCCAGGTCAGCTGCCCGCGCCCGCCCGGCCCCAGTCCGGTCCCGCCGCCGCCCACGCGCGGTCCAGCCGTATGTACCGACGATGCATGAGCCTTCGTACGACCAACCGGCGGACCGTCTCCACCAGCGCGGCCGCCCCGAGGGCGGCGGCCAGGCCCACCACCGCCGCGTGGACGCTCGCCGAGGACCGGTCGAGGGGACGCCCCACGAGCCGGCCCTGCGTATCGGTCCATATCCGGAACCGGTCACCGGCCTGCGGTGGTTCCTCCGCGGCCGGCACCGTGCCCTGGTGGCTGCTGCCGTCGGGCGCGGTCCAGGCCGCCACGATCTGCGTACGCTGCGGGGCCTGCCGTTGCGCCGACGGATCGGCCTCCGTCCCCGCGGGCGGGACCGCGGCAGGCCGCACCACCACCGCCGGGACCAGGTACCGCTCCTGCCGCTGTTCACGCGCGGCACGCTGAAGCGTGCCGTCCACCTCCAGGCCCGCGACCGTGCCGACGGCCGGAGCCACCAACAGGACGCACACCAGCGCGGCGAACGCCACCCATGCCTCGAAGAGGTCAGTCGTCCGGCGCAGCGGATTGCGCCGCCAACGCCACACACCCATTGCTGTCCACACGGTCCGGCTCCCCCAACTTGTGCCAGTCTCCGTCTGCCTGCGGTCCAAGCCTCCCGCATGCCCCGAAAAACCGCATTCCGGGACGCGCGGCAGCCTTGTCACCCGATCCGGTGCACGGTCCCGGTGGTCTAAGCCGAGCCCGCGCACTTTCCCGTCACACCTGTCGAATGCACCAACGGCCCGCCCGTGGTGCTTGGTTCCAGCGATCCTCCAGAGCCGCCCGAAGGTGTCATTCCAGGACGCGGACCTCGTCGCCCACGCGCACCGTTCCCACCCGCACGGGAACCAGCTGCCGCCCGAAGGCCAGCGACTTGCCGATCCGCCGGTGTCGGGCCAGCGTCTTCAGCGGTTCCTTGCCGCGCTCCGCCGTCGCCTGGTCCGTGGTCGTGACGATGCACCGCCCGCACTCCCGGACGCCGCGGAACACGGCGTCGCCGATCGCGATGCGCCGCCAGTCGTCCTCGGCCCACGCCTCGGCGCCGGCGACCACGATGTTCGGGCGGAATCGATTCATCGGCAGCGGACCCTCTTCGGGATGGTCCCCCTGCGCGATCAGCGCATTCAGGGCGTCCAGCGACGTGAGGGTGGCGAGAAGGACCGGATAGGCGTCCGCGAGGCTCACCGACTCACCCGGCAGCGCGTACTTCGGGTCCACGGGCCGCCGCACGGCGGGCTCGTCCATGTGCACCAGCCGCGCCGGCACCCCCAGGTAGGCGCTGAACCAGTCGGCCGCGGCGCTCGACGCGACCACGGTCTCGATCTTCTTGCCGAACAGGACGACCGGCTCCAGGGGACCCGGCGCAGGCGCCTCCACGACCAGCTCGGCCATGCCCGGAGCGGACAGCGCGATGGCGCCGCCCCCCAGCGGACGCGCCGCGGCCAACGCCAGCCGGGGCTGCTGGCGTTGGGTGATGACCGTGCCCTCGGTGTCGACCAGTGCCCACCGCCGGTCCCCGGACAGACCCCAGGGCTCCACGGCCACCTCGTCGGGAGCTGTCCCCGCTACCGACTTGACGGGATGGACGTGGAGCGCCTGGACATACAAGTTCGACATGGGAGCATCCTGCCAGGAGCTCCCGCGCACGCCCCAGTGAGCGCCCGGGGGCCCGTCAGTAGCCGCGCCCCTGGTACGGGCGGCCGTACGGGTCCTCGTACGAGGCGGCCGGAACCGGAGCCGGAACCTGCATCGGGCGCGGAGCGGCCGGACGCATCGCCTCGTACCCGGTGCCCATGGCCACCGGCCGGGGCTGCTGCGGCTGCGCCTGCTGCATGTAACCCGCGCGGGCCACGGCCGGCTGCTGCTGCGGGATGTACGGGGCGGGCGCGTTCTGCAGGGGCATCGGCGCGGGCGCCGCCTGCTGGTACGGGTACCCGTACGCAGGGGCTTGCTGCTGCTGCGGCACGGCCGGGGGCAGCGCGGCCGGCAGCGCGGGCAGCGAGGAGGCGAGGGCCGGGAGGTACCCACCGCTCGAATAGCCGGCGCTCGGGGAGTCGTACGCGGCCGGAACGCGGATCGGGGCGATCTGCGGAGTGCCGCGTTCGGCGACGAGGGAGTCGTAGATGGGGGTGTCCGGGAAGGAGGGCGCGGAGTAGTAACCGCCGCCATAAGTGGAGCGGGGGGAGGTCATGGGACCTAAGTTAAGCCCACGACTTCACCGGGTCCATAGCGAGGTGTGACGAACACCGCGCTGACCTGCATATTCGCAGGTCAGAGCCACACGCTTCACTTCGCGTTCACGTGCACGTTTTCGCCACTTCCACACCGGGTTGTTCCTACTCGTACTCACCGGTTGGGTGTTGCACGGATGTGCTGCTGACATAGCGTCACAACACGGTGACCTGGGATGACATCGGCCCGGTGGGCGGTTTGTCGTTTCAGGCATCACTTGGGCGGGCATAGGTACGGCCCTTCCATGCCGCGCCGCGCCCCCGGTAGTGCTGGACCGCCGAGTCGACGGTCATCAGGAGGTACAGGAAGGCCGTGAGCGGAAGCAGCGGGGCGAGCACGACGGGCTGGCGGTAGTACCGCAGCATCGGGAGATAGGTGCCGGCCATCAACAGCCAGGCGAGCCCGCCCGCCCACGCGGTGGCGGCGTGCCCGCCGGCCAGCCCCGCCAGGAGGGCGGCGGGGGGGACGAGGTAGACGAGCACGAGCCCGGCCACCGTCCCGGCCAGCAGTAGGGGCTGGTGACGCAGTTGCGCGTACGCGCTGCGCGAGACCATCCGCCACAGGTCGGCGAGTGCCGGGTACGGACGCACGCTGTCCACCCGTTCCGCGAGCCCCAGCCAGATCCGGCCGCCCGAGCGCCGGACCGCGCGCGCGAGGGAGACGTCGTCGATGACGGCGTGCCGGATCGAATCCGGAACCCCCGCCCGCACCGCCGCCCCGGTCCGCAGCAGGACGCAGCCGCCCGCCGCGGCGGCGGTCCGGCCGGTCGGGCGGTTGATCCGTCGGAAGGGGTAGAGCTGGGCGAAGAAGTACACGAAGGCCGGTACGACGAGCCGCTCCCACGGGCTGACGGCACGGAGCCGGGCCATCTGCGAGACCAGATCGAGCTCGGCGGTCGTCGCGGCCGCGACGAGCTCGCGCAGGCTGTCGGGCTCGTGCGCGATGTCGGCGTCGGTGAGCAGGAGGTACTCGGGCTCGCTGGCACGAGCGGTCCGGGCCAGCGCGATGCCGTGGCGCAGCGCCCACAGCTTCCCGGTCCAGCCGGGTTCCGGCTCGCCGGGGGAGACGACGGTGAGGGGCAGCCCGGGCTGCTGCCGGGCCAGCCGCCGGGCCAGGGCGCCGGTCCCGTCGGTGCTGCCGTCGTCGACCAGGATGACCTCGGCTTCGCCGGGATAGTCCTGCGCGAGCAGCGAAGGCAGGCTGCACGGGAGCACCTCGGCCTCGTCCCGGGCCGGGACCACGATGGCGACGGAGGGCCAGCGGGCGGGGGCACTGCGCGGCGGCAGCCGCACGTCGGTCCGCCAGAACATGCCTTGGGCGAGCGTGAGCCAGATCCAGACGAGAAGGGACGCGCAGGCGGCGCAGAGAAGGCCCATGCGCGCAGTCTGCCGAACCTTTCGGGGCATGTCGCGCATTCGGGGGGTCGGGGGCCGAGGTGGCGGGGTCCGTGCGCTCGGTGATGGCGGGGGGCGGTCCCGGCAGCCGCCCCCACCTCCAGCCCCTTGGCCGGTTCTCGTGCGCTCGCCCCCGCGGGGGACCTCCCGCCTCGGGCGGCTCGCGTCGGCGCGGGTACGGCTCGGAGGGGGTGCCGGCCAGCGGGTTTCCAGGTTCGAGGGGGTCGGCGTCTCCCGTCGGGCCGGCTTCGGGTCCCCCTGCGGCACAGCCGGGTTCCGGCCGCCGTGGGCCTCCGTTTGGGGTTTTCGGGTCGGGCTTCGATTAAGGTGACCAGGTGAAGATCGCCCTCATGGACTCCGGAATCGGCCTCCTCGCGGCGGCCGCCGAGATGCGGCGGCTGCGGCCCGACGTCGATCTGGTCCTCTCCTCCGACCCCCTCGGCATGCCCTGGGGGCCGCGTACCCCCGACGATCTGACCGGGCGGGCTGTGGGTGTGGCCCGGGCCGCCGCGGGGCACCGGCCGGACGCGCTGATCGTGGCCTGCAACACCGCCTCCGTGCACGCCCTGCCCACCCTCCGGGCCGAGCTCGAACCCGGAATCCCGGTGATCGGGACCGTGCCCGCGATCAAGCCCGCTGCCGCCGCGGGCGGGCGCGTGGCCATCTGGGCCACCCCCGCCACCACCGGCAGCCCCTACCAGCGCGGGCTGATCCGTGACTTCGCCGCCGGGGCCCGGGTCACCGAGGTGCCCTGCCCGGGGCTCGCCGACGCGGTCGAAGTGGGGGACGACGCCGCCATCGCGGCTGCCGTCGCCGCTGCTGCCGCGCTGACCCCGACCGACGCCACCGACATCGTCCTCGGCTGCACGCACTACGAGCTCGTCGACGCGATCATCCGCGCCGCCCTGGCCGAGCGGACCGGCGGCGCCGAGCTCCGCTTCCACGGTTCCGCCGAGCCCGTCGCCGTACAGGCGCTGCGCCGCCTCGGCGCCCTCCCCGATCCCGGTCTGCCCCGTACCGGAACCCTGACCGTCCTGCTCAGCGGGCAGGAGGGCGAGCTCCCCGCCGCCGCGCTCGGCTACGCCGAAGGGCGGCTGCTCGTGGGTGAGGGCGCGCCCGTCGGGAGATGACCCCGCAGGACCTCGACCTCGTCCCGGCCGCCACCGGTCCGGCGCGAAACCGCTGCCACGGCGCTGACCGCGCGGTGCCTGCGGTCAGCGCCCGAGGCTGATCCGCCCGACCGCTACGCATGTTCCGCCAGCGAGCGGGCCAGCTCGCCCAGTGCGGACGCGTCCAGTACCCGGTCGCCGAAACCGGGCAGCGGTACGTGTAGCGCGGCGGTCCATTCGGGCGGGATCGCCGCCTGACCGTAGCGGGCTCCGGCCAGGGTGCCGGTGACCGCCGCCACCGTGTCGGTGTCCCCGCCGAGGTCCACGGCGGCCCGGACGGCCGGGGCGAACCCGGTGGTCGTCCGCAGCGCCCACACCGCGGAGCCCAGGCAGGGCCACACCGCCCCGTTGAACTCGGTGGCCAGCGCCGGATGCCAGTCGGGGCCGAGGACGACCCGGTACCGCTCTCGGTGGTCGGGGTGCACCGCGCCGAGCACCTCGGGGAGGGCGGCCAGCGGATCGTCCCCGCCGAGAGCCACCCGTACGAGCTCGTGCAGTACGGCCGTGCCCTCCCAGGCCGCCCGGTCGCCGTGCGTCAGCGCGGCGATCCGTCGGGCGGCGTCCATCGTCGCCTCCCGTCCGTCGGCGGCGAAGTACACCGCCGAGGTGGAGGCCCGCATCAGGGAACCGTTGCCGGCCGCCCGCGCGTTGATCTGGAAGTGCAGTGCGGCGGCCAGGTCCCAGGCCTCGCCGCTGGTCAGCACGTCCTCCGTCTGGAGCCCGATGTCCTTGGGATGGCCGGCCGCCCAGCGCTGGAACCGCCCGAAGACATCGGGGAGTTCGAGACCGCCGTGCTCCAGCAGTGATTCGCCGACCAGGACGGCCATCTGCGTGTCATCGGTCGCCTCGCCCGGATCCCAGCCGCCGCCCCCGCGCATCTCCTCGCCGCGGGCCGTCAACTCCCCGGCGGGACCGAACTCGTAGGGCGCGCCGAGCGCGTCACCCACGGCCGAGCCCAGGACGGCGCCGACGGCGCGGTCGAGTTGAGTGATCACGTTTCCTCCTCGGGCGGTTGGGGGCATACGCAGGCCAGTACACCGCGTGCGAAGCCGTCCGGGTCGTCGAGTCCGGCGGCGGCGAGGGTGTCCGGCGCCCCGGCCAGCAGGTGGGGGATCGCACCGTGCAGGGCGAGCGTGAGGGCCCGGGCCCGGTCCGGTCCGGCCGCGAGCCCGGCCGCGCGCAGCAGCCGCTCGTGCGCCGCGAAGTCCGCCGAGCCGATCGGGTCCAGCAGTGCGGCCAGCCACGGGCGCCGCGCCGCCTCGGTCTGGAGCTCCAGGTAGGCGAGTACGCGCGGCCGTCCGGGGCCGGCCACGTCGCGCAGCAGTCCGGCGAGCAGGGTCGCCAGGCCGGCCCGGTCGGCGGGCCCCGGCCCGGCTCCGGCAAGGCGGGCGGTCAGTGCCCGGTACTGCTCCAGGCAGCGTTCGGCGGCGGCCCGCAGGAGCGCGTCGCGGGTCGGGAAGTAGTTCTTGGCCGTGCCCAGCGGTACGGCGGCAGCCATGTCGACGGCACGGTGCGTCAGTCCGCGCCCGCCCGCTCCCGCCAGCACGGTGACGGCCGCGTCGCGCAGCCGGTCCCTCCGGTCCTGATTCACGTTGCCACTTAACCACAGCCGTGGTACCGCAGGTGTGGTAGTCGTGGGCGTGCTCGCGGGATCGCGTGGTGCGCGGGCCGAGGAGGGACGCCGTGCGGAACGGCACGAACGGCGTGAACGGCAGGAACGGCAGGAACGGCCTCGATGTCGAGGCCCTGGCCCACGCGGTCGCCGCCCACGGGCGGGCCGGCCTGCCCGCCGCCCTGCGCGCGTACGACGGCGAGCGCCGCCGCAGTGCCCAGCGCGTCGCCTTCGCCTCGCGGACCCTGCACCGCTTCGTGAGCGGCCGGCGCCCCGCCCTGCGCGACGCGCTCGTCGGCCTCCTGCCCGGCGAGCCCGGGGTCACCCGCCCGCCAGCCGGCCCTCCAGCTCGTCCTGGGACACGTCCTCCAGGTGGGTCAGGAACACCCACAGGTGCCCGAACGGGTCCCGGAGGATGGCGGTCCGGTCGCCGTGGAACTGGTCGGTCGGCGGCTGGAGCAGTTCGGCGCCCTCGGCCACCGCCGTCCGTACGAGTGCGTCCACGTCCGGTACGAACACGTGCAGCGCGGCGGAGGTGCCGCCCAGCGCGGGCGGGGCGCTGAAGGGTCCTTCGGAGACGTCGCCGAGCATCAGAGTGGCCCCGGCGATCCGTACCTCGGCGTGCAACACCCCGCCTTCGGGGTGATCGAGGCGGAAGTCCTCGACGGCGTCGAAGGCCCGCCGGTAGAAGGAGAGCGCGGCCGGTGCGTCGGCCACCATGATGTGCGGCACCACCGCGGTGCGGTAGCGATCGGGAACGGTCTGTACGGCGCGCTGGTCTGCCTCGTGAGTGCTCATGGGAAGGAACGTAGGACCTCAAGTTTGCTTGAGGTCAAGGCCGGGCAGGTGACTTCGCGACGCCCCCGCGCCGCGAGGGCGACAGGCAGTGGCGCAGATGCGGAACGTGAGTACGCTGCTACACATGACGGTTCACCCCCCGGGTCCGCTGTGGACGGGACGGGCCTCCAACCGCGCGCAGTGGCTCCTCGCCGTGGCCGGTGCGGCCTGCCTCGCACTCGGCGTGGGGCTCGCCGTCGACTCGAACTGGACCGGCGGCACCGTCCCGCTGCTGATGTCCGTCATCGGCTGCCTCGCCGTCGGCCTGCTGATCCTCTACGGCACCCTCGCTTTCGTGCACGTCGCCGTCACCGTCGACGCCGAGGCGATGGAGGTCCGCTGCGGCCACATCGGGCTGCCGCGCCGCAAGATCCGGCTCGTGGAGGTGGACTCCGCCGAGTTCCTCCCCCGGATCACCCCCCAACAGTGGGGCGGTTGGGGCTACCGCTGGCGGCCCGACAAGGGCACCGCCGTCATCGTCCGGCGCGGCGAGGGAGTCGAACTGCGGCTCGGCGACGGCAAGGTGTTCACGGTCACCGTCGACGATGCCGAGAACGCGGTCCGGGTCATCCGAACCCACCTGCGGACCCTTGCCCGCTGAAGGTCCTCCCGCTGCCGGCGGGTGGGCACGTACACTCCGGCAAATGAGCAGCAGCATCACCGCAGAGCCCGGCCGTGCCGCGGAGGCGGAAGCCGGAATCGAAGCCGCCGCATCGCCGTGGAAGCGGTGGGCGGCCTCCTGGCCGCTGCGCGCCGCCCTCGCGGCCGGCTCCGGCGCCCTGCTCTACCTGAGCTTCCCTCCCCGCCCGCTGTGGTGGCTGGCCCCCTTCGCCCTCGCCGTGCTCGGCGGCTGCCTCCGCGGCCGCCGCGCCCGCGCCGGCTTCGGCCTCGGGCTCTTGCACGGCCTCGGCTTCCTGCTGCCGCTGCTCGTCTGGACCAGCGAGGGAGTCGGCCCGGTCCCCTGGCTCGCCCTCGTCACCCTCGAAGCCCTCCTGATCGGCCTCACCTGCCTCGGGATCACCCTCGTCAGCAGGCTCCCCGCCTGGCCCCTGTGGGGCGCGGCCGTCTGGATCGCGGGCGAGGCACTGCGCGCCCGGGCCCCCTTCGGCGGCTTCCCCTGGGGGAAGCTCGCCTTCGGCCAGGCCGACGGGATCTTCCTGCCGCTCGCCGCCCTCGGCGGCACCCCGCTGCTGTCCTTCGCCGTCGCCCTCTGCGGATTCGGGCTGTACGAGGCCCTGCGCGTGGCCCTGGGCCACCCCCGCCGGGCCGCCGCGGCCCTCGCCGCGCTCGCCGTCGCCACCCCGATCGGCGCGGCGCTCGCAGCCCGACCGCTCGTGTCCGACGCCCCCGAGAAGGGCACCGCCGTGGCCGCCGTCGTCCAGGGCAACGTCCCGCGAGCCGGTTTCGACTTCAACGCCCAGCGCCGCGCGGTCCTCGACAACCACGCCAACCGCACGCTCCAGCTCGCCGCGGACGTCAGCGCCGGACGGGTCACCGCGCCCGACTTCGTGGTCTGGCCGGAGAACTCCTCCGACATCGACCCGTACATCGAGCCCGATGCGTACGCCGTCATCGACGAGGCGGTCAAGACCATCGGCGTCCCGGTCGCGATCGGCTCCGTACTGGTGCCGGAGACCGGCCCGCTGCGCAACACGATGATCCTGTGGGACCCGGTCAAGGGGCCCGTCGACACCTACGACAAGCGCAAGATCCAGCCCTTCGGCGAGCGCATCCCGATGCGGTCCTTCGTCCGGCTCTTCAGCTCGGACGTGGACCGGGTGCAGCGCGACTTCGGCCCCGGCAAGAAGCCGGGCGTCTTCGACATGGCGGGCAGCCGGGTCGGCATGGTCACCTGCTACGAGGCCGCCTTCGACGACGCGGTGCGCTCCACGGTCCGGGCGGGGGCGCAGGTGATCGCCGTGCCGAGCAACAACGCGACGTTCGGCCGCTCGCAGATGACCTACCAGCAGCTCGCGATGGACCGGGTGCGCGCGGTCGAACACAGCCGGACCGTGCTCGTCCCCGTCACCAGCGGTGTCAGCGCGGTGATCCGCCCCGACGGGGAGATCGTGCAGGAGACGAAGATGTTCACGGCGGACGCGCTCGTCGCCGAGATCCCGCTGCGCTCCACGCAGACCCCGGCCACCCGCTTCGGCCCGCTGCCCGAGTACGCGCTGCTCCTGCTCGCGGCGGGCGGCCTCGGCTGGACCCTCGCCCGCCGGATCCGGGCCCGCAGGACGTCCTGACGGGGTGGCGCCGGCGGTTTCGTAGGGTCGGGGGATGACCACACCTGATTTCATCCGCCAGATCCGCGCCTCCGCCGGGAACCAGCTGCTCCTGCTGCCCGGGGTGACCGCCATCGTCTTCGACGACCGGGGGCGCGTACTGCTCGGCCGGCGCTCCGACACCGGCCGCTGGTCCGTGGTCGGCGGGATCGCGGAGCCGGGGGAGCAGCCCGCCGTGACGGCGGTGCGCGAGGTGTACGAGGAGACGGCGGTGCACTGCGTGCCGGAGCGGGTGGTGCTGGTGCAGATGCTCGAACCGATCACCTACCCGAACGGCGACGTCTGCCAGTTCCAGGACATCACCTTCCGCTGCCGGGCCACCGGCGGAGAGGCCCGGGCCAACGACAGCGAGTCGCTGGAGGTGGCCTGGTTCGAGGTGGACGCCCTGCCCCCGCTGGAACCCTTCGCGGTGGACCGCATCCACCGCGCCCAAGGCAACGACCCGACCTGGTTCGCACCCGTGCCCGGGCTCCCGGAGGGGCAGCGCCTCGGCTGACGTCCGGGGCAGGGGTCAGCCTGCGGAGACCGCCGCCTCGCGGTAGAGCTCCAGGGCCTGGTCGCCCATCACCGCGCTGTACGAGACCTCCGGGACCATGCCGCCGTCCTCGTAGCCGCCGAGGACGCCGGTCAGGGCGCCGTCCGCGAGCCAGGGGCTGCCGCTCGTGCCGCCTGCGAGGTCCGGGCAGTCGATCCGCCGCTGCGTCTGCGAGAACAAGCCCGTGGCGTTGGCGCAGCGCAGCGGGACCTCGTCGGTGCTGGGGTAGCCGAGGATCGTCACCGTCACGTCGTCCGGCTGCTCGGTCGCCACCGGGAAGCCGCCCACCGTGTCCTCGATGCGCCGGGTGCCGCCGTCCGCCGGGACGACAGTCGCGAAGGCGATGTCCTGGTCGGGGTCCCGGCCGTCCGTCCACTCCGGGGCGACGTACGTGCCGGTCAGCTTCCACGTGCCGTACGGGGCCTTGCCGTCGCGGTAGCCCGGCGCGAACACCGTGCTGTCCGGATTGTCCAGGCAGTGCGCGGCGGTCGCGATCACATCGCGGTCGTCGCTGTGCACCACGGCCGCAGTGCAGAAGTGCCCGCCGTCGAGGGTGTCGGCGAACAGGGCGCCCACCCGGTTCGCCGCCGCGTCGGATCCGGCCTGGACGGTCACCCCGAGCGGCGGCACGGCCGCGGCGTCGGGCAGGTCCACGCTGACCAGGGCGGCCATCGCGGCCAGCGCCAGCAGGATCCGGGCCGCCGCCAGCCGGGTGCGGGCTCGGTCGGCCTGTCGTCGGAGGTGCATGCGCGGGATCATGCCCCGAGCCTCCCCGTCGAAGCTATGTCCGGAGCCCGATATTCCATATGAATGCGCTGTGAATCCGGGCCCCACAGGTGAGCGGCGCGTGGCGGGGGCGCGCGGGGCGGGCGAGACTGGCAGAGGCGCCAGGGGGGTCCAGGAGGTGTCCCGCCATGACCGCACAGCGCCGCACGCCCGTGGTGTTCATCCACGGCCTCTGGCTGCATTCCACGAGCTGGGAGGGCTGGGCCGACACCTTCGGCGACGCCGGGTACGAGCCCGTCCTGCCGGAGTGGCCCGGGGTCCCCGACACCGTCGCCGAGGCCCGCCGCCGGCCCGACGACCAGGCGGGGGTCGGGCTCGTCGAGATCTCGGACGCGCACGCCAGGGTGATCCGGGCCCTGCCCGTCCGTCCGGTCCTCGTGGGGCACTCGGTCGGCGGGTTCATCGCCCAGCACCTGCTCGGCCAAGGTCTCGCCGAGGCCGCGGTGGCCATCTGCCCGGGGCAGATCAAGGGCGTCAAGGCGATCGCCCCGGCGCAGGCCAGGTCGACGTTCGCCGTCCTGCGCGATCCCGGCAACACCCGGCGGTCCGTGGCGCTGAACCGCGAGCAGTTCCGCTACGGCTTCGCCAACGCCGTGTCCGAGGAGGAGTCCGAAGAGCTGTACGACGAGTGGACGATCCCGAGCACCGCCCGCCCGCTGTTCCAGCTGGCGCTCGGCAATTTCACCCCGCACTCCCCGGCCGAGGTCGACACCGGGAACGAGACCCGCGGCCCGCTGCTCCTGCTGTCCGGCAGGCTCGACCACACCGTCCCGGACCTGCTGACCCGCTCGACCTACAAGCAGTACAGTCACTCGCACGCGACCACCGAGTACCAGTGCTTCGAGGACCGAGGCCACTCCCTGATCGTCGACCACGGCTGGCCCGATCTGGCCCGCGCCTCGCTGTCCTGGCTGGACTCCCACACCGCGCAGGCCCAAGCCGCCTGACCGTCCGGCGCTACCGGCGCTCGTACACCGTCACCCGGCGGCCCCGGACCTGGCGGTCCTCCACCACCCGGAACCGCTCTTTGAGCACCGCCGCCTTCGCCGCGTCCCGGGCGGCGCCCGACGGCTTCGCGACCTTCGCCGAGTCCGTCACCAGCAGCACCCGCCGCTGCCCGAGCAGCGCCGCCCGTATCCGCGCCGGGTCGGCCTCCTCGCCCTTGAGGGTGGCCGAGGCCACCGGGCTCCGCTCCAGGGCGACGTCCACCAGCCCCGTGAAGGAGCCCGGGGAGACCAGCGCCGTGTCCCGCCGGGCGGCCGGTACGAACAGCACCGCGTCCCCGGGCCGCCCCAGGCGGGCCACCTCCCCGGCCACCGACAGCACGTCGTCGACCCGGCTGGCCGGTGCCCGCTTGTCCAGCTCCAACGGCAGCATGGCCACTACCGCGATCCCGGTCACGGCCGGAACGAGCAGGCCCGGCGCCCGCGGGAACCGGGGCCGGACGGCCCGTACGGCGGCGCCCAGACCCGCACCGATCAGCAGGGCCAGTCCCAGCATGCTGAACAGCACGTACCGGTCCAGGAACAGCGGCTGGACCAGGGACATCCCGATCAGGCCGAGCTGCGGCACCGCCAGCAGCGGCAGCCCCACCGCCGTCGCCGACAGCCCGCCCGTGCGCGGCCGGTCCGCGAGGGCGCCGATGCCGCCGATCGCCAGCAGGATCGCCGGGCCGATCATCATGTGCCAGGTGAGCGGCGGTATCCACGACACCTGGTCGGACTGGCTGCGGCTGAACAGCACCAGCGGCAACGCCCCCGCGACCGCGCACGCCCCGTACGCCGCCCAGCGCAGCCACACCCCGCGCCCGGCCCGCACCCACCACAGCGTCGCCGCGTGCGCGGGCAGGACCAGCAGCGACAGCCAGTTCAGTAGCGCGCACACCAGCACCGCGAGCGCGTACCCCGTCCACCGCGGCCAGGCACGCCGGCCGGGCGGCGCCGACAGCAGCGACACCAGCAGCAGGGTCGACAGCCCGGCGCCGGCCGTGACCAGCGCGTACGGCCGGCCCTCCTGCAGGTAGAACTGCACGGCTGGCAGCAGCCCGAGCGCCAGTCCGCCGCCCAGCCCCGCCCAGAAGCCGGCCAGCCGCCGCCCGATCACGGCCACGCAGGCCGCGGCGGCCGCCACCGCCAGCACCGACGGCAGCCGCAGCGTGGTCGTACCCGCCCCGAAGAGCTCGAAGAGCCCGTGCATCAGCAGGTAGTACAGCCCGTGCACGGCGTCGACGTTGCCGAGCATGTCCCATATCTCGCCCGTCGACCGCCCGGCCACCTGCCAGGTCGCCGCCTCGTCCCGCCACACGCTGTCCTGCCGCGAAAGCCCCCACAGACCGAGCCCGAGCGTCCACAGGACGGGAACCAGCCACGTGATCGTCCGCAGGCGGGCGCCGGACCGGTCAGCGGACATGTCGCAAGTCATGGAACTGATCGGGTCCTCGGTACGGGGCGCGGGCGGAAGCCACCAGTCTATGGACGACACGGACGGTTTCCGGACCGGCTGTTGTGCACGGCGGAGCGTGATCGCCGGGCCCGCCCGCCCCTAGCCTCGCCGCAGGAGCACGAACGAGGGGCGGTACCCGGTGAACTGGCTCATCCACGACTACCGCGAGAGCGATCTCGCCGCGGTGGTCCACCTGATCGACACCACGGCCGAACTCGGCCAGGAGTCCGTCTTCTCGCTCGCCGAGTGCATCAGCGCCCTCACCGACCGGCAGCCCTGCGTGGTGGCCGTGCACCAGGGCGTCCCGATCGGTGCGGCCCTCGCCTGCGTCACCGGCGAGCGGGCCTGGGTGATGCGGATCGCGATCGCTGCGGGCTGGCGCGGCCGGGGCCTGGCCAGCGCCCTCCTCGTCGAACTGGAGCGGCGGCTGATCGCCGCCCGCGTCGGGCGGATCGCGTACGTCCTGCCCGAGGAGGACCTGCTCGGCGAGGGCCTCCTCAACGCCGGCTACACGCGCCAGCCCGCCGTCGCCTACTTCGAGAAGACCGAGCCGCTGCACGGACCCGCAGCCGGCCTGCTCGACGACCTCGGCGGCCGCTTCCTCCCCAACGACCTGTGGACCGGGGTCGCCGGCATGGAGCACGAGAAGGACCTCATAGAACGGCGCGTCGTGCTGCCGCTCGCCGAGCCCGAGCGGGCCGCCGCGCACGGCGTGCGGCCGCCGCGCGCCATCACCCTCTTCGGGCCGCCCGGCACCGGCAAGACCACCTTCGCCCGCGCCATTGCCTCCCGGCTCGGCTGGCCCTTCGTGGAACTGTTGCCCTCCCGCCTCGCCGACGAGGGCAACCTGGCCGCCGCGCTGCGCGACGCGTTCGCCCGGATCGCCGAGCTGGAGCGGGTCCTCGTCTTCATCGACGAGGTGGAGGAGATCGCACCCGTGCGCACCGAGCCGGCGCAGCCCGGCGGGATCCACGGGGTCACGAACGAGTTGCTGAAGCTGATCCCCGGGTTCCGGGAGGGCGACGAGCGGTTGCTGGTGTGCGCCACCAACTCCATCCGCTCCCTGGACCCGGCCTTCCTGCGGCCCGGGCGCTTCGACTACCTGATCCCGATCGGCACCCCGGACGCCGGGGCGCGCGCCGCGATCTGGTCCCGCTACACGGCCGGCCGGCCGGACGTGGACGTGGCGGCGCTGGTGGCGGCGAGCGAGCTGTTCACCCCGGCCGACATCGAGCACGCGGCGCGGATCGCGGCGCAGGTGTCCTTCGAGCGGGACCTGGAGGCGGTGGGCGCGCGCGGCGCGGCGGCGGCCCAGCTCGGCGCCTCCACGCAGGACTACCTGGCGGCGGTCGCGCAGTGCCGGCCGACGGTGACCACTGCGATGACGGGCGAGTTCGAGGCGGACATCACCGCCCACGCCCGCTTTTGAACGACCTGCCACGGACGGGTCGGCGCGAAGGGGCCCGCAGCCACTCCCCGAAGCGGCTGCGGGCCTCCCGCGCGGACGAGGCATCCGTGCGGGACGGCCACGCCCCGGTCGGGGTGTTCGCCGGCCGGAACGTGGCGCGCGGTGCCGGGGGGCGTCCCTGAGTCCTCGTCGGCGTCTTCGCGTCAACCAGCGGGAGCGGTGTGCGCGCTTCGGCCGAACGGCATCGGCGGCCTCGACCGGAAGGACGGTGCCGTTGGTCCCGCCCCACCGGGCCGTGGGCCCCGCCGCAGTCCGTCGGCTAGCCGGTGCAGCGGTACGTGAACTGCGTCGCGGCGGTGCGCTCCGCGGGCGAGACCAGCTGGAGCTTGGCCTCGGCCGCGTACGTGCCCCGGCCCTGGAAGGTCCACAGCAGGTGCAGCCGGGCCTCCTTGCGCCCGCGCGGCACCCGCTCGGTGAGCTGCTCCGACTGAGTGCCGTCGGAGCGGATCCACCGGTACGTGAGGGTCCCCGCCCGGCCGTTGGTCCGTACGACCGCCACCACGTCCGCCGTGGAATCGCAGCCGGGACCCTGCGGGCCGGCGGCGACCGTCACGTCCCGTACCTCCAGGGCCGGGCCGTACCGCTGCCAGGCCAGGTACGCGAGCACCGCGAGCAGGACGGCGGCGGCCAGGGTGTACCGGCGCCACTCCGCGCGCCGTCGGCGCGGCACGGGTTCGGCGACCACGGGGAACGGGGCCGGCATCGCGGCGGTCACCCCGGGCCCGAACCGCAGGACCGACCCCTCGATCCGGTCGGGCACGGCCTCCTGCGGCGGTTGCGGCAGCGGGAGCGTCCGGGACTCCGGCTGCGGGGGCCCGCTGAACCAGTGACTGCCGAGGACGGTGGCGCTGTAGTCGTCGTCGCTCATCCGATCGTGCACCTCCTGATGTAGACCTGGGAGGTCGAGGAACCATTGCCGGCGGCGGGCTTGGTGGTGGCGAGCACGCCCCAGTAGCAGCCCCGACCGCCGAAGGTGTGGGTCTTGACGAGCGGTGCCGCGGCGCCCGGCTGGTACGTCAGGGTGTCGGAGGCGCCGTCCGGCGTGCCGAGCTTCCCCTCCGCGCTGCCGGTGAACCATTCCAGGACCACCGTCACCGGCGCCGTGCCCTTCGCCTCGACCGTCACCGTCGCCTGCCCCAGGGACGGGCCCGTCTCGCGGAGGGTGACGGACACCGCGCCGACGACCACCGTCGGTTTCGGCGAGGGCGGCGCGGTGGTCGTCGGACTCGTCGTCGGCGGGGTGGTCGTCGGCGTCGCCACCGGCGACCAACTCGGGCTCGGCGTCGATGACGGAGAAGGCGTCGGCGACGTGGACGGGGACAGCGAGGGGGAGGGGGACGGGGACGGCGAGGAAGTGGCGGACACGCTCGGACCCGGCGCCGGCGAGGGGCCGGTGGCGCCCGGGCTCGCACTCGACGTCGCGAACGCGTTCAGCGCGGCGGCACCGCCGGCCTCCCCTCCGGCCGCACTGTAGGTGAGCGCGGCGAGCACCCCCAGGACCAGCGCCGCGCCGCCCGCGATCAGGCCGCGCCGGCCCGGCGCCCAGCGGGAAGGGCTCGCGATCGTGGTCGTGGCCACCGCCGTGGTCCCGGCTGCCGGAGCGCCGGCGGAGGGGAACAGCAGCGGCAGCAGCGCGGCCAGCGCCGCGAGCTTGCGCTGCCCGCGCTCCTCCCAGTCCGGTCCGTACGCGGCGAGCGCCACGTCCTCCAGTTCCGCCACGAACGCCTCGGCGTTCTCCGGCCGCTGCTCCGGAACCTTGGCCAGACCCCGCCGGATCAGCGGGCGCACCGGTTCGGGCGCCTCGGTCTCCGGCACCGGGGCCTCGATGTGCTGGACCGCCAGCTCCGCGAAGTTCTCCCCGGCGAACGGCTTGCGGCCGGTCAGGCACTCGAAGAAGGTCGCCGTCGCCGCGTACACGTCGGCCGCGGGCGAGGCCGGCCGGCCCTGCCACTGCTCAGGGGCCATGTACGCCGGAGTGCCGGCCACGCCCGGGGTCGTCCCGCGGCGCGCCGCGATGCCGAAGTCCACCAGCTTCGAGGAGCCGTCGGCGCCGACCAGTACGTTCTCGGGCTTGTAGTCGCGGTGGACGACGCCCGCCCGGTGCGCCGCGGCCAGGCCCAGCAGCGAGCCCTTCAGCACCACCAGCGCGGCCTCGGGATCGGTCTGCCCGGCCTGCTTCAGCAGGGCGCGCAGGGAGATCCCGTCGACCAGTTCCATGACGATGGCGGCGCCGCCGGGAGCCGTCGTGTACTCGACGTACTCGTACAAGCGCACCACGTACGGCGTGTCCAGTCCGCCGAGCAGCCGCGCCTCGGCCCGGAACTCCCCGACGAACGCAGGGTCCTCGCGCAGCCGGTCGCTGAGGTACTTCACCGCGACCGGGGTGCCCGTGGCTTCGTGGACGGCGAGGACCACGCGGCCACTGCCGCCCGAGCCGAGCTCGCGGACCTGCGCGTAGCCGGGCACCGTCCATTCGTTCTTCATCGTCTGCCCCCGTCCGTGGCGTCACCGAGTCCCCGGCCCGGTCGTTCCGAGCGGCCACACCCAGGGACACGGTTTCCGCCACGGCTGGTTCCCAACCTGGCGGGGCGTCTCACCGGTGTTCAGGCCGCGGCCCGCGCGGCGCCGATCATGGCGTGCAGCCGGTCGGCCGCCGCCCGCCCGAAGGCCGGGTCGTTGATGTGGGTGTCGTAGTCGTAGAGCCGGGCGGAGCTGCCCCGCAGCCCCTCGCGCAGCGCCGAGAACAGGGCCCGGTCCGCGTCCGGGTCATGGTAGGTGCCGCCCGGCGCGCCCAGCGTGGACAGTCCGCGGAGTGGGACGCACACGGCCGTGGGGCCGGTCGCCGCACGGAGTCTGGAGGCGACCCGGCGGCCCAGCTCCGCGCATTCGGAGCGGGTCGTGCGGATCACCGTGACGGACGGGTTGTGCACGTGGACCCGGCGGTAGCGGGCCCGTTCGGGCAGGGTCTCCAGCGGGCCGAACTTCACCATGTCCAGCGCCCCCAGGCTCACCACCTGCGGAATCCCGGCCCGCCCGGCGGCGCTGAGCCGGTCGGGGCCGGCGGTGAGGATGCCGCCGCACAGGTCGTCGGCGAGCTCGCTGAGCGTCAGGTCGAGTACGCCGGCGAAGATGCCCTGCCCGGCCAGGGTCTCCAGGGTGCGGCCGCCGGTCCCGCTGGAGTGGAAGACCAGCACCTCGTAGCCGAGTTCCGTCAGCCGTTCGCGGGCGGCGTCCACACCCGCCGTGGTGACGCCCGCCATGCTCGCCGCGACCAGCGGGCGGGAGCCCGCGCCGAGTCTGGCCGGGCGGCGCAGCTCCATCGAGGACCGCTCGAAGGCCTTGGCCATCCCCGCGGCCGCCTCGACCGCGTTCGCCAGGACCGGCGCGGAGATGCTGTTGATCCCCGCGATGTCCACCACGCTGTACATCATCGCGATGTCCGAGGATCCGACGTACGGGGCCACGTCCCCGGACGCCATGGACGAGACCATCAGCTTCGGCACGCCCAGCGGTAGGGCGCGCATCGCCCGGGTGGCTATGGAGGTGCCGCCGCTGCCGCCTATGGCGAGCACCCCGTGCAGCCGTCCTTCGGCGTGCAGGCGTAAGAGCGTCGCCTCGGCGCCGTTGGCCATCGCGGTCACGGCCGCACCCCGGTCGGCGGCCGTTCGTAGGTCCGACAGTTCCGTTCCCGCTGCCCGGGCCACCGCTTCGCGCGGTATGTCCGCGGGCACCCGGGGATCGCCCATGATTCCTGTGTCGACCATGATCACTTCGACGCCGGTGCGCAGCAGCCTCTCGCGCAGCCAGCCGTACTCGACACCCTTGGTGTCCAGGGTTCCCACCAGCACGACGTTCGTCATATGTGCAATGTCCAGGCAGGTGGGGTTTGTTGGCAAGTCAAGGTCGGGTCAACCTCGCGGCAACCCCAACAGCCTCTCCAGGAAAGGAATTTGAGAGGGAATCAGTTTGGTTTCGGCCATGGGCGGAGCGAACCAGGCCACCCGGTCCAGCTCGGGGAACTCCTGCGTCCGGCCCGAGTGCGGAGGCCACTCCATCGTGAACGTCCCGGGCACCATCAGCGCCGGGTCGAGGTCCGCCCGCACGGCCCAGATCGTCACCAGCTTGCCGTTCGGGATCCGCAGCTCGCCGAGCGGGAGGTAGGGGCCCTCCGGCGGCGGCAGGCCGATCTCCTCCGTGAACTCGCGGCGGGCCGCGTCGAGCGGGGTCTCGTCGGCCTCGTACTCACCCTTGGGGATGGCCCAGGCCCCGTCGTCCTTGTGCTCCCAGAACGGGCCGCCCATATGGCCGAGGAGCACCTCGATGCCGTCGTCCGCCGTGCGGAACAGGAGCAGTCCGGCGCTGCGCTTCTGCGTCATGCGTCCATGTATGCCCCGCCGAGCGGCCGGTCAGTGCGGCGCGTGCCGGCCGGCCGGTCAGTGGTCGTGCGGGCCCTGGCGGTGCACCGGGCCGTGCGCGTCCGCGCAGTGCGGGTCGGCCGGGTCCTCGCCGTGGCGGCCGACGCTGAGCAGCGCCTCCTGTACGTGGTCCACCTGGAGGGTGGTGTGGGTGATCCCGTACTCCTTCTCCAGCAGCCGCTCCAGGTCGCGGCGTACGGCATGGCAGTCAC
Source organism: Streptomyces sp. NBC_00045 (assembly GCF_045041095.1). NCBI lineage: Bacteria > Bacillati > Actinomycetota > Actinomycetes > Kitasatosporales > Streptomycetaceae > Streptomyces > Streptomyces sp. NBC_00045. The sequence goes on along the minus strand of NZ_CP108271.1, from coordinate 1,259,450 downwards.
CGGCCGGTTCGACGAGGACGTGCGCGGACAGCGCCGCCTGACCGGAGGTGATCGTCCAGATGTGCAGGTCGTGCACCTCGGTGACCGGCGGGTGCCCGACCAGCCGGTCGCCCACCGCGTCCGGGTCCATGTGGGCCGGTGCGGCCTCCAGGAAGATCCGGCCGGACTCGCGGACCAGCCCGTAGCCCGCCTTGATCATCAGCGCCACGACCACGAGGGTGGCGATGGCGTCGGCCTGGACGAATCCCGTGGTGAGCACGATCAGACCGGCGACGGCGGTGCCGATGAAGGCGAACAGGTCGTTCAGTATGTGCTGGTAGGCGCCCTCGACGGCGAGCGAGGAGCGGTTCGCCCTGGAGATGCACCACGCGGCGGCCACGTTCACGACGATGCCCGCGAGCGCCGTCACCAGGACCAGCCCGCCCGCCACCGCCGGTGGGTCGAGCAGCCGCCGGACCGCCTCGTACGCCAGCCAGACCGCGAGGAGGATCAGGGTGAGCCCGTTGGCCTGGGCGGAGAGTATCTCCGCGCGCTTGAGGCCGTACGTGAACCCGCCGCGCGCCGGTCGGGCGGCGAGCCGCATCGCGATCAGCGCGAGGACGATCGAGACGGCGTCGGTGAGCATGTGGGCGGCGTCCGAGATCAGGGCCAGGGACTGCGCCACGATGCCGATGACCACCTCGACCGCCATGAACGCGCCGATCAGGCCGAGCGCGATGGCCAGCCAGCGCCGGTCGGCGTCCGCGGAGACGCCGTGGCTGTGACCGCCGTGGCCACCGCCGTGGCCACCGCCGTGGCCACCGCCGTGGCCACCGCCGTGGCCACCGCCGTGGCCACCGCCGTGGCCACCGCCGTGGCCACCGCCGTGGCCGTGGTCGTGGTCGTCGTGCGCGTGGTCGTGCCCACTCATGGCGTCCCCCGTGTGTTCGGTTCCGACGGGTGAAGTGAAGCGCACCGTGACGCAATGGGCAAAGGCTGCAACGGGGACCGTTGTCATTACCCATAAGAGGTCTCTGACCTGCGGTGATGTCGATCCCTGCCGAGCGGGGCGGATCGTGGGAAAATCTGCTCATGGTCCAGCGCCCCGGTGTGTCGACCGCGCCCGAGCTCGTCCTGGAGACCGACACGGGCACCACCGCGATGGTCCCGGGCCGGACGTACCACGTCGGCCGGGACCCCCTCTGCGAGGTCTGCCTCGACGACGCCCGAGTCTCCTGGCACCACGCCCTCCTGCGCCCCGACGGCGACCACTGGACCGTGGAGGACGAGAACAGCACCAACGGCACCTGGGCCGACGGCCACCGCATCCACGAGTGGAGCGTCGGCGCCGGCAGCGAACTCCGCTTCGGCAGCGCCGCCGACGGCCCGCGCGCCCTGCTCCTCGGACCGGCCCCGGCCGCCCCTGCCGCCCCGATCGGCGGCTCCCGCCCGTCCTCGGTGTCGCACCCCTCCCTGACCGGCACCTTCCGCCGGCCCACCGCCGTGCGCCCGCTGCCCGCCCGGACCGCCGTGCGCATCGGCCGCTCCTCCGAGAACGACCTGGTCATCGACGACCTCGTCGTCTCCCGCCAGCACGCCGAACTGCGCGCCCTCGCCGACGGCACGTACGAGATCGCCGACCTCGGGAGCCACAACGGCACCTTCCTCAACGGCACCCGTACCGACCGCGCCCCCGTCACCGAGGGCGACATCATCGGCATCGGCCACACCGCCCTCTGCCTCATCGGCGACCAGCTCCAGGAGTACGTCGACACCGGCGAGGTCTCCCTCGACGTCCAGGACCTCGCCGTCGCCGTCGACCACGGCCGCAAGACCCTCCTCGACGACGTCTCCTTCCCCGTCGGCGCCAAATGCCTGCTGGCGGTCGTCGGACCCAGCGGAGCCGGCAAGTCCACCCTCCTCGGCGCCCTCACCGGACTGCGCCCCGCCGACCACGGCACCGTCCTCTACGACGGCCGCGACCTCTACCGCGACTACGCCGAGCTGCGCAGCCGCATCGGCCTCGTCCCCCAGGACGACATCCTGCACGCCCAGCTCACCGTCCGCCGCGCCCTCACGTACGCCGCCGAACTGCGCTTCCCGCAGGACACCGCCCCCGCCGAACGCCAGGCCCGCGTCGACGAGGTGATCGGCGAACTGGGCCTGCGCCAGCGCGCCGACCAGCCCATCCACAGCCTCTCCGGAGGTCAGCGCAAACGCGTCTCCGTCGCACTCGAACTGCTGACCAAGCCGTCCCTGCTGTTCCTGGACGAGCCCACCTCCGGCCTCGACCCCGGCATGGACCGCTCCGTCATGCACATGCTGCGCGGCCTAGCCGACGACGGCCGCACCGTCATCGTCGTCACCCACAGCGTGCTCAGCCTCGACGTCTGCGACCGGCTGCTGGTCCTCGCCCCGGGCGGGCGCATCGCCTACTTCGGACCGCCCGACGCAACCCTCGGCTTCTTCGGCTTCGCCCAGTGGCCCGAAGCCTTCGAAGCCTTCGAGAACGAGCAGGACCGGGACTGGGCGGGGGAGTACCGCAGCTCCCCCCAGCACCGCAGGTACGTACGGAACGCCGCGCGGCAGCCCCGGCCGGATGCGGACCGGTCCGCCACGGCCGCGTTCGCCGCCCCACCGCCCAAGGCCCAGAGCTGGGGCTCCCAGCTCTCCACCCTGATGCGCCGCTACGCCGCCGCCCTCGGCGCGGACCGCACCTTCCTCGTCATCATGATCGCGCTGCCGTTCGTCATGGGAGCCATGGCCCGCGCCCTCGCGGGCAGCAGCCTCACGCAGGAGACCGCGATCAACGCCCTGCTCATCCTGTGCGTCGGTGGCGTACTGACGGGCGCCGCCAACGCCGTGCGCGAGCTGGTCAAGGAACGCGTCATCTACCAGCGGGAACGGGCCGTCGGACTGTCCAGATCCGCCTACCTGATGTCCAAGGTGATGGTGCTCGGCGCCGTCACCGTCGCCCAAGCCGTGGTGCTGACGCTGGTCGGACTCTACGGAGTCGACACCAACGCCCCGGGCGGCAAGGGAGTCTTCCTGCCACCCCTCGTCGAAATCACCCTCGCCGTCGCCCTGCTGTCCTTCACCGCCATGATGCTCGGCCTGCTGGTCTCCGCCCTAGTCCGCAAGGAGGAGGTCACCATGCCGCTGCTGGTCCTCCTCGCCATCGTCCAGGTGGTCTTCTGCGGGGCCCTGCTCCAGCTCGACGGCGTACCCGTCATCGGACAGCTGGCCTGGCTGGTTCCCTCCCGGTGGGCGCTCGGCGCCATGGCCGCCACCATCGACCTCGGCGCGATCGTGCCCGGCAAGATCACCGACGACCCGCTCTTCGCACACAGCCCGGGGGTGTGGCTGCTGGACATGGGGATGCTGGTGGCCCTGTCCGTCCTGTTCGGGGTGCTGGTCCTGCGGCTGCTGCGCCGCCACGAACCCGCGATCATGCGGAAGTAGGCGCCGATGACGAGCCCGTCCGGTCCCGCCGCCTTCCACCCGACCCACGTGGTTCCCCGGGAGGGGCTGCCCGCCTGGGAGGAACCCGACGTCTCCCGGCCGACCGTGGCCCTGGACCCCTTCCTGCCCGTGCAACTGCTGACCCGGCGCGGGGAGTGGGGGGAGATCCTGTGCGCCAACGGCTGGTCCGCCTGGGTGGACGGACGCCTCCTGGTCGCCGTCCCCCGGCCCCCACCGGCCGGCGGACTACCGCCGACGCGCACGGAGGACCCGCTGCCACTGCTCGCACGGGGCGCCGAGGCCCTGGAGCGCTACCGGCGGGCCGTCGCGGAACTCGCCTCGGGACGCGCCGACACCGGGGCCTTCCGGCGGGCGACCCGGGGACTGCGGGCCGGCATCGTGGTCGACGGGGAGTCCGTCTGGCTGTACGACGAGGCCACCGGGCACTGGATGTACGGGGACGGGTCGCGCCTGACGACCTACGCGGTCGACGCGGGCCCCGGGGAACCGGCCGAGGCACAGCCGCAGGAGCCGCACGAGCCGCAGGACCGCGAGGCGGACAACGGTACCGACGCGGCGGCCGGTACCGACGCCGCGGCCGGGGCCGGCGTGCGGGCGGACCCGGCGCGGGCCCCGGCAGCCGGCCGGGAAGCCGGACACGAGCCGACGCAGGTCGTCACTCCACCCGAGGGCGGAGGGCGGTGATGGCCGCCGGGTCACCGGGCGGGCGGCCGTCCGACCTGCTCGGGAAGCAGATCGCCGGGTACCTGGTGGAGAGCGAGATCGGCCGCGGCGGCATGGCGGTCGTCTACCGGGCGCGGGACCTGCGACTGGACCGGCAGGTCGCCCTCAAGCTGCTGGCGCCCGAACTCGCCCGCAACGACACCTTCCGGCAGCGTTTCGCCCACGAATCGAAGGTCGCCGCGGCGATCGACCACCCGCACATCGTCCCGGTCTTCGAGGCGGGCGAGACCGACGGGCTGCTGTACATCGCGATGCGGTACGTCCCCGGGCAGGACCTGCGCGCCCTGCTGGACCGCACCGGGCCGCTGCCGGTGGAGACCGCCGCCCGGATCGCCGGCCAGGTGGCTTCGGCACTGGACGCGGCGCACGACCACGACCTGGTGCACCGGGACGTGAAGCCGGGAAACATCCTGGTCGCGGAGGGAACGGACAGCGAGCACCCCGAGCACGTCTACCTGACGGACTTCGGACTGACGAAGAAGTCGCTGTCGCTGACGGGGTTCACGAGCGTGGGGCAGTTCGTCGGCACCCTGGACTACGTGGCGCCCGAGCAGATCTCCGGCAAGCCCGTGGACGCACGCTGCGACGTCTACAGCCTGGGCTGCGTCGTCTACGAGACGCTGACCGGGGGCCCGCCGTTCCAGCGGGACGACGACATGGCCCTGCTGTGGGCCCACCAGTACGATCCGCCGCCCCCGGTCAGCTCGCGGCGGCCCGGTCTGCCGGCAGCGGTGGACGAGGTACTGGCCAAGGCGCTGGCCAAATCCCCGGACGACCGGTGGGGCAGCTGCCTGGAGTTCACGGCGGCGCTGCGCCGGGCCGGAGCGCAACCGGCTCCGCCGGCCGCCGAGGAGCCCGCGCCCCCGCTCCCGCCGCAGCCTCCGCACTGGGCGCTGCCGGTGTTCCGGGGCGGGGCGGGCGGGGTCACCGGCTGACGGTCTCGGGGGGCGCGACGACGAGGCCGCGGCGGTGGACCGGGCGGGCCAGGAGCGCGCCGAGGAAGCCCGCGAGTGCGCCCCAGACCAGGGCGAGGCCCACGTTGCGCCACAGCAACGGGCTCAGCTCCACCTTGCCGCCGAGTCCGCCGACGTCGCCGATGCCCAGCACGGACAGGCCGAACCGGGCCTGGACGCCGGCCAGCAGGCACACCATCAGGACGGCGAGGGCGAGGGCCACGCCCAGGTGGAGCGCGTGCTGCCAGGCGCGGACGCCGGCCGGGGAGCGCACGGCCGCCAGGAAACCCGCGCCGAGCAGCAGCACGGCGGCGACGGCCACCAACCACCAGGCCCGGGAGTCCCGCTGCGCGAGGGAGGCGACGTCGACCCGCGACGTGTTCGACCCGCGCAGCACATGGTCGAGCAGCTGCGGCATCGGCAGCCCGAACGGCCCCTCGACCTTGCCTTCCCAGGCTCCGCCGAGGCCCAGGGTGAGCGCGGGCCAGACCAGGTTCGGCAGGCCGAGCAGGAGCACGGCGAAGGTCCGGTCCGCGTGCCCGTGCGTGGCGGCCACCACGAGCCCGATGCCGATGCCGAGCACGACGTACGCGAGGAGCAGGACCACGGTGGCGAAGGCGGCGGGCCGAACCGCCGCGTGGAAGCGGACCAGCCGGGCCGGGAGGGGCGCGCGCCGCGAGACCAGCAGGGCGACGAGCAACAGGCCCAGGATCCACAGCAGCCCGAAGAAGAGGGTCGCGGGCAGCGCCGCCCGGAAGCCGACCGTCGGGGAGGCGTCGAGGAGTTCGCCGATGTCCGCGATCGGCGAGTCACCGGTGGCGATGCCGAAGCTCTGGCGGGCGAGGAGCGCGGCGCCGGTGAGGGCGAGCAGCCAGAGCACGACCAACGGGACCGCCTGCGCGAGGAGTTCCCGTGGTCGGGCCACGGCCCGGTTGTGCAGGGGGCGCAGGAAGAGCGCGCCGGCCGTGAGGGCCCCTGCGAGGCTCACCGAGAGCGGGAGCGCGGACAGGCTCGCGTCGGCCTCGGCGAGGATGCCGGCCCCGCCGGTCACCTCGACCGATCCGCCGGTCGCCAGCACGACGACCGCCGCGACCACCCGGGGGAACGCGCCGTCCGGCAGGGCGGTCGCTCCCGCGCAGGCCAGACCCGCCGCGGCGACGGCGGTCATCACCACGAAGGCAGCCACGACGGCGACGAGGGCATCGCGCCACGCCCTCGCGGCGCCGCCGGGTACCGGACGCGGTGACGACGGACTGCTCACGCTGCAACCGTAGGCACGCTCCGCTTGCCGCCACCACCTGAACGGCGCAGACAATGGGCCGCAAGAGTGCGAGAAATGCCCAGATTTCTCTATATGCGATACGTGTAGGGGATGGGGGGCGAGCTGCGGAACGTCCGCAGGGACCGGAACTCCTCCGCCTGGGAAGAAGAGCCCGTGACCACGCAACCCTCCGGCCCCGGCCAGGATCCGCAGCAGCCGACGCAGGCCTCGCAGCCCCCGGCGGAGCGCCCCACCGGTCCTCCCTCCGGTCCCCTCTCGGGCGGCCGCCAGGGCCCGCCGCCGACGCCGCCGCCCGCTCCGCCCCGGCCGCCCGGAGGTCCGCCGTCGGGGTCGGCCGGTCCACCCGACAAGGGGCCCTGGTGGCGGTCCGTACCCCGGTTGGCCACCGTGCTCGTCGCGGTGGCCGTCGCCGTGGTCCTGGCGGTGGTGCTGACCCGGCACGACCGCTCGCCCGCCTCGCACGGAGAGGTGTTCCTCCAGCCCGTCTCCGCGACGGGCCCGGACCCCTTCACGGAGTCCACCGCGGCCAAGGAGGCCGTGCCGCCGCCCCGGAGCCCGGAGCCGTCACCGAGCGGCGCGGAGTCCCCCGCCACCGCCACGCGCAGCATCAGCGGTTCGGCGCCGGGCCTGTACGGCGGCACCCTGGACGTGGCGAGCTGCGACGTCGAGAAGCAGGTCAGGGCGCTGTCCGCCGAGCCCGCCAAGAACGGCGCGTTCGCCTCGGTACTGGGCATCCGGCCGAAGTCCGTACCCGGCTACCTGCGCTCGCTGACCCCGCTGCAGCTGCGCGCGGACACCCGGGTCACCAACCACGGCTACCGCGACGGCAAGGCGACGGCCTACCAGGCGGTGCTGCAGGCCGGGACGGCGGTCCTGGTCGACGGCCGGGGGGTGCCGCGGGTGAGGTGCGCCTGCGGCAACCCGCTCGGCGCCCCGGTCGCGCTGGAGCCCGACCCGAAGCGGCACGGGCAGCCGTGGAGCTCGTACCAGCCGTCGGAGGTGGTGGTCGTCGCGCCGGCGGCGACCGTCGTCGACAAGTTCGTGGTCTACGACCACCGCGACGGGCGCTGGTTCGCCCGGGACCGGGGCGACCACCGGGGCGAGCGCGACAAGCCCGTACCGCCCCCGGTGGTCCAACCGGCCCCGCTCACGCCCGCGCCCACACCCACGCCCACGCCCATGCCCACACCCACGCCCTCACCCTCACCCCCACCCACGCCCTCTGCTCCTGCGAGCTCCCCGGTGCAGCAACTCCGGCCCACGCCCTCGCCCACCCCGTCCGGGCCGGCAGGCGAGCCGTCCGCGACGCCGGCGCCCACACCGCCGCCGTCGTCCGAGCCGCCGTCCAAGCCCGCGCCGCCCTCGTCGGGGAACCCCTCGCAGTCCTTCTCGCCGGCCGCCGCCGACGGGACCGGGTAGCCCCGGGCGGCTTGTGCGGGCACAGGTCGGGGAACGGTGAGACCCTGGCTGCATGGCCGAAAGGGGAGCGAGCCCCGAGGTCGACTGGCCCGCGCAGCCGGACATGAGCCTCGCGCTCAACCGCATGGGCACCTTCGACTGGGACCTCAACAGTGGGCAGATGCATCTGGACCCCACCGCCCTGAGGGTCCTCGACCTGCGCCCGGAGGAGTTCAGCGGCACCCCCGAAGGGCTGCGGGCCCGGGTGCAGCCCGGCGAGGAGGTCCGGCTCGACGCCCGGGTCGCGCAGGCGCTCAAGGACGGCCGGAGCCACTACGGGGCGTACGTCCGCACCCGCGACCGCGGCGGCGCCCCGGGCTGGACCCACATCCAGGGCCACATCCTGCGCGACGCGAACGGCCGTCCGTACCGGATCATCGGCATCCTGCGCGACGCCGCCCACGATCCCGGCGAGCCGGGCGCCGGCGGGGAGCAGGCCGAGGGGCGGCGCCGGATGACCGGCGTCGTCGAGCGGACCAGCGCGATCCTGGCCCACGCGCGCACCGTCAACGACGTGACCGACGTCCTGAAGGACCCCGAGGCGCTCGGCCATTTGGGCGCGGTCAGCGTGATGCTCGGCATCGTCGACGGCGGCCGGATCCACCTCGTCGCAGAGGGGCAGCTCGGCTCGTACGTCCGGGAGATCGAGTACACCCGCATCGACGCCCGGTTCCCGATGAGCGAGGCCGTACGCAACCTCCAGCCGGTCTTCATCGCCTCGCGCGAGGTGTTCCAGCGGAGCTACCCGGAGCTCTGGCCGTACATCGAGCCGCTGTCCGTGCGCAGCGGCGTGTACCTGCCGCTGATCGCCCAGGGCCGGGCCATCGGCGCGCTCGGGCTGCTGTACCAGCGCGACGGCGATTTCACCGCCGAGGAACGGAACCTGCTCGTCGCGCTCGGTAGCGGCATCGCGCAGAGCCTTCAGCGGGCGATGCTCTTCGAGCAGGAGCACGACCTGGCGGAGGGCCTCCAGCGGGCCATGCTGCCGCGCCGGATCCCGGAGGTGCCGGGCGCGCAGATCGCCGTGCGGTACCGGGCCGCCCGGATGGGGCGGGACATCGGCGGCGACTGGTACGACGTGGTCCCGCTCGGCGACGGCCGCGTCGGGGTGATGATCGGGGACGTGGAGGGCCACGACACGGACGCGGCGGCCGTCATGGGCCAGCTGCGGATCGTCCTGCGGGCGTACGTCGCCGAGGGGCACACCCCGGGCACGGCCATGGCGAGGGCCTCGACGTTCCTGCGGGAGCTTGAGACGGAACGGTTCGCCACCTGTACGTACGCCGAGATCGACCTGACCACCGGCATGCTCCAACTGGTCCGCGCCGGCCACCTCGACCCGGTGGTGCGGCGCGGCGACGGCAGCTGCCACCGGGTCCAGGTGGCCGGCGGACTCCCGCTCGGGCTGCCGCAGCGCGAGCAGGCGGGGGCCGGCTCCGGATACCCGGTCACCAGCCTCGAACTGCACCCCGGCGACACCCTGGTGCTGTGCACCGACGGTCTCCTCGAACGGCCGGAAGGCGCCCCCGAGGCGGGCATGCGCGAACTCATGGAAGCGGTCCGCAGCGGACCGGTGGACGTCGAGGAGCTCGCCGACGTCCTGTGCGACCTGGTCGGGGACGCGGGCGCCGGGGACGACATGGCCCTGCTCCTACTGCGCCGCCGCGGCACGCCCACCCCGCGCGGCGGCGGTCCGCTACGCCTGCGGCTCACCCCGGGCGACCCCGAGGGCCCGGCGATGGCCCGCCACCTGATCCGCGCGGCGGTGGCGGCATGGGGAGCCAGGGAGCGGGCCGACGAGATCGAACTGGCGGCGGACGAGCTGATGACCAACGCCCTCGTGCACACGGACGGCGGCGGCCACGTCAACGTACGGCTGACCCGGGAGGGCCGGATCCGGATCGAGGTCGAGGACTCCAGCAGCGCCCTGCCGCAACGGCGCGAGGCCGGCGACTGGGCGGTGTCGGGGCGCGGCCTGCTGCTGGTGGACCGGCTCGCGAAGGACTGGGGCGTGGAGCCCCGGGGCAGCGGGAAGTGCGTGTGGTGCGAGTTCGCCGTCCCGGTACGTGCGGCGGCGAACTGAGGCGCCTGCCGGGCCGAAGGGGGCGTCCGGTCGCCCGCCCCCTTCGGCGAGACGCCGGCGCGGACCCGCTGGGCGGGGGATCAGACCGCCGCGTTCGGGCCCTGCGCCGCCTTGACGGTCTGCAAGGCCGTCAGCCTGCGGACGAAGACGATGGCGAAGACCGCGGCGGCGACCGTGCAGAGGCCGGACGCGACCCCCACGGCGGACGCGTCGCGCAGCGCTTGTGGCGTCCCGGCCTGCTGGTAGAGCCTGCTGAAGATCCGGTCGAGGACGAGCGAGCCGACCCACAGTGCCCACCAGGCGTTGACGGGCGCGTTGGAGACCTGGCGGAAGGAGCCGTCGGGTGCGAACTGGGTGCTGGCGGTCCAGATCTCCTTGGCGGTCCGGAACGGCAGGAAGAGGTTGCCGATCGGGATGAACCAGGCGCCGATGGCCCAGCCGCGGGTCTGGGAGAACGCGTCGGGGCGGAAGATCTCGCCGTTCACGCGCACACGGTGGAACCAGACGACGAAGACGACCGCCGTCGCCACCATGATCAGGTTCTGTAGGACGCTGGCGACCGTGGTCAGGTCGTCCCCCTGGCGCAGAGCGTGGTCACCGACGGCCGCCGGATCGGCGATCACGCTCGTCATGAGCGAGAAGAGGTACGCGCCGATGCCCGCCGCGAACAGGTTGACCGCACCCGCGACCGACAGCATCGCGGTGACCGCGACCGCCAGGCCGCGCGGCGACCGCAGCACGTCGCCGCCGGACAACGGAATGCCGTACGGCAGGCCCGGGTACGGCCCGGCAGGGTGCCCGGTCAGGGCGTGTGCGGGGTACGGCTGAGCGGGGTACCCCGGTGCCGGGTACGCCGGTGCCGGGTACGGCTGCGGCGGTGCAGCGGCGTACGCCGGTGCCGGGGACTGCGTCTTTGATGGCTGCTGCTGCTGCGGCTGCTGCGGCGACGGCTGAGCCGGTGGGCTCGGTGGCTCGTTGACGGACATGCGGTGTGAACCCCCCACGGGAACATGCGACGGAGAATGAGCAGGCCCGCCGGCGCGCGGCGGGCACGCTCGAACCTTGCCAGCCCGGCATCCCGCGGCCAAATCGATTCCCCGTGCGGACGAAGAGTGCGCCACCCGTGGCCGTGCGAATGGCTGAAACCGCAGGGCACGAGCGACGGCGCGGACCCGGGACGGTGGCGGGTGGCCGATCCTGCCTGCGTGTTGAGCCTGCGTCCGCTGTTGCCCGTCCTGCTCGCCGTCGTCCTGGCCGGCCCCGCCGGGACCACCCTTCCCGCGCGGGCCGCCGACGCGGTGGCCGACGGGATCGAGACCTCCCGTACCGGCCGGCAGATCGCCCCCGGGATCCGCCTGGAGTCGTACGACCGGCTGGAAGCCGACCGCTGGCTGCGGATCGACGAGCTCCGCGTCGAACTCGGTGGGAGCGGCGGCGTGCGCGCCGAATACCTGGGCGGCCACGGACCGGCCACCGTCGGCGACACCGCTGCCCGTCACCGTGCGGGGCCCGGACGGCGCGTGGTCGCCGCCGTGAACGGCGACTTCTTCGACATCCGCGGTACGGGTGCACCGCTCGGCCCCGGCCTCGGCGGCGGCAGGCTACTGCACTCGGCCGCGTCCGGACCCGGCGCGGCCCCCGCCGTCGGATTAGGGGCCGACGGCACCGGCAGGGTCCTGCGGATCGGCCTCGACGGCAGCGTCACCCTGCCCGGCGGGGCAGTGCGCCCGCTGATCGGCTACAACGCGGCCCGGCCGGCCCGCGGGGGGCTGTCCGCGTACACGGCCGACCATCCCGGGGCGCAGCTGCCCGCGGTGGGCATCGCCGTTCCGGTCCGGGACGGCCGGGTCACGGCCGCCGCCGCATCGGTACGCGGCCCGGCCCGCAGGCGGCGACCGGCCCCCGGAACCACCCTGCTCACCGCTCCCGCGGGCGGTGCGTCCGCCGCCGAACTCGCCGCCCTGCGCCCCGGGGACGCCGTCGCCGTTGCCGCCCGCGCCCTCCCGGACGCCGGGCCGGTCCCGGCCGCGGCCGTCGGCGGGCGGGAGGCCCTCGTCGTGGCCGGCGTACCGCAGGACCACGACGGCGAACCGAACAACGCCGCCGCGCCGCGCACGGCCGTCGGGTTCTCGCGCGACGGGCGGCGGCTGACGATCCTCACCGTGGACGGCCGCCAGCGCGACAGCGGTGGGCTCACCCTGACGGAGCTGGGCCGCATGATGCACCGGCTCGGCGCGTACGAGGCCCTGAACCTCGACGGCGGCGGCTCCTCGACCCTGCTCGCCGCACTGAGCGGGGCGACGGCCCTGACGTTGGAGAACTCCCCGTCGGACGGGCGGCAGCGGCCCGTGCCCAACGGGCTCGTCCTCACGGCCCCGGCCGGCTCCGGCCGGACCACCGGCTACCGGATCGAACCCGCCGGCGGCAGCGCGGAGGACCTCACCCGGGTATTCCCCGGGCTCACCCGGACCCTCACGGCCACCGGGTACGACGCGCTGCTGGGCCCGGCCCCGGAGGCGCCGGTGTGGTCCGCCGACGGGGCCGGCACCGTTGACGCCGCCGGGGTGTTCCACGCCGTGCGCGCTGGCCGAGCGACGGCGCACGCCCGGCGCGCGACGGCGCACGGCGCGCTCCCGCTCCAGGTCCTCGGGCCGTTGACCCGGATCCGGCCGACCCCGGCTCGGATCGGGCTCGCGGAGCCGGGGGAGACGGCGGGATTCCGGCTGATCGGGTACGACGGGCAGGGCGCGGCCGCCGTCGTGGAACCCCGCGACGTGGCCCTGGAGTTCGACCGGTCGCGGTGGAACGTCACCGAGGACGGGCGGGGTGGCTTCACCGTCACCGCCCTCGTCCCGCGGGCCACCGGCCGGCTACACGCCACCGTCCGGGCCGCCACCGTCCGGGCCGCTGCTGTGCGTGGAGCCGCGGCCGTGCGTGGCGCGACCGCCGTATCCGGGCCGAGCGTCGACATCCCCCTCGGCGTCGGGCTGGAGACCCTTCCCCTCGCCGATCTGGCCGACGCCGCCGCCTGGACCGGCCCCGGCGCCGTCCCGGCCGAGGGACACGCCGGCGCCGGGCTCGCCCTGGACCTGCCCCGGGCCGCGGGCCGGGCGAGCGCCGCCGCGCCCCGGCCCCTGCCCGTCCCGGAGCTAGCCCGGTCGCTCACGCTCTGGGTGGGCGGCGACGGCTCCGGAGCCCGGCCCGCCGTGGAACTGACCGACGCCGACGGGGCCGCCGTCACGGTGAGCGGGCCCGTCGCGGACTGGACCGGCTGGCGGGAGGTCACCCTCGCACTCCCGGCCACCGCACAGCCGCCGCTCACCGTGACCCGGCTCTCGGCCAAGGCCGGTTCCGGCCCCGGACGGGTGGTGCTCGACACGCTCGGCGCCCGGACCCCGCCCACGGGGCCCGCCGCGGAACCCGTGGTCCGGGATCCGATCGTGGCCACCGGGGCCGGGGTCCGGGCGAAGCCCTGGCGGTTCGCCGTCGAGCCGCCCGGCGGCAGCCGCGCCGGGGACGGGGACGCGGGCGCCGACTTCGTGCTGACCGGCGCCGACGGGCCGGAGTTCGTCCACCGCGGGGTACGGTTCCTGCCGCTCGACACCACCGAGCCCACCCTGGGCGGAGGCGGCCTGCACCGGATGCGGGCCCTGCGCAAGGCCCTGGCGGCTACCGCCCGGGAACCGGCCACGGGCGCTCTGGCCGTCGTACGGGCGCATGCGCCGGTCACCGTGGACCGCAAGGAAACCGCCCTGACGGCGCAGCTGCTCGCCGAGTTCCGGCGCACCACCGGCAAACGCGCCGCCGTGATCACCCTCGGCGCCCCGGGCTTCACGGCCGGCCGCTCCGAGGGCGTGCTGTCCGTCGCGGCCCCGCGCACGGGCCGGACCGTGGTCGGCGTCGACGCGTTCGCCCCGGCCGACTGGCTGGCCGTCCGGCCCGCTTCCTAGAGCCGTACGAGCGTGACCTCGGTCGCCTTCACGCTCGTCCACACCTTCGAGCCGTCGACCAGGCCCAGTTCGGCGACCGCCTCCGGGGTGACCTCCGCGACCAGGTCGGGGGCCTCACCCGAGGTGACCAGCACGCGCAGCCGGCTCCCGACCGTCGTGATCTCCCGTACGGAGCCCTGCCAGACGTTGCGGGGACTGCCGGTCGGGCGGTCGCGGTGCACCGACACGGCCTCCGGCCCGATGATCGCCAGCGCCTCGGCCCCTTCGGGCAGCGCGTCCGCCACCACGAGCCGGCCTCCGGCGGCGAGTACGAGGCCGTCGGCCGACGCGGTGCCGTGCCAGGCGTTGCGGCCGAGCATCCGGGCGACCCAGGGGGAGCGGGGATGGCGGCTCACCTCGGCGGGCGGGGCGTCCTGGAGGGTGCGGCCGTCGGCCAGGACCAGCACCCGGTCGGCCAGGGAGACCGCCTCGACGGGGTCGTGCGTGACGATGAGGCAGACCCCGCCGAAGCCGGCCAGGTGCGTGCGCAGGGTGTGGCGGACCCGGGCCCGGGTGGTCTGGTCGAGGGCGGCGAGGGGTTCGTCGAGGAGCAGCAGGCGGGGCCGGGCGGCCAGGGCGCGGGCCAGGGCGACGCGCTGGGCCTGGCCGCCGGACAGCTGGGCGGGTTTGCGGGCGGCGAGGTGGCCGACGCCGAGCCGGTCCAGCCACAGCTGCGCCTCGCGGCGGGCCTCCGCGCGCGGCACCCGGCGGGCGCGCAGCCCGTACGCGGTGTTGGCCAGGGCGGTCAGGTGCGGGAACAGGGCGCCGTCCTGCGGGACCCAGGCGACCTGGCGCTCGTGCGGGGGCAGCGATGTGACGTCGGTGTCGCCGAGGCGCAGTTCGGCGTGGGCGCGCGGGGTGAGGCCGAGGAGGGCGCGCAGCAGCGTGGTCTTGCCGGCGCCGTTCTCGCCGACGACGGCGATGGTGGTGCCGGGATCGGCGTCGAGGGTGAGCTCGTTGAAGCCGGTGACCTCGGCGTGCAGCGGCCAGTGGCCGCCGTCGTACGGGGCGGCGGCGGGCAGGTCGAGGGCCGGGCCGGCGGACGGGCCGGTGGCGGTGTCGGCGGAATCGGCGGGCAGGCCGGCGGCCACGGCGGCCGTCTCGGTCTCCTGCGGGGTCTGCGGCGCCCCGGCGGACCGGGCCGCGACCGGGGTGCCGGTCCAACGGCCGCGCAGGGCGATCAGTACGACCATGGCGATCGCGAGCAGCAGCAGCGAGACAGAGGTGGCGGCCTCCGGCGAGTCCTGGAGGAGCAGGTAGACCTGGAGCGGCAGGGTCTGGGTGGTGCCGGGCAGGTTGCCCGCGAAGGTGATGGTCGCGCCGAACTCGCCGAGCGCGCGTGCCCAGGTGAGCGCCGCGCCGGCGATCAGGCCCGGCGCCACCATGGGCAGCGTCACGGTGAAGAACACGCGCACCGGCGGGGCTCCGAGGGACGCGGCGGTCTCCTCGTAACTCTGCTTGAGGCCGCCGAGCGCGCCCTCCAGGCTGATGACGAGGAACGGCATGGCGACGAAGGTGGCCGCCACGACGGCGCCGGAGGTGTGGAAGGGCAGCGTGATCCCGAACGTGCCCTCCAGCCAGGGCCCGAGCAGCCCGCGACGGCCGAATCCCAGCAGCAGCGCCACGCCGCCCACGGTCGGAGGCAGCACCATCGGGAGCAGTACCAGCGAGCGGACGAACGCCTTTCCCTTGAACGGGACGCGGGCCAGTAGCCAGGCCAGTGGCACTCCGAGGAGCAACGAGAAGCCGAGGGCCCACAGGGACACGACGAGCGACAGGCGCAGCGCCTCGACCACACCCGGGCTCGTGAGGTGCGTGCCGAGCTCGCTCCACTGGGTGCGGCTGAGGATGCCGATCAGAGGAAGCAGTAGGAATGCGACGGCGAGCAGCGCGGGCAGCGCCAGGGCCAGCGGCGGCCGGGTGCGGGTGCGGGATCTGCTCATGTGGATTCCTGGCTGCAGCGTGGGCGGGTACGGGGGGATCGGTGTGCGGGACGCCGAAGGGACTGCCCGTCCCCCCCAGACCGGGCAGTCCCCATCGATCTTTCCGGCAGCGGAGTCGGTTACGCCTTCTGGAAGCCCGCGTCCTGGAGGATCTTCTGCGCCTCGGGGCTGCTCAGCCACGCCACGAACGCGGCGGCGGCCTCGGCGTTCTTGGAGGCCTTGAGGGCCGCGGCCGGGTAGGAGGCGACGGCGTTCTGGTCGTCCGGGATGTCCACGTTGACGACCTTGTCACCGGACTTGGCCGAGTCGGTCTTGTAGACGAGGCCGGCGTCGGCCTCACCGAGCTCGACCTTGCTCAGCACGGCGCGCACGTTGGGCTCCTGCGAGACCGGCTTCACCTCGATCTTCTGCGCGTCGAGGATCTGCTTGCTGTAGCGGCCGACCGGGACCTCGGGCGCGGCGAGCACGACCTTGATCTTGCTGTCGGCGAGGTCCTTCAGGTCGTCGATCTTGAACGGGTTGCCCTTGCCGGTCGCGATGACCAGGCGGTTCTTGGCGATGATCGACGGGTCGTTCGTCTCGGCCTTGAGGCCGTCCATCGTCTTGGTGTCGGCGGTGACCAGCGCGTCGGCCGGGGCGCCCTGCTTCACCTGGGCGGCGAGCTCCTGGGAGCCGGCGAACGAGAAGTTCACCTTCGTGCCGGGGTGCGCCTTCTCGTACGCGGCGCCCGCGGTCTTGAAGACGTCGGTGAGGGAGGAGGCGGCCAGGACGGTGAGGTTCGCGGCCTTGGTCTCGGCGGAGGCGGAGGCCGACGCGGAAGCCGCAGCCCCGGTGTCGGTGTCCTTCTTGTCGCTGCTGCCGCAGGCGGACAGCGCGGGCACGAGGAGGGCGGCGGTCAGCGCTGCGGCAACGGCGCTGCGGCGGGTCAGGATCGGGGACATGAGCTGGTGCTCCTCGGTCGGGTCGGCGGCCGGCCGGGTGCCGGTTCCGCGCGGTGGTGACCCGCGCCGGTGACGGGCGGAGCGGGTGGGGACGTGCGCTGGTGCTGGACGGGTCAGGTGCGGTCGATGTGCACGCTGGTGGACTTCACGCGGGCGGTGGCCTGCATGCCGACCTCCAGTCCGAGCTCCTCGACGGCCTCACGGGTGAGGAGGGAGACCAGGCGGTGGGGACCTGCCTGGATCTCGACCTGGGCGGCCACGTCGCCGAGCTTGACGGCGGTGACGATGCCGGGAAACGCGTTGCGGGCCGAGGTGTAGGGCTCTTCGTCCTCGGCGTGGGCGCCCTGCCCGACCTCTACGGAGAATGCGGCCAGGTCGCGGCCGTCGATCAGTCGCCGGCCGGCCTCGTCGCGGTGGGTCGCGACCCGGCCGGCGTCGGCCCAGCGGCGGGCGGTGTCCGGGCTCACGCCCAGCAGGCGGGCCGCCTGTCCGATGGTGTAGGACTGCATGAGCGACAAGGTAGGGGCAGGTGTCCCGCATTTGCAATTCTATTGGGATGATGTACATGGCAGATGCAATGCCTCTTGGTGAATCTGCCAAAATGTGTTCCGTTTCCGTGGGGGCGGCTCGCTAGAGTTCTGGCATGGCTGATGGAGCAACGGGAACGGGAACTGCCCGGGTGGACGCCTGGATCTGGTCGGTCCGCCTGACGAAGACCCGCTCGGTCGCGGCGACCGCCTGCCGGGCGGGCCATGTGAAGGTCAACGGGGAGCGCGCGAAGCCGGCTCAGACGGTGCGTGCGGGGGACGAGGTACGGCTCTTCCACGCGGGGCGCGAGCGCATCGTCGTGGTCAAGCAGCCCGTGACGAAGCGGGTGGGTGCGCCGGTGGCCGCGGAATGCTTCGTCGACAACAGCCCGCCCCCGCCGACGCGCATCGAGGCCGAGGTGGTCGGTGTGCGCGACCGCGGCACGGGGCGCCCGACGAAGCGCGACCGCCGCGAAATCGAATCCCTGCGCCGCCGCTGACCACCCCGCCCGGCACGCCGACCTCCCGTACCCGCCGTGGCCGCGACCGCGACCGCGACCGGCCGGGCAACGGCGCCGGTCGGCTAGGACGAGCGAGTCGCGGCGAGTGGCGGCGAGTGGCGGTGACCGTGCCGGCGTGGCTCGGGCCGGCCGGTTACGTCTTGCGGTAGCTGTAGGCCTCCTCCGCCGCCGCGGCCACCGCTTCCAGCGGGGCGCCCGCCGAGGCCGCCACCACCGCGGCCACCGCGCCCTCCAGGAACGGGGCGTCCAGCAGCCGGGCCCCCGGCGGGAGTTCGTCCTCCACCAGCAGCGCCTTCACCGTCAGCACCGAGCTGCCCAGGTCCGCCAGAAGCGCGACCCCCGCCCCCCGGTCCACCTCCTGCGCGGCCTCAGCGATGCGCTCCGCGCTCGTGCCCAGGCCGCCGTCCGCGGTGCCGCCCGCCGCTGCGACCGGGACGACCGGGCCGCCCGCCGCCAGGCCGCGCGCCAGGTCCGCCACGGACTGTGCGACCACCGCGCTGTGCGACACGAGCACGATCCCCACCACCGGCGCGCTCACTCGGCACCAGCGGCATCAGCCGCACCAGGCGCATCCGCCGCATCCGCGAGCGCCGCCAGCAGCAGGGCCGCCGAGGTCGCCCCGGGGTCCTGGTGGCCGATGCTCCGCTCACCGAGGTAGCTGGCCCGCCCCTTGCGCGCCAGCATCGGCACCGTCGCCCGCGCGCCGTTCTCCGCCGCGTCCGCGGCCGCCCGGTACGACGTGCTCAGCGCCCCCACCCCCGGCACCAGCGCGTCCAGCATCGTCTTGTCGCCGGGCGCCGCCCCGCCGAGCTGCGCCACCGCGCCCACTCCCGCGTACAGGGCCATGCACAGCGCTTCGTCGGAGACCTCGGCGGCCTCCCCGAGCTCCTTGCCCGTGCGCCGCAGCAGCGTCCCGTACAACGGGCCCGAGGCCCCGCCGACCGTCGAGATCAGGGTCCGCCCCGCCAGCGTCAGCACCGCCCCCGGACTCGCGGTGGGATCCGCCGCCAGGGCCGCCCGTACCGCCGTGAAGCCGCGCAGCAGATTGCTCCCGTGGTCGGCGTCCCCGATGGGGGAGTCGAGCTCGGTCAGCCGGTCCGCCTCGCGCTCCACCACGGCCCCGGCGGCCGTCATCCAGCGCCGGAAGAATTCCGCGTCACGCAATTCCGTCTCCTCACCCGTGTCCACGACCCTGTCCGCACCGTGCCCGCCCACCTTCTCAGCAGCCCCACCGCAGGGCCGGAGTGTGGACGGGCGCGTCCCACAGCCGCAGCAGCTCCTCGTCCGCCCGGCACAGCGTCACCGAACACCCCGCCATGTCCAGGGACGTGACGTAGTTCCCGACCAGCGTCCGCGCCACCGGCACTCTGCGCTCCGCCAGCACCCGCGCCACCTCCGCGTGGAACCCGTACAGCTCCAGCAGCGGCGTCGCCCCCATGCCGTTGACCAGAGCCAGTACCGGCCCGTCCGCCGGAGCCACCTCCCCGAGCTCCTCCAGTACGGCTCCCACCGCGACCTCCGCGATCTCCCGGGCCGGCATCATGGCCCGCCGTTCGCGGCCCGGCTCGCCGTGGATGCCGATGCCCAGCTCCAGTTCCCCGTCGGGCAGGTCGAACGTCGGACTGCCCTTCGCCGGTGTCGTGCACGCGCTGAGCGCCACCCCGAAGCTGCGCGAGGAGGCGTTGACCCGCCGGGCGAGCTCCGCGACCCGCTCCAGCGGGGCGCCCTCCTCGGCGGCCGCACCGGCGACCTTCTCGACGAACAGCGTGGCCCCGGTGCCGCGCCGCCCCGCCGTGTACAGACTGTCGGTGACGGCCACGTCGTCGTTGACCAGCACGCGCTCCACCCGCAGGCCGTCCTCCTCGGCGAGTTCGGCCGCCATCTCGAAGTTCAGCACGTCCCCGGTGTAGTTCTTGACGACGAACAGCACACCCTGCCCGGCGTCCACGGCCGCCGCCGCCCGCAGGACCTGATCGGGCACGGGCGAGGTGAACACCTCCCCGGGGCAAGCGGCCGACAGCATCCCGTACCCCACGAACCCGGCGTGCAGCGGCTCGTGCCCCGACCCGCCCCCGGACACCACCCCGACCCGGCCCCCGAGCCGCGCGTCCCGCCGTACGACGACCCGCCGCTCGACGTCCACGTCCAGCTCGGGATGCGCGGCCGCCATCCCCCGCAGGGCATCAGCGACGACGGTCTCGGGACTGTTGATCAGCATCCGCATGGGGTGTCTCCTGGTGGGGCCGACGGGTGGTGGGCGGGCAGCGCCTGCGGTCCCCCTACCCCGCCGGACGGCGCACTCATGCCGACCGGCGGTCCAGTTCCTCGTCGAGCGCCAGCGCGGCGTCGATGAGCGCCAGGTGCGTGAACGCCTGCGGGAAGTTGCCCAACTGCTCGCCGGAGGCTCCGATCTCCTCGGCGAACAGGCCGACGTGGTTGGCGTAGGTCAGCATCTTGTCGAACGCGTAGCGGGCCTGGCCGATCCGCCCGGCCCGGGCGAGCGCCTCGACGTACAGGAAGCTGCACAGGTTGAACGTTCCTTCGGAACCGCGCAGCCCGTCCGGCGAGGCCGCGGGGTCGTAGCGGTAGACGAGGCTGTCGCTGACGAGTTCCCGGTCCATCGCGTCGAGCGTGGACAGCCAGGCGGGGTCGGAGGGCGAGATGAAACCCACCTTCGGCATGAGCAGCAGCGACGCGTCGAGCACGTCCGACGCGTAGTTCTGCACGAAGGCCTGCCGCTCGGTGCTCCAGCCGCGCTCCACGATCTGCAGGAAGATCGCGTCGCGTGCCGCCGTCCACCGGGCGATGTCCGCGGGCCGGGAGTGGGCCTGCGCGAGGCGGATGGCCCGGTCGAAGGCGACCCACGACATCAGGCGGCTGTAGGTGAAGTCCTGGCGGCCGCCCCGGGTCTCCCAGATCCCCTCGTCCGGGGCGTCCCAGTGGTCGCAGAACCAGTCGATGACGCCGGTGAACGCCGTCCAGCCGCGCAGCGCACCCATGTCGTGGGCCTCGCCGAACGCGTAGGCGGCCTCGCCGTAGATGTCGAGCTGCACCTGGTCGGCGGCCGCGTTACCGGCCCGGACGGGAGCGGACCCCTGGTAGCCCTCCCAGTGGTCGAGGACCTCCTCGGTCAGGTGGGGGTCGCCGTCGATGCGGTACATGATCTGCAAGGGGTGGCCGGAGGGGGTGCCGCCGGCTTCGAAGCGGTCGCGGACCCAGTGGCGGAAGGCGTTGGCCTCCTCGGTGAAACCGAGTTTGACGAGGGCGCGCACCGACAGGGACGCGTCGCGGATCCAGGTGTAGCGGTAGTCCCAGTTGCGTTCCCCGCCGATCTGCTCGGGCAGTCCCATGGTCGCCGCGGCGATCGGCGCGCCGGTCGGGGCGTAGGTGAGCAGCTTCAGGGTGATGGCGGACCGGTTGACCATCTCCTGCCAGCGTCCCCGGTAGGTGGAGGTGCGCAGCCAGTCGTGCCAGAAGGCGCGGCACCGGTCGAAATCCGCAAGGGCGCGTTCGCGGCTGAGGGGATCGGGGCGGGGGCTGCCGGCGGCGTCGCTGGTCAGGACGACGACTGCGGCGTCGCCCGCCGTCAGGGTGAAGCGCGCGACGGCGTCCTGTCCGTCCGCGACGAGGGTGATCGGCGCGCTCGCCTGGACGAACAGGTCCGTCCCCGGGCCCTGCATCAGGGCCGACCCGTCGTCGAGGAGCTTCAGGGTGTGCGGGGCCCGCCCGTAGTCGAAGCGGGGCCGGACCTCCAGGACGAACGGGAGGCTGCCGCGCACCACCCGTACCGTCCGGTGCAGTTGATGCCGGTCGGTGGCCTCGCGGGAGTCGTCGGGGACCATGTAGTCGCCCACTTCCCCGACGCCGTCCGTGGTCATGAACCGGGTCACCAGCGTGGCCGTGTCGGCGAGGTACAGCTGCTTGACCTTGACGTCGCCGAGCCGGTCGAGATCGACCGCCAGGTGGCAGTGGCCCCCGCCCGCCCGGTCCAGCAGTGCTCCGAAGATGCTGGGGGAGTCGAACCGCGGCGTGCACCACCAGTCGACCGTTCCGGCACTGGAGACCAGCGCGGCCGTCTGGAGGTCGCCGATCAGACCGTGCTCTGCGATCGGGGGATAGGCACTCATCGCGACTCCGGGGGGTGAGTAGCTGCCTTCCCACGGTACGTACGGAGCCGGATCCGCGCCCGGCGTCAGCCGGCGTGGACGTGGGGGCGGCGGCTGCGGTCGGGTTCGGCCTCCCGGATGACCTCGCGGGTGACGGGGGCGACCTCTCCCTGCCCGAAGAGGAAGAAGCGGAGGAAGTTGGCCATCGGGTTGCCCTCCGTCCATTCGAAGTAGATGTGCGGCCGCTGCCCGGTGTCGTCCCGTACGTGGAGCAGCAGGGCGGCGAGTGCGTTGGGGATGCTGGAGCTTTCCAGGGTCAGGACGCGGTAGCGGCCGTGGAGGACTTCGCCGCGCACGCGCATGCCCGATTCGAATTCGGATGCGTCCAGAACGGTGACCTCGACGAACATGACGTCGTCCTCGGAGGGGATGTCGTTGTCGGCGCGGATCTGCTGCTTCTTGAGCCGGTACTCGTCGGCGTCGCGGTTGTCGGGCTCGTTGGCGATGAACCGGATGGTGCGGTTGGCGGTGTCGCGGATGAACCGTTGGGCCATGTCGTCGAATTCCACGTGGGTGACGCGCAGCTCGAAGACGCGGGCGAGGCGTGAGAGGAGGGAGAGGGCCATGATGCCGGCGATGAAGCAGGCGCCGATCTTCACGCCGTCGGGTCGTTCGGCGACGTTGACGGCGGTGGTGTAGACGAAGACGGCGGAGATGACGCCGAAGCCGATGGTCCAGCCGCGTTCCCCGGCCCGGCGGGCCGCGATGGTGACCGCGACGGCCGCGGAGGTGATCAGGACGAGGACACCGGTGGCGTAGGCACCGCCCTGGGCGTCGACGTCGGCGTCGAAGAGCCAGGTCACCAGGAAGGCGATCAGGGTGAAGACGATGACCATCGGGCGCAGGGCGCGGGCCCAGGAGGGGGCCATGCCGTAGCGGGGCAGGTAGCGCGGCATCAGGTTGAGCAGGCCGGCCATGGCCGAGGAGCCCGCGAACCACAGGATCAAGATGGTCGAGACGTCGTAGACGGTGCCGAAGGCCGAGCCCAGGTACTCGTGGGCCAGGTACGCCAGGGCGCGGCCGTTGGCCTCGCCGCCGGGTTGGAAGGCGGCGGCGGGGATGAGGAGGGTGGTGACGAAGCTGCTGGTGATCAGGAAGACGCTCATGATCACGGCGGCCGTGGTCAGTAGCTTCTTCGTGCCCCGGATCCGGCCCGCGGGATTCTCCTCCGTGTCGTGCGGGGAGCCCTGGACGTGCGGCATGACCGCGACGCCCGTCTCGAACCCGGACAGACCCAGCGCCAGCTTCGGGAAGACCACGAGCGCGATGGCGATCATCATGAAGACGTTGCCGTGCTCGGTGAGCAACGCCTGTTTCCAGTCGGTGATGACGTGGGGCTCGCTGACGACCTGCCACAGGCCGACCCCGATCACGACGACGTTCAGCGCGAGGTACGAGAAGACCAGGACCACGGCCACCCCGATGGCCTCGCTGAACCCCTTGAGGAACACGCCGCCCAGCAGCGCGATCAGGATCAGGGTGATCAGTACCTGGTGGCCGTTGAGCGTGCTCGTCAGATGGGGGTTCTCGACCATGTGCGCGGTCGCGTCCGCCGCCGACAGGGTGATGGTGATCAGGAAGTCGGTGGCCGCGAAGCCGAGGAGGGTGAGGACGAACAGCTTGCCCTTCCAGAACGACAGCAGCCGTTCCAGCATCGCGATCGAGCCCTCGCCGTGCGGGCTCTCCTCCGCCACGCGGCGGTAGACGGGCAGCGCCCCCAACAGGGTCAGCACCACCAGCACGATCGTGGCCAGGGGCGAGAGCAGGCCGGCGGCGAGCGCCGCGATGCCCGGCTGGTAGCCCAAGGTCGAGAAGTAGTCGAGGCCGGTCAGGCACATCACCCGCCACCAAGGCCGCCCGTGGTCGGCGGCCGCGGGCGTGCCGCTCTCGTCCGACCCCTCCGGCCGATGGCCCGACCGGTGCTTCGTCTGGTCGGTCAGGCCTTCCAGGAGCCATGCCCTGAGGCGGCTCGGCTGGGTGGGGGTGGCCATCGCGGGTGCTCCTTCGTACGGCTTGGATCCGGCCATCGGTGCGACGGCTGGGCAAGCGTACGGAACTCGATCATTCGTGCACGCGCGCGATCTCATCCTGACGGGCCCCGGGCGGCCCCGCACGGGAGGTTGCTCCGGTTGGACGGAGGTACGCGTTCGGCCCGGAACCCGCCTCCCACCTGCATGGACGTGCTGGGGCGCAGTCCGCGGCCGGAGGCGGGCCGCAGCGTCGGCCGCGACCGGTCTTGACGGCTCCTTAACGCCTCCCTAGCGAAATCTTGACGGCCCGCCCGGGGAGGGAAAACCCCTGGTGGGACGTGTAATCGATCGCGTGTTCGAGTGGCGGGATATGATGGGTGGGTGCGTACGATCCCCGGCCTCCAGGGCTCCCTCTTCGACCAGGGCGACGAGATCCGCCTCGGCCCGCTCCAAGGGCTGTGCCGCACCCGGCTCGGCTCCGGCGCCTGGGTCGACCACCTGCCCGGCTGGCTCTCTGGCGCCGACTCACTGTTCGAGCGGCTGGCCGAGGACGTGCCCTGGCGGGCCGAGCGGCGCCAGATGTACGAGCGCGAGGTCGACGTACCCCGCCTGCTCGCCTTCTACGACGAGGGCGAGTCCCTGCCGCACCCGGCGCTCGTCGAGGCCCGCACCGCACTGACCCGGCATTACGCCCCCGAGCTCGGGGAACCCTTCGCCACCGCCGGGCTCTGCCTCTACCGCGACGGCCGCGACAGCGTCGCCTGGCACGGCGACCGCATCGGCCGGTCCGCCACCGAGGACACCATGGTCGCGATCCTCTCGGTCGGCGACCCGCGCGACCTGGTCCTGCGCCCCCGCGACGGCGGCCCGACCCTGCTGCGCCTGCCCCTGGGGCACGGCGACCTCGTCGTGATGGGCGGCTCCTGCCAGCGGACCATGGAGCACGCGGTCCCCAAGTCCAGCCGCGCCGTCGGCCCGCGCATCAGCATCCAGTACCGCCCCCGCGGCGTCCGCTGAGCCCTGCGGCGCCCGCTGATACCGACACGCCCTGCCTTCGGGGCCTGCCTTCGGGGCCCGCCGCTCGGGCCCGCCGCTCGGGCCCGCCGCCGGGCCGGGACGGCGCCGCCCGGTCAGTAGCCGTAGACGCTCAGTTCGGTGATGGACGCGAAAACGTGCTCCCAGGCCGCTGCGCCCGGCTCCTCGGGGTCGTCCGACTCCAGGACGCCCGGCTCCAGCTCCGCCGCCTCCGCGAGGAAGGAGCCGCAGCCGTTCTCGCCCGGGTACGGGTTCCAACACGCCCCCATGAACCGGCGCACGGCCTCCAGCAGGCGTACGAACGTCTCCGTGTCCCGGGCGAAGGGGAACGGCCCCTCGCCCTCGCGGATCAGCGACACCGCGCCCGTCTCCGGGTGGACGAGCACCACGCCCTCGTCGCCGTAGCCCATCTCCAACGTCCCTATGTGCAGCAGGCCGCCGAAGCCCGGCCCCTGGTCCGCGGACTCCGCCGCTCCGGGCCCCTCCTCGGTCCAGGCGAGCTCGAACGAGGTCGCGCCTGCTCCCCAGTGGCGCGGCAGGCCCACCGTGCTGATCAGCTCCCGGGTCGGGCGGTGGGTGAGCGACGCGGGCAGCCGCGCCTCGGGTACCCGGACCGTCCAGTCCGCGCCGAACACCGCCTCCACGCGGGCCGCGTCGAGCGGCGCCTCGCCGGGCGCCGGGCCCGCGAACCACGGCTCGCCCGCGCCCTCGTCCCACGAGGCGTTGTCGGCGCCGCCGGTGGGCCAGCCGGCCGCCGCCACCGCCTCGTTGCGCTCCACCACCACGATCCCGCGCGCCTCGGTGAGCAGGAACCGCCCCGCGCCGAGCGGCACCGGGTCCTCCCAGGTGCCGGGGCAGTGCAGGGCCCAGGCGTCCTCGTCCGGGTCGAAGAGGAACGGCTCCTCCTCCCCGGGCTCCTCCGTGCGTTCGGTGAACTCCCCGGCGCCGGGCGCCGGGCACGGCTCGCCGGTGGTCAGGTCGAACCAGCGTTCCTCGGTCCACAGCGACCAGACCTTCAGCAGGCTCCGGCCGCCGGGCCCGTCGAAGACGGCGGCGGAGGCGTCCCCGCTGAGGTTCGGTACGGCCCGGAAGGCCCCGACCGGCCGCCACCAGGCCCAGACGGTGCGCCAGGGCATGCCGGGCTCTGCCTCGGCGACCTGCCGCGCGTACGCGTCGTGCCCGAGCACCTTCGCGGCGAAGTGCAGCCACGAGCCGAACTCCGCACGCGAGACGTCGGCATGCCCGAACACGGCCTGGGCCTGGGTGTAGACCTCGCGGCCGACCCCGCCGCCGGCCTGCGGGCCGGACCACTCCCGCACCCGGGCGGCTCCGGCCTCCAGCAGGGCGGTGGGGGAGGGGGACAGGGCGTCAAGATCTTCAGCAGGCATGCGGGACATGGTGCCAGCAGCCACGGACAGTCCCTGCTCCAGGGAGCGTTGGGGTCTGCGCAGGTGCTTGCGGCTGCGCCCAGGCCGCGGCTATGCGGTGCCCGGATCCTCGGCCGTGGCGGGCTTCGCGGTCGTCGCCGCCCTGGCGGGCTCGGCGGTCACTGCCGCCGCCGCGGCGGCCGCGGCCGCGCCCGGCCGCACCGCTGCGGCCGCCGCGTGCAGGGAGTGCAGAGCCAGCAGCAGTACGCCGATGTCGTCGAGGTACACCGGGTCCGGGATCAGGTCCACGGGCGAGACGGTGTAGATCACCGCGACCCAGAAGAGCGCCTTGTCGCGGAGCGGGATCCCCGCATCGAGCAGCAGGCGCCGAGCCGCGAAGACCCGTACGAGGAGCACGCCGGCCGCGATCGCCAGCCCGAGGGCGACGACCGCGCCGACCGTCAGCCAGACCGTTGCGTCCATGTCACCCCTATACCCCGTTCGGCCGTGTTACCCGTTGTGCTCGCGCAGTCGGCGGCTGACCTCGCCCAGCCCGTCCGCGAGCGTGTCGAGCTGTTCGGGGGTCAGGACGTCGATCAGCGCTTCCCGGACCGTCGCGACGTGACCGGGTGCGGCCTCCTCCAAGCGGGCGGTGCCGGCGTCCGTGAGGACCGCGAAGACCCCGCGCACGTCGGAGGGGCAGCTGCGACGGCGGACCAAGCCCGCCTTCTCCAGCTGGGTGACCTGGTAGGTCAGCCCGCTCTTCGAGTTGATCAGGCCATTGGCCAGTTCCGTCATCCGCAGCTCGCGGTCCGGAGCCGCGGCGAGCCGTACCAGTATCTCGTACTGCGGGTGAGAGAGGCCGGAGTCGTCCTTGAGCTGCTGGTCGAGGCGGCGGTTCACCAGGGCGGAGGCGGCCAGGAAGCCGCTCCAGGCGCGCATCTCGCGCTCGTCCAGCCATCTCGTTTCAGCCATGCCCCCAGTTTACACGAGTTGTTCCAATTTGAATCAATGGTTAAGGTCGGAACTGGCGGTTCGAATTTGAACTACTCGTTACTCCGTTACTCCGTTACTCCGTCCCCGCCCGGACCGCCCGACCGGAAGGAATCCCCCATGACCAGCCCCTCCGTCACCGCGACGAAGCCGCAGGCCGCCGCACCGGCCGTCCCCCTCGCCCCCTCCACCTCCGCCCACGACGCCGGACTGCTCCTCCTCCGCGTCGTCCTCGGTCTCACGATGGCCGGCCACGGCGCGCAGAAGCTCTTCGGCTGGTTCGGCGGCGGCGGCATCAGCGGCACCGGCCAGTTCTTCACCGCCAGCGGCTACCCCGCGGGCGACGCCATGGCCGTCGTCGCAGGCCTGACCGAGACCCTCGGCGGCCTCGGCCTCGCCCTCGGACTGCTCACCCCGCTCGCCGGAGCCGCCGTCGTCGGCACCATGATCAACGCGATCGCCGTCCACGGCGCCGGGTCCTTCTTCGCCCCCAAGGGCATCGAGTACGAGCTCCTCCTGACCGTGGCGGCCGCCGCGGTGGCCCTCACCGGCCCCGGCCGGTACGCCGCCGACCGCTTCCTGCCCGTGCTGCGCAGCCACCGCCTCGCCCACGGCGCCCTCGCAGTCGCCCTCGGCGTGGTCATCGCGAGCGCGCTGCTCCTCGTACGCAGCTGACCGCGGGCGGGTGACCGTATTGCGCACGGGGATGCCCGGGGCCTGCACTGATTGGGCCCGGGCATTCGGGGGAACAGCGCACAAATGACACAACCCATCGAAGACTACGCACTCATCGGCGACCTCATGACCAGCGGGCTCGTCGGCCGCGACGGGTCCCTCGACTGGCTGTGCCTGCCGCGTTTCGATTCGCCCGCCTGCTTCTCGGCGCTCCTCGGCGGCAAGGAGAACGGCCACTGGCGCATCGCCCCGGCCGGGGCCGCCGCCGGCGCACGGTGCACGCACCGCGCCTACATCGACGGCTCGCTGGTCCTGGAGTCCTACTGGGACACTCCGGACGGCGCCTCGTTCAAGGTCACCGACTTCATGCCGGAGCGCGACAGCGCCCCCGACGTGATGCGCATCGTCGAGGGCCTGTCCGGCGAGGCCGCCGTGCTCAGCGTCCTGCGCCTGCGGTTCGACTACGGACACGTCGTCCCCTGGGTCCGGCGCTCCAACGGCGAGCGGGTCGCGGTAGCCGGGCCCGACTCCGCCTGGTTCCGCAGCGAACCGGCCGTGCACACCTGGGGCGAGGACAACAGCACCCGCTCCGAATTCACCGTCGCCGCCGGCGAACGGGTCGCCTTCGTCCTCACCTGGCACCCCTCGCACGAACCGCGCCCCGCGACCGTCGACCCGTACGAGGCGCTCGAACAGAACCTCGCCGACTGGCGGGACTGGACCGCCCAGTGCACCTACGAAGGCCCCTACCGGGAAGCGGTGACCCGCTCCCTGATCACCCTCAAGGCCCTCACCTACGCCCCGACCGGCGGAATCGCAGCCGCCGCCACGACCTCCCTCCCCGAGGAACTCGGCGGCGTCCGCAACTGGGACTACCGCTACTGCTGGCTGCGCGACTCCACCCTCACCCTCGGCTCCCTCCTGGAGACCGGCTTCCACGACGAAGCCCGCGCCTGGCGCGAATGGCTGCTGCGCGCGGTCGCCGGCGACCCCGCCGACCTGCAGATCATGTACGGGATCGGGGGCGAGCGGCGGATCCCGGAATCCGACCTGCCGTGGTTGCGCGGCTACGCCGACTCCGCCCCGGTCCGGGTCGGCAACGCGGCCGTGGACCAACTCCAGCTCGACGTGTACGGGGAGGTCCTCGACTCCCTGTACCTGGCCCGGGAGAACGGGCTGCCCTCGGAACGGCACGCCTGGCAGATCCAGCTCGCGCTCCTCGACTTCCTGGAACGCAACTGGCGCCGGCCGGACGAGGGGCTGTGGGAGGTGCGCGGGCCGCGCCGGCACTTCGTGCACTCCAAGGTGATGGCCTGGGTCGCCGCGGACCGGGCCGTGCGCACCATGGAGAGCGACTCCTCGCTGCCCGGAGACGTGGAGCGGTGGCGGGCCATGCGGGACGAGGTGCACCGGGACGTGATCGACAACGGCTTCGACCCCGTGCGGGGCACCTTCACGCAGTACTACGGTTCCCGGGAGCTGGACGCGGCCACCCTGCTCCTCCCGCGCGTCGGGTTCCTGCCGCCCGACGACCCGCGCGTGATCGGCACGGTCGACGCGGTCCGCGCGGAGCTCGGCAGCAGTGGCCTGGTCCGCCGCTACAGCATCGAGGGCCCGTCGGTGGACGGCCTGCCCGGCGACGAAGGCGCCTTCCTGGCCTGCTCGTTCTGGCTCGCGGACGCGTTGCACATGACCGGCCGGGACAAGGAGGCGCGCGAACTGTTCGAGCGGCTGCTGGCCGTGCGCAACGACGTGGGACTGCTCGCGGAGGAGTACGACCCGGTGTCCGGCCGCCAACTCGGCAACTTCCCACAGGCGTTCAGCCACGTCGGCCTGGTGAACACGGCCATCATCCTGGGCCGCACCCAACCCCCACCCGCGGTCTGACCGCCCCGCGATCCCGCCCGAGGACCGATGGCCCCGGGCGGGTGCGGAGATCTACCGGGACGCCGACGCGGCCGGGGTGAGCAGGCGGCGCAGCAGCGGGACGAGGGGCCGCTCGACGAGGCGGTGCAGCAGCCAGGCGATCAGCATCGCGCCCGCGATGACGCCGAGCAGGGTCGGCCACGCACCCCACTGCTGGTTCCATCGCCAGATCACGCGTATGCCCAGCGACTGGTGCACGAGGTAGAGCGGGTAGGAGATCGCGCCCGCGATCGGCAGCCAGCGCCACTGGATCCAGTCCAGCTTGCCGAGTGCGATCAGGCCCATCAGCACGTACATGACGGTGATCGCGGCCAGACAGACCTTCCAGTTGATGCCGTGCCCCTCGCCCTGCATGATCGCCGGGAGGCGGTGCTGCATCAGCAGCCAGGACAGCGCCAGGAGGCCCAGGGTCTCACCGTCGAAGCGGCCGGCCCGGCGGACCAGGTAGAAGGTGATCCCGGCGATGAAGAAGGGCGCCCACCGGGGCACCAGGAGCTGGTCCAGCAGCGGGATGCCCGCCGCCGGCGCCAGGACCGAACCCAGCGCCCAGACCCAGCAGAAGTTCGCGACCCTGCGGTGGCCGGCACCCAGCAGGACGACCAGCGAGAAGATCAGGTAGAAGCGCAGCTCGATCCAGAGCGTCCAGTAGACGTTGTCGACGCTGTTCACGCCGAGGGGCTCGTGGAGCATCGTGAGGTTGGTGAGCATTTGGCCGACGGTGACCTTCGGCTCGCCCGGGGTCCGCGGGCCGAGGCGGGCAGCCGCCGAGGAGAGCACGACCGCCGCCCAGTAGAGCGGGAACAGTCGTAGGATCCGGCCGTGCCAGAACTGCTGGAGGGACTTGCCCCAGCCGGACATGCAGATCACGAAGCCGCTGATCATGAAGAAGAAGACCACACCCAGCCAGCCGAACTCGGCGACCTTGTGCAGGGTGGGAAACAGCTCGACCGCCGTCCGCTGCCAGGGGATCGTCCCCGAACCGGCCAGGTAGTGGAACAGCACCACCGACAGCGCCGCGAAGAGCCGCAGACCGTCGAGCACGGCTATTCGAGGCGCCCGCGCGGACCCGGCAGCGCCGCGCCTCGACCACACCCTCTGGCGGCGTCGACCGGAGTCGGGAGCTGTCTGCGGCGCCTCGGTGGGCTCCGGGACGCGGTCCCCGGTGAGGACGAGCCTGTCGGACATGACACCTCTGAAAGTCATGGGGGTGTCTGCGACACCGATACGTTCGGGGGGTATGGAACGAACTCCGCGATGCTACTGGTGCCCAGTACAACCACAGGCACCAGGGCCCGCTCCTCACGGGCAGCCCGACAGCCACGTCTCGCAAGAAGCCCACCTTATGAGGCCGTGACCTTTGTGGCCGTAGGTCGTTGGGCCTCGCACGGGGCCGAGTGTGCCGTGCTTCAGGATATCGAAATCGACTACCCGCTGCCGGGTCCTGATCTGGTCGCGTGCCGGCGTCTGGGGCCGACTGTATGAGCAGATCTTGCACCGTCTCGACGACGTAGAGCCGCTGGATCTCCCACGACGGCCTCGCACTGAAGCCCCTGGTGCTCGGCCGCCAAGCGAGACGCGACCCCCATCGTGGCCGTCACTTCGCGCCGCGACGCCTGTACGCAGAATGGGTATACGGAGTCCCTCTGGACTCGATGAAGAAGTCGAAATTGGCTTGCTATGTTCCCTGCCGCCACGCGGCAGGGAACATAGATCAGGCGCCGATGTTCAGGTGGACGGGGTGCAACTCGAACGGGCTGCGGTCATCCATTTCGGTTACCGCCCCCACCGTGAGTCGAGAGCATGCTACGAGACCGATCCCCCTCTCATGGCGCAGGGCGAGTCGGAGCAGCGGGCGGATGCTCCGTACGCCTGCATCATCAATCTCGCCTGCTTGGCTGACGCTGGCTTGGCTAATGGAGAGTCGCGGGAGAGCCCTAGTGAGCTTCACGAACTCAACACCCTCAAATACGATCCCCAGCGACTCGCCGGAAATGGGAGTCGATTTCAGGAGCAGTCGGGAGTGCCCAATGGCGTAACGCCAAAGGGTAAACGAGTGATCGCTAGACCAGAGTGCGGCCGTATCGGTGGGTTCATTCAAAGGGGTTCGTAACCAGCTTTCCTTTTCGGTACCACGTGACCCTCGGCCAGGCGTCGGGGGACTGGCTCAGCTTGTACATTTCCCAGCGTGTATACCCCATATCGTCTACAGCGGGATCGATTTTTTCTCCCGACTTGGCGTATTCCTTCGGATTGTCGATCCCATCGAGATTGACGTGAATATTCGTTTTGCCGTCCTGCAGGAAGGCTTCAATTTGTCGATGCCACGCAGTGCCGCTTGGCCAGTCCTTGTAGGTGAGGCCGCCCACCTCCATACCGAAGATGTCGAGGGCCATGTCGTCGTCCCCCACCTGCTGCTTACCCAAGGCGATGTCGCCGCAGCTGGAATTGTGCACCAGTACCGGGGTCTGGCCAGCCAGGACATAGTAAGTGTGGAAGTCTTCGACGGTAAAGTTGTAAGTCTTGGCCAGTTGGGTGCGCGAGTGGTTCGACACAACGCGTACCAACGTGCCGTCGTTGCTCTGCAGTGTGTTGCCAGGCAGAAGTTCCTGAGCCTGAATCCATCGGTTCCCCGAGGGGCTCCAGAAAGGATGCTCGTTGGTGGCGGTGAGTGTTTCAGTTCTTTGCTTGGACTGGATGACGAGATCGTTGAGGTGCTTGTTCCCTTCGGTGATGACGAGGTGCGTGACCTTGCGTCCCCCTGTGGCTTTGGAGGCAGGGTCAGTCGATAGGACGATATCGCCTTCCTTGATTTCCTCAACGTTGCGTGTGGATCCGTCACTCAAGAGGATCTTGGTTCCGGCAAGGAAGCATCGGGAGCAACCTGATCCTGTGACGCCCTTTAGGAGGGAGATGCTGGCCCGCAGCATGCGGATCTTGTTGCTGACCAGATTGTCCTTGACGAAGTCCACGCAGGCGTCAAAATCGTTCTTCGTGTAGCAGTTGTAGAGGTTGCTCAGGCTCAGGCCGTTTTGAAGGGCCCACTTGGTTCCCTCTGCGTAGGGCTTCCAGTACTCGGGTGCTGCCCTGATGGCTTCACAGTTGTATTTGTTCTGCAGGCACCAGCGGAAGTGCTGCTTGTCGGTCATGCAGCCAAGGCCGTCGTAGCCGCAGCGGTATTGGCGGCTGGCTTCTCTGCCGGGGGCGTTCTTGCGGTCCCTCTCTGCCTTTTCCTCGGCGATCTGCACGGACTTGGCATAGGCGATGTCGGCTTCGCGCTGGGCGGTGGCGGCGTCATTGTGTGCCTGCAGGAAGGTGTCGCGCGCCTTTGCCGCGTAGGCCCAGGCGATGGAGGCCGAGGTACGGGCGGACTGGGCCGAGATTTCCGCGTCGGCGGCCGAGAGCGAGGCGTTGCGTGCTGCGGTGTTGGCGCTGGCGGCCGCGGCACGCGCGGTGTTCGCCGCCTCCGCCGCGCGGGCGGCAGAGGCTTCGGCTTCCTTGGCGGACTTGGCGGCTTGGGCTGCGTAGGTCTTGGCTTGCCCGGCCGAGGTAGCTGCCTGAGTGGCATACCCGTGGGCCTCTTCATCGGCCTTGCGGGCCGTGGCAGCGGCCTCAGCGGCCTCTGCCGAGTCCTGGGCGGCCTGGGCAGCGATGACCGCGCCTTCCGCGATCAGCTGCTGGACGCGTTGCTGATGAGTGGTGGAAAGCCAGTCCTGCTGCTGGGCCGCGTACTGGCCGCTCTGGATGAACCCGTGCAGATCCGCCTTGGAGCCGCTCAGAGCGATGCGGGCGGCAGACTGGAGTTCGGGACCACCGCTGTCCGCGAGCTGGGCTGCCCGGACACGCTCGTCCTGGGTGCGTGCGGTGTACTGACCTGTTGTCGCGAAGGCGGTGTACTTCGCGACATCGCCGGAGTTGAGGGCTGCACGACCGGCGTCAGTGGTGACCGGACCGGCGTTCTCAATGACCTGCGCGATGTAGACCCGCAAGTCCTCCTTGCCCACCGCGTACTGGCCGGAGTTGAGGAAGGTATTCACAACCGTCACGTCGCCCTTGAGGGCTTGCTCGGCGGCCGCCCTCACACTGGCGGAGGGGTGCTCCTCGGCCAGGCGGGCAGTCTGCGCCCGCCGATCCTGCTGGTCGGCACGAGCCCACCCGGTCTGTATGTAGGTGGTGATGTCGGCGTCGGACCCGGCGAGTGCGACCTCGGCTGCGACCTTGCTCCATTCGCCGCGGATCTGCGCGGTCTTCAGGGCCATACGCCGGGCTCTGGGTGCGAGGGCGGTCGGATTCGCACCGGGCTTGGCCGCCTCGGCCGCAAGCTGCTTCGCCTCGGCTTCGAGGTCCCTGGACTCCTTGGCTTCCTGCGCGTCCGCCGCTTCCTCTGCTTCCTCCTTCGCCTTGTTGTCCTTGGCCCGCTCCAAGCCGGCGTTCGTCCGCGCCAGAAGTTCTGCGGCATCGATCTCGCGGGCCAGTGTGTCGACACCCTTGGCCTTGTCGACGGCATCGGTGGCGGTCGCGGCTGCCTGGGCCGCAGCCTCGGCATGCTTCGTGGACTCGGCTGCCGCGGTGGCTGCCTCTCCGGCGTGTTTGGCGGCTTCCTCCGCCGCGTTCGCCGCGTTCTCCGCGTGGGTGGCTGCCGAGTGGGCCGCGTCGCGTGCCTGGCGTGCGGCAAACGCCGCCTTGCGCGCCAGGCCGGCAGCCATATTCGCCGCACGGTTGGCCTCATTCGCATGCCGACGAGCCTGGTCGGCCGCAGCACGAGCGTCGCTGGAGCTGACGCCCGCCTGATCGGCGAAACGGCTGGCATCCATGGCAGCGTCGGCCGTCAGGAGGGCGTTCTTACCGGCTCCCAGGGCTGCTTCGACGGCACCGGCGGCAGCCTCGGCGGAATCGGATGCCAAAGACGCAGCCTTCTCCACTTCCCTGACACCCACCATCGCAGCCCTGGCGTCAGCGGCCGCCTTGTTGGCGTCAGAGGCCTTGGTTCCATCGACTGCGGCTGCGGCCGCGGCGTCGCGAGCACGAGTGGCTGCCTTGCTCGCGGCCGCCGCGGCGCTGGACGCGTTTGAGGCGGCAATCGCGGCCACGCGGGCGGCGCGATTGGCGGCGGCAGCTGCGGCGATGGCTTGTTGCGCTGCGGCGGCCGCCTGACGAGTGAACTCCGCGGCACGCTTCGCCGCGGCCGCCGCCTTGAGCGCATCGCCCTTGGCAGCCTCTGTCTCGTGGGCGGCAGTGTCGGCTGCTTCCTTGGCCTCGCGTGCTGCTGTCACTGCCCGCGCGGAAGCCTCCTTGGCGGCGTCCTTCTCGGCGCTTGCCTGCCGGCCGGCCTCACGGGTCTGCTCGATCAGCTGTGTGATCGTGGCTTGCTCTTGGTCCTTGGCGCGGGCGACATGTTGCCCGACTTCAAGGAAGTCCCTGATCTGGTCGGGCCCTCCACGCAGGGCGAGACGGCCCGCGGCCCGGGTGTTCTCCCCGCCGATGCTGAGGATTTGAGCGACCTGGACGCGTTCGTCCTGCTCGCGCTGGGAGTACTGGCCTTCCTTCAGGAAGGCCGTGATGGCGTCCGCGCCCTTCTGGAGGGCTTCGCGGCCCTTCTCCTGGACATTGGGGCCGCTGGTGTCGATGATCTGGGCGACCCTGACACGCTGGTCTTGCTCAAGTGGAGCCTTCCAGCCACTTTCAAGGAATGTCTTGATTTCGCTGGTGGTTCCCGCAAGTGCCTTGCGTGCGGCTTCCTGGAGGCTGGTGCCGCCGATGCTGGCGAGCTGGGCGGTGGCGACCCGATCATCCTGCCGGGTCAGCAGCTCGGCCTGGTCGAGGAAGCGCTGGACGTCGTCGTCGCTGCCCGTCAGGGCGACTTCCGCGGCCGCCTGGACGCCGGGGCCACCGTTCTTCCACAGGTCCACGACCCGGCCGCGGTCGGTCGGGGGGATCACATAGCCGGGAACACGAGGAACGGGGTCGCCCGTTGCGGCAAACGCGACGGGGGAGGCGCTCAACAGCCCGGAGACGAGGGCGAAAGGGGCTGCACCGCTTCCTATCCGCAGCAGAACCCGCCGACCTCTGCCGGGTGGTCTCGGTCGGTTCGTGGTGTGGGTCAAAATCAGCTCTTCTCTACCCGGCCGCAACGGGGCCGGAACGATGACGGAAAAGTGTTACCGGTGCGTTCTGCGGCGCTACGAGAGCGAGCACTTTCATACCGTCGAGGCCGGCATCGAGGGTTGGCCCGAAGCCCCGGCAACCACCCGGCCGTGCGGGGAGGGTGCAGGTAGGTGTGCTGCCCCTCCCCGCCTGTGCCGCCCAGGTCCTGAGCCGCAGCCGTCACCCGGCTTGGGGAATCTAACCCTGCGTGTCAGTACAGGCAAATAGAACTGACCTATCGTCAATTCAAGTTGATCGGTTGCGGTCGAGCGACTACGGTCCAGCCTTGAAGTTCGCCATGGGGGGCGCCGGTTGGAAGTTCGTGCACGGTGGCGACTCGCATCTGTCGTTCATCGGTTTGGCCGCCCTCCACCGCAGAGCAACCGACGAGTGGCACTCGCGACAAGCTCGACCGATGGGGTGCTCCGCGTTCGGTGCGATCCCGGCCCGTGCCACGCCCTGGCGAATCCGCTGCTCCTCGCCGACCAGTCCTCGCGCACGTTCTCCGCGTGAGGACGCCTTCCTGGGAAGTAAAGATCACAAGTGCGTACACGCAGATGGCTGCCCGTCGCAGCCCTCACTATCGCCGCCGTCGTGCCCACCCCGCTCGCGTCCGCTGCCACCGAGCCCGCCGCGCCATTCGCGTCCGAGGACGGTGCCTACCCCGGAGCGGCCCAGATCCTGGCGCAGAAGGGCATCAAGCTCGTCCGTGGCGACGGCAACATCACGCTCGCCGACTGCAAGGCCGACGCGAAGCAGATTCGTGTCATGACCGTCGAAGACCCCGCTGCCAACCGGGCCGGGACGTACTGCTTCGCCTCCAGCGCCGCGACTGGCCTGCTCACCCTTGAGCTGCCTCGCGTGTTCGCCATCGACGCTGCCGACCAGCCGTTGACCGCCAGCTTGACGGCTGACGGCGCAACGAAGACCGTCACGATCGCCAAGGACGGCTACGCGAGCGTTGGTGAGGGCCAGATAGGCGGTGCGCGGAGCACTCTGGTCGAGATCCGCGTCACCGGTCCGGCCAGCGCCAACGCCCCTGCGCCTTCCGGCGACACCACGCTCGCTTTCGCCGGCAAGCTCACCGTCGGCGACAGCAAGCGGTTCTGCACCGCGGCTCTGGTCGACCCGTACTGGGTGGTCACCGCAAAGAACTGCTTCGCGGACAACCCCGCCGATCTCGCCTCCGTTGGTGCCGGGGCGCCCAAGGACAAGACGACCGTTACCGTCGGCCGCACCGACCTGGCCACCTCCGGCGGCCACACCACCGATATCATTGAACTCGCTCCCCATACCGACCGGGACCTGGTCATGGCGCGCCTGGCCAAGCCCGCCCTGGATGTCACCCCGATCGCGCTCTCGACCGCACCGCTGACGGCCAGTGAGGCGCTCACCGTCGCAGGATTCGGTCGCACCGGCACCGAGTGGGCGCCTTCCAAGCTCCATTCAGCCGCCTTCTCCGTCAGCAACATCGACGCGGTCGGCTTTGCTCTGACAGCCAAGACCCCGGCCAACGCCACCGTATGCAAGGGCGACGCCGGTGGCCCCGCCGTGCGTACTGAGAACGGCAAGCCCGCTCTGGTCGGTATCACCAGCCGCTCGTGGCAGGGTGGGTGCCTCGACAGCGGCCAGACCGCGACCGGTGCCTTCGGTGCCCGCATCGACGGGGCCCAGGACTGGATCAAGCAGGTCCGCTTCACCACGGCCACGATCAAGAACGTCACCAGCAACCGTTGCGCGTGGGTGCCGTGGCAGACGCCCGACAGCGGTGCCGTCGTCAAGCAGATCGACTGCGATGCGAAGTTCGCCGATCAGCTGTGGAAGATCGAGCCGGTCGCCGGCGGCAGCTATCAGATTCGCAACCTCACCAGCAACCGCTGTATGTGGGTGCCGTGGCAGACGCCTGAGAACGGCGCCGTCGTCAAGCAGATCGACTGCGATGCAAAGTTCGCCGATCAGCTGTGGAAGATGGAGCCGGTCGCCGGCGGCAGCTATCAGATTCGCAACCTCACCAGCAACCGCTGTATGTGGGTGCCGTGGCAGACGCCTGAGAACGGCGCCGTCGTCAAGCAGATCGACTGCGATGCAAAGTTCGCCGACCAGCTGTGGAAGATCTGACACATCCTTCCGGCAGGCGGCACGCCGTCGTGACATGAAGAACTGAACGGTGAAGCCGGGTCCCCAGCGCCCGGCTTCACCGCTTTCCTGGCCCTAGTCAGGCGGGGGCGGCGGATGCGCGGCGGTGCAGGAGGTCGGCGGTCGCGGCGTCGGCCGGGAGGAAGGCTTCCAGGTGGAGCTCGGCCAGGGTGACGTCCACGGCCGTGGCGAACGACGTCAGGGTGGTCAGGAGCCTGAGCTCGCCCCCGGAGGTGCGCAGCCGCAGGGGTACCGCGAAGCCCAGGTGGTCCGGCCCCGGCGGTGGGGCCGGGGGCAGGTAGCCGGTCAACTCGGCGATGAGGGAGTCGAGTTCGGGGTCGGGGTGGGCGGTGGCCCGGGCGCGTAGGCTCTCCGTGATGTGCCGCCCCCACGCCGCGAGGTTCACCACCCGCGGCGCCATGCCCTCGGGGTGCAGCGCGATCCGCAGCACGTTCACCGGCGGCGCGAGCAGGTGGGCGGCCGCGCCCTCGGTCAGGACCCCGAACGCGGCGTTCGCCAGGACGATTTCACCGCGCGGACCGGCGACCACCGCCGGGTACGGAAGGTGCCCGGTCAGGATCGACCGCAGGGCCTCCATGGCCGGCCCGACGGCGGCCGACTCCCTCGGTGACTCCGCGTACGCCGGCGCGTATCCGGCGCTCAGCAGCATCGAGTTGCGCTCCCGCAACGTCAGGCCGAGGGATTCGGAGAGCCGGACCACCATCGCCCGCCCCGGCGTGGAGCGGCCGCTCTCGATGAAGCTGAGGTGCCGCTGGGTGGTTCCGGCCAGGGTGGCCAGTTCGAGCTGGCTCATCCGGCGCAGTGCCCGCCGCCGGCGCACGTCTCGGGCGAACGGGGTGGGCGCGGTGGCAGAGGCGGCAGCAGTGGGGGCCATGCGCCCTTTCTAGCCGCCGCCGGCCGGACCCCGCCATTCCCCGCAGGGAATTGCCGGGCGTGTCCCCGGCGCCGGAAGCTCGGCAGCGCAACGGCTCGCACCCACGGCAGCGGAGGACGCAATGCGCTCGTACCACCTGGAAGCATTCGGCGGCATCGAGGGAATCGTGCCGCGCGACTCCGGCGGACCCCGGCCGGAGCCGGCCGGCCCCACCGCCATCGTCGTCGCCGTCCGGGCCGCCTCCCTCAACAAGCGGGACCTGCTGATCCTCGACCGGCGCTACCCGCTGCCCGCCGTACCAGGCGTCGTGCCGCTCAGCGACGGCGCCAGCGAGGTGGTCGCCGTCGGGGAGGCCGTGACCCGGTTCGCGGTGGGCGACCGCGTGTCCTGCGCGTACTTCCCGCGCTGGCGCACCGGCCGGATCACCCCCGACGCCTTCGACCAGCCCGGCTGCACCCTCGACGGGATGCTCACCGAGTACGCCGTACTCGACGAACAGTGGGCGGTGCGCGTCCCGGACCACCTGACCTGGGAGGAAGCGGCCACCCTGCCCTGCGCCGGGGTCACCGCCTGGAGCGCGCTGACCGGCGGCGAACCGCTGCTGCCCGGCCAGACCGTACTGACCCTCGGAACCGGCCCGGTCGCCCTCTTCGCCGTGCAGTTCGCGAAACTCCTCGGCTGCCGCGTGGTGTCGACCACCTCCAGCGCCGACAAGGCGGACCGGCTCAAGGCGCTCGGTGCCGACGAGGTCGTCGACTACCGGCAGAGCCCCGACTGGGGCAGCTCCGTACGGGAGCTCACCGGCGGCCTCGGCGCCGACCTCGTCGTCGAGACGGGCGGCCCCGAGACCATCGAACAGTCGGTCCGGGCCAGTGCCCTGTACGGACAGGTCGCCCTGCTGACCACCGGCAGCGCCGCCGGGGCCGGCATCGAGATCTCGAACGCGGCGTACGCGTCGAGCCTCGCCACGATCCGCCGGGTGTTCGTCGGCAGCCGCACCCGCTTCGAGGACATGAACCGTGCGGTGGCCGCCCACGGGCTGCGCCCGGTCATCGACCGGGTGCACCCCTTCGAGGAGGCCCGCACGGCCTACCGCGAGTACGCGACGGGCGCTCCCTTCGGCAAGGTCGTCATCAGCATGGACGGGGCCGACGGGAACTGACCCCTGTGGACGCCGACGCCCATGCCCATGCCGATGACCCCGTGGGCGCGTGCCGCAGCGCGGTCAGACGGCGGCGGACTCGCCGTCCTCCGGGATGCTGACCAGCCAGCGGGTGTCCTGCCGCGGCCGCAGGTACAGCGCCCAGTAGAGCGTGGCCACGGCGGTGATCCCGCCGGTCCACAGCAGGTACTGGGTCTCCTGCTGGGTCAGGATGTAGCCGAGTACCGCGATCAGCGCGATCGGCACCGCCGGCCACAGCGGCATGCGCCAGGCGGTCACCTCGCGGTGCGCCCCGCGCCGGGCGAACAGCGCGGCCACGGCGACCAGCAGGTACATGGCGGTCACCGAGACCCCGGTGACCCCGTACAGGGTGTCGAGGTTGACGAAGCACAGGGCCGCGCCCGGGACGCCGACCAAGAGGGTGGCCACCCACGGGGAGCCGAAGCGGCCGAGCTTGGACAGCGCCTGGTTGACCGGCTCGGGCCAGGCCTTGTCACGGGCGGAGGCGAACAGCACCCGGGAGTTCTGGATCACCATGACGATGCCCGCGTTGATGATGGCGAGAGCGACGCAGAGGCTGACGAAGGTGCCGACGGCCGAGTTGGACCAGGCGGTGACCATCCCGCCGAGGTCGCCCTCGGCGAGCGCGGACAGGTCGGGGGCGCCGACGGTGATGGCGATGACCGGGACCAGGATGACGGCCGTGGAGATCGCGAGGGTGGCCAGCACCGTGCGGGCGACGTTGCGCCGCGGGTTCTCCAGCTCCTCCGAGAGGTAGACCGCGGTCGAGAAGCCCTGGGTGATGAACAGGGCGATGGCGAGGCCGGAGACGACCATCATCGCGGTCACCGTGGACGTACCGCCGCCCTCGGTCGCGACCGTGCCGTGCACCAGCGCGCCGGCGCCCCGCTCGCTGTGCACGAAGCCCAGTACGGCGACCAGCGCGGCGGCGACCACCTCCAGCACCAGGAAGATGCCGGTGATCCAGGCGTTGGCCCGCAGGTCGAGCAGGCCGGCGAGGGTGGCGAGCAGCATCACGCCGCCACCCGCGACCGGGGCCGGTATGTGCACGATCGGCGCCAGGTAGTCGGCGGTGCCCATTGCGATCACGGGCGGCACGATCATCACGACCAGCAGCGAGAGGACGAACACCAGCCAGCCGGCCAGCCGGCCCGCCATGGTCGACACCATGGCGTACTCGCCGCCGGCGCTGGGGATCAGGGTGCCGAGCTCGGAATAGCAGAACGCGACGCCGATGCAGAGCAGCGAGCCGATGGCGATCGTGAGGGCGGTCCACGTGCCGAGGCTGGCGAACAGGTCGGGCACGACGACGAACAGGGTCGAGGCCGGCGTCACGCACGACAGCGTCAGCAGTGTCCCGCCGACGACGCCGATGGAACGCTTGAGCTTCTGGGGGACGGGCCCGGTGGCGGGGGCGAGGGCCTGAGGGGCACTGATCGTTTCAGACATCGGTGCGGGGTTCCGATCGGCTGGTGCGGTGAACTGAGGTGCGGGAGCGGTATCGCCTCCGAGGCGGTGGTGAGCAGCGTGGTTCAGTGGCTCCCGGGCCGACATGGAAACCCTGCGAGATCCGCAGGTCAATAGCTCTCCTGCTGCGGATTCCATCGTGCTGGCGGGCTGCGGCAGGCCCAAGGCGGCGTTAAGGCCGCGTAAACGCTGCGCAGAGACCAGGTGCGGGAACCGCAGCGGCACGTAGGCAAATTTTCTTCCGCTTTGCCGACATGTGCTCCCAGCGACACCACCTGCCCAAGGGGTGGGCACCCCCGCAAGATCCTCCCGGGCTCAAGCCGCGCCGGTCGCGCTCGCGGCGGGAGCCCCCTTCGTCCGCGAGGCCAGCAGCAGCGCGATGTCGTCCGGCCGGTCCGCGAAGTCCCCCGCCTCGCCGACGAGCCGGTCGGCCAGCTCCGTCAGCGGCGACGGCCGGGCCGCGGCCAGCGCCGCCCGCAGCCGCTCCACCCCCAGGTCGATGTCCTCGCCCGCCTCCTCGACCAGCCCGTCGGTGTAGAGGGCGAACACCGCACCGGGTGCCAGCCGCAGCTCCGTCACCGGGTACGAGGCGTCCGCATCGATGCCGAGCACCATCCCGCCCGGCAGGTCCAGCACCTCGGCCCGCCCGTCCGCGTGCCGCAGCAGCGGCTGGGGGTGCCCGGCCCGCACCGCTCGCGCCCGGCCCGACACCGGGTCGAGCAGCACGTAGCAGCAGCTGGCGAACTGCCCCGGATCCAGATCGATCAGCAGCCGGTTCGTCCCCGCCACCACCTGCTCCGGCGGACTCCCGCCGAGCGTGAAGGCCCGTACCGCGCTGCGCAGCTGTCCCATCGTCGCGGCGGCCGCCACCCCGTGGCCCTGGACGTCCCCGATCACCAGCGCCAGCAGGCCATCGGTCGTCTCGACCACGTCGTACCAGTCCCCGCCGACGTCCATGCCCTGGGTACCGGGCAGGTACCGTCCCACCGTCTGCACGTTTTCGCGCACCGGCAGTCGGTGCGGCAGCAGCGCCGCCTGCAGTCCGCGGGCCAGCGCCGCCTCGGAGTCGTAACGCTGCGCCCGCTCCAGGGCCTGCGCGATCAGCCCGGCCAGCGCGGTCAGCACCGTACGCTCCTCCGGGCTGAACCCGCGCGGCGCGTCGAAGCCGAGGATGCACGAACCCACCGGCCGCCCCGACGCGATCAGCGGCAGGAACGCGCGCGCCCCCACGTGGGCGTCCAGCGGGATCCCCGGATAGGCGGCGGCCAAGTGCTCCATCGACTCGAAGAACATCGGCCGGCCCGTGGTCAGCGTCTCCACGCCCGGCAGCCGGGCGTCGAGTGCCACCCCGTCGAACCGGTCCAAGAAGCCCTGCGGGAAACCCGTCTCCCACGCCAGGTGCAGGTGCCGCTCGTTGAGCAGGTAGATCGCCAGCTGCCGGCCGCCGAACGCGGGCAGCAGCTCCTGGGTGACCACGGCCGACACCTGCCGGGCCGTGACCGCCTCCGTCAGCGCGATCGCCAACGCCACCGGCCGGTACAGCGCCGAAGCCCGGTCGGCCGGCGAAT
The DNA here is from genome assembly GCF_045041095.1 of Streptomyces sp. NBC_00045. Classification (NCBI taxonomy): domain Bacteria; kingdom Bacillati; phylum Actinomycetota; class Actinomycetes; order Kitasatosporales; family Streptomycetaceae; genus Streptomyces; species Streptomyces sp. NBC_00045. The sequence goes on along the minus strand of NZ_CP108271.1, from coordinate 1,216,046 downwards.
CGAGTCCCGTGCCCGCCCGGACGGCCGACCCGGGCGGGTACACAGGCGGATCGGCCGGGCCGATCGTGACCGTCACCCCGTCAGGGCTCGGGTACAGGGCCACCGTCACCCAGTCCCCGCTCTGCTGCCGGCCGCGCCGCGCCGGGAAGCGCACCGGCTGCGCGGACATGAACACCCTGCGGAAGTGGTCCTCGTACGCGGGCTGCCCCAACCAGGGCACCGCCTCCCACACCACCCGCCCGCGCAGCTCCGGCGCACCCAGCCCCAGCAGAACGGCGGCCGCCCGGTTGACGTAGCGGATCCTGCCGCCGCGGTCCATCGAGAGCAGCGCCAGCGAGAGCCGCTCCACGGCCTCGCGCGCACCCTGCGCGGTGTCCGGCGGCGGTACGCACACCGGATCGCCCGTCCACGTCACCGGGTCCCCGGCCGAGGCGAGCGCGGCGAGGCTCGCGCCCAGCCCGTCCGCGGCGGAGCGCAGCCGCTCGCGGTCGACGGCGTCGACCCTGCCCCCGGGGGTCGCGGGGCGCAGTACGAACAGCACCCCGAACCGGTGCGCCCCGGCCATGACGGGCTCGTACACCGACCCGAAGGGGAACGGCAGCCCGGCCATCATCTGGGGGAAGCGCCGCATGGCGGCGTCCGCGTCGGGCAGGTGCACCGGCTGTCCGGAGCGGTAGGCCTCGGCGACCGGGTAGGGGCGGTTCACGTGCATCCGCCACCACGGGCGGAACAGCCGTCCCGGCAGCCCCGTGAGCACGGCCAGCAACAGCGGACCCTCGGCTCCGGAGCGCAGGTAGACCCCGCCCGCAAACCCGCCGACGGCCTGCACCGCATCGACGGCGGCCCGTGCGAGCTCCCGGGCCGAGGCGTCGCTGGCGGGGCCGCTGCTGTCCGGTCTCGCCGTCACACAGTCAGGATGCGCCCCCGGCGTCGGGAACTGCATCCCGGGAACGGCCGCGTCGCGCGCCGCCGCCGTTCCGGTAGCCCACCACCACTGCGACCGCCGCCACCAGCAGCACCGCGGCCACCGTGGTGAGGGCGACCCCCATCGCGTCCGTGAACGCGCCGATCTGCGCCGGATCCCGCGGATCGCCGTGGAACCGGGAAGCCAGCACCGTGCCGACCACCGCCACCCCCAGCGCGGCGCCGATCTCCCGGGCCGCGGTGTTCAGCCCGGAACCCAGCCCGGCCTGGTGCGCGGGCAGCTCGGCGACGACGGTCAGGGTCAGAGAGGGCGCGCACAGGCCCGTCCCGATCGACAGCACCAGCAGGTAGCAGGCGTACAGCGGGTACGGGGTGCCCGCGTCGACGGTGGCGACCAGCAGCAGCCCGACACCGATCAGGCCCAGCCCGGCGCCGACCGGCAGCCGCGGCCCCGTCCGCTCCGCCAGTCGGGCGCCCAGCTTCGGCACGAGCGCCATGCCGATGGTGAGCGGGACGATCGCCAGGCCCGCCCGGGCCGGCGAGAAGCCCTTCGCGTACTGGAGGTACTGGGCGTTGACGAAGAACAGGGAGAACAGGCCGAAGAAGCCGGCTCCGATGCCCAGTGCTCCGGCGCGCAGCTTGCGCGAAGCGAAGATCCGGGGGTCCAGCAGCGGGCGCGCGGCGCGCAGCGCGTGACCGGTGAACGCGGCGAGCAGCACCGCTCCGGTCCCGAAGGCGGTCAGCACCGCTGCCGAGGCCCAGCCGTACGAGGGCCCCTCGATGATCCCGTAGACGACCGCGAGCAGAGCCCCGGCCAGCAGCACCGCGCCGAGGGGGTCGACGGAGGCGTCGGACCGGGCCGGCGTGCGGGGGACGGTACGGGCGACGGCGAGGGCGAGCAGCACGCCGAGCGGGACGACCGCCCAGAACAGCGCCCGCCAGGTCAGGTACTCCCCGGCCAGGCCGCCCCCGACGTTGCCCGTCAGGCCCCCGAGGCCGGCGGCCAGCGTCCACGTCGCCAGCACCTGGCCGCGGCGCTCGGGTGGGCTCAGGTGGACCAGTACGGACATGGTGGCGGGCATGATCAGGGCCGCACCGGCCCCGCACAGCCCGCGCCCGGCGATGAGCACCGCCGGGGCCCCGGCGAGCGCGCTGACCGCCCCGCCGGCGGCGAACAGCCCGAGCCCGGCCAGCAGGGCGCCCTTGCGGCCGTACCGGTCGCCCAGCGCGCCCGCCGGGATCAGCAGCGCGGCGAAGACGATGACGTACGCGTCGACCGACCACACGAGTTGGCCGGGGCTCGGGTGCAGGGCGGACGCGGCGAGCTGCGGGATCAGCAGGTTGACGGCGGCGACCATGGCCTGCGCGACGAGCACGCAGGCGCACAGCACGAGCAGTACGGGCCGGGTGAGGGCGGCGCGCGCCGGGGCGGCCGGACCTGCGGCCGGACCTGCGGCCGGACCTGCGGATGGTGGCGCGGGCGGCGATGCGGATGGTGACGCGGCGGGTCCGGCGGCGGTTCCTGCCGCGGGTCCTGCGGCAGCAGTTGCGGCGTCCGGCTTGCGGGCATGGCGGAGCACGGCTCCTCCTCGGAGTCGGTGAAGCGGTGGGGTGCGGCGAGGGGCGCGGCCGGCGTCATCGCGGTCGGTGTCATCCCCCGTGCTTCACCGTAGGGTTGGCGTGACCTGCTTTCCAGTGCAAGTTCTGCAAGGGATGAATGCGCGTGACGCAATCCGGGCTGGACCTCAATCTCCTCGTCGCCCTGGACGTCCTCCTGGAGGAGTCGAGCGTGTCCCGCGCGGCCGCCCGCCTGCACCTGTCCGAACCCGCCATGAGCCGCACCCTCGGCCGGATCCGCAAGGCCCTCGGTGATCCCGTACTCGTCCGCGCCGGGCGGAACATGGTCCCGACCCCGCACGCCCTCGCCGTCCACGGCGAGGTCCGGGCCGTCGTGGAACGGGCCCGCGCCCTGTTCCTGACGGGCGGACAGGTCGACCTGACCACCCTCACCCGCACCTTCACCGTCCTCGCCCACGACGCCTTCGCCGCCACCTTCGGGGCCACCCTCTTCTCCCGGGTGGCCGGTGAAGCGCCCGGCGTCCGGCTGCGCTTCCTGTCGGAGAGCCACGTCGACGTCCCGGCCCTGCGCGAAGGCATCGCCGACCTCGAACTCGGCGTCGTGGACAGCCGCACCCCAGAGGTGCGCGTCGAGCACCTCTGCGACGAACGCATGCTGGGCGTCGCCCGCGCCGGCCACCCGCTACTGCGGGGCCGGATCACCCCGAGCCGGTTCGCCGCCGCCGAACACCTCATCGTCTCCCGGCGCGGCCGGCTGGAAGGCCCAGTGGACACCGCCCTCGCCGAACTGGGCCTGACCCGGCGAGTGGTCGGCTGCGTCGGCTCCTACCCCGCCTCCCTGTTCCTCCTGCGCCAGAGCGACCTCGTCGGTCTGATCGCCTCACAGGCCGTGCCGCTCGCCGCCGAACTGGGGCTGGAGGCGTTCGAGGTACCGCTTGACCTGCCGCCGCTGCCCTTCGGCATCGCCTGGCACCCGCGCCACGACGCCGACCCGGCCCATGCCTGGCTGCGCGACTGCGCCCGCGAGCTGCTCCCGGCGGCCGTCGCACACCCCGTACGCCGTACGCACTGACCCGAACGCCTCCCCCGTCCGGGGGACCGGCCGCCGCACGCGGCCCTCGCGACCGCGCTCCGGGGCACGATACGCACGCGTCCCACCCCGCCACGGAAGGCAGAGCATGCGGTTCCAGCACCACACCATCGGCGAGCGCTTCGTGGCGTCGAAGTCCACGGCGGCCTACTCGGCGGCCGACACCCACACCCTGCTCGGCGCCCTCGACGCGCTCGGCGGGGTCCGCGGGCTCGACACCCTCGACCTGGCCTGCGGATACGGCTACAACACGCGGCTGCTGGCCCGCGGCGGCGCCCGGCGGGCCGTCGGCGTGGACACCTCGGAGGAGATGATCCGGCTCGCCCGCGCCCACGGCGTGATCGGCGCGGACGACGTGGCCACCCTGGAAGGCGCGGTGGGCCCCGCCGGCACGCCTGCTCCCGTGGGGGCCGGGGGTTCCGCGGACGGCGGCGAAACCGCGGACGGCGGCGAAACCGCCGACGGCGGCACCGCGGCCGCGGCCGGAGGGGCCGCACCCCGGGACGGCGCACCCGCCCCCGCCGCGTCGATCGAGTACGTGGTCGCCGACGCGGCCAAACTGCCGCAGATGGGCCCCTTCGACCTGGCCACCGCCGTCTACCTGTTCAACTACGCCACCGACCGGTCCGCCCTGCACGCCATGTTCCGCTCGATCCGCGCCAACCTGCGCGACGGCGGCCGCCTGCTGGCCATCGTGCCCAACGCCGGCGCGTTCCCGCAGGTCGACTGGTCGCCGTACGGGGTCCGGATCGTCGACCGCGTCCACGAGGGCGACGCGCCGCTGCTGAAGGCCCAGTTCCTGACCCAGCCCTCGGTCGACTTCGAATTCCGCGAATGGGCGCACGCCGACTTCGCCGAGGCCGCCGTCGAAGCGGGCTTCTCCACGGTCGGCTGGCAGCCGAACCGGACCCCGCCCGCCGACGGCGCCCGCGACGAGGCGTACTGGACCGCCTACCGCGCCTGGCCGATCAGCTCGCTGATGACCTGCACGGCATGACGGCCCACCAGCCGGCCGGGCGCACCGGACGCCCGCCGGCCGAACCCACCGCACGACAGGCGGCCCGGCCCTCCGTCACTCGTCGTCGGCGGCGGACCTGATCAGCTCCACGATCCGGTCCCGGGCCGCCCGCCCCTCGGGCACCGGCAGCAACGGGTACCCGTGCGGCAGCCCCGGCTCCTCGTGGAACTCCACGTCGACCCCGTCCGCACGCGCCCGGCGCAGCAGCTCCCGGCTGTCGGTGGTCAGCACGTCCCGGGTGCCCGTGAACACCGTCATCGGCGCCAGCCCCGAGAAAGCTCCGTGCAGGGGGCTCACCCGAGGGTCGTCCGTGGCCAGCGTGCCCGCGTACAGCCGACCGGCCTCCAGCAGCCCCGGCCGGGCCTGCACCGGGTCGGCAGCCTCGATCGCCGCCTGGTCCGGGTGGCTCATGGTCAGGTCCAGCCAGGGCGATATCAGCACGATCCGCGACGGCTGCGCCCCCGTACGGTCGCGCAGCCGCTGGGCGGCGGCCAGCGCCAACCCGGCGCCCGCCGCGTCCCCGATGAGCACGGTGCCGCCCGCTCCGCCGCTCGCGATCAACCCGCTGAGCAGGTCCGCGGCCACCGGAACCGTCCGGTCGGCCGTCCCGCGCGGGGCAAGTATGTACGCCGGTACGACGACCCGGGCCGCCGCCTCCGTGACCAGGGTACGGATCATCGACCAGTGCGGTCGCTCCAGCTCGTTGATGTACCCGCCGCCGTGCACGTACAGGACCTGCGCCGCGGGCTCGATCCCGCGCGGCGAGGCGTCGTACACCGGCCAGGCACCGACGAAGGTGCGGGAGACCTCGGCGACCCGGCCCAGTGAGCGCGGCGGCAGGTGCGACGCCGGCCGGCGCGCCGACTCGGCCACCCGTGCGCGTACCGCCTCGGCACTCGCGAACCGTCTTCGCCGTCCCGCCGCGATCAGCGCGACCGACAACGCCCTGCTGCGCAGACTCGGCACGCCCCCACCTCCCCATTCCCTGCCCCGGCCGCGGGCCCCTGCCCAGGCCACAGCCCTTCACGTGAGGAGCATAGGCGTGAAGCTGGGCTGTCGACCCGCTTAAGAAATCCTCGATGGACTGATCACCTCCGCGCTCGGCAGATTGGTCCCTGTCGATACGTCGCACCCGTCCCCGTGGTCGCAACGTTCCCTCCGCATGCCTGGAGCCACCCCCATGAAGGCACTCGTCAAGCACAAGGCCGAGCCCGGGCTGTGGCTCATGGACGTCCCCGAGCCCGAGTACGGCCCCGGCGACGTGCTGATCAAGGTGCTGCGCACCGGGATCTGCGGCACGGACCTGCACATCCGCTCCTGGGACGGCTGGGCGCAGGGCGCGGTCAAGACCCCGCTCGTGCTCGGCCACGAGTTCGTGGGCGAAGTCGCCGCGCTCGGCGCTGACGTCCGCGACATCGAGATCGGCGCACTCGTTAGCGGCGAGGGGCACCTGGTGTGCGGCAAGTGCCGCAACTGCCTGGCCGGACGCCGCCACCTGTGCCGCAGCACGGTCGGCCTCGGCGTCGGGCGCGACGGCGCCTTCGCCGAGTACGTCGTCCTGCCCGCGCAGAACGTGTGGGTGCACCGGACCGCCGTCGACCTGGACGTGGCGGCGATCTTCGACCCGTTCGGCAACGCCGTCCACACCGCCCTGTCGTTCCCGCTGGTCGGCGAGGACGTGTTGATCACCGGCGCCGGCCCGATCGGGATCATGGCTGCGGCCGTGGCCCGGCACGCCGGTGCGCGCAACGTCGTCATCACCGACGTCAGCCCCGAGCGCCTGGAGATCGCCCGCAAGGCCGGCGCCACCCTCGCCCTCGACGTCTCCAAGGCGACGATCGCCGACGCCCAGGCGCAGCTGGGCCTGCGCGAGGGCTTCGACATCGGCCTGGAGATGTCCGGCCGCGGCGAGGCGATGCGCGACATGATCGACAACATGACGCACGGCGGCCGGATCGCCATGCTGGGCCTGCCCGCCCAAGAGTTCGCGGTGGACTGGGCGAAGGTCGTCACCTCGATGATCACGATCAAGGGCATCTACGGCCGCGAGATGTTCGAGACCTGGTACGCGATGACCGTGCTGCTGGAGGGCGGGCTCGACCTCAGCCCCGTCATCACGGGCCGCTACTCGCACCGGGACTTCGACGCCGCGTTCGACGAGGCCGCCACCGCCCGCAGCGGCAAGATCATCCTGGACTGGACGGCGTAACCCGCCGCTCCACGCCCCTCCCGCCGACGCCGGCAGACACCGGCCGACGCCCGCAGACCATTTCCCTCCGGCCGGGCCCCGCCCACCCTCCCCCTCCGCGGGGCCCGGCCCCCTCCTTCCTCTGCCACCGCGCACCAGGAGAAAGCGAGCACCGCACCATGTTCGAGACCGTCCGCGAGGACCTGCGCACCACCCTCGACGAGATCCGCGCCGCGGGCCTGCACAAGCCCGAGCGCGTCATCGGCACCCCGCAGAACGCGGCCGTCGCGGTGACCGCCGGCGGCGCCCCCGGTGAGGTCCTCAACTTCTGCGCCAACAACTACCTGGGCCTGGCCGACCACCCCGAGGTCGTCGCCGCCGCCAAGGACGCGCTCGACCGCTGGGGCTACGGCATGGCCTCGGTCCGCTTCATCTGCGGTACTCAGGAGGTGCACAAGGAGCTGGAGGCACGCCTGTCCTCCTTCCTCGGCCAGGAGGACACGATCCTCTACTCCTCCTGCTTCGACGCCAATGGCGGCGTCTTCGAAACCCTGCTCGGCGCCGAGGACGCGGTGATCTCCGACGCCCTCAACCACGCCTCGATCATCGACGGCATCCGCCTGTCCAAGGCCCGCCGCTTCCGGTACGCCAACCGCGACATGGCCGAACTCGAAGCCCGCCTGAAGGAAGCCACCGAGGGCGGCGCCCGCCGGAAGCTGATCGTCACCGACGGCGTGTTCTCCATGGACGGCTACGTCGCCCCGCTCGCCGAGATCTGCGACCTGGCCGAGCGCTACGACGCCATGGTCATGGTCGACGACTCGCACGCCGTCGGCTTCGTCGGCCCCGGCGGCCGCGGCACGCCGGAACTGCACGGCGTCATGGACCGCATCGACATCATCACCGGCACCCTCGGCAAGGCCCTCGGCGGCGCCTCCGGCGGCTACGTCGCGGCCCGCACCGAGATCGTCGAGCTGCTGCGCCAGCGCTCGCGCCCCTACCTCTTCTCCAACTCCCTCGCCCCGGTCATCGCCGCGGCCTCCCTGAAGGTCCTGGACCTGCTGGAGTCGGCGGGCGACCTGCGCGAGCGGCTCGCCGCCAACACCGCGCTCTTCCGCACGAAGATGACCGAGGCCGGCTTCGAGATCCTCCCGGGCGACCACGCCATCGCCCCGGTGATGATCGGCGACGCGGCCGAGGCCGCCAAGATGGCCGAGCTGCTCCTGGAACGCGGCGTGTACGTGATCGGCTTCTCCTACCCGGTGGTCCCGATGGGCGCGGCCCGCATCCGGGTCCAGCTCTCGGCGGCCCACTCCACGGCGGACGTGGAACGTGCGGTGGCGGCCTTCATCGACGCACGGACGGCCCTGAAGGCCTCGGAGGCCTGAGGAGTCCGGGCGGCGGCGCCCCGGGCGGCGTCCGGCCTTGCCGGCCGTGCCGGTGGACGGCCTCACGGCCACGCCTGATCGGCCCGGTCGGCCGAGTGGACTCGGGCCTGGCGGACCGTCCGGGCCCGACCGGGCCGCCCGGCCGGAGCCGACCGGGCGGCGGACCGGTCCGGGCGGTTGGGCGGGCTGCTCCACCTGCGAGAATGGTGGTGTGATCGACCCCCGCCGGCTGCGCATCTTGCGGGCCGTGGCGGACCACCGTACGGTGACCGCCGCGGCCGCAGCCCTGTACCTCACCCCGTCCGCCGTCTCCCAGCAGCTCGCGGCGCTGGAACAGGAGACCGGGCACGCGCTCCTGACCCGCAGCGGCCGCGGCGTACGGCTCACCGCGGCCGGCGAGATCCTGCTCGGGCACGCCCACGAGGTCCTCGCCCAACTGGAGCGCGCCGAAGCCGAGCTCGCGGCCTACGCGGGAGGCGCGGCGGGCGAGGTCACCGTGGCCGCCTTCGCGACCGGCATTGCCGAGGTCCTCGCCCCCGCGATCGCCCGCCTGGCCCGTGACCATCCGGGCATCCGCCTGCGCGTCCGGGACGCCGAAGGCGACCAGAGCCTACCGCTGCTGCTCGACGGCGAAGCAGATCTCGCGCTGGCGGTCGAGTACCGCGGTGCCCCGGGCGCCGACGACGGCCGCCTGTCGGTGCTCCCGCTGTACGCGGAGCCCTTCGACGCGGTGCTCCCCTCCGGACACCCCCTCGCCGACCTCCCCGAAGTCCCGCTGGCGGACCTCTCCGATGCCGACTGGGTGGGGCAGTACCCCGGGAACCCGTGCCATGACGTGACCCTGCTCGCCTGCGAACTGGCGGGCTTCCAGCCCCGGTTCGTGCACTCCTCGGACGACTTCCGCGCGGTGACGGCACTGGTGGGGGCGGGGGCGGGGGTGGCCCTGGTCCCGCGCTCGGCGCTCCGGGGCATGGACCTCAAGGAGGTCCAGGTCCGCCCGGTATCGGGGTCGGCGCCCACCCGACGGGTCTTCGCGGCAACCCGCCGCGGCGCGGAATCCCACCCCCTCATCGCCCCGATCCTGGCCGCTCTGGCGGAGGAAGCGGGAAGACTGCCGACGCACTGAAGCTCTCTGCGGGGGTGGCGGGGGGCGGGGGCCCGGTGCTCGGGGTCGGAGGGGGCGGCCGGGGTGCCGGGGCGGGGCCCGGGCCGGGCGGTGTCGGTGAGGTCGACCGGGGTGCCGGGGGCGGGGTTCGAGTCGAGCGGGGTCGGTGGAGTGTCCGGGGGCGTCCCGTCAGTCCACTGCCGGGCAGGGCTTCCTGTCAGCCACCCTTCCCGTCCCGGAATCACCGAGCAGGCCCGGTGACGGGGCCCGGGGCGGCCCCCGCCCCCATTAGGGTTGGCAAAGAGCCCTTCCGGGACCCGGGCCGGTCCGAGCCGCACTCGGCAGCGGTCGGGTGCGCATGCCGGTAGCTGTGGGCCGGCGGACGCCCCGGATCGCTACGCGCTTCTCCCGGTTCGGCGTCCGACGGCCGTCCGGGGCCGGGCACAAGCCGCCCATGGCCGGCACAGCCCCCCCCGAGTGGGCGACAGCAGCAGGCTCCAGCTCCGGCGCGTGGGCGGCTTTTAGTACCGGTAGGACGCCGCCACCGCGCGATGATCGCTGCCGTCGGCGGGCAGCACCCAGGAGTCGGTCGCGGTCAGCCGACCCTTGCTGAGGATGTGGTCGATCCGCACTGCCGGGAAGGCCGTCGGCCAGGTGAAGCCGAATCCGGAACCGGCGGCCTCGTGGGCGGACGTCATCTGCTCGGTGATCGGGGCGAAGGCGCGGTCCGCCAGACTGCCGTTCAGATCACCCATCAGCAGCACCCGTTCCAGCGGCTCGGCCCTGAGCGCCGCGCTCGTCGCGGCGATGCTGTTGTCCCGGAACTCCGCGCCGAACCCCTTCCCGAAGGTGACCCGGACCGAGTCCAGATGCCCGACGTAGACCGCGATCTCTCCCTTCGGGGTGGCCACCACCGACCGGAACACCGTCGCGGTGTCCTCGCCGGCCGGACCCTTCGCCAAGGCCCCGGCGGTGGCCGGGTACTTCGACCAGAGCCCGTCGGCGCTGATGCCGGCCACATGGTACGGGTACGCGGCGGCCAGGCCCCGCTCGTACTCGGGCTGCAACCGCGGTTCCAGCTCCTCCAGTGCAATGAGGTCGGCGCCGGAGCCGATCAGCATCTTCACCGTGCCCGCTACATCGGTGTTGGCAGCGGCCACGTTGTGCGTGACGACCGTGAGCTCTCCCTTGCCGGTGCTCCGGTCGCCGAGCGTTCCGCCGAACATGGCCAGCCAGACGACAGCGGGTACCAGCAGCGCGACCAGCGCGGTGGCCGAGCGCCGCAGCAGCGCGGGCACCAGCAGGACCGGGACGACCAGGCCGCACCATGGCAAGAAGGTCTCCAGCAGCCCGGCCAGGTTGCCGGGGTTGGGCAGCAGGCCGTGCAGCGCGAGGGGGACTGCCGCGAGCACCGCCAGCCCCGCGATGATCCGGCCACGCCGCCAGGCCCCCTCCTGCCACGACTTCCGTCGTATCGGCGCCGACGCCGACTCCCGGACCGTCATCTGCCCCGCTTCGCTGGTTTGCACCATCAGTCCATCCCTAAGCCGGTTGGCACGCTTACGGGGGGATAGATGGGGTCCCGTCGACAGAGGTTCCTCATGGCCAGACGTCGTTTCAGTTGGTGAGGCGGCGGTGACAGATGAGGGCCGTGTCGACGAAGGCGAGGAAGTGTTCGGCCTTGCGCTCGTATCGGCGAGCCGGGAGACCCGTTCGACGCCCCACCGATGGCGGCCGGGCCGATGTGCCGGCGGCGCAGTTTCCGGGCTTGCTGCGATCGGTCGGATTCGGTCCCGTCAGAGGCTCCCCCTTGCAGCCCGCATGCTGACGGAATGGATCGCACAGATCCGTCATGCACGGTTCAACGAATGATCACGCCAAACGAAACGTCGTCTCATGAGCGACCCCAGACGGCTGTTGGACGCTAAGCCGAGAAGCGCGTAGCGATCTGGGGCGTCCCCCGGCCTGGCCTGCATCGGGTGGGCCTCTGGTTGTTGCCGTGTGCGGCGTGACCGGCCTGGGTTCGGGACGGGCTTCCATCGAACCCGAATGGGGGGCATACCCCTTCCCGCGCGTCACTAGCGGCTGCGGTCGGTGATTCCGGGACGCGAACGGTGGCTGACAGGAAGCCCTGCCCGGCAGTGGACTGACGGGACGCCCCCGGACACTCCACCGACCCCGCTCGACTCGAACCCCGCCCCCGGCACCCCGGTCGACCTCACCGACACCGCCCGGCCCGGGCCCCGCCCCCGGCACCCCCGACCGCCCCCTCCGACCCCGAGCACCAAAGCCCCGCCCCCGCCCCCGCTTCCGCCTGCTCCCCATCCAGGCCGCCTGCGCCTTTCGGTGTCCGGTCGGCAGTCGCTGCCTCTAGACCCGCCTGACTTCCACGCCCGACGCCTCGAATTCCGCGGTCACCGCGTCCGAGAGGCCCGTGTCCGTCACCAGGACGTCCACCGACCGGGTGGGGCAGATGCGGGCGAAGGCGCGGACCGCGAGTTTGCTGGAGTCCGCCGCGATGACCACCCGGCGGGCCCGGTCGCACAGCAGGCGGTTCATCGCGGCCTCGTCCTCGTGTCGGGTCGCCGCGCCGTCGGCCGGGTCGAAGGCGTCCACGCCGACGACCGCCGTGTCCATCGTCAACTGGCCCAGGACCTGTTGGGCGAGCGGGCCGGTCAGTTCGTAGGACTGGGGGCGGGCGACCCCACCCGTCAGGACGATCTTGAACTGTGGCCTGATGACGAGTTCGCCCGCGATGTTGAGCGCGTTGGTCACCACCGTCAGCGCCGGCGAGCCCGTCGCCAGGTCCGGGCGGCCGGCCAGGGCGCGGGCCACTTCCGTGGTGGTGGTGCCGCCGGTCAGGCCGATCACCTCGCCCGGGGTGATCAGTTCCGCCACCGCCTCGCTGATGCGGTGCTTCTCGGCGGCGCGCCGGGACGTGCGGTAGCGCAGCGGGAGTTCGTACGAGACGCCGTGGACCACCGCCCCGCCGCGGGTCCGCACCAGCAGCTGCTGTTCGGCCAGCTGATCGAGGTCGCGGCGGATGGTCGCGGCGGACACGCCGAGGGTCTCCGCCGCCGGCTCGACCTCCAGCTCGCCCCGCTCCACCAGCAGATCCAGCAGCGTCTGCCAACGCTCCTTGCGGGTCATGGACCCCACGGCGATCGACCCCCTCGGTTGTGCTCCGACGGTCTCGCGCCGGGTGCTCCATTGGCCTACGCGTCGACACTAACTCAGGAGATCAACCCCCGAGGTGCTTGAAGTTGCGCGAAATGGCCAGCTACCTTGCAGGAAAACGCATATACATCGCACCCGCCGCGCTAGGGAGCCGCCATGAGCCACGTCGCGTACGAGTTGGGCACGCAGCCGGAGTGCTGGGAGCGGGCAGCCGAACTGGCCCCGGCCCAGCGGGCGGTGCTGCCGCAGCCGGGGGAGCGCACCGCGATCGTCGGGTGCGGGACCTCGTACTACATGGCCCAGGCGGCCGCCGCCCTGCGCGAGGAGGTGGGCCAGGGGGAGACCGACGCCTTCGCCGCTTCGGAGTTCCCGCTGCACCGCCGCTACGACCGGGTCGTCGCGCTCACCCGGTCCGGCACCACCACCGAGGTGCTGGACCTGCTGGCCGGGTTGCGGGACGTGGGGATCCGTACGACGGCCGTCGTCGGGGATCCGGCCACCCCGGTGATGACCCTCGCCGACGAGCTCGTGGTCCTCGACTTCGCCGACGAGCAGTCCGTCGTGCAGACCCGCTTCGCGACCACCGCCCTGACCCTGCTGCGTGCACACGTCGGCCGCCACACCGAAGCCGCCGTCGCCGACGCCCGCACCGCCCTCGCCGAGCCGCTGCCCGAACAGGCCTCCAGCCGCGGCCAGTTCACCTTCCTCGGTCGCGGCTGGAGCGTGGGCCTCGCCCATGAGGCCGCGCTGAAGATGCGCGAGGCCTCGCTGTCCTGGTCCGAGTCGTATTCCGCGATGGAGTACCGGCACGGCCCGATCAGCGTCACTGGCCCCGGCACCCTCACCTGGTCGCTCGGCGAGACGCCCGAAGGGCTCGCCGAGCAGGTGCGGGCCACCGGCGGCCAGTGGGTGGACGGGCGGCTCGACCCGCTCGCCGAGCTGGTCCGGGTCCACCGGCTGGCGATCGCCGTGGCGGCCCACCAGGGCCTCGATCCGGACCAGCCGCGGAACCTGACCCGCTCGGTGATCCTCACCGCCGGTCAGGAGGCGGTCCGATGAGCCTCGTCTCCGCCGGGGCGCTCGTCCTGGAGGCGGCGGCCGAGGGCCGCGCCGTTGCCGCGTTCAACATCATCACCCTGGAGCACGCCGAGGCCGTCGTGGCCGGGGCGGAGCGGGCGGGGCTACCGGTCATCCTGCAACTGAGCGAGAACGCCGTGAAGTTCCGCAGCGGGCAGCTGCTGCCCATCTCACGTGCCGCAGCCGCGTGCGCGGAGGCCGCCGGGATCCCGGTCGGCCTGCACCTGGACCACGTCAAGAGCCCCGACCTGCTCCGGCAGGCCGTGGACGCCGGTTTCAGTTCGGTGATGTACGACGCCGCGCAGCTCCCGTACGCGGAGAACCTGGAGGCCACCCGTTCGGCGGCCGACTGGGCGCACGCCAACGGGCTGTGGGTCGAGGCCGAGCTGGGCGAGGTGGGCGGGAAGAACGGCGCCGCCCCGCTGGACCCGCACGCGCCCGGAGCCCGTACGGATCCGGACGAGGCCCGCCGGTTCGTCGCCGACTCGGGTGTCGACGCGCTGGCCGTGGCGGTCGGCAGCAGCCATGCGATGACCAGCCGCACCGCCGAGCTGGACCATGCGCTGCTGGCGCGGCTGGCGAAGTCGGTGGACGTGCCGCTGGTGCTGCACGGCTCCTCCGGGCTCCCGGACGCGGAGCTCGCGGCGGCGGTGGCGGGCGGCATCCGCAAGGTGAACATCGGCACGGCGCTGAACCTGGCGATGACGGAGGCGATCCGCGCCCACCTGACCCCGGCGGACCCCCGGCCGTACCTGACGGCAGCCCGTACGGCGATGGCGGCGACGGCCGCGGCGATGATCGCGGTGCTGAACTGACGGGGGGAGCGGGCGGGGCGGGTCCTCGGTGGGGCCGGCCGGTGCGTCGCAGCAGGCCCCGTTCCTCTGTCCGGAGGGCGACGAACCGCGGGGTCAGCGGGGGATGAGCCGGGCCTGGTGGCAGGTGAGGGCCTGCCACCGGGCCCGGTCCGGTGTCGCGCCCCGGTCCAGGGTGCGGCGGGCCTCGACCGCGGTGACATGGCGGTCGCTGGACAGGCACAGCATGAGGAACAGGGTGGTGTGCGCCGTCTCGACGGTCTCTTCGTAGTACCAGTCGGCCCGGACGGTCCGCCGGTCGGCCAGGAAGGGGCGCTGGAGGAAGTCCTGTACGTCGAGGGGGAAGTGTCCGAGCACCCCCTGAGCCTCCGGCGGGTCCAGGACCAGCCGCTCCACCAGTGCGCCGGGCCCGCCGGGCCCGCCGGTCGCCGTGGCCGGGCCGCCCGGCCGCGGCGACCGGGCGTCGAACGAGCGGGTCCGCAGTGACCCGGGCTCCACCCGGGACCGCTCGCCGCGGTGTTCCTCCGCCCGCCCGTTGCGGTACACCGGCTCGACCCGGCACAGCCCCCGGTCCCCGAAGACGACCGCGAACGGGGCGCCGTCGGAGTAGAGCCGGGCCCACCACACCAGGGACCGGCCCGCCTTCTCGGTGGTCTTGGCGCGCGTGTCGGCCGGCAGCAGCTCCCAGCACCTCTGGCGGTCGGGGGTCCGGGGGTCGACGGGCAGTGATCCCGGTTCGTGGATCTGCGTCACGCCCTCGGAGTGCTCCGAGCGGTCGACGCGGTCGACGGCCGGCCGGTCCCCGTGCCCCGGCAGCCGGTCCCGCTGTTCGGGCAGCCGGTCCCGCTGGCCGGGAAGTCGGTCCCGATGCTCCGGCATCCTGTCCCGCCCGGCGAACTCCTGTTCCCACGCGCTGTCCATGTGTCCCCCCGGTTCCTCGAAGTCCCGTGACGCGCAAGCCCATTGTCGGTGACGGACCGGCTCCGTGCCGGGCGTCGGCGGAAACCGCCGGCCGCGAGCCTTCCCCCTTCTTGGAACACGTTCTACTCTGTGCGCCGCCACCACAGCGACCGGCTGGACCGCGAGATACCCGGAGGGGCCGTGCACCTCGAATACACGCCTGAGCAGCAGCGGTTGCGCAACGAGCTGCGCGCCTACTTCGCCGAGCTGGTGCCCGGGGACGTCTACGCCCGCTACGAGGATCCGGCCGCCCAGAAGCGCTTCTACCGGGAGACCATCCGCAGGCTCGGAGCCGACGGCTGGCTCGGGATCGGCTGGCCCGAGGAGTACGGCGGCCGCGGGATGTCGCCCATGGACCAGTTCATCTTCTTCGACGAAGCGGCGCAGGCCGTCGTACCGCTGCCGCTGATGGCGCTCAACACCGTCGGGCCGACCATCATGCAGTTCGGCACCGACGAGCAGAAGGCGTACTTCCTGCCGAAGATCCTGGCCGGCGAGATCGACTTCGCCATCGGCTACAGCGAGCCGGACGCCGGCACCGACCTCGCCGCCCTCAAGTGCAAGGCCGTCCGCGAGGGCGACGAGGAGACCGGCACGTACGTGGTCAACGGACAGAAGATCTGGACCACCAACGGGGACACCGCCGACTGGGTCTGGCTGGCCGTCCGCACCGACCCGGACGCCGCCGCGCACAAGGGCATCACCATGCTCCTGGTGCCGACCGCCGACCCCGGCTACTCCTGCACCCTGATCAACACCCTCGCCTCGCACGACACCACCGCCAGCTACTACGAGAACATCCGCGTCCCGGCGAGCCGCCGCGTCGGCGGGGAGAACAAGGGCTGGCGCCTGATCACCAACCAGCTCAACCACGAGCGCGTCACCCTCGCCGCTCACGGCACGATGGCGATCCGGGCGCTGCACGACGTCCAGCGTTGGGCCGCCGGGACCAAGCTCGCCGACGGCCGCCGCGTCATCGACCTCTCCTGGGTCCGCGGCCGCCTGGCCCGCACCCACGCCCGGCTCGACGCGATGAAGTTGCTCAACTGGCAGATGGTGGGCGCCGTCCAGGACGGCACCTTGACCCCGCAGGACGCCTCCGCGGTCAAGGTGTACGGCTCGGAGGCCCGCAGGGACGCGTACGCCTGGCTGATGGAGGTGGTCGGTGCGGCCGGCTCCCTCAAGGACGGCTCCGCGGGCGCGGTCCTGCACGGCGAACTCGAACGCGGCTACCGCAGCGCCGTGATCTTCACCTTCGGCGGCGGCAACAACGAGATCCAGCGCGAGATCATCTCCTGGATAGGCCTGGGCATGCCCCGCGTCCGCCGCTGAGCGGCCACCGGACTGGTGCGGCGGCGGGCCGGTCGGGCGGCCCGCCGCCGCGGGGGCGCGGTCGTTACGGGACGGGCTGCTGCTGGGTGACGCAGTGGATCCCGCCGCCGCCCGCGCCGAGGTCGTCGATGTCGAGCTGTTCGACGGTCCGGCCCGGGAACAACCGCTGGAGCGTGGCCTTCGCTCCGGCGTCGGCGCGGGTGTCGCCGAACTGGGGCGCGATGACCGCGCCGTTGCACACGTAGTAGTTGGCGTAGGCACCGACGAAGTTGGGGTCGGTGGAGCGGATGAGGTTGTAGTCGGGGCCCTGGAGCTTGGTCACCGAGATGGGGCCGCCCTGGGCGCCGGTGGACGTGCTCTTCCAGGTGCTGGCGGTCGAACACGGCAGCGCGTTCGACCCCGCTCCCCTGGGCACGGCGCTGGCAGCCGCCGCCGACGGGCTCGCGGCCATCCAGTCCCTGGACGCCCGGGTGGAAACGGAGGCGAGCGTACGCGCGCTCGTGTCCGGCCTCGCGGCCGCGGCCGTACGCCCCTGAGCGGACGTCGCACCCGTCACAGTGCCCGGCGCGCGGCGGCGATCCCCTGCGGGTCCCAGCCCGGCCGGGGGACGGACTCCAACAGCAGCCGCGTGTACGGGTGCTGCGGCGCGGCCAGCACCCGCTCGGTGGGACCCGACTCCACGATCCGGCCGTGCCTCATGACGATGACGTCGTCGGTGACGCAGCGCACGACCCCGAGGTCATGGGTGATGAACAGGTAGCCGATGGAAGTCTCCTCGCGGATCTCGGCGAGCAGGTTCAGGATCTGTGCCTGCACCGACACGTCCAGCGCGGCCACCGCCCCGTCTAGCACGAGGACGGCCGGCTCCACCGCCAGCGCCCGGGCGATCGCGACGCGCTGGCGCTGGCCGCCCGACAGCTGCCGCGGCAGCGCGTCCGCCTCGCGGGCGCCGAGGCCGACCTGGTCGAGCAGTTCGTCGACCCGCCGGGTGTGATCGACTGCGGGGAAGTGCAGCCGGAGGGTCTCGCGGAGCGCCTCGCCCACCGGGGTGCGGGGGTCCAGCGACAGGAACGGGTCCTGGAAGACCATCTGGACCTCCCGGGCCCGCGCGAGGCGTTCGGCCCTGCCCCGCCGGCGGTCGCTCCGGTCCCGGCCGTGGATCAGGACCCGGCCGCCGTCCGCGCGCTCCAGTCCCACGACGATGCGGGCGGTGGTCGTCTTGCCCGAACCCGATTCACCGACGATGCCCAGGGATCCGCCTTCGGACAGCTGGAACGACACGTCGTCCACGGCCCGGACGTTCCCGTAGGCCCGGTGCAGCCCGACGGCCTCCAGGACGGTCTTCCTCATCGGTGGCTTTCCTTTCGGGCGGGGGAGTGCGGCCGTCCCCGGTACGGACTCAGCCACGGCCGGCGCTTCCCGCGACCTGGTCGGCGACGAGGTCGCCGTGATGGCAGGAGACACGGCGGTCCGGACGGTCCGCCGACGGGAGCAGGGCCGGCGCCTGCCGGGTGCAGAGGTCCGTCGAGTACAGGCAGCGGGCCGCGAAGGGACAGCCGGTCAGCTCCTCGCGCAGGCTCGGCGGTCGGCCCTCGATGGCCGCGAGCCGGCCCTGCGGGGCGTCCAGGCGCGGGGTCGAATCCAGGAGCGCGGCCGTGTACGGGTGGCGCGGCCGGGCGAACAGCTCCTCGGCGGGGCCGGTTTCGACGATCCGGCCCGCGTACATCACGTACACGCGGTCGCTGATGGCCGCGGCGAGTCCGAGGTCGTGGGTGACGAAGAGCAGTCCGGTGCCGAAGCTCTCGCGCACTTCGCCGAGGAGCGCCACCACCTCCGCCTGGGTCGTGACGTCCAGGGCCGTGGTGGGTTCGTCGGCGAGGATCAGGGCGGGGTCGCCCATGAGCGCGGCCGCGATCATGACGCGTTGCAGCATGCCGCCGGAGAGCTGCCCCGGGTACTTGCGCAGCGCGTCCGCCGTGAGGCCCACGGCCTCCAGCATCCGTACCGCCCGCGTCTCGGCGGCGTCCTTCTTCATCCGGGCGTTGCGGCGCAGGCTCTCGGTGAGGAAGTCCCCGACCCGGCGCATCGGGTTGATGGCGGCCCTGGGGTCCTGGAAGATCATCGCCGCCGTGCTGGTGCGCAGGACGCGCAGCTGCCCCGGGTTCATGTCCAGGACGTCGTCGCCGACGACGCGCACCGTCCCCTGCGCCGCGGCACCGGGCGGAAGCAGGCCGAGCACGCTGCGGGAGGTGAGGCTCTTTCCGGAGCCGGATTCACCGACCAGCGCGACGGTCTCCCGGACTCCGACGCTCAGATCGACGCCGTCGAGGACGGGCCTGGCGGTGTGCAGCAGGCGCAGCCGCAGCGCCTGGATGTCGAGGGTGTTCATCGGTCCCTCCTGGCGACCTTGTCGGCCCAGCGCTCGCCGACCACGTTGAAGGCGACCACGGTCAGCACGATGGCGGCGCACGGCACGATCGCCGAGAGCGGGTAGCCGGTCTGGATGGCGGTCTTGCCAATCGAAGACCATGCGGCCCCAGTCGGGGGTCAGGGCGGGTACGCCCAGGCCGAGGAAGGAGAGGCCGGCCAGGTCGATGAGGGCGTAGCCGAAGTTGATCGTGGACTGGGCGAGGACGACGGGGGCGACCCCCGGGACGACGTGGCGCAGGCAGATCTGCAGCCCGGAGTGGCCCTGTACCCGGTACGCCTCCACGTACGGGCGGGCCCGTTCGGCGAGGACGAGGGAGCGGGTGAGCCGGCTGACGTACGGGAGGTACGCGACGGCCAGCGCGATGACGGGTGCGAGCAGCCCTTCGCCGTAGACCGACACGATCAGGACGGCCAGCAGCATGCCGGGGAAGGCGAAGACCAGCTCGGTGCTGCGGGACAGTACGGAGTCCAGCCAACCGCCCCGCCAGGCGGCTGCGGTGCCGATGGCGACACCGGCCAGGGTGGAGAAGACGACCACCCCGAGCGGGCCGAGGAGCGAGGTGCGGGCGCCCAGGACCAGGCGGGAGAGCGTGTCGCGGCCGGAGGCGTCGACCCCGAGGAGGTGCTCGGCGGACGGCCCGGCCAGGGCGTTGCCGAGGTCGACGGCGTTCGGGTCGTACGGGGCGATCCAGGGGGCGAGCAGGGCGATGACGACGACCGTGCCGACGAAGCCCAGGCAGAGCACGGACAGGGGTGCGCGGGAGGTCCGGATCCGGGCAAGGCCGGGCCGGCGCAGCAGGGTCGCGGTCATGCGGTCGCCCTCCCCGGCCCGAAGGTGACCCGGGGGTCGACCAGCGGATGGAGCAGGTCGACGAGGAGGTTCACGGTCATGAACAGCGCGACCATGATGAGGGAGATGGCCTGCACCGTGGGGAAGTCCTTGGTGGTGGTGGACAGTTCGAGGAGTTGGCCGATGCCGCCGACGCTGAACGCCGACTCCACCAGGACGGTGGTGACCAGCAGTGTGGAGACGATCAGCCCGCCCGTGGTGAGCACGGTGCCCAGCGCATTGCGGAACACGTGCCGCCGGATCACCAGGTGCTCGGCGACCCCGCGGCTGCGGGCCACGGTGACGTGCTCCTGGCCGAGTACGTCGAGCATCGCGGTCCGGGTGACGCGGGCGAGCATGCCGATCAGGTAGAGCGCCAACGCGACGGCGGGCAGCGTCAGGTGCCACAGCATCTGGACGGGCCCGTCGCCGGTGCCCCCGGTGGGGAACCAGTGCAGTTTCACCGCGAACAGCCCCTGGAGCAGGACCGCGGCCACGAACGACGGGGTGCCGATGGCGAAGGTGGTCGTCACGAGGATCGTCGAGTCGGCGGCGCCGCCGCGGACCGCGCCGATCCAGCCCAGCAGCAGACCGAGTGCGAGGACCAGGACGAGCGCCATGGAGATCAGCAGCAGGGTGCTCGGCAGCCGGTCCGCCAGCAGCCGGGACACGTCGGTCCGCTACGTGATCGAGCGCCCGAAGTCACCTTGCAGCACCTGGCCGAGCCAGCGCAGGTACTGCACTGCGAACGGCTCGTCCAGGTGGTACTGCGCGTTGATCGCCCGCAGCGCCTCCGGGGAGGCCGACCGCCCGGCGAGCAGGAAGCTCGCCGGATTGCCCGGCGCCATGTACATCGCGCCGAAGATGACGAAGGAGGCGCCGAACAGGGTGGCCGCCATTTCGGCCAGCCGCCGTACGGCGAATCTCAGGAAACTCATCGCGCGCCCGCCCCGACGTCGGCGGCCCACGGGTAGTACAGGTAGGAGATGGTGGTGGGTGCGCCGGTGATCCGCTTGTTGAGGAAGACGGCCGTGGGCCATTCGGCCACGGGGATCCACAGGACCTGGTCGGCGGCCTTCTTCTGCAACTGGGCCGCCGCCGCCGTGCGCCGGGCCGGATCGTACTCCGCGCGGGCCTTGGAGACGAGGTCGTCGTAGGCCGGATCGCTGTAGCCGGCGTAGTTCTGGAAGGCCCCGGTCTGGAAGTTGCTCAGCAGGTCCATCGGATCGGTGATGGAGTCGTAGTACGTCTCGGGGAACATGTCGAGGCCTTCGCGGGCCTGAGGGTCGGTGAACAGCGCCGTGAAGGCGTTCGGTGCGATGGTCTTCAGCCGCACGTCCAGCCCGATCAGCGTTTCCCGGCAGCCCGCCCGACGTGTGGTCGCGGGCGGCCGACCAGGCGAGGACGGTGTTCAAGGACGCGACCGACGCGCGCGGCAAGCGCTTGGAGGTCATCGACCTGCCGCAGCCCGACCTCGACAGGATCACCGGCCGGGGCGATGCCTTCGTGTCCACCTACGCGAACTTCTACGTCGCCAACGGCGCCGTCTTCATGCCCCGGTTCGGGGACGCCGCGGCCGACGACCGGGCGAAGGGGATCCTCCAGGAGCACTTCCCCAAGCGTGAGATCGTGCCCGTGAAGATCGACACCATCGCCTCGGGCGGTGGCGGCATCCACTGCTCGACGCACGACCAGCCCGGCAAGCCGGCGGCCGAGTAGCCGGACGGTCGGGGGCGCACGGTGGTGCGGCTCGGGGTGGATGTGCTTCTGCACGCCGGGGTCCGGGCCCCTGACACACAGGTCGGGCGACGGCCAGACTCGGTCGGCCACGGGCCTTCACGGCCCGTGCCGCACCATCGAGCGAGGGGGATCACGCACGTGACGTTCATCCACAACCAGCGGCTCCGGCGTTGGGGGCGCACGGCCGCGGTCGGAGCGGCCGGTGCCGTTCTGGCCCTGGCAGCCACCACCCCGGCCGAGGCCGCCTCTCCGAAGACCAACAGCCTGACACCCGCGTACGACAGCCCCTTCGCTCCGCAGGCCCTCATCGGCGGCATCTTCGGCGGGGCACCCGTGACCATGCGCTGCTGGCGCGACGGGGTGTGGGCCAACGGCACCAACCGCTGGTTCCTCGTCGAAGGGGCCGGATACAACCCGTACAGCGGGCGGCTGAACTTCGTCCGCGGCTTCGTATCAGCCAACAAGATCACCAATCAGGTCAGGGTCGACCGCTGTCCCTGACCCGTCGCGCACCCCTGCTCCGGCCCGCCGTGCCTCGGTAGGCTGGAGCGGAGGGGCGGCCCGGCGGCACGAGGGAGTTGCGGGCGCTACGGCGGTCCAGGCGTTTCGGGCGCCCCGCGCGACACGGGAGGTACGGGAATGGCCGCGACCCGGGACGGCGCACCGACCCCGCCGGACCCGGGGCTCTACGGGCCCGCGTCGGTCACCTGGCAGTGCCACGGCGACCCGATCATGTGGATCGCCGGAATCCGCGCGCTCTACCTCCAGGCGCTGCACCCCCGCGCGGTCCGCGGGGTCATGGAGAACAGCGACTTCCGCTCCGACGCCTGGGGCCGGCTCCTGCGCACCGCCGACTTCGTCGGCACCCTCACCTACGGCACCACCGAGGCCGCCGAGCACGCCGGAGCCCGCGTCCGCCGGATCCACAGCACGCTGTCCGCCACCGATCCGGCCACCGGCGAGCGGTTCCCCGTCGACGACCCCGAGCTGCTGCTCTGGGTGCACTGCGCGCAGATCGACAGCTTCCTGCACGTCCTGCGCCGCTCCGGTGTCCCGCTGACCGCCGCGCAGGCCGACCGCTACGTCGAGGAGAACCGTGTGAACGCCCGCCTCGTCGGTCTCGACCCGGCCCGCGTTCCGGCCGACACGGCAGCCCTCGCCGGGTACTTCGAGGAGGTCCGCCCGGAGCTGGCCGCCGGACCGGACGCCCGCGCCGTGGACGACTTCCTGCGCAATCCGCCCACCCATGCCCTTCTCGTCCCTGGCCGAAACCTGCTGTGGCGCCCCGTCGTGGCTCTGGCCTACGGTTCCCTCCCCGGCTACGCGCACCGGCTGTACGGGCGGACGCCGCCGCCGGAGCCGGTCATCACCCGCCGCCTGCGCCTCACCGGTACCCTGCTGCGCAGCATTCCCGCAGGTCTGCGGTGGCAGCTACCTCCAGGTCACATCTTGAAAGCGATGCACCGCATGGGCCCCGGGAGTCGCCCCTCGGCGTACACACTGCGTACATCAGCGGCCATACTGGACCGGCCGGGGAGGGCATAGGACGGGGCACGACAACGGGGGCGGCTTTAAGACATGGCGGAGTCCAGACTGATCCAGGGCCGTTACCGGTCACTCGATCTGATCGGGCGCGGCGGCATGGGCGAGGTGTGGCGCGCCCGGGACGAGTCGCTCGGCCGGCAGGTCGCCGTGAAGTGCCTCAAACCGCTCGGGCCCGAGCAGGACAAGCACTTCGTCCAGGTCCTGCGCGAACGCTTCCGCCGCGAGGCGCGCGTCGCTGCCTCCCTCCAACACCGCGGCGTCACCGTCGTCCACGACTTCGGCGACGACAGCGCTGCGGGCGGCCCCCTCTACCTCGTCATGGAACTCCTCGACGGCCGCAACCTGAGCCAGCTCATGGAGGACAACGAGGCGCGCCCGCTGCCCGTGGACGTGGTCGTCGACATCGCCGAGCAACTGGCCGCCGCCCTCGGCTACACCCACGACCAGGGCGTCGTCCACCGCGACCTGAAACCCGCCAACATCATGCGGCTCGCCGACGGCACGGTGAAGATCTGCGACTTCGGCATCGCCCGCCTCGCCCACGACATCGGTTTCACCGCCAAACTCACCGGCGGCGGCATGGCCATGGGCACCCCGCACTACATGTCCCCCGAGCAGATCGCGGGCGGCGAGGTCGACCACCGCAGCGACCTCTACTCCCTCGGCTGCGTCCTGTACGAGATCGCCACCGGCGCCCCGCCCTTCGACCTGGGCGACTCCTGGTCGGTGCTGGTCGGCCACCGCGACAACGTACCCGTTCCGCTCCGCGAGCACCGCCCCGAGCTGCCCGAATACTTCGAGCAGGTGGTCCTGGACCTGCTGGCCAAGCGCCCCGAGGACCGCCCCGGCGATGCCCGCCACCTGCACCGGCGGCTCGTCGAGGCGCGCCTCGGCCCGGGCGGCCTGCCCGGTGCCCAGGCCCCCCTGCCCGCGTGGGCCCGCGGGATGACCGCCGGCCGCAAGGCGGGCATCGACGCGCGCCCCGCGAGCGGCGCATGGGCCGTGCTCACCGGCTCCTGGACCGCCGGGCGCCCCGGCGGCGGGCACCGGATCGAGCGCCCGGCCGCCACCGAGGACCCGCGGCTCACCGCGCCGTACGGGGTCGCGTACGCGTTCGCCTCCGACGGGAGCGGCCTTCGGGGAGCCAGCCCCGATGCGCTCGCCGCCGGCCACACCCGGGCGTTCGCCCTCAGCCGCGCGGGCCGTCCCGAGGAGGCCCTGGCCGCGTACGAAGCCGTCGCGGAGGGGCGCACCGGGGCACTCGGCGCCGACCACCCGGACACCCTCGCGGCGCGCCAGGAGGCGGCGTACGAACTGGGCCGGCTCGGACGCCACCGCGAGGCCCACGACGTCTACCGCGCGGTGCTCGTCGCCCGGGAGCGCAGCATGGGCCCGCTCCATCCCGACACTCTGCGCTGCCGCCACAACCTCGCCTGCGCCCTCGGGGCGCTGGGCCGGTTCGCGGACGCCCACCGCACCGCCGCCGAGGTCGCCGCCGACCGGGCGGCCGTCCTGGGCGCCGAGCACGCGGACACGCTGCTGACCCGGTACGAGGTCGCGTACGCGCTGGGCCGCCTCGACCGCTGGCAGGAGGCCCTGGACGGGTTCGGGCAGGTCGCCGCCGTTCGGGAACGGGTGCTGGGCCGGGACCATCCGGACACCCTGGCCGCCCGCTACGAGGTCGGCATCGCGCTCGGCCGGACCGGGCACGCCGCCCAGGCCCTGGACCTGTTCCGGGGCCTGGTCCGCGACCGTACCCGGGCGTACGGCGCCGCGGACCCCGAGACGCTCCGCGCGCGGCACGTCCTCGGCGTCAACCTGGGCCGGCTGGACCGCTGGGAGGAGGCGGTGGCAGAAGCCCGGCAGGTGGCCGCGGCCCGGGCCAAGGCGCTCGGCGCCGAGCACCCGGACACCCTCGTCAGCCGCCGCGAACTGGCCGTCGGGCTGGGCCGGCTGGGCCGCTGGGACGAGGCCCTGCCCGTCTACCGGGACCTCTCCGGCATCCGCGAACGCTCCCTCGGCGACGACCATCCGGACACGGTGGCGGCCCACGCCGACGAGGCCCACTGCCTGGAGCGGCTCGGCCAGGTGTGCTACCAAGAGCCATGACGAGCTTCGGGCACGATGTATACGACGACGTGATCGTGGGCGGCGGGCACAACGGACTGGTCGCCGCCGCGTACCTGGCCCGGGCGGGCCGTTCGGTGCTGGTCCTGGAGCGGCTGGGGAACACCGGAGGCGCCGCGATCTCCACCCGCCCCTTCATCGGTGTCGATGCCCGGCTCTCCCGCTACTCGTACCTCGTGTCCCTGCTCCCCGCGAAGATCGTCCGTGATCTGGGGCTGGAGTTCGCCGTCCGGGGGCGCACCGTCTCCTCGTACACGCCGGTCGAACGCGACGGCCGGCCCGGCGGGCTCCTCGTCGGCGGCGGCGAGTCCCGCACCCGCGAGTCCTTCGCGCGGCTGACCGGCTCGGAGCGGGAGTACGAGAGCTGGCGCGCCTTCTACGGGAGGACCGGTCGGCTCGCCGAGAAGGTGTTCCCGACGCTGACCGAGCCGCTGCCCACGCGGGCGGAACTGCGGGCCCGGATCGACGACGAGGAGGCCTGGCGGATGCTGTTCGAGGAGCCGCTCGGGCGGGCCGTCGAGGAGCACTTCACCGACGACCTGGTCCGGGGCGTCGTGCTCACCGACGCCCTGATCGGCACCTTCGCGGACGCGCACGACGCCTCCCTCGCGCAGAACCGCTGCTTCCTGTACCACGTCATCGGCGGCGGCACGGGCGACTGGAACGTTCCGGTCGGCGGCATGGGTGCGCTCACGGACGCGCTCGCGGCGGCGGCCAGGGCGGCCGGGGCCGAGATCGCCACCGGCCACGAGGTGCTCCGCATCGAGACGGACGGGCGGACCCCGGCCGAGGTCACCTTCCGTACGGCGACCGGCGAAGGGCGGGTCGTCGCGCGGACCGTGCTGGTCAACGCCTCACCGCAGGCCCTGGCCGAGCTGCTCGGCGAGGCGGCGGCGGAGCCGGCGGCGCGGGCACCCGAGGGGGCGCAGCTCAAGGTCAACATGCTGCTGCGCCGGTTGCCGCGGCTGCGGGACACCTCGGTGGACCCGCGCGAGGCCTTCGGCGGTACGTTCCACATCGCCGAGGGGTACGAGCAACTGGCCCGGGCCTACGCCGAGGCCGCCACCGGGGAACTGCCGTCCGTACCGCCCTCGGAGATCTACTGCCACTCGCTGACCGATCCCTCGATCCTCGGTCCGGAGCTGGTGGCGCAGGGGTACCAGACGCTCACCCTGTTCGGCCTGCACACCCCGGCCCGGCTGTTCAAACACGACAACCGGGGGGTGCGCGAGGTGCTGCTGGCCGGCACGCTCGCGCAGTTGGACGCGCACCTGGCCGAGCCGATCACCGACTGCCTGGCCTTCGACGCGGACGGCCGCCCGTGCATCGAGGCGAAGACCCCGCTGGACCTGGAGCGCGAACTGCGGCTGCCCGGCGGGCACATCTTCCACCGGGACCTGTCCTGGCCGTACGCCGACCCCGCCGAGGACGGAGAGGGGGCCGCTCGGGGCGGGGGAGACCGCTGGGGTGTGGGGACCCCGTACGCCAACGTCCTGCTGTGCGGCGCGGGCGCCGTGCGCGGAGGCGGCGTCAGCGGGGTCCCCGGCCACAATGCGGCGATGGCCGTGCTGGGGCACTGACCGGGGACCGCCGCTATGCGGAGGGTCCGGCCGCCTCGATGACGACGATCGGGATCTCGCGGTCCGTCTTGCTCTGGTACTCGTCGTACGCGGGCCAGTGCTTCACCATCACGGGCCAGTAAGCGGTGCGCTCCTCGGCGGTCGCCGTGCGGGCCGTGCCCTGGAGGACCTTCGGGCCGACCTGGATGCGCACGTCGGGGCGGGCCGTCAGGTTCTTGTACCAGAGCGGGTGTTCGGGGTCGCCGCCCTTGGAGGCGACGACGAGGTAGCGGCCGTCGGCCTCGCCGTAGATCAGCGGGGTGCGCACGGCGTTGCCGGAGACCCGGCCCACGGTGGTGAGCAGCAGGGTCTGGGTGCCGTTCCAGTACTGGCCCTCGGCCCCGTCCGATCCGACGTACTGCTTGACGTGGTCGAGCTGCCAGGTGCCCTGCTTGGGGTCCTTCGGGTGGTCCCAGTCGATGTCCGCGGTCGCCATGTCCGTGTACCTGCCTTCGGTTGGGCTGCTTGCGGGAATTGAACAGTCAACGAAACTCAACGACTACCAACGGAGGCGGGCACGGTTTTATGCCCCCGGTCGTGGCGTGCGCTCCGGGAGCGTGAACCCGTCGAACAGGTCGTCCAGCGCGCGCCGGGTGGCGGTGGCCGGCGCGGCCCGTTCTGCCTGGTCCGCGAAGGCCGGCCGAACGGCTAGTCCGTCGACCGGGTCCAGCCGATGGCCTCGATGCGGGACGCGTCGGCCGGGCGGTCCTCCGTGAACAGGAGCCGGGCCGGTTCCGCCACCCGTACGACGTCCACGTACACCCCGCGCCCGACGTAGCGGCCGGTCGCGGCGTGCCGGAAGCGCAGCTGGACCGGGCGCCCCGCCCAGGCGGTGAGCGGGGCTTCGAGGCGGTGCCAGATCCGGCCGGACCAGCCGCCGGCGCTGCCCCGGGGCCACTGCTCGGGGGTCCCGCCCGTCGAACGCTGCGTGCTGAACGGCAGCGGCTCCCACGACTCCCCGTCGGCCGAGGCCTCCAGGTGGAAGGCGCCCTCGCCGGGCACGGTGTCCCACCACACGGCGCAGCGCAGCCGGGCCGCGGCGGTGGCCGGGGCCAGCGGCGGCAGGGTGAGGGTGCCGGACCCGCCGGTCTCCATGCCCGAGTACCAGGCCGGGCCGCCGTGCTTCGTACGGACCGGGACGGCGCGGGCGAAGCGGTTGCCGACCGCGACCCGCGGCGCGCTGCCGGCCCGCCACGTGCGGACGGGGTGGACGGAGTTGCCGAGCAGGACCAGGAAGGAGTCGGTGGAGGGGTCCAGGACCAGGGAGGTTCCCGTGAAGCCGGTGTGGCCGGCGGAGTGCGGAGTGGCCATGGCCCCCATGTACCAGTGCTGGTAGAGCTCGAAGCCGAGTCCGTGGTCGTCGCCGGGGAAGGCGGTGTTGAAGTCGGTGAAGAGCAGCTCCACGGAGGCGGGGCGCAGGATGCGACGGCCGGCGTACACGCCGCCGTCGAGGAGGGTGCGGGCGAGGACGGCCAGGTCCCAGGCCGTGCCGAAGACGCCGGCGTGGCCGGCGACGCCGCCGAGGGCGTGGGCGTTCTCGTCGTGGACCTCGCCCCAGACCAGTCCGCGGTCCAGGCCGGACCAGGGGGGCCGCTGCACTTCGGTGGCGGCGGTGACGCGGCGCCAGGAGAACGGCGGGTTGTAACGAGTGCGGTGCATCCCGAGCGGAGCAGTGATCTCGTCCTGGAGCAGGAGATCGAGGGGGTGACCGGTGATCCGTTCCAGGAGCAGCTGAAGCGCTATCAGGTTCAGATCGGAGTACCGGTACACCGTCCCCGGGGGTTCCTGCGGGCACACCGCCCACAGCATCCGCAACTGCCCCTCGCGGGTGGACTGCTGGTAGAACGGCGCCCAGGAGCGGAGCCCCGAGGTGTGCGTGAGCAGCTGACGGACCGTGATCAGCTCCTTGCCGCCGCCGGTGAACTCGGGCAGGTACCGGTCCACCGGAGCCTCCAGCTCCAGATTGCCGCGCTCCATCTGCTGCACGGCCAGCAGTGCAGTGAACAGCTTGGTCAGCGACGCCAGGTCGAAGACGGTGTCCTCGGCCATCGGGATGCGCTGCGCCGCCGGGAACTCCAGGACCCGGTCGGTGCGGCCGTCGTAGTCCGCGTACCGGACGGCCTCGCCCATGGCGCGGTGCAGGGCGATCGTGCGGCCCCGCCCGGCGAGCACCACGGCCCCGGCGTAGTAAGGACGTTCGGGGGAGGGGCCGAGGAACCGCCGGGCCTCGTCGGCCGCCGCCTCTAGGTGTTTCTCGACCAGTCCGGCCTGTCGCGGCGACCCGTACCGCAGGCGCAGCCCCTGGAGTGCGCGCCGCTCGGCCGGATTGCCCGCGGCCCCCGCGGCCCCGGGCAGCGCGGCGTGCAGCACGAGCACCCCGCCGAGCGCCAGCAACCGCCCTGCGAGCCGCCGCCGACTCAACCCCGGCCCGCGCGCGCCCGGCCGCACCTTCGGCTCATAACCGCCGGCTGCGTCCGGGACGTCCCCGACCGCGGCCCCGACCGCCGGCCCCTCCGGTCCGACGCAGCCGCTTCCCGCCCCGTCGGCGGGGGACGCCGACGCTCCTGCGGCGACCTCCCTGCCCGCCGCCCCGTGGTCCTCCATGACCGGTCCTCCCGTCAGCCGCCGCACCCTCCCGAAGTATCTGCCCGCCGGCACGGCGGGCCCCGCACCGACCGGCCCCCAAAGAATCTGACGATGCATCAGGAAATCTCTTCCCTCGGCCGCCGGGCTGCGGCATGCTGCCGACCATGGAGACGGAGCTGAGCAAGAAACTGGGAGTCGAGCACGCCATCTTCGGCTTCACGCCCTTTCCGGCGGTCGCCGCGGCCATCACCCGCGCCGGCGGCTTCGGCGTCCTCGGCGCCGTCCGCTACACCGCCCCCGACGACCTCAAACGCGACCTCGACTGGATGCAGGAACACACCGACGGCAAGCCGTACGGCCTCGACGTCGTCATGCCCGCCAAGAAGGCCGTCGACGGCATCAGCGAGGCCGACATCGAGGCGATGATCCCGGCCGGGCACCGCGCCTTCGTACGCGACACCCTCGCCAAGCACCACGTGCCCGAACTGGCCGAGGGAGAGGCCTCCGGCTGGCGGATCACCGGCTGGATGGAGCAGGTCGCCCGCAACCAGCTCGACGTCGCCTTCGACTACCCCATCAAACTCCTGGCCAACGCCCTCGGTTCCCCGCCCGCCGACGTCATCGCACGCGCCCACGACCACGGCGTCCTCGTCGCCGCCCTCGCCGGCAGTGCCAAGCACGCCCGCCGCCACGCCGAAGCCGGCATCGACGTCGTCGTCGCCCAGGGCTACGAGGCCGGCGGCCACACCGGCGACATCGCCACGATGGTCCTGGTCCCCGAGATCGCCGAGGCCGTCGCCCCGCTCCCCGTCCTCGCCGCCGGCGGCATCGGCAGCGGCGAGCAGATCGCCGCCGGCCTCGCCCTCGGCGCCCAGGGCGCCTGGCTCGGCTCCCTCTGGCTCACCACCACCGAAGCCGACCTGCACTCGCGCGCCCTCACCGAGAAGCTGCTCGCCGCCGGCTCCGGCGACACCGTCCGCTCCCGCGCCCTCACCGGCAAACCCGCCCGCCAGCTGCGCACCGAGTGGACCGACGCCTGGGACGACCCCGACGGCCCCGGCGCGCTCCCGATGCCGCTCCAGGGCCTGCTGGTCGCCGAGGCGGTCTCCCGGATCCAGAAGTACGAGGTCCAGCCGCTGCTGGGCACCCCCGTCGGCCAGATCGTCGGCCGGATGAACTCCGAACGCAGCGTCCAAGCCGTCTTCGACGAGCTCACCGGCGGCTTCGAGCGCGCCATCGACCGCATCAACCGCATCGCCGGCCGGGCCCGAAAGGTGTGATCAGCATGAGTGACCAGCCCGTAGCGGGGTCCCCCCGGACGATGCCCGGGGGAGGATTCTGGGCGCAAGCCGCCGCCGACCCCGAGCGCACCGTACTGATCACCCCCGAGGGCGAGGAGTGGACCGCCGGCCGGCTGCACGCCGACGTCAACCGCCTCGTCCACGGACTGCGCGCCGCCGGCCTGCAGCGGGGCGACGTCTTCGCCGTCGTCCTCCCCAACGGCGTGGAGCTCCTCACCGCCTACCTCGCCGCCTCCCAGGTCGGCTTCTACCTGGTCCCGGTCAACCACCACCTCGTCGGGCCCGAGATCGCCTGGATCGTCTCCGACTCCGGCGCCAAGGTCCTCATCGCCCACGAGCGCTTCGCCGACGCCGCCACCGCCGCGGCCGACGAGGCGGGCCTGCCCGCGAGCCACCGCTACGCGGTCGGAGCCGTCGCCGGCTTCCGCCCGTATGCCGAACTCCTCGGCGGGCAGTCCGCGCAGCCCCCGGCGGAGCGCACCCTGGGGTGGGTGATGAACTACACCTCCGGCACCACCGGGCGTCCGCGCGGCATCCGCCGCCCGCTGCCCGGCAAACTCCCGGAGGAGACCCACCTCGGCGGATTCCTCGGGATCTTCGGCATCCGCCCGTTCGACGGCAACGTGCACCTGGTGTGCTCCCCGCTGTACCACACCGCCGTGCTCCAATTCGCGGGCGCAGCACTGCACATCGGACACCCGCTGGTCCTGATGGACCGCTGGACCCCGCAGGAGATGCTCCGCCTCATCGACGGCCACGCGTGCACGCACACCCACATGGTCCCGACGCAGTTCCACCGGCTCCTCGCCCTCCCGCAGGAGACGAAGGACGCGTACGACGTCTCCTCGATGCGGCACGCCATCCACGGGGCCGCGCCCTGCCCGGACCACGTCAAGCGGGCGATGATCGACTGGTGGGGCACCTGCGTGGAGGAGTACTACGCGGCCAGTGAGGGCGGCGGAGCGTTCGCCACCGCCGAGGACTGGCTGAAGAAGCCCGGGACGGTCGGCAAGGCCTGGCCCATCAGCGAACTCGCCATCTTCGACGACGACGGCAACCGGCTGCCGCCCGGTGAACTCGGCACCGTCTACCTGAAGATGAACACGGGCGGCTTCAGCTACCACAAGGACGAGGACAAGACGGAGAAGAACCGCATCGGCGACTTCTTCACGGTCGGCGACCTCGGGCTGATGGACGAGGAGGGGTACCTCTTCCTCCGCGACCGCAAGATCGACATGATCATCTCGGGCGGGGTGAACATCTACCCGGCCGAGATCGAGTCCGCCCTGCTCACCCACCCGGCGGTCGCCGACGCCGCCGCCTTCGGCATTCCGCACGCCGACTGGGGCGAGGAGGTGAAGGCGGTCGTCGAACCGGCCGAGGGCTTCGTGGCCGGGGACGCCCTCGCCGCCGAGATCCTGCACCACTGCGAACGGCAGCTGGCCGGCTTCAAGCGGCCGAAGTCGGTCGACTTCATCGAGACGATGCCGCGCGACCCGAACGGCAAGCTGTACAAGAGGCGGCTGCGCGACCCGTACTGGGAGGGCCGCGAGCGCGCCGTGTGAGCGGCGCGCACGGGGCGCAGCGCGGCCGGGCGCGGCGGAGCGGGGCCGGGGTCCCGCTCCGCCGCGCCACGCCCGAACGTGCGTGAGAAGTGCCACGTCAGGGCCCCGGATGCGCACCATGTGCCGCACTCGGAGGACAGTTCTGGCAAGTTGGCCGATATGAGTACGGCAACCCGCAAATTCTCCCTTATTGACTGGACCGTCATCGTCCCCGTGGTGGCGCTCCTCGCGCTCGTCTTCAGCTGGGGACGCGATCTGCCCGGATTCGCCGTGGGCCTGGTCGCGCTGTGTCTCGCGGGAGCGGTGCTGGCGGCCGTCCACCACGCCGAGGTCGTGGCCCACCGGGTGGGCGAGCCCTTCGGCTCGCTCGTCCTGGCCGTCGCCGTCACCGTCATCGAAGTGGCCCTCATCGTCACCCTGATGGTCGGCGGCGGCGACAAGACCGCCTCCCTCGCCCGGGACACCGTCTTCGCCGCCGTCATGATCACCTGCAACGGCATCGTCGGGCTGTCCCTGCTCGTCGGCGCCCTGCGCAACAGGGTCGCCGTCTTCAACGCCGAGGGCTCCGGCGCGGCCCTGGCCACCGTGGCGACCCTGGCCGTCCTCAGCCTGGTCCTGCCGACGTTCACCACCAGCAAGCCGGGGCCGGAGTTCTCCACCGCCCAGCTGACCTTCGCCGCCGTCGCCTCGCTCGCCCTGTACGGACTGTTCATCGCCGTCCAGACGGTCCGCCACCGGGACTACTTCCTCCCCGTCGCCACCGGGGTCACCCAGCCCGGCGCGAAGGAGGCCGACGATGACGGCGGCGGCGACGGGCAGCACGCCGCGCCGCCCACCGCCCGCGCCGCCCTGGTCAGCCTCGGCCTGCTGTTGGTCGCGCTCATCGCCGTCGTCGGCAACGCCAAGGCCGTCTCGCCCACCATCGAGGCGGCCGTGATCGCCGCGGGCCTGCCCAACGCCGTCGTCGGGGTCGTCATCGCCCTGTTGGTGCTCGCCCCCGAGACCCTCGCCGCCGTCCGCGCCGCGCGCCGCGACCGCGTCCAGACCAGCCTCAACCTGGCCTACGGCTCCGCCATCGCCAGCATCGGCCTGACCATCCCCGCCATCGCACTGGCCTCCATCTGGCTCTCCGGCCCGCTGCTGCTGGGCCTCGGGCCGATCCACATGGTGCTGCTCGCCCTGACCGTCGTGGTCAGCGCCCTCACGATCGCACCCGGCCGGGCCACTCTGCTCCAGGGCGGCGTCCACCTCGTGGTGCTGGCCGCGTACCTGTTCCTCGCCGTCAGCCCCTGAACGCACGCGGCGGGACCGGACGATCCTGCCCCGCCGCGCACCGCCCGGCGCAGCTCAGCGGCGCTCGCGCGGCCGGACCACCTTCAGCTGCGGCGAGGTCAGGATGTCCCGCTCGCAGAACCGCGAGGTCACCCACCGCTCCTGGGAGAACAGCCGGGTCTGGTCGGCGTAGTACGGCGAGGCCGGGTTCGACGACTGCCCGTACGTCAGCAGCGTGCGCGCCACCGGGCAGCGGCCGCCGTCCCAGCCGACCGCCTGGACGTGGCTGGAGCCGTGCACGACCTCGGGGTAGCCCCCGGCCGCCGCGTTCCACGACGCCTCGACCTTGTTCCACACGCCCAGCGCCTCGGTACCGCCCGGCACCGGCAGCCGCTGCCCGCCGCGCACCACGAACTGGTGCTCGCCGAGCGGCGCGTCCAGCGCGATCCCGGCCGCCGTCAGCTCCACGACCGCGTCCGCGAGCGCCCGACCGATCCCGGGCGCCGCCTGGTTGAGCGTACGGGGAGTGTGGACGGGATCGGCCGCCGAGAACGGCACCAGCCACAGGTCCTTGGCCGCCGTGCCCGCCGTGAGCCTGCGCCAGAACCGGTCGAAGAGCAGCGCGCCACGGCTGCCGGTGTCGGCCGTACGGTCCCAGCCCGCCAACACCGGGCAGGCCGCCGAGACGTCCACCGACCGGCCGTCGCTCGCGGTGGCCGCACCGCCGGGCAGGGCCGCGCAGGCCTTCGCCGCGTCGGCCGCCGCCAGATCGCCGGCCGGGACCCGGTTCGCGAACTGCTGCTCCTGGAGGTCGGCCACGGTCAGCCGGCCCTTCCCGGCCATCGCCGCCACGTCCTCGACGGCGCCGCGGGTGCGCAGCGACCGCGGGGTGCCGGTATTGCCCCAGATCCGCTCGTACCCGGTCAGTGGCCGGTCGGCATTGGCCAGCCAGGCGCTGTCGTTGGAGTTCTCGGCGTACGGGGCGTCGCGCAGCGCCGGTGCCTTCGCCGGACCGAACACCCCGGGCTGCACCGCGTCCGGATCCGAGCCGGGCGCGCAGTCACCGCGCGCACCGTCGAGGACCGCGAGCCCGGACGCCGGGTAGGTGGCCCGGCCGAGCGGGGTGGAGCAACGGGCGGCGAGCTCGTCGGTGATCCGGGGGAGCACCTGGGACTGCGTGAACAGCGTGCCGCCGGCCGAGTCCGCGGCGACCGTGTTGACCCAGGGCAGGCCCTGGGTGCGCCGCAGCGCGTCCTGGATCCCGGCGACCGAGCGGGCCTTGCCCATGGCGAGGGCGGTGTCGGAGCCGCGCAGGTTGGCCGCGTTCGGGTCGTTCAGCGCGTAGGCCGTGCCGGTCGTCCACGGCAGCGGGAGGCCCGGGCCGAGGCCCGTGACCACGGGTCCGTAGCGGGTCCACCACTGGGTGCGGGTGACGGGAGCGGCACCGGCGACGCGGACGCTGACCGTGCGCTGCGTCATCTTCTCCGGCGTGCCGTCGACGAGATAGACGGTGGGGTCGGCCGGGTCAAGGGTGAGCTGGTGCAGGTTGACGGGGGTGCCGGTGGCCACGGTGTGGCTCCAGGCCACCTTCTCGTTGAAGCCGATGTTGACCACTGCGGTGCCCAGCAGGGAGCCGCCGGACACGTTCAACTCGCCGGGTATGGTCTGCTGCGACTGCCAGAACCGGCGGCCGCCCTGCCAGGGGTAGTGCGGGTTCCCGAGCAGCAGGCCCCGGCCGTTCGCGGTGGTGGAGCCGCTGAAGGCCACCGCGTTGGAGCCCATGTCGTAGCGGCTCGTGTCGAAGAAGGCCCGGGCCGCCTCGGCGAGTGCTGCCGGGTCGCCCTCGGCGGGCCCGGTACGGGCGGCCCCACCGACCGTCCGGCCCGGCGGCTGCGCCGCGGCGATGTCGTCGACGGCGCGCCCCTGGCCGCCGAGCACCGAGACGGCGAAGCCGCGGGAGGCCACGTCGAGGGTGGTGACCGGGTGCACCCAGGCGGCGCCCTTGCAGGCCGGATCGGTGATCTCGTTCTGGGCGAGCCAGGCGTTGTACCCGGCCGCCCAGCCCCGCATCAGCTCCTTGAGGTCCTTGCTGGGTCCGGCCGGGGCGGGCGTGGCGAGGAGCTTCTCGACCGTGGCGGACTCCCGCACCCCCTTGAAGTACAGGTCGCTGGAGAGGTTCCTCGTCGCCGAGGACAGCGAGCCGTCGGGCGCCGCGACCGCGCCGAACCAGCGCGAGCGCTCCCCGGCCACGGTCACGAACCCGTCGGCCAGGACGCAGACCTGGTCGGCTGCCTGGGCCCAGCCGCTGCCGAATCCGAGGTGCGCGTAGTCCTGGGCCAGGATGTGCGGGATGCCGTTCTCGGTGTACCGGATGACGGCGGACAGGCCGCCGCCGGACGGCCCGCGGTCGGCGGCGTCCGTCGCGGCCGAGGCCTGAGGGGCCGCCGCGGTGACGGCGAGCAGGGCGGCGCCGGCGAGAGCGGCGCGCCGCAGCAGCGGGCGGGTGCGGAGTTTTCCGTGGAAAAAGCGCAACATGATCTCCCAAGTAGCCTGTGGCGGGGCGTGGTTGCCCGTGGTGCAGGCGGTGCTTGCGTGCCCCCACACTCATGCAGGCACCCTGATGATCTGTCAACATCCCGTTTGGTATCCCGGTTGTTCCGGTTCTTGACCTCGGGCGCGCGAGGAGACGAGGATCACGCCATGACGGCAGCGCAGTCGGAGCGGGCAGGGCGGTCGGTGCGACGGAACACGGTCGACGGGCTGGTGCGCGACAGCGCACTGCGGGTCCCCGACCGGCCGGCGGTCCGCTACCACGATCGGACCTGGACGTACGCGGAACTCGACGCCGCGGTCTCCACCGGGGCCGCCGTCCTGCGGGAGCGGTACGGACTGGCCGACGGCGACCGGGTCGCGACCTTCGCCCACAACTCCGACGCCTACCTGCTCGCCTTCCTCGCCTGCGCCCGGGCCGGGCTCACGCACGTCCCGGTCAACCAGAACCTCACCGGCGAGGACCTCGCGCACATCCTGGACGACTGCACGAGCCCGCTGGTCCTCGCCGACCCGGACCTGGCCGGGCGGATCCCCGCGGGCCACGTCGTGCGGCCGCTGCGCGACGCCCCCGGCTCCTTCCTGGGGGAGCTCGCCGAGCCGCTGCCCTTCACGGCGGACCGCGAACCGGACGCCGTGGTGCAGCTGCTCTACACCTCCGGGACCACCGCGCTGCCCAAGGGCGCGATGATGACCCACAAGGCACTGGTCCACGAGTACGAGAGCGCGATCGAGGCGCTGGACCTGGCCGAGGCCGACCGGCCGGTGCACTCGCTGCCGCTCTACCACTCGGCGCAGATGCACGTCTTCCTACTGCCCTACCTGGCGGTGGGCGCGCAGAACACGATCCTGGACGCGCCGGTCGCCGAGGAGATCTTCGGCCTGGTGGAGGAGGGGCGGGCCGACAGCCTGTTCGCGCCACCCACCGTGTGGATCGGGATCGCGGGCCATCCGGACTTCGGACGCCGCGAACTGGGCGCGTTGCGCAAGGCCTACTACGGGGCCTCGATCATGCCGGTGCCCGTACTGGAGCGGCTGCGGGCGCGGCTGCCCGGACTCGGCTTCTACAACTGCTTCGGGCAGAGCGAGATCGGCCCGCTGGCCACCGTCCTGGGACCGGACGAGCACGAGGGGCGGATGGAGTCCTGCGGGCGGCCCGTCCGCCACGTCGAGGCGAAGGTCGTCGACGAGGACGGCGCGGACGTGCCGGACGGCACGGCGGGCGAGGTGGTGTACCGCTCGCCCCAGCTGTGCCTGGGCTACTGGAACGACCCGGAGGCGACGAAGAAGGCCTTCCGGGACGGCTGGTTCCGCTCCGGGGACCTCGCGGTGCGGGACGCCGAGGGGTACTTCACGGTCGTCGACCGGGTGAAGGACGTCATCAACTCGGGCGGTGTACTGGTGGCCTCCCGGCAGGTCGAGGACGTGCTGTACACCCACCCGGGGGTCGCCGAGGCGGCGGTGGTGGGCCTGCCCGACGAGCGGTGGATCGAGGCGGTCACGGCCGTCGTGGTACCGCGCGGAGAAGTGACGGAGGCGGAGCTGCTGGAGTACGCCCGGGAGAAGCTGGCCCGTTTCAAGGCTCCGAAGCGGGTGCTGTTCGTGGACGCCCTCCCGCGCAATGCCAGCGGCAAGATCCTCAAGCGCGAGCTGCGCGACCGTTTCGGGCAGGAGCCCCGACCGAACCGTTGACACCGCGTCGAGGGGTCGTCCGGCCCCGCGCTCGCGACCGGCGGGGTGTCATTCGGGCGGCAGGCCGGAGTGTCGCAGGCGGCGGGCGATGAGGTGTTCGTGGACCAGGCGGCCGACGAGGGCGCCGCCGTAGACGACGAAGCCGACGCCGACCAGCCAGGACTGGACGACCAGCAGCGTGCCGAAGGGCCCGTAGGTGACGGCGTTGGACGCGATCAGGGGGGAGAACACCAGCTGGGAGAAGACCCGCAGGCCGAGCAGGCCGATGCTGGTCGCCACCGCCCCCGGCAGCAGCGCCCGCCAGCGGACCCGCCCGCCGAGCAGCAGCCGCTGGGAGCCCCAGAAGAAGACGCAGGTGCCGACGACGTCGCCGGTCGTGCCGAGGATCGTGCCGACGGCGTCGTTTGACGGCGTGGGGATCCCGACCAGCAGCGCCAGGTAGCAGACCAGCAGGGCGAGCCAGACGACGTGCCGCCACATGGTGTGCCAGCGGGCGGTGGGCAGGTCCCAGACCTTCTCGTACCCCGTTTGCACGGCCGAGCCGAAGGTCAGGCCGAAGACGGCGAGGGCCGCGAGTCCGAAGGCCGTGGTCCGTTCGAGGGCCAGGTCGGCCGCGGCGAACAGCATCTCGACCCGGGCCCGTGACGACGCGGTGACCCCGAGGGCCTGGCCGAGCCAGCGGCCGAAGCCGGAGCCGCTGCCCGGGGCGGCGGCCGCGACGACCACCAGCAACGGCACCAGGGTCAGGAAGCCGAGGGCGGCGAAGCCCATCGCCCGGTGCATGAGCTCCATCTCCCGACCCCGGCTCCACGCCAGGCCGGCCGGGGAGGCCTGGAGCCGGTCGTGGAGCCGGCGGAAGATCGAGGTCACGCCTCATGGACTACCCGGAGGGGCCCGCCGGGTCTCGGAGGCTCCCCCGAAGTAGGCCCGAAGGGGTGGTTCCGGTGCCTTCGCCGCGCATCCTCCAGAGTCCGCGCCGGCTACTGCGCTCCTCTCAGGTCCACCATCCGCTTGATCTTGCCCACGGAGCGTTCCAGGGTTTCCGGGTCGACCACTTCCACGGCCACCGAGACCCCGGCGCCCTCCTTGACCGCGCGGACCACGGCCGCGGCCGCGGCCCGCCGCTGATCGGGGTCCGCCTCCCGGCGGGCCTCCACCCGCACGGTCAGGGCGTCCATCCGACCCTCGCGGGTCAGCCGCAGCTGGAAGTGCGGGGCCAGGCCGGGCGTGCGCAGCAGGATCTCCTCGATCTGCGTCGGGTAGAGGTTGACCCCCCGCAGGATGATCATGTCGTCGCTGCGGCCCGTCACCTTCTCCATCCGCCGGAAGGCCGGCCGCGCCGTACCAGGCAGCAGCCGGGTCAGATCCCTGGTCCGATAGCGGATGATCGGCATGGCCTCCTTCGTGAGGGAGGTGAACACCAGCTCCCCGGACTCTCCCTCCGGCAGCACCTCGCCGGTGAACGGGTCGACGACCTCCGGATAGAAGTGGTCCTCCCAGATGTGCAGACCGTCCTTGGCCTCCACGCACTCCTGGGCCACGCCCGGCCCCATCACCTCGGACAGGCCGTAGATGTCCACCGCATCGATGTCGAGCCGCTGCTCGATCTCCCGGCGCATCTCCTCGGTCCACGGCTCCGCGCCGAATATGCCCGTACGGAGCGAGGTGCTGCGCGGGTCGATCCCCTGGCGCTCCATCTCGTCCAGCAGCGTGAGCATGTACGAGGGGGTCACCATGATGATCTCCGGCCGGAAGTCCTGGATCAGCCGGACCTGGCGGTCGGTCATCCCGCCGGACGCCGGGACGACCGTACAGCCGAGCCGCTCCGCGCCGTAGTGCGCACCGAGACCGCCCGTGAACAAGCCGTACCCGTACGCGATGTGCACCATCTGGCCCGGTCTGCCACCCGCGGCCCGGATGGACCGGGCCACGACGTCCGCCCAGGTGGACAGGTCCGTGTCGGTGTACCCGACGACGGTGGGGCGGCCCGTGGTGCCGCTGGAGGCGTGGACGCGGCGCACCTCGGAGCGGGGCACCGCGAACATGCCGAAGGGGTACTGGTCGCGCAGGTCGGCCTTGGTGGTGAAGGGGAAGAGGGAGAGGTCGGCGAGGGAGCGGCAGTCGTCGGGGTGCACGCCGGCCTTGTCGAAGGCCTGCCGATAGTGGGGGACCCGCTCGTAGACGCGGCTCAGGGTGGCGCGCAGCCGCTTGAGCTGGAGCGCGGCCAGCTCGTCGCCGCTCAGCCGCTCGCTTTCGTCGTGGACATCCCCGAACGCCGTCATGTCGTCACCCCATCGTGAGCCGTGAGCCGAGCAAGAACCGACCGATCATTCGGTAGATTGCCCCAGCCCGGCGGCTAAATCAATGACTCGAACGAGTGATCGCATGGTGGGATCGGTGCATGCCGATCTTCAACACCTATGACGGAACCGCACTCGCGTACCACGTCCGCGGCGAGGGCGAACCGCTCGTCTGCCTCCCGGGCGGCGCCATGCGGGCCTCCACCTACCTGGGCGACCTCGGCGGGCTGACCGCCGGACGCCGGCTGATCCTCCTCGACCTGCGGGGCACGGGCGACTCGGCGGTCCCGGCGGACGAGTCCACCTACCGGGTCGACCACCAGGTCGCCGACGTCGAGGCGCTCCGGGTCCACCTCGGTCTGGAGCGCATGGACGTACTGGCCCACTCGGCCGGAGGCAACCTCGCCCAGCTGTACGCGGCCGCCCACCCCGACCGGCTGCGCCGGCTGGTCCTGGTCACCCCGACCTGCTGGGCCGTCGACCTCGACGCCACCCCGGAGCAGCGCCTGGAGGCGGTCCGGGTGCGGGCGGGCAGCGAGCCGTACGACACGGCCATCGCCGCCTACGAACGGATCCTGACGGCCGTGGGCACCCCGACCCCGGCGGACTGGCGCGAGGTGATGCCCCTCGCGTACGGGCGCTGGGACGAGGCGGCGCGCGCCCACCTCGCCGCGAGCGACGGCGAGAAGAACCCGGTGGCGGCCGCCGCCTACGCGGCCCCCGGCGCCTTCGATCCGCCCGCCACCCGGGCCGGGCTCCGCGGCGTCACCGGCGAGGTACTGGTGCTGGCCGGGGAATTGGACAGCAACCCCACCCCCGCTCTCGCCGCCGACCTCGCGGGCTTGTTCCCGCAGGGCATCGTCGACGTCCAGGCGGCCGGAGCGCACTTCCCCTGGCTGGACGACCCGCAGCGGTTCGCGACCCGCGTGGAGGCCTTCCTGGCCACCGGAGCCTGAGGAGCCGCACCCCGCCCCCGCCCGGCCGGGTGGCGCCGGGCCCGGGGTTTCCGCGGATCCCGGTCCCCCCCCCGTGACGACCGGGATCCGCTCGCCCCCTGCCTGCGGCGGCGGGGCGGGGCGGGTCCCAGTGCGGGGGGCGCGGGGCGCGGGGCGCGGGTCAGGGGATCGGGTGCGCGTCCGCCTCCGTCGCCACCGACTTCGCCCAGCGGTAGTCCGCCTTGCCGCTCGGCGAGCGTTGGATGGCCGGCGTGACGACCAGCTGGCGCGGGATCTTGTAGCCCGCCAGTCTGGTCCGGCAGTGTCGTTGGATCTCGTCCAGCGTCGGTGCCTGGGCGCCCGCCCGGACCTGGACCACCGCCGCGACGTGATTGCCCCACTTCGCGTCCGGCACCCCGGCGACCAGGGCGTCGTACACGTCCGGATGGGACTTCAGCGCCTGCTCGACCTCCTCCGGATACACCTTCTCGCCGCCCGTGTTGATGCACTGCGAGCCGCGCCCGAGGACCGTGACGATGCCCTCCTCGTCCACCGTCGCCATGTCCCCGAGCAGCACCCACCGCTCGGCGCCCTTCTGGAAGAAGGTCTCGGCGGTCTTCGCCGCGTCGTTGTAGTAGCCCAGCGGGACGTGGCCGCGCTGCGCGAGCCGCCCCGGCACGCCCACCGGCACCGGCTCGTGCGTCACCGGATCCACCACCTGCGTACGGTCGTTGACCACGAGGCGGAAACCCTTCTCCGGCCCCGAGTCGTCGGCCGCCCGGCCGTTCGAACCGGACTCCGAAGAGCCGAAGTTGTTCAGTAGCAGCACGTTCGGGACGAGCTGCTGGAACTCCGCCCGGACCGTCTCCGACATGATCGCCCCGGAGGAGGAGACGCTGAACAGGGAGGACAGGTCGGTCCCCTTCAGCGGGCCCTTCAGGGCGTCGATGAGCGGCCGGAGCATCGCGTCGCCCACCAGCGACACGCTCGACACCTTCTCCTTCTCGATCGTGCGGAGCACCTCCTCCGGCGCGTACTTGCGGTGGATGACCACCCGCTGGCCGTAGTTGAAGGCGATGAACGAGGTCAGCGTCGAGGTGCCGTGCATCAGTGGGGGTGCGGGGAAGAAGGTCAGCCCGGCGTCCTTCGCCGCCACCCGCTCGGCCAGCTCCTCGGGCCGCTTCACCGGCTCGCCCGAAGGCTCGCCGCCGAACAGCCCCGCGAAGAACAGGTCTTCCGCGCGCCACATGACGCCCTTGGGCATGCCGGTGGTGCCGCCCGTGTAGATGATGAACAGGTCGTCGGGGGAGCGGGGCGCGAAACCGCGCTCGGGCGACCCGGCCGCCTCCGCGTCCGCGTACGCGACCGGCGCGACGGACGGCTCCGGAGCGCCCTCCGGGACCGGACCGACCCGGATCAGGTGGCGCAGTTTGGGCGTCTGCGGAAGGGCTGCCGCCACCCGCCCGGTGAACTCGCCCTCGAAGACGAGCGCGGCGAGATCGGCGTCGTCGTAGAGGTAGACCAGCTCCTCCTCCACGTACCGGTAGTTGACGTTCACCGGTACGAGGCGGGCCTTGAGGCAGGCCAGGACGGTCTGGAGGTACTCGATCCCGTTGTAGAGGTGCAGGCCCAGGTGCTCGCCGGCCTTCAGTCCGCTGTCCAGCAGGTGGTGCGCGATGCGGTTCGCCGCGGCGTCCAGCTCCGCGTACGTGAGGCGGCGCTCGGCGCCGGTGCCGGGGTGGTCCACGTACACAAGGGCCTCGCGGTCCGGGACCACGTCGACGACCGACTCGAACAGGTCGGCAAGGTTGTACTCCACCGTTCCTCCTCACCCCCGAGGTTTCGCGTTGCCGGGCCATGGCTGTGCTGCCCGGCGGTCATTAGAGCGTTGCCCAGCACAAGTGGGAAGGGCGCGACCCAAGAAATCTGACTGGGTGTCAGAAAACTATTGAACTGCACCGGGCCCTCCTGCAACCTGTTCTAGGTCTTGAGACGGGAGGACGGCAATGGGTGGGACCGAACACCTCACCGTGGAGCGCCACGGCGCCACGCTGGTGCTCACCATGAACAGACCCGAGGCGAAGAACGCGCTCTCGCTGCCGCTGCTGGTGGGCCTCTACGACGGCTGGCTGGAGGCGGACGCCGACGACACGGTCCGCTCGGTGGTCCTGACCGGCGCGGGCGGGGACTTCTGCGCCGGGATGGACCTCAAGGCGCTGGCCGGGAAGGGGATGGCCGGAGACCAGTACCGGGACCGGCTGAAAGCCGACCCCGACCTGCACTGGAAGGCGATGCTCCGCCACCACCGGCCGCGCAAGCCGGTGATCGCGGCGGTGGAGGGCTACTGCGTGGCCGGCGGGACCGAGATCCTCCAGGGCACGGACATCCGCGTCGCGGGTGAAGGCGCCACCTTCGGACTGTTCGAAGTCAAGCGCGGCCTGTTCCCGATCGGCGGCTCGACGGTACGGCTGCCACGGCAGATCCCGCGGACGCACGCGCTGGAGATGCTGCTCACCGGGCGCCCCTACTCCGCCGAGGAGGCCGCCCGGATCGGGCTGATCGGGCGGGTGGTCCCGCAGGGGGGCGCGCTGGAGGCGGCGTTGGAGATCGCCGGGCGGATCAACGCGTGCGGGCCGCTGGCCGTCGAGGCCGTCAAGGCCTCCGTCTACGAGACGGCCGAGATGACCGAGCGGGAAGGGCTGGCCGCCGAACTGGTGCGGGGGTGGCCGATCTTCGACACGGCCGACGCGAAGGAGGGGGCGCGGGCGTTCGCCGAGAAGCGGGCGCCGCTGTACCGGCGGGAGTAGGCGGGGCCCTGCGGTGCCCTTTCGATCCGGCGGGGGCCTGGTGATTCGGCGGATGCCGTGCCGGGTCCGGCGGTCGAGTGCCGGTGCGGCGCCGTTGCGGGGCTCCGCCCCCGGACCCCCGCGCCTCAAACGCCGGCGGGGCTGGATTGGGGGCCGGCGGGGCGGGGTTGGGGGGCCGGCGGGGCTGGATTGGGTGCCGGCGGGGCTGGATTGGGTGCCGGTGGGCGTTGTCTCGGGCCCTGCGGCTCAAACGCCGGCTGGATCGTGTCGGTGGGGTTGGGCTTCACGTGCGTGTGTATTGACCGTTTCGAGTATCGGAGAACCTCCATGACAGCAGCCGCCTCCCCACCCGAGGTGCTCCGTGCGCCCCTCGTCGTCGAGTTCCCCTTCACCCGCTCCCTCGGGCCCGTCCAGAGCGCCTTCCTCAGCGGGCTGCGCGAGCGCGTCGTCCTCGGCGTCAAGACCACCGA
This sequence comes from Streptomyces sp. NBC_00045, assembly GCF_045041095.1. Lineage (NCBI taxonomy): Bacteria > Bacillati > Actinomycetota > Actinomycetes > Kitasatosporales > Streptomycetaceae > Streptomyces > Streptomyces sp. NBC_00045. The sequence continues at coordinate 1,171,629 of NZ_CP108271.1, read as the reverse complement.
CGGGAAGGTGATGGTCCCGCCCGTCGAGTACGACCCCGTCACCGCCGAGGAGATCCGCGAGCTCGTCGAGGTCGGCGCCGTCGGGACCGTCACCACCTGGGCGTGGAACGGCTCCCCGCGTCCCCATCAGCCCCTCGGCACACCGTTCGCTTGGGTCCTCGTCCGGCTCGACGGGGCGGACACCGCGATCCTGCACGCCCTCGACGCCCCCGGACCCGAGGCCGTCCACACCGGCATGCGGGTCCGGATCCGGTGGGCCGCCGAGCGCACCGGCGCCATCACCGACATCGCCTGCTTCGAGCCCGGCGAGGCGGGCGAGGCGGGCGCGCCCGAGCGGCAAGCCACTGCGCACGACGGGCAGTTCGCCGATGCCGTCACCGGCATCATCGCCGCGGCCCGCCTGGACTACACCTACAGCCCCGGCCGCGCCCAGACCGCCTACATCAACGCCCTCGCCGAACGTCGGACCGTCGGCGAGCGCTGCCCCTCCTGCCACAAGGTGTACGTCCCGCCGCGCGGCGCCTGTCCCACCTGCGGGGTCGCCACCACCGAGCAGGTCGAGGTCGGACCGGCCGGCACCGTCACCACGTACTGCATCGTCAACATCAAGGCGAAGAACCTCGACATCGAAGTCCCCTACGTCTACGCCCACATCGCCCTCGACGGCGCCGACCTCGCGCTCCACGCTCGGATCGGCGGCATCCCGTACGACCAGGTCCGCATGGGCCTGCGCGTCGAACCCGTGTGGACTGAAGGCGGCCGCCACCCCGACCACTACCGCCCCACCGGCGAGCCGGACGCGGACTACGACGCGTACAAGGAGCTCATCTGATGCCCAGGACGAGCAGGCACGCACGCGACGTGGCCGTCGTCGCCTTCGCGCAGAGCGACCACCGGCGCCGCACCGACGAACTCAGCGAAGTCGAGATCGTCATGCCGGTCCTGCACCAGGTGCTGGCACAGACCGGGTTGAAGGCCAAGGAGATCGGGTTCACCTGCTCCGGATCCAGCGACTACCTCGCCGGCCGGGCCTTCTCCTTCACGATGACCCTCGACGGGGTCGGTGCCTGGCCGCCGATCTCCGAGTCGCACGTCGAGATGGACGGCGCCTGGGCCCTGTACGAGGCCTGGGTCAAGATCCAGACCGGCGAGGCCGACACCGCGCTCGTCTACGCGTACGGGAAGTCCTCGCCGGGGTCCGTACGAGACGTCCTGACCCGGCAGCTCGACCCCTACTACCTGGCGCCCCTGTGGCCCGACTCGGTGGCCCTGGCGGCCCTCCAGGCGCAGGCGCTGATCGACGCGGGCGAGACCGACGAGGGCGCCCTCGCCGCCGTCGGCGCCCGCAGCCGCGCGGCCGCCGAGGCCAACCCGCACGCCCAGCTCACAGGAGCCGTCCCGCAGGGCGACTACCAGGTCAGGCCGCTGCGCACGGGCGACTGCCCGCCGATCGGCGACGGCGCGGCCGCCGTCATCCTCGCCGCGGGCGACACCGCCCGCCGGCTGACCGCGCGCCCCGCCTGGATCACCGGCATCGACCACCGGATCGAGGCCCACGGCCTGGGCCTGCGCGACCTCACCGACTCCCCGTCCACCCGGATCGCCGCCGAGCGCGCGGGCGTGTTCGAAGCCCCGGTGGACACCGCCGAGCTGCACGCGCCGTTCTCCTCCCAGGAGGTGGTCCTCCGCAAGGCGTTGGGACTCGGGGCGGACGTCGTCGTCAACCCGTCCGGCGGGGCCCTCGCCGCCAACCCCGTCATGGCCGCCGGACTGATCCGCATCGGGGAGGCCGCCGCCCGCATCCACCGCGGCGAGTCCGACCGGGCCGTCGCGCACGCCACCTCCGGCCCCTGCCTCCAGCAGAACCTGGTGGCCGTCCTGGAAGGGGACCGAGCATGAGCACATCGGGCAAGGAGCCCGTGGCCGTCGTCGGCGTCGGCCAGACCAAGCACGTGGCCGCCCGCCACGACGTCTCCATCGCCGGACTCGTCCGGGAGGCCGCGGTGCGCGCCCTCGCCGACGCCGAGCTGACCTGGGCGGACATCGACGCGGTCGTCATCGGCAAGGCCCCCGACTTCTTCGAGGGCGTGATGATGCCGGAGCTGTACCTGGCGGACGCCCTCGGCGCGGTGGGGAAGCCCATGCTCCGGGTCCACACCGCCGGATCCGTGGGAGGGTCCACCGCCCTGGTCGCCGCCAACCTGGTCGCCGCCCGGGTGCACCGCACGGTCCTGACCCTCGCCTTCGAGAAGCAGTCCGAGTCGAACGCCATGTGGGGGCTCTCGCTGCCCGTGCCCTTCCAACAGCCCCTGCTGGCGGGCGCCGGCGGGTTCTTCGCCCCGCACGTGCGCGCGTACATGCGGCGCACCGGGGCGCCCGACACGGTCGGCTCGCTCGTCGCGTACAAGGACCGCCGCAACGCGCTGAAGAACCCGTACGCGCACCTGCACGAGCACGACATCACCCTGGAGAAGGTCCAGGCCTCACCGATGCTCTGGGACCCGATCCGGTACTCCGAGACGTGCCCCTCCTCGGACGGGGCCTGCGCGATGATCCTCACCGACCGGGCGGGTGCGGCCCGTTCGCCGCGGTCGCCCGCCTGGGTGCACGGCGGGGCCATGCGCAGCGAGCCGACCCTGTTCGCGGGGAAGGACTTCGTCTCCCCGCAGGCGGGCAAGGACTGCGCGGCCGACGTCTACCGGCAGGCCGGGATCACCGACCCGCGGCGCGAGATCGACGCCGTGGAGATGTACGTCCCGTTCTCCTGGTACGAACCGATGTGGCTGGAGAACCTGGGGTTCGCCGACGAGGGGGAGGGCTGGAAGCTCACCGAGGCCGGCGTCACCGAACTCGGAGGAGACCTGCCGGTGAACCCGTCGGGCGGGGTGCTGTCCACCAACCCGATCGGTGCCTCGGGCATGATCCGGTTCGCGGAGGCGGCCCTCCAGGTACGGGGACTGGCCGGTGAGCACCAAGTCCCGGGGGCCCGCCGGGCCATGGGCCACGCGTACGGAGGCGGCGCGCAGTTCTTCGCGATGTGGCTGGTGGGGGCGGGGGAGCCGACCTCCTGAGCGGAACCGCTCTTCCAGCAGGAGCGTGACGTGGTGCCGGACCGGCCACGGGTGACTCACCGTGGCCTGTGCGGCACCCGCTGCGATGGTTACTCTGGCCCCCGGACGACGTACCGGGAGTACCGGGAGGAGCACGCACGTGGCCGAGAGCATGATTTCGCAGCCTCTGGCCGGCTGGGACAAGCCGGACCTCGATCTCAGCGAGGCGGACTGGCAGTCGAGCAGCCGGGGAGCGGGCGACGTCCAGATCGCCTTCGTCGAGGGGTTCATCGCGATGCGCAACAGTGAACGCCCCGAGAGCCCCTCGCTGATCTTCGCGCCGGACGAGTGGCGCAAGTTCGTGATGGGCGCCCGGGGCGGGGAGTTCGACCTGACCTAGCAGGAACCCGTCGACCCGGCCGCTCCTAGGGCGGGTCCGGTCGGCGGTGTACGGGAAAGGGCCGGGCATCCCTGCGGGATGGCCGGCCCTTCCGCTCGCCCGGTCGAATCGCGCTCGCCGGTCGAATCGCGCTCGGACGTCACGTCAGTCGCACGGCGGTGGAATTGGCCACGTGCCGGACAACGGGCATCCGCGGACGCCTGTGGCGGTCGGTAAGGGACTGATCACAAAAATTCCGGTCCTTCCTGGCCACGGGCCTTCCCCCGCGCGTGCGCGGGCGTACGCTGATGGCCCGAACAGGCCTGGGGGGTACCAGCCATGATGGAACGCCGGACCCGCAAACGGCGCGAAATGTTCGAACGTGAGGCCGAACTCGCCACGGTGGAAGAAGCCTTGGAACAGCTCACCGGCAGCGGCCGCGGCGCGCTGCTCGCCTTCTCCGGGCCCGCCGGACTCGGCAAGACCACTCTCCTCGCGGAGGCCCGCCGCCGCGCCATCGCACGCTCGTGCACCCTGCTGGCCGCCCGCGGCGGCGAACAGGAGCAGAGCCAACCCTTCCACGTCTCCCGCCAGCTCATCCAGCCGCACCTGGCCGGCACCTCCGAGGGCGAGCTGCGCGCCGCCCTCGGCAGCTGGTACTCCATCGTCGGCCCGGCCCTCGGGCTGTGCGCTCCCGAGCAGGGCGCCCCGCCCGACCTCCAAGGTCTGCGCGACGGACTCGACTGGGTCCTGACCCACCTCGTCGTCAATCGCGCCCCCGTCGCCCTCGTCCTCGACGACGCCCACTGGGCCGACCCCGAGTCCCTCTCCTGGCTCGCCGCCTTCGCCCCCCGCGCCGAACACCTCCCGCTGCTCCTCGTCGTCGCGTACCGCCCCGAGGAACTGCCCGCGCACGCCGAGGCCTTCCGTACGCTGCCCGGCCGCGCGGGACACCGCCCGCTGACCCTCGCGCCACTCACCGAGACCGCCGTCCGCACCCTGGTCCGCACGGCCGTCGGCGACCACGCCGACGCCGCCTTCTGCCGGGAGGCCTGGGCCGTCACCACCGGCAACCCCTTCGAAGCCGTCGAGCTCACCGCCAAGGTCCTGGACAAGGGCCTCGACCCCACCTCGGCCAGCGCCCCGCTGCTGCGCGACCTCGCCGCCGCCCAGCGCGGCAGCGGACTCGTCGCCCGATTCGAACGCCTGGGCCCCTCCACCGTCCGCTTCGGCTGGGCCTGCGCCGTCCTCGGCACCGCCATCCCGCAGGAACTCGCAGCCCGGGTCGCCAGCCTCGGCACCGAGGAGGCCGCCGACGCCACCGGGCGGCTGCGAGAGGCCCGCATCCTGTCCGCACCGGGCGAAGAACCCGACACCGGACTGGAGTTCGTCCACCCGCTCATCGCCACCGCGCTCTACCGCGCCATCCCCGACGCACTGCGCGTCGCCCTCCACGGACAGGCCGCCGTGGCCGTCGTCGACGCCGGATTCGGCGCCTCCGCCGCCGCCCGCCACCTGCTGGAGGCCCACCCCGAGAACGACCCCTGGGTGGTGCGGACCCTGCGCACGGCCGCCGCCGAGAACCTGCGGGCCGGCGCCCCCGAGGCCGCACGCCGCCAGCTCGCACGCGCGCTGCGCGAACCCCCGGACTTCGGCGAGCGCGCCGCCGTGCTGTACGAGCTCGGCTGCGCCTCCCTGCTCACCGAACCCGCCACCACCGTGAACCACCTGCGGGCCGCGCTCGCGGAACCCTTCGACGACCCCGTGCTGCGCCAGGGCATCGTCATCCGGCTCGCCCAGGTCCTGGCCCACAGCGACCGCCTCGCCGAGGCCTCGGACTCGCTCGCGCGGGAGATCCCGCACACCCAGGACGTCCGGGCCCGGCTGCGCCTGCAGTCCGAGCAGTTCATGTGGGACGCCTTCAACGCCGTCGAGCCCGACTCCCCGGTGCGCTCCCGCCGGCTGGCCCGGCTCGCGGACCGGCTGACCGGCCGCGACCTCACCGAGCGGTACATCATCGGCCTGCGCGCCTGGGACGCCTGCCTGCGCGGCGAGCCGGTGGCCGCGGTCCTGCACCACGCCGTACGGGCCCTCGGTACGGAGTTCAGCTGGGCGTACGAGGACCGGGGCTTCGAGGTGCCGGTGCTCACCGCCATGGTCCACATGTACGCGGACCGGCCCGGCCGGGCGGAGGAGCTGTTCGAGGCGGGCACCGCCGAGTTCGAGCGCCACGGCTGGCGCGGGGCCCACCTGTCGTTCGCGTACAGCCTGCGCGCCTACATCCGCTACCGGCGGGGGCGGCTCGTGGAGGCCGAAGAGCTGGCCAGGGCAGGGCTGCGGCTCGCCGAGCGCGTCGGGCGCGGTACGCCCGTCCACTGGTACAGCATCGCGATCCTCGCCACGACCCTGCTCGCACGGGGGCAGGTGGACGAGGCGTGGGAGCTGGCGCGGGAGCACGCCTTCGGAGAATCCTTCCCGGCGGCGGTGGTCTTCCCCGACTCGCAGACCGTGTACGCCGAACTGCTGCTGGCACGCGGCCAGACGAAGGCGGCGGCGGCCGAACTGGAGGCCGTGGAGCGCAGGCTGAGCCCGCGCGGCATCCAGAACCCGTCCTGGTGCCCGTGGCAGCTGCACCTGGCCCGGGCGGTGGCGGCGGACGACCCGGCGAGGGCGCGCGCCCTCGCCGCCGACGCGATACTCCGGGCCCGGGCTTTCGGGGCCCCGTCCGGCGTGGGGCAGGCGCTTCGGGTGGCGGCGCAGGTGGCGGCCCCGGACGAGCGGGCGGGACTGCTGACGGAAGCGGTGGAGCTGCTGTCGGCCTCGCCTGCCGGCTACGAGCTGGCGTGCGCGCTGGCCGCGCTGGGCACGGAGCTCGGCGACGCGGAGCTGCTGTCGCGGGCGCTGGAGACGGCACGGGAGTGCGGGGCCGACGGGCTGGTGGCGAGCCTGGGCGGTCCGCCAGGGCCGGGCCCGGCCCTGGCGGACCGCCTGACCGACGAGGAGTTCCGGCTGGCGGAAGGGGCCGTACGCGGCGATCCGGCGGTCCGCGGCGCGGGCCTGTCCGCGGTCTACCGGAAACTGGGTACGGACCGGTCCGGCCTGGCCGAGGCCCTGGAAGCGGCCGCCCGCGGAGCAGGGTGACGCGGACCGTGCCGGCGGTGTGCCGTCCGGTCCCGGACGGTCGGCCGCCGACCCGGTCGGGCACCCGGGCCCGGTGCGCCGGGCCGTGGACCGCATCCTGCGCAGGCGCCTTCCGAGGCCCCGGTCCACACCGGTCCCACGGCGTCCGAGGTCCCGGAGGGCCGGGCGGTACGGGCGGCCGGGCCGAAGCCGGAGATCGACGCGGCGGTCGCAGCGGTCACCGGCCGGCGGCCGCCCTCAGGGTCACCGAGACCCCGACCCGGCCCCGCCGGTACGACCGCCCAAGCCCCTAGCAGCGCGGTTCGGGCACGGGGGTGGGTGTGGTGGGGCCCGGGGCCGGAAAACGTGGGCGGGCACGTACCATGGCGGCATGTCCTTCCTCCGCCGCAACCGCGCCGCCACACCCGCCGGCCCGGACTTCGACGTCCTGGCCATGGACCCGGGGGACTGGCCGGGCAATCTCGGGGCCGGGCTGCTGCCCGCGCCCGACGGCAGCTGCCAGGGCGTCTTTCTCCGCTACGACCTGTTCGGCGGACGCGGCCCCGCAATGATCATCGGCAACCTCCCCGAGGGCTCCCCGGCCCGGGAGCTCGCCGACGGCCAGGTCCCCTTCGAGGTGGCCCAGCTCCTCGACGCCCTTGAGAACGACGAGGACGTCGAGGTCACCGGCATCGAGGACTGCCCCGTCATGCAGGGCGACAACCTCCTCATCGTCCGGAAGGTCAAGCTCTCCGAGGGTCGGATCAGCTGCGTGCAGTTCGACCGCAGCGACAACGTGCTCGTCACCATCGCCAGCTGGGACCGGCCCATCACCGATGACCTCTACGCCCTCCTGAAGCCGCTCCCCGCCGAGCTCTTCCAGCAGGGCTGAGGGCCACCCGGCGCCGCCCGGGGGTCACGCGTCCGCGATGTCGTTAGCCGCCACATGGCCGAACGTCATCGCGGGGCCGATCGTCGATCCCGCCCCCGCGTAGCTGTGGCCCATCACCGCCGCGCTCGCGTTGCCCGCCGCCCACAGGCCCCGGATCACCGAGCCGTCCGGCCGCAGGGCGCGGGCCCGGGCGTCCGTGACGATGCCGCCCTTCGTGCCCAGGTCACCGGGCACGATCTTGAAGGCGTAGAACGGGGGCGCCCAGATCGGGGCCAGGCAGGAGTTCGGCTGCACCCCCGGGTCCGTGTAGTAGTGGTCGTACGCCGTGTCGCCCCGGTGGAAGTCCGGGTCCGTCCCGTTCCACGCCTGCGCGTTGAACCGGTTGAGGGTGGCGCGCAGGGCCGCCGCCGGCACCCCGATCTGGCCGGCCAGCGCGTCCCAGGTCCACGCCTTCTTCGCCGCTCCCGCCTCGTACCACGCGTCCGGGAAGACGATCGTCGGCAGGACGTCCTTGAACAGGTACTTGTTGCGGTAGTTCTGGTCCACGATCAGCCACGCCGGGATGTGCGAGCCGACCGCCCCGCGGTCCTTCTCGTACATCACGTGCACCACATCGCTGTACGGGGCCGCCTCGTTGACGAAGCGCGCGCCGTTGCCGTTGACGACCAGCCCGCCCGGCAGGGTCCGCTCGGCGAGGCAGAAGTACGGCTCGCCCGGCAGCGGGATCGACGGCCCCCACCAGGCGTCCTCCATCAGCGCCAGCGCCGCCCCGGCCCGCTGCCCCGCCCGGATCCCGTCGCCCGTGTTCTCCTTGGCGCCCACCGACCACTGGGTGCCGATCGGTTGCTGCTGGTACTGCGCCCGCATCTGCGCGTTGTGCTCGAAGCCGCCCGAGCCGACGACCACGCCCTTGCGGGCCCGTACGACACCCCGTACGCCCTCCTTCTCCACCACCACACCGGTAACCGCGCCCGCCTCCTGCACCAGGTCGACCAGCGGGCTGTTCAGCCACACCGGCACGCCCGCCCGCATCAGCCCGGCCCGCAGGCCGGCCGCCAGCGCCTGGCCCATCGTGAGCGGCTTCTGCCCGCACAGCGCAGCCTTGGTGCCCCGCGCCAGGCACTCCGTGGACACCGCCAGGCCCTTGGCGTTTACGGCCGCGAGGTTCAGCCACTTGTAGTCCTGGCTGAACACCACCATCCCGGCCGGCACCTGCATGTACGCCGGGTTCAGCCGGGCCAGTTCCGCGCCCAGGAGATGGCCGTCGATCTGGTCGGGCTCGATGGACCGGCCGCCCGGCATCCCGCCCGGCAGGTTCGGGTAGTAGTCGCTGTACCCGTCCATGTACCGGAAGCGCAGCGGGCTGTTGGCCATCACGAAGTCCAGCATCCGCGGGCCGTTGGCGAGGAAGGCCGCCTGCCGCTCCGCCGACGAGCCGTCGCCGACCACCGCCGCCATGTACGCCGCCGCCTTCTGCGGGGTGTCCGGCACTCCCGCCGCCAAGATCACCGAATTGTTCGGCAGCCAGATCCCGGCCCCGGAACGCGCCGCCGAACCGCCGAACGTCGGCGCCTTCTCGACGACCAGCACGCTCAGGCCCCGCTTGGCGGCGGTGAGAGCGGCGGTCATCCCGGACGCCCCGGACCCGACCACCACGACGTCGTACTCGCCGAGCGGGACCCCCGCATCGGCCCGGGCGCCGGCCGGCGGCAGCACGGCCGCGGCGAGCACCCCCGCCCCGGCCCCGGCGAGGACCGTGCGGCGGGAAGTGAGGACGGGGGCTTCCAAGGGTTCGGGGCGTGCGGTCATGGGCGGGCTCCAGCGGGGTGGGGACGGCGGGGACGGCGGCTCCAGCAATTCTGATGCTAAGTCAGAAAAGGTGTTCGGGGGATCACGTGATGTCAAGACACGCGCAGGGGTGGCGAGTCGGCCCGAACGCACGAAATCCCGTGGTACGCACACCAGGTGCGTACGACACGGGATTTTCGTACGGGGTGCGGTCCGCCGGGATCAGCGGGTTCCGACCGCCGCGCGTACCGCCCTGCGGGCCATGCCGCAGTCGTCGTGCAGTCGGCGCAGCAGCAGCCGTTGTTCCTCGCCGGAGGACAGGGCGCCCACCGGTAGGGGCTGGGTCGGAGCGGTCGCCAGCATGGAGCGCTGGACCGCCGTCTCACACATTCGGATCTCCCGGGTCAACACCAACATCAGGTTGACCAGGAACGCGTCCCGCGAAGCCGGACCGGCCGACTGGGCGAGCCGGCTGATCTGGCTGCGGGCGGCCGGGGCGTCACCCAGCACCGTCCACAGCGTGGCCAGGTCGTAGCCGGGCAGGTACCAGCCCGCGTGCTCCCAGTCGAGCAGCACCGGCCCCGCCGGGGACAGCAGCAGGTTCGACAGGAGTGCGTCCCCGTGGTTGAACTGGCGTTGCACGCCCGCCAGTTTCAGCCCGCACAGCAGCTTCTGGAGATCACCCAGATCCCGGTCGGTGAGCAGCCCCAGCTCGTGGTACCGCGCCACCCGCTGCGCGTAGTTCAGCGGGTCCCCGAACAGGTCGGTCGGCGGACGCCACTGGTTCACCCGGCACACCGCTCCCAGCGCGGCCCGTACGTCGGCCCGCGGCGGGGCCTCCACGGGGTGCCGCTGCAATGCCGCGACCCGGCCCGCCATCCGTTCGACCACCAGCGTGCAGTTCTCGGGGTCCGCGGCGATGAGCCGCGGCACCCGGACCGGCGGGCGGTGTCGGACGAACGCCCGGTACGCAGCTATTTCGTGCCGGTACCGCTCGCGCCATTCCGGCGAGTGGTCCAGTAAAACCTTGGCGACGGCGGTCATCCGGCCCGTCGTCCCGACCAGCAGGACCGACCGACCGCTGCGCCGCAGTACCTGCACGGGCGCGAACTCGGGACAGATCCGCTGCACCGAGGCGAGTGCGGTGCGCAGTTGCGCTCCCTGCGGCCCCGAGAGGTCGATTCTTCCGCTGAGCGGTTGCGATCCGGCCCCCGGCATCCGCCGCGCCCGTACGGCGCCCTGCGCCGGTGCCGCCTGGCGGCCGGGGTCGAGGTAGGGGCCGCCGCCCGCCTGGAGCGTGCGGTGCGGCCGGACCGGGGCGGACACGGAGGACGTTGCTGCGTACATGGCGTTACGGATCCCTTCGTGCGCCGACGAGTTGCGTACGCCGCCCCGACGATCCCGTACTTCACCCTGGGGAGTTCCGCCGGTGACCGGGTCGGGGAGGCGCATTCCTACCTGACACCCGGCCGTGGGTGGCGGACCATCTTGCGCACCCTGGCGAAGCCTGGCGAATAGTCGCTGGGCATCTGACGGCGGGCTACTGTCAAATCAGCCGAGAACCTGGGGGCTTGACGTGAGCAAAGGACCAAACACCCGCCTGAACGACTTGTTCGGCCTGGCCGGCTGGTCGAAGGGTGAGCTGGCGAGGATGGTCAACAGGCAGGCGGCGGCCATGGGCCACCACCAACTGGCCACCGACACCTCGCGGGTGCGGCGCTGGATCGACATGGGGGAGACCCCGCGCGAACCGGTGCCCACCGTACTGGCAGCCCTGTTCACCGAGCGGCTCGGTCGTGTCGTGACCATCGAGGACCTCGGGTTCGTACGGCAGCGGCGCACCACGAAACGGCAGCCGGACGGGGCGAAGGAGAACCCCGAAGGAATGCCCTGGGCGCCCGAACGCACAGCCGCGGTCCTCACCGAATTCACGGGAATGGACCTCATGCTCAACCGACGCGGTCTGATGGGCGCGGGTGTCGCGCTCACCGCAGGCTCCGCCCTCGCCCACGCCATGAACGACTGGCTCCACACCGATCCCACCCCCTCCAAGGCCCCGCAGACCTTCGGTGACTCCTTCCAGGCCGACCCGGCGGGCTACGACCGCTACGAGGCCGCCCCCATCGGCTCCCAGGAGATCGAGGCGCTGGAGCGCTCGGTGGAGGTGTTCCGCGCCTGGGACGCCTCCCGAGGGGGCGGACTCCAGCGCAAGGCCGTGGTCGGTCAGCTCAACGAGGTCGGCGGCATGCTCGCGTACCACCACCCCGACCACCTCCAGCGGCGTCTGTGGGGGGTGGCGGCCAACCTGGCAGTGCTGGCGGGCTGGATGTCCCACGACGTGGGTCTCGAACCCACCGCGCAGAAGTACTTCGTCATCGCGGCGCACGCGGCCCGCGAAGGCGGGGACCGGCCGCGGGCCGGCGAGGCGCTGTCCCGGGCCGCCCGCCAGATGGTCCACCTGGGCAAGCCCCACGAGGCCCTGGACCTGATGAAGCTGGCGAAGTCCGGCTCCGGCGAGCAGACGCTGCCCCGCACCCGCGCCATGCTGCACACCATCGAGGCCTGGGCGCAGGCCGCCATGGGCAAGGGCCAGGCCATGCGCCGCACCCTCGGCGAGGCCGAGGACCTGTTCGTGTCGGACAAGGGCGACGTACCCCCACCGTCGTGGATGCAGAACTTCGACGAGGCGGACCTGCACGGCATGCAGGCCCTTGCCTTCCGCACCCTCGCCGAACACGAACCCTCGGCCGCGCCGATCGCCCAGCGGCACGCCCGCGAGGCCCTGCGGCTGCGGTCCGGCGGCCACCAGCGTTCGCAGATCTTCGACTACATCTCGATGGCGTCCGCCTGTTTCATCGCCGACGACCCGGAGCAGGCCGACCGCTACGCCCGGCTCGCGTTGGTCTCGATGAACGAGACCTCCTCGCACCGGACGTGGGACCGACTGCGCGAGATGTACCGGCTGACCGGCCAGTACGCCGGGTACGCGCGCATCGAGGACCTGCGCGTCGAGATCGCGCTGGCCCTGCCGAACAGCCCTTCGCAGCACAGCGTCTAGGCCTTGCGCGGGCACCTCGCGCCGGTGCGCGCACCGGCATCAGCACGGACAGCGTTACGGAAGGCGCCTGGATGCAGGACCCCCCTACGGAGGGCTCCGGTACACAGACGCGAAAGGCCGCGCCGTGCGGCGCGGCCCTGAAAGCAGTACCCGTCGGCCCGTCGCGGGAACTCAGCCCCCGACCCTGGCCACCAGGACGCAGGCGTCGTCCTCCCGTTCACCCTCGTCGAACTCCTCCACCACCATCCGCACGCAGTCCTGCGACGACCCCGCGGCCGAGAACCGCGGCGCGAGGGCCAGCAGCCGCTCGGTGCCGTCCGCCCGGCCGAACTCGATGCTGCACGGAGCCAGTCCGTCCGTGTGCAGGACCAACACGTCGCCGGGTTCGAGCCGTTCCTCGGCCTGCCCGTACGCCGCCCCGGAGGTCGCGCCCAGCAGTACGCCCTCCGGTGGCTGCAGGGCGCGACCGGAGCCGCCGCGGAACAGCAGCGGGGCCGCGTGGCCGGCCTGCGCCCAGGACAGCACGCGGCGCGCGGGATCGTAGCGGCAGCAGACGGCCGAGCCGAGCGCGGGCTGTACGGAGGCCTCCAGGAGTTGGTTGAGCCAGCCCATCAGCGGGCCCGGCTCGATCCCGGCCATGGCCATGCCCCGCAGGGCGCCGAGCATCATCGCCATCCCGGACGTGGCCGTGACGCCGTGCCCGGTCAGATCGCCGACGGTCAGCAGCGAGCAGCCGTCGGGCAGGTCGAGCGCGTCGTACCAGTCCCCGCCGATCAGCGTGCTCGCCGCCGCGGGCAGGTAGTGCGCGGCGACGTCGAGGGCGCCGGTGGTGTGGTGCGGGAACCGCAGGGAGCCGCGCCACGGGGGGAGCACGGCTTCCTGCAGCTCGACCGCCAACCGGTGCTCGGTCTGCGCGATCTCCCGCCGGCGCTGCAGCGAGTCACGGGACTCGCGTACGGCGCGCTGGCTCCGGCGCAGTTCACTCACGTCCCGGAACACGGCCCACATGGAGGCCGTGCAACCGTCGGAGTCGAGTACCGGCTCGCCTCGCATGTGCAGCGTCCGGACACGGCCGTCGGCCCGGACGATGCGGAACTCGCCGTCGATCGGTCTGCCGTCGACCAGACAGGCCGTCACCATCGTGGTGAGCAGCGGCTGGTCCTCGGAGAAGAGGGTGGATCCGAGTTCGTCGAGGGGCAGCGGGCCGGCCTCGGGCGAGCGGCCGAAGATCTGGAAGAGCTCCTCCGACCAGTTGACGTCGTCGGTGAGCAGGTTCCACTCGGCGCTGCCGACGCGCAGCTGCTGCGCCCCGGGTACGGGCCCGGCCCCGGGCGACCCCTCGGGGAGCCCCCGGAGTTCGGGGGCGACGGGCAGGCCTTCCTTGAGCTGTCCCAGGTGTTCGCGCAGGTCGTCGAGCTGGTGGACGGCGAGGTCGCACAATGCGCGCTGCCAGCGGCCCTGGGCGTCGTCTTCGTCGACGACGGTGTCACGGCGCACCGCGTCCACCTCTCCGCGGAGCTGCCGGGTCTGCGAGATCAGCGCGTCCACCGACCCCGGCTCGGGTGGCTGCGCGGGACGGTCCGCGAAGAGGTGGGACGGCATGAGAACTCCGATACAGGCGGCACGGTACGGCCAAGTCTGAAGGAAGGACCGGTTACGACTGTTGCACAGGCCGCGATGACCCGTAAGGCGTTTGGCAACATCCGTAAAGGCCTTGCTTCAGGCATATGCCAAGGGCCTCCCGGCCCCTCCTTTGCCCGTACGAACGATTTCGGTCAGCCCTTCCGGGCCTGCCCGCGTCCCGGCCGTCCCCGGCCGTGCCGGGCCGTCCCCTTGCGTCACACGACGAGCGGCACCGGGTGGATCTCGCTGGCCGGGTGTCCCGTGCGCTCGTGGATCCGCATGACAGCCTCCGCAGAGGGCGCCTCGGACAGGCAGTACACCGTGCCGGACGCGGGGTCGGCCCAGGCGCGCTCGAAGTGCACCTTCTCCTCGCCCTCGATCGCCAGGTCCGCCTTGTGGGCGGCCATCAGCTCGGCTTCGGTGATGCCCTTCATGCCGTGGTGGACATCCATGAACATCGTCACCGCCGCACACCTCCTCCGTGATTCGGCGCATACGGCTTCCGGTAGGTACAGCCGTTTCTCCTCCCATCGTCCTCCCGCGGCCGGAAACCGGCCTTCCGGACGAGGCGGATCGATCGTACGGGCGAGATGTACGAGTCCTCGGGGCGGCAAAAGCCGCACCGGGGGCGGATCAACACCCCTGCACGGGTACCCCCGAACGGAGGACCCCGTCCCGGTGCGGCCCTGACGGCCGCACCGCTTCCCACCCCACCCGGTGATCGCTACGCTACGTGCCGGTAACGAGTCGGGGGAGGTCTGCGAGCGCGGGCCCTCGCAACGGTGGGGGACACAGCAACATGACCGGGCAGAGCCGCCGCTCCTTCCTCACGTACCTCGTAGCGGCTCCTACGCTCGCCCTCGTCACCCGGGCCGGGGCCGACGCCTTCGCCCCGCAGCCCGCCCACGCCGTCGTCCCGAGCCTGCCCGCCCCGGCCGATCTGGTCGACCTCGGCGACCTGTTCATCCTGGCCGCAGCGCCCACCTCCGCCCTGCTGGCGCTCTCCGTGGAGACGGACGGGACCATCCGCTTCCGGCTGCCGCGCGAGGAGGTCGGCCAAGGCCTCACCACCGCCGTCGCCATGCTCGTGGCGGAGGAGATCGACGCGCCGCTGGCCGCCGTACGCGTGGTACTGGACGACGCGCGGCCCGAGCTGCTGTTCAACCAGCTCACCGGGAGCTCCAACTCCATCCGCTCCCTCTACGGGCCGGTCCGGCAGACCGCCGCCACCGCCCGCGCCCGCCTGGTCGCCGCGGCCGCCCGCAAGTGGAACCTCGCCGCCGCTTCGCTGACCACCGCCAACGGCGCCGTACGGGCCCCCGACGGGCGCACCGCCGACTACGGCGGACTCGCCACGGCCGCGGCCGACCCGGCCCTGGTCGTCCTCGGCGCCACCCCGAAGAAGGCGGCGAAGCACACCCTCGTCGGCAGGGCCACGGGCCGGATCGACGCCCGAGCCATGGTGACCGGCGCCCAGCAGTACACCCTCGACCTCGACGTGCCCGGCGCCAAACCCTGCGTCGTGCGCCGCCCGCCCAGCCTCGGCGGCAGCGTCAGGTCCGTCGCCAACCTCGCCGCCGTCCGCGCCATGCCCGGCGTCCTGCACGTGGTCACCGTCCCCACCGGGGTCGCCGTCGTCGCCGAGACCTTCGGCCAGGCCCTCGACGCCAAGGCCGCCCTCCAAGTCACCTGGGGGCCCGGCCCCGCCGACCAGCTCTCGGACGCGCAGATCCGGGCCGTGCTGCGCGCCGCCACCCCGCCGCTGCTCGTGCCGCCGCTGCTCACCCCGTACGTGGACGCCGAGTTCGACTTCGCGTTCGTCAGCCACGCACCCATGGAAACCAACTCCGCCGTGGCTGACGTACGGGAGGACCGTGCCGAGATCTGGTCCGGGCTCAAGTCCCCGATCGTGGCCCGCGAGACCATCGCCGCCGATCTCGGGCTGCCGCTCGACAAGGTCACCGTGCACGTGGTCCAGGCCGGCGGCTCCTTCGGGCGGCGGCTCTTCTTCGACGCCGCGCTGGAGGCGGCCCGCGTGTCCAAGGCCTGCCGGCGCCCCGTCCGGCTGATGTGGACCCGCGTCGACGACACCCGGCACGGGCGGATGCGCCCCGCCACCCACCACAAGATCCGCGCCACCCACCTCCTCGGTGAAGTGCTCAGCTTCGAGCACCGGGTGGCAGCCGCCGAGACGGACTTCCGGCACGGGCTCGGCGAGATCATCACCGCCACCGCGGCCAGCCTGCCGCTCGGCATCGGCAACGCGACCCTCGCGCAGACCCTGTTCCTGACGACGGTGAAGTCCCCGTACCACTTCGGGCTCACCACCCAGGCGCTCACCGAAGTGCCCACGGGCATCCCGACCGGCTCCTGGCGCTCGGTGTACTCCGCCAACACCCGGGGCGCCGAGGAGATCGTGGTCGACGAGCTCGCGGCACGGACCGGCAAGGACCCGTACCAGTTCCGGCACGCCTTCCTGAAGACGGCGGCCCAGCGCGCGGTGCTCGACAAGGCGGCGACGGAGGGGGAGTGGGGACGACCGATGCCGGCCGGCTGCGCGCAGGGCATCGCCTTCCACGAGGAGTACAAGTCGCGCACCGCCTGTCTGGTCGAGATCGACGCCCGCGACCGGGAGCACGTCCGCGTCACCAAGGCCGTCATCGCGGTCGACGTGGGCCTGCCCGTCAACCCGCGGGGTCTGGAGGCCCAGATGATCGGCGGCCTCACCGACGCGATCTCCACCACCCTGAAGGCCGGGCTGCACCTGGACAAGGGGCTCCCGCTGGAGGGCAGTTACAGCCAGTTCCACTGGGCGCAGCAGCGGGACACCCCGCGCGACGTGCGCGTCTTCGTACTGCCGGCCACCGGGGAGGATCCCGGCGGCGCGGGCGAGCTCGGCGTCCCGGCGGCGGTCGGCGCGATCGCCAACGCCTGGGCCAGGGCCACCGGTGCCAAGCCGCGCAGCTTCCCCCTCGACTTCGACGTCGACTTCACCCCCTACCCCCGCTAGCCCGTAGCCCAGTTCAGGAGTGTCCGCCGTGCCCCCGCACACCTTCACCGTCAACGGACGGAGCGTCACCGTGGACGCACCCGACGACCTGCCCCTGCTGTGGGTGCTCCGCGACCTGCTCGGCGTGCGCGGGCCCAAGTACGGCTGCGGCGTGGACGTCTGCAAGGCCTGCACCAGCCATCTCGACGGGGCGGACATCCGCCCCTGCGTGGTGCCCGTCTCCGCCTGTGCCGGAAAGACCGTGACCACCATCGAGGGGCTGGCGAACGGCGACGAGCTGCACCCCGTGCAGGAGGCATGGCTCGAACAGGACGTCTCGCAGTGCGGTTTCTGCCAGCCCGGGCAGATCATGGCCGCAGTCGCCCTGCTGAAGCGCACCCCTGAACCCACGGACGAGGACATCGACGCGATCGCCAACATCTGCCGCTGCGGCACCTACTTCCGGATTCGGGAGGCCATCCGCAGCGCGGCCGCGCGGATGTGAGCGAGAGGGGCCCCGGCGACTCCCCCGTCGACGCCGGGGCCGACCGCTCGGGGTCAAACCTAGGCGGACGGCGGACGGTTCGCAGGGTCCGCCCTGCACTGCGATCGGGTGGCACGGGTAACACTGAGCACAGTGTGTGCGCCGCGTGGCCGACCGCGGGCGCGACCCGGACCGAAGGGAGCCCGTCATCCCGCACCACCCGATCCCGCCCGAGACGCCGCCGCCCGCGGACCGGTTGCGCAGCCGGGCCGAGGACGTGCTCAAGCTGCACCGGGTCGCCCACTCCGGCGGCTCGGCCGCGCTGGTGGAGTGGCTCGCCGCGCGGCTGGGCGGCTGGACCGGCGTGCTCGACGTGGGGGGCACCGCGGGCCCGGAGCTCGCGGTCCGGGGGGCCGTGGAGCTGAGCGCCCGGGGCGTGCGCTCCGCGGTCCTGCACGGCGAGCGTTCGTCCGCCCTCCTGTTCGCGCTGGACGGGAGCCGTGCGCTGGCCGCCGTACTCGACCGGCCGCACCGGCCCGGAGCGTCCGCGCTGCTCGCAGACGCGGCCGCAGTGCTGGTCCTCGTCCTGCGCGCCGAGGAGGCGGAGCGGCGCGAAGAACGGGCCGAGCTCGCCGAATCCCGCGCCCGCGAGGCCGTCCTGCACCTGCTGATGAACGGCCGGCTCTCCACCGCCCACCAGATCGCCGAGGCGCTGTGTCCCTCGCTGCCCGATCCGATGCGGATGTACGTCGTGGAATGTCGGACCGGGGCGCGGGGCGAGGTGGCCCGGCTCTGCGGAGAGCTGACGGACGGCCGGGCCTGGATCGTGCGCTGCCCGGTGTACGTGCGCCACCTCATCGTCCTGGTCCCCGCCGGCGGCCCGGCCGGACCCGGGGCCGAGCACGATCCGCTGGCCGAGGCGCTGGCGGGAGCGGTCCGGGACGGCGCCGTCGGGGTCAGCGGGCACCTGCGGCTGCGGGACGCCCCGGCCGCCTACGCCCAGGCCTTCCACGCGCTGGCCGTCGCCCGCAGCCGTGCCGGGCGCCACGCCCGCTTCGGCCCCGGACCCGAGCTGGAGCTGGCCGCGCACGCGGCCGGCACCGGCTGGGCCGAGGCGCTGCTCGCGCCCCTGCACGCGTACGAGCCCCGGCGCCCGCAGGACCCCGGCGCGCAGGAGCTGCGGGCCACCGCCCACGCCTGGCTGAACTTCGGCTCGCACGCGACGCGGCTGCTGAAGGTCCACCGCAACACCCTGGCCACCCGGCTGCGCCTGATCGAGTCGGTGCTCGGCACGGACCTCGCGCGGCTCCCCGAACAGGCGGCGCTCTCGCTCGCGCTGCGGCTGACCCCGGGCGGGGCGGGGACCTCCCCGGGCGGCGCGGCCGGCGGTCCGGCAGGCGCGTCCGATCGGTCCGGTCAGTCCGGTCCGGCAGGTCCGTCCGGGCCGGTTGTTGCGGCCGGTCTGGACGGGGTGCTGAGCCACCCCGACCTGGTGGCCTGGTCCCGCGCGCATCTGGCCCCGCTGACCGGGCGGGACGCCCCGCCCGGCGCCCGGGACACCGTACGGGCCTGGCTGCGCAACGACGCGCACCTGGTCCCGGCGGCCGCCGCGCTCGGGATCTCGGTACCGGGCACGCGCAAGCGGCTGACCCGGATCGAGGCACTGCTGGAGCGCTCACTGCTGCAGTCGCCGAGTGCCCGCTACGACCTGTGGCTGGCTCACCGGGCCGAGGAACTGGCCGGGTTCACGGCATGACACAGCCCCAATAAGGGGCAAAGCGTATGAAATATGCACGATCATGCCGAGATGAGGCGTATCAATCTGAAGCGCGTGCTGGTGGGTGAGCCGCTCGACACCGCACGACTGGGCGAGACGCTGTTGCCCAAACGGCTCGCGCTGCCGATCTTCTGCAGCGACCCTCTCTCCTCGGTGGCCTACGCCACCGAGGAGATCCTGTTGATCCTCGCCCTCGGCGGTGTCACGCTGCTCCACCTCGCCTGGTACGCGGCCGCCGCCATCGCCTTCCTGATGATCGTGGTCGTCGCCTCCTACCGGCAGACGTGCTACGCCTATCCCGGCGGCGGCGGTGCCTACATCGTCAGCTCCGAGAACCTCGGCCAGACCGCTGCCCTGACGGCCGCCAGCGCCCTGCTCGTCGACTACGTGCTGACCGTCGCCGTCTCCATCGTCTCCGGCGTGGACGCCATCACCTCCGCCGCTCCCTCCCTCAGTGACCACGAAGTCGCCCTGTCCGTGGGGTTCGTGGTGCTGCTGATGCTGATGAACCTGCGCGGCGTACGGGAGTCGGGACGCATCTTCGCCATCCCGACCTACGGCTTCGTCCTCGTCATCTACCTCATGTTCGCCGTCGCGGCGGTCCGGCTCGCGACCGGCGAGACCATCCACGCCGAATCCGCCGACCTGCCGATCACCGCCGAGGGCACCTTCACCGGACTCGGCCTGGTCCTCCTCGCCATGCGGGCCTTCGCCTCCGGCTGCACGGCGCTCACCGGCGTCGAGACGATCAGCAACGGCGTGCCCGCCTTCCGCAAACCCAAGAGCCGCAACGCCGCGAACACCCTGGCCGCGATGGGCGCCCTGTCGGTGACCATGTTCCTCGGCATCACCGTCCTCGCCATGGTGTACGAAGTGCACGTCGCCGCCGACCCGACGGAACTGGGTCTGCCGCCCGGCACGCCGATGTCCACCGCGCTCGCCCAGATCGGCCGCGCCACCTTCGGGAACTGGCACTTCCTCTTCTACCTGCTCCAGGCCGTCACCGCGGGCGTGCTGATCCTCGCCGCGAACACCGCCTTCAACGGCTTCCCGATGCTCGCCTCCATCCTGGCCAAGGACAGGTACGCGCCGCGCCAGCTCTTCAACCGGGGCGACCGGCTCGTCTACTCCAACGGCATCGTGCTGCTCGCCCTCACCGCCATCGCCCTCATCGTGGCCTTCGACGCCCAGCTGACCCGCCTCATCCAGCTCTACATCATCGGCGTCTTCATCTCCTTCACCCTCTCCCAGGCGGGCATGGTCCGGCACTGGCGGCGCGAACTCGCCTCCCCGAACACCCCCCGGGACCAGCGCATCCACATCCACCGCCGGCTGGCGATCAACGCGGTCGGCGCAACCCTGACCGCCGTGGTCCTCGTCATCGTCCTGATCACCAAATTCACGCACGGCGCCTGGTTGGTCGTCATCGCGATGCCGGTGCTGTTCCTCGGCATGAAGGGCGTCCACGGGCACTACGACCGGGTCTCGGCCCAGGTCGCCGTCGCCCCCGGGATCAAACCGCGCAAACCCTCCCGCCACCACGTACTGGTCCTGGTCGCCAACGTGCAGGCCCCGACGCTGAAGGCGCTCGGCTACGCACAGGGGCTGCGCCCCGACAGCCTGACCGCCGTCACCGTCGCCGCCGACGAGGAGGATGCGCGCCGGCTGCGCGTGGCCTGGGCGGAGCACGACCCGGGCGTCCCGCTGAAGATCCTGCACTCCCCGTACCGGGAGGTGGTCGGTCCGGTCCTCGCCCACGTGCAGGAACTGGCCGCCGCCGAGGGCACGGACGTGCTGTCCGTGGTGATCCCCGAGTACGTGGTGGGGCACTGGTGGGAGCAGCCCCTGCACAACCAGAACGCGCTGCGGCTGAAGGCGCGCCTGCTGTTCACCCCGGGGGTCGCGGTGATCGACGTACCGTACCTGCTGGAGTCCGCCCGATCGGCGGCACCGCCCGAGCCGGCGGAGGCGACGAAGTAGCGGGCCCGGTGCACCCGCCCCGGTGCACCCGCCCCAGTGCACCCGCCCCGGTCACCCGCGCCGGCGGGCGCCGCGGCCGGTCGGCTTCGCGCCCGGTGCGGCCGGTTCGCCCGCGGCCCGCTGGAGCACCGCCGCATGCGCCAGTGCCAGCTCCACCACGTGCGCCGGGTCGGACAGGGTGCGGCCGGTCAGCTGCTCCAGGCGCCGCAGGCGGTTCGAGACGGTGTTGCGGTGGCAGTACAGCCGCTGGGCGGCGTACGTCGTCGAGCCCTGGCAGGTCAGCCAGGTGCCCAGCGTGGTCAGCAGCACCCGGCGGTCCTCCGCGGGCAGCGCCAGTACCGGGCCCAGCACCACCTTCCTGAGCCGGCCCGCGAGTTCGGCCTGCGAGGCCACCAGTGCCGTCGGCAGCCGCTCGTCCAGCAGGGCCGTGCACGGACCGCCGGACGCGGGTGCGGTGCGCAGGGCCAGCGCGGCGAACCAGCGCGCCCTGGCCAGGTCGCCCGGGGTCTCCACGAGCGGGCTGACCCCGGCCCGGGCTCCGAGCGGGCCGAGCAGCTCCCGTACGGACTCCAGGGGATGGTGGCCCAGTTCCAGCAGGCCGGTCTCCCCGTCGGCTCGGATCCGCCACAACACGCGCAGCCCGTCCACGGCAGGCTCGGCCCCGACCCGGCCGAGGGCGCCCGGTTCGCCCGCACCGTCGGAGGCGAGGACGACGACCGCGAACCGGCCGCGCTCGGGAAGTCCCAGCTGGGCCGCCGCCTCCGAGGCCGCGGGCCCGTCCGAAGGACCCGCGCCGTCGAGCAGCGCGTCCAGCAGGGCCGCCCTGCGCTCCCGGTCGCGGTCGGAGCGCGCGGCCTCCGTGCGCCGGTACGCGTCGGCCACCGCGTCCGTCAGCTGGTCCAGCACGTCCCACAGCACGGCCGCGGCCGGCAGCAGCCGCGGCAGCGCCGCCGGCTCGTGCGCGGCCACCGCCTCGTGGAGGTCCTGCCACACCAGTCGGCCCCCGCGCCGGTAGGTGCGCAGCAGCGAGGCGAGCGGCAGGCCCTGTTCGGCCCGGAGGGTGCCGGTGGCCCGGGCGTCGGCGAGCTCCACGGGCAGCCCGCGGATGCCGCGCACCAGGCCCTCGACGGACTGCCGCAGGTTGTGGTGGATCCGCTCGCGCAGCTCGGCCCTGCCGAGCAGGGCGGCGTACGCGGGATCCTCGGCCAGCGTCCGGTCGGCGAGCCGGTCCGCCGTCACCGCGATGCGGCGGGACAGGTCCTCTCGTATCTCCTCGATGATCCGCTCCATGACGGGCAGAGTGACACGTGGGAGGGGGCGGTGGGGAGGGCCCGGACCGTCCCGTGTCCGCTAGCGTGTCCGAATCACTGCATGTGGAGTGGCCCAGAGCCGAGCTCCGCCCGCCCCCCGCCCAGCCCAGACCGTCAGGGAAACCGCCCATGCGCCAGAACCCGGAGCGCCGAGCAGCGCTCCTCGACGCCGCCATCGAAGTCCTGGCACGCGAAGGCTCACGGGGCCTGACCCTGCGGGCGGTGGACGCGGAGGCGGGCGTACCGACCGGCACGACCTCGAACTACTTCGCCAACCGGGGCCAGCTGCTCGTACAGATCCTGCACCGCACCCGGGAGCGGCTGACCCCCGACCCGGCGGACCTCACCGGCCCGCTGGACACCAAGGTGCTGCTCAGCCGGCTCCTGGAGCGGATGCGGCGCGAGCGCAGCGTGCACATCGCCATGCTGGAGCTGCGGCTTGAGGGCATCCGGCGCCCCGAACTCCAGGCGGAGATGGCCGCGTTCCAGGGGGCCGAACTGACGGCGAACGTGGACTGGCACCTGGAGGCCGGACTGCCCGGGGACCGGCAGGGCGTGGTGCTGCTGTACCTGGCGATGCTGGGCCTGATCGTGGACGACCTGACCGTGCCGGCGCTCCTCGATCCCCATCCGGTGGAGGGGCTCATCGACACGATGGTCGAACGCCTCCTCCCGGAGCGCCCCGCGCACTGACTATCGTGCCGCCGGATACCGGCACGACGCCGAGGGGGCGAAGGACCGTGGAGACGACCGAGAGCACGGGCGACGGCATACGGTGGCTGGCGGACTGGGAGGGCTGGTACGTCGGCCTCACCTTCGCCCGGGGCGTACCACCCGGCGAACTCGCGCTGCGCCTGGGCGCGGTGCCGGGCGTCCGGCCCGGCCCGCTGGGCGCGCGGGACGCATGGAGCCTGGCGAGCGAGACGATGGACGGCGACGGTGTGGCTCGCGTCGGGAGCTGGGCGGGCTGGTCGTTCGCCGTCGAGCACGGCCTGCCGGCCGGTGCGGAGCGGCTGGCCGAGGTCTCCCGCTCCGGTGCCGAGGCCGTCCACCTCGACCCGCAGCCGGACCACCCGCCCCGGCAGTTCGCGTACGCCAGGGACGGCGAGCTGGTGTGCTGCTTCGCCCTCGGCGAGGAGGGCTGGCGCGGCGGCCACCGGCCGGACTTCCTGCTCCCGGAACTGGTCGCGGCCGGGCTCATCGATCCGGACGGTGGCCACGCCGGTCCCGAGGACGAACCCGGCGCGGACCGCGACCGCCGCACCCTCGCCGTCCTCGAACGCCGCTTCGCCCTGTCCCTGCCGCGCCGCCTGATCGAGGACACCCCGCTCCCGGCCTTCGTGACGTGCACCCACTAGGGACCTGAGGGGGCGGGGGCGGGGCGTGGTGATCTTATGTCCGGATGTGCGCGAGTCAGCTGGGATTGCGGGCGCCGAGCGACTTTCATGGGGGTGCCAGGACTCGTACCGGAGCAGGGGGAGCATTCATGGGCACCGACGGAAGCCAGAAGGACAGCGCACCCACCCTGATCGGTTCCGTGCAGCGGGCGCTGCGCCTCGTGGAGGCGATGTACGCCGAGGGCGGAGCCACGGCGAAACGGCTCGCGCGGGTCACCGGCATCCCGCTGCCCACCGTGTACCACCTGCTGCGCACCCTCAGCCACGAGGGATACGTCGAGCGCGAGGGCGGCGCCTTCCGGCTCGCGGACCACCTTCCGCTTGCTTCGTGAGCCCCCCGTGCGCCCCTTGGGTGATCGGCAGCCGTGATCAACATTCCTGATCAGAAGTCGACGGGTTCCGGCCAAGCTGCCACGCGGTTCTGTGCATGTTCCAGCGGAAAATGCCAGAAGCCCCATCCGCACTGTGGAACGTGAGTAAGTTCCCTCCTGTCGCGCCGTAGACCGTGCACTTCGCACGTCTGGCCGGGAGGGGAGCCCGCGTGCCCGGGATCGACGAATGCCTGCTCGAAGCCATGGCCCTGCCTGGTGCGCGGGGGGCCGCGCTGGTCGACTGGAGCAGCGGACTGGCCCTCGGGACCGCCGGGGACTCGCCCGTCGGCGACCACGAGACCACCGCCGCCGAGACCGCCGAGCTGGCCCGGGCGGCCGCCGAATACGAGTCCTTCGCCCAGCCGGCGCCGGGCTCCGCACCGGGTGAGGTCCTAGGCCAGCCCGTGGAGGACCTGATCGTCACCACCCGCACCGGCTACCACGTCCTCCGCTTCGTCGAAACCAGCTTCGACAGCAGCGTCTTCCTCCACTTATGGCTGGACCGCACCGACGGCAACCTCGCCCTCGCCCGGCACAGACTCCGTGCACTCGCCGAGGGGCTGGTCCTCAGATGACCGGCACGCAGATAGGCGGCTTCGCCGCCGTCGCCGTCTCCCCCCTCCTGACCCGGCTGGCCGCCGAGCGCGCCACCGGCGCCCTGCTCCGCGACCGCGGCACCCTCTTCCTGGAGGACGGCCGCATCGTGCACGCCGAGAGCCCGGCCACCCCCGGCCTCGACGTCCTGCTCACCACCGGTGGCGGCCTCGCCCCCGAGCGCTGGCGCGAGGCCGTGGACCGGGCCGGCGCCCGCCGCCAGGTCGCCCGCTTCCTCGTGGACAGCGGAGGCCTCGCCGGAGGCGAACTGGAGATCTGCCATCTCGCCGCCATCTTCGACGCCGCCTTCTTCGCCCTGTCCCCGGGCACCGGGCCCTCCCGTTTCCGCCGCGGGGCCACCCACTGGATCGGCTCCGTCCGCTCGGTCCCGGCCGCCGCCGTCGAGCGGGAGACCCGCCGCCGGCGGGAGCTGCTCGACGCGGTGTGGCCGTACCCGCTGCTCGACACCTCTCCCGTGGTGCCCCGGGCCGCCGCCCCGGGCCAGACCGTCACCGCCCGCCAGCGGGCCCTGCTGGCCCGCGCGGACGGAGTACGGACCCCCGCTGACCTCGCGTGGGTGCTGGGCAGGCCGGCGTTCCACACCCTGCTCGACGTACGGCGCCTCGCGGCGGCCGGACTGGTCGAGACCCCGCACGCGCCGGCACTGACACCGGTCGAACCGCCCCTGCCCGACTGGATTACCGAGACCCAATCCCCGGACGTGGCGCTGCTTCGCCGGTTACGCGACGCACTGGAGGCAAGCCTGTGAGGCTCCCGCTGCGACCGGCTCTGCGCTCCGAGCGCGCCGACCGCTCCGAGCGGAGGCAGCCCGAAAGGAGAAAGGCCGACATGAGCACGGCGATGGTGCCCCCCGAGGCCGAAGCCGACATACTCGCCGAGCTCCGCAGGCTGCGGGCCCGGGTGCCCCAGCTCACCGGTGCCCTCGCCGGCAGCGCCGACGGCCTGGTGCTCGCGCAGGACAGCGCAGCCACCGAGGTCGAGTCCGTCGCGGCGCTGACCGCGGCCGCCCTCGGCGTGGCCCAGCGACTCAGCGACACCACCGGCCAAGGCGGCTTCCGCGAGCTGCTGATACGCGGAGAACACGGATACGTGGCGACGTACGCGGCCGGGGACGCCGCCGTCCTCACCCTCATAGCGGAGCCCCGCGTCAACGTCGGCCGGCTCCACCTGGAGGCCCGCCGTTCCAGCGTGCGGATAGCGGAGCTCATCGACCACGTCCTGGGGCGCCGCGGACCCGAGGTACCGCAAGTACCGCAGCTCCCTCCCGTCCCTCCCGTCCCTCCCGTCCTGCCGGTCCGACCCGGCACGGACCTGTAGACGATCCGCGCACCCCCCACGTACCGACAGCAATCCCTGAAGACCGCCTCAACGGCAGCAAACGCATAGGAATAAGGAGTCCATCATGGCCAACGTCGAGACCGCACTCAAGGAAGCCACCGCCACCATCGACGGCGCGATCGGTGCCGCTCTGGTCGACTACGACAGCGGTATGGCGCTCGGCACCATCGGCGGCGGCAAGGAGCTCGACCTCCAGGTGGCGGCGGCGGGCAACACCGATGTGGTCCGGGCCAAGGTCCGCACCATGGACATGCTCGGCCTGAAAGAGGAGATCGAGGACATCCTGATCACCCTCGGGAGCCAGTACCACCTGATCCGGCTGCTGAAGGGACGAGGGAGCAAGGGCTTCTTCCTCTACCTCGCGCTCGACCGCGGTCGGGCCAACCTCGCCATGGCCCGGCACCAGCTCAAGAAGATCGAGGCTGAGCTCGAAGTCTGAGCAAACGTTCGGTCCGACCCCGACGCCGAGGTGGCGGGCGGCTGAATTCTTTGCCGTCCGCCCCGGGATGCAAGGGCCTTATGTCCAGGATGGGGCGACTTTATCATCCCGTTACCGAGTAGGATGCTCTCATCACCTGATCATCGAAATAGCTTGAAACGCTGGAGAACCCGCCACCCATGCCCCCGCGCCTGAGCATCGTCGTCCCCGTCTACAACGTCGAGCTCTATCTCGACGAGTGCCTGGAGTCCATTGCCGCCCAGACGTTCGACGACTTCGAGTGCATCCTCGTGGACGACGGGTCCACCGACACCAGCGCCGTCCTCGCGAAGGCATTCGCCGCGCGGGACAAGCGTTTCCGGGTCGTCATGCAGGAGAACGCCGGACTCGGAGCCGCCCGCAACGTGGGCGCCCGCCATGCCTCCAAGGACAGTGAGTACCTGGCCTTCGTCGACAGCGACGACACGATGCCGGACTACGCCTACGAGCGTCTGATCGCCGCCCTCGACGAGACCGGCTCGGACTTCGCCGGCGGCAACGTGAAGCGCTTCCGCTCCGTCGGCATGCAGCAGTCCTGGGGACACCGGGCCGCCTTCGCCAAGACCCAGCTGAAGACCCACATCTCCAAGTTCCCGGCGCTGGTCACCGACCGCACCGCGTGGAACAAGGTCTACCGGCGCACCTTCTGGGACGAGCACGGGTTCCAGTACCCGGAGGGCATCCTCTACGAGGACGCCCCCGTCAGCATCCCCGCGCACTACTTCGCCTCCAGCGTCGACATCATCAGCGACTGCGTCTACCACTGGCGCGTCCGCGAGACCGGCGAGCGCTCGATCACCCAGCGCTCCACCGACCCGGTCTCCCTGATCGACCGCGTGACCTCCGTCCGCCTGGTGCGCGAGTCGCTCAAGGCCAAGGAGGGCGCCAAGTACGTCCGCTACCTGCGCGACTACGACTACAACGTGCTGAGCGAGGAGCTCCCGCTCATCTACAAGTACGTCGGTGAAGGCGGTGCCGACTTCCGCGCCGCCTTCGTCAAGGAGGTCGGCGGCCTCGTCCGCGAGATCGGCACCGGCCCCTGGTCCGACCTGACCGTCGCCGACCGCCTCAAGGCGTACCTGGCCCGCGAAGGCCGCGTCGAGGACTTCATCGCCCTCACGGACCACCAGCGCGACTACTCGTACAGCGTCCCCGTCAAGGGACTGGCCCGCCCGCAGGCCGACTACCCGTTCCTGCACGGCCGCCCGCCGGTCCCCGCCAAGATCCTCGCCCTCGGCCCGCGCGAGCGCCGCGTCGTCAGCCGCCTTGAGCAGGCCGTCTGGAGCGACGGCAAGCTGCTGCTCCGCGGCTACGCCCTGCCCGGCCACCTCGGCGCCGAGAGCCGTCTGGGTTCGCGCAAGATGCTCGTCTTCCGCGAGGGCGGCAAGCGCCGCCGCACCGTCGTCAGCACCCGTACGGTCGCCTCCCCGATGGCCACCGTCAACGCCGCGCACCTCGCGCTGAGGCACGCCGACTGGGCCGGCTTCACCGCCGTCGTCGACCCCACCGTCTTCCAGTCGGGCGGCAAGTGGAACGACGGCATATGGACCACTTCCGTCGCCGTCACCGGCGCCGGCGGCCTGCACCGCGCCCGCCTCAAGGGCGGCGAGTCCGACAGCGGACAGAACCCGCCCGCCCACTGGGTCGCCCCGGACGTCCGCATCGTCCCGAACTCCACCGGCGCCCTCACCATCCAGGTCGAAACCGTCCGGGCCCGCGCCCTCGACGTCCGCCCGCTCGGCGACGACGCCGTCGAGGTGGCCGGCGAGCTGTCCGCCGAGATCGGCGCCGGCGCGAGCCTGCGCGCCGAGCACGTCTCCACCGGCACCGTCCTCACCTTCCCGATCGAGACCGACGCCGCCGTCGGCGGCGGGCGGCTCCCGTTCACCGTGCGCGTACCGCTGGCCGAGTTGGCCGCCGTACCGGACGCCGCGTGCGAGCCGGGCGAGTGGACCCCCGAGCCGTGGAGCCTGACCGTCATCGGCACCGACGGCTCCGAGCACCGCCTCGCGCACGACGAACGCGGCGGCTTCGCCGGCCTCGTCGTGCCCCTGACCGGCGGGGACACCGGCCGCGCCCTCTTCGCCAAGCGCGGCAACACCGGACACCTGACCCTCTCCGTGCAGCCCTCGCCGCCGCTGGTCGACTCGGTCGAGAGCCAGGACGGAACCCTCACCCTGAAGGGCCGGTTCGTCGCGCCCACCGACGAGCCGTACGAGCTCGTCCTGCACGACGCGCACGGCACCGAGTTCAGCTACCCCGTCACCCGGGACGGCGACCGCTTCGAGTCCACCTTCGAGCCCGTCCTCCCCGAGGCCTACGCCGGCCGCACCACGCTGCCCAAGGGCCGCTGGTGGCCCACGCTGCGCCCGCTCGCCCAGGGCGGTACCACCGCGGGCCTGCTCGGTGTCGACCGCGGCGCCCCGGTGCAGTTCGCGCCCACCGCCCTGCACGCCGGACCGCACGCCATCACCGTGCTGGGACGCCGGATGCGGGTCGAGGCCCGCTTCTACGACCGCATGGTGCTCGTCGCCGACCCGCTGCTCAGCCCGCACGACCGTTCCCGGTACGCCCAGCGCGTCACCCGGTTCGAGACCTACCCGGCGCAGCGCGCCCTGCCGGTCAAGGACATCGTCGTCTACGACACCCACCAGGGGAACGGCGCCGGCGACTCGCCGCGCGCCATCCACGAGGAGCTGGTGCGGCGCGGCGAGAAGCTGGACCACGTCTGGCTCGTCCAGGACGGCCGCGTCGAGGTCCCCGCGACCGCCCGCGCCGTCCAGTACGACAGCGTCGAGGCCTGGGACGTCCTGGCCCGCGCCCGCTACTACGTCGTGAACGACAACGTGCCGCAGCGCTTCCAGCGCCGCGCCGGCCAGATCGTCGTCCAGACCTGGCACGGAACGCCGATCAAGGAGATCGGTCACGACTTCATCCACGACTACTACACGAGCCCCGAGATCCTTGAGGGGCTGGAGCACGACAGCGCCCAGTGGTCGCTGCTCGCCTCCCCGAGCTCGTACGCGACGCCGCTCCTCAAGCGTGCCCTCGGCTACCAGGGCGAGGTCATCGAGTCCGGCAGCCCGCGCACGGACGCGCTCGTCAAGCCCGACGCGCAGCGGATCACGGAGGTCCGCCGCCGGCTCGGCCTGCCCGAGGGCAAGAAGGTCGTCCTCTACATGCCGACCTGGCGCGAGAACCGAGAGGGCTGGTCGGGCGGCTACAAGCTCGACCTCCAGATCGACCTGGACGCGGCGCGGCGCGAGCTCGGCGAGGACCACGTCCTGCTGGTGCGCGGTCACCACCACGTGACCGAGCAGGTCCGCGACGACGTGCGCGACGGCTTCGTCGTCGACGTGTCCCGCTGGCCCGACGCGACGGACCTGCTGCTCGTCGCCGACGTGCTGATCTCGGACTACTCCTCGGCGCTGTTCGACTTCGCGCTCACGGACCGGCCGATCCTGCTCTTCACCTACGACCTGGAGCACTACCGGACCACGCTGCGCGGCTTCAACTTCGACCTGGAGGCGAAGGCGCCCGGCCCGCTGCTGGCCGACTCGGCGAGCCTGATCGAGGCCGTGCGGGGCGCGGACGCGGTCGGGGAGCAGTACAAGGAGGCCCGCGCCGCCTTCCGCGCCGAGTTCTGCGACCTGGACGACGGCGGGGCCGCCGAGCGCGTCGTCGACCGGATGCTCGGCATGGCGGCCAAGCCCGCGGTGTAAGCCGTCGGAGTGCATTCAGGACGCCTTACGGAACGGCCCCGGGCCCACCGATGAATTTCGGGCCCGGGGCCGGTCTGTATGGGAGCGAGACGGTGCCCACCGCACGCACTCGACCACGCACCCGCCTGGAGGCAGCAGTCATGAGCAGCAGCAACGGATTCACCACGTGCCTGTGGTTCGACGGCGATGCGGAAGCCGCCGCCGACTACTACCTGTCCGTCTTCAAGGACGGGAAGATCGGGCGGATCGGCCGCTACAACGAGGCGGGGCCCGGCCCGGCCGGCGAAGTGATGGTCGTCGAGTTCGAGATCAACGGTCAGAAGTTCATCGGCCTCAACGGCGGTCCGCAGTTCCCCTTCACCGAGGCGATCTCCTTCCAGATCCACTGTGCCGACGAGCCGGAGGCGGACTACTACTACGACGCCCTGACGAAGGACGGCGGCGAGGAGTCCGCCTGCGGCTGGGTCAAGGACAAGTTCGGGGTGTCCTGGCAGGTCATCCCGCCCGGCGCCATCGACCTGATCTCTGACCCGGACCCGCAGCGGGCCAGCCGGGCCACCGCCGCCATGATGACGATGAAGAAGCTGGACGTCGCGGAAATGCGCAGGGCGGCCGACGCGGGCTAGGCCGGCCCGGCCCCCGGCCCGGGCCGAGCCGACGCGAGCCGACGCGAGCCGACGCGAGCCGACGCGAGCCGACGCGAGCCGACGCGAGCCGACGCGGGCTAGGCCCGGTCGAGCGCCGCGATGCGGGTCAGCAGGGCCGGGAGGGCGGTTCCGATCGGCTCGCGGATCACCTCGTCGGCGAGGGAGTCGTACGGGGTCTCCTCCGCGTTCACGATGATCAGGCGGGCCCCCGCCTCGGCGGCCATTGCGGCCAGCGAGGCGGCGGGCTGCACCTGGAGCGTCGTCCCGACCGCGATGAACACGTGGGCGCCCTTGGCCACGGCCACGGCCTGCCGCAACACCTCCGGGTCGAGGCGCTCGCCGAACATCACGGTCGCCGACTTGAGGATCCCGCCGCATGCCGTACAGGAGGGGTCGGGCTCGCCCGCGGCGACCCGGGCCAGCGCCTCGTCCATCGCGGACCGGGCGTGACAGGCCGTGCACACCACCGCCCGGGCGGTCCCGTGCAGCTCGAACACCTTGCGCGGCGGCATCCCGGCGAGTTGGTGCAGACCGTCCACGTTCTGGGTGATCACCCGGACCGGGGTGCCGCCGCGCTCCAGTTCCGCCACGGCCAGATGCGCGGCATTCGGCTGCGCCGCGAGCGCACCGATCTCGGCGCGCATCAGCCAGGAGCGGCGCCGGATCTCCGGGTCCGCCATGTAGTACTCGTACGTCACGAGCTTCTCGGCCTCGGGATCGCGGCGCCACAACCCCTGTGGTCCCCGGTAGTCCGGGATCCCGGAATCGGTGGACATCCCGGCCCCGCTGAACACTGCGACAAGAAGCTTCCCCATGCCCCGACCCTACGTACGGCCGGCCGGGACCCGCGAGCGCATTTCCGGTGGCGGGGGGCCGGGGAGGCACCGCGGGGACCGACTCCGCGTCTCGTGCGGTGAATCCGGCCCCCCACAGGAGTGAGATCCGCGGCCGACCCCTGCCCGCGCAGACGCCCGACGGTTACACATCCGGCATGAAGATCATGCCGTACAGCCTCGGTGCCCTGCTGCTGACCCTGCTCGCGCTGCCGGCCCCGACCCCCGCCGTCGCCGACTCCACCCCGGTCGTCGCCCGCCACCGGCACGACGCCGCCGAAATCAGCACCTTCCTCAGCTCGTTCTACGGCCATCACGGCCCCTCCGCGCGCGACCGTGCTCAGCGCATCTCGCAGCAGCTCAAGGACAAGCAGCGGCACAGCCCGGAGTCCGACGTCCTGCTCTGCACCCAGAACGAACCCGAAGACATCGCCATCGGTACCGTCACCGTCCACCAGGCGGCCGGTGTCGGCTGGGCCACCGTCACCACCCGCTGGGGGTACGACCGCACGGACACGTTCACCGCGTACGTGCGCCTCGACTCCCGGCCGATCAAGATCGATGACGTGATCTGCGCGGGCTGACCGCCCGTACGCCGTCTGGTACAACACCGGACATGACGGGATTCGAGATCACCGGCGCGAGCGCCGCCGACATGGAACTCATCCGTACCTGGGCCGACGAGGAAGGATGGAACCCGGGGGACTCCGACCGCTTCGCGTTCGCGGTCGCCGATCCGGCCGGCTTCCTCGTCGGCCGGATCGACGGCGAACCGGTGGCCTGCGTCTCGGCCGTGCGGTACGGGTCCGCCTTCGGCTTCATCGGCTTCTACATCGCCCGTCCCGCCGTCCGCGGCCAGGGCTACGGGATCCGGCTGTGGCACGCTGCGATGGAGCGACTTCGAGGGCGGCTCGTCGGCCTGGACGGGGTGGTCGACCAGCAGGACAACTACCGCAAGTCCGGGTTCCGTTCGGCCTGGAACAACGTCCGGTACGAGGGCGTACTGCGGGCGAACGGCACGGGCCCGGGCGCCGGAGCCGGCGCCGGAGCGGGCGAGGGCGGGTTCGAGGTGGTCGACGCCGCGTCGCTGCCGTTCGTGCTGCTCGCCGCCTACGACCGACGGTTCTTCCCCGAGTCGCGCGACGCCTTCTTGTCGGCCTGGACCGCGCTGCCCGGCCGCACCGCCCTCGCTGCCGTTCGCGACGGGCGGATCGAGGGCCTCGGGGTGATCCGCCCGTGCAGCGGGGCCTCCCGGATCGGCCCGCTGTACGCCTCCACCCCGGGCGTCGCGGCCGCCCTGCTGCACCGGCTCGCGGAGCACACCCCCGACGGGGCGGTCGCCGTGGACGTGCCCGACGCCAATCCGACGGCCACCGCCCTGCTGGCAGGCTTGGGGCTGGTGCCCTCGTTCGAGGCCGCCCGGATGTACACGGGCCCCGCCCCGGAGGTCGAGCTGGCCGGGCTGTACGGGGTGACCAGCCTCGAACTGGGCTGACGGGCCGATGGGCCGGCCGGCTCGCGAGCTGCTCGCCCGACGGGCTGCCGGAGCGCGGAACGTGCGGCGGGAAGCCGGGCGGCGGTCGCACGACGCCGCCCGGCCGGTCGCGTCGTGCCGGGTCAGAAGCCGAACAGCGCGCCGCTGGTGTGCCGCAAGCCGCAGGGGTTGCCGAAGGTGTACGAATAGCTCAGCCGCCGGCCCTTCCACACGCCGTCCGCGGACACCGTCATCGGGTTCCACTCCCGGGTACAGTCGACGCCCGCGCCGGGTGCGGCGACCGCGTCCAACTGTGCCGAGTGGGCCCGCAGTTCGGCACACGCGGCGGCCGGGGACGGGTGCGTCCCGCCCGGGGTCGGCGCGCACACGAGCGTCACCGCGCGCAGCACCGTGCCGTGCGCTGCGTCCTCCCCGGCCGTGATGCTCAGCACGAGGGCGGACGGCGCGTACAGGCTCTCCGCACCGGACGGTGCGGCGTCGGCAGCTCCGGGCCAGGCCAGGGCCGTGAGGGCGGTGAGCGCCATGGCGGCGGAACCGAGGCCGAGACCCTTTGCGATGGACCGCATTTCGAACTCCCTTGAGTGGTTGTTTCGGATAGCGGACAGGAGTCTTGCCGACACGGACCGTGAACGCCCGTTCGTACCGTCATTTCTCGTCACCGATCGTGAGCGAATGTATGCAGACCGCAGCGGTGGCAGGGGGGCTGACCTGTGGGGGAGCGGATCGGCGAATCGGCCGAACACACGCGCTGAAACATTCCCCGGGGCGGGTGCGGGCCCGCCCCGGGGTCGTTCCGGCCGCCTAACGGGCCGCCGCGATGCGGGGGGCGTAGAGGTCGATCAGCCGGGTGCGGGTCTGCTGGAGGCGCAGGGCGAGCACCCGCCCGACCCAGTTCCCGATGGCGGAGCCGAAGGCGGGGTCGGCGTCCATCAGCATGCGTACGGCGGTCGCGTCGAACTCGTACGAGCGCACCGGGGTCATCGCCTCGGCGCTCAGCTGCCAGGTGTACGGCGGGAAGAGCCAGGACCAGCCGACCAGTTCACCGGGGCCGAGGTTCTCGACGGGGGCGGGCCGGCGGCCGGGCAGCGGGACCTGGAGCGTCACCGTGCCGGAGCGCACGATCCAGAAGCTCCGGGCGCGCGCGCCTTCCTCGAAGATCCTCGCGCCCTCGGGGAAGTTGACCTCGCGGGCCTGGGACATGAGCCGTCCGCGGTGTTCGGCGGACAGGACGGCGGAGATGCGGATGGGGGAAGGTGTGCTCACGACGGCCTCCGATCAGGGCCCCCCGTTACCCCCAGTGTCGCCGACCCGGACGGATCCGGGCACGCCGCGGCACCCGGTGGTTCGAGTACCCCGCGGGCGGCCGCGCACACGGCGGCCCCGGGCCCCGGTGGCGACTCCCCGAAGTCCGCGGACGGGGTCAGTCCTCGGCGTTCGCCTCCAGACAGGCCAGCTCCATCGCGTCGAGGACCGCCTCGTGGCTGCGCCGGCTCAGCTCGGCGACGTTCTCGATCTGTGCCGTGGCCCAGGCCGCCAGGGTCATCACCAGGACGCGCAGCCCGTCGGTGCCGTGCTCGGCCAGGATCGCGTCGGCGACGATCATCGCGTCCTCGGGCACCTGCTCCGGCGGTTCCAGCCCGGCGAGACCGCGGAGCATGGTGAGGGTGCGGCGGGAGATCTCCGGAGTCATCCTCGCCAGCCGCATGTCCTCTTCGTCGTCCATCCGCCCCACCCTCCCGTGCGTTCCCGGACCCTCAGGGCACGGTAGGCGCTGTCGGCCCCGCGCGGGGCGGTTTCGTCAGGGTGACCGCGCGCGAGGGCCCGGGCACCGGCCGGAAAGTCGGCGGATCGGTGGGTTCCCTAGCCGGCGACCGGCCGGTAACTTGTCCGCGGCATCCGTCCGTTGCCCGACCGCCCCGGACGGCCCGACCTCGGCAGGAGCAATATGAAGAGCCTCGTCCGCGCGCTGTTCGGCGCACTCGTACTGCTGGTGGGAGCGCTGCCGGCGGTGGCCGCGCAGGCGCCCGCCGCGGCTGCGCAGACCGCTTCCGCGGCCGAGGAGTGGACCCCGCCGCTGTCCACGCGCGGCCGCTACATCGTCGACGCGCAGGGCAACCGCTTCCGCCTCCGGTCCGGGAACTGGGACGGCGCCCAGGGTTCCTGGAACGGCAGCGGCGACCGCAACGACCCCGCCACCCACCACGCGGGCCAGAACTCCTCCGGCATCCCGATCGGCCTGGACCGGGCGCCACTGCCCACCCTGCTGGCCGACTTCCGGGCCCTCGGCCTCAACAGCATCCGGCTGCCCTTCTCGAACGAGATGCTCCGCACCACCGCCCCCGTCCCCGACGCGGCCGTCGCAGCCAATCCGGCACTGCGCGGCCGTACGCCGCTCCAGGTCTACGACGCCGTCGTCGCCGCGCTCACGGACGCCGGCTTCGCCGTCATCCTCAACAACCACACCGTCACCACCCGCTGGTGCTGCGGACTCGACGGCAACGAGCGCTGGAACAGCGGTCGGTCCACCGCCCAGTGGGCCGACGACTGGGTGTTCCTGGCCCGCCGCTACCGCGACAACCCGCGCGTGGTCGGGGCCGACCTCTACAACGAGGTCCGCCGCGACACCTTCGACGACCCCAACTGGGGCCTGGGCGACGGCCACGACTGGCAGGCGGCCGCCCAGGAGGCCGGCGACCGGATCCTCGCCGAGGCCAACCCGAACCTGCTGATCGTGGTGGAAGGCATCAACTGGACCGGGATCCCCGTGGACGGCTTCCCGCACGGCCGCCCCACCCTCGCCCCCGTCCGCACCCTGTCCCACACCCTCGTCGTCTCCAACAAGCTCGTGTATTCGGCCCACTTCTACGGGTACACCGGCCCCCGGCACAGTGGCGCGACCGGCCTGGGCGAGACCCATGACCTCCGCTACCAGGACATGAGCCGGTCCGAGCTCGAACAGACCCTCTACGACCAGGCCTTCTACGTCTCCGCTGAGAGCGGCGCCCACTTCACCGCACCGGTCTGGGTCAGCGAGTTCGGCATCGGCGCCGACGAGAGCGGCGCCGCGCCGCGCACCTGGTTCCAGAACCTGACCGGCTATCTGAGCGCCGTCGACGCGGACTTCGCGTACTGGCCGCTCGTCGGCTGGAGCACCACAGCGCAGGGAGCCCCGGGCGGCGACACCTGGGCACTGCTGCGCTACGACGCGGCCGGCCGGCGCTCCGGCGTGCTCGACGGGGCCGACTGGCGTACGCAACCGTGGACGGCGCTCTCCGCCACCGCCGGGCGCACCGGCCAGGTCCCCGCCACCACCTCCTGGTACCAGCTGACCACCGACCACCGCGACCACAACGCCTCGTTGCGCACACGGGCCGGCGGGGACTGGGACAGTGGGGCCCGCAAGGCGGTCTGCCCCGACGGCGCACGCCTGGCCGGACTCGGCCACACCGGCGGGCGCGGCCTGTGCACCACCTCCGACCTGCGGGCCCCGACGGGCGGGCACACCGTGGTCCGCGACGAGGCGTACGTCCCGGCGGGCGGCGACTGGGCCACCGGCTACACGAAGTTCCAGTGCCCGGCGGGCCAGTTCCTGATCGGATACAGCCTGCGGGGCGAGCGGGTTTCGGCGGCCCTGTGCGCGCCGGCCCGGACGGCCCTGCCCGGGGGCGGCCGAACGCTCTGGTTCGACCGCGGCGACAACCGGCCGTCCGGCGCCCCCGGCGGCGAGTTCGCGTACGGCGACTACAAGGGCCAGTGCCTGCCCACCGAGTACGCGGCGGGCATCGCCTTCACCACCCGGGTGGCCTCCCGCCCGGGCCCGGCGGCGCTGCTGTGCCGCCCCCTGCCGGCTGCCTGACCCGCAGGTGGGCGCCCGCCCCTGGAGCGCCCGGCCCTGCGGCCGGGTATCCCCGGGGGCGGGCGCTCCGCCGAAGCGGCTACTCGGGCTGGAGCACGGCGAGGCCCCACCGTATGCCCGGGTCCGACGCGGCCACCTGGACGCCGAACGACCCGGACAGCCCCTCCCCGAGCTGCACGGTCCTGTGTGCCGCCGCACCGGCCGGGCAGTCCAGCGTGAACGTGACGGGCGCGGACCCCGCGGTGGCGTCGGAGGTGAAGCCCACCTCGACGCTCCCGCCGCCCTCGCAGGCGACCGTGATCTCGGTGCCCAGATGTGCGTTGAGGCCGCTGCTCACCAGGCCGCCCGACCCGGTGTGCTCGGAGATCCACACCACCGCGTCCGGTCCCGGGTACGGCATCAGCTCCCCGCCGTCGGCCGCCTGCGCGGTACCCCCGCCCCCGACCAGCGCCACTGCCGTGGCCAAGGCCGCGGCCGTCATCGCCGCCGCTCGTGCGTACGTCATGTCTCCCCCGTGGATCGGTGCTTCGATCAGTCCTCCACGACGTTAGCGACCGCCACTGACAACGGCCTCGCCGAGCAGTCCCGGGAGTTCGCGCATGTCGGTGAAGAGGACCGTGCCCGGCCCGGCGAGTCGTGCGGCCGGCGTCAGGCCGCCCGCGTAGCCGAAGGAGCGCATGCCCGCAGCGCGGGCCGCCTCGACGCCCGGGCGGCTGTCCTCGACCACCACGCAGGCCGAAGGGGCCACGCCCATGCGGGACGCGGCGTACAGGAAGAGGTCCGGTGCGGGCTTGCCGCGCTCGACCTCGGTGGCGCTGTGGATGCGGCCCGCGAACCGCTCGTACAGGCCGGTGCGGCCCAGGGTGTGCCGCATCTTCTCGTGGGTTCCGCTGGAGGCGACGCAGGTCGGCAGGGTGATCGCGTCGAGTGCCTCGGGCAGGCCGTCGACCGCGGTGACCCCGGCGTCCACCGCCTCCGCGTGCATCCGTACGAAGCGCTCCTCCCACTCCCGGGCCGCCTCCGCGCCGAGCCGGCCGGCGACCAGCTCCCGGTTCGAGGCGCTGGAACGGCCGATGAACAGGCGGATCGCCTCTTCCTCGGTGAGTGGCCAACCGAGCTGCGAACCCAGGGCGACGTTCACCCGGGCCGCGATCCGCTCGGTGTCGACGAGCACCCCGTCACAGTCGAATATGACGAGTTCGATCGGTTCAGTGGAAGTGATCATGGCGGGAAGGATATGCGCCCCCGGCTCCGCAGAATTTGGCATCCGATGCGCCAAGTGGGGTGAGTGGGTCCGCAATCGGGCTTAGGGTGCGCCCGTAGGCACGGTCGCGAACGGCTGTACGTCTGTTTTCGGCCACCCACGCACAGTGACACCGAACTGGGGGGCTCATGCGTAGAACCCGAGGGCCGGCGGCCGCTCTCGCCCTGTCCCTGGCCGGAACCGGCGCGGCGATGGGCCTCGGCCTCGTCCCGCAGGCGGCGGCCATCACCGCGCCCGTGGTCTTCACCGCCGACGCGCTGCCGTCCTGGCAGCCCAACGGCGTCGTCTGGGCCCTCGCCGAGGCGGGCGGGACGGTGTTCGTCGGTGGCACCTTCTCCGCCGTACGGCCGCCCGACGGCGCCGGCGGCACGGAGCAGGAGGCGGTGAACTTCGCCGCGCTCGACGCCGCGACCGGCGCCCCGACGTCCTGCAACCTCTCCTTCACGGTCGGCGGAGGCACCGCCACCGTCCGCGCCCTCACCCTCTCCCCGGACAAGAAGACCCTGTACGCGGGCGGCTACTTCGGCGCCGTCAACGGCACCGCGGTCTCCAGCCTCGCCGCCATCGACGTGGCGACCTGCACGGTCAAGACCTCCTTCCGCCCGGCCTTCGCGGCCACGGTGCGCGCCCTGGCCGTCACGAACGACACCGTCTACGCGGGGGGCGACTTCCTCACCGTCGCCGGTCAGCAGCGCGAACGGTTCGCCGCCGTCGACGCGGCGAACGGCGCGCTGCGGCCCTTCCGGGCCGACGCCGACGAGCCGGGCCGCGCCGTCGAGGTCACCCCCGACGGGGCCAACGTCGTTCTCGGCGGGGACTTCTTCACCCTCAACGGCACGAACACGCACGCGTTGGCCGTCGTCGACTCCACCAGTGGCGCGCTCACCAAGAGCTACCCCGGCTTCATCGAGACCAACTCCGTCGTCAAGGACATCGCGACCGACGCGACGGGGTTCTACACCGGCAACGAAGGCACCGGCGGCGGCGTCTTCGACGGTCGGATCGCGCTCAACCTGAGCGACTTCAACCAGCGCTGGCGCGACACCTGCCTCGGTGCCACGCAGGCCGTGCTCCCGTACCAGAACGTGCTGTACAGCGCCTCGCACGCACACGACTGCTCCAGTGTGGGCGAGTACCCGGACGGGCAGCGCCACCACCTGCTCGCGCAGCCGACCACCAGCGTCGGCAAGCTGGGTTGGGCCCCCGACACCAACGACGGCATCGGCGAGGGCATCGGCCCGCGGGTGATGACGGTGGGTTCCAAGGGCGGCGTCCAGTACCTGTGGGTCGGCGGCGAGTTCACCACCGTCAACGGCTCCGCGCAGCAGAGCCTGACGCGGTTCGCGTCCACCGGTGACACGGGTGCGCCCACCGTCCCCGTCGCGAGCGCGGCGAGCTTCAAGCCGGGCGAGGTGCAGGTGCGCTGGCGCACCAGCCTCGACCTGGACGACAGCGCCCTGACGTACCGGGTCTACCGCAACGGCGCGGCGACCCCGATCGCCACCGTCACGGCCGACTCGCTGTTCTTCAAGCGCCCGCAGGCCTCCTGGACCGACACCACCGTCACCGCCGGCCAGTCGTACACGTACCGGGTGACGGCCACCGACGGGGCCGGCAACACCAGCGCCCTGTCGGCGACCGCGAGCGTGACGGTCCCGACCTCGGTCGACGCGTACCCGAACCAGGTCCGCACGGACGGTGCCCAGCTGTTCTGGCGCTACGACGAGTCGGCCCTGCCGAACGTCGCCGACTCCTCCGGCGGCGGGAACCAGAACGGCGTGCACCTGAACGCCCCGGCCCTGCGCCAGACTCCCGGCGCGGTCACGGGCGCGAGCACGGCGATCGGCTTCAACGGCACGGACACCCGGGTCTACGGCGATCTGCGCCAGAGCATCGGCAGCAGCTACACCATCGAGACCTGGTTCAAGACGAACACCACCCGGGGCGGCAAGCTCTTCGGCTTCGGCAGCAACCAGGTCCGTGGCAGCAATCAGTACGACAAGCACATCTACATGACCAATGACGGGCGGCTCGTCTACGGCGTCTACACCGGCGCCACCCGCACCATCACCACCGGCACCGCGTACAACGACGACCAGTGGCACCACGTCGTCGCCACCCAGGGACCGGGCGGCATGGTCCTCTACGTGGACGGCGCCCAGAAGGGGACCCTCGCCGTCACCACGCACGAGAACTACGCCGGCTACTGGCATGCCGGCGGCGACAGCCTCGGCGGCTGGCCCGACCGCCCGACCAGCGAGTTCTGGGCGGGCCAGCTCGACGAGACCGCCGTCTACCCGACCGTCCTGAGCACGGCGCAGGTGCAGAACCACTACGCCCTGGCCTCGGCCCCCGCCGACTCGGTCGTGCAGGTACCGGCCGCCGAGGACACGTACGCCAATGCGGGTGCCCCGGAGGGCAATTACGGCACCTCGTCCTCGCTCGCCGTACGCGGCACCTCGCTGTACACAAGCTACCTGCGCTTCAACCTGCCCGCCGCACCCGCGGGCACCGTACTGAAGTCCGCGGCCCTCAGCGTGAAGACCAGCACGATGAGCGGAGCCGGTACGGCGGACACCGTCTCGGTGGTCCCCGTCACCGGCACCTGGACCGAGGCCGGGACCACGTACAACAGCCGCCCCGCCACCAGCACTGTGGCACTCGGCAGCTTCGCCGGCGTCCCGGACGGCTCGGCGGTGCACACCACCGGGCTGAACACGGCCGCCCTCGCGGGCGCGCTCAGCACGAGCTACGGCCTGGCGCTGACCAGCCCGGGTACGGACGCGCTGTGGCTGTGGTCCTCCGAAGCCCCGGCGAACGAAGGAACGCCGCAGCTCACGCTGACCTTCGGCGCGCCGTAAGCGCCGGGGCCGGCGGGCGAACGCGAAAGGGGGTGCGGGCCGTTGAGGTCCGCGCCCCCTTTCGTGGAACGGCCCCGCCGCCTAGGCGATCGTGTACGTGAACTCGTACGCGACGGACGTGTCGCCCTTGCGGTACGTGAACGCGCCGGAGCCCGACAGGCCGGCCAGCTCGCCCGTCGCCGAACCGGGGACCACCTCGAACGCGCACCGGGTGCCCGAGGCGTCGAACGTGCCCCGCTGCTCCAGGACGAACGTCCCCTCGCGGCCGTCGACGGCGCCCGACAGCAGCTCCATACCGGTGTAGGACCCGACGCCCTCCCCGGTGTACGTGAAGGTGTACCCGGCGTTGGTCGCCCGGGCCTCGATCCCGCCCGCGAAGGAGTTGACGACCGTCGAGCGGGCGAGGCGAGGCAGGGAGTCGGCCGGACCGACCGACTGTTCCTGCCAGTCGGCGAACGTGAAACGGCCGGTGGTACGGGCGGAGCTGCCGGGAAGAGAGGGGCTGGTGGTGCGGGCGGACATGGCGGACCTCCTGTGTCACGGCCGGCGGGCTCGGTCCCGCGGCGCGAGAACAGCCTGTCCGGGATACCTGACACCCTCTGTCAGGTATCCCGGACAATGTCCCCATGCGCGCTGACCGGCTCCTCTCCCTGCTCCTCCTGCTGCAGAACCGCGGCCGGATGACCGCACCCGAACTGGCCGCCGAACTGGAGGTGTCGATCCGCACCGTCTACCGCGACATCGAAGCCCTCGGCGCCTCCGGCGTCCCCGTCCACGCCGACCGCGGCCCCGCCGGCGGCTACCGGCTCATGGACGGCTACCGCACCCGGCTCACCGGCCTCACCGACGCCCAGGCGGGCTCGCTCTTCCTCGCCGGTGCGCCGGGCCCCGCGCAGGAGCTGGGCCTCGGAGCCGATCTGGCCGCCGCCCAGCTCAAGCTCCAGGCCGCGCTGCCCGCCGCCCTCGCCGAACGGGCCCGCCGCCTCCAGGACCGCTTCCACCTGGACGCCCCGGCCTGGTTCCGCGACGCCGACCCCGTCCCGCACCTCGCACGGATCGCCCAGGCGGTCTGGGACCAGCGCGTACTGCTCACCCACTACCGCCGCTGGAACGGCGAGGAGCGGGCCGGGCGCCCCCTTCACCCCCTCGGCCTCGTCCTCAAGGGCGGCATCTGGTACCTGGCGGCCCGGGCCACCGACGAGCGCGTACGCAGCTACCGGGTCTCGCGGTTCCTCGCGGTGGACACCGCCGAGGAGGGCTTCGAACGCCCCGACGGCTTCGAACTGGCCGCGTACTGGGCGCAGTCCGCCCGCCGGATGGAGGAGGCGTGCCGGCAGCAGACGGCCCGGCTCCTGCTGTCCCCGCGCGGCCGCCGGCTGCTACCGATGCAGTTCGGCGCGGCCGGCGCACGCGCCCTCGCCGGAGCCGTACCGGCCGGCCCCGCGGACCCGGACGGCTGGATCCGCGTCGACCTCGATGTCGAATCGCCGGCCGTGGCGGTCGGCGACCTGCTCCGGCTCGGGACCGAGGCCGAGGTGATCGGCCCGCCCGAGCTCCGCCAGGCCCTCGCCGACACCGTCGCCGCACTGGCCGAGCGGTACGGCTGAAGCGACCGTCGCCCGTCACGTTCCGGACGGATCACCGTGCCCGGCACGCCGCGGGACTTCGTCGACAC
This sequence comes from Streptomyces sp. NBC_00045, assembly GCF_045041095.1. Lineage (NCBI taxonomy): Bacteria > Bacillati > Actinomycetota > Actinomycetes > Kitasatosporales > Streptomycetaceae > Streptomyces > Streptomyces sp. NBC_00045. The sequence continues at coordinate 1,128,627 of NZ_CP108271.1, read as the reverse complement.
GACCGGTCACCACCAGGTCGCCGTCCGGGGTGCGCCGCGCGAGGTCGCCGGTGCGCAACCAGCCGCCGGTGGTGAACGAACGGGCGTTCTCCTCGGGCGCCCGGTAGTAACCGCGCACGGTGTAGGGGCCGCGGGCGAGGAGTTCGCCGGGCTCGCCCTCGGGCACGTCCTCGCCGCGGGCGTCGACGATGCGGATCTCGTCGTCGGGCGAGAGCGGGCGGCCCTGCGTGCCGAGCACCGTCTCGTCCGGATCGGCCGGGCGCGTGAGCGTGACCGGCCCCTCGGCCCGGCCGAAGACCTGCTGCAGACGACAGCCCAGTTCGGGGCCGACCCGTCCGGCGGTCGCCCGCGGCAGGGGAGCGCCGCCGACCTGGAGGAGCCGCAGACTGCTCACGTCGGCGCCGACCGTGGGAAGTGCGTCGAGCCAGAGCCGGGCGGTGGCGGGCTCCACCGAAGTGACGGTGATCCGCTCCCGTTCGATGACCGGGAGGCACTCGGCGGGCCCCGGTCCGTCGGCCAGGACGACGGTGGCGCCGACGGAGAGGGTGCCGATGATGCCGGGGCAGCCGAAGGCGAAGCCGGACGCTGCGGGCAGCGCGGCGAGGTACACGTCGTCCTCGGTCAGCGACACCAGCTCGGCGGCGGCCCGGGCCTGGTAGGCGTAGTCGTTGTGGGTGCGCGGAACCAGCCGTGGCGCTGCCGCGCCACCTTCGGACAGCAGGAAGAACGCGACCTGGTCGGCGCTCTGCGCGAGCGCCGGCGCGGGCGGGGCGTCGATGGAGCCCAGCGGGAAGTAGTGGCAGCCCGCCGGGTCCGTCGTGAAGCCGCCGTACGGGGACGGGGCACCCGGCGCCTCCAGGGTGAACACCCGCCGCAGGAAGGGCCCGCCGGCCGCGATGCCGGCGGCCATCGCCGTGTGGTCGAAGCCCTGGTGGGTGGAAGGACCGACGTAGCCACGGGCCTCGGTGACCCGTACGAGGTGGGACACCTGCGCCGCGCGGTGCGAGAGCGGGCAGAGTACGGGGACCACGCCGACGCGCATCAGTGCGAACACGACGGTGACGAACTCGGGCACGTTCGGCAGCTGGACGACGACCCGCTGCCCGGGCCGCAGGGCGAGCAGCCGGAACCCGGCGGCCATGCGGTCCACACGCCGGTTCAGCGCCGCGTACGTGAGGCGGGTGGCACCGTGGACGAGCGCGGTCCGCGGCCCGTACGCGAGGGCCCGGTCGCGCAGCAGGTTGTCCAGCGTGTTGCCGCGCCAGTGGCCGGCGGCCCAGTAGCGGTCGACGAACGCCTCGGGCCAGGGCGTACAGCCGTCGAGCATGGATCCCATGTGTTACCCCCCCAGTGTCACCGTCCTGACCTTGGTAGATCCAAATCTTTCGGTGCCCCGCACGCAATGTGCTGTCCGAACCATGGCCGTTGGACTCCCTCAGCGGAAAGTCCAATGAGCGCCACGGACCGTCAGGGGCGGTACTCCCAGCGGACCTCGCCGTCCTCGCGGTGCGGGGTGGGAGCGAAACCGCAGGCCGCGGCGACCGCCGCCGAGGCGTGGTGTTCCGGGTGCACGTGCGCGAGCAGCCGGCCCACGGGCAGCTCCGCCAGCCACGCCGTGACGGCCCGAGCCGCCTCGGTGGCGAACCCCCGGCCCTGCCACGGCGTCCCGACCACCCAGGCCAGCTCGGCCGTGTCCGAAGCGGGGGTGACGGTGGCCTGCACGGTCCCCACCAGCCGCCCCTCCCCGCGCAGCCGCAGTACCCAGTTGCACCACACGACCTCCGGGTCGGGAGCCCCGGCCGCCAGCCGTGCGTACCGCTCCAGCAACGCATCGGCCCCGAGCGGGGCACCACCGATGAACTCGTGCAGCACGGGATCGCCCAGCACCCGGGCCATCTCCACGGCGTACTCGGCCCGCAACGGCAACAGCTCAAGCCGGCCGGTGGCGATCTCCCCGGCACGGACGGTACGCATGCTCATCGGCTGAGTGTGCCTGTTCGGGGCGGGTTTCGGGTAGCGCCCTGCGTGGTCGGTCGGCGCGGTGCCGCGGCTCAGTCGGGAGGTTCCACCTCCAGGAAGCGGCGGTGGCGCGGCCCCCGGTAGAGGAGGCAGCCCCAGCCCAGGGGTTCCAGTGCGGACGCGCAGGCCTTGAGGCGTTCGTGCTCCGCCTCGGCCGCGCCGCCGCCCGGCGGGCCGACCCAGGTCACCTCGACCCGTCCCTCCTCCGACGGGCCGGGCGTCACCCGGTACCCCGTCCGCGTACGCCGGCCCTCCGGGTCGAGCGCCGACGGGGTGAGGCCCGCCGCCTCCAGTACGAGGGCCACCGCGCGCGGCATCTGCCGCAGCTCCCACGGGGCGGGAACCGCCGTGCCCGCCCGGCCGTTCACCAGGCGGCGGATCTGCAACAGCCCCTCGTACGCCGTCCGGACCTCGGCCGCCCGCGCCGCCGTGGCGGGCCGCTGTGGTCCGTCCCCGGTCGCGGGCTCGAAGCCCTGCCCCGGAGCCGTCACCGCCACCACCCACCCTCGGTCTGAGTACCTCACACCCAACGACCTGAGTATCCGTCCCGATTCCCCGCTGGCGCGCCGCTGATCGAATGAGGGGCATGACCTCCGAGGCCACCGCCCGCACCGCGCACCGCCCGCGCCGCATGCAGCACGTGACCACCGCCGGCTCCGCCCTGGCCGTGGCCCTGGTTCCGCTCGTGGTCGGGGTCCTGGTGGCCAAGGGCATGGCCACCGACCCGCACACCCCCGTCAACGCCCTCATCACCGGCGGCGGCCAGCGGGCGGGCCTGCCCCGGGCCGAGTGGCGGCGGCGCGGCCACGACACGGTGCGACGGCTGCGCACCGCGCGTCTGCACACGGCCCGCCGCTGTGCCTCGGTCCGCGCCCGCCGCCGCCCCGCGTCCTGACGAGAACTCGGTGGCGGACCGGGGCGATCGCGGCACACCATGCAACGCATGAGCGATCAACCCGCGCGATGGACCCAGGCAACCGTGTACCCCGACATGTGGGCCGACCCGGCCGACGACCCCCGCAACAACGAGGACAGCCCGGACGGCGAGCTCGCCACCCTGCTGGACTTCCTGACGAACTACCGCATCACCTTGCGGATGAAGTGCGAGGGCCTCGACCCGGAGCAGCTGGCCCGGCGGTCGGTGCCGCCGTCGACGATGTCGCTGCTCGGCCTGCTCCGCCACATCGCCGAGGTGGAACGCGACTGGCGCAACTGGATCACCGACGGCGACCCGCTGCCGAAGCTGTACGGCGAGAAGGACGCCGACTTCGCCGGAGCCGTCGCCGACCAGGCCGTGGTCGACTCCGCGTACGCCGATCTGGAACGCGAGCAGGCGGCGACCGACGCCGCCCTGGCCGGCCACGCGGACCTGGGTGAACGGGCGGGCAAGGAGCGGATCGCGATCCGGGAGCTGATGGTGCACCGGATCGACGAGTACGCCCGCCACTGCGGACACGCCGACCTGCTGCGCGAGTGCGTCGACGGAAGGGTGGGCCAGTGACGGCCGAGGTCTAGCCGGCGGGCGCGAGAGGTTCCTGCAGTTCCGTGACCCACTGGTCACGGTCCTGCGGGCAGGCCAGGGTCAGCTCGCGCGCGTACCCCGCCGAGCGGTGGCCGTTCGCGTCGATCCACCGCGCCAGCGCCTGGGCGGTCGGCAGGACGCCGTCCATCGAACCCCGGTGCACCACGGTCGCGGCCCGTTCGACCCCGGGCAGCTCCACCACCCGGACCGTGCCCCCGAGGTCCTCGGCGCGCACCGAGGCCCCCACCGGCAGCCCGGCGTGGACGAGAACGGCTCCGGCCTCGGCCCCCGGCGCGTCCTCGTAGTACGCGATCCCCGGGCCGGTCGCAACCACCCCGGCGGCCTCGATCCGGCGGCAGAGCTCGTCGTAGAGCGGGCCGATGACCGGCCCGATGTCCTGCGGCTCATAGCTCCCCGCGACCCCGGTCAGTTCGACGAGCCGGACGGGCGGAAGGCTTTTCACGACGATGTCGACGGTGGACATGGATCCCTCGCTCTCGATGGTCCGCAGCCTCGCCTCGACCTGGTTCAGCCGGGCCGCCGCGGCGGCCATGGCCGACTCCAGCTCCGCCCGGCGCAGCCGCAGCATGCCGCGCAACTCGTCCGCGTCCAGCCGTTCGTCGAGGATCGACCCCACCTGGTCCAGGCTGAAGCCGAGCTCTTTGAGCGCGATGACACGGTTGAGGCGGGCGAGCTGTTCGGCCTCGTAGTAGCGGTAGCTGCTGGTCGGGTCGACACGTGCCGGGCGCAGCAGTCCGATGGCGTCGTAGTGGCGCAGCATGCGGACCGATACCCGGCCGTGCTTGGCGAAGTCTCCGATGGTGTACATGACGCCTTCCAGTGCAGGCCCTGACACGGTGGGAGGGTCAAGTCCTGAGCGGTATCCGCTGGTCAGCGCCCATACTGCCGGATGCACAGGTCCACGATGGACGGCGGTACGGAACCCTCGGCCGCCGGGCACGGCTCGTCGGGCCGGGCCGGCGGGGCCGGCTGCCGGGCCGTGCGCGGCGGCACGGGATTGGCCGGGCGCGCCCGGTGGGGCGCCACCGGCGGTTTCATGCTGCGCGCGGCGGGCGGCCGGACGGAGCCGGCGGGGAGCCGCGCCGGGGTGTTCGGGGCCGGGGAGCGGGCGGCTGGCCGGGGGCGGCGGCCGAGGGCGGCGCACCGGGCGCCCCGGATGCGCCCCGCGCACCCGGGGCAACGTGCGTGTCCCCCGGGTCCGGCATGCTCCCCGGGCCCCCGGTGTGCTGCTGCGTGTCCTGCGTGTCCTGCGCGTCCTGGGCGTTCGCGGGCACCGAGCTGCCGCGCGACGGGGCCGGGGCGCCTTCCGGGCCCGTGGAGACGCAGCCGCTGCTCGCGAGCAGCGCGAGGAGGGACAGGGGCAGGGCCCGGCGTAACTGCATCCGACCACCATGCCGTACCGGACGGCCGGCCGGGTCCCCGCGCTCACGCGTCCGGGTGACGCGGCCCCGGGTCCGGGCCGGAACCCGGCCCGCAGCCGGGCTCGGGCCGGGGGTCTTCGCTGGTCCTCGGGGCCTCCTCGGGCCCCCGGCTGCCGAAACGATTGCCGGGACCGGGATTTTCCGTAGTCTGCCGGAGGACGGGAACGACAGTGCGAACGCCGGGGGTGGCGCGACCTCCCGGTACCCCGCGCTGCCCCGCCTTCGCATCCCGACGGACCGTACGGAGTACCGATCCATGACCGCAGCCGACGCGCCCGGCGACCCCGCGGCGCTTCCCGACGCATCCCCGACCACCCCGCAGCGCGCGCCCTGGAAGGGCTGGGCGGCCGTCCTGGCCGTCGCGCTCGCGATCTTCTGCCTGATCACTTCCGAACTGCTGCCCGTCGGCCTGCTCACCCCCGTCGGGGACGCCTTCAGGGTCTCCGACGGCACCGCCGGGCTGATGGTGACCGTGCCCGGGCTCGTCGCCGGCCTCTGCGCCCCGCTCGTCACCGTCGGCGCCGGCCGGCTCGACCGGCGCCTCGTCCTGTGCGCGCTGATCGCCCTGACGGCGGCCGCCAACCTGGCCGCCGCCCTCGCCCCGGGCTTCGCCGTGCTGCTGGCCGCGCGCCTGCTCGTCGGGGTCGGCGTCGGCGGCTTCTGGGCGCTGGCGGGCGGGCTCGCCGTACGGCTCGTTCCGCAGCGGGACGTGGGCCGGGCCACCGCGCTCGTCTTCGGCGGCGTCCCCACCGCCTCGGTGCTCGGCGTTCCCGCCGGCACGCTGCTCGGCGAACTCGCCGGGTGGCGGGTCGCCTTCGGTGCGGTCGGGGTCCTCGGCCTCCTCGCGCTGGCCGCGCTGATCCTGCTGCTGCCCCCGCTGCCGCCGACCCGGGAGGTCACCTTCCGTGCACTCCCCGCCCTGCTGAGCGGGAACCGGGGGGTCCGGGCCGGGGTGGTCGTCACCTTCCTGGTGGTCACCGGTCAGTTCGCGGCCTACACGTTCGTACGGCCCGTCCTGCAGGACGTGTCCGGCATCGACGCGGCGTACGTGAGTACCCTGCTCCTCGGTTACGGGGTGGCCGGCGTCGTGGGGAACTTCCTGGCCGGCGCGCGCGATGCCTACCGGGCGGTCCTCGTGATCAGCACCGCCCTGACCGTGGTCCTCGGGCTGATCGCGACCCTGCCGGGCGCGGTCGCCGGGACCGCGCTGCTGCTCGCCTGGGGGCTCGCGTACGGGGGTGTGTCCGTGAGCGTCCAGGGCTGGATGATCAAGGCGGCGCCGATCGCCGCCGAAGCCGCCACCTCGCTGATGGTGGCCATGTTCAACCTGGCCATCGCGGCGGGTGCATTGGCGGGCGGGTTCGCGGTCGACGGGATCGGGGCCCCGGCGGCCCCGCTCATGGGGGCCGCGCTGATGCTCCTGGCGGCGGTCACGGTCACCCTCACCGTCACGGTCCGGATGCCGAGGGCTACCGCGGCCGACCAGTAGACCGGATGGATCGGGCAGTTCGGACACCCGGCTTGACCCGGGCCATCCCGGGAGGCAAGAGTGCGCCCGATCAAGCACTCAAGAACCACCTCATGAGCTGCACTTCGGAGACATCTCATATGTTCATATCGGTCCGCTCTTCGCTTGGCCCCATGACCACCGCAGGTGCCCTCGTACCGGGCGCCGTGACGGGCGCGGTCCCGGTCGCGCGGCAGCGGAGGGCCTGACCGGCCGGGTGGGGGCCGGCACCGCACCGCCGCGCCGGTCCCCATCCCCGCAGGGAGACAACCGTGTCCCACCACTCCGATGAGAGCGCCGGCGTCCCCGACGACCGCCTGCTCGTACGCCCCTACGTCGCCCCCTCCGGGCCGCCGATCCGGTCGACGGCACCTGCTTGGCCGGACGCCGGACCCGTCTCCGACCCCTTCGGCGCGCCCGGGGGCCGGCACGCCGACCCCGGGCGCGCTCCCGGCGCGGAGCCGTTGGACGCCGGGGGCGGCGCAGGCGGAGCAGGTGTCACGAGTTTCGCCGTCGCCGCCGGCGGGGCCGCCGCGAACGGTGCCCGCGCCGCCCGGCGGGACCGCGGCGGCCGGCTCCCGCTGGCGGTCCTCGCCCTGCTCGCGCTCGGGGCGGCCGGTTCGCTGGTGTGGCTGCTGAGCGGCCCCGACCCGCGGCCCGACCGGGCCGTGGTCCGGCCGGATCTGTCTGTTCCGGTGCTTCCGGCGCGCCCCGGTGCCGGGTCCGACGGCGACGAGCCCTCGCCCGAACGGTCCGTACGGGCCTCCGCGCTCCCGGCGGCCGCACCGGCGTCCTCGGCCGGGACGTCCCCTGCCGCGAGTCCCAAGCCGACGCCCCCGCCCAGCGCGTCGGCCGGGCCGCCGTCGGCGCCTTCCGGGACGCTGCGGATGGGAGACCGCGGGCCGGAGGTGAGCGCCCTCCAGCAGAGGCTCCAGGGGCAGGGGTTCACGTACGTCTCGGTCACCGGCGTGTACGACAGCCAGACCAAGCGGGGGGTCGCGCAGCTCCAGCGCGACCGCGACATCAAGGGCGACCAGCCGGGGGTGTACGGCCCGGCCACGCAGGCGGCGTTCGGCAGCTGACGCCCGGTCGGGGCGCGGCCCCGGAGACCGCGGCGTCAGCGGCCGCCGGAGACCCGCAGGACGGCACCCGTCGTGTACGAGGCGTCCGGGGACAGCAGCCAGGCGATGGCCCCGGCGACCTCCTCGGGCTGCCCGGGCCGCCCGAGCGGAATCCCGGCAGCCGCGCGGGCCGGCCGGTCGGGGTCACCCATCGCCGCGTGCATGTCGGTCTCGATGATGCCGGGCGCCACCCCGTTGACCCGGATGCCGTCCGGGCCGAGCTCCTTGGACAGTCCCACGGTCAGGGCGTCGGTGGCGGCCTTGGTCGCCGCGTAGTGAACGTACTCGCCGGGGCTGCCGAGGCCGGCGGCCGTCGAGGAAACGTTCACGATGGCCCCGCCGCCGGCCTGTGCCATGTCCCGGGCGGCGCGGCGGCAGGACAGCAGGTACCCGAGCAGGTTGACCTCGACCACGCGCCGCAGGTCCTCGGTCGAGGCGTCGGCGAGCCGGCCGAGCGGTCCGGTCACCCCGGCGTTGTTCACCAGCCCGGTCACCGCGCCGAACTCGGCCCCCGCGATGTCGAAGAGCCGCTCCACCCCGCACTCCTCGGAAGTGTCGCCCCGCACGGTCACGCAGCGCGCGCCGGCCGCCCGTACCCGCTCCGCGACGGCCCCGGCCGCCGCATCGTCCCGGAGGTAGCCGAGCACGAGGTCATGGCCTTCCGCGGCCAGTCGCACACAGGTCGCGGCGCCGATGCCCCGGCTGCCTCCGGTGACGACGGTGACCGGACGACGGGACACGGGGACCTCCAGGGACGGCGGGAAGGCGAGGGCGGGTCAGGCTAACACCGCGATTTCGGCTGGACCAGCACAAATGCCGGGCCGCAGAGTGGACGCCGTTGAACACGACGCCGTCACGCACGGCAACGTCACGTCCCAGGAGTTGCGCCATGTCGACCTTGCGGGTCACCGCCGAAGAGCTGACCGTCCACGAGCACCCGAACGCCGACGCGCTGGAGCTGGCTCAGGTGGGTCTCTACCGCGCCGTGGTCGCCAAGGGCGCGTACCGCACCGGCGAGTTCGCCGTCTACATACCCGAACAGGCCGTGCTGCCCGCGGGCTTGATCGAGGAGCTCGGCCTGACCGGGCGCCTCGCGGGCGGCGCCGCCGACCGGGTCAAGGCCGTCCGGCTGCGCGGTGAGCTGTCGCAGGGGCTGGTGTGCCGGCCGAGCGAGCTGGCCGGCGTGGACCTGGCGCGGGCGGCCGAGGAGGGCACGGACTTCGCCGAGCGGCTCGGGATCACCAAATGGGCGCCGCCCGTTCCGACGACGATGAACGGGGAGGTGGAGGCCGCGCCCGACCTGCTGCCGTGGGTGGACATCGAGAACCTCCAGCGCTACCCGGACCTCTTCGAGCCGGGTGAGCCGGTCGTCCTCACCGAGAAACTGCACGGCACGGCCTGCCTGCTGACGTACGTCGCGGACGGCGAGCGCGTGCTGGTGTCCTCCAAGGGCTTCGGGTCCAGGGGGCTGGCGCTGAAGGAGGAGGAGCGCAACCTGTACTGGCGGGCCGTACGGGGTCACGGCGTACCGGAGGCGGCCGCGAAGGCCGCCGCCCGGCTGGGCGCCACCCGGATCGGCGTGTTCGGCGAGGTGTACGGCGCGGGAGTCCAGGACCTCGGGTACGGAACCGATGCGCGTACGGCCGCCAAGGGTCCGGGATACGCCGTCTTCGACGTGTCCGCCGAGATCGACGGGCAGGTGCGGTGGCTGGATCCGCAGGAGCTGTTCCCGGACGGCGAGCTGCCGCTCGTACCACGGCTGTTCGAGGGCCCGTACGCGCTCGACACGGTGCTGGAGCTGGCCAGTGGCCGGGAGACGGTGTCCGGCCGGGCCGTGCACCTGCGCGAGGGCGTCGTGATCCGCCCGGCCGCGGAGCGCCACAGTCCGGTCGTCGGCGGCCGCGCCATCGCCAAGGCGGTCAGTCCGGCGTACCTGACCCGCAAGGGGGGCACGGAGTACGAGTGACCCGGCGCTCCGGCGCTCCGGCGGGCCTGGAGGCCCCGGGCCCCGGCCCTGTCGTCAAAGTCCCGCCCGGCCTGCGGCGCCCGGCACTGCACCTCGCTGCGTTGTCGGGGCGCCCGAGTACGTCCAGTACGCGGGCGCCCCTCCGCCTTGCGATGCACGGCGCCCGGGCGCACCTCCCAGCGGTAGCCGGGGGAACACCGCGGGCCTGACCGGCGCTGCTTCGACGGCAGGACCTAGCCGCGTTGGGTCAAGGACGTCTGCCAGCCCGGTCGTTGCGGGGCGGCGGGCGGGGCCGGGCGGCGGCCGCCCGTGGTGAAGAAGGCCGAGAGGGGGAGCGTGGCCGCTCCCACCGTGACCGCGTCCGGGCCGAGGGAGCCCAGGTCGATGGAGACACGGGCGGCCGGGTGGCGCAGCGAGTAGCGCGTCGCGTGCTCCCGTACCGCCGGGAGGATGTACGGGCCCAGCAGCAGCCCCGCCCAGCCGCCGATGAGGATCCGCTCCGGACGGAACAGGTTGATCACGTCCGACAGGCCCGCGCCGAGGTACTCCGCGGTCTCGGCGAGGAGTTCCCGGGCCACCGCGTCGTCCCCGACGGCCGCCGCCAGCAGGGCGGCGAGGGCCTCTTCCTCGTCCGCCGCCGGGGCGAGGCGGCCCCCGCCGCGCTCCGCCCAGCGCGCCAGCAGTGACTCCGCCCCCGTGTACGCCTCCAGGCAGCCCAGTGCCCCGCACCGGCAGCGCCGGCCGCGGACCGAGACCGTCAAGTGGCCCCACTCCAGGGGGGTTCCCTCGGTGCTGCCGCCGTCCGGCGAGCCGTCCGTGATCCGGCTCGCGCCGACCCCGGACCCGAACAGGACGACGACGGCGTCCCGCGCCCCCCGCCCCGCCCCGAACCACATCTCGGCCTGGCCGAGCGTCCGCGCGCCGTTGTCGATGAGGTACGGGACCTCCTGCGGTAGTGCCCCGGTCGCGCGCAGCAGGGCCTCCAGCGGCACCGCGTCCCAGCCGATCGTCTGCCCGTGCACGACCGCTCCGCCGGGGGCCCCGCGGTCCACGATGCCGGGGACCCCCACCCCCACGCCGAGCAGCCGGTCCGTTCCGACCCCGGCCCGGGCGAGCACCGCCTTGATCCCGGTGCGGACGTGGTCCACGATCGGGCCGACGTCGTAGCAGCCGCGCGGCAGCAACGGCAGCTCGGTACGGGCGAGTTCGTTCAGGGTCAGATCGAACAGCTCGACGCGGACGCGGGTCTCGCCGACGTCGACCCCGATCAGGTGGGCGCTGCCGGGGGCCACGCGCAGCAGGGTGCGCGGGCGGCCGCCGTCCGAATCCACGATGCCGGCCTCCTCCAGCAGCCCGTCCGCGATGAGTTCGCCGACGACGTTGCTGACGGATCCGGAACTCAGCCCGGTCGCGGGGCCCAGTTCCTGGCGGCTCATCGGCCCGCCGAAGTACAGCCGCTGGAGCACGGCGCTGCGGTTGCCGCGCCGCAGGTCCCGTACCGTCCGGCCGCCACGCCCTGTCGTCATCTGGCTCCTCCCGCACTGCAGTTGGTCGCAACATACCCCTGCGCGAGCTCTTGACGCGACCCTTTCACGAGGCTTAACTCACGTCCTAAATTAAGGCCTGGACCAATGGGCGCCGATGAGGTGCCACGGCCGGGACCGCCTGCCGGCCTTCCCCCGACCCTGCCGAAAGGGGCCGATCCGCCATGCGCAGAATCCCAGCCGCCGCCACGACCGCGCTCACCGTCTCCCTCCTCGCCACCACCGCCACGGCCTGCGGCGGCGGCACCACGAACGGCGGGGGCGGCTCCAACGCCGCCCCGAAGGAGCTGACCTATTGGGCCTCCAACCAGGGCCCCGACCTCGCGGCGGACCGGGCGACGCTCGGCCCGGAGCTGAAGAAGTTCGAGGAGCGGACCGGCATCAAGGTGAAGCTCGAAGTCGTCCCCTGGTCCGACCTGCTCAACCGGATCCTCGCCGCCACCGCCTCCGGGCAGGGCCCCGACGTCCTCAACATCGGCAACACCTGGTCCGCCTCCCTCCAGGCCACCGGAGCCCTGCTCCCTTGGGACGCAGGGCACTTCGCAGCGATCGGCGGCAAGGACCGCTTCGTGGAGTCGGCCATCGGCTCGGCGGGTGCCGCCGGCCAGGACCCGGCCGCCGTCCCGCTCTACTCGATGGCCTACGCGCTCTACTACAACAAGAAGATGTTCCAGGAGGCGGGCATAGCGAAGCCCCCGGCCACCTGGGACGAGATGGTCACCATCGGCCGGCAGCTGTCCAAGGACGGCAAGTGGGCCCTCGGCGCGGAGGGCGCCAACCTCGCCAACAACATCCACCAGGCCTTCGTCCTCGCCAAGCAGCACGGGGCGGACTTCTTCGACGCGGCCGGCAAGCCCGCCTTCGACTCCCCGGGCGCCGTCGACGCCGTCAAGCAGTACGTCGACCTCATGGCCAAGGACGAGATCATCGCGCCGGGCAACGCCGAGTACGCCCAGAACCAGTCGCTCCAGGACTTCGCCAACGGCAAGACCGCCATGGTCCTGTGGCAGAGCGCCGCCTCCTCCTTCAAGAGCCACGGCATGAAGGAGGGCGACTGGGGCGTGGCCCCGGTCCCGGTTCCCGCGGGCGGCACGCCCGGCACCGGCCGGGGCACCAACTCCATGGTCGCCGGCATCAACCTCGCCGTCTTCAAGAACACCGACAACATCGACGGCTCCCTCACGTTCGTGAAGTTCATGACCAGCGAGGAGGAGCAGAAGATCCTCAACAAGGCCTACGGCTCCGTCCCGCCCGTCAAGGCAGCCCAGGGCGACCCCGCCTTCGCCGGCGAGGACCTCTCCGTGCTCCGCACCACCCTGGGAACCAGCGCCGCCCCGCTCCCGCAGGTCCCGCAGGAGTCCCAGTTCGAGACCGCCGTCGGCACCGCCGTCAAGGAGCTCTTCGCCGACGCCGCCGCCGGCCGTCCCGTGACCACCGAGTCGGTCAAGGCCAGGCTCACCAAGGCGCAGCAGCAGATGGCGAGCTGAGTCCGGCCCCATGAGCCCCAAGACCGCACGCCTGCGCCGCAGTGCCCTGCCCTACCTGCTGCTCCTGCCCGCCCTACTCCTCGAACTGCTCATCCACCTCGTCCCGATGGTGATGGGCATCCTGATGAGCTTCCGACAGCTGACCCAGTTCTTCATCCGAGACTGGTCCCGCGCCCCCTGGACGGGATGGGCCAACTACGAACTGGTCCTCGACGTCGACCGGCCCGTCGGCGAGGCCCTCCTGCGCTCCTTCCTCACCACCTGCCTCTTCACCCTGCTCTCCGTCGGCCTGTGCTGGCTGCTGGGCACCGCCGCAGCGGTGTTCACGCAGGAGGGCTTCCGTGGCCGCGGCGTCCTGCGGGCCCTGTTCCTCGTCCCGTACGCGCTGCCCGTGTACGCGGCCGTCATCACTTGGGCGTTCATGTTCCAGCGGGACAACGGCCTGGTGAACCACGTCCTCCACGACCAGCTGGGTCTGGGCGGCGCCGAGCACACCTTCTGGCTGCTCGGCGACAACAGCTTCTGGGCCCTGCTGACCGTCTCCGTGTGGAAGGGCTGGCCGTTCGCCTTCCTCATCGTGACGGCCGCGCTCCAGAACGTCCCCGGGGAGCTGTACGAGGCGGCCGCGCTGGACGGCGCCGGCACCTGGCAGCAGATCCGCCGGATCACCCTGCCCTCGGTCGGCGCCGTCAACCAGGTCCTGGTCCTGGTGCTGTTCCTGTGGACCTTCAACGACTTCAACACGCCGTTCGTGCTGTTCGGCAAATCCGCCCCGGAAGCCGCCGACCTGATCTCCTTGCACATCTACCAGGCCAGTTTCGTCACCTGGAACTTCGGCACCGGATCGGCCATGTCCGTCCTGCTGCTGCTCTTCCTGCTCCTCGTCACCTCCGCGTACCTCCTCGTCACCACACGCGGACGGAGGCACGAGCGTGTCTGACCACCGGTCACCGCTGGATCCGCCCACCTCCTTCAGGGTGGTCCGCGCCGTCTTCCTCACCCTGCTCACCGGCTTCGTGCTGCTGCCCGTCTACGTGATGGTCACCAGCTCTCTCAAGCCGCTCCAGGACGTCGCCGGCCGCTTCCGATGGATCCCCAGCGGGCTCACCGTCCGCCCCTACATCGACATCTGGCACACCGTCCCGCTCGCCGAGTACTTCGTGAACTCCCTGATCGTGGCGGGCGCGGCCACCGCCGCCTCCGTGGTCATCGCCGTCTTCGCGGCCTACGCGGTCAGCCGCCACCGCTTCCGCGGCAGGCGACTGTTCACCGTCACCGTGCTCTCCACCCAGATGTTCCCCGGGATCCTCTTCCTCCTCCCGCTGTTCCTGATCTTCGTGAACATCGGCAACGCCACCGGGACCGCCCTCTACGGCTCCCGCGGCGCGCTGATCCTCACGTACCTGACCTTCTCCCTCCCCTTCTCCATCTGGATGCTGATCGGCTACTTCGACTCGGTGCCCCGCGAGCTCGACGAGGCGGCCACCGTCGACGGCTGCGGCCCCCTCGGAGCCCTGCTGCGCGTCGTGGTCCCGGCCGCGGCCCCCGGCATCGTCGCCGTCGCCGTGTACGCCTTCATGACCGCCTGGGGCGAGGTGCTCTTCGCCTCCGTCATGACGAACGACACCACCCGCACCCTCGCCGTCGGACTGCAGGGCTACTCCACGCAGACCGACGTCTACTGGAACCAGATCATGGCCGCCTCGCTCGTCGTCAGCATCCCCGTCGTCGCCGGATTCCTGCTGCTCCAGCGGTACTTGGTGGCCGGACTCACGGCAGGAGCCGTCAAATGACCCTTTCCGGAACGCGTTTCGACACCGCCCCCGGCACCCCCGGCGACGGCATCGACCTGGCCGCCCTGCCCCGCGACTTCGCCTGGGGCACCGCGACCTCCGCCTACCAGATCGAGGGAGCGGTCGCCGAGGACGGCCGGGCCCCCTCCATCTGGGACACCTTCTCCCACACCCCCGGCGCCGTCGACGGCGGCCACACCGGCGACACCGCCTGCGACCACTACCACCGCTGGCGCGAGGACATCGCCCTGATGCGGGAGCTCGGCACCAACGCCTATCGGCTGTCGGTCGCCTGGCCACGGGTGGTCCCCGGTGGCGACGGCCCCGTCAACGCCAAGGGCCTCGCGTTCTACGACCGGCTCGTCGACGCACTGCTCGCGGCCGGGATCACCCCCTCCGTCACCCTCTACCACTGGGACCTGCCCCAGGTCCTCCAGGACCGGGGCGGCTGGCCCGAGCGGGAGACCGCCGAGCACTTCGCCGAGTACGCCGGGCTCGTCGCCGCACGCCTCGGGGACCGGGTCACCCAGTGGGCCACGCTCAACGAACCGCTGTGCTCGGCGTGGATCGGCCACCTGGAGGGCCGGATGGCCCCCGGCTGGACCGACCTCACCGCCGCGGTGCGCGCCTCCTACCACCTGCTGCTCGGCCACGGCCTCGCCACCCGGGCCGTGCGGGCCGCGGCCCCCGGCGCACGGATCGGCATCGTCAACAACCTCTCCACCGTCGAGCCCGCCACCGACGCCGAAGCCGACCGGGCGGCGGCCCGCCGCATGGACGGGCACGTCAACCGGTGGTGGCTCGACCCAGTCCACGGCCGGGGCTTCCCCGCCGACATGCGCGAGGTCTACGCCGTGGACCTCCCCGAACACCCCGGCGACGCGGAGGCCATCGCCACCCCGCTCGACTGGACGGGGCTGAACTACTACTTCCCGCAGATCGTCACCGACGACCCGGCGGGCCCGGCCCCGTACGCCCGCCAGATCGACCGGCCCGGCGTCCCGCGCACCGGGATGGACTGGGAGGTCGACGCGAACGGCCTGGAGGTCCTGCTCATGCGGCTGACCGAGGAGTACGGGGCCCGCCGCATCCACGTCACCGAGAACGGCTCCTCGTACCCCGACACCGTCGCCGCCGACGGCAGCGTGCACGACCCCGAACGGGCCCGGTACCTGACCGGGCACCTGGCGGCCTGTGCCCGCGCCGCCCGCCGCGGCGCACCGCTGGCCGGGTACTACGCCTGGTCCCTGCTGGACAACTTCGAGTGGGCCTACGGCTACGACAAGCGCTTCGGCCTCGTCCGCGTCGACTACGCCACCCAGCGCCGCACGGTCAAGACCAGCGGCCGCCGCTACGCCGAGGTGATCGCCGCCCACGGGGCCCTGTGAGAGCGCGGGCCACCGCGCCGCGCCGTGCCCGCCCCGCTTCTCGGGGCGGGCACGGCCCTTCGTGATGGGATGGGTGGGGGAGTGCTTCAGCAGCTCACGGCACACGGCTCACGGAGAGGTCGGTAGATGTCCGAGGACACCATGCGGGCGATGGCGTACGAGACGTACGGCGGGACGGAGGTGCTCACCGAGACCCGCCTGCCGATGCCCAAGTTGGCTCCCGGCGAGATCCTCGTCCGGGTCAAGTGCGCCGGGGTCAACCCCGTCGACTGGAAGATCATGGCAGGCGGTCTCGACGGCCTGATGGACGTCACGTACCCGGTCGTCCCCGGCTGGGACGTGGCCGGCACCGTCGAGCGGGTCGGCATCGACGTGCCCGAGTTCTCGGTCGGCGACGAAGTCATGGCCTACGCCCGCAAGGACTACGTGCACGGGGGGACCTTCGCCGAGTACGTCAGCGTCCCCGTCCGGGCCGCCGCGACCAAGCCCGCCTCGCTCAGCTGGCACGAGGCGGCCGGGCTGCCGCTGGCCGGGCTCACCGCGTACCAGTTGCTCACCCGGCTGGCCACCGGCATGGACGACATCGTCCTCATCCACGGCGCCGCGGGCGGCGTCGGCTCCTTCGGCGTGCAGATCGCCCGCGCGCTGGGAGCCCGGGTCATCGGCACCGCCTCCCCGCGCAACCACGACCGGCTGCGCGAACTCGGCTGTGAACCCGTCGCGTACGGGGACGGCCTGGTCGACCGGGTGCGCGCGCTCGCCCCCGACGGGGTCACCGTCGTGGCGGACTTCGTCGGGGGCGTCCTCGACGTCACCCAGGCGGTCCTGGCGAAGGGCGGCCGACACGCCTCCATCGCCGACCACACCGTGCTCGGCGCGGGAGGCCAGTGGATGTGGGTCAGGCCGGACGCGGAGGGCCTGGCCGAACTGGGCCGCCTCGCCGAGAGCGGGCAGCTCAAGGTGACCGTCGCGAAGACCTTCCCGCTGGCTGAGCTCGCGGCGGCGTTCGAGCTTAGCCAGACCGGGCGCACTGCCGGCAAGATCATTATCGAAGTGTGAGGTTCCGTCAGCTCGCCGTAATGGTCGGCACGTTGTGCAGGCCCACCATCGTGCGGACGGCCGGGGGCAGCCAGTCCCCGGCCCGCCCCGCGGTCCCGCCGCCCAGGTGCTCCAGGATCTGCTCCGGGGTCGGCCGGGCGGTCGGCCGGGAGGAGAGGCAGGCCGTCACGATCGCCGACAGGTCCGCGGGCAGCATCCGCAGGGCCGACTCCAGCTCCGCTCCCGCCGGGAAGGGCGCGGCCCCGCAGGCATGGGCCAGCACCATCCCGAAGGCGTACGCGTCGACGGCCGGCGTGAGTGGCGCCCCTGTCAGCTGCTCGGGGGCGAGGAAGCCCCGCGTGCCGATGAGGAAGTCCGTCCTGGTCAGGGCGGTGGCATCCACCGCCCGGGCGATCCCGAAGTCGATCACCCGCGCACCCGCCTCCGCGATGATGACGTTGCCGGGCTTCAGGTCCCGGTGGATGATCCCGCAGGCGTGGATCCCCTCCAGCGCCTCGGCCACCCCCAGCGCGAGGGCGCGCAGCGTCCGGGCGGGCAGCGGTCCGAGCTCCTGAAGGACGGTGTGCAGGGACGGGCCCGGAATGTACTCCGTCACCAGCCACGGACGCTCTCCCTCGGGAGAGGCGTCCACCACCTGTGCCGTGTGGAAGCCGCCCACCCGGCGCATCGAGTCGATCTCCCGCGCGAACCGCTTCCGGAACCCGGGGTCCGCCGCCAGTTCGGCCCGTACGACCTTCACCGCGACACGCCGCTCACCGGGCGACAGCCCCAGGTAGACCGTGCCCATCCCGCCCTCGCCGAGCCGCGCGGTGAGCCGGTAGCGTCCGACCTGTCGCGGGTCGTCCGGCAGCAGCGGATCGTGCTTGACAGGCCGTGGGGGCACCCCGGCCGGCGTCCCCGCCTCGGCCTTGAGGACGGCGGCCCTGGCTTCGCCCTCCGCGCGCAGAATGAAGGAATGCTTCTCGCCCTCGGCGCGCAGCATCTCGGACTGCCGGGCGCCTTCGGCCAGGAGGATCGCGGCGCGCTTGTCGCGGTCGGCGGTGACCTGCCTTTCCATCGCGGCCAAGATGGAGGTCGGCGGGTCGATCGCCTTGAGCTCGACGCGGTTGACGCGGATGCCCCACTTGCCGGTGGCCTCGTCGAGGACTCCGCGCAGGGCGGCGTTGATCTCCTCGCGGGAGGTCAGGGTCCGTTCCAGGTTCATGCCGCCGATGATGTTGCGCAGGGTAGTGACGGTGAGCTGCTCGATGGCCTGGATGTAGCTGGCGACCGCGTACGTCGCGGCCCGCGGGTCGGTCACTTGGAAGTTGATCACCATGTCCATGTTGACGACCAGGTGGTCCCGAGTGATGACCGGCTGCGGCGGGAGCGGCACGACCTGCTCGCGCAGGTCGATGCGGTTGCGGACCCTGTCGATGAACGGGACGACGATGTTGAGGCCCGCGTTGAGGGTCCGCGTGTAGCGGCCGAAGCGTTCGACGATGGCGGTGCCGGCCTGCGGGATCACGTGGATCGCCTTGACCAGTGCGATGAATAACAGAACCACCAGGATGATCAGGACGATGATGATCGGCTGCATGCGGCTCCCCGTGCCCTTCCGGCTCTCTGCGCTGCCCCGTTGAGCGGAGTTTCGCAGAACACCGTTGCCGCGCACACCAGTTGGCCGATGTTGCCCCGGCCGCCCGGGTGCGGGACGGCCGGGGCCTGCGGTGGATCAGGGGTACGAGACCACCGTGGACGGGGTCGTCGACGTCCCCGAGGTGGGGGCGCCCGTCGTGTTGATGACGTGTTCGTACTGGCCCTTGCCGCCGAGGGAGACGACGAGCAGGTCGTGGAACCTCACGCCCGGCTTCACCGGCGCCTGGAAGCCGTGGTCCTGACGGATCGTGGGGTCCACGTTGTAGTAGCAGTAGCTGCCAAGGCCCCAGCCCTCGTGGGTGCTCACCGAATCGGACACCTTGTAGGCCGCGTAGCCCTTGGTGGAGCCGTTCTGGACGGCCGCCTGGTCGGGGGCGTCGTACGCCTTCTCGTTCTGGAAGAAGACCGTGCGGCCGCGCTCCCCGTTCCACTCCACGTCGTACTTGTTGAAGTGCTCGACGAACAGCCCGGTGGCGAGTACGTCGTCACCGTTGACGCGGAAGCCGTAGTCGGCGCGGTTGGTCTCCCAGCCCACCCCGTCGCCGTGGTCGGCGCGCCAGATCCAGGTGTGGTCGACGATCGTGTCGTGGTTGTTGATCACCATGCCGACCGTGGACTTGCCGGGACCGGCGCCGCCGACCCGGATGAACACGTCCTGCACGGTCGTCGGGTTGCCGCCGTGGTCCGTGGTCGTACCGGCCGGACCGACCTCCAGCAGGCTCGGTGAGTTGACCGGCCCCGCATCGATCAGGAATCCGGCGAGCCGCACCCCGTCGACGTCGGCGACCTTCATCGCGGTCACCCCGTTGTCCGGGACGATCGTGGCCAGCCCGAGGCCCAGCACGACCGTGTCCGCGCGGTCCACCCGGATCGTCCGGTCGACGTGGTAGACGCCCGGGGTGAAGAGCAGGTGCAGGCCCTGGGCCAGCGCCTGGTTCATCGTCGCCGCGGTGGTGCCCGGCTTCACCACGTAGAACCGGCTCAGCGGCAGAGAGGTTCCCTGCGGCGCGCCGCTGCCCCAGGAGGTGCCGCGGGCGTTCACCCGCTTGGCCGGGACGAAGACCTTGTACTCGCTCCCGTCCAGGTAGAGGAACGGCTTCTCCCGCGAGACGGGCGTGGAGTCGAGCGTGGTGTACGGCGGGTTCGGGAAGGACTGGGCGGGCGCACCCTGCACTCCGGAGAAGACCTGGTTCCAGACGCCGTTGCCCCAACCGCCGATCGCACTGTCGCGGGTGTACCACTGCTGCTGCGAGTAGTTGCCGACCTGGCCGTCGATCTGCGAGTCGGCGATGTAGCCGCCGGAGGCCCAGCCGAATCCGTCGGGCGCGAGGTTGAGGCCGCCCTTGACGTGCATCCGACGGAACGGCGCGGCCTGGGAGACCGCCCAGCGGTCGGTGCCGTTCACCGGGTCGAGCGCGAGGTTCTCGGCCGAACGCCAGAAGTTCTGGGTGGCGTTGCCGCCGAACCAGCCGGCGTCGACCGTCACGTCGCCGTTGATCGTGGTGTCGTCGGGGCGCAGGCCCAGTCCCGAGATGGAGGTGTAGAAGCCGATCTGGGCATTGAGGCCGTTGTACGTGCCCGGCTTGAACAGGAACTGGTAGCGACCGGTACCGAACTGGGCCGATTCCTGCTGCCGGAACACCTCGTCGAGCTTGGCCTGGATGCCCGGCGTCGACGGGTCGAAGACGATCACATTGGGCCCGAGGTCGCCGCCACCGGGGAGGGTGGGGCCGCCGCCGGTCGTGCCGAAGACCTGGAACTCGTAGAGCGAGTAGCCCCACTGGGTGGCACGCCGGGTGCCATGGACCCGGACGAAGCGGGCCGTGCCGGTGATGTCGTGGGTCAGGAGCCCGCCGGTGGCGGCGGTCGTGGAGTAGGCGGTGCTCCAGTGGGTGCCGTCGTCGGACAGCTCGATCCGGTACGCCGTCGCGTACGCGGTCTCCCAGCGCAGCACGACCTGGCTGATCTGGGCGGGGGCGCCCAGGTCGACCTGAATCCACTGCGGGTCGGCGAACTGGCTCGACCAGCGGGTGGTGGTGTCGCCGTCGACGGCGGCGGAGGCGGGGGTGCCGCCGTTCTCCTGGCTGGAGGCGGTGGCGGGCCTGCCCTGGGAGAGGAGTACGGGCGCGGCCTGGGCGGCGGTACCCGGCAGCAGGACGAGAAGGGCCGCGACCAGCGCGGCGGCGAGGGCGGCGACCGTCAGTCGCGGGGGATGGTCCGAGAGGCGGGGCATGGGGGCTCTCCTGACATCGGGGATCGATCCGGGGGATCGAAGCGTGAGTGAACTGCCCGTCAGGTGGAGCGTCAAGGGTTCCAGCGTTCATGAAATGAAGGCGTGAGGGGGCGTCAATTGCCGTTGAGGCCTGTGAACTCGGGGTTTCTTCAATCCTTGTGAAAAGTGTTGACGAAAAAAAGGTGGCCGGACTCTACTGGGACTCGTGACCGCTCTGTCCTGCCGCGCCCGCTGGGTGGGGCAGAGCGTGTCGCAACCCGTCAGTGTTCGGAGAGTGGCCTCGATGGGAGGGGCGGCACCGCCATGTGTTCGTTACTTGGCGCCGGGGAGGGTGGGAACGGCGAGGGAGGGAACGGCGAGGGAGGGAACCGTGAGGGTGGGAACCGCGCCGCAGTCCGCCCGGACGACCTCGACGCCCGGGAGGTCGGCGGACCAGCGGCCCGCGAGCGCGGCGAGGGCGGCCGTGTCCGGCGGGGCCGAGCCGAGCCCGATCGCGTACCGGGCCGAGGCGGCGGACACCGCGGAGGGTCGCGGCCAGGCGTGCGCGCCGCGGACACCGGCCTCCGCCAGTGCACCGAGCAGTGCGCGCATCCGGCCCCGGGCCCGGCCCAGGTTTTCCTCGAACTCCCGTGGCCCGGACCCCCGTACGGTCACCACGGCCCAGGCCGCGTGCCGACGGTGCAGCGGCGCGGCTTCGGGACCGGCTCCCGCCTCCAGGAGCTCCCACGTGCAGTACAGCTCCCGCACCAGCAGGTCGAGCAGCCCCGGGCCGACCTGGGCCGTGCAGCTGCGGACCGGAGCGGAGGGGGTGAGGACCGTGACGGGGTCAGGGCCGGGTCCGGGGCCCGGGGTCGGCGGCGTCAGGGCGACCGGGTCGCGCCAGTCCCATGCGGCCCAGGTCCCGAAGAACTCCCGCAGCAGGGCCGCGGGGGACAGGTCGACGGCGTCGCGGACCGTACGAGCCGCCAGCACCGCCCAGGCCAGGCCCGGCAGTCCGCCGAACGGCGCCGAGTCCAGCCCCCGGGCCCGGGCCCACGCCTTGACCTCCCGGGCCAGGCGGGCGAACTCCGCCTGCCGCCCGGAGCCGACGAAGTCCCGTACCGCATCGGCGTCGCTCACCGCGCTCAGGGCGATCGAGGCGGCCTCGCCGAGCTCCGCCCGCCGCTGCACCGCCCGCGCCGGATCCACCGCGCCCGTGGCGACGACCACCAGGTCCACGTCCAGTCCGGCCACGCGCAGCCGCAGCCCCGGCACCCGGGCGCCGACGACCTCCCGCACCCGCTCGGCCTCCGGCAGCGCTGCCCCGACCCGCTCCCGTACCTCCCCGATCCCGGGCGCCCCCGGCAGGGCCGCGACCAGATCGAGGTCCGCCCCGGGCAGGGCGCAGCCCGTCCGCCGCGATCCGACGAGGTGCACCACCCCGTCGCCGAGCGCCTTCGCGATCCGTGCCCGCACGCCCTCGGCGTCGGTTTCTGTTTCGGTTTCTGTTTCGGCTTCTGTTTCAGGTTCGGCTTCGGGAGCCAGGGGCGTCTGCAGTTCGGGGACCCACCGCCACCTGCCGGTGCCGAGTTCCACCGTCGCCCGGACCCGCATCGGCTCGTCCCCGCGCCGCGACAGCACCGCGAGCTCCCCGACCCGGGCCGTGGTCCCCGCCCCGGTGCCCCCGAGGCGCGCGGTGGACTCCGTCAGTGCCCGCTGCGGATCGCGGCTGCGCCCCAGCGTCAGGTGCGGCGTGAAGCCGTCGCGCCCCCGGCATCCCGGGAACCGCTCCACGAGGCGCCCCCGCAGCTGTTGCCACGGTGCGTCTCCGTCCGCCGCCGGGTCCAGCCACAGCGTGGCGTCCTCCCGGTGCCCGAAACTGTGCACGCCGGCCAACCGCGCCGTGAACGGCGCCGTCTGCGCGGCGGCTTCGGCCAGCAGCGGCAGCGCCGCCTCGAACGAGGACTCCGGTACGAAGCCGAACAGCAGGTTCACGTGCGCCGGCCAGCGGAGGACCGCCGGGTCGTGCGCGCGACGCAGCTCCTCGACCGCCGGGTCGTGCGGCGGCAGCCACGCCACCGCCGTCCGCGCGGTCGCCCGTACGCCGAGCACCGGGCGCTCGTCGCCCCGCTCCCCGAAGTCCACGACCGCCTCCACTCCGAAGTGGTCGGAGATGAACAGCCCTTCCGGGCCGGGGGCGTTGCCGCGCAGTGCGGCCTCCCGAACCCGTGCGTCCGCCGACCGCAGCAGGACCCGGTCCAGTCGGGCGGCCCGCCCCGACAGCGAGCCCACCGCGGCCAGTGGATTGGCCACCGGATCGAAGGTCGGTGTGGCGTCCTGCACCCCGTGCACCTCGCTCCAGGCATCGCGCATGCCCACCGCGGCCGCCGGCCCCAGCGCTCCGGATCGGCCGTCGTTGAAGTCGCCGAGCAGCGCCACATCCGCATCGATGCCGCTCAAGCCATCGGCGATCCGGGCGAGTTCGGTAGTGCGCCGCACGGCGCCGTCCTCCGTGTGATCGCTCGTCAGATGGACGCAGGCCACGACGAGCGGCCCGCTCGCGGTGTCCACCGTGACGGCGGCGACCGCCTTGTGCGGCCCCAGCAGGTGCAGCCCCGCCTCCCGGACGGGAAGCCGGCTCAGTACCAATAGCCCGCCGGCGGCGACGTCCTTGCCGCGCGGATCGGTGCCCACCGTGTACCCGGCGCGCACCCACGGCTCCTCCAACAGCATGCCGAGCAGCGCCGGTTCGACCTCTTGGAGGGCGATCACGTCGGCGTCGGCGGCCGCCAGGTCGGCCAGCAGCATCGGCCTGCGGCGGGCGGTGTCGATGCGCGGGGCGTCGTACCGGTCCCACAGCGTGTTCCAGGTCAACAGCCGTACCCGCGCAGGCTCCCGGCCGGTCGACGCGGCCCCGCCGACCGGGGCCGGAGCCGGCCGCCAGGCGCCGCCCGCCGGATCCCATGCGTACGGGGTCCGGGCGGTGAAGAACGGGGCCCGCAGCAGCCGCGGTTCACGGACCCGCCCGGCCGCGGTGGAGTCGATCCGGTCCACACCGCTCGCCCGGTCCCATACGAGCTCGCCGTCCGCCTCGACGAACAGCACCCGGTGCCAGGGGACGTCGCCGCCGGGCACGAACGAGTGCAGCGGGATCCTCTTCGGCGGCGCCCCGCGCTGGTGCAGCCCGAACACGAACCGCGCCGGATCGAACCGGGGGTCCCAGCGGACCTGGTGGTAGAGCTCCTCACTGGTACGCATCAGCCGTCCTCGCCCACTGCCGCCGCTACCGGCGCTTGCGCCGTCGCCCCTGCCGGGTGCGCCGCAGCCGCCCCGATGGTGCCCGCGGTGTCCTCGACGGTCCCGCCCGCGCCGATGTACCAGGTACGGTGCGCCGGCCCCTGCCCGGGATACGGCGGACTGAACCGGTGCAGCTGCGCGGTCAGCACCTGCGCCGGTACGGGATGGGGGCGGACGGCGTTGCGCCGGACCAGCTCCGCCTCCTCGACCAGCACCACGGCCTGGGTGACGAGCGCGTCGCGGCGCTGCGCGACCGCCCCGGCGAGGCCCCGCTGCTGCTCGGTGAGGGAGGTGGCGTCCCACACCACCGTGCCGCCGGCGGCCAGCGCCGCGTCCAACCGGTCCAGGCCCTCGCGCAGCACGTCGGCATTGGCCCGCTGGTCGGCGCGCGAACCACGGGCCGTGCGCAGATCGTCCAGGCTGATGTATGCGGACACGCCCGGCAGACGCCGGGCGTACGTGCTCTTCCCGCTGCCCGAGGGCCCGCACAGCTGCACCAGCCGCGGGAAGCTTCCGTCGCGCCACCGCCAGGTCGCGGCCACCGCCTCCTCGGCAGTGGAGATCCCGCCCCGCGCGAACGCCTCCCGGGCCTGTGCCCAGCACCGGTCCGCCGCGTCCGCGCCGAGGCCCGAGAGGCCCTCCCGCAGCCCGGCGCGCAGCGGACCGAGCGGGTCGGGGCCGAGCAGCCCCGCCTCCTCGGCGTACAGCGCGGACCACTCCACGCACTCCCGCGCTGCGGCGTCCCCCGCGGCGGCCGCCCCGGCGAGTGCGTGCAGCACGCCGAGGTCGGCGGCGACGGCCATCCGGACCAGCCCGGCCCGCCGGCCCTCGTCCGGGAACGGCCGCTGCAGAGACGGGTACAGCCCGACCAGGTCGGCGACCCGCCGGGCGAGCGGCATCCCGAGCGGCCCCGCCCCCAGCCGCGCCCCGATCCCGGCGCGCGGCGCGCGGTGCAGTACGGCGGCCAGTACGCCGGCCAGCCGGGCTTCCCCGCTGCGGCCCGACGCGTCGAGCCGGCCCGCCACCTCGGCGACGACCGGCTCGACTGCGGCGCCCGGCACGGGATCCAGGCCGAGGGCGGCCGACAGCTGCGCCGCGTCCGGCTCGGAGCCCGACCGCACCGCCCACAGCGGAGCCCGCGGACCGAGCCCGTTCGGCACCACCTGCGCGTACATCCAGTGCGCATCGGTCTGAACGTGGCCGCCGCGCACCCACTTGGCGACGCTCCGCCCGAAGTCCGCCCGCGCGAAGCCGGCCACCGTCCGGACGACGTAGCCCTCCTGCCGTGCGGTGTCGAGCCGCAGTTTGCGCAGCGCGCGCTCGTCGAACACGCCCCGCCAGAGCACCCGGGGGGTGGGCACCCCGACGCCGCGCAGGAAGCCCACGGTCCGGTCCCAGTCCAGGCAGTGCTCGCCGTCCCACACCGAGAACCCGTAGAACCAACTGTCCAGGTCCTCGTAGGGCAGGGAGTGGCGGGCGTACAGGTTCTCCCCGCACACCCGCCACCCCGCCGGTATGCCGGCGCCGATCCGGCTCTGGAGACCCTTGACCCACGCCCGTGAGGGATGGTGGCCGGAATCCAGCGAGCGCGCGTGGAGGCCGTCCGCGTACAGGGTGGTGTTCTCCCCGTCGAGCTTCTCGGTGACCACGACCTCGCGCCCGGCCAGCCCGGGGAGCCCCACGGCACGCACGTCGTCCGCCGCGGCCCCGGGTGACCAGGGCAGATGCGGGGTGCGGGGATAGTGCGTGCGCATGAACGGCTCCTGCTCGACGACGTGGTGCATCGTCACTCTAGGTATCCGGAGCGGGGGCAGCCACCCAATAACCCCCGCCAGCAGTCCCTCAGCCCCTCGGAGCCTTGGTCCCCCGGTCCCTCAGGGCCTCGGCGCTCAGGGTCGGCGCCCGGCCCAGGCGACCAGCCGCTCGATGGCCGCGGCGTCGGCGTCCACGGCCACGACCTCGGCGAACGGGATCCGCCCGCCGCGGGTTTCGGCCGGCAGTGCCGTGCGTACGACGGCGAGCACCCGCTCGATCAGGGCCGGGTCCCACTCCGGGTGCTGGCCCGTGGCCCTGGCCAGGTCCCAGGTGTGCACGACGAGTTCGTGCGTGTAGACGGCCGCGGCGGCCGCACCCGGCAGGACGCCCATCGGCAGGCGCAGCCGACGGCCGAGGATCTCCGGGTCCGCCCACACCTGCGCGACGTCACGGGCGCCCGGCTCCCAGGCCGCCGCCCATCCGCCGTCGGCGATCTCGTCGGCGAAGGACGGGACGCTGAACGGGTCCTCGCCGCGCCCGATCACCGAGATCCGGCGGACGACGGCGACGAGGTGGCTGGAGAGCCGTCGTACGTCGAAGTCGTCACACGGGGTCGGGGCGTCGTACTGCTCGGGCCGGACGGCGGCCAGGGTGCGGCCCGCCAGTTCGACGGCCGCGGCGAGGTCGAGCCGGGGGTCCCAGGAGGAGCCGGCGCCGGAGGTGGAGGTGGTGGTAGCGGTGTCGGTGGAGGCGGACGGGGTTTCGGTGAGCTGCGTGTTCTTAGTCATGAGTTCATCCTGGAAGCCAAACTGGCCACCTTCTGGCCTGTTTACCGAAGAGAATGAACGGAAACGGAAACGGAAACGGGAACGGCGTACGCGCCGGGGCGGGAGGAACGGGCGGATGAGAGCGGACCGGCTGGTGGCGACCTTGTTGTTCCTCCAGGAACGCGGCCGGGTCACGGTCTGCGAAGTGGCCACCGAACTGGAGGTGTCCGAGCGCACCGCCCGCCGCGATCTGGAGGCACTGGCCGCATCGGGCATACCCGTCTACTCGCAGCGGGGCCGCGGCGGCGGCTGGACCCTCGTCGGCGGGGCCCGCACCAACCTCACGGGGCTGACCGCCGAGGAGATCCGGGCGCTCTTCCTCGTCACCGGGCCGCTGACGGCCACTCCCGAACTGCGCACCACCCTGCGCAAGCTGGTCCGCGCCCTGCCGCCCGCCCTGCGGGAGCAGGCCCAGGCCGCCACCCGCGCCGGAGTCGTCGACGCCACGGACTGGTGCCGCAACGCCGTCACCGCCGATGGTGTGCACCGCTCCGCGCTCCAGGGGGCCGTCGTGGACGGGATCCGCGTCCGCCTCGGGTATGCGGGCGTGGGCAAACCGGCCGGAGAGCGCACGGTCGACCCCCTCGGGATCGTCGCCAAGGCGGGGGTCGACTACCTGGTCGCGGGTACGGACAAGGGTCTGCGCACCTTCCGGCTCAGCCGGGTCAGTTCCGTCGTGCCGACCGGCGAACCAGTGGTCCGGCCGCCGGGCTTCGACCTGGCCACGGTCTGGCGGGAGTTGTCCGGGGCCTTCCAGGAGGGCATGAACGCGGTGACCGCGCGGGCCCGCGTCCATTCCGACGCGCTGGCCCTGCTGCAACGGCTGCTCGGCGGTCGGGTGCGCGTCGGCGGTCCGCTGCCCGACGGCTGGACCGAGGTGTGGATCGACGGCCCGGCCCCCAAGGCCCTGGCCGGGCACCTGGCCGGGCTGGGGGCGGGAGTGGAGGTGCTGGAGCCTCCGGAGGTACGGCAGTGGCTGGCCCGGCTGGGCGCCGAGCTCACGGCGACGTACGCGGCGGACGTGCCGGCCGGTCAGTAGCCGATGGTGAACCGCTTGCCCGTATGTGCATCGCGCTCGATCTCGTCGACCAGGGCCACCGCGTAGTCCTCGGCCGAGATGTGGCTGCGGCCGTCCTCGTCCACGACCAGGTCGTCGAGGGCCAGTCGGTACGTGCCCGTGCGCTCGCCCGGCGCCATCTGCGCGGCGGGACTCAGGCAGCTCCAGCGCACCTCCTCGACGGGCACGGTGCGCAGGAAGTCCAGCGCCTCCCCGTGGGCGTGCATGACGGCCCGGACCGGTTCCGGGACGTCCGCCGCGTCCCAGACCAGCGGGCCCGCGGGGGTGCGCAGCGAGCCCGCCCCGCCCACGACGAGCACGCGGGGCCGGGGGGTGTCCGGGGCGAGCGTGCAGACGCCGCCGATCAGGGACTTGGCGGCGGTTACGATAACGCCCGGGTCCCCGGACCCGGGGCCGACGGCGCTGACGACCACGTCCCGGCCGGCGGCGGCGCCGGCGACGGAGTGCGGGTCGAGGACGTCGCCGTGCGTCACCTCGGCCGCGGAATCCGCGAGCTTCGCGGGGTCGCGGACGACCGCGGTGACCTCGTGGCCACGGCCGAGCGCTTCGCGCAGCACGAGGGATCCGATGGTGCCGGTCGCGCCGAACAGGGCGATCTTCGCCATGGAGACTCCGTGGGGTCGAGGAGGTACGGGCCCGAGGTCGGGCCCGCGTCGACCATCCAAGCGAACCCGCCCGCCGACACCCGGCAGCCGGGCCGGGTCCACTCGGATGATCCGGCCCGGGCCCCTTCCGAACGACCTACGTAACGACATCCGAACGACTCCCGCACGACACTGCCTAGTGGCACAGGGCGACGATGGACGGGGAGATCGTGCCCTTGGCCGCCTCGCACAGGGAGGTCATGTCGTACGGACGCGGCGGAGCGGGCCGCGGTTTCGGCCGTACGGGCGGGCGTTGGCGCGGCCGGGCCCCCGGGGCGGGGTGCACGGTGTGCGCCGCCCCGGCGGGTGTGCGGTCGCCGGGGCGCCGCGGCGACCGGTGTTCCGCGGGCGGCGCCGGAGGTTCCGGTTCCGGCTCCTCCGGCGCCGCCGACGGGGGCTCCGACGCCGGCAGTCGGCCCAACGGCAGGGCTTCGACCGCCGATTCCGCGCCCGTCGTCGTCCGGTCCGCCGCCGGAGCCGGGCGGGCCGGCTGCGGCGGTCCGCCCGGTCGTACGGATACGCACCCGGCGGTCAGCGCCAGCGAGGCGAGGATCAGGGGCAGGGGTACGGCCACCCGGCGTAACTGCATCCACCCACCCTGCCGTACGAGAGCGGACGGAACCTATGCACCGTCACGCGAACGAGTGACGGGGGAACGGTGCGGGGGCTACACCGCCCGGCGCCCCTGCGCGACCAGCCGGAGCAGGTGTTCCAGCGGCCCCCGGCGCAGCGGACCGTGCGCCCAGAACGGCTGCCAGGTCCAGGCCGCCACCAGCGTCACCCCCGGCGAAGCCGGCCGGTGCACCCCAGGACGCGGGCCCCGTGCGCCGTCCGGCCAGCACCAGCGCACGCAGGACGTACGCGCCGAGCGGCGTCGCGCCGAGCGCAGCCGGCGGCCGCAGCAGCCGAGCACGCCACTGACACGCACGGCGTCACCCTGGGCAAGGTTCGGCTTCTTCTAGCTGGTGGGTGCCGGGTCCGGCTCGCAGGGATGCGGCCCTGGCCGCGTTCATTCCGACCTGAACAACGCCATCACGGGCTGGCGGGCCGGCATCTGCGCGCTGGGCGAGGGCGAGCTGGTCGGACCGGCGGTTCTCAGGCCGCCAGTCCGCGACGCGAACGTACCAGCGAGGGCGTAACAAGGTAATAAGAAGGTATAGGGGCAGCAAAGCGGTGGTCAGTGGGCGGGGAGGGGCGACCGGCGTAACCAGCAGGCCGTACCGGCTGTTTGCACGGGCGGAGGCCCATCCACGGTGAACGGAGTTCCCATGTCGCAGCTGACCGGCGAGGCCGTGACGGACGATGACGGCGGCCGGCCGGGCACGTGGATGACCCCGCAGGAGTACGGGGCTTCGCGGGCCGCGCTCTGGACCGGAGCCGTGGTCCTGGTCACCGACACCGACGGCCGGGTCCTCGTCCAGAGCGTCGACTACCGCCCCGACCGGCTGCTGCCCGGCGGCGCGGTGGACGCAGGCGAGGCCCCGGCCGCCGCCGCGGCCCGCGAGGTGCGGGAGGAACTCGGCATCGACGGCAGCTACCCGCACGGGCTCGCGGTGGACTGGATCCCGGCCGACATCCCCGGCTTCCCGCCCGAGATGCGCTTCCCGGGCGAGATCCTGTACGTGTACGACGGCGGTACCTGGACCGCGGACCGAATCGACGCGATCCGCCTCCCCGCCCAGGAGATCACCGGCATCCAGTTCGCCGAACCGGCCGACCTGCCCGCCCTGATGGACCCGGGAGACGCCCGCCGCGCCCTGTCGGCACTGCGCGCCCGCATCAACGGCGGCGGCCCCGCCCTGCTGGAGGACGGCCGTCCCACCGTGCCGACCGCCCTGGACCGCCTCGGCGTGCTGCGCACCCGCCGCACCCCCCTCCACGGCACCTGGCACCCCGGCCCGGTGCCCGCGGCGCTACCCGTACGGGAGCCCGGTGCCTGGCTGTTCGCCCCCGACGGCCGGGTCCTGCTGCTGGTCTCCCGCGCCACCGGCGCCGCGCACCTCCCGCCCCCGACGGCAGGCTCCGTCCCGTTCGGCTACCGCTGCGCCGACGGGGCCGCCCATCCCCGTACGGCGGACCGTCTCACCGGCCCGCCCCCGGCCGCGGACCCGGAGTACGCGCGCCTGCTGGCCACGGC
The DNA here is from genome assembly GCF_045041095.1 of Streptomyces sp. NBC_00045. Taxonomy (NCBI): domain Bacteria; kingdom Bacillati; phylum Actinomycetota; class Actinomycetes; order Kitasatosporales; family Streptomycetaceae; genus Streptomyces; species Streptomyces sp. NBC_00045. The sequence continues at coordinate 1,098,191 of NZ_CP108271.1, read as the reverse complement.
TGAGCAGGTCCGCGAACTCGCCGACTGGGGACCGGCCGGCCACGCCGAACTCGCCGCGGTCCACGCGGCCCGCACCCGCCTCGGCCTGCCGGCCCCTCTCCGCACCCCGCTCACCGAACTCCCCGAGGAGGGCCTGCGCCGGTGATCGCGCCGCGCCGTGCGCTGTCAGTGGCGCCCCGTAGCGTGATCGTCATGGGATTCACCAGCGCCTGGTCGGTCAGCAGCCACCCCGACTCCGTCATCGCGGAGCTCACGCCCCACCTCGCTCCGGCCCTCGAAGCCGACCGTACGCAGCCGGCGGGCCGCCGCCGCTGGGAGACCTGGCGGTGTGCCCCGCTGCCGGACCACCGCACCTGGTACCGCGACCGGGCGCACGACGGGGCCATCGACTCCTTCTTGACCCTGACCCGGCCCGGCGGGCACGTCGACGAGGTCTGCAACGGCATCACCGACCGCGCGTTCCATGTGATGGAGGACGTCTGGGAGCCCGAACCGGAGGCGGCGGACATGTTCGTCTCCGTGCACCGCAAGGACTACGCGGTCGCCGCCCTGTTCCACGCCATCGGCCCGGACCGGGCCGCCCTATTGCCGGGCTGGTGCGGGAACGTGCTCCTCACCGCCGCCGAGGTCCGCCGGACGCTGCCGGACGTGGAACGGGCGCTGACCTTCACCCCCGGGGAACGGGCCCGCGTCGGCGACCGGGACTGGCTGGACTACGGCGCCCGCGACGAACCCGTCACCGACGGCCCCCTGCGCATCTGGCGGACCGCGGCGGCGGCGGGCCGCGGCCTCTGCGCGGTCGCCCTGCACGTCGACTGACCACGCCGGACCCGGACCCGGACCCGGACCCCAGGACCCGGCCGGACCGCGGACCGCGGACCCGCCACCAGGCCCCGGCCCCGGACCTCAGTCCCGGCGCGGCCCGGCAAATCCTGCGTCCGCGGGGCCCGGGCCCGCAGCATGGGGGCATGAGCGACAGCGCGATCACCTACACCCTCTACATCCAGGCCGATCCCGCCCGGGTCTGGCAGGCCCTCACCGAGCCCGCCCTCACCCGGCGGTACTGGGGGCTGAGCTTCGAGACCGACTGGGCGGTGGGATCGAGGATGGACTGGGTGGAGCGCGGGGCCCGGACCAGTGATCCCGAGCAGGTGGTCCTCGACTGCGTCCCCGACCGCCGCCTCTCCTACACCTGGCACACCTTCACCCCGCAGTGGGCGGCCTCGGTCGGGATCGCCGAGGAACTGCGGGCCGAACTGGCGCAGGAGCGGCGCACGAAGGTGACGTACGAGATCGAGCCCGTCGGGGACACCCTCGCGCGGCTGACCATCCTCCACGAGGACTTCGAACCGGGCGGCACCCTGATCGGCATGTGCGGCCGGGCCTGGCCGATGCTCGCCTCCAGCCTCAAGACCCTGCTGGAGACCGGGGCCCCGCTGCCCGAGCCGGGGCACGGCTCGAACCAGGGGCACGGCGGGCACGAAGCCCACGGGGACTGAACCCGGCCGACCGGCGGCCGGGGCCGCCCCGGCCGCCCACCCCGCCGAACGGCCGTACGCCGCGCCTGAGATCATGTGTAACGACCACCTGACCGGGAGCGTTGTATGGACTTCGAGCACCACGGCGTCGTCATCACCGCCGCCGGCCGCGACTTCGGGCGTACCCTCGCCCTCCGGTTCGCCGCCCGGGGCGCTGAGGTCCACCTCTCGGCGCGCACCCTCGAAGCCGCGCGACGCGTCCGCGAGGAGATCCTCGCGCAGGGGCACGACGCCGACCGCGTCCACGCGTACGCGTGCGATCTCACCGACCCCGCCTCCGTACGGGAGTTCGCCGCAGCGGTGGCCGCCCGCACCGACCACATCGACGTACTCCTGAACAACGGCTCCCGCTACCAGCACGGCCGCGACCTGCTCCGCGCCTCCGACGAGGACGTGACCGAGACCCTGGCCTCCGGCGCCACCGGCACCGTCCTCGTCACGAAAGCCTTCCTCCCGCTGCTGCTGAACTCCGGCAAGCCCGACATCGTGACGATGATCTCCAGCTGTGGCGAAACCGGCCACCACCGCTCCGACGCCCACGACGCCTTCTACGCCGCCAAGTCCGCCCAGTCCGGATTCACCGAGATCCTGTCCCGCCGGCTGCGTGACCAGGGCGTGCGCGTCATCTCCCTCTACCCGCCGGACTTCGACAACCACGACCCGCTGTCCCCGCAGTGGGAGGGCGCCCCGCGCACGGCGAAGGACCCGCTCACCGCACAATCACTGGTGGACTGCGTCTTCTTCGCCATCGGCCAGCCCCGGGACTGTTTCATCAAGTCCTTCACCTTCGAACAGGTCTGACGGAAGCGGAGTAGGAGACATGGGCGACACCCTCGCAGAGATCCTGGACGCGGTGGCCCGCGGGCAGTTCCCGCCGGCCGACGGCGGCACCACCGTCGTACCGCAGCCGAGCCGGCGCGACGCGGGCGTGATCGCGTTCACCGCGCACTCCGTGGTGTTCACGGACGAGGACCCGCAGTGGGTGCACGCCACCCTCGCAGCCGTCGAATGCGACTCCCTGGCGGCCTCCATGCACCCGCGCTTCCTGGGCGCCCTGCTGGACCGCACCGCCCGCACCACCGACACCATCGACCTGCTCACCGTCGCCGGTGCGCTGCCCGGTGACCCGCCGCTGGAGCTGCGCGAGGTCCGCGACCCCGACCACCCGCGGGTGCGCCGGGCCCTGCGCCGCCGCGACGACGTACGGGTCTGGGCGGCCGACGGGGGAGTGCTCGTACTCGGCCGCGGTGTCGCGGGCCGCTGGGAGACGGCGATCGAGGTGGACGAGGGGGTCCGCCACCGGGGCCTGGGCCGGGACCTGGCCCTCGCCGCCCGCCACCTCGTCCCCGACGGCGCACCGGTCTGGTCCCAGCAGGCCGCGGGCAACGCCCGCAGCATCCGGGCCTTCCAGGCCGCCGGATACCGCCCGGTGGGCTCGGAGGCCCTGCTGGCGCCCCGCGCGCCCCTGACGCAGTCCTCGTACGTCGGCTGAAGTCCTCCGAGGCACCCCTGCGCGCCGGCCCGTCACCGCGGTCGTGTGGAATGGGTTGCATGGGGAGAAGCGAGAACCACATACGCCAGGGGGGCAGCCCGGCGCGCCGGGCGGAGGGCACGGCCACCGCGCCCGACCACTGGCGCTACGCCCGTCACCTCGACACCCTGGCCGCCGCGGCCGGTGAGGCCATCGGGGCCGAGGCGGGCGCCGTTGCCGCCGTTCTGCGCGATCGCGACCCGGTGATGGCCGAGAGCGCGGTGGTCACCCACCTCGGCCGCCGCGCCGCCCACCTGCTGACCGACCCGGGCTTTCCCGACTGGGCCCGGGCCATGGGCGCCGCGATCGGGGCCCGCCCCTTCCCGGCCCGCCGGCTGCGCGAGTGGACCCTGCTCAAGGCGATCACCGACGGCGGGCCGTGGTCGGCGGCCGAGCTCACCGCCGCCTCCGACTGGTGCCAGCGCACCGCCGTCCTGTCGCTGGGCTCGCACGAGGCGCTGGACCTGCTCGCCGCCGCGGGGCGTACCCGCCGCGTGCGCAACACCGCCGCCCAGCGCTTGGGCCGCCGCAACATCAAGGGCTGAGCGGGCGCCAGACGGGCGGCCCGCAGCCGGTGGGAACAACCGGTGGGAACAAAGGGTCGATCCTGATCAAGACGGGAAATCGGCGGCAGTCCTTCTGTCCGCTGGGCACAAAGTCTCGTCATACGGCTGTTCGGGGGCTTAAAGTCTGCCTACCTGGCCGGGTATCAGCGTTGATCCGATGCCGTTCCACTGGAGGCTGCTCTCCGTGTCGCACGTTTCCCAAGCTCCCGTCACCACCCCCGACGGCGAGCCGGCTCCGCCCGAACCCACCGCGTACAGCCAGGTCAAGGGTTGGTTCTCGGACTATGACCAGGTGCTCTTCGACTGGTTCCTGACAGGCCGGACCGGCAGAGAGGACCAGCCGGGCGATCTTCTGGAGCTCGGCGCGTTCATGGGGAAGAGCGCGATCTTCCTCGGGGGGTATCTGCGGGAGGGCGAGGAGTTCACCGTCTGTGACCTCTTCGACTCGCCCGCGCCGGACGACTCCAACCTCGCCGAGATGCAGGACTCGTACCCCACGCTCACCCGCCGCGGGTTCGAGACGAACTACCTGGCCTTCCGCGAGGCGCTCCCCACGATCATCCAGGCGCCGACGTTCGTGGTCGGTGACCGGGTGCGCCCGGCGAGCTGCCGGTTCGTCCACATCGACGCCTCGCACCTCTACGAGCACGTCGTCCAGGACATCGCCTCCTCCCGCGTCGTGGCCGCTCCGGGCGCCGTCGTCGTCTTCGACGACTACCGCTCCGAACACTGCCCCGGCGTCGCCGCGGCGGTCTGGGGCGCGGTGGCCACCGGCGAGCTGCACCTGATCTGCGTGTCGTCGTCGAAGCTGTACGCGACCTGGGACGACCCGGCGCCCTACCAGGCGGAGCTGCTCACCTGGCTGGAGGGCCGGGAGGACCTGTGGCACGGGGTGGACCTCGTCGCCGGCCAGTCGCTGGTCCGCATCGGTGACGAGGGGGTCGTTGCGCCGGCGCCGCCGCAGCCGCTGCGTCCGGCGCCCGAGCCCGTCGCCGCGCCCGTACCGGCCGGGCACCAGCCCGGTCCCCGCCCGCGGGCCGGGGCCGCGTGGCGCAGGCTGGCCAAGGACCTGCTCCCGCCGGTCGTCACCCGCGCGATCGTGGCCTGGCGACGGCGCCGCCGCGGCTGACGTCCCGCCGCGCCCGCGCCCTTGTGCACGAACGGTGCCGGCCCCCGTGTCCGGGGGCCGGCACCGTCGCGTCGGGGCCGTGCCCGTGCCCGTGGCCGTGCTCCGGCGTCAGCCGCCCTTGCGGACCCGGGCCGCGCGGCGGGCCTCGGCGAGCTGCCGGGCCTCCGCGGTCTTGCGGGACTCCTTGCCCGCACCCGGCCGGCCCGGGCGCGTGCCCATTCCGCGGAAACCGAGGTCCGAGCCCGAGGGCCGGCCCTTCGCGTCGGTCGGCTCGGCGCCCGCCAGCGGCACCCCGGACGGCGCCTTGGCCCCGGTGATCCGGCTCAGTGCGGTCTCCCCGGAGCGGACCTGGGTGGTGGTCGGGCGGATCCGGGCGTCGGACATCAGCCGGACCATGTCGCGGCGCTGGTTCGGCGTGACCAGGGTGACGACCTTGCCGGACTCGCCCGCGCGGGCGGTACGGCCGCCGCGGTGCAGGTAGTCCTTGTGGTCGGCCGGCGGGTCCACGTTCACGACGAGGTCGAGGTCGTCGATGTGGATGCCGCGCGCGGCGACGTTCGTCGCGACGAGGACCGTGACGGCTCCGCTCTTGAACTGCGCGAGGGTGCGCGTGCGCTGCGGCTGCGATTTGCCGCTGTGCAGCCCTTCCGCCCGTACGCCCATGGCCCGCAGGTGCTTCACGAACTGGTCCACGCCGTGCTTGGTGTCCAGGAACATCAGCACCCGGCCCTCGCGCGCCGCGATCTCGGTGGCCGCCGAGTACTTGTCCGCGGAGTGGATGTGGAGCACGTGGTGGTCCATGGTGCTCACTGAGGCCGCCGACGGGTCGACGGAGTGCGAGACCGGGTCCTTCAGGTAGCTGCGCACCAGCTGGTCGACGTTGCGGTCCAGGGTGGCCGAGAACAGCATCCGCTGCCCGGCGTGGTGCACCTGGTCCAGGATCTCGGTGACCTGCGGCATGAAGCCCATGTCGCACATCTGGTCGGCCTCGTCGAGGACGGTGGTCTTCACCCGCTCCAGGTGGACGTCGCGCCGCCCGACCAGATCGCTGAGGCGTCCGGGGGTGGCCACCACGACCTCGGCCCCGGTGCGCAGCGCGCTCACCTGCTTGCCGATCGACAGTCCTCCGACGACCGTGGCCATCCGCAGGCCGAGGGCCTGCGCGTACGGAGTGAGCGCCTCGGTCACCTGCTGCGCCAGCTCGCGCGTCGGTACGAGGACCAGCGCGAGCGGTCGCTTCGGATCGGCCTTGCGGCCCGCCGTGCGCGCCAGCAGGGCCAGGCCGAAGGCCAGGGTCTTGCCGGAGCCGGTCCGCCCGCGGCCGAGGATGTCGCGCCCGGCCAGGGAGTTGGGGAGGGTGGCGGCCTGGATGGGGAAGGGCTGCGTCACCCCCAGGTCGGTCATCGTCTGCACCAGCTCACGGGGCAGGTCGAGCTCGGAGAACGCCGCGACCGGCGGTAGCGCCGGCTCCACCGTCTTGGGCATCGCGAACTCGCCCTGCAGGGGTGCGGTCCGGGGCGCCTTGCCGCCCGGCTTCGCACCGCCCTTGGGGCCTGCCTTGGCTCCGGCCTTGATGCCGAAGCGCCCGTGAACCGACGGGTTCTTCATGCAGAACCTTCCGTGAGACGTGAAAAGGGAAATTTTACCATCGGGGGCTACGAGGTCACGGGGCCGATCTTCCCGGACCGTACCTCGGCGAGATGGGCGCCCATCTCGACCGTCGCCCGCGCGAACCAGTCCGCGATGACCGCGATCTCGTCGGGGGAGTACTGCGCGAACACCGTGCCGAGCCGCGCGTAGAAGGGTTCGTAGACGGCGAAGACCCGGGCGGCCGCCGCCGGGTCGGCCACCACGCGCACCCGGCGCCGGTCCGCGGGATCGGGCTGCCTGCGGGCGTATCCGGCCCGTTCCAGGCGGTTGAGGACGCCGGTCACGGCCCCGGTGGTCAGGTTCGTCAGCTCGGCGAGGTCGCCGGCGGCCAGCGGGGCGTCTGCGGCTCCCAGGACGTGGCCGAGACAGGTCAGGTCGGTGACGTTCAGCCCCAGCAGCTGCGCCACTTCCTGCTGGCCGATCAGGCCCAGCGCGACGTACCGGTCCATGCGCGACAGCGCCTCCTGGGCCGTGGCCGCGGGGCGGGGCTTGCCCTGCACGCACATACTCCTTAGCATCTAAGTAACTTAGTTCGTGAGATGCTTATCTTGCTCACTAAGGCATCCCTGTCCGAAGCCTAGCGTCGCCCGCCCCTGCGAGGAGAACCATGAGCGCCCACGGAGACGTCGACCTCGGCCACACCGTCGCCGGCTGGACCGGTACCGCCCTGGCCCTGTTGGGCTGTGCCGGAGCCGGCCTCGCCGTGTGCGCCGCCTGGAGCCCCGGCGTCTGGCTCGGCCTGGCCCTCGTCGCGGTGGCGGCGCTGGTCACATGGGCCCTGCACCTGGCCGGCTGGGGCAAGCCCAGCGGCCCCCGCCCCCGCGCCGAGTGGGACTGGCGCACCCGGGACACCGCCGCCCGGGCCGGGCACGCGCACTGCCTGGGCTGCCGGATGAGCGCGCCCCGCCGCGCCGCGACCGCGACCCCGTCGACCCGGCCCGCCGTGTCGAGCGGTCAGTAGTGCGAACCGCCCCCGATCGGCCGCGCCTGAGGTGTGGTGGGCGTCACGTACGGGCAGGATGGAACCGGCTGCACCGCACGTGCGGTCCGCGTGGAACGTTGAGAAGGATCAGTACTGATGGCAACAGGCACCGTGAAGTGGTTCAACTCTGAGAAGGGGTTCGGCTTCATCCAGCAGGACGGCGGCGGGCCCGACGTGTTCGTGCACTTCTCCGCCATCCAGACCACCGGCTTCAAGGAGCTGGCGGAAGGCGCGGCGGTCGAGTTCGACGTCACTCAGGGCCCCAAGGGTCCGCAGGCGGAAAACGTGGTCACCCTGCGGTGAAGCCGCTGTGACGCCACTTCACGAGCCCAGCCCGTGACATGAGCCCCGCCGGTCGGTCCGGCGGGGCTCATTGCTGTGGCGGAGGCGATTGGGGGGCGGGAGGTCGGGAGCCCGCGCGGTGCAGGGCCAGCAGCAGCGGCCAGAGGTGCTCCGCCAGCTCCGTCGGGGAGCCCGGGACGCTCTCGTGCAGCCAGTCGGCCAGGATGCTGGTGAACGTGGCGGCCACCGCCGAGGCGACCAGGTCGGCGTGCGGGGCGCCGGCCGCCGCGCGTTCGGCGCGGGCGCGGGCGCGAAGTTCCCGGTGGAGGCGCTCGCCGAGCGGGCCGCCGCCGCCCGGCAGGAGCAGGGTGCGGTAGAGGGGCGTGTGCCCGGCGGCGTCGGTGAGGAAGTCGGCCAGTGCGCCCGGGGGGCGGGCCGGGGCTTGCGCCCCCGGCCGCGTCTGCCAGGCGTGCAGGGCGTCGACCGCCGCGTGCACCACGTCGGCGCAGGCGTCGACGGCCAGTGCCGTGAGGTCCTCGTAGTGCAGGTAGAAGGTGGCGCGGCCGACGGAGGCCCGCCGGACCACCGCCGAGACGCTGACCTCCCCCAGCGGCCGGTCCGCGCACTCGGCGAGGAGGCTCTCGCGCAGCCGGGCCTTGGTGCGGGCGGTCCGCGGGTCCTCGGGGCTCACGCGGCCAGCAGCGCCGCGCCCAGGGCGAGGGCGCCGGGCAGGGCCTGGGCGATCAGGATGCGGCGGTTGGCGGTCGCGGCCCCGTAGACCCCGGCGACGATCACGCAGACGAGGAAGAAGACCTGCGTGGCGAGCGAGTCGATGATCAGCGACCAGATCAGGCCGGCGGCCAGGAAGCCGTTGTAGAGGCCCTGGTTGGCGGCGAGGGGCGCGGTGCGGCGGGCGAGGTCCTCGTCGAAGCCCGACAGGGCCCGCCCGGCCGGCCGCTGCCACAGGAACATCTCCAGTACCAGGAAGTACACGTGCAGGGCGGCGACGACGCCGATGAGGACCTGGGCGACCGTGTGCACGATCAACCTCCCTTGTTTGGATTTCCTGGACAACTGTACAGGAAGTTGCTGTCAGGTCCATGGTGCGCCCGCGGCTAGGCTGACCGCATGACTGTGCTCGTGTACGAAGACTTCGGGACCGGACGCCACCGTGAGGCCTCCTTGATCCGCCACGCCCTGGGCAGCGCCCACGACGAGGAGCTGATCGCGGGCCTGGCCGGCGGGATCGGCTTCATGTACTTCGTGTTCGAGTACTCCGGCCGGGCGCCCATCGCGACGATCGTCGCGCAGGCCCATCCCGAACCGTGGGTGCAGGTCACGCTCCGGCGCCTGCACGTCCCGTACGACGCCACGCGCGCCACCAAACCCCGCTGGGGCAGGGTGCGCGCCGCGCTCGACGGCGGTCAGCCCGCCTTCTGTGTCGTCGACCGGGCCTCACTGCCCTGGCACGGGGCCGACGCCGACGGCGACGCGGAGATGATCGGCGCCGACCCGCACACCGTCGTCATCGCCGGGTACGACGGCGATGACCTGTTGATCGAGGACGGCGCCGAGGCCCCGTACCGGATCGACCGCGAGGAGTTCGGTGCGGCCTGGACCGCGCACCGCAAGGGCCGCCACCAGCTGATAGTGCCCACCGGGCCGCCCGAGGGCGAGCCGGACGTCGACGGGGCGATCGCGGCGACCGTCACCCGCCTCACCGGGCCGGTGCTCGGCAACCACTTCGACGTCAACTTCGGCTTCACCGGAATGGAGAAGCTGGCCGCGCAGCTGCGCGACGGGACCACCAGGACGGGCTGGGAGCGCCGCTTCGGCGGTTCCGCGGAGCACTTCCGCGCCGGCACCGGGCGGCTGTACGCCTGCCTGGAGGAGGAATGGACCGCCCCCGGCGCCACCCGACCGCTGTACGCCGACTTCCTCGACCTCGCCGGGAGGCCGGAGGCGGCCGCGCTCCTGAGGGACTCCGCCGGCCACTGGTCCCGGCTGGCGGACTTGGCCCGTACGGCAGAGCCGGACTCCGACGCGGCTCAGCGGCGGGCCCTGTTCGACGAGTGCGCCGAACAGGTGGACCGCTCGCTGGAACTGGAGCGCCGGGCCGTCGCCCTGCTCTGAGCCGTACGGGTTCGTGCAGCGGTTACTCCTGTTGCCCCGGTTGCCCCTCGCGGATGCTGATGGCGGCGACCGGGCAGGCACGGGCGGCCTCGCGCAGCAGTGGGCTGCCGTTGCCGTCCTCACGGCCCGGGAGGACCTGGCTGAAGCCGTCGTCGTCCTGGGTGAACACGTCCGGCGCCGTCAGGGCGCACTGCCCGGCGCCGATGCAGACGCTCGTGTCGATGTCGATTCGCTGTGGCGACATGCCCCTCACCATGCCACGGGGAGTTCGACCATGCCCTGGATGGTGTCCCCGGGCCGGAACGGGATGCGGTCCGGCTCGGCGGCCAGCCGGAGCCCGGGCAGCCGGGCGAACAGCGTCCCCAGGGCGATCTCCATCTCGGCCCGGGCCAGGTTCTGCCCGAGGCACTGGTGGATGCCGAAACCGAACGCGACGTGGTGGCGGGCGGAGCGGTGCCAGTCCAGTGCGTCCGGCTCCGCGAACACCGCCGCGTCCCGGTTGATGACGGAGGTGGAGAAGACCACCCCGTCATCCGCACGGATCGTCACCCCGCCGATCTCGATGTCCTCGGTGGCCACCCGCAGCATTCCGTCCGCGATGGACAGGAAGCGCATCAACTCCTCAACGGCCACCGTGATCAGCGAAGGGTCGGCGCGCAGCTCGGCCAGCTGCTCCGGGTGCCGCAACAGGGTGAACGTACCGAGCGAGATCATGTTCGCCGTGGTCTCGTGGCCCGCGATCAGCAGGATCGCGGCCAGGGAGACCAGCTCCTCGACGTCGGTCTCACCGGTCTCCAGGCGGCTCGCGACGAGCTCGTCCAGCAGCCCCTCGCCCGGATGGGTCCGCTTGCGCTCGATCAGATCGGCCAGGTAGCCGTTGATCTGATCCCGCGCGTCCTCCACGTCGGCGAGCTCCGGCCCGCGCAGCAGCCGCCGCGACTGCGCCTCGAAGAACTCGTGGTCCCCGTAGGGGACTCCGAGCAGGGCGCAGATCACCATCGACGGGACGGGCAGGGCGAAGTCGTTGACCAGTTCGGCCTGCGGACCCCGGGCGACCATCTCGTCGATCAGCCGGTCCACGGTCTGCTGGATCGCGGGCCGCAGGGCCGCGGTCCGTTTCAGGGTGAAGCTCGGGATGAGCATGCGGCGCTGGACGTTGTGTTCGGGGTCGTCGACGCCGAGCAGCGCCGTGCGGCGGTTCTGCAGGCCCTTGAACCGCTTCGTGGGATTGGGGAAGGCCTCGTTCTGCCGGTTGGCGGAGAGCCGCCCGTCGGAGAGCAGGGCGCGCGCCTCGGGGTGCCCGGTGACCACCCAGACCGAGCGGCCGTCGAAGAGGGTGACCCGGGAGAGCGGCCGGCCCTCGCGGAGGGGATCGTAGGCGGTCGGCGGGTGGTAGGGGCAGGTTCGGTCCTGGGGGAAGGCAACGGTCTCTGACATGCAGCACCTCGTAAGCATGATTCCGTGGGTCCGTATCGCCGGAATCCATTACATGCCCTAGGCACCTATCTGACCTACGCCAGTTTCGGCCAGATAGCCCACTTTGGACCGCCCGGCCGAGGGTCGCCCGGACGATCAGAGATGGGCCTCCAGGAACTCCCGGAGCTCCGCGCGGCTCATCGCCCCGGCACGGCTCGCCACGGCGCCGCCTTCCTCCACGAGGACCACGGTGGGTGCGCCGGCCACGCCGAAGCGCTGGGTGGGCTCGGGGCAACGGGTCATGTCGGTGCGGACGACCGTCAGCCGGGCGCCGTACTCCTCGGCCGCCTCGGCCACGAGCGCGTCCATCGCCCGGCAGGCTTCGAGCGCCTTGGGCCACGTCCCGATGAAGTAGGCGAGAACCGGCCCCTCGGCCATCGCGAGGATGAAGTCGAACTCCTGGTTCTCCAGTGGCTGGTGTACCCGACGTGCCATGGGCGGTGCTCCTGCTTCGTGTTCCGGGTGCTGCGCATGTGGGCCCCCATCATCGCCGCCGGCTCCACCGGCCCCGAATTCCCGGCCGCCGGGCGTCCCCGCCGGGCCGCGTCCCGCTGCCCCCGGGACCCGTTGTCAGTGGCGCCTGTGAAGCTGGGCTGCATGGACGACAGGATGCTCCGGCGCCGGGTCTACGGCGCCGACCACGACGACCCCGATCCCGGCCCGCGCCCCGGCCATGTCTACGGCGAGCTCGTGGGCGGCCCGCTGGACGGGCTCCTCCTGGACATCACGGGCTGGAGCCCGCGCCGGCTCGCCGAGGAAGCCCGGCTCCCCACCGAGATAGGGCGCTACGGAGCCGGGGGCCGCACCCACTACCGCCGTCGCGCGGCCGACCCGGACCGCTGGGACTGGTCGGGCGACAGCCCGTGACCGCGACAGGTGTGGCGGGGCGTCAGCCGGTCGCTCCCCGGCTGACGTTCCGGGCCCACAGCACCAGCGGGAGCTGAAGCGGCAGCCGGGCGATCGTCACGGCCCAGGTGGCGGGGGAGCGGCGCCGCGCATCGACGGCCATCTTCACGTTCGCGGGGAACACCCCGACGAAGAACGCCGCCGCGGCCAGCGCCGCCACCCGGCGCGTCCGCGGATGGGCGACACCGGCGGCGAGCGCCAGCTCGGCCGCGCCGCTCGCGTACGTCCACTGCCGGGCGGTGCCGGGCAGGGCGCTCGGGACGGTCGCGTCGAACTGCTTCGGCACGAGCGCGTGCGCCACGCCCGCCCCGGCCAGCAGGCCGGCGAGCAGCAAGGGGGAAGAAGGAGTGCGCAGCATCGGAAACGTCCTCTCTCAGCAACAGGAGCCCGCGATCCTACTCCCGGGTAGGGATCGGTCCGGAAGATTCCTCGAAGAAACATCCGGGGAGCTGTCGATCCGGACGTCTCCCGTTCGACGCAGGAGTGAGAGGCGGGGACAACCCCCGCCCGTCCGACCGAGGAGTCACCGTGCCGCGCTTCCTTTCCCTGATCCGTATTGACGAGCAGAGCCTTCCCGCCGACACCGAGTTCCCGCCGGAGTTCGGGCAGCGCATGGGCGCCCTGATGGAGGAGATCACCAAGGCCGGGGTGATGCTCGACACCGCCGGGCTGCTCCCCACCGCCCAGGGGACCCGCGTGACCTGGTCCGCCGGCAAGCTGAGCTACACCGACGGGCCGTTCACCGAAACCAAGGAGGTCGTCGGCGGCTACGCCATCCTCCAGGCCAAGGACAAGGCCGAAGCACTGGAGTGGACCAAGCGGTTCCTGGAGATCCACCCCGTGGAGTGGACGGTCGGCGCCGAGCTGCGCCAGATCGACGAGGGCTGACGGCGCCGCGTTTGCCCTGCCTCGTCACGGCTGCTCTGATGGGTGGCCGTGACGGCAGTGAATACGGCCCAGGCGGTCGAAACGGTGTTCCGGATCGAGTCGGCGCGGATCATCGCCGCCGTCGCGCGCATCGTGCGCGACGTCGGGATCGCCGAGGAGATCGCACAGGACGCGCTGGTCGCCGCACTGGAACGGTGGCCGCAGTCGGGTGTCCCGGACCAACCGGGCGCCTGGCTCACGGCCACCGCCAAACACCGCGCGATCGACCTCGTCCGCCGCAAGGAGACGTACGCCCGCAAGCTCGCCGAGGTCGGCCGGACCCTGGAGGACGTGCCGCCGCCCGCCGAGCCGGCGGCCCCGGACGACATCGACGACGACCTGCTGCGGCTGATCTTCACCGCTTGCCATCCCGTCCTGGCCACCGAGGCCCGGATCGCGCTCACCCTGCGCCTGATGGGCGGGCTGACCACCCAGGAGATCGCCCGCGCCTTCCTCACCTCCGAGCCGACCGTCGCCCAACGCATCGTCCGGGCCAAGCGAGCCCTGGCCAAGGCGGGCGTGCCCTTCGAAGTCCCGTACGGCGCCGACCGCGAGGAGCGGCTCGCCTCCGTCCTGGAGGTGATCTACCTGATCTTCAACGAGGGCTATTCTGCGACCGCCGGCGACGACCTCGTACGCCCCGCCCTGTGCGAGGACGCCCTGCGCCTCGCCCGGGTACTGGCCGCCCTGATGCCCGAGGAGCCCGAGGTGCACGGGCTGGCGGCGCTGCTGGAGTTCCAGGCGTCCCGGATCTCTTCCCGCACCGGACCCGACGGTGAACCGGTGCTGCTCGCCGACCAGAACCGGTCCAAGTGGAACCGGATGCTGATCCGCCGCGGCGCCCTGGCCATGCAGCACGCGGGAAGCGGCCCGTACTCCGTCCAGGCCGCGATCGCCGGCTGCCACGCGGAGGCCGTCCGCTACGAGGACACGGACTGGGCGACGATCGCCACCCTCTACGGACGGCTCGTCGAGCTGGTCCCGTCACCGGTCGTGGAACTCAACCGGGCCGTCGCCGTCTCCATGGCCGAGGGCCCGCAGGTGGCGCTCCCGCTGGTCGACGCCCTCGCCCGGGAGCCGGCCCTGCGCAGCTACCACCTGCTGCCGAGCGTACGGGGCGACCTGCTGGAGCGGCTGGGTCGCAAGGAGGAGGCCCGCGCGGAGTTCGAACGCGCCGCCTCGCTCACCCGCAACGCCCGGGAACGGGCCCTGCTGCTCGGGCGTGCCGCCCGCGCGTGAGCACGGGCGGCCGGCGCCGTCAGGAACGGCGGGCGTACGGGGCGGTGTCGAGCGGTGAGTCGACGGGACGGCGCGGCCCGGCGAGCGCGACGGGGCGGCGCAGCGAACCGTGCCGGGCGATCTCCCGGACCGTCTGCCGCAGCGCCTCCTGGAAGTCGGCCATGGTGCGGCGCGCGGGGGCGGTGTCCACGTAGATCGAGTTCATGTGCAGGCCGTCGGTGTCCCGCTGGAACCAGGAGCAGGCGCCGTTGGCGCGCGCCGACCACACGTGGGAGGTCGGCCGCCAGTCCTCGTGCCGCTCGGCGCCTGGGCACTTGCGGACGTCGATGTACGAGAAGAAGTTCACCGGGTAGGGCCAGGAGCGGGCGGCGAACTCGGCGGGGGCCAGCAACTCCCAGGCCCGGACGAACGGCACGTCGATGTGCTCCATCATCTCGCCGAAACCGGCCCGGACCGCCGCCATGACCTGGGCGAAGTCCCGCCCGGGCGATGCGTCGAACTCGATCGGCATGGTGTTGACGAACCACCCCACCGAGTTCTCCCAGCCGGCCCGGCCGCGCTCGCTGACCGGCATGAACCCCCGGTACACGCCGGGCCCGCCGGCCTCGCGCAGACAGACCGCGACGGCCGCGAGCACCCCCATGAACGGCTTGCCGCCCACCGCCCGGCAGGCCTTCTCGAACACCTCCGCCTCGGCCGCGTCCAGCAACGGCGAGGCCTCGTTGACGATCGGGTACATCCGGTCCGGCTCCACGCCGAGTTCGAGCGGGAACCGGGGGAAGAACTCGCCCTCGCCGCGCGCCATGAACGACTTCCAGTAGCCGAGGCGTTCGTCGTCGGCGTCGATGGAGAGGTAGCGCCGGCGCTGCTCCTCGGCGAAGTCCAGGTAGCTCGGCGCGGCCGGCAGGTCGATGTCCTCGCCGCGCCGCAGGGCCTCGTACGCGCTCTGCACCTCGTGGACCACGATCGGCATCGACAGGCCGTCACACACGATGTGGTCGAAGGCCAGGTAGACGGTCGCCGAATCCTCGCGCAGGACGGCGCCCATGGTGAACAGCGGCCAGGAGAGCGTGTCGATGCTGCGCTTGAACCGGTCGACGAGGAAGCCGCGCAGAGCCTCGGAGGAGTCGAACGCAGCCACGGGCACCGTGTCGAGGGCGAGTTCGCAAGCGGCGATCGGTTCGCACGCCAACTCGCCCGCGAGGCGCCGGAACTCGCACCGCAGCACCTCGTGGCGGCGTACGAAGGCCAGCAGGGCCCGGGTCAGGGCCTGCTCGTCCAGCACGCCCGCGACCTCGAAGGTGACCGCGATCCAGGACGCTACGGGATCGTCCGCGCCGCGGCTCTCCTCCGCGACGGTGAAGTGCTTGTCCTGGTTGAACGAAGCCCTCCTGCCCGCCGCGTCGCCCGCGCCGTCGGTGTCCGCCGCCGCGGCGGCCGTGGACCGCAGCCGCCATTCGACGACCCGTCCCGGTGCCATGTCGTGCGTCTCCAGAGGAAACTGCCGCATTCCGTCATCCCTTCGCCCCCAAAGTCAACCCCGAGGCCCTAACGACACCCGCCCCACGGAAGTGACGCCCACCAGTTCGTCCACCGGTCGTGGCGGTGCGCGGGCCGCGGCGGCGCCGGCGTCAGGCGGGGTCCTCCGCGGAGTCGGGGCGGACCTCGATGTGGTCCGCGGCCAGGTCGACCGCCACGCGGTGCTCCATGCCCAGCGCCTGGAGGAACTTGTACGGGAGCTGCACGCGGCCCGTCCGGTCCAGCATCACGTACTCGCGCTCGCTCACCGACTCCGCGCCGTGCTCGTCCGTCACGGTGCGGCGCAGCACCTCGCTGCTGGTGCGGCCGTCGCGGATCGCCACCGTACGGCGGACCTCGCCCGCGACGAGCGGGTCGTGCGTCACGATGACCACGGTGGCGCCGAGCTCCCGGTTGACGGTGCGGAAGGCCTCGAAGATCGCCGCTCCCGTTTCGGAGTCGAGCTCGCCGGTGGGTTCGTCGGCGAGCAGGACCGCCGGGTCGTTCGCCATGGCCACGGCGATGGCCACCCGCTGCTGCTGGCCGCCGGAGAGCTCGGCGGGCCGCCGGTCCGCGAGATCGGCGATCTCCAGGGCCTCCAGGAGACGGGTCACCTGAGCCGCCCGGCGGCCGGCCGTGCCGCGGCCGCCCCGCCCCCGCAACTGCATGGGCAGGGCGATGTTCTGAGCTGCCGTCAGGAAGGGCAGGAGATTGCGCGCGGTCTGCTGCCAGACGAAGCCCACCGCCTCGCGCCGGTAGCGCAGCCGGTCCTTGGCGGACATCGCCAGCAGGTCGTAGCCCTCGACGGTGGCCGAACCGGCCGTGGGCACGTCCAGCCCCGCCAGAACGCCCAGCAGAGTGGACTTGCCGCTGCCGGAAGCACCGACCAGGGCGACCAGGTCACCCCGTTCCACGGTCAGTTCCAGGCCCTGCAGTGCCTGTACCTCGACTCCGTCCGCGCTGAAGATGCGGACCAGGCGGTCACAGGCGATGGCGGTGTCCGCCCGCTGGGTGCGCGGTCCCGAGGCGGCCAGGGCCTGCCGGCGCAGCTCCTCGAAGGTCGGCTGGTCGCTGTTCAACGCTGGTCTCCCGCTCTCAACTCGGTGGTGATCTGACGCCGTCCGGATATCCCCGCTTCGGCGAGCACGGCCGCGGTGACCAGGACGGCCAGCCCCAGCGCCTGGGTCAGTACGGGCAGCGCCGTCAGCCGGAGCCCCGCGGGCACCGTCGAGCCGACCAGGGCGGACAGGTCCATGGCCGGTCCCAGCAGGGCGACGGCCGCGGCCGCGACGAGTGCGCCGCCGAGGGTGGCGGCCAGCGCCTGGGGCAGTGCCTCCGTCAGGATCAACCGGAAGCCGTCCCGGGGCCGCAGGCCCATCGTGCGCAGGCGCGCCAGCAGCGCGGCCCGTTCGGGCGCCGCCCGTACCAGCGTGAGCAGCACGGCCAGCAGGGCGAAGCCCGCGGCCCCTGCCACGGAAGCCCAGAACAGCCGGCCCGCCGCACGCTGGAGCGGATCGCTGCCCAGCTCGGCGGCCACGGTGGCGCTGGTACGGACGGAATACCGCCCGGCCGTCCCGGCCGGGGCGTTCGCCCGGACGGCCTCCCGCAGCCGGGCCCCGTCGACCTCCCCGGTCGCGAACCACCGGTCGGGTTCCCCGGTCCGGGGCACCCGCGCGGTGGTGGGCCCGGCCGGCAGGACGACGACGGCACCGCCCGTCCCGGCCCTGGCCGGGGTCCCGTCGACCACGCCGACCGAGCCGATCCGCAGTTCGCCGCCGCCGCCGAGGCTCAGCCGGTAGGTGCCGCTCGCCGCCACCTTGGCCAGGGCGCTGCTGAACAGGGCGGGCAGCGGGGCGTCGGCGGAGTCCGCACTGCCGGCGCCCGAGAGCAGAGCCGGGTCGAACTGCCCGCGCCCGATGGTCCGGGCCAGTTCCGCGTACGCCACGGGTTCTGCGACGATCACCGTGACCTGGGTCGAGCCCTGGTCGGTGCCGAACACGAACGCCTGGTCGTCCGTCCACACCCCGACCGACGTCCGGACGCCCGGCAGCGCGGCAGCGGCCCCCGCCATCGACTGGGGCACGGCGCCCCCGTACGGCGCCGTGATCTGGACGTCACCGCCGACGGTGAGGCGGGCCACCTGCAGCCGGCCGGCGTCCACCGCCTCCAGCACCGTGGCCCCGAACCCGCCCGTGGTGACGGCCAGCAGCAGGGCGATCAGCGGCAGCACCGAGGGCCGGGCCCGGCCGCCGGTGCCCCGGGCGGCGCGCGCCAGACCGAGGAAGCCGACCAGACCGGGCCGCCGCCCGGCCGCCCGGGCCAGTGCCCCCACGAGGACGGGCTGGAGCCGGGCCAGGACCAGGCCGCCGCACAGGGCGAGCAGCAGCGGGGCGGCGACGAGCAGCGGGTCCAGGCCCTCACCGGCGGGGGCGACCCCGCGACTGCGGACTTCGAACACGGCCGCGGCGGTGGCTGCGACGACCAGCAGTTCGGCGACCAGCCGGCGGCGCGGCGCCGGCCCGAGGCGCCGGGCGGACAGCAGTACGGCGGCCCGTACCGGGAAGGCCAGCAGGGCCAGCAGGGTGACGGCGCCCGCCGCGAGCAGGGTGGCGGTCCACCGGGGGGTCGGCAGCAGCCATGTCGCGAGCCCGGTCGCGAGCGAGGCGGCGGGCAGGACGGTCACGGCGCCCTCGCCGAGCAGCCGGCCGACGATGCCGCCCGGCGAGCCGCCCCGGGCCAGCAACAGGCGCAGTTCCGACTCCCGCCGGTCCGCGGTGAGGGCGGCGGCCAAGCAGAACACCACGGCGGCCACGCCGGCGACGCCCGCCGGCCCGATCGCGGCGAGCGGCGCGGCCGCCTCCTGCCGGGCCCGGGCCTGCTTGAACAGCTCCGGCAGCCGCGAGGTGATCCGCAGGTCGCCCCGCAGGGTGGCGCGCCGCAGATCGGTGGTGGTCGGGCCGCTCACGTACGCGGCGATCTCGGCGGCGACGTCGGGCAACCGGTCGGCGCGCAGCCGGCCGGTGTCCACGGGGATCCGCCAGAAGTCCTCGGAGCCCTCGCCCCATTGCCCGAGCCGGTCGAGCCCGTCGGGCCCCACGAGGGCGGCGGTCTGCCAGTACCGCTGGGGCGGAACGGCGGGGGTGGTCTTCTCGCAGGCATGGGTGAGACAGGGCAGCCCGGCCCAGTAGACGTCGGCCTCGTCAGTGGCCCGGTAGAGGCCGACCACCTCGGCGCTCATCGGCGGGGCGGAGCCGCTCGCCACGGCCTCCAGCACCGTGCCGATCCGGACGCCCAGGGTCTGCGCGGCCTGCTGGGACAGCGCGACGGGCACGGGCCCGTCCGGGACGCCGCCGCCGGGCCAGCGCCCGGCGACCAGCTCGGTGTGCGCGGCGGCCTCCCGCAGGTGCAGCAGGTCCAGCTTGGGCGAAACACCTTCGGGGCGGGGCAGTTCGGGATTGCCGAGGGCGCGCGCCTTGACCGCCTGGGAGCCGTGGACCGGCCCCGAGGGGGCGACGGCGAAGCCGACGCCGGTACGGGCGACCAGCGCGGCCCGAACGGAGTCCAGCTCCTCGACGGACTGCTTGCCGTACCTCGCCTCGGAGGTCGCGAGCAGACTCGTCGCGGCGGGCCCCCGGTCGTGGAGGAACGAGCGAAGCGCCTGATCGGCGCCCCGGTCCACCGCGCGCGGCAGGGCGGCCGCCAGCAGGACGGCGACGAAGGCGAGCGCCGCGGCGAGCACGGCGCTCGACGGCGCCGACCGCAGCCGGGTCCGGACCCACGGCGCCGACCGGTCCCCGGTTCCCCGCCCGTCCCCGGTTCTCCGGCCGTCCGCGGCCGCGTGGCCCGGCGGGCCGTCCGGTGTCTCTGCGGGCCTGGTCACATCTCCTCCACGTGCCGCAGCCGGGCGGCCGCGTTCGAGACGTTCCGGTCGCGGCGGCCGCCGAGCACCGCCGACAGCAGCGGTACCGCGGCGACCGCGGCGGTCAGCAGCAGGGTCATGCCGCCGGGCAGGTCGACCAGCACCTGCGGCACGGGGCGGCGCGCGGCGGGCGTCAGCACCACCAGCGGCACCACCAGATGGACGATCGCGGCGCCCAGCCCGACCCCGACGGCGCTGCCGAGCCCGACCAGCAGGCAGCTCTCGGCCGCCGCCGTCCGGGCCAAGCTCCGCCGGGACGCCCCGAGCGCCATCAGTACCGCCGAATCCCGGGCCCGCTCCCGGGCGCCCGCCGCCGCGGAGGCCGCGAATCCGATGGCCGCGAGCACCGCGCAGGCCGCGGCGAGGGCGGCCAGCGCGCTCTGCGGGCCTGCGCTCAGCGGGTCGTCCAGCAGCCCGGCGGCGACCTCCCCGCGCAGCCGTACCTGCTGCACCCCGGCGCCGGCCCGCAGTTCGGCGGCGGCGCGGGCGGGCGCGGTGTCGTCGGCGGACTTCGCGGGCAGCCACCACTCGGTGGGCGCGGGCAGTTCCCGTGCGCCGCCGGCCGCCAGCAGGCGTCCCACGGCGTCCAGGTCGACAGCGAGCGCGGTGTCCCCGGCGACGGGCAGCGAGCCGATCGCGGCCGTGATCCGCACCGGCACCGATGCGCCGCCCAGCGGGACGGGGACCAGGTCGCCGACGGCCGCGCCGACCCCGGCGAGATAGGCGCGGGTGGCGATGCCCGGCACCTCGGCGATGGTCTGCACGCCCGGCGGGGCCAGCGCCAGCTGGATCCCGCCCGCGGCCTTGCTGCCACCCCGGTAGCGCAGCCGTACCAGCTCCGCACCGTCCTGTGCGCCCGGCAGCAGTTCCGCGGCGGGGGAGCCGCCGGTCAGCGCGGGAGCGGTCAGCGTCCAGCCGCCCGCGCCAGCCGTGGCCGGGGTCGGCACCGGTTCGGCCCGGCCGGCCGGAGCGTCGGCGACGGACAGCCGGCGTACGGTCAACTCGCCGCCGGCGTCCGGCGGCTCGGGCACGGCGAAGTCCGAGGCGCCGTTCTCGCCCGGGACGTACGACACCGCGATCCCGGCGAGGGTCAGCGGCGCCGCGGCCGAACCCAGCGGGGCGCCGGTCAGCGCGCCCAGGTCCACCGAGACGGTCGTCGCACCGCCCGTGGGCAGCTGGGCCATCGGTGCCCGATAGGTGAGCCCGAACCGGTCGCGCAGCAGCAGCCCGAGCCCGACGTGACCGTTGTCGCCGCCCGACACCCGAAGTTCCACGTCGAGGTCGATGCGCTGCGGCCGCCCGGGCAGGACGATGCCGGCCGCCCGGGAGGCGGTCGGCGCGGACAGGGGGGCGAACAACTCGCCCATCCCGCGCCCGTCGCGCAAGTCGGCCCGCAGCGGCACCCGTTCGGCCACCCCGGCCGCGTCCAGCGCGAGTACCTGGGCGACCCGCCCGCCCGGCAGCTCCTGCGGCTTGCGGATCACCGGTATCACCGCCCCGCCGCCGGGCAGCGCCGCGTACCGGCCGCCCTGGCCCATCGCTGCGAGGTCGCTGCCGGAGATCCGCAGCCCCCCGGCGGTGGCGAACTCGGCCTGGTCGCGCTGGGAAGCCGACCAGGCCGTGTGCTGTCCGAGGGCCAGGACCCCGCTGGAGACGGCGAGTACGAGCAGCAGCACGGGTCCGGTGGCCCGCCCGGGCCGGCGCGCGAGCTGCCAGCCCACGAGTGCCGGGCCAAGGCCGCGGCCCCGCGCGGCGATCCGCCCGCCCAGCCGCGCGGCGAGCGGCAGCAGTCGCAGTACCAGGAGCGTGCCCGCGCACAGGGCCAGCGTCGGCGCGGCCACCAGCACCGGATCCACGCCGAGGCGGCCGCCGGGAGCCGACGTACCGGCGGTGAGTCCGTCCTCGCCGTGTTGGGCCAGCTGCTGGTAGGCGAGCGCGGCGAGGGCCAGCAGTGCCAGGTCGGCGCCCGAACGGGCGGCTCCGGCGACCAGGGCCTGGCGGCGTCCAGTGCGGCGCAGGGCCGCGGCCGCGGCGCCGCGCAGTACGGCGGGCAGCGCGGCCAGCAGTACGCAGGCGAGCGCGCAGCCCGCCGCGACCGGCCAGAGCAGCCAGGTCCCGGTGGGGCGCATCGGCACCCGGGCGAGCGGCCCGAACCCGCCGAGCAGGCGCAGCAGCGCCGGGGTGAGCAGCGGTGCGAGGACGGCGGCGGGCAGGGCGAGCAGCAGCGATTCGGCCGCGCTCAGCACGCCGAGCCGGCGACGGGACGCGCCGCGCGCGGTGAGCAGGACGCGCTCGCCCTCCTGGCGCTCCGTCAGGAGGTGTGCGACGAGCAGCAGGGCGGCCCCGGCCAGGACGGCGAGCTGCAGCGCACCGATGAGCAGGGTCGAGCGGGCGACGAGCTGCGCGGATGCCAGTTCACCGAGGAACTCCGGCAGTTCGGTCTTGGCCTGCAGGGACTTGGTGCGCTTCAGCGCGTCGGCGGCTGCGGTCGTACGGTCCCGCACGGCCTCCGTGTCGGAGCTGCGGGCGCCGGCGAAGTCCGGGGTGAGGAGCGAGCCGCGGTTGTTCTGCACCAGCCCGCCCGCGGTGAAGGCCGTGTCGTCCACGAGCAGCGGGCCGTACGTGGTGAAGCTGCCGACCTGGAGTTCCCGGCCGCCGAGCGGGTCGAGCCGCCAGTAGGGCGCGTCGGGGTCGGCCGTCCGGTACACGCCGGTGACCAGCACGGTCAGCGGGGCGCCGCCGTACCGGTCGTCGAGCCGCACCTCGGCGGGCAGGGCCTGCGGGCTCAGCCCGAGCCGGGTCAGTGCCGCCCGCGGAACGGCCACCGGCAGCCGGCCGCCGGGTGCGGTGACCGGCTGCGGCCACGCCCCCGCGAGCAGCCGTACGTGTTTCTGGTCGAAGGCGGCGAGCAGCGTCAGATCGGCGTCCTTGCCCGGGGTGCGTGCACCCGGCAGCCCGAACGAACGGCTGCGCGCGACGCTCTCGACGGCGACTGGCAGCCGGCCGAACAGCCCTTCGGCGAAGGCGCGTACGGCCTCGTCGTCCGTGCCGCGGTCGGCCGCGGCGTGCTCGCCGGTGACGAGGACGGTGGTCCGGGCCCGGTCCGGGCCCTGGAGGGCCTGACGCAGCCCGGCCTCGCCCACGTCGCGGGTGAACGCGGACAGTGCGGTGAGTACCGTCGTGGTGATCAGTACGGTCAGCAGCACGGCGGCGGCGAGCGGCACCCGCCCGCGCAGCCGGCGCACGACGAAGCCGAGCATGTGCCGTGTTCCTCCCCCATCCGGACCGTTGGCACCGGATAGCGGACAATGCTGTCAGATTCGAACGCGCGACGGAAGGGTCTTGCGCGAAGGGCGGGACGGATGAGCAAATTCGAAATGAAGCGATTGAGATTCCAGGGGGAGTCCACACCATGACGCAGGATCAGGACGACGCGGCGGCGACGCCCATGCTCGTGGTGGACGGCCTCCACCGCAGTTTCGGCAGCGGCAAGCGCGCCGTACACGCCCTGCGCGGGGTGTCGTTCGAGGTGGAACGCGGCGTGCTCACCGCCCTCAAGGGCCGCTCCGGCTCCGGCAAGACCACCCTGCTCAACCTGGTCGGCGGACTGGACACCCCGAGCGGCGGCACCGTCGTGCTCGACGGCACCGATCTCGCCGCACTGGACGAACCGGGCCTGCTCGCCCTGCGCCGCGACCGGATCGGCTTCGTCTTCCAGTCCTTCGGCCTGCTCCCCGTCCTGACCGCGGTCGAGAACGTCGGCGTCCCGATGCGGATGCGGGGGATCCCGGCGAAGCAGCGGGAGGAACGCGCCCGCACCCTCCTCGCCCTGGTCGGTCTGGCCGAGCACGCCGAGCAGCGCCCCGGCGAGCTTTCCGGCGGTCAGCAGCAGCGGGTCGCCGTGGCCCGCGCCCTGGCCAACGAGCCGGCCCTGATCATCGCCGACGAACCCACCGGCCAGCTCGACTCCGAGACGGGCCACTCGATCATGCAGCTCCTGCGCGCGGTGGTCCGCAGCGAAGGAGTCACCGTCCTGGTCGCCACCCACGACCCGGCGCTGATCGAACTCGCGGACCGGGTGGTGGAGTTGCGCGACGGCCGCATCCACGCGGAGTCACCGCAGCCCCCGGACACCCCGGATACCCCGGATACCCCGGATACCCCGGATACCCCGGACACCCCGGACGCGCCGCCGTCCGCACAGGGCCTCGTCAGCTCCTGAGCAGGCGCGCCATCACCCCGACGGGCAGCGCGGGGTTGGCGGCCGCAGCTCGGCCCACCGCGGGATCGGCGTCCGCGAGCAGGTCGACGATGACCTCCGGGGGCAGCGCCGGGTGACCG
Organism: Streptomyces sp. NBC_00045; assembly: GCF_045041095.1. Classification (NCBI taxonomy): domain Bacteria; kingdom Bacillati; phylum Actinomycetota; class Actinomycetes; order Kitasatosporales; family Streptomycetaceae; genus Streptomyces; species Streptomyces sp. NBC_00045. The sequence goes on along the minus strand of NZ_CP108271.1, from coordinate 1,074,054 downwards.
CCGGCGCGGGGCCGGGCCTTCGCGTCGGCGAGGCAGGGCGAGAGCGCCTCGGCCGTCGCGTTGCGGTGACCGGCGATCTCGCGCAGCGCCCGCCGCACCGGCGGATCGTGCCGGGCCAGCTCCTCCAGCAGGTCCGGCGGGGCGTCCGGATTGGCCGCCACCCGTGCGAGGACCAGTGCGCCGTGGCGCGCGACCACGGCGCGCAGCCGCTCCTCGGACAGGCCCGGGTGCGGGGCTACGGACCGGACCACCGCGGCGTCCGGATCGGCGGCCAGACGGTCGCGCAACTCCGGCTCCAGATCGCGCCGCTCGGCCACCAGCATCCGTACGCGGGCATCCGCCGCCCCGGCAGCCTCCGCGAGTTCGGCGGGTGTGGCGGTGGCGATCCTCGGCAGCAGGGTGGGGCCGATCCGGGTCGCCGCGGCCAGCTGCGCGAGCACGTCGAGCGGCACCCGCGGGTGCCGGGCGAGGCTGCGCGCCACCTCGTCCCCGCCGCCCCCGGCGGCCAGTGCGCGGATCAGGGGTTCGCCGATCGCGGGATTTCCGGCCGCCGTCGCGCGGACCCCCAGTACCGGGTCGAATGCGAGCCGCGCGTACAACTCCTGCGGCAGGTCGGCGCGTTCGGCCAGCGCCCAGCGGATCAGCATGGACGGGTCGCCGACGAGGGAGGCCGCGGCCGCGGCGGGAGTCGCCGGGTTCCGCGCGGCCTGCTCCCTGATCTCGTGGACGGTGGACTCGTGCCCGCCCGCGCAGGCGGCGCCGCCGCGCAGCTCGCAGTCCGTCCGCGGGCAGTACGGATCGTGGGTGAAGGGGATCTCCTCACGGTCGCAGACCAGGCAGGAGCGGGCCGGAGCGAGCCCTTCGCCGGTGATCAGCGCGGCCAGCGCGACCGGCGGCACCGCCTCGTTGAACGCGGCCCCCCGGCGCACCTCGGCATGCGGGTGCGCCGCCAGGCGCGCGGCGATCGACGGCTCCGTCGTCCACAGGGCCAGCTCCGCGACCACTGCGACATCCGGATCGGCGGCGAGCGTCTCCACGACGTCGAGGGGCAGGCCGGGCCGGGAGGCCAGGGTCTCGCGGATCCCCCGGTCCGGATGGGCCGCCAGCAGACGGGCCCAGCCGGGCGGTGCGACGCCCTCGTCCAGCAGGGCCAGGGCCACCGCGGGCCGGGCCGCCGGGTCCACGTCGGCGGCGTCCAGCCGGCCCGAGCGGGCGAGCCGGATCGCGACGTGTTCGTCGCGCGCGGCCAGCGCCGCCGCCCGGACGGGCCCGAGGTCCGGGCGCTCGCTCAGCGCATCGGCGAGCTCCGCCCCCTCTGCGTCGTCCGCGACGGCACGCTCGACCAGCCGGTCGAGCAGCGCGCCCGGCAGCGCCGGATTGTCCGCGAGCCCGCACAGCAGGTGTCCGGTCACCGCTCCACCGCCTCGGCCAGCGCCGCGGTCAGCGCCTCGGCGTACGGGTGCGGGTGGCGCAGGCGCGGGGTGACCACCCCGATGTGCCGGGCGGGGCGCGGCGGCTCGACCCGTACGACCGCGAGGGACGCCTCCGGGGCCAGCGACACGTGCGGGATCAGCGAGACGCCCACACCCGCGGCGACCAGGGTCTGTGCGAAGAACCAGTCGGTCGTGGAGGCCGCCACCCGCAGGTCGAATCCGGCGAGCCCCGCGTACCGGTGCAGGAAGGCCTCCGTCTTGAGGCAGCCGAGCACCCAGCGGTCCTCTGCCAGTTCGGCGAGACCGATCGAGGCACGGCCGGCGAGCCGGTGTTCGCGCGGCAGGACCAGCCACAGCGGATCGTCCGTCAGCGGCGTCCAGTCGAGCCCGGCCCGCAGGGGCAGCGGCCCGTCGAAGTGGTAGGCCAGGGCGAGGTCGGCGCGGCCGCCGCGCACCATCGGGACCGCGTCCTCGGGTTCGGCCTCCCGCACGGTCAGCTCGACATCGGGGTGCGCGGCCACGAACCGGGCCAGCGCCCCGGGCAGCAGCCGGCGTCCGCCGCTGGTGAACGTGGCGATCGTGAGCCGTGGTCGGTCGGCCGTCAGCCGGTCGATCGCGTGGCGGACCTGGTCCAGCTCGGCGGAGATCGTCTCCGCCGCCTCCACCAGCAGCCGTCCCGGCTCGGTCAGGGTGACCCCGCGGGTGCTGCGCACCGCCACCGGGTGGCCCAGGCTCCGTTCCAGCGACGCGATGTGTTGCGAGACGGCGGACGGGGTCAGCAGCAGTGCACCGGCCGCCTTGTTGAAGCTGCCGTGCTCGGCGACGGCCCGCAGGATGCGCAGCCGCTGCACATCGATCATCGGTTTTCCTTCATGCGGTTTCGTACCCGTTCGGCAGCTGATCGTTCTGCCGGGACGATACAGCGGCGCCGTCCCCGACCGTCGGGTCGGTCGGTCGACCGGCCGGATGGTGCGGCTGCGCGCCGAGCCCTCATCCCTCGCCCGTGCGGCGCTCCAAGGGAGTGGCTACCGCGGAGTTGCTCACGCTGAAGGTGACGCTGCCGGCACGGTAGCGGTCGTCGCTCCACTCGATCGGGCGACCGGTGGCGGTGGCCGATACGTGTCGCTGGCGCAGCAGCGGGCTCCCGCGCCGGATCTCCAGCAGCCGGGCGTCCTCGCTGCCGGCCCCCAGGGCGTCGATCAGGTGCTCGCCGTAGTGGGCGACGATCCCGGAGCCATTCGCGAGGCCGTCCATCACCGAGCCGACGTCGTCCGGCATCGCCTCGACCGCGCCCGCGACCCAGTCCGCGTACGCGGTCCGCTCCACCATGGTCGGCTCCCCGTCCAGGAGCCGCAGTCGCAGCACGGCCAGGATCTCGGTGCCCGGCGCGAGCGCGAGCCGGTCGGCCTCCTCGGCGGTGGCCGGCCGGCGGGTCCGGGTGAGGAAACGGCTGGTGACTTCTTGGCCGAGCCCGTCGGCCCACTGGGCGAAGCTGTTCAGTTCGCCGAAGCTGTGCCGGCGCTCGTGGCGCAGGACGATCCTGCGGGCGCCCTGGCGGGAACCGATCAGCCCCTCCGCGGCGAGCGTGGCCACGGCCTGGCGGACGGTTCCGCGGGACGCGGACCAGCGGGTGGCCAGATCGCTCTCCGATGGTAGTTGGGCGCCCACCGCGTACTCGCCGGAGAGGATCGCCGTGCGCAGCGCCTCGGCGATCTCCAGATACCGGACCGTGCCCATGCCGTGCCGCCCCCTGTCGTCGTCGCAGCCGTGTACGTGTTCCGCCACCCTAGGCCTTGAAGATCATTACACCGGTCCTGTCACGGCTGCTTTCGGTCATTCTCGTCTCTTCGTCGAGTCGTGCCCCGCGGTCCAGCCCCCGTTCACCGTCCGTACAGTGAAGCCGGGCGAACTGGAGCCAACTTGTTCAGACAAGTAGACCCCCGTCAGGAACCCGTCTCCGGGAGAGACCGTGCTCAGTTCCTCCGCCCGCCGTGGTGCAGCCGTACTGCTCAGCGCCGCCGTCCTCACCACGCTCAGTGCGTGTGGCGCCGCTCCGGACCAGGCCGCCGGTACCGCTGCCGACGGCAAGTCCCAGGTGCAGCCGGGCGCCGCGACCTCGGTCGCCGACCTCGGCGGCATGGACGCCCTCGTCGCGGCCGCCCAGAAGGAAGGCCAGCTGAACGTCATCGCGCTGCCGCCGGACTGGGCGAACTACGGCGAGATCATCAAGGCCTTCGAGGCCAAGTACAAGATCAAGGTCAGCAGCGAGAACCCGGACGCCTCCAGCTCCGACGAGATCGCCGCCGTGAAGTCCCGCAAGGGCCAGAAGCGCGCCCCCGACGTGATGGACCTCGGCATCGCCTTCGCGCGCAGCGGAGCCGACGAGAACCTGTTCGCCCCGTACAAGGTCACCGCCTGGGACAAGATCCCGGCCGGCCAGAAGGACGCCGACGGCCGCTGGTACAACGACTACGGCGGCTACGTCTCCATCGGCTGCGACGCCGCCAAGATCCCGAACTGCCCCGCCACCTTCGCGGACCTGCTCAAGCCCGAGTACAAGGGCAAGGTCGCCCTCAACGGCAACCCGACCAAGTCCGGCTCCGCCTTCGGCGGCGTCTACGCGGCCGCCCTCGCCAACAAGGGCTCCTTCGCCGACATCCAGCCCGGCATCGACTTCTTCGGACAGCTGCGCAAGAGCGGCAACTTCATCCCGGTCGAGTCCACCCCGGCCACCGTCGAGAAGGGCGAGACGCCCATCTCCATCGACTGGGACTACCTGAACGCCGGCTACGCCGAGCAGTTCAAGGGCAAGGGCGTCGACTGGAAGGTCGCCGTCCCCACCGACGGCGTCTACGCCCAGTACTACTCGCAGGCCGTCAACAAGGAGGCCCCGAACCCGGCGGCCGCCCGCCTGTGGATGGAGTTCCTCTACAGCGCCGAGGGCCAGAACCTGTGGCTGAAGGGCCACGCCCGCCCGGTCCTGCTCCCCGTCATGACCCAGGACGGCACCGCCGACAAGGACGCGGCCGCCAAGCTCCCGCAGATCCAGGGCACCCCGACCTTCCCCGCCTCCGCGGAGCTGGACAAGGCCAAGGCCACCCTCGCCGAGAAGTGGGACAAGGCGCTCTCCTGATGTCCCCCTCCACCCCCACCTCCCACCCGGAGGGGACCGCCGGCGGCAGCACCAGCCGCCGCCGGCGGCGCGGCCCGCGCACCTGGCTCGCCGCCCTCCCGCTCCTCGCCTTCACCGGGCTCTGCTTCGGCATCCCGCTCGGCGCCATCGCCTTCGGCGCCGTCACGCAGACCGACCCGGCGACCGGCGCCACCCGGCTGACCGGAGAGCACCTCGCGCGCTCGCTCCAGGGCCCCTACCTCGGCTCGCTCATCGGCAGCGTCCAGCTCTCCGCCCTCACCGCGACCGTGGGCGGCGTGCTCGGGGTCCTCATCGCCCAGGCCGTGGTCACCTCCCGGTCCCGCGCCCTGCGCAGCGCCGCGCTGACCGCCTCCGGCGTCCTCGCCAACTTCGGCGGCGTCCCGCTGGCGTTCGCGTTCATCGCCACCGTGGGCATCTCCGGAGTCGTCACCCAGCTCGCCCATCTCACGGGACTCGGCTGGAACCTGTACTCCTTCACCGGTCTCACCGTGGTCTACCTGTACTTCCTGATCCCGCTGATGGTGCTCGTGATCGCCCCGGCGTTGGACGGACTGCGGCCGCAGTGGCGCGAAGCCGCCCACAACAACGGGGCCACCGGATGGCAGTTCTGGCGCCACGTCGGACTGCCCGTCCTGGCTCCCTCCTTGCTCGGCGGGTTCGTGCTGCTCTTCGGCACCGCCTTCGCCGCGCACGCCACGGCCGCGGCCCTCGTCGGCGGCTCCGTACCGCTGGTCACGCTGAAGATCGCCGACGCGCTGTCCGGAAACGTACTGACCGGACAGGAGAACGTGGCGCTCGCCCTCGGCCTCGACATGATCCTGATCGCCGGCCTCGTCATGGCGGTCTACCTGCCCCTCCAGCGACGGAGCGCCCGATGGCTGCGATGACCCCGACGCCCGCATCGACCGCCCCGCACGCAGGGACGGGCGCGACAGCGCCGGCCGGCCCCGCCGCACCCGGCACGGCGGCCCGGCCGCGCCGCCGCCCCCGTCCGCGGGTCTGGCGCGGAGCCGTACTCCTGCTGGCGGGCGCGTACTTCCTCGTCCCGCTGATCGCCTCCTTCGTGTTCACCGTGCACGTGCCCGGGCAGGGCATCAGCTTCGAGGCGTACACACAGCTGCTCTCCGCCGACGGGTTCACCGAGAGCATGCTGCTCTCCCTCGGGCTGGCCGCCGCGACCATCGCGACGTCACTGCTGCTCGCAGTGCCCGCTCTGGTCGCCGTACGGCTCGGTTCGCCGCGACTGCGCCCGGTCGTGGAGGTGATGTGCATGCTGCCGCTGGTGGTCCCGCCGATCGCACTGGTCACCGGTATCACCACCGTGCTGCGCTGGGGACCCGAGCACCTGTCGCGGACCCCGCTCTACCAGACCTTCCTGGCCGTGCAGAACGAGCAGTTCCCCGTCGTCCTGGTCCTCGCGTACACGGTACTGGCGCTGCCCTTCGTCTACCGCTCCCTCGACGCGGGCCTGCGCGCCATCGACGTGCCGACCCTGGTCGAAGCCGCCCGCAGCTGCGGCGCGAGCTGGCCGTACGTGGTCCTGCGCGTGCTCCTGCCCAACCTGCGGGCCTCGCTCGCCGGAGCGGCCTTCCTCACCCTGGCCCTGGTCCTCGGCGAGTTCACCATCGCCTCCCTCCTGGGCTTCCGGCCCTTCGCCGTGTGGATCGTCACGATCTCCGGAGCCCACGCCCGGATGTCGGTGGCCGTCTCCATCCTCAGCCTCCTCATCACGTGGCTGCTGCTGCTCGTCCTCTCGCGGGCCGGGACCAACCCCGCCACGGTGTCCTCCGCCCCCAGTACCTCCACCTCCCGCAAGGAGTCCTGACCGACATGTCCACCACCCTTCCCGCGGCCAGGAAGCCCGAGGGCCCCGATGACGGCGCGACCCCCGCGGGCGCACGCGTCGAATTCCGCGGCCTGCGGCGGGCGTTCGGCTCGACCATCGCCCTCGACGGGCTCGACCTGACCATCGAGCCGGGCGAACTCGTCGCCCTGCTCGGCCCGTCGGGCTGCGGAAAGACCACCGCGCTGCGCGTGGTCGCGGGCTTCGAGCAGCCCGACTCCGGTGAGGTCCTGGTCGACGGCGAGGACATCACCCGCGTACCGGCCAACCGGCGCGACGCCGGGATGGTCTTCCAGTCGTACAGCCTCTTCCCGAACCTCAGCGCCCGCGACAACGTCGCCTTCGGCCTGCGGGTGCGCAAGGTCGCGGCCGCCCGGCGCCGCGAGCGGGCCGCCGAACTCCTCGACCTGGTCGGCCTGCCGGACCACGGTGACCGCTACCCGCACCAGATGTCCGGCGGCCAGCAGCAGCGCGTCGCACTCGCCCGCGCCCTGGCGCTGCGCCCCCGCGTGCTGCTGCTCGACGAACCGCTCTCCGCGCTGGACGCCAAGGTGCGGGCCAACCTGCGCGACGAGATCCGACGACTCCAGCTCTCCCTCGGCATCACCACCGTGTTCGTCACGCACGACCAGGAGGAGGCGCTGTCGATGGCCGACCGGGTCGCCGTCCTGAACGCCGGCCGCCTGGAGCAGTGCGCTTCCCCCGCCGAGCTGTACGAGCGCCCCGCGACGCCGTTCGTCGCCGAGTTCGTCGGCACCATGAACCGGCTGCCGGGCCGCCTGACCGACGCCGGCCTGGTGGAGGTGGCCGGTGCCCGGCTGCCCGTCGACGGCCCGGTCCCCAAGGCGACGCGGGACGTGGAGGTGCTGGTCCGGCCCGAGAACGTCACCGCGAGCGCCGACCCCGAAGGCACCGCGACCGTCGTCTCCGCGTCCTTCTTCGGCGCGGTGACCCGGCTCCACCTCGAACTGCCCGGCGGCACCACCGTCAAGGCGGACCTGCCCTCGCGGGACGCCGGCGAACTCGCGCCGGGCGCGCGGGCCGCCGTCGGGCTGGCCGAGCGTCCGGTCCTCGTCGTGGCCCGGTCCGCGTGAGCGCCCTCGCCGCCGTCCTGTTCGACATGGACGGCACCCTGGTCGACACCGAGGTGCTGTGGTGGCGGACCACCGAGCGCATCGCCCAGGGCCTCGGCCACGAACTCACCGACGCGGACGCCCCCGAGGTCGTCGGCCGCGCCGTCGAGGACACCGCAGCCCACCTCGTACGGGTCTCGGGTGGGGGAGACCCGTCCGCGGTGGCGCAGTCCCTGACCGCGGACTTCTTCCGCCGGGTGGAGGCCGGGGCGCCGATGCGGCCCGGCGCCCAGCGGCTGCTGACCGCGCTGGAGACGGAAGGCGTGCCCTTCGCCCTGGTCAGCGCCTCGCCGCGGCTCGTCGTGGACTCGGTGGTCGGCGGCTCGCTGGCCCATGTCCCGTTCGCGTTCACCCTGTCCGCCGACGACACGGACCGCACGAAACCGCACCCGGAGCCGTACCGGACGGCCGCCGAACGGCTCGACGCCACGGCGGGGGACTGCGTGGCCGTGGAGGACTCGCCCGACGGCGCCGCCTCCGCCGAGGCCGCCGGATGCGGGGTGCTGGTCGTCCCGTCGCTGCTGGAGGTGCCGGCCTCGCCGGCGCGCACCTTCGCGCACTCCCTGGAAGACGTCACCCCGGACCTGCTGCGGCGGTGCCTCGCGGACGGCGTCCCGCGCCAGGACCGTCAGGAAACCAGGCCGAGCAGCTCCACGACGCCGTCCACGTAGGCGGCCGTCGCGGTGCCCGGCGCGGCGGCCGCCGCGCGGCGCAGCGAGGGCAGACCGGCGCGGACGAACGCCGCGCACTGCCCGTACAGCCCGGCCTCGTACGAGGACCCGTCGTCCTCGGCGCCGAGCAGGGACAGCAGCGTCCACAGCAGCGCCTCGCGGGTGGCCAGCCGCGGCGGGCCCGCCGACCACACGCCCATCAGCACCCCGCACACCCCGGGCGCGGGCGGGTGCAGGCGTCCGGACAGGAAGGCGTGGCCCTCCAGCGCCCGGAAGGCGGCCGGGTGCCCCTCGGCCGCCGCCCACAGCGTGTCCACGAGGTGCCCCGCGCTGCGGCCGCAGCCGCACGTCACGGCCTCCCAGTCGTGCCGGCCGATCTCTACCCCCACCGCGTCCGGCACCAAGGGGCTGCTGCGCGGCTTGTCCGTCCCTCTCATGCGAGCAGTATGGGCATCGGGAACCAGCCTGACCAGGGGGTTCCGCCAGTCGGAACGGCCCTGTGACCGTGGCCGGAACCGGAACACCGGGGCTCTCGTCTGAGACCCCGTGTGGATGAAACGAAGAATCACCGCCCTGCTGCTGGCCCTGCTCGCGACACAGCTGGGATCGCTGATCAGCCCGGCGTACGCCTGCGGCTGCGGCGCCATGATCCCCGAGGGGTACGCCCGGATCGGCGTCGAACGCGAGACCTCCGTCGTGCGCTTCGACGGGCGCACGGAACAGATCGTGATGCGGTTCGTCGTCCGCGGGGACGCCCCGCGGGCGGCCTGGATCATGCCGGTGCCCGGACGGGCGTCGGTCGAGCTGGGCGACGGGGACGTGTTCCAACAGCTGACCTGGCTCACCCGGCCCGAGTTCAAGACCCGCAGCTACTTCTGGCCCCGTGACCGGGACTGGCCCTTCTCCTCGGGCTCGTCCCGTTCCGTGGGCGACGCGGCGCCCGGCGCGGGCGCGCCCTCGGTCGGCGTCGTCGGCCGCGAACAGCTCGGCGACTTCGACGTCGCGCGCCTCACCGCGACCGACCCCGACGCGCTGCGCAACTGGCTGGAGACCAACGGCTTCAAACTGCCCGACGGCCTCGCCGCCGAACTGAAGCCGTACGTCGACCAGAAGTGGGAGTACGTCGCCGTACGCCTCGCCCCCCGGGAACCGGGCAAGACCCTGAAGGGCACCCTCGACCCCTTGAAGATCCGCTTCGACAGCAACCGGCTGGTCTACCCGATGCGGCTGTCCCGGCTGGCCAAGACCCCCCAGTCCCTCGGCCTGTACGTCCTCGCCGACCACCGGATGGAACCCGCCTCCCCGATCGGCGGCGCCGACCCGAAGATCACCTTCGCGGGCGAGGTCACCCCGGAGGGCGCCCTCGCCACGCTCACCGGCGGCAAGCCCGCCTTCCTGACGGCGATCGAGCAGGAGTTCCCGGAACCGGGCCGCATCGACGCCGACCACGAACTGCGCGCCACGGCCGCCGACACCCCGTACCGGAAGGTCATCTACCACGGCGAACTGCTCACCGTCGGAGGCGTCCCCGCCTGGCTGCTGACCCTCGGGTCCGTCCTCGTCGCCCTCGTGGCGGCGGCCGTGTTCATCCTGCGCCGCCGCCACTCGGGTACGAGGACCGGCTGACCGACCCCGGCCCGGCCCCCCCCCGGGCCGGGCCGGAGCCGCGTTCAGCCGATCACACCGGCGGCCCGGGCGGCCGGGTCCGCCAGAAGGCGCACTGGTGGTCCGCCCCGAACGAGGTGCCCGCCCGGATCGCCGCCGGATTGAGGGCCAGCACCTGGGCGGGCCCGGCCCCGGACCCGCCCGCCGGCCACAGCGGCTGCCCCGGCACCACGGGCGCGCCGTAGCGCGCGAACGCACCCCAGTAGCGCTTCATGCGCGCCGCGAACGCGACCTGGCCCGCGGTCAACGGGCGCTCGGTCATGGTGAAGTCGTACAGGTACGCCAACTCCGCACTGTGCGCGTTCGACTCGTCCAGGCCGGGCACCTGCGCCCCGGCCAGGGTCGGCGAGTCAGGGTCGTCGAACTCGTAGACGTACGTCGGCACTTGCCCGGCGAACAGCTGCGCCGTCCACTGCGTCTGGCAGGCGAACGTCGCGTCCGTCATGACCGCCGACAGCGCCAGGTACGGGGACCCGTACGCCGACACCGGGTACCGGGCCAGCACCTGCGGGCCCGCGGCCCCGTACCCCGCCAGGACCTGCGCGGTGTACTGCTCCTGCGTCAGGTACGGCTGCGTGAGCGCGACGAAGAAGCGCGCCTCCGAGCGGTTGCTCCCGATCAGCACCGGCACCTTGTTCCAGTGCCCGCTCCCGATGGCCTCCGCCGGATCGACCGGCAGCAGTCCGTCGCCGGACGCCGGACCCGAGGTGGGCACCGTACGGGCCGCCTCGACCAGCACCGTCCCGGAAGCGGCCCGCAAGCACTCGACCAGCGTTCCCGGTTCCCTACAGCCCGCATGCGCGGCGAAGGCCCGCGCCTGCGCCTCGGCCCGCGCACCGTCCGGCGTGCGGATCAGCGTGCACGGCCCGCTCTGCAGCACGGCCCGGTGGAACAGCCCGGCGGCCGAAGGCGCCGCCAGCAGCGCACAGACGGAAGCGCTGCCCGCAGACTGCCCCGCCACCGTCACGTTGCCCGGGTTCCCGCCGAACGCGGCGATGTTCTCCCGGGTCCAGCGCAGCGCCGCCATCTGGTCCATCAGCCCGAAAGAACCGGAACGCTGCGCGTTCTGCCCGGCGATCTCGGGCAGTCCGAGGTATCCGAGCTGCCCCAGGCGGTAGTTGATGCTGACGACGACGGTACCGGTGAGATCGGCCATGGTGCGGCCGACGAACTGCGTCCCCGTGCCCTGGCTGAACGCACCCCCGTGCAGCCACACGATCACCGGAAGCCGGGCTCCGGCACGGGCCGTTCGGGGCCGGTACACGTCGAGGTACAGACAGTCTTCGCTGACGTCCTGCGGATCGCGCAGGCCGTGCGGCGAGAACTGCAGGCACGCCGGGGCCTGCCGGCCGGCTTCGCGGACCCCGGTCCAGCGGCCCGGCTCCTGCGGCGGGCGCAGCCTGGCGTCCCCGACCGGGGGAGCGGCGTAGGGGACACCCAGGAACTCCTGGGCGCCGTCGTGCTCCTGCCCGCGCAGCACGCCTTGCGCCACGTTGACTTGGGGGTGCGCGGTGCCGCTGGGCGGAGCCGCCTTCGTGGCCGACGCGGGGGGCGCCGCGGTGAGCAGGGCCGCGAGCGCGCACGCGGCGCCGAGCAGCGACCGTGCCGTACGAGGTCGCCTCACGGGCGTAGCCCCGCGATCAGGGCGGAGGCGACCGCGAACTCGGCGGGCCCGGCGTTCCAGTCGGCGTTCATCGGGCTGATGGCGATCTTGCCGGCGTTCACGGCCTCCACGTCACCGCCCCTGACGGGCGGCTGCGGGCGGAACTGCACGTTCACCTTCCAGGTCCCGTCCCCGGCGTCGGTGTAGTCCGGCTGCAGCGGGGCCTGCGGGTCCTGGAAGGTCGCGGCGACGCCGGCGGCGGCGCCCTTGCCGTCCGCGCCGACGACCGGGTGGTTGACGTTCAGGCCGACGCCCTTCGGCAGCAGCGGTCCGGACCGCGCCCGGTCGCGCAGCCGGTCGATCAGCTTGACCGCGAAGTCGACGGTGGGGCCCATCGCGTTGACCGTGGCCGTCGGGTCGGGAACGGCCAGGCCGCCGGTGCTCAGCGCGATGGCCGGGACGCCGCTCTCCAGGGCGACGACGGCGCCGCCGACCGTACCGGAGTGGGTGGCCAGGCCGGCCACGTTCGGGCCGAAGTTGGTGCCGGAGACCACCAGGTCGGGGGCGTGCCCCTCGAAGACCTCGGCGAGGCCGAAGGACACGGCGTCACCGGGCGTGCCGTCCACGGCCCACACCTTCGGCTCGGGGTGCTTCACCGCGATCGTGGGCGCGCCGGCCAGCTTCGTGCCGGTGCCGCTCTGGTTGGTGAGCGGCGCGACGATGGTGACGTCGTACCCGGCGGTGGTCAGCCGCTCGAACGCCTTGCGGATGCCCGGCCCGTTGTAGCCGTCGTCGTTCGTGAGCAGGATCCGCAGCGGGGCGGCGGGCGTTGCCGTGGGCGCTGCCGCGGGAGCGGCCTGCGGCGCGTTCTGCGGCGAGGCGACCGCGGGCGCCGTACCCGTGAGGGCCGCCGTGCACAGGATCAGCACGGCCGGCGGCAGGACTCGCTTGCTTCTCACAGGGGGCTCCTTCGAAAACGGTGGGGTGGGAGGTGAGGGTGGTGCGGTGTGATCGCCCGGGGCGGGGGGAAGGCCGCCGCGCAGGGCACCGGCGGGCGCACGACCCTCGGCATGCGCCCGCCGGAGTGCGGACCGGGCCGCCGCGATCCGGGAAGCGGCGGCCCGGCGGGGATCAGCGCACGCCGCGGATCGGGAGGATGGCGAGTGCGCCGATCAGCGAGAGGGCCCCGCCGACGAGGAAGAGCGGGGTGTATCCGCCGAAGCCGGTCACGACGGCCGAGGCGACGAACGGGGCGATGATCTGCGGCCCGGCGTTGGCGATGTTGAGGACGCCCATGTCGCGGGCGGCGTCCTCGGCCCGGGGCAGGACCAGGGTGACCAGCGCGGTGTCGACGGCCATGAAACAGCCGAACGCCAGGCCGTTGAGCGCGCTGAACACGAGCATGCCCGTCCAGGTCGGGCTCACCACGGGAACCACCATGACGAGCCCGGCGAGGGCGGCCGAGACGCCGACGAACACCTTGCGGCGGTCCCACCGGTCGGACAGCAACCCGCCCACCACGGTCGACAGGGCCATCGCGACCATCGACACGGGGGTGAGCACCGCCATCGCGGCGGGCGGGGTCAGCCCGGCCGGGAGGCTGATGTGGTCGTCCAGGACGTACAGCTGGTAGCCGACGACGGAGAAGTAGCCGAGGACCATCAGGGCCCGGCCGATGAACGCCCAGCGGAAGTCGTGGTTCGCCAGCGCCGAAAGGAACGCGGCCAGTTGGGCCCGCTTGGGCACGGCGGCCGGGGCGGGGCCGGTGCGCGGGACGTCCCGGCACGTGAGCGTGAGCAGCAGGGCCGAGGCGGCGACGATCGCGCCGAAGACGAGGTACCCGGTGCGCAGGTGCTCCGCGGTCCGGGAGGCGATCAGCACGCCGACCGTGCCGCCGATCGGGAGGCCCAGCCCCACCAGCGCGGATGCGGTGCCGCGCCGGGCCACGGGCACGCGGTCGGGGACGATCGCGGTGACCGCGGCCTGGAAGACGTTCATGGTCGCCTGCACCAGGCACCAGCCGATGCCGAGGAGCAGCGCGGTGGTGGCGTAGCCGAGGGAGGCCAGGGCGACCAGCGAGGCGAGCGCGCCGCCGAGCACCCAGGGGTTGCGGCGGCCGCTGCGGTCGGAGAGGGCGCCGGCTATCGGGTTGAAGGCGGTCGCGAAGACCGCGCTGACCCCGCCGATCACGCCGAGGACGGCGACCTTGTGGGCGGGGTCGAGCGCGGCGACCTGAGTGGGCAGCAGAATCGATCCGACGCCCATGTAGACCGCCAGCATCGCGGAGTTGGCGACCAGCAGCAGGGGCAGGAGCGCGCGCTGGCGGGGCGGTTCCGGATCAGCGTGGGCGGGCGGATCGATCAGTTCGTTCTGGGCCATGACGACTCCTCGGGGGACGGAGCGAGAAGGGGTGCGGAGGCTCGGCGCGGGGAGCGGCGCAGCGCTGGCGGCATGCGGCCTGCTGTGCGCTGTGGAGGGCGCCAGGGGATGCGGATGGAGACGCTTCGGGCGGGCAGGCAGCCACGGTTCACATGATGTTGTTACACGTGTCACCTACGCCGCTTGGACACTGTGTAGCACCCATTTCAGGGCCTCGCTAGGGGTTGAGATGCGGCGAGGCCCCCGTGAAAGGCCCGCCATGCCGCTTTCCCCCTCCGCCGTGCCCCCTTCCGGGCGTTCGGCGCCCCCGTTCGCGATTCCCGCCCCCCGGCACCATCTCCCGGCCGCGCCGCCGCGCCATGCGGCGGCCGTCGGGGTGGGTCTGCTGTGCGGGGCGCTGCTGATCGGGCTGCTGCTCTCCGTCGGTGAACGGCCCTTCTTCCAGGGGCTCGACGACCACTGGGCCGCGTCCGTGAACAGCTCGCGCGACGACCTGACCGGCTTCGCCATCGTTTTCGACCGGCTCGGCGGCCCGCTCGGCACGGTCCTGCCGCTCGGCCTGATCGGCTGCCTCTGCGTCTACGGGCGCTGGCGGTCGGGGCTCTACGCCTTCACCGCCGGCATCGCCGCGAACGTCCTCGTGGTGCTCCCGCTCAAGCAGTTCGTCGACCGTCCCCGCCCGCCGCATCCGTGGGTCCTGGTCAACGACGGCTCGTACCCCTCCGGCCAGGTGTTCAGCGCCGTGGCGCTGGTGTTCGTGGCGGCCGTCCTGGTGTTCCCGCCGCGGGCGCGCCGCTGGTGGTGGGGCTTCGGCGGCCTGTACGTCGTCGCCATGATGGGCAGCCGCACCTGGCTGCACGCCCAGTGGCTCAGCGACACCTTCGCCGGCGCGCTCGCCGGCGCCGGTGCCTGCATGCTGCTGTGGAGGGCGTTCGAGCCGCTGCTGCGGACCGAGGCGGAACGGGTCGCCGCCGGCAGCCTGTGGCTGTGAGTGCCTAAATATCGAGAATTATTGACGGTCGTACAAGAATCAACATACCGTCGTTCCGGGGTCGGCGTGCGCCCGATGCGCCGCCGGCTCCCCGGAGCGACGAAAGAAGGGCCCATGGCACCCACAGAGCACGGCACTCCGCAGCCCCCCGTGGTCGACCTCCCCGCGGGCCGGCTGCGCGGCGCGATCGAAGACGGACTCTGCGTCTTCCGGGCGGTCCCCTACGCCGAACCCCCCGTCGCAGACCAGCGCTGGCGGCCCGCCCGCCCGCACCGCGGCTGGAGCGGAACCCGCGACGCGAGCACCGACGGGCCCAGCGCCCCGCAGATGTACGTCGAAGGCGGCGACCCGGTCCTCGGCGGCCACGGAGCGCCCCCGTTCGACGAGGACTGCCTCACCCTCAACGTATGGACGCCCGCGGCCGACGACGCCCGCCGCCCGGTGCTGGTGTGGATCCACGGCGGCGGCTTCGTCTCCGGATCGGGCTCCATGCCCGGCTACGGCGGAGAGACCTTCGCGCGCGACGGCGACCTCGTGTTCGTCGGCATCAACTACCGCATCGGGCCGCTCGGTTACCTCTCCCCGGAGGACGACGCGCACGACGAGGCCGCCAACCCCTGGCTCTCCGACCAGCTCGCCGCCCTGCACTGGGTGAAGGAGAACATCTCCTCCTTCGGCGGCGACCCGCAGAGCATCACCGTCGCCGGCCAGTCCGGCGGAGCCGTCTCCACCGCCGCCCTCGCCGGGCACCCGCGGGCCGCCGGGCTGATCCGCCGGGTGATCCTGCAGAGCCCGCCCTTCGGACTGGACCTCCCCGACCCCGACGCGTACCGGGAGCGGACCGCCGCCTACCGGGAACTCGCCGGCGCCAAGACGGCGCAGGAACTGCGCGCACTGCCCTGGCAGGCCCTGATCGGCGCGGGCGGGGGTCTGTTCGCCCGCACGGTGCGGTGGGGCTACTGGCCGACGCCGTTCCTGCCCGTCATCGACGGGGAGTCCCTCCCGCGCCACCCCGCGCGGGCGCTGCTGCACGGCGCCGCGGCCGACATCGACGTCATGATCGGCTGGACCCGTGAGGAGGCCAACTTCGGCTTCGCCCTCGACGAGGGGTACGCGGCCGCCACCAGGGAGCAGGTGATCGGCCGGATCGAGGAGACCTTCGGATCCGGGGCCGCCCCCGAGGTCTACGCCGCGTACGAAGCGGCTCGCCCCGGAGCCCGCCCCGCCGACGTCCTCATGGACCTGATCACCGACGAGCTCTTCCGCGTCCCCTCCGTGAGCCTGGCCGAGGCCCGGGCCGGTGCGGGCCGCCCCGTCTGGGCCTACCAGTTCGACCTCCAGGCAGCCGCCTACGAAGGCCGGCTCGGCGCCGCACACTGCCTCGAACTCCCTTTCGTCTTCGACAATTTCGAGCACTGGGCGCACGCGCCCTTCGTCGCCGGGATCGCTCCCGCCGTCCGCGACGGCCTCGCGCGGACCATGCACCGGGCCTGGATCGCCTTCGTCCGCACCGGCGACCCGAACCACTCCGGCATGCCGCAGTGGCAGCCGTACGTAGCGCAGGCGCGGACCACGATGCGCTTCGACTCGGTCGTCACCGCCCTGGACGACCTTGCCGGGCCCTCGCGCCGCATGCACGAAGCCCGCGGAGCCCAATGATCTAACTCGTGTAACCTGGGGAGAGAGGTGACGGTCGACCCAAGGAGCACCGAGGACCATGCCCAGGGAGCCCAAGCACACGAGCACCACCCCGTCGCCCGTGTCCATCACCAGCGCCGACGTGGCCCGGCTGGCCGGGGTGTCACGCGCCACCGTGTCGTTCGTCCTGAACGACACCCCCGGCCACCGCGTCAGCGAGGGCACCCGCAGCCGCGTCCTCGACGCGGCCCGGCAGCTCGGCTACGTACCGCACGCCGCGGCCCGCTCCCTGCGCGCCGGCCGCAGCAACCTCGTCCTGATGCCCGCCTCGATCTCCGCGATCGGCCGCCTCGTCAGCGACTGGGTGGACGACCTGCACAGCGAGCTCGACCGGCGCGGCTACACGGCCGTCCTGCACGCCGGCCGCTTCGCCGACCCCCTCGACGCGGCCCGCGCCTGGGCCGAGCTGCGCCCGGCCGCCGTCATCGCCATCGACGGCGACCGCTTCACCGCCGGGGCCGCCGAGCTGCTCAGCCGCGCCGGGGTGCGCGGCCTGCTCGCCTTCGCCGCCCGCCCGGTGCCCGGCGTCCACACCATCGGCTTCGACCACGCGGACATCGGCGCCACCGCCGCCGAGCACCTCATCGCCCGCGGCCGGACCCGGATCGGCGTGGTCCTGCCGCTCGAACGCGGTCTGGCTACCCTCGCCGGCCCGCGCCTCGCCGGGGCCGAGTCGGTCGCCGCCCGGCACATGGCGACGGTGACCCCGGTGGAACTCGCGTACACCGGCGAGTCCGCGACGGCGCTCGCCCGGCGCTGGCCGAGCCTGGGCCTGGACGCCGTCTTCGCCTACAACGACGAGTACGCGGCGCTGCTCCTGCACGCCTTCCAGGCCGAGGGCATCGCGGTACCGGACCAGGTCGCGATCGTCGGCTCCGACGACCTGGTCCTCTCCGCCCTCCAGCGGCCTGCCCTCACCACGGTCAGCCTGGACCTGCCCTCGCCGGCCGGCGTCGCCGACGCCCTGCACGAGCTGATCGAGACGGGGAAGCCCCCCGCGCTCCCTGCCGTCGAGGCCCTCCTCGTCCACCGCGACACCTCCTGATGGACCCGCGCGCCCGCTGCCGCCGGCGACCGCGGCGGGCGAAGGACGGGCCGAGCACGCTGGGCGGCCGGGCGACGAGTGCCGCCCCTGCGGCTCCCACGCCCCTCGCCGCCGCGCCGCGGGCGCGCCCGTGTGCGCGGCCCGGCACGGGCGGTCCCATCGGGTGGCGCAGTCCGGGCGCACGGAGCCCGGCCCACGCGCTGCCGTGTAAGCCGTCCCGGCGGGGACGCGCCGGCCTCAGGGCGTGTAGCGCCAGCCGCGCCCCGACTCGCTGCCACGCTCGGCGTCCATGGATGTCAGCACCTTCTACGCCCTCTTCTCCGCCACCTGCTTCACTCTGGTCGGCCTGTGGTGGAACGTCGTCCAGAGCCATGCGGACTGGATGCGCGACCCCGCCCTGCGGCGCCTCGTCGGCGGGATCTAACTGTCCTTCCTGCTGCCCGCCCTGATGGGTCTCTTCGCGCAGGTCGGGGGTACCGAGCAGCCGCAGATCTGGCGCGCGGCCTTCGTCGTCCTCGCCCTGGTCGGCTGTGCGTGCACCCTGCGCCTGCTGGGCCGCGCCCGGGGCGACCGCTTCGTCACGTGCCAGCAGGCCGGCGTCGCACTGCTCTACGCCGTCATCGCCGTCGTCGGCGCCTTCCCCGAACTCGCCGGCCACGTCGGCCTGCGCCCCATCCAGGCCGAAGCCCTGATGCTGATCGGACTGATCGTCCTGGGACACGCCCTGGTCTGGCGGTTCATGGCGGGAGCGGGGCGCGCCGAAGGCTAGGCGCGTCGTGCGGATCGGGTCGGGCCCGCGGTGCGAAGGACGGGTCCTAGACCGATCGCCGCGCGGCCGACCGTCGCAGGCGGTCGCCCTCTCGGGTGAGCGCGGGCGCGAAGGCCCACCACGCCAGCAGGGCGGTGCCGGCGCCGGCCGCCGCTCCCGCCACTGTGTCGCTGAGCCAGTGGGCGTGCAGCCACGTGCGGCTCCACATCATGGCCGCCGTGAAGACCGTGCCGCCGGCCCACCAAGTGCGCCGCCGGGCCGCCGGGACCAGCAGGACCCCGACCAGTACGACGAGCAGAGCCGCCCCCGCCGCATGGCCCGACGGGAAGGAGCCGTGGTCGACGCGGACCAGCGGGTGCTCCGGGCGCGGGCGGTCCACCAGGTGCTTGAGTCCCTGCACCACGAGCATGCTGCCGGCGAGGTAGACCCCGAGGAGGAAGCCCGCCGACACCCAGCGCCTGCGGATGAGCAGGAAGGCCAGCAGGGCGAGCGGGACGACGATGCCCGGCGGGCCGCCGAACAGGTTGAGGACGGCTGCGAGGGCTGCGGGGACCCCCTGGTGGGGGCCGCCCATCCAGTCCAGCCAGCGGTCGTCCGCGCCCTGGAAGGGCGGGTTCGCGGCGTCCGCGCGGACGACGAGGGCGAGGACCGCGGGGGCGGCCAGCAGTACGACGGCCAGCAGCAGGGTGCCGCGGTGGCGCCGGTCCGGCTCCGGCCGGACCGCGGCGCGGGGAGCCGGAGCGAGAGTGGGTCTGGACATGACTGCCTTTCGACGTGCGCGTGGGGGCGCGGCCGGGCCGCGCCCCCACGGTGGAACGGGTCTGTGAAGCGGTGCGTCCGGGTTCGCTCAGGCCTGCGCGCCCAGGTGGCGGACCAGGAACGCGACGCTCTCCGCGACGATCGCGGGGATGTCGGGGGAGCCGAGGAAGATGTGGTCGGCGTCCTCGACGGGGCGCAGCGCGACGTCGCCCCCGGCGCCCGTCAGCTTCTCGGCCAGGGCCTCGCTCTGGCTGTACGGGACGAGGCCGTCCCGGGTGCCGTGCACCAGCAGGAACGGGGGCGGGTTCGCGCCGGGCACGGCGTACGTGACGGGACTCGCGGCCCGGGCCGGCTCCGCCTGTTCGGCCGCGGGAACGCCCAGCAGGGCGTCGTACGGGTTGGGGAACTCGGCGCCGGTCGGCATCGGCAGCGGGTGTGCGGCCAGGGCGATCAGGTCGTGGACCCCGTACCAGTCGACGACGGCGAGGACGTCGGTGTCGCCGGAGCCGACGCCGTGGGCGCCCTCCAGCGACTCCAGCGTGGCGGCGTCGGTGCTGCCGGGGCGGACGAGGCCGGCGAGCGCGGCCAGGTGGCCTCCCGCCGACTCGCCCCAGACGCCGATCCGGTCCGGGTCGATGTCGAGGGCGGCGGCGAACCGCCGGACGTAGCGGATGGCGGCCTTGACGTCGTGCAGCTGCGCCGGGAAGGGGGCTTCGAGGCTGTGCCGGTAGTCGATGGAGACGAGCGCGAGCCCGGCGCCCAGGACGGCGCCGTGCAGCAGGGCGGCGGGCACGGTCGGCGGCGGGTAGCGCCGGTCGCCGTCCAGCCAGCCGCCGCCGTGGATCCAGACGACCGCCGGGAAGGGGCCCTCGCCCGCGGGGAGCTGGACGTCGAGGAGGCGGGGGCGGTAGCCGGGGGTGGTCGCGTACGTGATCCCGTCGAAGCGGCGTGTGCCGTCCGCGCCGGTCACGGGCGTGACGGGCTGCTGGTACGGCGGGGGCGGCCAGGTCATGTCGGCGACGTCGAACTCGGCCGGGGGAGATTGCGTCATCAGGGCTCTTCCCGTGTCGTGGTGCGGCCTCGGCGGCCGGCGGATCCGGTGCGGCGGTCCAGGCTTCGTAACGTTTGTCCGAAATGCTTGCGCGGGGCACCGGGGAGTCTTAGCGTGTTACACGTGTAATCACGACTCTAGCGACGTATTTCCGCTGACCACAAGCCCACGGGACATCCGCATTCCGGGGTAGTTACACGAGATACTCCGCGGTGGCGTCGCCTTCCCCCTTTGGGAGCACGTCATGCTCACCACCGCTTCGACCGCCACTCTCCCCGCCCTCCCCGGGCAGCCCGCCAGCCCCGCGCGGCCCGCTTGCCCCACGCGGCACGGAGGTCCCGCTCCGGCTCCGGCTTCGGCGCCGGAGCCGGTCCGGGCTCCGGTCCGGGGCCGTGGCGTCGCCCGCTGGGCGGTCGAGCCCACCGTGGCCGCCGTCCCGCTGGTGCGGACCCGGGTCCGGGTCGTGCTGGAGGGCTGGCGGGTCGCCGCCGAGGTGGTGGACGTCCTGCTGCTGGCCGTCAGCGAGCTCGCCGGCAACGTGGTCCAGCACGCCGCCACCAACGGGCGGATGCGGGTCGCGATGGTCTTCGACGGGGGATGGCTGCGGCTGGAGGTCGCCGATCAGGGGGTCCGTCCGCTGCGGCTGCCGCATGCCGCCGCGGGGGTCGACCCCGAATCCGAAAGCGGCCGCGGGTTGCTGATCATCCAGCTGCTGGCCGCCGAGGCGGGCGGCGAACTCTCCGTCGCGACCGGCGACTTCGGCACGTCCGTCCGGGTGGTCCTGCCGGCCGGCTGAACCGGTTCGAGGGCGGCGCGGTAGCGATCCCGGCCGCTCTGCGTTCCCGAAATATCGAGCAATGTTGACGGTCGCGAAATTTTCGGGATAACTTGCACCGCATCTCCCCCTGCTGCTCCCCGATCGAGGTGCCGCCCCATGGAGCTCTCCCCTTCCGCGCATGCCGACTCCTTCTGCAGAGACCGGCTGCCGGCCTTCTCCCTCTGGCCCGAACTCAACTTCGAACTACCCGAGTTGGCCTACCCCGACCGCCTCAACTGCGCCGGACGCCTGCTCGACGAAGCCGTCGAGCGCTGGGGTCCCGACCGCCCCTGTCTACTGACCCCGACCGAACGCTGGACCTACGGCGAGCTCCAGCAGCGCGCCAACCAGGTCGCCCAAGTGCTCACCGAGGACTTCGGCCTCGTGCCCGGCAACCGGGTCCTGCTGCGCGCCCCGAACAACCCCTGGCTCGTGGCCGCCTGGCTCGGCGTCCTCAAGGCGGGCGGCGTCGCCGTCACGACGATGCCGCTGCTGCGCGCCGCCGAACTCGCCGAGCTGTGCGAGATCAGCCTCCCGACCGTCGCCGTCTGCGACCACCGCTACACCGGCGAGCTCGCCGACATGGTCGGCCCCGGTGACGGCACACTGCCGGTCCTCGCCTACGGCGGCCCCGAGGGCACGGACCTGACCGCGCGCTGCGCGGCCAAGGGCGGACGCTTCCTCACGGTCGCCACCGCCGCCGACGACGTGGCGCTGATCGCCTTCACCTCCGGTACGACCGGCCGCCCCAAGGCGACCCTGCACTTCCACCGCGACGTCCTCGCCAACGCCGACACGTTCTCCCGGCACGTCCTCAAGCCCCGACCCGACGACGTGTTCACGGGTACGCCGCCGCTCGCCTTCACCTTCGGTCTCGGTGGGCTCGTGGTCTTCCCGCTGCACGCCGGGGCCGCGACCCTGCTGGTCGAGCAGGCGACCCCGGAGCAACTGGCAGAGCTCGTCGCCGCGCACGACGTGACCGTCCTGTTCACCGCGCCCACCGCCTACAAGGCGATCATGGCCGTCGGCGCGGTGGACCGACTGGCCGGGCTGCGCCGCTGCGTGTCCGCCGGAGAGGCGCTGCCCGCCGCGGTGTGGGAGGAGTTCCACGCCGCGACCGGACTGCGGATCATCGACGGCATCGGCGCCACCGAGATGCTGCACGTGTTCATCTCCGCGGCCGACGAGGACATCCGGCCCGGCGCCACCGGCCGGGCCGTGCCCGGCTACCGCGCCGCCGTGGTGGACCAGCGCGGCGACCCCGTCCCCGACGGACAGCCCGGCCTGCTCGCGGTCACCGGGCCCACAGGTTGCCGCTACCTCGCGGATCCGCGGCAGACGGTGTACGTCAGGAACGGCTGGAACATCACCGGTGACACCTTCGTCCGCGATGCGGACGGGTACTTCTGGTACGTCGCCCGCAGCGACGACATGATCGTCTCCTCCGGCTACAACATCGCCGGCCCCGAGGTCGAGAAGGCCCTCGCCGCGCATCCGTACGTCGAGGAGTGCGGGGTCGTCGGCGCCCCCGACGAGCGGCGCGGCATGGTGGTCAAGGCGTACGTGGTGCTCGGCGCCGGGGTCCCGGCCGACGAGGCGACGGTCCGGGAGCTCCAGGCCCACGTGAAGGCGTCCATCGCCCCGTACAAGTACCCGCGGGCCGTCGAGTTCGTCGAGCGGCTCCCGCGCACCGGTACCGGCAAGCTCCAGCGCGGCGAACTGCGGGATCGAGCCAGGGCCTCGGTCCCGGCACCGCCCGCCCCGGCGCGATCCGCCGTGGTGCCGCCCGCTCCGGAGCAACCCGCTCCGGAGCAACCCGCCGTGGTGCCGTCCGCCCCGGGGCGGTCCGCCTCGCCCGACGCCGACGGAGGCTGCGCCGCGGGGTGCCCCGAGGCCCTCGTCCCGCACCTGCCCGGCGTGGTCATCGAACGCCGCGTGGAGTGGCCCGACACCGACGCCGCCGGGCACTACCACCACTCGACCGTCGTGCGCTGGGTAGAGGCGGCCGAAGCCGTGCTGCTGCGCCGTTTGGGCCTGGCCCACCTCTTCGGCAGTACCCCGCGCGTCCACTTCGAGGCCGACTACCGGGCCCGGCTCTGGTTCGGCGAGGCCGTGCGCATCGAGCTGAGCGTCGCCAAGGTCGGCGCCAGCTCCCTGCACTACGTGTTCACGGTCCACGGCGAGGAGGGCGTGGAGGCCGCCTCCGGGCGGATGGTCATCGCCCACTCCGCGTCCCGCGCGACCGGGACCACGCCCTGGCCCGCAGACGTGCGCGAGGTGCTGACGAAGTCGGGCCCGCAGGCACCTGAACTCCTCGCGAGAGATGTAGAGCATTGTTGACGACCGCAAAATCAGCACCATATGTTGTTCCGGAACCACGAGGAGGTACGCCGTGCGCGTAGCAGTCATCGGAGGGGGGCCCGGCGGCCTGTACTTCGCGGCCCTGGCCAAGCAGCTCTCCCCCCACTGGGACGTCACCGTCTGGGAGCGCAACGCCCCCGACGACACGTTCGGCTTCGGTGTCGTCTTCTCCGACGAGACCCTCGACGGCATCGCGCAGGCCGATCCCGGGATCTACGGGGCCATGTCGGCGGAGTTCGCCCGCTGGAGCGACATCGACGTCACCCACCGCGGCCGCACCCTCACCTCCGGCGGCCACGGCTTCGCCGCCCTCGGCCGCCGGCAGCTGCTGCGGATCCTCCAGGAACGCTGCGCCGCCCTCGACGTCGACGTCCGCTACCGCACCCAGGCCCCGCCCGCCGCCGAGCTGGCCGCTGCGTACGACCTGGTCGTCGCCTGTGACGGCGTGCGCTCCGCCACCCGGGCCGCCTACGCGGACGTCTTCGAGCCCGACCTGGACGAACGCTCCGGCCGCTACATGTGGCTCGGCACCGACAAGGTCTTCGAAGCCTTCACCTTCCTCGTGGAGGAGCGGGACTTCGGCACCCTCCAGGTGCACGCCTACCCCTACGACTCCACCCGCTCCACCTTCATCGTGGAGATGGACGAGGCCGCGTGGCGGCGCGCGGGCTTCGCGGAGTTCGCCGACCGCGACCACCCGCCCGGCACCAGCGACCTCGACAGCATCCATCGCTGCGAGGAACTGTTCGCCGGCCACCTGGACGGACACCGGCTGCTCCCCAACAACTCCAAGTGGCTGCGCTTCACCACCGTGCGCAACCGCACGTGGCGGCACGAGAACGTGGTACTCCTTGGCGACGCCGCGCACACCGCCCACTTCTCCATCGGCTCCGGCACCAAGCTCGCCATGGAGGACGCCCTCGCCCTGGCCGCCTGCCTGCACGAGCACCCGGACGTGCCCGGAGCGCTCGCCGCGTACGAGGACGAGCGCCGCCCGGTCGTGGAATCCACCCAGCGCGCCGCCCAGGCCAGCCTCGAATGGTTCGAGAACATCGGCCGCTACACCGGCCAGGAACCGCCCCAGTTCGCCTTCAACCTGCTGACCCGCAGCCGCCGCGTCACCTACGACAACCTGCGCGAGCGCGACGAGGAGTTCACCTCCGCCGTCAACTCCTCCGCTCCCGTGCCCCCGATGTTCCGCCCCTTCCCGCTCGGCGGGCTGCTCCTGCGCAACCGGGTCGTGGCCCCGCCCACCGCACTCGGCACGGCGCGGGACGGCGTCCCGGGGGACTTCGACCTCGTCCACCTGAGCACCCGGGCCGTCGGCGGCAGTGGACTGGTCCTCGCCGGGATGACCGCGGTCAGCGCCGCCGGCCGGGCCACCCCCGGCTGCCCCGGCCTCTACACCGACGAACAGGAGGCCGCCTGGCGGCGGATCACCGACTTCGTCCACGGCCAGTCCGACACCTGCCTCGGCATCCAGCTCACCCACGCCGGCCGCCGGGCCGAAGCCGGGGAGGAGCCTCCGATCGCCGCGTCCGCGCTGGCCTGGGACGAGCGGAGCCCGGTACCGCGCGAGGCCACCCGCGCCGACATGGACCTCCTCGTACGGGACTTCGTCCGGGCGGCCCGGCGCGCCGACCGGGCGGGCTTCGACGTACTGGAACTCCAGTACGGGCACGGCCAGCTGCTCTCCGGGTTCCTCTCGCCGCTGACCAACCTGCGCACCGACGAGTACGGCGGCGGCCTCGCCGGGCGGCTGCGCTTCCCGCTCGAAGTGTTGGCCGCAGTACGGGAGGTGTGGCCCGCCGGCAAGGCACTGCTCGTGCGGATCTCCGCGGCCGACTGGGCCGAGGGCGGCCTGAGCGAGGCCGATGCCGTGGCCGTCGCCCGGGCCCTCGCCGAATCCGGCGCCGACGGGATCGACGTCTCCACCGGCGAGGTCGTCGCCCACGAGCGGCCCCGCTACGGCCGCAGCTACCAGACCCCGTACGCCGACCTGATCCGCAACGCCACCGCAGTGCCCACCATCGCCGTCGGTGCGATCTCCACGTACGACGACGTGAACTCGATCGTCCTGGCCGGCCGGGCCGACCTCTGCGGGGTGGGCCGCGCCCAGCTGCACGACCCCCTGTGGACCCTGCACGCCGCGGCCGCCCAGGGCTACCAGGGCCCCGCCGCGCCCTGGGCACCCGCTTGGAGGGCGGGCAGCGGCAGACCGCCCGCCGCCCGCACCGATCGGGTCCCGCCGCGCCTGGACCTGCTGCGGCAGCCTGCCGCCCCGGTGCACCAGCGCTGGCTGCCGCGCCCCGCCGCCACCCCGGCCCACTGAGGAGCCCCATGGAGACCCCGCCCCTGCACCACTTGCCCCGCTTCACGGCGGCGGCCGTCCAGGCCTCGCCCGTCTACCTCGACCCCGCCGCGACCGTCGACAAGGCCGTCGCCCTGATTGCCGAGGCCGCCGCGGTGGGCGCCGAGCTCGTCGTCTTCCCCGAGGTGTTCGTCCCCGGCTACCCCTACTGGAACTGGACGATGAACCCCGTCCAGGGCTCGCCCTGGTTCGAGCGCCTCCAGCGGGCCTCGGTCGACGTACCCGGCCCGTACGTCGACGCCCTGCGCGCGGCGGCCCGCCAATACGGGGTCGTCCTCGTCATCGGCGTCAACGAGCGCGCCGCGCACAGCCTCGGCGTCCTCTACAACACCCTGCTCACCATCGGCTCCGACGGCGAACTCCTCGGAGTGCACCGCAAACTGGTGCCGACGTGGGCCGAGAAGCTCACCTGGACCGGCGGCGACGGCAGCTCCCTGCGCGTGCACTCCACCGCCGTCGGCCCGCTCGGCGCCCTCGCCTGCGGCGAGAACACCAACACGCTCGCCCGCTTCGCCCTGCTCGCACAGGGCGAACTCGTCCACGCCTCCTGCTACATCGCACTTCCCGTGGCCCCGGCCGACTACGACATGGCCGACGCCATCGCCGTCCGCACCGCCGCCCACAGCTTCGAGGGCAAGGTCTTCTCCGTCGTCGCCTGCTCCACCGTCTCCCCGGAGATCGTCGACCTGCTCGCCGGGGACGACGAGGACCTGCGCGCGATGTTCCAGCGCCCCCGCAGCGCCCTGTCCGGGATCTTCGGCCCCGACGGCCGCCCGGTCACCGAACCCCTCGTCGACGAAGAGGGCATCGTGTACGGCGAGATCGACCTCGGCCGGTGCATCCAGCCCAAGCAGATGCACGACATCACCGGCCACTACAACCGCTTCGACATCTTCCGCCTCGAAGTCGACAACCGCCCGCGCCTACCGGTGACCTTCACCGCGCCGCCCGCGGGACCCCTTGCCACCAACGCTGAGGAGGACTCATGACCGCCGCCCAGGACGACACCGCACTCGGCCGCGCCCGCGTCACCGACACCCCGGAGCTCACCGCCTACTACGGCGAACTCGACGCCCTGGATGCAGGGGCCCTGTGGACCGTCGCCAACGACATCGAGCCCTGGTACCCGCAGCCCAAGTCGGTTCCGGTGCTGTGGCGCTACGAGGAGCTGCGGCCCCTCGTCCACAAGGCGCTGCCGCTGGTCAAGGCCGATGACGCGGGCCGCCGCGTGGTGATGCTGGTCAACCCCGGCCGCCGGGACGTCAGCGCCGCGGTCGGGCTCCTCTACACCGGCCTGCAGATCATGGGCCCGGGCGAGGCCATGACCGCCCACCGCCACCAGGCCGCCGCCCTGCGCTTCGTCCACGAGGGAACCGGCGCCTGGACGATCGTGGACGGCCAGAAGCTCAGGGTCGGCCCCCGCGATTTCGCGATCACCCCGGGCGGCACGTGGCACGAACACGGCAACGAGTCCGACGACGTCCCCGTCATCTGGCAGGACGGACTGGACATTCCCCTGGTCAACGCCCTCGACGCAGGCTTCTACGAGGTCCACCCCGAGCTGCACCAGACGCCCGGGAAGGTGGTCAACTCCTCGGTGCTCAGCTACGGCGCGAACCTGCTCCCCTACGGGGCGGACCAGTGGACCCGCCCGTACTCGCCGCTGCTCGCCTGGCCCTGGGAGCCCACGTACCAGGCCCTGCTCGGCCTCGCGAAGGCGAGCGAGGGCTCCCCCTACGACGGGATCATCGCCGAGTACACCAACCCCGTCACCGGCGGCTCCGTGATGCCCACCATGGGCGCCCACATGCAGCTGCTGCGCCCCGGGCAGGCCACCCGCGCCCACCGCCACACAGGCTCGGTGATCTACACGGCGGCCAAGGGCCGCGGCTATTCGGTCATCGCCGGAAAGCACTACGACTGGCAGCAGGGCGACATCTTCTGCGTCCCCTCCTGGGCCTGGCACGAGCACGCGAACCTCGATCCCACCGAGGACGCCTGCCTCTTCTCCTTCAACGACTTCCCCGTCATGCGCTCGCTCGGCTTCTACCGCGAAGAGGTGTACCCCGACAACGACGGCCACCAGCCGGTGCCGGCTGCCACCCCGACCGCCACCGCCTGACCCCGAGGAGCCCCACCATGCGTCTGCTCACCTTCACCACCACCACCGGCGACGGAGTCCCGCGCCTCGGCGCCGACGTCGACGGCCTCGTCCTCGACCTCGGGGTCCTGGCCGACCACGCCGCAGTGGACATCCCGCGCGACCTGCTCTCGTTCGTCCAGGCGGGCCCCGCCGCGCAGGAAGCCGCCCGGCGCCTCCTCGACGCCGATCCCGCCGCCCGCCCGGCCGGGGCCGTCCACCGGCTCGAAGACGTCACCCTGGCCGCGCCGCTGCGCCCCGGCAAGATCATCGGGGTCGGCCTCAACTACGTCGAGCACGTCGAGGAGTCCAGCCGCAGCTTGGACACCGACAAGGAACTCCCGCCCCGCCCCGTCCTGTTCAGCAAGCCCGCCACTGCCGTCACCGGCCCGGGCGCGCCGATCCTGCACAACGCGGGCCTCACCCAGCAGCTCGACTGGGAGTGCGAACTCGCCGTCGTCATCGGCCGCACCGCGTTCCGGGTGAGCGAGGAGGACGCGTACGAGTACGTCTTCGGCTACAGCATCGTCAACGACATCAGCGCCCGCGACCAGCGCCGCTCCGGCCAGTGGTTCTTCTCCAAGGGGCAGGACTCGTACGCGCCGTTCGGCCCGGTCGTGGTCACGGCCGACGAGATCCCCGACCCCATGGCCCTGGACCTCTCGCTACGCGTGAACGGCGTCACCAAGCAGAAGTCGAACACACGGCACATGCTGTTCCCGATCGCCCGCCTCATCGCCGACATCAGCTCCGGCGTGACCTTGGAGCCCGGCGACGTCATCGCGACCGGATCACCCTCCGGCGTCGGCGCCGGCATGGTGCCGCCGGAGTTCCTGGTCCCGGGTGACACGGTCGAGGCCACCGTCGAACGCATCGGCACCCTGGCCAACCCCGTCACCGACGCCCGCTGACAGTCCGCCCCACCGCCCGCCCCGCCCGCGCCGCACCACCGAGGAGCACCCGTGCCACCCCGCACCTACCGCATCGGCCAGATCGTGCCGAGCTCGAACGTGACCATGGAGACCGAGGTGCCCGCCATCCTGCGCGCCCGTCAGACGGTCCTGCCCGACGAGAGGTTCACCTTCCACTCCAGCCGGATGCGCATGACCCATGTGACCCCGGAACAGCTCAAGGCCATGGACGCCGACTCCGACCGCTGCGCCGTGGAACTCTCCGACGCGCGCGTCGACGTGCTCGGCTACGCCTGCCTGGTCGCGATCATGAGCATGGGCCTCGGCTACCACCGCAGCGCGCAGCAGCGGCTGCACACCCGTACGGCCGAGAACGGCGCCGCCGCACCCGTCGTCACCAGCGCGGGCGCCCTCGTCCACGGACTGCACACCATCGGCGCCCGCAAGATCGCCCTGCTCGCCCCGTACATGCGCCCGCTCACCGGGACCGTCGTGGACTACCTCGCCCACGAGGGCATCGAGGTCCTCGACTACACGGCCCTCGAAATCCCGGACAACCTCGACGTCGCCGCCCACGATCCGGCCCGGCTGCCCGGACTCGCCCGCGCGCTGGACTACGCGGACGCCGACGCGGTCGTGCTCTCCGCCTGCGTGCAGATGCCCTCCCTGGGCGCCATCGAGGAGGCCGAACAGCTCCTGGGCAAGCCGGTGGTGTCCGCGGCGGTCTGCACAGCCCACCAGATGCTGCGCGCCCTGGGCCTGCCGGCGGTGGCGCCCGGGGCGGGTCACCTGCTCTCCGGGGCGTACGCGGAGGCGCCGCTGCCGCGGTAGCGGACGGGGCGGCGGGGCAGGGGCCACGGGGGAGGGGCCACGGGGGAGGGCTCGCGGGGGAGGGCTCGATATGATCGCGACCGCTCACAACGGAAGGCGATCATGTCGGACAGTCCCCTCAGGCCCAGCTCGTTGATCAACACGGTCTACGGGGCGTTCCTGCGCCGCCTCGGCGGCTGGATCTCCATCGCCGACCTGATCACGCTGATGGGCGAGCTGGACGTCGACGG
This sequence comes from Streptomyces sp. NBC_00045, assembly GCF_045041095.1. NCBI lineage: Bacteria > Bacillati > Actinomycetota > Actinomycetes > Kitasatosporales > Streptomycetaceae > Streptomyces > Streptomyces sp. NBC_00045. The sequence continues at coordinate 1,044,199 of NZ_CP108271.1, read as the reverse complement.
ACCGGCGGTGCGGTCGGCGATCTCGCGCCTCAAGAAGCGCGGCGTCCTCGAACCGGAGCGCCGGGGTGCCACCGGGTACCGGCTCAGCTCGGCCGTGCACCCCGTCTTCGACGAGGGCGACCGCCGCATCTTCGCCAGTCTCGAACCCGCCGACCTGGCCGACGGCTGGGCCATGGCGGTGTTCTCCGTACCGGAGTCCGAGCGCTCCCACCGCTACCAGCTGCGCACCCGGCTGACCTGGCTCGGCTTCGGCAACATCGCCCCCGGCGTGTGGCTGGCCCCGGGACGGCTCCTCGACGACGCCCGCGGAATGCTCGTACGGCTGGGCCTCAGCGAGTACGTGCATCTGTTCGCCGCCGACTACGCCGCCTTCAGCGACCTGAAGCAGACGGTCGGCGACTGGTGGGACTTCCCGGCGATCCAGACGCAGTACGCGGCCTTCACCGACACCAACGCCCCCGTCGCCGCACGCCTCGCGGCGGAAGGCGAACCCGGCCCCGCCGAGGCGTTCCGCCACTACGTACCCCTGCTCACGCAGTGGCGCCGCCTCCCCTACCTCGACCCGGGCCTGCCGACCGAACTCCTGCCGCCCGATTGGAACGCGGTGGCGGCCCGCCGGCTCTTCCAGCAGCTCCACGCGATCCTCCAGACCCCCAGCCTCCACCACGTCCAGGAGGTCACGGGCCTGCAGGAGGCCACCCCCTAGGGCACGAGGACGATCTTGCCCTGTACCCGGCCGGTTTCGCTGAGCTCGTGGGCCTTCGCGGCCTCGGCGAGCGGGAAGGCCCCGGCGATCGTGGGGCGCACGCCGTGGGTGTCGACGAGTTCGGCGAAGGCGGTCAGCACGGCGGGGGTGGGCTCCAGGAAGAACTCCACGAACCGTACGCCGAGTTCGGCGGCGCGCGCCGTCACCTCGGTGCGGTCCACGCCGACGCCGACGACGTCGACGAGGATGCCGCCCGGCTTGAGGGTGGGCAGGCTGCGCGGGCCGTAGTCGTTGCTGACGGTGTCCAGCACCGCGTCGATGCCGCGCAGCGCCGAAAAGTCCTCCACCGTGTAGTCGATCAGCTCGTCGGCGCCGAGTCCGCGCAGGTAGTCGTGCTTGGCGGAGCGGGCCGTGCCGATGACGTACGCGCCCCGGGCCTTGGCGATCTGCACGCCGAGGTGGCCGACCCCGCCGGCCGCGCCGTGGATCAGCACCCGCTGGCCGGGCCGTACGTCCGAAAGGGTCACCAGAGCCTGGTGGGCGGTGAAGCCGGAGATCGGCAGGGCGGCGGCGCCGACGTGGTCGAGGGTGCGCGGCTTGGGCGCGATGCGGTCCTCGGTGACCACCACGTGGTCGGCGTGGCTGCCGTGCGGCGGGACGGTCCAGCCGTAGACCTCCTCGCCCACCGAGAAGCGGACCGCTCCCTCGCCGACGCCCTCCACGGTGCCGCTGAACTCGTGGCCGAGCACGAACGGCGGCGGCCCGAAGAAGTCCACCTTGCCGGTGCGGACCTTCCAGTCCGCGGGGTTCATGCCGGCGGCCCGGACCCGGACCAGGACCTCGCCGGGGCCCGGGGAGGGGAGGGGAACCTCGGCGAGTTCCAGCACGTCGGAGCTGCCGAGTGTCTGCTGTGTGATCACGCGCGTCGTCGTCATGCGGATCAGTCTGACCCTAACGATCATGGATCGAAACCGGATTGGCCCGGTCCGCAATTCCTAGGGCAGCGGCGCGATGGTGTACGTCGGGACCGACGGGTCGCCGGGTCCCGGCTTCCACGGCGTCCACTCCGGCATCGGGACGTGCGTCGGCGCCGACGGCGGGTGGGGGCCGCGGTTGGGGTTCTGCGGGATCTGCGAGGTGCGCGGTGGGGGCGGGGACTTCGGACGGGCGCCGGGGGTGGCCGCGGGGTCCGGGGTCTCGTCCGGCTCCGTGGAGGCGGCGGGCGTCGGCGTGGGAGTCGGGGACGTCGCGGTGGGTGGGGGCGGCGTCGGGCTCGCGCCAGGTGCCGGCGGGTGCGGGTCCGGCCGCGCCGGGGACGCGCCGCCGGAACAACCGGTGAGCAGCAGGCCGGCCGCCAGCAGTGCGGTCACGGCCCCCGGTATCGCGCCGCGAGGGCTGACGCCCACCGGCCACCTCCTGGGACGATGATGATCTGGTCAGTGCGCCGAGATCGTAGCTCAGGCCTGAGCGAACGCCCCCGGTCGGATGATGGTCACGCCGGGCCCGGGCGCCGTGCCCATCGCTGCCAGGGCTGCCGGAGCCGCGTCGAGGGAGATCGTCCGGGTGATCAACAGGTCGGGCCGCAGCGTCCCGGACCGGACCAGCTCCAGCAGCGGCGGGTACGCGTGCGCCGCCATGCCGTGGCTGCCGAGGACCTCCAACTCCCAGCCGATCACCCGCTCCATCGGCAGGACCGTTTCCCCTCCCGCTGCCGGCAGCAACCCCACCTGCACGTGCCGGCCCCGCCGGCGCAGCCCCGCCACCGACGCCGCCGCGGTCACCGGCGAGCCCAGGGCGTCGAGCGAGAGGTGCGCGCCGCCGTCCGTCACCTCCCGAACCGCGTCGGCCGTACCGCCCGCCCGCGCGTCCACGCAGTGCGCCGCCCCGAACTCCCGCGCCAATTCCAGCGCCCCCGGCGCCGTGTCCACGGCGACGACCCGGGCTCCGGCCGCCACGGCGACCATCACGGCCGACAACCCCACCCCGCCGCAACCGTGCACGGCGACCCACTCGCCCGGCGCCACCCGCCCCCGCGCCACCACGGCCCGGAACGCCGTCGCGAACCGGCAGCCGAGCCCGGCGGCCGTCGCGTACGAAAGCTCCTCCGGCACGGCCACGAGATTGACGTCGGCATGCTCCAGGGCCACGTACTGCGCGAAGGACCCCCAGTGCGTGAACCCCGGCTGCGTCTGCCGCGCGCACACCTGCTGGTCGCCGGCCGCGCAGTCCGCGCAGCTCCCGCAGGCGCAGACGAACGGCACGGTGACCCGGTCCCCGGGCCGCCAGGCGACGACCCCGGAGCCCACCGCCTCCACCACACCGGCGAGTTCGTGTCCGGGCACGTGCGGCAGCACGACGTCCGGATCGTGCCCCATCCACCCGTGCCAGTCGCTGCGGCACAGCCCCGTCGCCTCGACGCGCACCACGACCCCGCCCGGGGACGGACTCGGATCGGGCACTTCGCGGACCTCGGCCGGCCGGCCGTACTCCTCGAACACCACCGCGCGCATGGGACCGCCTTCCACTCGACTGCCCGCACGCTACCCCGCGGCCGGGCTGTCAGGGGGCGCCCGTACCGGCCCGGGCGAGCGCCACGACACCCCCGCAGATCAGCGCCACGCCCAGCAGTTGCGGCAGCACCCACCAGCCGGCCCGCAGGTGCTCCTCGTACAGGGTCACGCCCAGCGCGATGCTGACACTCGCGTCGCCCAGCGTCAGGGCGGGCTGCGAGGCCACCAGCGGCCCGCCCTGCACGGCGTGTTCGAGCAGCAGCACGGCGCAGATCCCGGTCGAGGCGAACGCGTACGTCTGCCATGCCGTCAGGAACGCGCCGATCCCGTTCTCGGTCAGCACGTACACGGAGTGCTTCATCAGGGCGGCCGTGAGCGCGTAGCAGACGGCGGTGGCCGCGCCGAGGCAGCCGGCCCGGGCGCGCCCCGGCGGGCGGCGCAGCCCGGCCGCGGCCAGGCCCGCGACGACGGCCGCGCACACCGCGAGCGCCGGGATCCACCGGTCGATCGGCACGTGCGTCCGGTTCCCGGCCGGGGAGGCCGCGGCCAGTGCCACCCCGAGCCCGGCCACCACCCCCGCCACGGCCAGCCACAGCGCACCGGGCAGCCGCCGCCGGGCCAGCAACGAGGCGATCAGCAGCGCGAGCGGCAGTTCCAGTACGAACAGCGGTTGTACGAGGACCAGCGCGCCGGTGGCCAGCGCCGCGGCCTGGCCCACCCCGGCCGCGATCACGGCCAGGATCCCGGCGATCCACACGGGCCTGTGCAGCAGGTCGAGGACGAGGCCGAAACGGAAGCCCTTGCTCTGCGGCACGGTGAGCGCGGCCCGCCGCTGGAGCACGGTGGCCAGCGCATTGCTGAGCGCCGCGAACAGCGCGAAGAGGACCGGCACCACGACGCCCATCCGCCGATCCTCACGGCGCCCGCCACACCCACCCGCCGCCGACACGCCCCGCCGGCGCGGATTCCCCCGCCCGCCGTGACGGTGCCTCGTACCCGCAGGCGTTGGGCCGGGCAGCGGGCACGTTCGCCGCCGGTGTCACCGTCGTCGCTGCGACGGCGAGCGCCGTCGCGAACGCGATCGGCCAGGGGCCCCGGGCAGCCGGGTCCGCACGGTCCCGCCCGCCCCGCGGCGTTCTCCCGGCTACCGTTGGGAGATGCCCAGGGCACCGCACCTCGCTGCGTTGTCGGGCGCGCCCCAGTACGTTCGGTAGGCGGGCGGCCCTCCGCCGCGCGAGGCACGGCGCCACATGGTCTAGCGGCCGTCCCGGCCTGCGGCGGCCCGGTGCAGGGCCAGGGCCGCGAGGGCCTCCGGCGCGCCGGCCTGGCCGCGGATGCCGGGGAAGGCGTTGACGTCGACGATCAGCGGGGTGCCGTCGCCGGTGTCGATGAGGTCCACCCCGTAGACGTCGAGCGCGAACACCTCGCCGGTCCGGCGGACCACGTCCGCCCAGCCGGGCGGCAGTTCGGCCAGGGCGAGCGGCCGCGTTGGACCCCGGCCCCCCGGTGCGAGCTCGGAGCGGCGCAGGGCGGCGAAGATCCGGTCCCCGATGGCCCACAGCTTGTGGTCCCAGCCGCTGTTCGGCGCGAACTCCTGGACCACGACGGGCTCCTGCGGCCAGGCTTCGGCCAGCGCGTGCAGCCGGGCCGCGTCGTCGACCCGGGCGACGAGGTCGTGCCTGCGGCTGTGCCGGCTCTTGACGACCAGGGGCGGGCCGCCGAGCGGCGCGCCGGCCGCCCAGGTCGCGAGGGAGTCGTACGTACGGGTGCCCGCGAACGGCAGACCGGCGCGCAGGGCGAGCTCCGCCATCTCGGTGCGGTCCTGGCAGAGCGTGGTCGCAGCCGCCGAGTTCAGCACCGGGGCCCCGCGCCGCTCCAGCTCCCGTGCGAGGTCCAGCGCCCGCGGTGTCCGCGACTTGAGCAGGTACGCGTCGGCCAGGTCCTCGGGGGCGTCCCCCTCCGCGCCCGGATCCAATGAATCCACCCGGTGCCCGGCGGCTTCGAGCAGCGCCGTCGCGGCGGCGAGCAGCGGATGGCCGGGCTCCGGCGTGACGAGGCAGATCCTCACAGCGCCGCCTCGCCGGCCCGCGCGGGCGACTGCACGGGGCCTGCCTGCACGGGGCCCGCTTGTACCGGAGTCCCGGGGGCGGAGGATGCCTGCAGGGGAGACCCCTGGGCCGGGATCGGCAGCGGCAGGCCGTGGGTCCGCGGGCGGCCGCCGGCCGCCGGCTGTGCCGTCGGGCTGCCCGCCCGCGCCAGCCCCAGCACGGCCCGTGCCACCCGGGCCGCAGCGTCGGGGACCTGACGGAAGCTCGGGAAGTCGTTCACGTCCACCACCACGGGCCCGTCCGGACCCAGCAGCACGTCCACCCCGTACAGGTCGAGCCCGTACACCGCGCCCACCTGTGCGGCGATCGCCGCCACCTCGGCCGACAGCGGCACGCGCCGTTCCCGCACCGCCGGATCGGGATGCAGGGGAGAGCAGCGCTCGGTGGCGAACAGCTCCCCGCCGACCCCGTACACCTTGATGTCGGTGCCCGAGTTGGTTACGTAGGGCTGCGCGATGAGCATGTGCTCGCCCGCCAGCCGCGGGAGCAAGGCTTCGAGCTCGGCGGGCGAGGACACCAGGTGCACGGCCCGCCCGGAGCTGCCGTCCGCGGGCTTGACGACGAGCGGGTACTCCGCCGCCGGTACCTCCCGCAGCAGTTCCGGCTGCGCCGCGGCGTACGTCGGCGGCATCGGGAGCCCCCGGGTCCGCCCGATGGCCGCGGCCAGCGCCTTGTCCCGTACGCCGCGGATCGACCGGGCGTCGTTTACGGTGGTCATCCCGGCCGCGGCCGCGGCTTCGAGCAGGGTCAGCCCGGGCCCGCCCGACACGGTTTTGAGCACCCAGGCGTCGTGCGTGCCCGAGCCCATGACCTCGCTCATGCGCAGCAGCGAACCACCCGGCCGCACGACGTCCACCCGGTGTCCCCATGCATTGAGTTGCCGGATCACCTCGTTCGGCATGCCGTCGTGGCGGTAGTGCTCCTCCACCAGGAAGCTGAGCCTCATCGACCTTCCCCATATTCCCCGGACGTCCGCCGATCCCGTCCGGCGAGTTGTGACGTCACAGGATGTCATGGACCGCAATGTGATGATCGGTCCGGATGGGGATGGAGACCGCGCAACCGCCGGGCGCACGTCACTCGTGGTGCGTGACCGCCACGAGTGCCGCGTCCCGCACCTCCGGTTCCGCGTGCCGCCTCAGCCCCCGCAGCAGCGCGCGCCACTCCGGCGGCCAGCCGAGGCGTCGGCCCAGGGTAGCGGTGAGGGCGACCGCGAACATCCCCGGTACCCGCGCCCCGTCCCGTGCGAGAGCGCCTACGGCCGCCAGGACCACCTCCGGGTCCCCGACCCGGTCGCCGTGCAGGTTCCCGTCGCGCAGCGCGTTCGCCGTCGACACGGCCAGCCCGGGCCGGCCCTCGTGGGCCGCGACCAGGTCGTCCAGGGCCGCCCGCAGCGCCGGGAGCTCCGCGCGCAGGTCGACCGAGCGCCGCAGCAGCGCCACGCGGGCCGTGGCCAGGGCGGGTTCGCCGGCGAGCTGGCGCACCAGGGCCGCACGCCGCCCGCGGTGTTCCTGGGCGAGGCCCTGGCTCAGGAACCGCAACCGCTGCAGGGCCGGCAGATCCCGCTCCGCCTCGGCCTCCGGGTCACCACCGGACCGTACGACGGCCAGCAGTTCGTCCACGGCGCGGTGGAACTGGCTTCCGGGCTCGCCGCCGCCGACCGGGTGCGGCAGTCCCGAACCCGCGATCCCCTCCAGCGCCGCCGCCGCTGCCTTCCAGCCGGGGTGCGGCGTCAGGTCGCAGACCGCCAGCCGTACGGGGTCCGCCGCCTCGGGCGCGTACGCCACCCAGCCCGGCAGCGCGGCGACCGCCCGTCCGGCCACGGACCGGTGGGAGGAGGAGGCGAGGAGCGCCACCAGGCGGGCGTAGCGGGGCCGGTGGTGGTCCGCCACCCGCAGCGGCGGGACCTGCGCGATCACCGCCCCGGCCTCCTCGGTGCCGCTCGCCGCCGCCGTCTCCAGCAGGTTCCAGGCCTCCCCGGTCTCCAGCAGCCCGATCGCGAGGCTCACGGCCGCGGTCACTACGTCGGGGTGGCAGTCCGCGTCGCCGGCGAGCCGCCCCAGTAGCGCCGCGGCCCGGTGGGGCGGCAGGAACCGTACGGTCAGCCGGGCCGCCTCCTTGCGGCTGGTCACCTTGACGCCCGACGAGCCGCCCAACAGCCCGTCCAGCAGCTCCGCGAGCCGGGCCGGCGCGGTGCCCGCCGCGGCCCGCCCGGCGGCGTACACCGCGACGTGGGCGTGGTCGTCGCCCGCGTGCGCGAGCAGTTCGGGCAGGAAGGCGGCCGGTTCCGCCGTCCGGGCCGAGGCGGCGAGCGCGGTCTGCGCGAGCAGCGTGTCCGCCGAGCGTGCGTACCGTCGTACGAGCTCCGGCCCGTGGTCGGGTATCCGCGCGGCGTCCCGCAGGACGATGGCCCGGTCGTAGACCGCCCTGGACTCGTCGCCGACGGCGACCTCGGCCAGCCAGGCGGCCTCCTCCTGCTGGCGCGGCACCCACCGGTCCGCACGCTCGAACCGGGGGAGGGGCCGGGCGGTGCCCTCCTGCAAGAACCGGCCGTACGGCGGGCGCGCGGCGAGTACGCGGTCCAGCAGATCGGTGCGGTGCGCGGAGAGGACCTCCAGTACCGGCGCCAGCGCGACCGCCGAGGGTTCCTGCTCCAGCAGCTCGGCCACCCGCTCGCGGCGCGTCGCCGGGTCCGCGAGCCACACCCGGACGAGCTGGGGGAACACCCCGTCGGTGCACCGCCCGCGGGCCTCGCCGAGCATCCGCTGGAGCTCCGGCATGCGGCGGCACCGGTCCCCGAGGTAGCCCGCGAGAGCGAGCAGCGGCTGGTGGTCGCCCTCGCCCGCGCGGACGTCGAGCCAGGGCCGCACGGCTTCGAAGATCCGCTGCTCCCGGCCGCGCGGCAGATCGCGGCCCGGCGCGCCGAGTACGAGGCGCCCGGTGCGGACGGTGACTTCGCGGAGGGTGCGCAGCGCCCAGCCGAGTGGTGCGGGGCCGGCGGCCTGGCCCTCCAGCACGTTGAACACCAGGCGGTCCAGGGCCCGGCGCGTCTCGGCGGAGCAGTCCCGGGCTTCCAGGGCGTCCACGGCGATCCGGTCCAGGTGGGCGACGGACGCCTCGGGGGCCAGCAGCGGCACCGGCACCCCGGCCAGCGCCGCGAGGACGCCGGCGCGCACGGGGTCGCGGTCGTTGCGCAGCCGGCCCGCCATCGGTCCGAGCACGTCGGCCAGGGCTTCGGCGTCGTGCGCGTGGACCGCGTTCTCGACGAGCCGGACCCAGGCCACCCGGCGGGTGTCGGCGTCGGAGCTCCGCGTCGCGGCAAGGAGTTCCGGCCGGGCCTCCTCGACCGGAAGGTGCGAGGCCGCTTCGAGCAGCCGCTCCACCGGCCACGCGTCGCGGCGGGCACGCTCCGCGCGGCACCGCGCCTCGCGCTGGCGGCGCTCGCGGGGGAGCACGGCCAGGACCGCGTCGGGGATCAGCCCGTCGGGAGCGGGCGCGTGCTCGGTGGCCGCGTCGTGGAACGCCTCGCGCCGGTCCGCGGGCAGCGCCTTCACCAGCGCGGCCAGGTGCGCGGGGCGGCCCGCCCAGCGGCGGCCGAGGGCGGGCAGGGACGGGGGATCGGCCAGGACGAGCCGCCGCAGCAGGGGCTGCGGAAGGAGGTGTTCGTAGTGCCCGGTCCCGCGTGCGGGCGCGGTCAGCCAGCGTACGAACCGCTCGGCGTCCACCGCGACCAGGTGCCGGGCCCGGTCCTCCAGGGGCCGGGGCAGCCGCACCGGACCGTACTGCTCCAGCAGCGCGAGCACGCGCTCCGGCGCGGCGGGCAGGGCCGCGGCCACGCCCGGAGCCCGGCGGTGCCACCAGCTTTCGCGCAGGCCCTCCGGCAGTTCCGCGAGTTCGCTCGCCGCCTGGTCCAGCACCGGGCCGGGATGACTGCGGCCCAGCCGCGCCCACCGGGTGACGGCGTGCGCCAGCTGCGGCAGCAGCCGGGAAGCGAACTCCGGTCCGCAGGCCGGGAGGAGGGCGGCGGCCTCGCCGTCGCCCCACTGGGCCCGCAGGACGGGAGTCAGACGTTCCGCGAGCTCCCGGCGCTCACCCCGCAGCACGGCGAGGGCCAGGTCCCCGCGGATTTCGGCGGAGGCGTCGTCGTACGCCGCCTCGATCGCCCCGTCCGGCACGGGCAGGGTGTGTACGGCCCGCAGGGCGTGGGAGCGCACCAACGGGTCCGGGTCGGCCAGCCGCTGCGCCAGGTACTCCGTCTGTTGTGCCGCGAGCGCCGCGAGTGCGGCCAGCCGCTGCTCGTAGCGGCCGAGTCCGGCCAGCCCGTCCAGTACGCCGGACAGTTCGCCGGTGCGGGCGAGATCGCGGGCGGTGGCCGTGAGCAGCCGCAGCCGGTCGGTGTACGGGAGCGGATCGAGGTCGGCGAGCAGGCGTTCGGCAGGGTGCGGCATGCGGACAGTGTGCCCACCGGGGCCGACGGGGCGGAAACCGGTTTCCCGGCGACCCGCTTACGGGCGAGAGCCCGGGCAGCCGACCCACGGCCGCCCGGGCTCCTCGAAGCGCCCGCCGGCTACACCGGCATGGGCACGGACACGAACCGCTTGCCCGAGTCGTTCTCGACCAGGACCTCCTTCACGTTGGCGGGGTCCACCGCCGCCGACCCGTCCAGCGAAGCGCCCTTGCCCTCGCCGTTCTGGCTGCCGACGACCCAGCTGCCGGCCGGCGTGCGCTTGCCGTCCCGCCCGACCACGACCAGCATGCAGCGCTCGCCCGGCGGAATCCCCGCCACGGCCGCGTGCACCCGGACCCACTTGGCGGCGGGCGTGACCTGAACGGTCATCCGCGCACCGGTAGTCGCATCGGTCGCCGCGGCCACCTTCGTGCCGGCCACCGGGGGTGACGGCGCCGCCGTGACCGTGGGCGTGGGCTGCGGAGGCTGTGCCACCACCCCGCCGTCCGCGGAGCCCAGCTGCGCCCCGGCCCAGAACACGGCGGCCAGCGAGGCCGCCGCGGCCAGTCCCGCGACGCCCCAGCGCCGGCGTCGCTCCCCGGCCGCCTCGCCCCGCACCTGCCGCAGCGTGCGCTGGAGCAGCAGGTCACCGCCCTGCGGCGGCCCGTCGAAGAAGGCCTCCACAGGCACCTCTCCCAACGCCGCTTCCATCTCGCGCAACGCGGCCACCTCCTCACGGCACTGCACGCAGCCGCTCATGTGTTCCTCGACCCGGCGGACGTCCTCCGCCTCCAGGACGCCGAGAACGTACGGGCCGAGCAGTTCCTCCTCGTGCCGCTGCCGGTTCATGCCACCACCTCACGCAGTCCGGCGGGCCGCTGGGGCGGCCTGCCCATTCGATTGCCCTCCTTGGTACTTCCTTGTCGGAACACCTCGCGCAACGCCTTGAGCGCGTAGTGCGCGCGGGATTTGACCGTGCCCGCCGGAATGCCGAGGCTGTCGGCCGCCTCGGCCACGCTCAGCTGGCGGTAGTACAGCTCCTTCAACACGTCCCGGTGTTCGGGGGACAGCTGGTCCAGGGCCCCCAGCACGGTCATCGTGTCCACGATGGAATCGGCGTGGTCCAGCTCGACCGGCGGAGCGGCGGCCGCCCCCGAAACCTCCGCGGGGCGCGCCGCCTTGGCCCGGTAGCGGTCGGTGATGATGTTGCGGGCCACCGTCAGCAGCCAGCCGCGCACCGAGCCCTTCCCGTTGACCAGGACCTCGGAATGCCGCCAGGCCCGGATGAGGGTTTCCTGAACGACGTCTTCGGCGGTGGCCCGGTCTCCGGTCAGTCGGGTGGCGTAGGCGAGCAGGGCGTGGCCGTGCTCCTCGTACACCGACCTGATCAGTGCCTCATCGGTCGAGCCCCGCCGCGTGCGGGGCCACAGTGGTCCGGCCATCTCACCTCTCCGTCTTCCTCGCCCATCTGGTGCGGACAGAACACGCTCCTGCGGAGCGCGCGGTTCATGTGACCTGCGTCACTGCGGTGTCGCGGTGCTCAGGTGCGGCAGGTGCGCCCGTCGTTCAGACAGGCGACGACCGAGGCCATCTGTGCGTCCGTCATGGCGTCCACGAACATCGCGTGGTCCGTCTTCGGGCTGTGCCGCTGCTCGGGGAAGGAGTCCACGGCGACCAGCACCCCCGGCGACACCTCGTACGCGAGGGAGATGCGCAGCTGGGGCACGGCGAAGGTGCCCTGCGGGCAGACGCCGTTGGACGCGGGGAAGACGAGGTGCGAGCGGTGGCCGGGGCTCTCGGTGTCCAGTCCGTTCCAGCAACTGGGGAAGACGAGCGTACGGGTGAGGCGCTCGCCGGCGGGGCAGCGCGGGTAGCGGGTGGTGAACCGGTCGGGGGAGCCGGAACAGCCCCAGCGGGCACGGACGTCGCCGTCGCTCGCCGCGGTGTAGGCCACCGCGTCGCCGGTCATCGCACGCAGGAAACGCGGCATCGGCACGACCTTGCCCACGGGACTGCCGCGGAACTCCACGGACACCGCGGCCTCGGGCAGGATCTCGCCCGCGTTGCCGTGCCCCGCGGAGCTCTCCTGCGGGTGGCCGCCCGCCCGGTCCGGTCGGCGCAGGACCGGCCAGTAGTACGTGGACCGGTCCCCGCCGCGGCAGCTGGTCGCGGCGGCGGCCAGCGAGGCATCGGTCGACATCGCGTTCGTGGACAGGTTTCCGACGTACGCGTGGGTGTGGTGGGCGCCCGCGCGCAGCCCCGGCGACACCACCAGGTTGTCCTCGTTGTAGTGGTGCTCCTCGTTGCGCCCGCAGTCCACCGTCACGCGGCCCGTCGAGGCGTCGGGCCCGGCCGACAGCTCGCCGGGTCCGGGCGGTACATCCCGTATGTCCACGTAGTCACGGGTGTTCATCCCGGAATGCGGCTTCCCGTCGGGGCTCGCCAGCCGGGTGGCGCCCAGCGCGGCGGCCGTCAGCCCGATGCCGAGCACCAGGCAGACGAGCAGGGTGAGCAGTCGACGTTCGTTGCGCATGCGGGTCACGGTCGCCGGTGCGCGCCGCAGCGTCAACCTGGCATCCACATGTCGGCCAGGCCGCTGCCCGGCGGCTTGCCGGGCCGGCGCGGGACCGCGCACAGTACCCGGCATGACACCCGCTGAGCTCCTGCACGCGTTCGCCCGCACCCGCGCCTCGCTCGACGGCGCCGAGGTGACCTTCTGGTGGACCGGGGACATCTACTCCTGGGCACCCGACGAGCCCTACCGGCACCTCTTCGGATTCGAAGGCCTCAACGTCGCCCGCCTCGTCGGGGACGAGGAAGGCGGCGGCTTCCAGCTGCTCAACAGGGAGGCCGCGTTCTACCTGGACCCGCGGACCCGGGAGATCCTGGACACCTGGGAGGGCAAGCCGGTGGTCCACGTCTGGAACGATCCGGCCAACCTGCGACTGCGGCCGTTCCCGGTACCCGTGACCGAACTCGGCGACCAGGTCTGCTTCAGCCTGGAGGTCCCGCTCGCCTACCCCTCGCCGCTGCCGGTCGCCCAGTACCCGCTGAACTCCGCCGACGACACGTACAGGGCCCTGGAGCTCTTCCAGTTCTTCGCGCCGGGCACGGTGCTCACCACCGACGAGCCCAGCGTCCCGTGCACCATGTCCTGGATGCGGATGTCGCCGTGGCTCCCGTGGATGGAGCAGGGGCAGCGCCCGGGCGGGCTCACCTTCCACTGCCGGGGCCGCAAGCTGGGCTCCCACGCCGAAGTCCCGGAACGCACCCGTACGTACGTCGCGGCCCGCCACCCCGAGTACGCCCACGCCCCGGAGAAGTGGACCGGACCGAACGAGACGAGCTGGACCTACTTCCGCACCCACCACGGCGCCCCCGAGCCCCGCCCCTAGCGGGGTCCGGCGCCCGGACGGCGTAGCCCGGGGTGCGGCGCATGCGAGGGGTGATGACGATGGGCAGGACCCGGCAGCGGTCCTGCACGCGAGCGTCGATCGCATCTGCCGCCACTCCGACGCCCCCGCTCCCGTCGGTGTGCGGTCTCGGGCGGACGGCGTGCACGGAGGAGGAGTTGTGGCACCTCTGGCTCGGATCCCGCTCGACGCCGGGGGCGCTCTCCTGATCGAGGCCCCGGCCGGCATCGACGGTCCGGTGAAGGCCGGCCGCGTCGGCGCCGCCATTCGCGAGCTGCCGTGGGGCCTGTAAGAAGCCCTGGCCCGGTCACGGAGGCGGCGCGAGCCACCCTCGACCCATTGCCCAGGGCGTGCCCCGACGAGGTCGTCATCGAGTTCGGCGTCGACCTCGCGGTCGAGGCAGGGGCCGTGATCACCAGGAGCGGCGCCGCCTGCCACCTGAAGGTGATCGTGGCGCGGAAGGCGTCCGGCGGCGGCCGCGCGGGCCCGGACGAGAGCGTGGGCTGATCCGCATGGACAACGCCTACGTCACCCCGGTGGGGGTACTGCGGGAGCTATGGCCCGACCTGGCCGAGCAGGAGGTGTGCCCCTACCGGGGACTGGAGCCGTTCACCGCGGAGGAGGCCCGCTGGTTCGTGGGCCGGAAGGACGCCGTTCGGCAGGTGCTGGCGAACCTGGCCCGGCAACAGAGGCTGACCCTGCTGCTGGGGCCGTCCGGTTCGGGCAAGTCGTCCCTGGTGGAAGCGGGTGTTCTGCCCGCGCTGGCCGCGGGTGAACTGCCCGGTAGCGACCGGTGGCTGCCGGTCGTCGCCCGCCCGCGGCAGGATCTGTTGGCGGAGATCGAGCGCGCCGGCAGCGCCGACGACACGGTGCGGTTGTGGGACGTCCTTCCCCAGCCCGCGGAGGCGATCCGAAAGATCTGCCGGTCCGTCCACCGGGACCTCACGCCGGAGGAGCGCGCTGCCTACCTGCCCGGCCAGTCGGTCGGGGCCGTGTGCACGTCCCGTTGATGCTTCGAAGCTCCACACGTTGAGCAAGTGCTCTCCTGCACGGCCCGACCCGTAGCCCGGGACGGGCCGTGCCGTGCCGTGCTGTCGGGGTGGCCGGATGCCCGGGTTCTGGGGGTTTGGCGGGAGGTGCGAAAGGCGGGGTGTGCGGGTGCTCGCGACAGGGCACCCCTGGGGGCGGTGCAGGTGGGGGCGGGGGGTAGGGTCCGGGGGAGGCGTAGGGGGGCGGCAGGGGTGCGGACAAGGGTTTTCCCCGTATCGGGTTCATCCCCGCGTTGCCTACTGTCTGCCCACCGGCGATCTCTCCCGCTCCGAACGGACCCCGCACCAACCCCACATGGTGTGAAGCCGTGCGGTCGGGTGGATCGCCCGCACCGCCGTTGCCCCGGCCCCGCCGAAGCGGCCGGGACGACGCGGCGAGCAGCGGTGGCCGGGACGGGCGTGACCAACCCGTCCCCGGCCCCGTAGTCGCCGGTTCACCTCCCACACAGCTCCATCCGCCCGCTCCGGCTTGCCCGGAAACGGCCCGCGAAAGGGAACACCGTGCACGCAACGAGACGCAGGCTCATATCCGTGGCGGCGATGTCCGTCACCCTGCTCGCCGGCTCCGCCACGGCTTCCGTGGCCCTGGCCGGCGCGGAGCCCGCGCCGGCCCCGTCCGCCGCGACCCTCCCGGCCGCCGGTGCGCCCGCGGCCCCCGCCGCCGCGCCGGTGCAGAACCTGATCGTCGGCTACAAGTCCACCGCCACCGAGGCCAGTTCCAACAAGGCGGCCGCGGACGACGCCGCCGCCAAGGGCAAGAAGGCCGGCAAGAAGGCGAAGTTCGACCGTCGCCTGGGCACCGGTGCCGCTCTCGTCAACCTGGGTGGTGCGACCGCCCCGGCCGACGCGGCGAACGTGATGGCCCAGTTCCGTGCCGACCCGGACGTCGCGTACGTCGAGGCGGACGCCCGCGCCTACGCGATGGCCGCCCCGAACGACACCGAGTACACCAAGCAGTGGGACCTCTTCGAGCCCACCGGCGGCATGAACGTTCCGGCGGCCTGGGACAAGACCACCGGTTCCGGCGTCACCGTCGCGGTGATCGACACCGGCTACGTGGCCCACTCCGACGTGGCCCCGAACATCGTCGCCGGCTACGACTTCATCTCCGACTCGACCGCCGCCCGTGACGGCAACGGCCGTGACAACAACCCGGCCGACGAGGGCGACTGGAGCGCGGCCGGCGAGTGCGGCACCGGCTCCACGGCCAGCGGCTCCTCCTGGCACGGCACCCACGTCGCGGGCACCATCGCCGCCGCCACCAACAACGCCAAGGGCGTCGCGGGCATCGCGTACAACGCGAAGATCCAGCCCGTCCGCGTGCTGGGCAAGTGCGGTGGCACCACGTCCGACATCGTCGACGCCATCACCTGGGCCTCCGGCGGCACCGTCTCGGGCATCCCGGCGAACGCCACCCCCGCCAAGGTCATCAACATGAGCCTCGGCGGCTCCGGCGCCTGCACCGCCAGCTACCAGAACGCGATCAACGCGGCCGTCGCCCGCGGCACCACGGTCGTGGTCGCCGCCGGCAACAGCAACGCGGACGCTGCCGGCTTCTCGCCCGCCAGCTGCAACAACGTGGTCTCCGTGGCCGCCACCAACCGCACCGGTGACCGCTCGTTCTACTCCAACTACGGCGCCAAGGTCGACGTCGCCGCGCCGGGCGGTGAGACCCGCCGCGCCACCGACACGCCCGGCACCGTCACCACCCCCGAGAACGGCATCCTGTCCACGCTGAACAGCGGCGCCACCACCCCGGGCTCGGAGATCTACAAGCCCTACCAGGGCACCAGCATGGCCGCCCCGCACATCGCGGGTCTCGCCGCCCTCGTCGTCGCCGCCAAGCCCTCGCTGACCCCGGCGCAGGTCGAGGCAGCCATCAAGGCCAACGCCCGCCCGCTCCCCGGCACCTGCACCGGTGGCTGCGGCTCCGGCATCGCCGACGCGGCCGCGACCATCACCGCCGTGACCTCGGCGCCCGTCCCGGGCTTCGAGAACACCACGAACGTGAACATCCTCGACAACACGACCGTCGAGAGCCCGATCACGGTCAGCGGAGTCGCGGGCAACGCCCCGGCCGCGCTCAAGGTCAACGTCGACATCAAGCACACCTACATCGGTGACCTGAAGGTCGACCTGGTGGCCCCCGACGGCAGCGTCTACACGCTGCACAACCGCGCCGGCGGCGGCACCGACAACATCAACCAGCAGTACACCGTGAACGCCTCCTCCGAGGTCGCCAACGGCACCTGGAAGCTCCGCGTCAACGACAACGCCGGCGGCGACACCGGCTACATCGACGCCTGGAGCCTCGGCTTCTGAAGGCCCGATAGTACGGACCATTGAGCCCCGCGGACCTGTTGGTACACCTCGTACCGGCAGGTCCGCAGCCGTTTCCTGACAGCTGACTGAATTCTGCGTCACAATCCGTGTCCACCCGGCATCCGACCTCGTATTGTCGCCTCTCACAGGAGAGGCACAGAGTGGGGACCGAGAGGCTGGTGGCTGTGCGTGGTGGCGGCGACGGGGAACGCTGACACGACCGTCGGGCACGGTGAACTGATCAAGGCGGTCGACCGCGCGCTGAGCACGCACGGGCGGGCGCTGCTCACCGGACCCGCCGGCGCGGGCAAGACCGAGGCGCTCGGCGCGGTCGCGGTCGCCGCCGCGACCCGCCACGAGACCGTGCTCCGCCTCGCCCCCGAAGCCACGGACCAATGGATTCCGGAAGCCTCCGCCGCCGCACTCCTCGCCTCCGTCCCCTGCGCCGCGCTGGAGCGGCTCTCCGGACCCCAGCGCACCGCCATCGCCCTGCTGCGCCGCGAGACCGACGCGCCCCGCGCCGGCCGCGACCACGTCGCACTGCGCCTCGCCGTCGTCGAGGTGCTCCGCACCCTCGCCGCCGACGCCCCCGTCCTGCTCGTCCTCGACAACGCCCAGTGGCTGGATGCGGAAAGCACCGATCTGCTCCGCTTCGCCCTGCGCCTGACCCCGCCCCGCGTGCGGGTCCTCGTGGCCGAATGCGTCCAGGGCGGCGCCCCCGTCGGCGGGCTCCTGTGCGGCCCCGGCACCCCCGCCATCCGCGTCCCCGCGCTCGGCGCCGACGAGATAGCCGAACTCCTCGCCCGCCACGGCCTCCCCGCCCGCCTCGCCGGCCGCATCCACCAGGCCAGCGGCGGAAACCCCCGCCTCGCCCTCGCCCTCGGCCACTCCCTCGCCGAAGCCGCCGAGGCCCGCGACGCCAGCGCCCACCACGCGGACCCGCTGCCCCTGTCCGGCCAGGCCCGCGAAGTCGCCCGCCGGCTCCTCGCCGAAGCCCCGGCCCCGGCCCGCCGCACCCTGCTCCTCGCCGCCCTCGCGGCCCGTCCGACGACCGCCCTGCTGCGCCGGGCCGGCCGCCCCGACGCCGAGGCCGAACTCGCCGAGGCGGAACGGGCCGCGCTCGTCACCGTCGGGGAGGACGGCGCCGTCGTGTTCACCGCCGGCGCCCTGCCCATGGCCCTGACCGCCGACGCCGGCTGGCCGGAACGCGCCGCTGGGCACGCCGCGCTGGCCGCCGCCGTCGACGACCCCGTGCAGGCCGTACGCCACCGTGCCCTGGCCGTGGACACCCCCGACGAGTGGCTCGCCGCCGAGATCACCGAGGCCGCCGCGGCCTGCCGCAGGCGCGGCCAGCGCGCCCTGGCCGCCGAACTCGGCCTGCTCGCGGCCGAACGCACGCCGAGCAACCGGCCCGGGGACGAACTGGCCCGCCTCGTCACCGCCGCCGAGGACGCGGGCTGGGCCGGACGCGCCGACCTCGCGCGCCGTGCCACCCGCGCCGTACTGGCGCGCGACGCCTCGCCCGCCGACCGGGTACGGGCCCGCCTCGCCGTGATGGACGCCGCCGGGCAGGCCCTCGCAGCCCTGGACGAGACCTTCGCGCACGCCATGGACGACGCAGCCGCGGACCCCGCCCTCCAAGCGGCCGTGCAACTGCGGATCGCCTGGAAGCACAACCTGAGCGACGGCGACCCCGTCCGCTCCCGCGACGCCGCCGCCGAGGCCGGACGGCTCGCCGCCCGTGGCGGCGACCAGGTCGCCGAGGCCATGGCGCTGACCGTACGTGCCCGGATGGGCCGCATCCTGGGGGACCCCGACGCCGAGGACATCCTGGCCGAGGCCCTGGCCCTGCCCGCCCCCGAGGTGCCGCTGGGCATGCGCAACGCGCCGCAGTACCTCGCCGTACGGCACGCCCTGTTCGACGACCGCCTCGCCGACGCCCGCCACCAGTTGCTCCTCCTGCTCCCGGCCGTCCGGCGCACGGGGTCCGCGGAAGACGTCTTCGAGGTCCTGCGCAGCCTCACCGAGGTCGAACTGCGGCGCGGACGTTGCGCGATCGCGTCCGCGCACGCCCGCCGCGCCCTCGAACTGACCATAGAGGCGGGCCTCTCGCCCGGCCCCGCCTGGTACGCCGCCGCGATGGCCGAGGCCACGGGCGGCAGCTTCGCGCGCGCCGCCGCATACGCCCGGCGCGGCATCCAGGCCTCCGAGGAGGAACACGACCAGGTGTTCCTCTCGCGCAGCCTGTACGCGCTCGGCCTGACCGAGCTCGCGACGGGGGAGGCCGCGGGCGCCGTGGCCACCCTGCGCCGGGTGGCCGAACTGGAGGAGGCCCAGCAGGTCGTCGACCCGTCGATCCTGCGCTGGCACGGCGAACTGGCCGAGGCGCTGGTGGCCGCCGACGCGCCCGACGAGGCCGCCGAACTGCTCGTCGGCGTCCGTACGGTCGCCCTCCGGCTCGGACGCACCGCGGTGCTCCCCGCGCTCGACCGGGCCCGCGGCCTGTGCCTGTCCGCGCACGGCGAAGCCGACGCGGCCGTCGACCTGCTGGCGGCCACGGCGGATCGTTTCGCCGCGCTCCAGCTGCCAGTGGAACACGGTCGTACGCTGCTCGCCCTGGCCCGGGTGGAGCGGCGCCGGCGCCGGCGCGCACCCGCCCGCGCCGCGCTGCGCGCCGCGGCCGAAGTGTTCGCCGCGGCCGGCGCGAAGCCCTGGGCCGAACTCGCCGAGGAGAACCGGGAGCCGCTCCCCGCCGCCGCGGGCGGCGCGGCCGTGGTCCTGGCGGCCCTGACCGAGGCGGAGACCCGCCTGGCCCTTCTCGTCGCCGAGGGCGCCAGCAACCAGGAGGCCGCCGCGAAGCTCTTCGTCAGCGTCAAGACCGTCGAGGCCCGGCTGACCCGGATCTACCAGAAGCTCCGCGTACGCTCCCGGGCGCAGCTGGCCACCACCCTGCGCACCCTTTGAGGGAGCGCCGGGCGGTGGCCCGGCCGGTCAGCAGCTGAGGTTGTTGCCCGGCGTCACGCCCAGGATCTGCGTGAAGCTCTGGTAGGCGTTCACCCGACTCTGGACCTGGGCGGGGTTGCCGCCGTTGCACTCCAGGGACCCGTTGATGGAGCGGATCGTCTCGCCGAAGCCCGCTCCGTTGACCATGGCGGCGTGGGCGGTCATCGTGCCGGGGCCGTTCTGGGTGTTCCAGTACCACAGGGCGGTCTTCATGGCGACGGCCGGATCCTGCTCGACGAGGTACGGGTTGGCGAGCAGGTTGATGCCGAGGGCGTCGCCGGCCGCCTTGTAGTTGAAGTTCCAGCTCAGCTGGATCGGACCGCGCCCGTAGTAGGCGGCCTGCCCGGCGGGGCAGCCGTACGGCTGGCTCGCGTCGCAGTAGTGGGGGTAGTTGGCGGTGTTCTGCTCGACGATGTAGACGAGCCCGCCCGTTTCGTGCGAGACGTTCGCCAGGAATGCGGCCGCCTCCCGCCGCTTGACGGTGTCGTCGCCGGTGTTGGCGAAGGCGGGGTAGGCCGAGAGGGCCGAGACCAGCCCGTTGTACGTGTAGAAGGAGTTCCGGTTCGGGAACATCCGGTTGAACTGGGCCTCGGACACCACGAATCCGGACGGCGTGCCGGGGTCGGGGTCCTGGCCGCCACCACCGCCGCAGGCGCCGAGGTCGGACCAGACGCCCCACTGCCCGGTGGTGCCGGGCGTCTCGCCCTGGGTCCACCACTTGGCCTGCCAGTTGTGCCCGCTGTACGAGGCACTCATGCCGTTGGTGTAGACGGCGGACGAGGCCCACGGGGTGACGCAGGCCGCGGCCGCGGACGCGGGGGAGGCGGGGAGGGCGACCGCGAGGCCGAAGGTGGCGGCTGCGGCTGCGGCCAGGGCGAGTGCACGGCGGCGAAGCGCACGCATCACGTAATTGCTCCTTCAGTGGGGGGAGTTGCCGTGGGGGGCGAGTACCGCCACTGAATCGAACTGGTCTGGACCTGTCAAGGTCTAGACCAGCATTCATTGCGTCCGGACAAACGGGCAGGGCCCGTACGCGCCATCGCGCGTACGGGCCCTGCCGGTCGTCCAGGAGCGGTCAGCTGCCGGCGGAGAGGTTGCCGGAGAGGACCGGGATGTTGCTGAGGATGTGCGAGGCCGAGTCGTCGCCCTTGGCCTGGGTGGAGTTCTCGGTGCACTGCTGGTTCATCGGGTTGTGCAGGACGTTGATGTCCTGGACGCCGACGTTGGCGATGACCGCCAGCAGCGACTGGGCGTTGACCTTCGCCGGCAGGCCGACGCAGAGCTTGTTGAGCGAGCCCTGGACCAGGCTGAGCTGGGGGCTCATCGCACCCTCGGTCTCCTGGTTGCCGTAGATCTGCGCCGCATCGTTGCCGTTGATCGTGTTGATGCCGTTGTCGTTGCCGATCGCCATCGCCGGGGCGGCTACCGCGGCGCCGAAGCCCAGCACGGAGGCGGTGACCGCAGTGGTGGCCATGAACTTCTTCAGCATGAGGTGGTTCCTTCTGTCGCACTGTTGCAATGGGATGGCTGCCCCCGGCGGGACGAGCTGATCAACTGCCAACGGCGCGCTTGGTTATTGCGTGTCACCCGAGTGGCCCAGTGCACCGCCGGCGACCCGGGGACACGCGAAGGGGGCCGCCTCCCGCTCGTCGAGCGGGAGGCGGCCCCCTGTCCGACCTCTTCAGGGCATCGCCGTGGAGACCGTGGCGGCGGTCAGCCCGTCTTGCGGCGGGTCTTCTTGTTCTTGCCGCCCGCGCCACCGCTGGCGCCCTGGATCTTCGCCCGGCTCTGGTGAGCCTGCTGTGCGTGGGCGCTGCGGGCGTTGCGCTCAAGGGCCTCCCGGAACTTGCGCTTGGCCTCCTCGGCCGGCGATTCGCCCTGCGGGGTGTCCGACTCTTCTGCCATGTGTCCTCCTGGGTTGACCTGAAGCCGACCCAGTCTGCCACCCGCCGTCCCCCCTGACCAGCGAGTTCCGCACCGACGACCCCCGCGGCGCCCGTTCGGCGCCCGTCCGGGAGCAAGCCGCAACGGGACCCGGTGTCACGCGCTGATCGTGGCGACTGGTTCGAGGCCGTAGGTTCGGGCGTAGCCGTTCTCGGTGCCGACGAGGAGGTCGACGACCTCGAAATAGCGGTCCCAGAACGGGGTCTCGCGCAGTGCGTCGATGAGGAGCTGGTAGGCGTGGTGGTCTTCGGCTTCCCACACCCAGACGTCGGTGACGCGCACGGAGTAGAACTCCGTGTCGTAGAAGCGTGACCGGACGCCGGTGGTCTTGGCCTCGATGGCCGGCAGGACCTGGGTGGTGAAGGCGTGCACGCGTTCCTGGACGGTCAGGGCGAGCCACTCGGGTGTGGTCTTGACGAGCATGAACGCCGTGACCGGCGGTTCGGTGTGTTCAGCTGGCATCGGGGTGCCTCCAACGTGGCAGGTGGTCGGTTCGCCGGGCTCCGTGCGTTACGGCGTCGGTGCTGGTCTTCAGGCGAGGACGGCGGGCTTGAGGGTCTGGGCGCACCATTGCGCGAAGGTGGTGGGGGAGGAGGTGTCCGGGGTGCGGGTGATGCCGGCGTCGAGACCCTCGTCCTTGGCCCGCTTCATGTCGACGATGCCCTGGACGAACGTCTCGTTGAGGCCGTAGCCGACGAGGGTGGTGTACAGCTCGTCGAGCGGCTGGCGTTCGAAGCGGACGGGACGGCCGAGCTGTTCGGTCATGATGCGGGCCAGGTCGTTGGGGGACAGGTCCTGCGGTCCGAGGACGGGGACGCTTCCGGTCCCGGTCCACGAGCGGTCCAGCAGCAGGCGGGCGGCGGCGGCCGCGATGTCGGCGACGGCGACCAAGGGGGCCTTGCGGTCGGCATCGACCGAGTCGGTGAACACGCCGTTCTCGCGGATCGAGTCGGCCTCCTCCAGGAGGTTCTCGAAGAAGGACGGGTTCGCCAGGGCCCGGTAGGCGACACCGGACCCGGCGATCAGGTCGTCCATGGCGAGGGAGGCGGTGACGAGGCCGGCCCGGTCGGCGAGCGGGGTGCCGCGACCGAGCGCGGAGACGCCGACGACGTGGCCGACGCCGTGGGCGGCGAGCGCCTCGACGGCGGGGCGGGTGAAACCGCTGAAGCCGTCCTGCGGGGTCACGGAGGCGTTCGGGGGGACGAGCCAGAAGACGGCGTCCGCGCCCTCGAACGCCCGGTCGAGGACCTCGGCTTCTGCGTGGGAGCCGGTGACCACCTCGACGCGTCCGCGCGCCGCGTCCGGAAGCCGGGCGGGATCGCGCACGATCACGCGCAGTTCCTCGCCCGCGGCGGGGGCGGACTCCAGGAGCCCGGAGAGCAGGTGACGCCCGATGTTCCCGGTGGGGGCAGTGATGACGATCATGAAAACCTCATTGGCCGTGCGGTTTCGGTACGTCCGTCATCCTGCTGAGGATCTCCGTGATGCCACAATGGGAACTTCAGCACGCAATCATTGACTGAAATGGAATAATGCTGGTGAGCAGCCCGGATCGGGTCATCGACGCCAATCTCGCCATCGCGCTGGATGCTCTGCTGGCCGAGCACAGCGTGACCCGCGCCGCCGCACGTCTACACACTTCGCCCGCTGCCATGAGCCGCACCCTCGCCCGTCTGCGCCGCATCCTCCAGGACCCCCTCCTGGTCCGGGCCGGGCAGAGCATGGTTCCCACCCCGCGCGCCCAGGCCCTGCGCGAGGAAGCCGCCGCAGTGGTGCGCAGCCTCGGTGCGCTGCTCAGTCCTGGCGCGAGCGTCGACCCCGCCAGCCTCAGCAGCACCTTCACCCTCCAAGCCGCCGACCTGGTCGGCGCGGTGCTGGCCCCCGGACTGTTGCAAGAGGCCCAGCGGGAGGCGCCGGGGGTCTCCTTCCGGATCCTCGCCGAAGAACTGGAGGCGGGGCCCGCCCTGCGCGACGGGCGGATCGACCTGGAGATCGGATCCATCGATCACGTGGACCCCGAAACGCGGATCGAAGAACTGGTCAGCCTGCGCATGGTGGCGGCCGTCCGGCCCGGCCATCCGCTCACCGAAGGGCCGCTGACCCCTGCCCGGCTCGCTGCAGCCCCCCACGTCGCGGTGAGCCGCCGCGGCCGGTTCACCGGCCCCCTCGACACCGCCCTGGCCGAGCGGAACCTCCACCGACGGGTCGGCATCGTCCTTCCCAGCCACCTGGCCGCGATGACCCTCGCCGCCCGTAGCGACATCGTCTGCCTCGTACCCGCCGCACTCCCCGGCGCCGCCCCCTCGTCCCTCACTCACGACGCCGTCGCCCTCGGACTGCACCTCCTCGACATCCCCCTGGCGCTGCCACCGCTGACCATCGGCATGGCCTGGCACCCCCGGCACACGGCCGACGGAGCCCACCACTGGCTCCGCAGCGCCGTCCGCCGGACCCTCTGCGCACCGACAGCAGCTTCGGGGACCTCGGCGGCGGACGCGACCGACCCCGAGCAGATACACGAAGTCCCGGGACTCGCGGGGAGTCCCGGGACTTCGCTGGTGCACTTCGCTTGACCGCCGTGTTCAACGACGGACCGCGCCGAAGGTCACCCGCCGTTCTGATCGCGTTCCGCACGCCTCTGCTGCACCCGCAGCTGCAGGGTGGCGAGGTCCAGCAGCGGAGTGGGCACGGCGAGCGCGCGGGCACGGGCGATCAGGTCTCCGAAGAGGTGCTCGACCTCCGTCGGCCGGCCGGCCACCAGGTCCCGGTAGAGCGACGGGGTGAGCGGGGAGCCGGGTGCGGTCACCGTCCGTGCGGTGAAATCGAGTTCGGCGTCCGGCACGGGGCGGCCGGCGGCGGCCGAGACGGCCGCCGCCTCCGCGAGGACGGCCCGCCCGAGTTCCGCGCCGCCGGGCACGGCGACTGCCTCGCCGACGGAGCCGCGCGCCAGACAGGTCACGGCCGCCAGGGTGGTGATGAAGACCCACTTGTGCCACATCGAGGCGACGACGTCCGGCGTCTCGGGGCTGTCGATGCCGGCCCCGGTCAGCAGGGCGCGTACGGCGTCCACCCGGTCGGAGGCCCTGCCGTCGACCTCACCCGTGACCAGGGTGGACGGCGGGGCCAAGCGCACGACGTCGCCGTGCTCGTTCAAGGTGGTGACCACTTTGGCGACGCCGCCGAGGACCGGCCCGGCACCGAAGTGGCCCACGAGGTGATCGAGATGGGCCATGCCGTTGAGCAGCGGCACGATCGCGGTCCGCGAGCCGACCGCCGGGGCCAGGTCCTTCGTCGCGCGGCCGAGCGCAGTGGACTTCACCGAGAGCAGCACGAGGTCGTACGGGTGTGACAGTGCATCGGCGGTCACCAGCCGCGGGGTGAGGATGAGGTCTTCGCCGAGGCCCGTCACCCGCAGCCCGCGCTCGCGCAGCACGGCGGCCCGCCCGGGGCGCACCAGGAAGGTGACGTCCTGCCCGGCCCGGGCGAGGCGCGCGCCGAACCAGCCGCCCGTGGCTCCGGCACCCACTGCCAGGATTCTCATACCGGAGAGCCTATGCGTGGCGGCCGGCCCGAAGGTTCAGATCGTGAAGGGCTTCTGGCCGAGGAACACGGGGTCGGGCCGGCCCGTCGTGAAGAAGTTCGGGACCTGGGTGGCCGGCATCCGCTTCCTGATGTCGTGGTGGAAGGCCTCGTAGCCGCCGCTGAACGCCCCGCCGTTCCAGACCCGCAGCAGGGTCTCGGTGAACTTGCCGTTGACCCGGCCGTCCATGGCGACCTGGTCGTCCTGGCAGGCGGAGATGAGCAGGACGTCCGGTTCCCCACCGTTGCCGTCGGTACTCCTGAGCTCGCGCTGGAGCTCTTGGAAGAACGCCTTGTCCCGCTCGAAGATCTGCTGCTGCTTGAGCACCGGCATGACCCGCGCCGCCCCGCCCGGGGCGGGAGTACCGGGCATCTCGGTGGAGGTGCCGCTGTGGCAGCAGTCGAGCACGGTGACGATCCGGACGTCCGGCTGGAAGCGCCGCAGCTCCCGGTGGAGCTCGTCGTCGAGGAACTGACGGTCGAAGAAGACGAGGGTCTCGTCGAGCTCGTCCGGTTCGTCGCCGTCGGTGTCGGGCATCTGGCCGCCGTGGCCCGAGTAGGTGAGGAGCAGGATGTCACCGGCCTTGAGCTGCTTCGCCGCCTTGCGGAGTTCGCCCGTGATGGTGTCGACCGTGGCGTCCCCGGTCAGGATCACGGTGTCGTCGAACCCGACGCCGCGGGCCAGTTCGGCCATGTCACGGGCGTCGTTCTCGCACGCCACGAGCTGACCGTCCCAGCCGTCGTACTTGTGTGGGTCGACGTTGTTGAGTCCGACGTGGATGGACAGGCCTGCGGACATGGGGTCCTCCTCGGGTACGGGGGCACCGCACCGGGCGGTGCCTCGGGGATGCGTTCCGCGGTGGAGAGCCCGCCGAACCGCACGGCGCGCAGCGACGCCCGATCGGGCGTGGCGGGCGGAGCAACGCCCCCGACCGACTGGCGGGCTCCGTCGGGGGCGGCCAATACTGGCGGTGACCGGCAACCGTGCTGCGGCGCGGGAGGTGCCATGGGAGCCCGGGTCGTCTACGTCCACGGAAACGGCAACAAGGTCCGCGAGAGCCTGCTCAAGTCCCGGTGGGACACCGCCCTCTTCGGGGTCGGCCTGGGCGGGGCCTCGCACATGGCCTACTGGGCGCCGCTGCGCTACCCGGCGCCGCTGCCCGACGCCGGCCCCGACCCGCTAGACGGCGAGGCGGGCGAGGCGGGCGAGGTGGTGGCCTTCGAGGAGTCGCCGGCTCCCGGTGCGGCGGCGGACGAGTCGTCCGAGGAGTTCGCGGTACGGGTGTTCGCAGAGGCGCGCGGAGAGGCCGCCGCGGACCCCGCCGAGGGCGTCGCGCAGGCGGACGGCCCGGCCGAAGCGGCGCTCGGCAACTGGCTGCGGGACATGGCGTACCTCGCCGACGCGCTGGCCGAGGGCGGGGCCGAGGGCGAGATGTCGCCGGAGGCCGTTCCGCGGCAGCGCATCGCCCGTACGCCGCTGTTCCGGCTGCTGGTGGAACACACCTTCAAGGACGTCTACGCGTACTTCTTCGGCGGGGCGGGACCGGCCATGCGGGACGTGGTCCGCAGCGCCCTCGACGCCGCCTTCGACGCCGCCCGCGACGACGAGCCGGACCCCGGGCCGCTCGTCGTGATCGGCCACAACCTCGGCAGCGTCATCGCGTACGAGGTGCTGCGGGAGCAGGAGCGCGCGGCCGACCTGTTCGTCACCGTCGGATCGCCGCTCGCCGTCACCGAGATCCAGAACGTCCTCGCCGCGCCGCCCGCGGTCCCGACCGGGGTCGCCGCCTGGCACAACGCCTCCGACCCCCGCGACCTCGTCGCCCTCGACCACACCCTGCGGCCCGAGTACGCCCCGGCCCGCCTCGTCTTCGACCACCTGGTCCACAACGGCAGCAGGAACCACCACGGAATCCGCGAGTACCTCGGGACCGCAGCCGTCCGCAACCCCGTGCGGCTGCTGTTCGGCCGCCTTGCCACCGAACAGACCGAGTGAAACGATGACATATAGCAATCAGTCCATCCGTCTGTCGCCCTCCACGGGCGGCCGGGTAGGTGCCGTATGCCGCTCACCGATACGGAATGGGGCCTCGTCACCACCTGGGTGCGTGACTACTTGCTCGACACCCCGGACCCGCAGGACAGGCTCGCCCAGAACGGCTTCCCGCCGGAGTTCGTCGGCGCCCTCGCGCTGACCAACAAGAGCGGGGAGAACGCCGGCACCCTGGTGCACGCCTCGCGCAAGGACATCACGGCGCAGCTCCGCCTGCTCGACGTCCTGGTCGGCCTCGACCGGCTGGGTAGCCTGCCGGCCGGTGCGGAAGCCGTCAGGTTCCGGGCCAGGCTGCTTGAGGACGAGACGGTGCACTCCTCCGACCAGGACCATTTCCTCGCCGGAGTCCTCAAGAACGGCACCGAGGTCTTCATCGACCGCGCAGAGCTGCGCGTGCGCCTGAGGGAATTCCTCGCCGACCCGGAGAAGACCGTGCTGGTGGTCGACGGCGAGGCCGACAGCGGGCGCTCGTACACGTACAACCTGATCCGGTACCTCGGCCAGCACTACGGGTTCCGGCCGGTGCGGGTGACGCTGTCGCGCACCTCGACCGCCGCCCAGGTGGTGCGCCGGCTGGCCGAGTTCGTCGGGGACCCGGACGCCGGCACCACACCGTTGAACACGACACAGTTGAACGATCCACTGTCGGAGGTCGACAACGCCGTGCACCGGATCGTCAGCCGCGCCACGGCAGCGGAGGAGCAGTTCTGGCTCGTCCTCGACGACTGCGACGCGCTCGACGCCAACTCCGACGTCTGGGACTGCATCGGCCAGCTGGCCCTGGCCATCTACGAGTACACCCCGGTGCAGGAGGAGACCGTGCCCCGACTGGTGCTGCTCGGCTACTCCCCGACGATGCGCCAGCTGCCGTACGACATCCGCAAGAACGAATGCCGCGACACCGCGCGGCTCGCCGGCCCCGACGATCTGCGCACCTTCTTCCGGACGTTCTTCGCGGACGCGCCGCAGCCCAAGGACGCGCAGCCCGACCCGGCCGGGATCGAAGCACTGGCCGAAACGGCCGTATCGACGATCCTCGACGCGGCACGGGGCCCGGGCGACGAGAGCTACATGCGGAAGGTCTGCACCGCGGCCGAACGGACCGTGCAGGTGTACCGCTCGCTGCGGTCCGGCGAGGACTTCGCCGACCGCCTGCGCGGGGAACTGCTCACCGCCGCGCGTGGGCCCGCGCCGGCCGTTGCGGACAGCCGCAGCAGGTACCGGGAGGCCGCCTGCCTGCTCACCGGATTCGATCCCACGCGGCTGCGGCTCCCGGAAGAGGGCGCGAGCAGCGGGAGGGCGGCCCTGGAACTCGTCCACGACTGTTCGACCCTCGCCCAGGCGCCCCGCACCAGCTGGGTCCTCAAGCCCGAGGTCCGCGAGGCGACCCTGCGCGGCCTGACCGGCCCCGAGGCCGCGCGTCCGGGCCTGGAGGCCAACCTCGGCGAGGTCCCCGAGGGCCCCGGGACGGAACGGTTCGCGCTCGCCTACCTCTGCGGCATGCCGCCGGTACTGGAGGAACAGGACGTCGACGAGCTCAGCGACATCCTCCAGGCGGTGCTGTGGCTCGCGCAGATCCCGCACGCCGTCGGCATTCCGGACCCCGAGCACGTCCAGCGGCTGCTGGAGCGCGCCCGGCTGCGCCAACCCCTCGAACGCCTGGTCCGGGACCGGTTCTGCGGGCGCGCCGGCGAGCTGGACCAGCTGCGCGCGTACGTCGGCCTGCCCGCCGCCTCCCCGACCGCCGCGGGCGGCGCGGGCTCCGTCAAGGAGCCCCCGCTGCTGATCCACGGCCTGGGCGGCATGGGGAAGAGCACCCTGCTCGCCAAGTTCCTCGTCGAGGCCCCCGCCGGCTTCCCCTTCGCCTACATCGACTTCGAGCGGCCCACGCTGTCCGTCCACGAGCCCGTCACCCTGGTCGCCGAGATCGCCCGGCAGCTCGGCATCCAGTACCCCGGGCACCGCGCCGCGTTCGACGCGCTGGCCGGCGAGTGCGAGGAGACCGCCCGCACCCAGCGGGAGGAGCAGAACACCATTGACGAGCTGTACCAGCTCTCCACCACCCGCTCGGGTGCCGGGCGCGGAGCCGCGGAGCAGTTCCACGCCCTGGCGCGCGCCCGCGAGACGGACCTCGTACGGCGGGTAGCCGCATGCCTCGTCCAGGCGATGGCGGCCACGGGCACGGGCCCCGGCGGGGACGGCCTGCCGCTGGTGATCGTGATCGACTCCTTCGAGGAGGCCCAGTACCGTGCGAACCCCGTGCTCGGCCGGATGTGGGCCATGTGGACCGCCCTCCAGGAGGTGTATCCGCGGCTGCGGTTCATCGTCGCCGGTCGGGCCAGCGTGAACCATCCGGCGCGGGCCGCGGAACTGCGGACGATCGCGCTCGGCGACCTCGAACCGGACGCCGCCGTGGACCTCCTGATGTCCTGCGGGGTCGAGGACGAGGGCGTGGCCCGCGCCCTGGCCGAGCGGGTCGGCGGGCACCCGCTCAGCCTGAAGCTCGCCGCGCACGCGGCCGTGCTCGCCCGCCGGGAGGCCGGTTCGCTGAGCGAGCTCGTCGAGAGCCTGCCCGCACGGCGCCGGTACCTCTACCGCACGGTCGACCAGATGCTCGTCCAGGGCATCCTGTACGACCGCATCCTCAAGCACATCGCCGACCAGCAGGTACGCGCCCTCGCCCAGGCGGGCCTGGCCCTGCGGACCATCACCCCCGAGTTGATCGGGGAGGTCCTCGCCGTGGCCTGCGGACTGCGCGTGGACTCCCGGGAGCGCGCCGACCAGCTCTTCGGCCAGCTGGCCCGGCTCGACCTGATGGAGCCCGCCGGCCCCGGTGCCCTGCGCCACCGCTCCGACCTGCGGGCCATCATGCTGCGCCTGTCGGACACGGCGCGCGCCGACCTGATGCGCGCGGTCGCGCAGCGCGCGGTGGAGCACTACGCGGCGCGCAACGGCGCGGAGGCCCGCGCGGAGGAGATCTACCACCGGCTGCGCCTGAACGAGAGCCCGCGCTCGGTGGAACGGCGCTGGGAGCCCGGCGTCGAGCGCTACCTGGACCGCGCGGACCAGGACATGGCGTCCCGGTCGGCCGCGTTCCTGACCGGCCGCCTCGGCGGGCACATCCCGGACCAGGTGATGCTCGACGCCGACCAGGAGGACTGGGAGCGGATCGCCGCACGCGAGGTCGAGGACCTGCTGGCGCAGGGCTACACCGACCAGGCGGCGGCCCGGCTCGCCGAGCGGCGCCCCTGGACCCCGGGCAGCCCGCTGCACGCGCTGCTCGTCACCACCCTGGCCCGCAGCGGACGGCGCGAGGAGGCGCGGGACACGGCCCAGGAGGCGGTCGACCGCGCTGAGGAGGCGGGCGACGCGGATGCGCAGCTGGACCTGCTGTTGCTCGCTGCGCACCTCGCGGAGGAGGACGGCGACGTACGCGACGCCGAACGCGACCTCGCCGAAGCGGAGGACATCGCGACCGGTCTGGGCCGCGACTTCGACGCGATGGGCGCCATGCTGGCGCGGTCCCGGCTGGCCTCCGCGCCCGAGGGCGGCTCCGAGATCGACCGGCGCCTGGCCCGGAGGCTGCGGCAGCTGCCCGACGAGGCGCTGGCCGAACAGCCGGTCCTGGTCCGGGCCGTCGCGGCCGAGGTGTCCCGGCTGGATCCGGCCGCGCTCGGCCACACCCTGGAGGTGGTGGGCCTGCCGGACACCGACGACGGGGCCCTGGACGCGCTCGCGCAGACGATCGGGCGCGTGTTGGCGGTCCAGCCCGAGCTGCGGTTCGCCCTGGCGAAGATCCTCCAGAACGCCGTCGGCCCCGTACCGCCGTCCCCGCCGCCTTCCCCTTCCCCTTCCCCTTCCCCTTCCCCCTCCTCTTCCCCGCCGTCGTCGGAGCCGCGGAAGGGCGGGGCGCCCAGCGGCGCCCCGTACACCGGGATGGCCGGCATCCTGCGCGAGGCGCGCAGCCGGGGCACCCTCGATGGGCTCGCCCGCCGGCTCCTCGTGCTGCGCGACCGCAGCGGCGAGCTCGTTTCCGGCGTCGCCGCGGCCATGGGCGCGGCGACCCCCGGACCGGCACCGCCGGCACCGGTCCGCACCCCCGAAAGGAACGGCCCACGCGTGGCCTGAATCCGGATGAGCGACGCCTATCTCCCCATCGAGGACATCGGCCGGCTGGTCGAGGCCACGCAGGAGGCCGGGCTGGCCGACCCCTCCGCACGGCGGCTGCTGCTCGACGGGATCATGCTCAAGTACCAGGGCACACTGCCGCTGATGGCGGCCCCCGGCATGCAGGTGCGCTCGGACCTCAACGAGATGAACCGGGTGGAGCGGCTCATCGACGGTTCGGTCCCGCTGGAGATCTGGCTGCGCAACGCCGTCGCCCAGAGCGCCGAGGCGGGGCCGCTCGCCGTCTTTCAGAAGGCCCTGGACGCGGTCGCCCGCGACGCCGCCGGCGAGCCGGACGTGCCGGCCGGGCTGACCGCAGGGGAGACCAAGGAGGAGATCGTCCACTTCGACGACACGGTGCCCTTCGAGTTCCTGCGCGCGGGTGAGGTGGCAGGTACCTCGGTCGCCCGGATCAAGGTCCTGCCGTACCAGGCCGGCGCACCGCTCCAGCCGAACGGCTTCCCGCACTCGGGGACGGGCTGGCTCATCGCCCCGGACCTGCTCGTCACCAACCACCACGTGGTCAACGCCCGTACCCGCACCGCCACCGACCGCGGCGTCGTGGACCCCGCGGACCTCCAGCTCCAGGCGCAGAACTCCCGCTCGCGCTTCGACTACGGAGCCGACGACACGGAGACCGAGGAGGTGGCCGCCAGCGGACTGGTCGCCTGGGACGAGGAGCTCGACTACGCGATCCTGCGGCTCAGCGGCCGGCCGCCGCGGCCCGCCCTGCGGGTGGCGACCGGTCCGTTGACGGTCACCGTGGAGCAGCCGGTGGCGGTCAACATCATCCAGCACCCCGGCGGACAGCCCAAGCGGGTCGCGCTGCGCAACAACCTCGTGTACGAGGCGACCGAGAACGACGTCCGCTACTTCACCGACACCCGGGGCGGCTCCTCGGGTTCGCCCGTCTTCACCGACGACTGGCAGGTCGTCGCGCTGCACCGCGGGACGCGCCGGGTCGAGGACGTCAACTTCCAGGGCAAGACCACCGCGTTCGTCAACGTGGGCACCCAGATCAGCAGCGTCATGCGACACCTGCAGGAGCACAGCCCCGAGGTCCACGCCGAGATCGCGGCGGCGCAGTCGGCGCTGGCGCAGCGCAACGGTGCGGAGGTGGCATGAGCATGAGCACGCGTGGCAGCGGAGGATCACCGGTGGCGACCGGGCCCGCGCAGGTCTTCGGAGACCTGCGCGAGGTCGCCGAACGGGTACGCCGGGGACTGGAAGCGGAGATCCCCGAGTCCTCGCAGGACCTTCCAGCGGACCGGGCCCCGGCCGGGCAGATCGGCGAGTTCGCCCGGCAGGAGCGGGCCAGGGTGCTGACCGCGGGCGTCAGTGGACTGGAGAAGCTCGCCGCCGGGCGGGCGGACGAGGTCAACGACGACGAGTACTTCGGCGTCGAGGCGATCGTCCTCCTCGAAGGCCGGCCCGCCCTGCTGATCCAGGGCCGCGACTTCCCTTCGCAGCAGGGCGACTGGGCGGTCCTCGACGGCCAGCGCGCCGGCATCCGGGAGTCGATCGCCCGGGTGGGCCGCGTGGAGGTCACCGGGCACCCCAGCCTGGACTGGCTGGGCACCGCGTTCCTCGTGGGCCACGACGTCGTGATGACGAACCGCCACGTGGCCGTCGAGTTCGCCCAGGGCGACGGTGCCGGCTGGTCGTTCCGGCCGGGCATGGCCGCACGGCTGGACCTGGCCGAGGAGCTGTCCGCCGTGCCCGGCGACGCCTCGCTGGAGTTCACGATCACGGAGGTGGTGGGGATCCACCCCGACCTCGACATGGCCCTGTTGCGCATCGACGCCGCCGGGGACGGCCGGGCGCCGGCGACGCCGCTGGCAGTGGCGGCCGATCCGCCCGCGGACGTGCCCGGCCGGCCGGTGTACGTGATCGGCTACCCGGCGGAGGACGGCCGGCGCAACGAACCGGAGGCCATGCGCCGCATCTTCATGGACGTCTACAACGTGAAGCGCCTCCAGCCCGGTACGACGACGGGGCTGGTTCCCGGCGAGCTCACGGTGAAGCACGACTGCTCCACCCTGGGCGGCAACAGCGGCTCCCCGGTCCTGGACCTGGTCGACCACCGCGTCCTCGGCCTGCACTACGGGGGCCGCTACGGATTCGGGAATTACGCGGTCCCGCTGTGGGAGTTGGTGGACGACCCCCTGCTGGGCCGTGCGCAGGTCAACTGGGTGTGACGCGTCAACTGGGTGACACGCGCAGCGCGTCGCCGACGAGGCGCACGGCGCGGGAGAGCCGGCCCAGCTGCTGGAGCTCGACGGCGTACATGCGGATCGAGTTCTCGATGACGGACTCGGCCACGCCCATC
This sequence comes from Streptomyces sp. NBC_00045, assembly GCF_045041095.1. Taxonomy (NCBI): domain Bacteria; kingdom Bacillati; phylum Actinomycetota; class Actinomycetes; order Kitasatosporales; family Streptomycetaceae; genus Streptomyces; species Streptomyces sp. NBC_00045. Next base: position 1,010,569 of record NZ_CP108271.1, on the reverse strand, counting down.
GAGGGCAGTTCCGCCCGGCTGGTCTCCAGTGCGACCCGGACCGCCCGCATCTCGTGCTGGAGCTGGAGCTGGGCGTGCCGGGTGAGGAGGACGGGGCTGCGGGTCAGCGTCGAGTAGCTGCCGTAGCGGGCCGGGAGCAGATCCCGCAGCCAGCGCATGGCCGTGCGTTCCCAGTCATGGGTACCGGGGGCCTTGACCTGACAGGGCCAGTCCGGGCTGAGCGTGGTGGAGGCCATCTGGCGCATTCTCGTCGCTTCCGAATGGTGTCGAACTCTGATCGAGACGTTGGTGGGCGGCCTCGGCCCAGGGGTTGACCGAGGCCGCCACAAGCGCTCTGGTGGATCCCAGTGCCGGGAACGGGCAGCGAGGCGGGGCGTGAGGAGGAGCGTCCCGCGCGGGATGTTCGTTCTGGGAGGGCGTGGGGTCGCTCTCCTTGGCGTCTGGTGGATCCGGCGCGCTGCTCAGTAAACATATATACCGTCGAGTAAACAAGAGAATGAAAAATTACATACGTGGGAGTGGCGTGAAAGTGGACTGCCTCATACCGGTTGAAAGTCGGCCTTACAGGAAGAATCCGTGCTGGTCCGCGACCTGCTCGTACCCTTCGAGCCGCGCCTGGGTCCGCTCGGGATCCGCGTCGGCCATCGCCTGGAGCAGTGCCGCGGACAGCATCCCCGGCGCCGCGTACGAGTCGAAGACCAGCCGGGCCCCGGTCCCGGCGGTCAGCACCACGTCCGCCTCGTCCACGAGGGGACCCAGGGTGGTGTCGGTGATCAGCACGATCTTCAGCCCGGCGCTGCGGGCGGCCCGGAGCGCCGCCAGGGTCTCCTTGGCGTGCCGGGGCATGGCGAACGCCAGCGCCCAGGTCCCGCCGGCCTCCCGGGACTGGAGCAGGGCGTCATAAGCCACGCTGCCTCCACGTGTCACCAGCCGGACGTCCGGATGGATGCGCCGTGCCGCGTAGGCGAAGTACTCCGCGAGCGAGACCGAGATCCGCAGGCCGAGGACCGTCAGCGGCACCGAGCGGGCCAGCTCACGGCCGATGTCGAGCAGCTGGTCGGTGTCGGCGAGCAGCCGCCGGACGTTCTCCAGGTTCAGGATCTCGGCGTCCACGGCCGCCTGGAGCTCGTTGTGGCGGAACTGCTCGCGGCTCTCCGGACCCGCGACGGCGCTCAGTGCCATCGGCTGGAGCGCGTCGCGCAGGGCCGGGTAGCCGCTGAACCCGAGGGCGGTGGCGAAACGCGTCACCGAAGGCTGGCTGACGCCCACCCGCTCCGCGAGCTCGGTGATCGAGAGGAACGCGGCCTCGGTGAGGTGGTCGATCAGGTACTGGGCGATCCGCCGCTGCCCGGGTGACAGCCGGTGGCCGTCGAACAGCGCGCGGACCCGGTCTCCGGGAGCGCGCTCGTGTACCGGCGGCGTCTGCCCACTCGGCGTGATCGCAGCCGCCTGTGCGCGTGCCTGCTGCCCCGATGACACCGATGGGCCTCCCTCTCATGTCACTCGTCTTCAAACATAGCTCACGCCCTGTGGTCGCCCGCCCCCCGTCGGGCGGGGCCGGTCCCCGGCTGCGCCGACCGTATCTGTCGCGACCCCCGGAGGCCGGAAATATGATGTGCTCGGGTCTTTGGCGCACCGCGCGCAGCGAGAGCCGAGAGCAGGGACACATGGATGCACCCGGGAGCGGTCCGTGACCTCGCGCCGTCCCCCGAAGGTCGTGAGCGCCGCCGACCTGCTGACCAAACTGGGGCGGCTCACGGACCGGGCGCGCGCGGGAGCGGAACTCCAGCAGGCGCGGGTGGAGCTCGCCGAAGCCCTCCAGCGCGAGATGCTGCCGGCCTCCCTGCCCGCCCTGCCCGGCCTGCGCAGCGCGGCCCGCTACGCACCCGCCCGGCACGGCCTGGACATCGGCGGCGACTGGTACGACGGCTTCCGGCTGCCCGAAGGCGAGCTCGCCTTCTCCATCGGCGACGTCCAGGGGCATGACGTCGAGGCCGCCGCCTTCATGGGGCAGGTACGCGTCGGCCTGCGCGCGGTGTCCGCCGTCGTCTTCGACCCGGGCGAGGTGCTGAGCCGGGCCAACGACGTACTGCTGTCGATGGACCGCGAACTCTTCGCGACCTGCACCCTCCTGCGCTTCGACCCCGAAACCTGGGAGCTCGAATCCGCCCGGGCGGGCCACGTGCCCTCCGTCTGGGCCACGGTCGACGGCAGCTACGGCATCACCGACGACGAGGGCGGCCCGCCGCTCGGAGTCGAGCCGGGCGCGGGGTACGCGGTGACCCGGCGCCGGCTGGACCAGGCGGGCTCCATCGTCCTGCTCACCGACGGCGTGGTCGAAGGACCGTCGTTCCCGATCGACGACGGACTGGCCCGCGTGGCCCGGGTGGTCCGGGAGGCGGCCGGCGCCGACCCCGACGAGATCGCCGGGGAAATCATGAAGGTGGCCGATTCCACCGGCCACGCGGACGACGCGGCGGTGCTCGTCCTCAGCCATGACGCGGCAGGACCCCGCACCTGGTAGCGCGTGTCACGGCCCGCCCCGAGGCGGCGGTTGTTGTCTGATGCTGTGGTGCGCACCGAGGAATGGCGACGTCCGACCGGAACCCTTCTCGGGATCCTCGCCGTCGCCGCCGCCTACTACGCCGCAGCCCGGATCGGCCTCCTGCTGCGCGTGGTGGTCGAGGGCGCGGTGGTCACGGCCCTGTGGCTGCCCACGGGCATCGCGGTCGCCGCCCTGCTGTGGTGCGGCCCGCGGATCTGGCCCGGCATCGCCCTCGGAACGTACCTCTCCATCGAGCACCTCAGCAGCTTCCAGATCGCCGACGCCGGCATCGTCCTGGGGAACACCCTCGCACCGCTGTGCGCGTACCTGCTGCTGCGCCGTGTGGGCTTCCGCACCCAGATCGACCGGCTGCGCGACGGCCTGGCCCTGGTCTTCCTGGGCGGGCTGCTGCCGATGCTGCTCAGCGCCTCCATCGGCACCGGGGTGCTGGTCGCCACCGGAGACCTGGCACCGAGCGATTTCTGGCCGGTGTGGTCGGCGTGGTGGGCCGGAGACGCCATGGGGGTGCTCGTGGTGACCCCGCTCCTGCTCGTCCTGCGCACGGTCCGGATGCCGCACGACGCCTATCAGGTCGCCGAGGCGGTGGCGCTCACCGCCGTCATCGGGGTCGTCGCCCTCGCGGCCACCCAGAGCCCCCTGTCGCTGCTCTTCCTCGTCTTCCCGCTGCTGATCTGGTCCGCCGTGCGCTTCCAGCTGGCCGGCAGCGCGCCCTGCGTCCTGGTCCTGTCCGTCGTGGTGATCTGGGCGGCGACCAAGGGCGCCGGACCGTTCGCCGGCCACACCCTCTTCGAGATCATGGTCAACGTCCAGGCGCTCAACGGCTCGGCGGCCCTGATCGCACTGATCCTGTCCGCACTGGTGACCGAGCAGATCAACATCCGCGAGGAGATCGAGCGGGTGTGCGAGGACCTGGCCGAGGTCGTGGACCGACTGGCCCCCCGCAGGCCGGGCGACGAGGCCCTTCCTCCGGACCGGGCTGACCCCGAAGTGACGGACAGGTGACGGGGTATCCGTCGACGGCGGGCGTTCCTCCCGCAACCGGTCTACGATTCCCGGCGCGCCGAACGCCGGCACCCCGGCGGCCCGCCGCCCGCGCCCCGTCCACCGAGGGGCGCGGTCGCCCGGACCCGGACGCCACCGCCGCCGACGTCCGCGGGCGAACCCGCCCGCCAGGTACCGCCCTGCGGACCAGGCCGGACCAGGCCACCCCGGGCTCGATCAGCCCGGGGAGCCGGACGCCGCGGGGCCGGCCCGAGCCGCAGGACCGGACCCGGCGCCATGAATCGGCCAGCGGCGGCCCGAGCCTGCACCGGCCGGGGCCAGGCCGGATTACCTTGGCCGCCGGGGCCGCGCGCGGAGCCCGGCGCGGCGTGCGGCCGCCAGCGAACCGCCCCACCACCACCGCCTCCCCCCCCACCGGAAGGGCGCCATGAACCCGATACTCGAAGCGGTCCGCGAAGGCCGCACCGACCAGCTCCCCGGCCTGCTCAAGCCGCTGACGGCGCCCGAGCGCCAGGAACTGCTCGCCCGACTCGCCCTTCTGCGCGCCGAAATACGCGGCTGGGACTGGAGCCGCTGGCGCGAGCGCGACCGCATCCGCTCCGCCCTGCTCGTCGCCGGCGCCGGTTGCCACACCGGCGCGACCGCCGCGGCCGACTGGATCGGCGCGCACGACCTGCGCGAGGGGCAGGAGTTCCCCACCGGACCGCTGCTCGACCTGCTCGCCGACCGCGACCCCGGCTGGCTCGGCGAGCTCGCCCACCACCTCGCCGAGAACACCGCGACCGCCGAGGCGGACTATCCGCTCGTCCGGGAGCTGGTGCGGATCGCCGACTGCCCCGTGCCCACGACCGACGCGTTCGTCCACGGCTGGGTGCGGTCCATCTTCACCATGGACCGCGCGCGTTCCACGCACAGCCCCCTGTCCATCGTCCTGCGCCAGGATCCGTACGCACGCGAACTGGTGCCCCTGCTCTTCACGACGACCGAGTCCCCCGAGGCACTGCACTGGTGCAGTGATCCGACGGCCCCCAACCACTGGCCGTCCGAACTGGCCGCGCTCGCACAGGAGGGGATCGTCGAACGGCGCGTCCTGGTCGACGGCTGCGTCGCCCGCCTGCGGCGCGGCGGCCGACAGAACCAGCTGAAGTTCTTCCTCGCCATGCTGACGCGCCTCGAACTCACCCCGACCGAGGAACGGGAGCGGACCGCCGACTGGATCGAGCTGGCCGCCGAAGCGCCGTCGCCGCTCGCCGGCCACGCACAGCAGGTGCTCGTCCGGCTCGCCGACGCGGGCGGGCTGCCCGCGCAGCGGCTCGCGCAGATGTCGGGCGCGGTCCTGCGCCGCCCGGAGAAGAAGCTCGTGCGCGCCCAGCTGGGGCTCTTGGGTCAGGCCTTGCGGCGCGATCCGGCGACCCGGCACACCCTGCTCCCCGCCGTCGCCGTCGCGTTCGGGCACGAGGACACCACCCTCCAGGAACGCGCCCTCGGACTGGCCGTCAGGTACCTGCCGCCCGCCGACCGCGAGCTGCGCCGGGAACTCGCGCTCCGGGCCGAGGCGTTGAGTCCCCTCCACCGGCGCGCCGCCGCGGAGCTCCTCGGGTCCACCGCCTCGCCCGCAGCCGGCGCCTGTGCCGAGCCCGCGTACGCGGAGGTCCTGCCCCCGGCGCCGGTGCCCCGCCGCCTCGCCTCCGGGCCCCCGACGCTCGCGGGGACCGTCGCCCTGGTCGCGGCCTCCGTCACGGCCGGGGAACCGACCGCCGCCGTGTTCGAGTCGGCCCTGGACGGCCTGGTCCGGCACGCCCACCACGACCGCGCCGCCCTGGCCGAGGCCCTGCGCGCGGCCCTCGGCGGCCTCCGGTGGCATCCCGGGGGCGGGCGTCCGGTGGACCCGGGGCAGCTGACCGGACTGGAACTGGTGGTGGCGGCCGTCCTCGATCGGGTGCGCGCGCCCGACCTGTTGCCGGGGCGCACGGCGCACGGCGACGGCTGCCGGCCGGACTGCGTCCACGCGGCGCTGAGCGCCGTAACGGCCGCACGGCTGGCGGAGGCCGCGCACCGCGTCCTCACCGACCCGCTGCCGTTCCTCCTTGCCACCCCCACCTGGGAGACGGGGTCGCTGGAGCCCGAGGAGCTCGTCGTACGGCTCGCCGCCTACCGGCGGCTAGGAACGGGGCCCGGCCCGGCCGACTTCGCCCAGGCGCTGCTGCGGGTGCGGCGCAGCCCCGGGGCCGTGCCCGCGGCGGCCGCGCTTGGCACCCCCGAGGGCGACCGGCTGGCGGCCTGGCTCGCGGGCGCGGGCGAACCGCCCGCGGTACGGCGCCGGGTGACGGACCCCTTCCCGGACCCGCTCCGGGTGCCGTCCCCGGACCGCGCCCCGTTCACCGCCCCGTTCACCACCCCGCTCACCGGACCGGCCGCCGCACCGGCCGCCGCACCGGACCCGCAGTCCGGCCCCCGCCGGTGGGACCGGCCGCCCCGGGCGGCGGCGCCCCGGCGGATCGTGCTGGATACCGCGGAGCGGTGCGTCGTCCGCGAGGAGTTCCCGGCCGCCTTCCGCGGCCTGGGCCGGGCGCACACCGAATCGGCCCGCGGCTGTTCGCCCAGCTGCGCGGGCGGCCTCGTCCAGCAGTCCGTCCTGCCCGAGGACCGGGAGATGCAGGCGGCATGGCTGCTGCCCGAGGTGACCGCGGGCGCCACGGCCCGGGAGGGCGGCGCCGGAGCTCCGCTGCCGCGGCTCGCGGAACTGGGCGGACCGGCGGGCCCCGCCCTGCACCTGACGGTGGCCACCGGTCTGGGCGCCCGCCATGCCGAGGACCGCCACGCGGCCGTGGACGCGCTGCTTCTCCTCGCCGCCCGGGGCGAGCTGGACGCCCCGAGGGTCGGGCGGGACCTGGCCGAACTGCTCGCCCTGGGCACGGTGAAGCCCAACCGGCTGGCCGAGGCGGCGCGCACGGCCGCCGCCACCGGTGCGTACGCCACCACCTGGGCGGTGCTCGCGCAGGCGCTGACACCGCTGCTGGCGGCCGGGGGCGCAGCGGTGCGGGGCACGGGGGAGCTGCTGGCGGTCGCGGCGGACTGCGTGGAGCGCTGCGGTGCCTGCGGGCCCGCCCCGGCCGGGCTGGCCGAGGCCGCCGCGCGGTCCGGCTCCTCGCAGTTGGTCAGGCAGGCCCGGCGGCTACGGGCGGCCCTGACGGCGGCTTCGTGACGAACGGGCCCGGGAGCCCGTCACCGGCTCACAACCCGTACCGCCGGGCCGACTCCTCTTCCTGGGCCAGCCGGTGGAGCGCCTTCATCACCGGCTGGAACAGCACGGCCGCCGCCACGGCGGTCTCGACCTTCTCGGCCTCGGAGGGGTGCGTCTCCACGAAGTCCAGGTCGCGGACCGCCGCCTGGTGCATCAACTCGGCGTACGGGGCCATCAGCTCGGCGTGCCAGGGATAGCCGAGCCGGATGAGCGAGGCCACCGCCACCACCAGCGACCGGTGGACGGGGGAGAGGGCGCCGAGCTCCCGGGCCGTCGTCCAGCCCAGGATGTCGAGCAGCCGGTCGACTTCCAGCCGCGCCGTGGCCACCGCTTCGTCCGAGTCGTCCGGGTCGGGCCCCTGGGGCAGGGCCCACAGGGCGGCGCCGAGGCGGATCGTGCGGCCGAGCGAGTCGTCGTCGACGTGGCGGAGCACCTCCCGGGCCGTCGCCACCGGGATCCCGCCGACCTGGAGGAGCGCGCGGATCAGCCGCAGCCGGCGCAGGTGGCCGTCGTCGTAGTCGGCCGTGGTCGCGCTGACCCTGCGCCCCGGCGGCAACAGCCCTTCCCGCAGGTAGTACTTGACCGTCGCGGTGGAGACGCCGCTCCGCTCGCTCAGCTCTGCCAGCCGCATCTCTTGTGCCCTTCCTGGGGGAGTGCCACTATCCAATCAACCTTGGACAGTGTCGCTATCCAACCAGCGTTCTGGAGGAAGTGTGTTCGCCAAGCCGATACCGGGCCACACCACCGCGGCGGTCGAGGGTGACGCCACCGTGCTGCTGATCGGAATGCGCATCAACCACTTCTGGGCCGTGCACCACTGGGTGCCGGTCTTCCTGGCCATGCTGCGCATGCTGCGCGAACTGGGCCGGGACAAGGGCCGCGGACTGCTCGGCCACGTCCTGCTCACCGGTTCGCCGCGTACGTACTACGTGGTCCAGTACTGGGAGTCCAAGGAGAAGCTCTACGCGTACGCCAAGGCGCCGGACATGTTCCACCACCGCGCATGGGCCGTGATCAACCGGAAGGAGCGCGAGTCGAAGCTGCGCGGACACGTGGGCCTGTGGCACGAGGCGTACGTCGCGCCCGAGGGTTCGTACGAGTCGATCTACTTCGACATGCCGCCGTACGGCCTGGCCGCGGCGACCGGAACCCTCCCGGTGGAGCGCCGAGGCCGCCGGGCGGCCGACCGCTTCGCCCACCGCTCCGCCGCGGCCCGCCCGCCGCACGGCGGCTGAGTCCGCGGCCGCGGCCGCAAACGCGGCCACCCGGCAGCGGACGAACTCCGCTGCCGGGTGGGAAGAAGGGGGAGAGGGGCGGCCTCAGCCCTTGGGCACCTGGATGACCACGGTGTTGCACATCTTGTCGGCGAAGGTCTGCTTCTTCTCGTCCCACAGCGGCCACAGCCAGCCGAGGTAGCAGGGGATGCCGTCGACGATGTGGGCCAGCTTGCGGACGAACGCCATGCCGAACCCGAGGAAGGCGCCGTCGACCTCGCGGCGCAGGCTGATGCCGAGGACCTTCTTGCCGGTCGTCTGACCGGTGGTGCCCTCCTTGTAGAGCTGGAAGAGGCCCATGCCCAGCGCGTACAGGATGCCTATGGTGAAGAAGATGCCGGGGCCGGCGTTGGCGGGGTCGTCGCTGTTGGCCAGGTCGATGAAGCCGAGGGCGTACATCGGACCCGCGATGATCAGGGCGTCGAGCAGGTACGCGCCGACGCGCTGGCCCCAGTGGGCGAGCGGCGGCATGCCGGAGCCCGGCATGCCCGGCATCGCGGGCGGCGGGTAGGCGCCGTACGGCGGCGGGGTCTGCTGCGGGTGGCCGTACTGCGGGGGGACGCCCTGCGGAGGCTGCTGCGGGTAGCCGTACTGCGGCGGCACGCCCTGGGGTGCCTGCTGCGGGTAACCGGGCTGACCCTGCGGGGGCTGCTGGCCGTACGGGTTGTTCGGGTCGCCGAAGCTCATGGCTAAAACTCTCCGGTGTCGGAAACGGGGACGTAGCAGATCGGCCGGAGGAACATCACCATCTGACCGGTTTGCCCCCCTGAGCTGCCGTGATCTAGCGCGCATCATCGTGGTCGGTCCATCGACCACTTGTCCAATCCGGCCACGCCAGGACCCTTTTCGCTCCTTTTCGATCTTTTTCGATCCGACCGACAGTCCCTCGCACCGCCGTGGCCGAATCGATGTGCGCGAATTCCCCACTCTTGTGACCGGGTGGTAACTTCCGCGAGTTGATCTTGCCGGTCGCCCCCGTCGCGGCGACCCGCGATCCCTCCTGCAAGGAAGTCACATTGCACCGCCATACCCTTCATCGCCCGTCCGTCGCCGCCGTCCGCGCCGCGGTTCCGGCGGTCGTGCTGGCCCTGTTCGCCGCCGGCCCGGCCTCCGCCGCCGCGGCGGCCGGCACCGGGCCCGCCGCCCCGGCGCCCCACCTCGACGCGGTGGAGCAGACGCTCCGCCAGGTGTCCCCCGGCCTCGAAGGCCAGGTCTGGGAACGCACCGCCGGCAACGTCCTCGACGCCTCGACGCCCGGCGGCGGCGACTGGCTGCTGCAGACCCCCGGTTGCTGGGGCGACGACACCTGCGCCGCCCGGCCGGGCACCGAGCGGCTGCTCGCCAAGATGACGGAGAACATCTCCCAGGCGACCCAGACAGTCGACATATCGACTCTCGCACCGTTCCCCAACGGAGCGTTCCAGGACGCCGTCGTCGCCGGTCTCAAGTCCTCGGCGGCGCGCGGCAACAAGCTGAAGGTGCGCGTGCTGGTCGGCGCCGCTCCGGTCTACCACCTGAACGTGCTGCCCTCGAAGTACCGGGACGAACTCGTCGCCAAGCTCGGCGCGGACGCCCGCAACGTCGACCTGAACGTCGCCTCGATGACGACCTCGAAGACGGCGTTCTCCTGGAACCACTCGAAGATCCTCGTGGTCGATAGACGGTCCGTGATCACCGGTGGCATCAACGACTGGAAGGACGACTACCTGGACACCGCCCACCCGGTCGCCGACGTCGACCTCGCCCTGCGCGGTCCGGCCGCCGCGTCCGCGGGTCGCTACCTCGACGAACTGTGGTCCTGGACCTGCCAGAACAAGAGCAACATCGCCAGCGTCTGGTTCGCCTCCTCCAACGGCGCCGCGTGCATGCCCGCGCTGGCCAAGGACACCAACCCCGCCACGCCTCCGGCGAGCCCGGGCGACGTGCCGGCCATCGCCGTCGGCGGCCTCGGCGTCGGGATCAAGCGCAGCGATCCGTCCTCGGCCTTCCGGCCCGCGCTGCCCACCGCCGCCGACACCAAGTGCGGCGTGGGCCTGCACGACAACACCAACGCCGACCGCGACTACGACACGGTCAACCCGGAGGAGAGCGCCCTGCGGACGCTGATCTCCAGTGCGGCCCGGCACATCGAGATCTCCCAGCAGGACGTCAACGCGACCTGCCCGCCGCTGCCCCGCTACGACATCCGCGTCTACGACGCCCTCGCCGCACGGATGGCCGCCGGCGTGAAGGTCCGCATCGTCGTCAGCGACCCCGCCAACCGCGGCGCCGTGGGCAGCGGCGGCTACTCGCAGATCAAGTCGCTCTCGGAGATCAGCGACACGCTGCGCGACCGCCTCGCCCTGCTGACCGGCGACCGGGGCACGGCCAGGGCCACGATGTGCTCGAACCTCCAGCTGGCCACGTTCCGCAGCTCCCAGAGCCCGAAGTGGGCCGACGGCCACCCGTACGCGCAGCACCACAAGGTGGTCTCCGTGGACGACTCGGCCTTCTACATCGGTTCCAAGAACCTCTACCCGGCGTGGCTCCAGGACTTCGGCTACGTGGTGGAGAGCCCGGCGGCGGCCGGTCAGCTGAAGACCCAGCTCCTGGCCCCGCAGTGGCAGTTCTCCAGCGCGACGGCCACGGTCGACCACGAACGCGGCATCTGCCCGGCCTGATCCGCTCGGCTGCCGCAGTCCGTCGTGGGCTGCGGCAGCCGCGGTGGATGCCGGATCAGTGGAACAGCATCGAGGCGTCACCGGCCGCCGTCGTGACCGAGCCGGGACAGAGGAAGCTGCCCGACACCTTGGCCGCGGTGAAGGCCTGGTTGACGTACTTGCGGGTGACCCCGTCGCGGTTCCACGTGATGTTCGTGGCCTTGTAGCGGCAGGAGATGAAGCTCTGCTTGCCCGTGATGTCGATGGCGTTCGTCCTGGCGAGGCCGGCGGCGTCGTCGAACGTGAACGCGGGGTCGTTGTTGAGGGAGGCGGTGATGCTGCCGTTGCAGCCGAGGTTGCCGCCCGGTGTGTTGATGGTCGTCCTGTCGACCGTCAGCGCGCTCGGGGGGTTGGCGCTGGAGTGCGCGTTGGTCCAGGTGCAGGTGTTGCCGGCGACGACGATGACGCCGTCGAGCAGCTGGTCGGCGCTGGGGCCCAGGGCCGTCGCCGACGTCGCTCCGCCGATCAGTACTGCTGCTGCCAGGGCGGTCGTGCCCGGCCATGTCGAGATCTTCATCCTGTCGCTCCTCTTCGCCACGTCCTCGTGGGGTGTGAAGCGGGGCCTTGGGGGGCCTCGCCGGCGTGCGCCGGCCGTCCGGGGCGGTTTCCGTCATGGCCGGGGGAGAGAGCTTGCGAACACGCTGGGGAAGGTCCCACAGGGACCTTGAAATGTCAGGCCCATGTCAATGAATTGGCCGGAGTCCGTCCTGACGCCGGTACCGACGGGTTCTGGCCGAGTCGCAGTGGTGTGGAACGGATCGGGTTCCGTTGCAGTCTTGCCCTGTGCGCCGGCACATGCGGCGCCGCCGGGCCGCAGGCCCGTGCCGACACAGCGTAGAGAGTCGTCCCGATCCGTGAGTCTGACCAGCAGCACGCTCCTGACCGTCGTCGTAATCGCCACGGTGCTGGCCTTCGTGGCCGCCGTGTGGCTCTGGCCGCGGCTCGGTCGTCGGGGCGGGAGGCCGGCGCTCGGGCGGGTCGGCGTGATCCTGGTGCTCCAGGTGCTGCTGCTCGCCTCCATCGGTCTCACGGCCAACCGGACCTTCCTGCTCTACGGTTCCTGGGCGGACCTGGCCGGAAAGGAGCGCACGATGCCCTCCGTGGGCCAGGACGCGCCCGGGGGCTCGGCCGTGCGACTCCTCGGCCGGCAGCCGACGGAGATGCGGGGCGGCGGAACTCCGCACGTCGGCGGCGAGATCGAGAAGATCGCGGTGCAGGGCGAGCGGTCCAAGGCCGTCGTCCAGGCCTATGTGTACCTGCCGCCGGAGTACTTCCAGAAGGGGAACGAGAACAGGAAGTTCCCCGCCACCGTGGTGCTCACCGGATTCCCGGGCATGGCGGAGAACCTGCTCAAGCCGCTGCCGTATCCGAAGACGGCCTGGACGCTCGCCAAGCAGAAGAAGATGCCCCCGATGATCCTGGTCATGATGCAGCCCTCGGTGGTGCCGACCCGCAACACCCAGTGCATCGACGTGCCGGGCGGCCCGCGGAGCGAGACCTTCTTCGGCACGGACCTGCCCAAGGCGATCTCGGGTGCCTACCGCGTCGGCACCTCGGCCTCCAATTGGGGCGTCATCGGGGATTCGACCGGCGGCTACTGCGCGCTGAAGGTCGCGTTGCAGCACCCGGAGAGCTACGCGGCCGGAGTGGGCCTGTCGGCGGACTACAAGCCGGAGGTCGACGAGTACTCCGGTGATCTCTTCCACGGGAACACCGCCGAGGAGAAACGATCCGACCTGCTGTGGAGCCTGGACAACCTACCCCAGGGGAAGTCCTCCTTCCTGGTGGCCACCTCGTTGCAGGGCGAGGGGAACTACAAGCCGACGCAGAAGTTCATCGAGAAGGTGAAGGCGCCGGCGCGCGTCTCGTCGATCACCCTCGACCACGGCGGGCACAACTTCAACACGTGGAAGCGGGAGATCCCGCCCGCGATGGTGTGGCTCGGCGCGCGCATCACCGCCGAATGACCTCCCGCGCTCACCGTCACCGGACAGCGCCACAGGACGCCGCCACCGGACACCGGCACCAGACAAGGAACCCTTCACGGCATGACCCCGAACGCAGCGACCACTCCCACGCACCCCCTCCCGGCCCTCCCGTGCCCGTTCGACGAGTCGTTCGCACGCGACCCCTACGCCGTCCACGCGCGCCTGCGCGCCGCCGGTCCGGTGCACCGCGTCGCGCTCCCCGAGGGCTCCCCGGTGTGGCTGGTCACCCGCGCGTCGGACGTACGGGCCGGGCTCGCCGGCGCCCGGTACTCCGTCAACAAGCGCCATTCGACGACCGGGTTCAGCGGCTTCAGCCTGCCGCCGGCCCTCGACGCCAACCTCCTCAACATCGACCCGGAGGACCACCTGCGGCTGCGCCGCCTCGTCTCCGGAGGGTTCACCGCACGCCACGTCGAGTTGCTGCGGGCCGGCGTCCAGGACTGCGTCGACGAGCTGGTCACCGGGCTCGCCGACGAGATCGCCCGCTCCGGCGAGGCGGACCTGGTAGACGGCTTCGCCAAGCCGCTGCCGCTGCGGACCATCGGCGCACTGCTGCGCGTACCCGCCGCCGACCAGGAGCGGTTCTCCGACCGGGTCGCCACCATGCTCGCCCCGCGTTCGAAGGAGGACCTCGTCGCGGCCGTCGCCGACGTCCACCGCTTCCTCGTGGAACTGGTGGAGGAGCGGCGGGCCCGCCCCGGCGACGACATGCTGTCGAGCCTGATCGCGGCCCGTGACGATGAGGACCGGCTCACCGAGGACGAGCTGGTCTCGCTCGCCTTCCTGATCCTGATGGCCGGCAGCGAGACCGTCCAGCACGTCATCGGCAGCGGTCTGCTCACCCTGCTCACCCACCCGGACCAGCTCGCCGTCCTCCGCGGCGACCCGGCCCGGCTCCCCGACGCCGTCGAGGAACTGCTGCGGTACACCGGCCCCCACCAGACGGCGATCCGCCGCTTCCCGACCGAGCCGGTGGAGATCGGCGGCGTCCGCATCCCGACCGGCGACACGGTCCTGTTCTGCCTGGCCTCGGCCCACCGCGACCCCGAGCGGTACCCGGACCCCGACCGGTTCGACATCGACCGGGAGGACAAGGCCCACCTCGCGCTCGGCCACGGGCTGCACTACTGCCTCGGCGCCCCGCTCGCCCGCCTCCAGATCACGCTCGCGCTGGGCGCGCTCCTCGACCGGCTGCCCGGACTGCGCCCGGCGCGCCCCGTGGACCAGCTCGCCTGGACGACCACCTTCCGCTTCCATGCCCTCCGGGCCCTGCCCGTCACCGCGGACCTTTAGATTTAGGCCCCGTCGTCAAAGTCCCGCCTGCCCGTCCCCCTGCCCGTCCCGCCTGCCCGTCCCGCCTGCCCGTCCCGCCTGTCCCACGACACCCTTCGGGCGGCCGGCGCCTCCTTGCGGACACGCCTCAGGACCTGCGTTCCGGATCGAAGCCGGCCAGGACGGCGGCCGGGCCCGCTCCCTGCGGATGCGGCTCAGGCGGTACCGGCGGAGGCTGGGCGCATGCACCGTGCGCCGATCCTCGTCCACCCGATCACCCCGGCCGGCGGCCGCCGGATCTCGCTGCGCGCCGACGGGCAGGACACGGTCCTCGGCCTGGCCCGCAGCGACGCCGACGTGATCGAGTTCCTGCGCCGGGCCGGCGTACCCGACCCCGACGACGTGGTCCTCGGCGACTCGGACCTCGTCGAATGGCAGGGCGACGATCCGCACGGCTACGAGGCGGAGCCCTCGGACACCGACATTCCGTGACGCCGCGCCCCGAACCCCCGATCCCCCGCGCCCGGGCGGCCGGGCAGGCACCATGGGGGGCGGTGGCTGACCCAAGCCGTCCGTTCGGGAGAGAAGGGGAAGTCGGCATGTTGAAGGCCTTCACCGACCTGTCCACGCCGCTCGTGGCCGATGCCTGCGTCCGGACCGGCGTGCCGCTGCGCGTGGCACCGCCGGGCGTCCGCGCGGTGCTGCCCGGTCACCGGGTCGCGGGCCGCGCGCTGCCGGTGCGCCACTACGGCAGCGTCGACGTGTTCCTGGAGGCGTACGGATCCGCAGAACCGGGGGACGTCCTGGTCATCGACAACGGCGGACGCACGGACGAGGCCTGCGTGGGCGACCTCTCCGCCCTTGAGGCCGCAACGGCCGGCGTGTCGGGCCTCGTGGTGTGGGGGCTGCACCGCGACACGCCCGAACTGGCCGAGATCGGCCTCCCCGTCTTCAGCTACGGCAGCCACCCGGCCGGGCCGGTACGACTGGACGAACGCGAACCCGAGGCGCTGCTCACGGCCCGGTTCGGCCCGCACCTGGTGGCCGGCTGGGACTTCGTCTTCGGTGATGCCGACGGTGTGCTGTTCGTCGCCGCCGACCAGGTGGAAGAGGTGCTGGACGCCGCGTTGCGGATCCGGGAGACCGAGCGCGAACAGGCCCGGCGGATCCGCTCCGGGGAGACCCTGCGCAGCCAGACGGCCTTCGCCGACTACCTGGTCCTGCGCGAGGCCGACCCCTCGTACACCTTCCGCCGCCACCTGCGCCGGATCGGCGGCGCCATCGAGGAGTGACGGCGCCGCCCCCTCACCCGGCGGCGGGACGGATCACCGCTGCGCCGCCGGGCACGTGGTGTCACCGGCCGGCAGGGTGCCCTCCAGCAGATAGCCCTCGACCCGGGCGTCGACGCACGCGTTGTGGTTCTGGAACTGCACGTGGTCGCCGCCCTCGACGGTCACCAGGCGAGATCCGGCCAACCCCCGGTGGGCGCGCACGGCGGCCTCGTAGTACGTCGCCGGGTCGTTCTTCGAGTTGAGCATCAGCACCGGAGGCAGGCCCTCACCGGTGACCTTGATGCGCGGGGCCTTGGACCGCGGCCAGTTCGCGCACACCGAGGCGAACGTCAACTCCCTTGCACCGGCGAGCGGATAGGTGCGCGTGGCCTCGCCGCTCTCCTTCACCCAGTACCGGGTGTCGCGGTTCCACGGGGTGTCGCCGCAGGTGACCGCGAAGAAGTCGGCGATGAAGTCCGCACCCATGACGTGCTTCAGCTGTCCGGCGACGGCGGCCCTGGTCTGCGCCGACGCCTGCTCCGGCTGCTCCAGGAAGCCGAGGAGCGAGGCGAGGCCCGCGAACTGGTCGGCGTTGTAAAGGGCGTTGGTCGTTGCCGCGTCTAGGTGGTTGGGCGTGATGACCGTCCCCTCGACGTCCAGCGGCCGGTCGTGCAGGGCGGCCCGCAGCCGCTCGAACGAGGCCTTCGCCTCCTCGGGAGTGCGCCCCTGGTGGTACGTGGCGTCGTTCGCCGCCAGCCACGGCAGGAAATCCTCTTCGAACCGGCGCTGGAAGCTCATCGGCTGCCCCGTCAGGAAGGACTGCCAGGTCCCGGTGAAGTCGATGTTGCTGTCGAGGACGACCCGCTCCACGCGCCGCGGGAACTCGGTGGCGTAGTAGGCCCCGAGGAAACTGGCGTAGGAGGGACCGTAGTACGAGACCTTCTCCACCCCGAGCAGCTCCCGGTACAGGTCCATGTCGTGCACGGCCTGATCGGTGGTGATGTACGGCAGCAGCCCGCCCGAGTTGCGCTCGCAGTCCCGTACGAAGTCCCGGGCGCCGTCGAAGGTCCGCCGGACGGCGGCCGCCGAGCGGTCGCGCAGATCGGCACCGCCGAACATGGCGTCGACCTCGTCCTGGTCCGAGCAGACCACCCGCGTACTGGCTCCCACGCCGCGCTGGTCGAAGCTGACGATGTCGTACGCCTGCGCCAGCTTCGGGCTGTACGAGGCGAGCCGGGCCGGCCGGGGGAGCCCGGAGGCGCCGGGACCGCCGGCCGCCATCATGAGCACCCCACGGCGCTTCGCCGGATCCGCCGCACGGTGCCGGGAGACCGCGACCGTCAACGCCGGTCCGGAGTCGGGGTGGTACCAGTCCCGCGGCACGGACATCGAGGCGCATTCCAGCGAACCGCCCGCGCACGGCTGCCAGTCGAGCTTCTGGTTCCGGAACCGGCCCGGCATCGGTGGGGTCGCGGCGCTCGCGGCAGTGGCGCCTGCGGTCGTGGCCGCGGCGCTCGCCGGGCCGACGGGCAGGGCCGCTGTGGCGAGCAGCCCGCAGGCGGCGGCCGCGAGCCAGCGTGCGGGCTTGTTGAACACGTGCATCTTTGAACTCCCCCTGGGGTCCGGCAGGTCTCCTCGATCCTCGCGCGCCGACCCCACGCCCCTCGATATCCCTGCCATCCGCATCCGGGGTGGCACTAGTGCCACCCCGGGCGGCTAGCGGTCCAGCGGGTGGCCGGGGGAGAGGGCGTCGGCGATCCGGTACGCGATCGTCTGGGCCGTGTTGTCCTGGGCGCCGTCGGGCCCGACCGTCGTGGAGACGGCGATGGCGAGGCGGTCGGACGGGAGGTAGGCCTGGATGGCGGCGTAGCCGGAGAACGACGGGTTCTGCACCACCCAGCCGTTCTGCACGATGAGGCCGAGCCCGAAGTGGTGCTCCCGCGTCATCGCCGGGCAGATCGTGCTCGGGCACTGCGCGGTGGCCTTGCCCAGACCGATGGTGCCCGGGTCGAGCGACACCCGGTAGCCGGCGGGGGAGAGCAGTTCACCGGAGCCGATGGCGACCGCGGAACGGGCCATGTCGCAGATGTGGGTGGTCTGCACCGCGCCGGGCGCGGTGGTCCAGGAGGGGTTCCAGAAGGTGGACTCCTCGTACGTGCCGCGTTCGGAGGTGAAGGCGTGCAGGACGGGCGTGGTGATCTCGGGGGTGAAGGAGTTGTGGGTGTCGCGCAGTCCCAGCGGGTCCATGACCCGCTCCTGGAGCAGCCGGTCGAGCCGGGTGCCGGTGATCTTCTCCAGGGCGGACCCGAGGAGGACGAAATTGGCGTGCGAGTAGCTCCAGTTCGTGCCCGGCTCGTACCAGAGCGGGTGGGCGAGGGAGTAGGCGACGAGTTCCTTCGGGGTCCACTGACGGAAGGGCGCGGCTTCCAGCGCCGCGTCGAACTTCGGGTCGGTGACGTAGTCGTGCAGTCCCGACGTGGAAGCGGCCAGCATGCGCAGCGTGATCTCGTCGCCGTGCGGCAGATCGGGCAGCCAGCGGGAGACGGGGTCGTCGAGGCCGACCTCGTGCTCGTCGACGAGCTGGAGCAGTACGTCGCCCATGTACGCGATGGCCACCGAGCCGGACCGGAAGTGCATGTCGGCCGTGGCGGGAACGCCGGTCATCGACTGGCCGAGCGCGCCGGTGACGACCTCCTTCCCGTCGCGGGTGACCCGCAGGACCACGGCGTTCAGCCCGAGGTCCTTCTGTGCCTGCCGGGCGATGTCCATGACCTGCCGGGCCTGGCCGCCGGCGGGGGTGGGGGAACTGACGCACGATGCCGGGGGCGGCTCCCGGTCGGCGGCGAAGGTGGCACCGGTCGCCTGGAGGGTGGTGGCGGCGAACAGGCCGGCAGCGCACACCAGCGCCGTCCGGATGCGACTCGGATTCATGGATTCACTATGCGCCGCTTCGTCCCGGGGGGCAGTTCGGCGGGCACCCCGTGCCGCCCGCTGGCCGGGACGGCTTTGCTTCCGGGCGGGGAGTCCGTAGCAGAACCGATACTTCAAGCCTCTGTGACGCGTATCGCACGCAGCGCTACATTGCCCACGCCCCGTAACCGCGGGGAGGTGCGGCCGTGAGGCGGGGGAGGCATCGGCGATGGGCTCTGGAGTCTTCGCGAAGCTGGGCGGTGCGATCACCGCCAAGACGGCCGCGGTGGCGGCCGCGGGCGCCCTGGTGGTGTCCGGCGCCGTCGGGGTCGGGGTATGGGCGGTTACCGGCGGCCCGCAGCTGACGGTCGTGCAGCGCAGTGTGACGGTGCCGGTCGCGGCCGGCGGCGAACAGGCCGTCGTCGCCGCCTGCCGGGCCCACGAGACCGCGCTCGGCGGCGGATACGCGATCACCGGCACGGGCTTCGCCACGAACAGCCTGTTCATGAGCGGCGCCTGGCTGGCGTCCGCGTACAACCCGGGCGGCGAGGCCGCCGCACTCACCTCGTACGCCCTGTGCGTCAACGCGAAACCGCAGTTCGAAACCACCGGGTGGAAGGAGCGGGCGTACGCCTACCACGACCGCATGAACAAGATGACCTCGGCGAGCGGCGGCGGGATCATCCACGACCTCTCGACCGACGGGCCGTTCGCGGCCGTGGCCCGGGCCCACGACGCCACGCCCGGATGCGACGGCGATTTCACTGCGGTCGGTACCGAGTTCCGGGCGGAGCGCACCGTCGCGGGCCGCCCCGTCGCGCCGGTCCCCCTCGACAGCCTGACACCCGAGGGGCCGCCCGGCGACGCCAAGTCCGGTACCTTCGCCGCGCTCAACCCGGGCGATCGGCTGAGCGCCGGCACGTTCCCGATCCACACGTCCGAATTCATCGAGCACCAGACCCGGATCGAGGACCCGCAGCCACAGCAGGCGAACTACGCGGTCGGGGTCCGGGCGATCTGTGTCCTGCTGAAGGGCGTCTCCGTGGTCACCGCGAAGGTGCCGGTGGCGGCCGGCGGCAGCGCGGACGCGGCCGTGTCCTGCCCGAAGGGCAAGCTCGTGGTCGGCGGGGGCTTCCGTTTCCCCGCAGCGAACGAGGAAGGTGACGATCCGTCTCCCACGCGGTTCTTCGGCGACGGCTGGCTGTACGCGCCGACCGACGCACCGGCGGCGGGCGAGCCCTCGGGAAGCAAGGTGACGGCATGGCACGTCACCGGCCGGAACCAGCAGAAGGCGGGCACCGACTACCAGAACTCGGTGTGGATGGAGCACAGCGACCGGGAGACGTTCACGGGCAACGGCTACTTCGACACGCACGGCCGCGGGCCGGACGACCAGGCACTGCGCGCCCTGCCGGTACCCGACAGCCAGGAGATGGTCGCCGGCGCGATCTGCGCCAGGATCGACGCCAAGCCCACCGAGCCCGCCAAGGCAGCCCCGCCGCCCGTCGTGATCCACCCGGAACTCCCGCACGCACTCGATCCGTTGCCGGGCGGTACGGGCGCCCCGGGCTCCGCCTCGCCCTCCCCCTCGGCCCCCGGCGCCTCGCCCACGACGATCCCCACGGCTTCGCCCGGTACGTCGGCCACGCCCGGCAGCCCCAACAGCCCGGGCACCCCGGCCACGGGCCGGCCGAGCCGGCCGGGCAACCCGTCCCCGAGCGGTTCGCCGACCGGGCAGCAGCCGCAGACCCCGACCGTGCACATCCAGCAACCCGCCGCCGGCGGCCAACTGCGGCGCGGCTGCGAGGAGTCCTTCGCCGGGACGGCCCGGACCCGCCCGGGCAACCAGCCGGTCACCGACCCGCAGTACACGACCTGGAAGATCAACGGCCCCGCCGGACCGGTGACGCTGGGCGCGGGCGCGTCGGGCCGCTTCCTCGTCCCCCTGCTGCCCGACGGGACGTACCAGCTCGTCTTCAGCGCCACCGATCCGGCCGCCGGGCTCACCGGCACCGCGGAGATCTCCGTCAGGATCGTCGGCTGCCTGCGCTGAACCCCCTTCGAGGGAAAGGCGGCAGGAGGGTGGCCGGGGCCCCGCCCGGAGAGGATCATGAAGGCCGCCGGCCCGCCGGCGCCGCCCCGCCACCGAGTCCAGGAGGTACGTGTGTCTGCCGCGTCGAGTTCCGCATCTCGAAGCACCGCGTCGTCGAGCTACGCGTCCGGCGTCTTCGACGTGCCGCTGCTGGGCGACACGATCGGCGAGAACCTGGACCGGACCGTCCGCCGGTTCCCCGACCGCGACGCGCTCGTCGACCTCGCGGCCGGGCGCCGGTGGACGTACGCGGAGCTCGCCGCCGATGTCGACGCCCTCGCGCTGGGCCTGCTGGACCTGGGCCTGGCCAAGGGGGACCGCGTCGGCATCTGGGCCCCCAACCGAGCCGAGTGGACGCTGGTCCAGTACGCCACCGCCAAGATCGGGGCGATCCTCGTCACCGTCAACCCGGCGTACCGCTCGCACGAGGTCGAGTACGTGCTGCGCCAGGCGGGGATCCGGCTGCTCGTCGCCGCGGAGCGCTTCAAGACCTCCGACTACGCCGGGATGATCGAGGAGGTCGGACCGCGCTGCCCGGACCTGGAGTTCACCGTCCTGCTGGAGCGGCCGGAGTGGAGCGCCCTGCTGGAACGCGGCCGCGCCGGTGACCCGGCCGACCTCGTACGGGCGGCGGCGGAGCTGAGCCCCGACGACCCGGTCAACATCCAGTACACCTCGGGGACCACGGGCTTCCCCAAGGGGGCGACCCTTTCCCACCACAACATCCTCAACAACGGCTTCTTCGTCGGGGAGTTGTGCCACTACACCGAGGAGGACCGGGTCTGCATCCCGGTCCCGTTCTACCACTGCTTCGGCATGGTCATGGGGAACCTCGCCTGCACCAGCCACGGCGCGGCGATGGTGATCCCGGCCCCGTCGTTCGATCCGGAGGCCACCCTCGCCGCGGTCCAGGCGGAGTCGTGCACCTCCCTGTACGGGGTCCCCACGATGTTCATCGCCGAACTGGCCGCGCCCGGCTTCGGCACGTACGACCTGTCCAGCCTGCGTACCGGGATCATGGCGGGCTCGCCCTGCCCGACGGAGGTGATGAAGGAGGTCATCGACCGGATGGGCATGCGCGAGGTGTCCATCTGCTACGGGATGACCGAGACCTCCCCGGTGTCCACGCAGACCCGGGCCGACGACTCGATCGAGCGCCGGGTGTCCACGGTGGGCCGCGTCGGACCGCACCTTGAGGTCAAGGTGGTCGATCCGCAGTCAGGCCGGACCGTGCCCCGCGGCGAGCCGGGGGAGCTCTGTACCCGCGGCTACTCGGTGATGCTCGGCTACTGGGGCGAGCCGGAGCGGACCGCCGAGTCCGTGGACGCCGCGCGCTGGATGCACACCGGCGACCTGGCGGTGATGGACGAGGACGGCTACCTGAGCATCACGGGCCGCATCAAGGACATGGTGATCCGCGGCGGGGAGAACGTGTACCCGCGCGAGGTCGAGGAGTTCCTCCACACCCATCCGGACGTCCTGGACGTCCAGGTCATCGGCGTCCCCGACGCCCGGTACGGGGAGGAGCTGATGGCGTGGGTGCGGATGCGCGAGGGGGCGCCGCCGCTGACCGCGGACGCCGTCCGCGCGTACTGCGACGGACGGCTGGCCCACTTCAAGATCCCGCGGTACGTGCACGTCGTGGACGAGTTCCCGATGACGGTGACGGGCAAGATCCGCAAGGTGGAGATGCGCGAGTCGGCGGCCCGGCTGCTGGGGCTCTCCTCCTAGCCGCCGGGGCCGCCGACCGGGCGGTTCAGTTACGGGGGGACAGCTCGGCCATGGCGTTCCAGCCCTGGCCGGGCACCTCGACGTGGATGATCTCCGGCGTGCTGGCGATCGCGTCGGCGAGGGTCTCCATACCGGCCTTGAAGTGGTCGGACGCGACGTGCGCGGCGCCCGCCTCGGCGTCGGTGAAGGCTTCCAGGAGCGTGTACTTGTTGGGGTCGTCGACGCTGCGCGACCAGTCGTAGAAGAGGTTGCCCGGCTCGTTGCGGGTGGCCCGGGTGAAGTCGTCGACGAGCGTGAGCCAGTTGTCGCTGTGCTCCGGACGGACGTCGAACCTGACGGCGATGAAGATCATGCCGACCAGACTGGCAGGCCACCGCGGGCCGCGCATCCCCATCGCACCGTATTTCCGGCAGCGCCGGAAAACCGGTGCCCGGGCGCCCCTGGCGTCACACGCAGTCCGCCGCGGCCTGCGCGAGGGCGGTACGGATCTGCGTCGGGCGCCGCCGGAACTCCCCGGTCGGCAGCGACACCGACAGGGCGTGCACCGCGTCGCCGTCGTGGTCGTCCCCGCGCGGCAGGGCGACGGCCAGGCAGGTGTACGCGGGGTCGGCCTCCCCGACGGACACGGCGAAGCCCTGCCCGCGGACCCGGGACAGCTCCGCCTCCAGCAGTTCGGCGCTGGTGATGGTGGCCCCGGTCAGGCGGGCCATCCCGTGCTCGGCGAGGTAGCGCCGGCGCAGCGGCCGGGGCAGTTCGGCGAGCAGTGCCTTGCCGTGCGCGGTGGCGTGCGCCCGCGTCTCGCGCCCGGGAGCGAACGGGTTCGCGGCGTCCGTGACCGGGGCGGTGGTGTCGACGACGGTGATCAGTCCGCCCCGGTAGGCGGTGTAGTACGCCTCGGCGCCGGTGGTCCGGCGCAGCCGGGTCAGCAGGTCGGCCATGCGCGGCGCGGGTTCCAGATGGCGCAGCAGGCTCCGGTGCAGTCCGGGGATCCGGGGGCCCAGCGCGTATCCCCGCGCGGTGCGGACGAGGTACCCGCGTTCGGTCAGCGGGGCCAGCAGGTGGTAGGCGGTGGACAGCGAACACTCCAGCCGGCGGGCCAGCGCCTTGGCGCCGACGGGCCCGGACGCGTCGGCGACGGCGTCGAGGATCGCGAGCGCGCGGTCGACGGACTGCGGACCGGTGGGCGGCATCGTGCGGTTCTCCCGAGGTGGTGACGGGGCGGACTCCCGAGCCTATGCCGCAGCGGACGTCCCGGCGGACCGGCGACGTTCATCGAACGTTGACCCGATGCATTGCCCGGGAGCGCACAGTCGTCCGTATGGACAGCGAACACGACACCCCCGCAAGGCCGTACGACCCCGCGGCGGCCGCGGACCCCACCGGCATCCGGCTCGCCCACCGCGCGATCCTGGCGGACATCGAGCGCCTGGCCCGGCTGTTCGCCGGTCTCGCCGCGGCCGCGCAGCCGGCCGGCCCCGCGCGGGCCCGGGCCATCGCCGGTTACGTGCACCGCTTCCACGCCGTCGTACGCGGCCACCACCGCGCCGAGGACGAGATCCTGTGGCCGGTGGTCCTGGACGCCGTGCCCGACGCGGCCGAGGCGGTGGCCGGCATCGTGCGCTTCGTCGACGACCACGCGGCGCTCGACGCGCTCCAGGCCGACTGCGATGCGGCCGCGGCCCGTTTCGCCGCTGAACCGGGCCGCCACGCGGGGCTGCTGGCCGCTCTCCTGGCCCGTCAGCAGGAGCTGCTGGCCGAGCACATCGAAGCCGAGGAGGAGCACGTCTTCCCGGTCATCGCCGGCCGGGTGCCCGGCACCGCCTATGCCGCCGTGGAGGCGCGCATGCGCGGCGCCGACCGCTCCGCGGACCCGGCCTGGGCCCGCGCCTGGCTGCTGAGCCACGCCACCGAGGCCGAGGCCCGCCGCCTGCTGCCGGCCGGCGCCGCGCATCCGGCCGCCCTGGAACCTCTGCTGCGGGCGTACGAGGCCGAGGCGTCGGCGGTGTTCGCGGACTGATCCGGCCGTCAGGCGCCGGCCCAGTGCCGGGCGAGCGAGGCGAAGGCACGGGCGGCGGCGCTCTCGTACGCGCTCTCGCGGCGCAGGAGGACCACGGTCCGCTCGGGGAGGGCGGGGCCGAGGGGGACGGGGTGCAGCGGGGACCGGTCGCGGGTGAGGGCGTCGGGGAGCACCGTGGCGAGCCCGGTGCGCCGGACGATCTCGGTGAGGGCGCTGATGGAGTCGGCCTCCACCGCGATCGGCGGTTCGACCCGGTACCGGTGGAAGTACGCGTCGATGTGGGTCCGGGTGGCGAAGTCCCCGCTGAGCAACGCGAGGGGACACGCCGCGAGTTCGGCGACCGGCAGCGGTTCGGTGCGGCCGGCGTGCGGGTGGGCGGGGCCGACCACCAGGCCGAGGGTCTCGGTGAACAGGCCGGTGGCGCCGATGCCCGGCAGGTGCGGGCCTTGGAAGGCGATGCCCAAATCAACGGCGTCGTCCAGCAGCGCCGACTCCAGTCGCCCCTGCGTCATCTCCCGGACGTTCAGCGTGATCGCGGGGTGTCGGGCGTGGAGCTCCGCGGCGAGCGGGCCCAGCAGGTACGCGGTGAAGGTCGGGGTCATGGCGAGGCGCAGACTGCCGCGCGAGAGGTCCGCCACGTCCAGTACGGCCCGCTCGGCGGCGGCCAGGTCCTGGAGGGTGCGGCGGGCGTACGGGACGAAGGCCGCGCCCGCGTCGGTCACGCGCACGGCGCGCCCCGTACGGTCCAGCAGCTGCACGCCCACGGCCCGCTCCAGCTGCCTGATCTGCTGCGACAGCGTGGGCTGTGAGATCCGTAGCTCCTCGGCGGCGCGGGTGAAGCTGCTGTGGTCGGCCACGGCCAGCAGATAGCGGAGATGGCGCAGTTCCAGAGGCATGAGCCAACTATAGATCCGATCAATAACGATCATGCTCAATACGTCTTGGACGCTATAGCCACAGGTCATGCATGGTGGATCTCGTCAGCCCGACCAGGGCAGTCCCCACTGAAGGGAGTGACCGTGCACGACCTCGTCGAGGGCCTCGCGCACTTTCAGCAGGACGTCTTCCCGGCCAAGGCGGAGCTCTTCGCCCGCCTGGCGACCACCCACCGGCCGCACACGCTCTTCGTCGGCTGCTCCGACGCACGCGTGGTCCCGGAACTGATCACCCAGCGGGAGCCGGGGGAACTGTTCGTCATCCGGACCGCGGGCAACCTCGTACCGGCCCACACCGCCGACGGCTCCCACACCGCCGACGGCTCCGACGGCGTGGCGGCGAGCATCGAGTACGCGCTCGCCGTCCTGGGCGTCCGCGACATCGTGGTCTGCGGACACTCCGCCTGCGGTGCCATGACCGCACTTGCCGCGGGCCAGGACCTCGCGGAGCTCCCCGCCGTCGCCCGCTGGTTGCGGCACGCGGCTCCCGTCGGGGCGCCGCAGGCCGAGGTCGAGGCCCTGATCCGGGAGAACGTCGCCGTACAGCTCGCCCACCTCGCCACCCACCCCGCGGTGGCCCGCGCCCTGGCCGCCGGAGCCGTCACCCTGCACGGCTGGGTCTACGACATCCCCACCGGAGCGGTCGAGCAGATCGCCCCCGCGCCCGGACGCGGCGCCGCCCTCGCGGCCTGACCCGGCCCGCACCGTCCCGTTCCACCCCTGAGAGGAACCTCCCGTGATCCACGCCCAGTTCGACCCCACCGCCCGTCAGGCCCTGGCCAACGCCGCCGTCGACGCCAAGTCCCGCAAGGACCTCACCTGGCAGCAGATCGCCGACGCGGCCGGCCTGTCCGTCGCGTTCGTCACCGCCGCGGTGCTGGGCCAGCACCCCCTGCCGGCGGCCTCCGCCCACGCCGTCGCCGACCTCCTCGGCCTCGACGCAGACGCCGAGCGACTCCTCCAGACCATCCCGATGCGGGGCTCCATCCCCGGAGGCGTCCCGACCGACCCGACCGTCTACCGCTTCTACGAGATGCTCCAGGTGTACGGCACCACCCTCAAGGCGCTGGTCCACGAGCAGTGCGGCGACGGCATCATCAGCGCGATCAACTTCAAGCTGGACGTCAGGAAGGTCGCGGACCCCGACGGTGGAGAGCGCGCCGTCATCACCCTCGACGGCAAGTACCTCCCCACCAAGCCCTTCTAGTCGGCCCGTTGTCAGTGCCGCCCCCTAGCCTGCGCGGACCTACTGGTTTGATGTGATGGGGGATGCGCGGATGGAGTTCCGGATCGAGCGAAACGCTCTGGTCGAGGCGGTGGCGTGGGCGTCCAGGTCACTGCCCGCCCGGTCGCCCGTGCCCGTGCTGGGCGGCCTGATGCTCGACGCGGGACGGGGGCGGCTGCGGATCTCGGGTTTCGACTACGAGGCGTCCGCGAGCATCGAGGTCCCGGCGCAGACCCCGTCCGTCGGGAAGGTGCTCGTGACGGGGCGCCGACTGCTGGACATCTGCCGGGTGTTGCCGGACGCCCCGGTGGAGTGCGGGTCGGAGGGCACGCGCTTCACGTTGGAAGGGGGAGGGGCGCGCTTCGGGTTGTCGATCCTGCCCAGGGAGGAGTACCCGGCGCTCCCCGAGCTGCCCGCCCCGTGCGGAACGGTGGACGCGGCGCAGTTCGCCGACGCCGTCGCCCGGGTCGCGATCGCCGCGGGTCGTGACGACTCGCTCCCGGTGCTCACCGGGATCCAGCTCCGGCTGGAGGACGGCGCCCTGACCTTGGCCGCATCGGACCGGTACCGGTACGCGGTGCGTACGGTGCCGTGGAAACCGTGGGCGGCGGGCTCCGAAGCGGTGGAGGTGGTGGTTCCCGGCCGCAGGCTGGCCGAGATCTCCAAGTCGCTGGCGAAGACCGGGGCCGTCCGCATCGGGCTGAGCAGCCCGGGTGGCCCGGACGGTCCGGGCGGCGGCTTGATCGCCTTCGAGGGGGACGGCATGCGCACGACCCTGCGGCTGTTGGAAGGACGGCTGCCCCGTTACGGCAAGCTGTTCGCCCTGGAGCGCCCGGTGGTCGCCGTCACACAGCGGGAGGCACTGGCCGAGGCCGTCCGCCGCGTCGCGGTCGTCGCGGAGCAGAACAGCCCGGTCCGGCTGGACTTCTCCGCCCGGGGAACCCTGATCCTCCAAGCGGGCTACGGGGACGACGTCGCCTCGCAGCAGGTCACGGCCACCCTGGACGGCGCCGATGACCTGGCGGCCGCCTTCAACCCCGGGTACCTGCTGGAAGCCCTCAACTCCTTCGACGCCCCGCACGTACGCTTCGAACTGCTGGGCCCCGGTCAGCGGGCACTGCTCAGTGCCGCACCCGATGCCGATGCCGATGCCGATGCCGACGCCGATGGCGCGGCACGTGAGGACCACCGCCATCTGCTGATGTCGGTACGGCAGTTGAGCTGACGGAGCTGCGGCCAGACCCGACCCGCAGTCGAGGCTGCGGGTCAGGACGCGGCGAGGAGGGACTCGGCGACGGTGGTGCGGGCGTACAGCACCGAGCGGCCCGCCCGGTGCGCGCTGACCAGGCCCGCATCGCGCAACGCCGTCAGGTGCTGGGACACCCCGGCCGCCGAGAGCCCCGTACGACCGGCCAGCTCGGTAGTGGAGGCCGGCGCCTCCAGCTCGGCCAACAGCAGGGCCCGTGAACGGCCGAGCACCGCGGCGACGGCCTCCGCCTTCGCGGTCGGCGGCCGGGACGCCCACAACGAGCCGACGCCGCGCGCCGGGTAGGCGAGCTGCGGCGGATCCGGCGGCGTCATCCGGGTCAGCAGGCCAGGCCCGAGGAACACCGACGGAACCAGCAGCAGGCCCCGGCCCGCCGTCTCCCGGGACAGCGGCCGGGTCCGGCGAAGCAGCCGCAGGGCGTTGTCGTCCCAGCGCACCGCACTGTGCAGCTCGTTGATGACGTGCCCGGCGCCCTGCTCGGCGGCCTGCCGGGCCCGGTGGAAGACGTCGGCGTCCAGCACCGCACGGATCCGCGCCCAGTACGGGGCGAGCGCCAGCTCCCAGTACGCCTCGACCTCCTGCGCCAGCCGCGGCAACCGGGCCTGCGGATCCGCGTACAGGGACCGTGCGCGGGGGCCGAGCGGGCCCTGGTGGTAGCGCAGGTGGTCGAGGTTGCGGCGGACCGTGTCGGCGGGGGCGGCCATGACGGCGGCCAGCTCCGCCGCCAGCGCGGGGGCCGGCCCGGCGGCCGCCGGGTTGAGGAAGTGGGGCACGTAACCCTTGGGCGGGATCAGCTCGGCGAGCCAGCCCCGGTCCAGCCCGGCGGCCGCCAGTCGGGGCCGCACCTGTTCCGCCCAGGGCCGGTACACGGCAGATGTCGCACCGTCGGTCAGCAGCCGCCGGAAGCTGGTCACCACCTCCCACGACGGCGAGACGGCGAACCGCATCTCTGCCAGATCGCCGGCCGAGAACGCCAACTCCCCCAGGAGGACCACCCCTCGGATTCACTCATACCTGAATCATTGGCCCTGACCCTACCGTGCGGAGATGATTCGCGGCATGACCTCCCAGACCGTCAACGCTACCGCTTCCGGCACGTGGAAGCTCGGCGACCTGCAAGTGAACCGCCTCGGTTTCGGCGCGATGCGCCTGACCCAGGACGGCCCGGCGTTCACCCGCGACGCCGCCCCCAGCGACCGAGCCCGGGCGATCGGCGTCCTGCGCCGCGCCGTTGAGCTCGGCGTGAACCACATCGACACCGCCGCGTTCTACTTCTCTCCGCTGCGCTCCGCCAACGAGCTGATCAACACCGCTCTGGCCCCGTACCCGGACGACCTCGTCATCACCACCAAGGTCGGCCCCGGCCGGTCCCTGTCGGGCGAGTTCCTGCCCCACGCCACCCCCGAGCAGTTGCGCGGCCAGGTAGAGGAGAACCTGCGCCAGCTGGGCCGCGACCACCTCGACGTGGTCAACCTGCGCATCGTCGGGAATGATTCGATCGCCGAGCGCTTCGGCGCCCTGGCCGACCTGCGCGGGGCCGGGCTGATCCGCCACCTCGGCCTGTCCAACGTGCGGCCCCACCAGCTCGCCGAAGCCCGGGCCATCGCGCCGGTGGTCTGCGTACAGAACCGGTTCGGTCTCGGCATCGGGCCCGAGCAGGAGGCGTTCCTGCACACCTGCGGCGAGCAGGGCGTGGCCTTCGTGCCGTTCTACTCGATCGCCGGGACGGGACGCGAAGCGGGCGCGGGCGGCGCCGAACACGAGGAGGTGCTCGCCGTGGCCCGCGCCCACGGGGTGGGCGCCGCCGAGATCCGGCTGGCCTGGACCCTGCACCTCGGACCGCACGTCCTGGCCATCCCCGGAACCGGGAATCCGGACCACCTCACCGCAAACGTCGCTGCGGGCTCCCTGCAGCTCTCCGCCGAAGACCTCGCCGTACTGGACTCGGTCCGCCCCTGCGACTGACCGGTCGAGGGCGGCCAGCCGCACCGCACTGCACTGCCCCGCCCCGCCCCGCCGCGACGGCGGCGGAGCGGAGCGGGTACGCGGTCAGCGGGGACCGACCGGTCCCTTTCCTGCAACGTTGTTGCCGGTGACCGTGCCGTCGGCGCCGGCAAGGGTCACGGCGTGCCGTACACCGTCGGGACCGAGGATCACGGCCAGCCAGCTGCTGCCGCCGCCCTGCTGGGCCACGGTCCGCAGCGATTCGAGCTTGCCGCCCTCCACGGCGGCCGTCGCCTTCTCCACGGCCTGGGCCGCCGGCAGCGCGGGCGGGGGCACCGGGGCGCCCTTGGCCGCTCCGCCGCCCTGACCGCGGCCTCCCGGCCCCCGCCCGGGCAGGCCGCTCCCGGGCCCGCGGTCGCCGCCGGCGTCGGGCCCGCCGCCCTTGCGCAGCTTCGGGCCCATCAGGCCGTCGCCCGGCATCCCTCCGCGGCCGTGGTCGCGGACCTTGACGGCGAAGCCGCCCCGCTCGTGCTCCCGGTGGCCGTGCTCGGCCACCGCCACCGCCGCAGCCCCGCCGCCGATCACGACGACCGCGCCGAGGGCCACCCATCGCGTACGCCCCCCACGGGCCAGCCGGACCAGCCGGCCGCGGCGCCCCGCCGTACCGGTCGCGTCGGCCTTGGCCTCGCCCGGGCCCGCGGACGGCTCGGCGGGCTGGGGACTGGACTGAGTCATCGACATGCTCCTCGCGTTCGCCGGGCACTCCGCCCGGCTCGGCAGATCATGCGCGCCCGATGCTGAAGCTCTGCTGAAGCAGGCTGAAGACCTCTTCAGCAAGCCGCCCGAGCGACCTGAGAACCTTGTCCCCATGCGCGTACTGGTGGTCGAGGACGAAAGGCGGCTCGCCGCTGCCCTCCAGCGGGGTCTGCAGGCCGAGGGCTTCTCCGTGGACGTCGCCCACGACGGCCCGCAGGGCCTGTGGCTGGCCACCGAGCACGACTACGACGCCATCGTGCTCGACATCATGCTGCCGGGCCTCAACGGCTACCGGGTCTGCAGCCGGCTGCGTGCGAGCGGCTGCGAGTCGGGGATCTTGATGCTCACCGCCAAGGACGGCGAGTACGACGAGGCGGAAGCCCTCGACACCGGCGCGGACGACTTCCTCTCCAAGCCCTTCTCCTACGTGGTCCTGGTCGCCCGGCTGCGCGCCCTCATCCGGCGCACCGGCCGGCGCAGACCGCAGATCATGGAGTTCGGGGATCTGGTGATCGACCCGGCAGGTCAGCGGTGCACGCGCGCCGGGATCGA
The DNA here is from genome assembly GCF_045041095.1 of Streptomyces sp. NBC_00045. Lineage (NCBI taxonomy): Bacteria > Bacillati > Actinomycetota > Actinomycetes > Kitasatosporales > Streptomycetaceae > Streptomyces > Streptomyces sp. NBC_00045. The sequence goes on along the minus strand of NZ_CP108271.1, from coordinate 979,824 downwards.
GGCCCGGCTGACCTCGCGCGAGTTCGCGGTCCTCGTCCACCTGGCCCGGCGGGCCGGGGAGGTCGTACCGAAACGGGAGATACTGGAGAACGTCTGGGACGCGGCCTACGAGGGCGACCTCAACGTCGTCGAGGTCCATGTCAGCGCCCTGCGCCGGAAGATCGACGCACCGTTCGGCCGGGCCGCGGTGGAGACCGTCCGCGGCGCGGGCTACCGGCTGGCGGCCGACGGTGGCTGAACCGCAGAACGGCACCGCCGCCCGGTCCCCCGTCCGCGCCGCCCTGCGCGTTCCCGGCCGGATCCGCGGCCTCGCGCGGCGCCTGCGCCCCCGGTCCGTCCGCGCCCGGGCCACGCTCGGCGCCTCCACGGTGGTGGCCCTGGCCCTCGGAGCCGCCTCCTTCGCCCTGCTCGGCGTCCTCGACGGCAACCTGATGCGCAACGCCCAGGCCGACGCCGAGCGGCAGGCGCTGTCCACCGCCGGGCTGGTCGCCGCGGGCCGGGTCGACACCGTACTGACCCCCGGGCGCGGCACCGACTTCGTCCAGGTCGTCGACGAGCAGGGTCGGGTCCTCGCGGCGAGCCCCAACCTCGCCGGCCGCCCGGCCCTCTCCCCGGCCCGCCCGGGCAAACCCGGCACGGTCCGCGGCACCTGGAAGGACGGCCCCGCGCGCGGCGACCGCCGCCACCGCGTCGTGCAGGTCACCACCGTCACCTCGGAGGGACTGGTCACCGTCTACGCGGGGACCTCCCTGCGGGAGGCCGACACCGCCGACGACGTCATCACCGGTGCGCTCGTCGTCGTGGTGCCGCTCCTCGTGCTCACGGTGGCCCTGGTCACGTGGCGGGTGACCGGCTGGGCGCTGCGGCCCGTCGAGGCGATCCGCGCCGAGGTCGCCGCGATCAGCGACCGCGATCTGCACCGCCGGGTGCCGGTGCCGCGCAGTCAGGACGAGATCGCCCGGCTCGCCGTCACCATGAACACCACCCTGGACCGGCTCGAAGCCGCCGGGATCCGCCAGCGGCAGTTCATAGCCGACGCCTCGCACGAGCTCCGCAGCCCGATCACGGTGCTGCGCACCCAGTTGGAGGTCGCGCAGGCCCATCCCGATCCGGCGCTGTGGGGCGAGTTGGTCAGTGGGGCCCTGGAGGACACCGTACGGCTGCAGGACCTCGCCGCCGATCTGCTCCTGCTGGCCCGCCTGGACACCGGGGAGCCGCCGCCAGCCGCCGCGGTGGACCTGGCCGACGTCGCCCGCGAGGCCGCCGGATCGCGCCGGCAGGACCGGATCCCCGTCGACATGGAGATCGTTCCCGAGGCCGTCGTGCGCGGCAGCACGCTGTGGCTGTCCCGGCTCGTGACCAACCTGCTGGACAACGCCCAGCGCCACGCCGAGCGGCGGGTCCGGCTCGTCCTGCGCGTCGACGGGGCCCGGTGCACCGCCGTACTGGAGGTCCGCGACGACGGGCCGGGCATCCCGACCGCGGACCGGGAGCGGGTCTTCGAGCGGTTCACCCGCCTCGACGACGCCCGCAGCCGCGACGAGGGCGGTACGGGCCTGGGCCTGGCCATAGCCCGTGACATCGCCACCCGCCTGGGCGGCTCCCTCACGGTCGAGGACGCCCCGGCCGGCGCCCGCTTGGTGGCGCGCCTGCCGCTGGACCGCGCCCGTACAGAGGCGGGCACGCGGTTGTGATTGTTCCCCGTTCTGCTTTTTTCGCACCTGTCCATCTCTGTTCACTCCATGCTTGCTTCGGCTCTTGAAGGGGGGCGTCGAAAACGCCAGGAGCCGGATCCCGGACAGACACCAACAAGGCGCAAGCAGCCAGAGGACGGCGCGATGAAGAACAACCGGATGATCGTCACCGTGGTGGCGCTCTTAGCGATCTTCGCATTCAGTGTGGTGATGGTGGTGGCGGGACAGCCCGTCGCAGCCGTCACCGCGCTGATCCCGTCGGCCGCGCTGGGCGTGCAGCAGATCGTGCAGGCGGGCACCGGGGTGGCCGAGAGCCGCCGGGAGCGGTCCACCGCTCAGGTGCCCGACCGGGACGAGGAGCCGCGGGGATGAACCTCCACTCGGCACCACAGGACGTCCCGCAGGGCCGCAGCGGCAAAGCGGGCCGCCGGTTGGGACCCATCGCCGAAGGCACCGGGCCGGCGCACCGCGCCTGGCTGGAGCCGCTGCGCGACGCCGTGCACGGAAGGGGAGTGACCCTGGACGAGCTCCAGGCGCGCACCGGCCGCCCCAAAGGACACATCTCCGAGTTGCTGCGGGCCGTCGGCCGCTACCCCCGCTGGGTCTTCGTCCGTACCGTGCTCCTCGCGCTGGACCGGCCCGGCCTGCCCTACGACGCGATGCGGCTGCGCTGGGTGCTCGCGGCCCGGGACGTCGGCAAGCGCACCTCGTGGATCAAGGACTGCCTCCACGAGGGCGGCGCCCGCCACCGCACCGCGACCGCCTCGGTCCCGCTGGACTTCCTGGCCTTCCAGCAGATGCACCGCCCGCACTACACCCGCTACGCCTCGGCGTTCCTGCGCCGCCCCGGCCTCTCGAAGAAGGCGGTCGACGACGTCTTCACGCTGCTGCTGATGCTGTGGCACGACGCCCTCGCCAGTGAGAACCCCGAGCGCTTCGCCTGGCCGATGCTGCGCCAGACCGTGCTCGAACGCGCCCCGAAGGAGAACGGCCGCCCCTCCCTCGTCGAGGCGGCCTTCGACACGGTCGCCCTTGACCTCGCCCCTGACCCTGTGCGCCAGGTCGAGGAGTCCATGGCCCTGTTCCGGGCCGTCGGGGGGCTCGCGCCCGTGCAGCGCGACGTCGTGGTCCTGCTGTACCTGTGCGGAATGGAGGACACCCGGGCGGCGGACGAACTGGGCGTCTCCCTCGCCTCCGTACGGTCCACCGCACGGCACGCCAAGCGCAACCTGCACGCCGCCCTGTACCCGCACGGCACCACCGAGGAGGGGGTCTCCGGTGACCTCGACCATTGACCAGCTGCTGGCCCGCGCCCGGCTCCACACCGCCCCGTACGCGCCCGCCGACATCGCCGACACCGGCGGCGCACCCCACCCACAGGGCGCACGGGGGCCCGGTGCGGCGGCCGGCGAACCGCAGAGGGACAGGCGGGGAGCCGCTCGCGACCTCCAGGCCCTGTGCGAGACGGCCGTCACGCGCACCGCCGTCGTCGGGCTGGGCGACTTCCTCACCCACAAGCTGCCCCAGCCCTCGGGGGCCCGCGTCCTCGGTTGCATCCTGCTGCTGACCGACGCGGAGGACTCGGCCCGCTTCTGGTGGCAGTACGCCGCCGGCGCAGGGGACTCGATCGCCTCGTACTGCCTGTACCTGCACCACCTCGCCCTGGGGGAGAACCACGAAGCCGTCTGGTGGCGGAGCCAGAGCGCGCCGCCCGCCCCCCGGCACGAGGCGGACGCACTGGACGAGCCGGACACCCCGGATGCGGCTGACGTGGCTGACGTGCCCGACGTGGCCACGGTGGTCTTCGAGGGCGCCGCCCGGGACCTCGCCGCCGATGCGAGCCTGCCCACCACCCTGCGCGTCCTGCGGGCGCTGCGGCCCGGCGGGACCGGGGCCAGGCGCGGCTCCGGCACCGTCAAAGCCGTCATGGAGTACGTCTCCGCCGCCGTCAGCTACGTCGACGACGACCTTGAACTCCCCCTGCCGGACCCGGACTTCACCGACCGGATCCGCGCACTGACGGCCGCGGCCGCCCGGCCGCCGCGGCCGGGCCGACGCACCCCGCCCCGGCTCCCGGCCCGGCTGCGGGCTACTTGACCAGGAAGGAGCAGCCCTTAGGGTTCTTGCCGCCCTCGTTGTCGGCGACCTTCTTGCCGTCCACCGTGATGGTGCACGGGGCCTGCTTGAGCGAGCCGTCGGCGGCCTTCACCGAACCCGGGAGGACGTTCACCAGGTAGCCCACCTTCTGCTCCGCGCCGGTGAGTTCGATCGTCTCCGTCTTCTTCCACGGCAGGGTCTGCTCCTCGAACCCGGTGCTGTCGGCGTGGTACATGACCTGCGTCCGGCCCTGGCCCTCGACCTCCAGGGTCACCTCGTGCGTCGCCCCGCCCTTCACTCCGCCGGCGGCGCCGGCCGAGGCCGAGGGGCTCTGCGCGGCCGACGGCTTCGCGCTGTCGGCGCTCGGCGAGGCCTTCGCCTTCCCGTCCCCGTTCCCGCTGTCGCTTCCGCACCCCGTCAGCAGCGCCGCCGCGACGAGCAGGGCCGCTCCGGTAACCGTCTTGCGCATGTTCCCCGTTCCTTGCTTCCCGTGCTCTCGGTGACGGGATTTCGACGTCCGGAGATCCAACCACACCGAGTCGCGGGCCAGTGATTTGACGGACCGTAACCCTTCCCTGCATCATTCCACTAAGGCATTAGTGGAATGAGGCAGACGCATGATCGAGTTTCAGGTGGACCGGCACAGCGGTGTCGCCACGTACCTGCAGCTCGTCAACCAGGTCAAACAGGCGCTCAGGCTGGGCGTACTGGAACCGGGGGACCGGCTGCCGACCGCCAGGGCCGTGGTGGAGGCCACCGCCATCAACCCCAACACCGTGCTGAAGGCCTACCGCGAGCTGGAGCGCGAGGGGCTCGTCGAACCACGCCCGGGTCAGGGCACGTTCGTCACCCGCTCGCTCTCCCGCCCCGAGGCCGCGGCCGATTCGCCACTGCGCGGCGACCTCGTCGCGTGGATGACGCGGGCGCACGACGCGGGGCTGGGGCGCGAGGACGTCCTGGCGCTCGTCGAGGCGGCGCTCGTCGAGGCGGCGCAGGCGCGGACGGGCTCCGCGCAGGCCGGCACAGAACGACCGTCACGAGAGGACACCACGTGAACGACCCGACCGCCGAACCGGCGCTCCGGGCAACAGGGCTGGGGCAGCGGTTCCGGGAGAACCGGGCCCTGCACGACTGCGAGTTCGAGCTGCCGGCCGGCAGGATCTCGGCGCTCGTCGGCCCCAACGGGGCCGGCAAGAGCACCCTTTTCCACCTCATGGCCGGCCTGCTGCGACCGACCAGCGGGGAGATACGCGTCTTCGGCGCAGTCCCCGGCAGCCGGGCCGCACGCACCCGGACGGCGTTCGTCAGCCAGGACAAGCCGCTCTACCCGCAGTTCACCGTCGCCGACGTGCTGACCGTGGGCCGCAGGCTCAACCCCCGCCGCTGGGACCAGGCGAAGGCCGAGCGCATCGTGGACGACGGCCGGATCTCGCTGAAGACCCGGATCGGCACCCTCTCCGGAGGCAAACGCACCCGAGTCGCCCTGGCCCTGGCCCTCGGCAAACAGGCCGACCTGCTCCTCCTGGACGAGCCGCTCGCCGACCTCGATCCGCTCGTCCGCCACGAGATGACCGGGCTGCTCATGGCGGAGGCCGCCGACCGGGGGATCACGGTCGTGATCTCCTCGCACGTCCTGCCCGAGCTGGAGAACGTCTGCGACCACGTCCTGCTCCTCCAGGACGGACGGATCCGCCTCGCCGGCGACACCCAGGACCTGCGCGAGGCGTACACCCGGCTCACAGGCCGCGCCGACCCCGACACCCCGGACGGCCTGCCGCGCGGAGCCGACCGCGACGCCGTCGTCCACGCCACCACCAGGGGCCGCCACTTGACCGCGCTGATCCGCAACGCGCCCGGCTCCTCCCGCCCTTCGGGCGCCGACGAGCGTTGGATCACCTCAACGCCCTCCCTCGAAGAGCTGCTGCTCGCGCACCTGCGCTCCGGGGCTCCCGGCGCCCCGCCCGCCACGGCCGCCCCCGCGTCCGCCGACGGGGCGGAGGTCGCGGCATGACCGGCACCCTCTGGCTCGCCTGGCGCCAGCAGCGCCTGCTCGTCCTCACCGGAGCCCTGCTCGTCACGCTCTGCACGATCTGGGTCGCCCTGCGGCGGGCGGACCTGATCGGGGCCATCGACGGCTACGACCTCTCACAGTGCAAGGGATGGAACGGCACCTGTCCGCCCGAGGCGTACGGGGCCATGTCCGAGAGCAACACGGGCATCCGGATCCTGGGCGCCATCGGCCTCGCCCTTCCGGCGGCCATCGGCATGTTCTGGGGAGCCCCGCTCATCGGTCGAGAGCTGGAGAGCGGCACGATCAAGGTCGTCCTCACCCAGAACACCGGCGTCCGCAGCTGGTTCGCCGCCCGGTTCGGCCTCGCGGCGCTGAGCACCGTCCTCGTCTCGACCGCCGTCGCCGGTCTCATCGCCTGGTGGTGGGCGCCGATCTCCAACATGATCGACGGCGTCTACTGGTACGACCCGTACGTCCTGGGCGCCTCCGGCCCCTCGGCCGTGGCCGGGGCCCTGTTCGCGCTCGCCGCCGGTACCGCGATCGGCCTGCTGGTCCGCCGCACCCTCCCGGCGATGGGCGTGACCCTCGCCCTGGTTCTCGGCACGGCCGCCGTACTGACCTTCTTCCACCGGGACTTCGTGGCCCCCATCGACCGGACCACCCCCGGGATGACGCCCAAGCAGCTCATCGGCAGTGCCTGGTCCGCGGGATACCGCTACCTCACCCCCGACGGGCGCCAGCACCCGCTGGAGAACTGCGAGTTCTCCGGTGAACAACTGCGCCGCTGCATGGACGAGCACGGCTTCGTGGGCCGGGTCCACAAGGTCTACCCCAGCTCGGACTTCTGGACCTTCCAGGCGATCGACACGACGGTCTACCTCCTCCTCGCCCTGGCCCTCGTCACCCTGACGGCCGGCCTGCTGCGCCGCCGCCTCGGCTGAGCGCCCCCCACCGCTCCTTCCGGAGGAACCTCCCTTGGCAACCAAGAAGAACCTCGTCGCCAACCGCACCACCCTCACCCACAAGGTCCGCTACGCGGCGCGCAACCCCGCACGCATCGGCCCGTACGTCCGCCGGGCCGCCCGCGACAGCTGGCTGCGGCTCAAGCACCCCGACCACGTCGGCTACTACCGCGCGGTCATGGCCTCCGACACCGCGCGCAACCCCGAGGCCGCCGTCGGCAGTCAGACCCACGAACGCTGGCTGGCCCTCGGCAAGATGCAGTTCGACTACCTCGTGGAGCACGGCCTCGCCCCGCACCACACCATGCTCGACATCGGCTGCGGCAACCTCCGCGCGGGCTGGCGGTTCATCGAGCACCTCGACCCCGGCCACTACTACGGGATCGACATCTCGCCCGACATCCTCATATCCGCCAAGCAGACGCTGGCCCGCCAGGAACTCCAGGGCAAGCTGCCGCACCTCACCCTCACCCAGGACCTCACGCTGGACTTCCTGCCCGACGCGTACTTCGACGTCGTGCACGCCCACAGCGTGTTCTCCCACTCGCCGATCGAAATCATCGACGAATGCCTCGCGCACGTCGGGCGGATCCTGGCTCCGGGCGGCCACTTCGACTTCACCTTCGACCGCACGGAGGGCTCCGAACACCAGGTCCTGCGGGAGGACTTCTACTACCGCACCCAGACGTTGGTCGACCTCGCGTCCCGGCACGGCCTGAAGGCCCGCTTCATGGACGACTGGGAGCGGTTCGGTCACGGCCAGTCCAAGATCCGCGTCACCGCCTGAAGCGGGGTGCCGCCCGGCGCGGAGCACCGGGCGGCACCTGCCCTTCGGTCAGCGCGAGCCGTGCTCCGGGAGGTCCTGCTCGGCCGGGGCCGCGGTCAGGGGCGGGACCAGCGCGAAGCTGCGCTTGGCGGTGGGGGCCGTCGGCCCCTTCTTCCCGCAGAACGCGCCTTCGAGCGTGCCGCCCAGGGCCGTGTTCGCGGCGCCCCTGTTCGAGGTGTTCGCCACCGCGGCGAGGCTGCGCTTCCCGTCGCGGGTCGCGAAGGCGTACGTGTAGAAGCCCTGCACGGTGCCCGTGTGCCCGTACACCGAGGTACCGCACGACAGGTCGTAGCGGCGCAGGCCCAGACCGTAGAAGCGGGTGTTCGTGGTGTCGGTCGGGGTCACGTTGAGCATGGCGTCCAGCATGGCGGGCGCCAGCAGCTTGCCGCCCAGCAGTGCGGACATGAAGGTGTTCAGATCGGCCGCGCTCGAAATCATCGCGCCGGCGGACTGGGCCCAGGAGACCGTCTGCTCGGTGGAGTCCACCAGCGGCGCCTCGGCCTCGTCCGGGGTGAGGTAGCCGTGGAGGTGCGCACCCTTGATCTTGGTGGAGGGGTGCACGTACGAGGTGTTCTTCAGCTTCAGGGGCTTGATGATGCGGGTGTCGTACTCCTTGGCCACGCCGTGCCCGGTGGCCTTCTCGATGAGCATGCCGACGACCACGAAATTGGTGTTGGAGTAGTTGTACGAGACGCCCGGCTCGGTCGTGCGCGGCTCGCGCAGCGAGAGGGCGACCAGCTCCTGGTAGGTGAAGACCTTGTTCCGTACGGCCTCGAAGCCGGGCACGGTCTTGTCGAACATGACGTTCGTGTAGTCCGCCAACCCGCTGCGGTGGGTGAGCAGGTGACGCACCGTGATCCGGTCGTCCGGCAGCAGACCGGGCAGGTACTGGTTGACCGGGGCGTCCAGGCTCAGCTTCCCCTCGTTCACCAGCTGGAGCAGGACGACGCTGGAGAACGTCTTGGTGACGCTGCCGATCCGGAAACGGCCGTTCAGGTCCATGGCCGCACCCGTGGTCCGGTCCTGCACGCCCACCGCGCTGGTCAGCGGCGCGCCGGAACCGGTGATGCGGACCATGGCTCCGGGCGCCCCCGCCGCGGTGGTGTTCTTCAACGCCTGCGTCACGGCTTCGAGATCGGGCGTCGGCGCGGGTGCGGGCGCGGGTGCAGGCGCAGCGGTCCGTGCGGCGGGACCGGCGAAGGGGCTCGCGGCCGCGTGGGCGGCAGTAGCCGGCACCACACCGGCCACCACGGCGAGCAGGGCGGCGCTGAGAGTCAGGCGACGGTCGAGAGGCAGGCGCACGTAGTTCCTCAACTAAGAGATGGTGGAAAGGGTTTCGCGGCCGCGGACCCATCGCCGCAAAAGCGATCAAGTCCGCGGCCTGCGATCGTACGTGCTGGTAGGGCGGGGTCCGATCCGCCTACCGCCTCAGGAGGTGCACGTAGGGACGTTTTCCAGCCACGCGGCGCCCTGGACGTAGATGTTGGTGACCCAGGCCCCGTAGTCGGGCAGATAGGACCACGCGTCGTTGGTGTAGCCGTCGGACGTGACCTCCTCCGCGTGCTTCTGGCACTCGACGCGGATCGTCGTCGGCCCCGGGAAGGCGTAGACCCGGGCGGCCGCGGTGGACGGCTCGGCCTTGGTCCAGACGCCGGTGCCCCAAGTCCGGAACACGTGCCCGGTCACCGGCCCCGGGTCGATCCGCACCGCGCCGTAGTAACCGCCGCCCAGCCGGACGTCGCTGACCATCAGTTTCGTACCGGACTGCCGGGCCTCCGCCATCTTGCCCGCACCCAGGTAGACCGCGATGTGGTGCAGGTCCCGGGAGGTGCCCCACACCAGCAGGTCTCCGGGGAGCAGCGGGGCCGTGCCCCGGGCCGCGGTGAAGCGTTCGGCCGCGTGGTGCGTGTAGTACTGGGCGCTCGCGTCCCCGTTCAGGATGTCTGAGCCGGTGGCCTGGGCGTAGGCGTGGCGCACCAGCCCCGAGCAGTCGAATCCGAGCCGCTCGGGATCGTGTTCGCTGGCCGGATCTGTGGGGTCCACCTGCCCGTACGTCGGGCCTGGCTGCGCACCGTGGCCGCCGCCCCACGTGTACCAGACGTCGGCCGAGACCTGGGCGCAGGCGGCGTCGACCGCCCGCTCGGCGGCGGCGGACGCCCCCGGGGCCAGGACCCGGCACGAACCGTCGGCGGCCGACGCCGATGCGGGGCTCCACAGGAGGCAGACCAGGAGTGCGATGAGTGTGCCGATGAGACCGGACCGGCGAAGCATGCGGGATCCTCGATTCTCGTAGCCGTGGGTGGGGGCGCGGGGTGGGAGCGGGGTGTGAGGGGGCGATAGGGGGGAAGTGCTGCTGAACGAGCCTGCGGGCCCCGGCGCGCCCGCGTCGAGGCTCCGGCGTCACCCCACCGGGACGGGCAACGGGAAACCCCCGGGAAACCCCCGCCCGTCAGGGCCGTTCCGCCGCGCGCAGCCGGCCGATCTCCGCCAGCCGCGCTCCGGCGTCGGGGTTCCACAGCCGTACGGTGCCGTCGTTGCTGCTGCTGGCCACGGTCCGCCCGTCGGGGGAGAAGACCACGCCCCACACCGCGCTGGTGTGACCCGTCAGGGCGGCCCGCAGCCGCTGCCCGGCCACGTCCCACAACCGCACCGTACGGTCGTTGCCGCTACTGGCGAGCGTCCGCCCGTCGGGGGAGAACGCGACGGCGCGGGCGGAGCCGGTGTGCCCGGTCAGTACGGCTCCGGCCTCGAACCGCCGGGCGTCCCACAGCCGTACGGTGCCGTCGTTGCCGCTGCTGGCCAGCGTCCGGCCGTCCGGGGCGAAGGCGAGGGCCCGGACCGCGCCCGCATGGCCGGTGAGCGTGGCCAGCTGCCGCCGCCCGGCCACGTCCCACAGACGTACCGTCAGATCGTCGCCGGCGCTCGCCAGCGTGCGGCCGTCCGGGCTGAACGCGACGTCGTTCGCGAAGTCCGTATGGCCCGTGAGCGTGTCCACCGCGGTACGGGACGCCACGTCCCACAGCCGGACCGTACGGTCGGAACCGGCCGAGGCCAGCATCCGCCCATCGGGCGAGAAGGCCACCGAGAACACGGTCCCGTCGTGACCGGTGAGCGTGCCCAGGGCCGTACGGGACGCCACGTCCCACAGCCGGACCGTGCCGTCGGAGCCCGCCGAGGCCAGTGTCCGCCCGTCCGGGGAGAACGCCACCGAGAACACCGTCTCCGTGTGACCCGGGAACGTCGCCGCCACCCGCCGCCCGGCCACGTCCCAGAGCAGGACCGTGTGATCGGCGTCCGCGGTGGCCAACAGCCTCCCGTCCCGGCTGTACGCGGCGTGCCAGATCTCGGTGAACGGGCGCGGGGCCAGCACCGGTCCGCGCAGGTCCCAGAGCACCACCGACTGGTCGAAGGCCGCGGTGGCCAGCATCGTCCCGCCGGAGTCCACCGCGACCGCGAGCACGTAGTCGGTGTGCCCGGACAGCGTCGAGGCCAGCCGGCCGCTGCGCACGTCCCACAGGCGGGTGGTGCCGTCTCCGCCCGCGCTGATGACCGTAGCGGCGTCCGGGGTGAAGGCGACCGCGTTGACGTCGTCGTTGTGCCCCGTCAGCGTCGCCGTCGTACGCTGTTCGGCCACGTCCCACAGCCGCACGGTCCGGTCGGCGCCCCCGGAGGCCACCGTCCGCCCGTCCGGCGCGAACGCCACCCCCAGCACCTCGCCGGTGTGTCCTCGAAGTTCGCCGAGCGGGCGGGCCGCCACCGGATCCCACAGCCGTACGGTCCGGTCGTCGCCCGCCGACACCAGCGTCCGGCCGTCCGGCGCGTACGCCAGGGCGTTGACGCGCCCGGTGTGGCCGGCCAGCACCGCGACCGGAGCCCCGCCGCCCGCGGGATCCCACAGTCCGACCGTCCCGTCGGCGCCCGCCACGGCGAGCGCGTGCCCGTCGGGGGCGAAGGCCACGGCCCGCGCGTCCGTCGTCTGGGCGGGGAGCACCGCGATGCCGTGTCCGTCCGTGCCCCACAGCCGTACCGGACCGTCCGTGGACGTCGCCGCGAGGCTCCGACCGTCGGGGGCGAACGCGACCGCGCGCACCCGGCCCGGCATGGTCAGGGCCACCGTGGTCCGCCGGTCCTCGACCCGCCGCAGCAGCACCTTCCCGTCGGAACCGGCGCTCGCCAGCAGCTTGTTCCCCGGGGCGAACGCCACCGCGTTCACGGGACCGCTGTGCCCGCCCAACCGGGCGAGGAACGGCTGGGCCTGCGTACTCAGCAGGGCGCCCCGCGCCTCGGGCGTCGCCGCGGTGCGGTACGCCTCCTCGGCCAGCCGCATCGAGGCCTCGGGCTGGCCGGCGGCGAGGGACGTCGACTGCACGGCGAGGGCCTGCGAACGGGCGGTGCGCTCCTGGCCGAGGGCGCCCTCCCGCTGCCGGTACGCCAGTGCCCCGGCGGTCAGGGCCAGGGCCAGCAGGACGACGAGCATGGCCAGCATCCGCTGCTGCAGCCGGACCTGACGCCGGGCCCCGGCCCGGCGGGCGTCCTCCGCGGCCCTGCTCGCGCGGAGGAAGGCCGCCTCCGCGGCGCCGAGCCGGCTCCTGCCGTCCGGCTCGCCGGCCCAGGCCCGGGCGCCCTCCAGCCGGGCACCGCGGTACAGGGCGGACGGATCGCGGCCCTCGCGCTCCCACTCCTCGGCCGCACGTGCCAGTTGCCGGTGGACCAGCAGCCCGTCCCGGTCGGCGTCGATCCAGCCGCGCAGCCGCGGCCAGGCGTGCAGCAGGGCCTCGTGAGTGATTTCCACGGTGTCGCTGTCCAACGTGATCAGCCGCGCCCGGACGAAGGCGTCGAGGGCCGCCTCGGCCCGGTCCGCAGCGGAGAACCTCTCCATCAACACGGTCCGGCCCGTGCGCCGCCGTGTCGCCCCGGCGTCGTCGGCGACATGGACCAGCGCCACCAGGATCCGCCGGATCGTCCGCTGCTCGGCCGGGTACAGGCGGGCGAACGCGCTCTCGGCGGTGTGCGCGACCGCGCCCTGGATGCCGCCCGTGTCCTCGTACCCCGCCACCGTCAGCGTGGCTCCCTCGCGCCGCTGCCAGGTTGCCATCAGCGCGTGCGACACCAGCGGCAGCGCACCGGACGGCGTGTCACCGGGCCCGGCCGCGGGGGCGGCCGTTCCGGGCTCCGCGCGCAGGCCCGCGTCCCGCAGCAGCAGCGGGACCAGCCCCGGTTCGAGGGCTAGCCCAGCGAGTTCCGCCGGGCGGGTGATCGACTCGCGCAGCTCCGCCACGGACATCGGGGGGAGGACGAACAGCCCGTCGGTGAGGACCGGGGCCAGCTCGGGCAGGTCGAGGCAGCTGCCGGTGAAGTCGGCCCGTACGCCGAGCACCACGACGGCCGGGTCGTGCGCCCGTGGCCCGGGTCCCGCGGCGGCCAGGGCGCACAGGACGCGGACGAAGCCGCGCCGCTCGTCCTCGTCGGAGCAGAGGGTGAAGAGTTCCTCGAACTGGTCGACGATCAGAACCGGCCGGACGGTGGGCCGCCCTCCCTCTCCGGCCCCCGCCGGGGTGTCGTCCGCGAGGCCGTGGACGGCTTCGAGCAGCAACTCCGGCCGGGCGCGCAACTCCCGTACGGTGATGCCCGGATCGCCGCCGAGTGCCTTCGCGGTGCAGTCCAGCAGCTCTTGGAGCGGATGGGCGGTCGGGGTGAACCGGACGACCGGCCACCCGTCGGCGCCCGCCATCGGGAAGCCTCCGGTGCGCCGCAGGGCCGGTACGAGACCGGCGCTGAGCAGGGACGACTTGCCGGCGCCCGACCGGCCGACGAGCATCAGCGGGCCGCTGCCGATCCGTTCGAAGACCCGCTCGGCGAGGGCGGCCGTCACCCCTTCGCGGCCGAAGTACCAGCCCGCGTCGCGCGGGGTGAACGCGGCGAGGCCGCGGTAGGGGCACTCGCCCGCCGACTGCGGTCCGTGCGACGGCCCATGCGACGGCCCATGCGACGGCCCGGAATCCGCGCCGGAACCCGACCGGGCCCGCGGGACTTCCGGATCCGGGACCAGCTGCAAGAGGGCGCCCCCGGCCTCCAACACCCGGTCGCAGCGCAGCGCGACGTCGTGGGTGACGCGCTTGGCACCGGTCTCGATCTTGCTCAGGTAGCCCTTGCTGTAGTGCGTCCGGCGGGCCAGATCGGCCAGTGACAGGCCGCGTTGCACCCGCAGCCGCCGCAACTGGACGGGAAAGGACGCGACGGAGCGCTCGGCGGCCCCAGTGGCGCCGTCGGCTCTGTCGGCCTCGGGTGAATCGTGCTGGTGATCGGCGTTGCGTCCGCGGTTCGGGTTCCCCACGGCATCCCCCATGGCACAGCGAGCCCAGGTCGTGAGATGGAAGGTCCCAGGCTACCGCGGGGGTCGGACGGCGCAGCGCGCGTCGGTCCCCGCGCGGCGGGAAACGCGCGAGCACGGAAGCCTCCCGGAGCCGCCGGGGGAGCGGCGGATCCGGGAAGCTGCGAACGGGTGCTCGGTTACGGACGGTTGAGGGTGATCGAGTTGATCGGACCGAGGTCGGCGTAGACACCCGCCCCCTCGGCGATGGGAGACCCGCAGCCCGCACCGTTGGAGCCGGTGCACAGGCTCGCGCTCGCCCCGCCGTACTGGTTGTTCAGGACCCAGTGGTTGCCGTACTGGTTGCTCAGGTTGTGGGCTCCGTAGCTGTAGAAGATCTGGCTCGGCTTGACGGCCGGGTTCTGGTTCTGCGGGTAGATGCAGACCGCCCCGTACGGACAACCGGCCCAGTCGTCGGCGGGCTTGGCGTCGGCCGCGCCGCCCAGTGCCACGACGGCCGCTGCGGCGGTGGCGAGCGCGGCGGCGCCGCGGATCATCTTGCGCATCATGTCCCCCTGTTGGGTTGCCTCGGTGATGTCGACGTGTTGACGACTTCAGCCTTGCCCCGCCGCCGCAAGTGGTCGACGGGTTTCCTGTTGCCCACTCGGAGGGCGGACCGGGAAACCGCCCCCGACCTGCCCGGCCGGCCGCGCGAGGTCAACCCGGCGGAGGCCGCGCAGACCGGCGCCCGGCCCGCCACCGCGGGCCGTCACCGGTGGTCACCGGCCGGCTCCCGTGCGCCGCCGTGATGTCCTCCTTTGCGATCGCGGGCAGAATTGAGGGGGCAGCCCGTGTCCGCCGTGCGGGCGCCGGTCAGCCACGCGCGCCAGGCGTGCGCAGAAGGGGGCCCGCCGATGCCATCGGAACGGCTGGGGGGCGCGCCGGATCCCGGCCCGATCCGGTCCGAACCGGGGTCCTTGCTGGAGCACGTGGTGGTGGCCGTCTTCGGCTTCGACGACGAGGACCGCATCTGTTATTGGGGCCCCGGCGCACACAACCTCTTCGGCCACGAGGCGGCGTCGGTGCTGACCCGGCCCGCCGCGCAGCTCTTCCCCGAACTGACCCCCGGCGAGGAGCCCGGCGCGGCCGCGCACCTCGCGGAGCGGGCCCGGACCCTCGGCTACTGGCGCGTACGGCTGCCCGCGCTCCACCGGGACGGCAGCGTGTTCGACTGCGGTTTCCGGGTCTTCCCGATGACCGGGGCCTCAGGGGCCTCCGTGGTCATCGGTCTGGCGAGCCGGGGCGACGAACTCGACCGGGTGAAGACGAACCTGTCGTTCCTCGACGCCCTCTTCGAGACGTGCCCGATCGGCCTGGTCATGCTGGACGAGGAGCTGCGCTACGTCCACCTCAACCAGGCCCTGGCCGACATGGACGGCGTCCCGCTCGACGCACACCTGGGCCTCCGGATGGCGGACGTCATGATCACCACGGACGGCGGGGAGTACCAGCGCATGCTGCGGAGCGTGGCCCACGAGGGCCGGACCGTGGTCGGCACCCTCGTGGGGCTGCGCACACCCGGTCACCCCGACCGCGACCAGGTCCGCTCCGTCAGCTTCTTCCCGCTCAGCGGCACCGGCGACACGCGGCGCGGCGTGGGCGGACTGCTGCTGGACGTCACCGACCGCGAGCGGGCCATCCTGGAGGCGACGGCAGCCCGGCAGCGCCTCGCCCTGCTCGACCGGGCCGCGGCCCGCATCGGCACCACCTTGGACCTGAACACCACCGCACGGGAGCTGGTCGAGGCGGTGGTCCCGGAATTCTGCGACGCCAGCGTCGTCGAACTCGTCGAGTGGATGGACGAGACCGAGGACTTCGATCCGGCGCTGCCCGTGACCACCCGCCGGATCGCCTCCGGCACGACCCTCGCCGAGCCCGCCGTCGAGCTCGTGAGCGGCCTGGAGCGGGTCACGTACCCGCCGGGATCCAACATCCACCAGATGCTCAGCACGGGTCGCCCCCTCTGTTTCACGGTCGACGAGGACTTCGTGACCCGGACCGTCGTGCACCAGCAGCGCGCCCAGCTGCTGCTGGACAGCGGCCTGGCCTGCATCCTCATGGCACCGCTCATCGCCCGCGGCACGGTGCAGGGCATCGCCATGTTCGGCCGCTCCGCCACCCGCCCGGCCTTCGCCGAGGAGGACCTCGGGCTCGCCGGCGAGCTGGCCTCCCGGGCCGCCCTGTGCCTGGACAACGCCCGGCTGTACGGCAAGGTCCAGGACATTGCGCTCACCCTCCAGCGGGCCCTGCTGCCGAGCGCCCCCGCGGCGGGCCCGTACGTGGACATCAGCCACCGCTACCTGCCCGGAAGCCGCGCCGCAGAGGTCGGCGGCGACTGGTACGACGCGATCGCCCTGCCCGGCGACCGGGTGGCCCTTGTCGTCGGCGACGTGATGGGACACGGCGTACCTGCCGCAGCGGCCATGGGCCGGCTGCGGATCACCGCGAAGACGCTCGCCCGCAACACCCCGGAGCCCGAAGCCCTGCTCGAAGAACTCGACGCCTGCGCCCAGGAGGCCGGCATCGAGTGGGCGACCTGCCTGTACCTGCTCTACGACCCCCACACCGGCCGCGCCCGCATCGCCAACGCCGGGCACCCGCCGCCCCTGGTACGGCACCGGGACGGGAGCGTGCACACCGTCGGCGACGAGCCCGGCGTCCCGCTCGGAGTGGGCGGCGTACCGTACCGGTCGGTCGAGGTCGAACTTCCCGAGGGCGCCGTCGTGGCCCTGTACACCGACGGCCTCATCGAGGCCCGCGGCCAGGACATCGACACCGGCATGGACGCGTTGCGCGACCAGCTGCGCGCACCGCTGGGCTCGCTGGAGGAGGCGGCCGACCGCATCCTCGCCAACCTGCTGCCCGAGACGGCGACCGACGACACGGTCCTCGTCCTCGCCCGGCTCAGCGCCGTTCCCGGCCGCGCGCCTGCCGGGCCGACCGGGCCGGTGACCTGAGCGGGAACCGGACCGTCGCGCGGGGCGTCGTCGTACGGGCGAGGTCGTGCGGTCGGTCCCGCTGTGGGGGATGCCGAGCCGGTCGGGGGAGCAGGGGCGCGTGGGCGAGCGGTGGTCGTGGGGGTGGCCCGGGCAGGGGTCTTGGCGGTGGTCGTGGCGCGGGCGGGGGCGCGTGCCCGCCGGGCTCGCGGTCCTCGTCGCCTGCCTGCTGGTCTTCCACGGCGCGGTGCCCGACGTGCCGGGCCGCCCCGGCAGCCTGCTGGAGACGTTCCTGCCCTGGCTCGGCCTGGCCGTCCCGGTCCTCGCGGCACTGGCGCTGCTGCGCCGTTCCGCCGTGGCCGGGTGCGCGGTGCTGCTGCCCGCCGCGGCCTGGCTGGGCCTGTTCGGCGGCTTCCTGCTCCCCGGCGACGACCGGGCACCCGATCTCCTCGCCGTCCAGCACAACGTCAGCGACGAGAACCCCGATCCGGCGGGCACCGCGCGCGCCCTGGCCGGGACGGGGGCCGATCTCATCGCGCTGGAGGAGCTGACGCCCACCGCCCTGCCGGCCTACGCGGCGGGTCTGGCGCCCCGGTACCCCCACCACGCGGTGGAGGGCACGGTCGGACTCTGGTCGAAGCATCCGCTGGCGCAGGTGCGGTTGGTGGACATCAGGCCGTCGGGCGTGGGGGAGGGCTGGAACCGCGGACTGCGGGCCACCGCCCGTACGCCGCACGGCGAGGTCGCCGTGTACGTGGCGCACCTGCCCTCGGTACGCCTCGGCCCGGCGCACGGGTTCGGTTCCGTACGGCGCGACGAGAGCGCGCGCCTGCTCGGTGCCGCGATCGCCGCGGAGCCGGCCGGGCCGCTGATCCTGCTCGGGGACCTCAACGCCACCGTGGACGACCGGGGGCTGGACCCGGTCGCCTCGCGGCTGGACCCGCCGGGCCCGGACTTCGCGTTCAGCTGGCCCGCGTCGCTGCCGCTGGCCCGGATCGACCAGGTCATGACCCGCTCGGCGAGCGTCACGCGGGTCCGGTCGCTGCCCGCGACGGGCAGCGACCACCTGCCGGTGGCCGCACGCATCAGGTGGCCCGGCTCCCGCTGAGCTCAGCCGGCGGTGGCGCGTTCCTGGACGAGGTCGGTGAAGCGCCGCAGCCCGTGCTCGCCGTGGCCCATGAAGAGGTTGGGTTCCACGAGCTCCAGTTCCATCACGACCGGCGACCCGTCGTCCGCCGACGCGATGTCGACCCGCGCGTACAGCGGGGCCCCCGCCCCGGGGACGGCCGCCAGCGCGGCCCCGGCCAGGGCCAGTTCGGCCGCGGACGGCCGGTGCGGCACCAGATCCGGATGCGGTACGCGGTCGTTGTCCACCACTCCGACGTCAGTGAGCACCGGCCCCTTGCGGATCGCGTGGCTGAACGTGCCGCCGAGGAAGACGAGGGCCCGTTCGCCCTCGTCGATCCGGGTCAGGTACGGCTGCACCATCGCGGTCGATCCGCCCGTGTGGAGGGCCGCGATGTGCCCGGCCGCCAGGTCGTGGTGGTGCTCCGCGTACCGCGCGGTGTCGCGCGCACCGGCCGAGACGGTCGGCTTGACGACGAACTGGCCGTGCGCGGGCAGGGCGACGGCCTCGCCGGGGGCGATGAACCGGGTCGGTACGACGGGGACACCGCCGGCCGCGAGCTCCCCGAGGTACCGCTTGTCGGCGTTCCAGCGCAGCAGCCCGGCCGGATTGTCGAGCCGCGTCACGCCTTGTACCGCGTCGGCCCAGGCCAGGTACTCCGGCCACCGCTCCGGGTAGCCCCAGGTGGACCGGATGACCACGGCTGCGCACCCCGACCAGTCGAAGTCCGGGGCGTCCCAGGCCGCCGCCAGCGCATCGACACCGCGGGCACGCAGCGCTTCGAGCATCAGCGGCAGGTCGGCATCCCAGGCCAGTCCCATGTCCGACGTGGCCAGCGCCACTCGGGTGGTGACGGTCATCCGCGGTTCCCCCTCCCGGCGCCCGCGGTGCCCGCGGGCGCGCTGCGCGGCCGGTTCCCGCTGGCCCCGGCCTCTCGGCCGCAGCCTAACGAGCCGCGGACCCCTCGGCCGGTGCCGGGGCCAGGCCGTCGGCGACCAGCCCGGCGAGCACCGCCTCGCCCAGGGCGTGCACCGCGGACTGGGGCCTGACCATCACCGTGAACTCCTTGATCCGGCCGTCGTCGGCGAGGTGCAGCAGGTCGATGCCGTGGATCGCCTTGCCGTTCACCGTCGCCCGGAACAGCAGGATCTGCGACGGGGAGACGGCGCCGTCGACGCTCGTCTCGGCGCTGCCCGCGTAGTGCCCGACGTAACGGAAGTCCTCGAAGGTGCGCAGCAGCACCCCGAAGAGCCCCAGGACCATCGGTCGGCCCTCGAACGGGGTGAACTTCACGGGGCTGTACAGGCGTACGTCCTCGGTGAACAGGTCCTCCAGGGCGGCGAGGTCACGGCTGTCGACGGCGGCGCGGAATCGGTCTGCTGCGGTCACGGCTTCTCCCTGATGTTCGACTATCGCTACTCATCAATGTGACTAGTCAGATTCTTGAGTATCATGCGCAGGGTGTCCGTGCACAGGGGCGGCAGCGACGAGGAGGAGGCGATCCGATGGCTTTGCGCCACGCCGTACTGGCGGCGCTGCTGGACGGGGAACTGAGCGGGTACCAACTGGCCAAGGCCTTCGACCTCGGCGTGGCGAACTTCTGGCACGCGCTCCCGCAGCAGCTCTACGCCGAACTGACCCGGCTGGAGAAGGACGGGCTGGTCACGGGCCGCGAAGTGGTCCAGGACGGCCGGCCCAACAAGCGCCTGTTCACCGTCACCGACGCGGGCCTCGCCGAGCTGGAGCAGTTCACCGCCTCAGCCGCCAAGCCCTCCTCCATCCGCGACGACCTCGTCGTCAAGGTCCAGGCCGCCGACCACGTCGACACCGCGACCCTCATCGACCGGCTCACCGAACGCGCCGCGTTCGCCCGGGCCAAGGCCGAGCTGTTCGGCGGCCTGCTGCGCACCATGCGCGGCGACCGCACCGAGGAGGACTTCCTACGGTACGGCGAGCGCGTCGGCCCCTACCTGACCTGCCTGCGCGGTCTCGCCTTCGAGCAGGGCAACCGCGACTGGTGCGAGCGCACGATCGCGGTCCTGCGGGAGCGGGAGGCGGCCCGTGCCGGACGCTGAGCACCCCTACCGGTACCTGCGGTACGTCGCCCTGGGTGACAGCCAGACCGAAGGCGTCGGCGACGGTGACGACACCACCGGCCTGCGCGGGCTCGCCGACCGCCTCGCCGAACACCTGGCGGTCCACAGCCCCGGCCTGCGGTACGCCAACCTGGCCGTCCGGGGCAAGCTGGCCGGGCAGGTCCGCGCCGAGCAGCTCGGCCCCGCCCTCGCCCTGCGCCCCGACCTGGCCACCGTGGTCGCCGGGGTCAACGACGTACTGCGGCCGCGGTTCGACGCCGACGAGGTCGCCGGCCACCTGGAGGCGGTGTTCGGCGCGCTCACCGCCCAGGGCGTCCGCGTCGCCACGCTGACCTTCCCGGACCTCGCGCGGATCACCCCGCTCGCCCGCCCGCTGGCCCCGCGCGTGACCGCCCTCAACGACCGGATCCGCACGGCGGCCCACCGCCACGGCGTGGTCCTCGTCGAAACGGGACACCATCCGGTGGTCACCGACGCCCGCCTGTGGAGCGCGGACCGGCTGCACGCAGGCCCGCTCGGCCACGAACGGATCGCCGCCTCGCTCGCCCACGCCCTCGGCCTGCCGGGCAGCGACGACTCCTGGACGCACCCGCTGCCGCCCGACCCGGCGGCCCCGTCCACCCTCGCCGCCGAACTGCGCTGGGCCGCCGCGTTCCTCGGCCCGTGGCTGGGCAGACGCTTGCGCGGGCGCTCCTCCGGCGACTCCCGTACGGCCAAGCGCCCGGACCTCCTCCCCGTGACGCCGGCCCTCCCGTAGCCGCTCCGCAACGGCTCCGGCGCGCGGGTCAGGGCCGCGGTGCGGCCGCCGTCCCGAGCCGGTGGCGGAGCATCCTGCGCGCGTAGAGCAGGTGCGCGATCGGCTCGGCGGCCAGGAGCATGACGACCAGCCAGGGCGTCAGGTGGCCGGCGGCCCACACGACGAGCAGCGGAAAGCCGATACCGGGAACGGCCCACACGGCGACCGAGGCCGGCGAACGCCCGTAGCGCAGCGCGATGCCGGCGTGGGCCGCGTGGTAGAGGGCCAGGCCGCCGGCGAGGGCCCACACCGCACCGGTCGGAAGACGGGCGTGGTCGGCCTCCTCGACGGCGGTGGCCAGGCCCGCGGCCATGCACAGGACGCCCGCGGTCACGAAGAAGTGCAGGAAGCCGTCGACGTCCCGGGCGAGAAGGTAGGCCTGGCGGTCATCGGCCTTGGCGAGCATCAGCTCGGCCGAGGTCGAGCCGAAGTCGAAGTACGACCACCAGAGCGCCGCGAGCAGCACGAACCCGAGGACGCCGACGACCCCGGCCCGCGGCGTCCAGGCATGGTCGGCGGAGGTCACCAGCGCGATCACGGATTCGCCGAGCACGATGATGACGAACAACCCGACGCGCTCGACGATGTGCCCGGTGTCCAGCCGGCCGGGGAGCCCGCGGCCGCGCGCCGTGAGCAGCAGCGCCATCTCGGCCGCGATGAGCACGGCCCACACCGCGTACTGCCACGGTGCGGGCACCGCCGCGGAGGCGGCCCACAACAGACCGGACGCCAGGCAGTAGCTCAGGGGTCGCCAGCGCGGGACGCGTTGGGGTTCGGGGTACCGGGTGGCCGGCCACCACAGTCCGAGCAGCACCAGCCGGGTCCCGGCGTACCCGAGGGCGTAGACGGAGCCGCGGTCCGTGTCGGCCTCGGGTACGGCGCACGCCATGACGGCGATGCAGAGCATGGCCGACAGCATGAGCAGCCTGCGGCGGGCGCTGTTGTCGACGAACAGGTTCGTCGAGACCAGCAGGTTGATCCACAGCCACCAGGGCGGGAAGTAGAGTCCGAGGAAGACGGCGAAGTCGCGCAGGTCGGGGTCACCGTGGAGCCGGTGCGAGAGCTGGGCGGCGAGGGCGACGAAGACCAGGTCGAAGAAGAGTTCGAGCCAGTCGGCGTGGCGGCCCTCGCCCTCCGCTGCGTGCTCGTCCGCGTGGCCGTCCGCCGCCTGGCCGTCCGGGCCCGCGCCCGACTGAGGTGTGCCCATGGCTCCGCCCGGGTCCGTGCCGCCGCCTTCGCGGCCTGCTTCTTCGTACGGCATCACGGTAGGGCTGGTCGAGGGCGCGTGACGCGGCGAGGGGGCCGACTCCGCGACGGGGACCCCGTCCCGATCGGATTCCCCGGAGCCGGCCGATCCGCGCGGCGGCCGGGTCGCGCGGGAAATGGCGGGACGGACCGGCCGGGTCCGTACGTCGACGGATCCCCGCCCACCGCTACGTGGCCGACAGCGCCGCCTCGACCGCGGCTTCGGCGTGGATCCGTGCGGTGGGGAAGACCGGCACGGGGCTGTCCGGGGCGCCGATCAGCAGCTCGATCTCGGTGCAGCCGAGGATGATCCCCTGGGCGCCGGCGGCCACGAGATCTGCGATGACCCCCTGGTAGGCGGCGCGCGACTGCTCGCGGACGATGCCCAGGCACAGCTCCTCGTAGATCACCCGGTGGACGAGTGCGCGCCCGTCGGCGTCCGGGACGCACACCTCCAGTCCGGCCGTCGAGAGTCGGCCACGGTAGAACTCCTGTTCCATCGTGAACGCGGTGCCCAGCAGGCCGACACGGGTCAGGCCGGCCGTCTTCACGGCATCGGCCGTTGCATCGGCGAGGTGCAGCAGAGGTACCGAGATGGCCGCCTGGACGTGGCCGGCGACCTTGTGCATGGTGTTCGTGCAGATGAGCACGAGGTCCGCGCCGGCGGCTTCCAGTCGCCGGGCCGCCGCCGCGAGCAGTTCGCCGGCTTGCGCCCACCGGCCCTCGGCCTGGAGCTGCTCGATCTCCGCGAAGTCCACGGAGTACAGCACGCAGCGGGCCGAATGTAGGCCCCCGAGCCGGTCGCGGGTGAGCTCGTTCAGCAGCCGGTAGTACTCGGCGGACGACTCCCAGCTCATTCCGCCGAGCAATCCGATCGTCTTCATAAGCGGATACAGTAGCATCCCTTGTCATCCATAAGGATGACTTTGAGTTCTTGTCTCCCGTCTCCTGTAGGCGCCCGCCGCCTGCGCCCGGTTTCCCGGGGAGCCGGCGGCGGGCGCGCGTGTCAGGACTCTGCGGACCCTTCCCGCATGACGTTCTGGAAGGCAGTCATACACGCCATGCAGTGGTGGTCCGTTTCGGCGCTGCCACCCGACTGGAGGGGGCGGCCGCAGAGGGTGGCCCGGCGGTCCCGGGCGACGACGTGCCATACGAGGCCAGGCCCTGAGGCCGCCTCACCGACCTGCATTTCATACATGAGAGTGCTCCATGTGGTGGACAGCTCTTGTACCCACCAAAGCAGTGCGCGGCGCCGCAAGCCTGACGGGTGAGCCGTCCGGGTGACCCGCGTCCGGCCCGCGCGTCGGCCGGCCCCGGCGCCGCGGCTCGGCCTAGGGTGGCGCCCCGCGGCCACGGAAGAAGGACTCAGGGGCATGCACGCGATCTTGCACGCACTGTCGATCACTGGTGCGATGACCTGGCAGATCACCTGGGCGCTGATCCTGGGGTTCGCCCTGTCCGCCGTCGTCCAGGCCGTGGTGCGGAAGTCCACCGTCGTCTCCCTGCTCGGTGACGACCGGCCCCGCACCCTCGCGATCGCCGCCGGTCTCGGCTCGGCGTCGTCCTCCTGCTCCTACGCCGCCGTCGCGCTGGCGCGGTCCCTGGTGCGCAAGGGTGCCGACTTCACCGCCGCGATGGCCTTCGAGATCGCGTCCACCAATCTGGTCATCGAGCTCGGGGTGATCCTGGCCCTGCTGCTGGGCTGGCAGTTCACCCTGGCGGAGTTCGTCGGTGGCCCGATCATGATCATCGTTCTGGCGGTGCTGTTCCGGCTGTTCCTGCGCGAGGGGCTGCTGCGCGAGGCGCGCGAGCAGGCCGGTCGCGGGCTGGCCGGATCGATGGAAGGGCATGCGGCGATGGACATGTCCGTGCGGCGGGAGGGCTCGTTCGCCGGGCGGCTGCTGTCCGGGGAGGGCTTCACCTCGACCGCGCACGTCTTCGCCATGGAGTGGGCCGCCATCCTGCGCGACCTCGTGATCGGCCTGCTCATCGCCGGAGCGATCGCCGCGTGGGTGCCGGACTCCTTCTGGCAGTCCTTCTTCTTCGAGGGTCACCCGCTCGCATCGAAGGTGTGGGGCCCGCTCATCGGCCCGCTGGTCGCGATCGCCTCGTTCGTCTGCTCCATCGGCAACGTGCCGCTGGCGGTGGTGCTCTGGAAGGGGGGCATCAGCTTCGGCGGGGTCGTCGCCTTCATCTTCGCCGACCTGCTGATCCTGCCGATCCTCAACATCTACCGGAAGTACTACGGTGCGCGAACGATGCTCTTCCTGCTCGGCACCTTCTATCCGGCCATGGTGGTCGCCGGCTACGTCGTGGAGTTCGGATTCGGGGCGCTGGGGCTCATTCCCGACCGCGCGGACGCGGAGATCCCGATGGAGGGGGTGAGCTGGGACTACACGACCTGGCTGAACATCGTGTTCCTGCTGCTCGCCGGAGCCCTGCTGTGGAGGTTCTTCCGCACCGGCGGAACGTCGATGCTCCGCATGATGGGTGGCGCTCCCACCCGCTGACGCGCGCCCGCCGACGCTCACGCGGCGGCACACAAAAAAGCACCCCGACCGAATTGACGGCCGGGGTATTCGTCTGCGTATATTTAATGTTTCACGCCTTGGTGAAAGCAGGGCGTGAAGAAGCTTTACGGGGACATCGTATCGGGTCGGGAGTGGAATTGTCAACCGTGGAATTCCGTAATGAACAGCAATTCATCGACGAGCTCTATGCCCGCCTCGACGACCTGCGTGACCAGGCCGAACACGCCGTACAACACGCGCTGGCCGACGCGGGGAGCGGGTTTCAGGCGCGGCTGGAGCGGGATGTGGTCGTCGCCGAGCAGACCGGCCTGCTTTCCGCACTGAACGCGGGCGAGACCGGTCTGTGTTTCGGCCGGCTTGAGTTCTCCGACGGGCAGGACCACCACATCGGCCGCATCGGAATCAGGCAGGACGACGCGGACCGCACCCCCCTGGTCCTCGACTGGCGGGCCGAGGTGGCGCGCCCGTTCTACCTCGCGACCGGGCACTTCCCCATGGGGCTGCGACGCCGCCGCCACATCACGACCCGCGGGCGCGAGGTCACGGCCCTGCACGACGAGATCCTCGATCTCGCCGACACCGAGCGCACGGGCCACGAGGGGGCCGACGCGGACGCCGTGCTGCTCGCCGCGCTCGACGCCGCCCGCACCGGCCGGATGCACGACATCGTGCAGACCATCCAGGCCGAACAGGACCGCATCATCCGCTCGCCCCACCGCGGCGTACTGGTGGTGGAGGGCGGTCCGGGCACCGGGAAGACGGCCGTCGCCCTGCACCGCGCCGCCTACCTGCTCTACGCCCACCGCGAGCTGCTCGCCAAGCGCGGCGTGCTGATCGTCGGACCCAACCCGGCCTTCCTCGGCTACATCGGCGAGGTGCTGCCCTCCCTCGGGGAGACCGGCGTGCTGCTCTCCACCCTCGGCGAGCTGTTCCCCGGCATCCGGGCGACCGGCACCGACCGCCCCGGCGCCGCGGCCGTGAAGGGCCGCGCCGAGATGGCCGAGGTCCTCGCGCGCGTCGTACGCGACCGGCAGGCACTGCCCGAGACCGTACCCGCGGGCAGCGGCGAGGACAGCGCCCGGCTCCCGGAGCCGGCCCTGGAGATCGACCACGACGACTACGGCACCCTGCTGCTGGACCGGACCATGGCGCACGAGGCCCGGGACCGGGCGCGCGCCACCGGACTGCCGCACAACCTGGCCCGCCCGTACTTCGCGTTCCACCTCATCGACGCCCTCACGCGGCAGCTCGCCGACCGGCTCGGAGCCGATCCGTACGGCGGCCCCAACCTGCTGGGCGCCGACGACGTCGCGCAGCTCGGCAAGGAGATCGCGACCAGTGCCGAGGTGCACTCCGCGATCGACAGCCTCTGGCCGCCCCTCACGCCCCGGCAGTTCATCACCGACTTCCTCGCCGACCCCACGCACCTGCCCTCCGGCGAAGCCGATTTGATCCGACGCACCACGGACGACTGGACGCCGGCCGACGTCCCGCTGCTCGACGAGGCCGCCGAGCTGCTCGGGTTCGACGACAGTGCGCAGCGCGCCGCCGAGGAGCGGCAGCGGCAGGAGCGCATCGCGTACGCGCAGGGCGTCCTGGACCTGTCGCAGGGATCCGAGTCGTACGAATTCGAGGACATGGAGAACGAGTTCCTCGCCGCGCACGACGTCATCGACGCGGAACGCATGGCGGAGCGGCACGAGGAAGCCGACCACCGCAGTGCGGCCGAGCGGGCTGCCGCCGACCGCGCGTGGGCGTTCGGACACGTCATCGTGGACGAGGCGCAGGAACTGTCCGAGATGGCCTGGCGGTTGCTGATGCGGCGCTGCCCCACCCGTTCCATGACACTGGTGGGCGACCCGGCCCAAACCGGCGACGAGTCCGGCTGCGGATCGTGGAAGCGGATCCTGGACCCGTACGTCGGGGACCGTTTCGAGCTGGTCCGCCTCGGCGTCAACTACCGTACGCCCGCGGAGATCATGGACGTCGCGGCCGCCGTGCTCCGCGCCCGGCATCCCGGATTCGAGCCGCCGAGCTCGGTGCGGTCCACGGGGCAGCGGCCCTGGGTGCGGGCCACGGACGACCTCGCCCGTACCGTCGCGGACGCGGTGGGCAGCGCCGCCGGGACCGATGGGGGGCGGAGCGGCCGGCTGGCGGTGATCGCGCCGCGCCCGCTGCACGAGGCGCTGGCCGCCGGGCTGCCCGGCGTACGGGTGGGGGAGGAGCCGGACCTGACCCGGGCGGTCGTCCTGCTGGACCCGCGGCAGGCCAAGGGGCTGGAGTTCGACTCGGTGATCGTCGTGGAGCCCGCGGACCACGAACCGAGCGACCTGTACGTCGCCCTGACCCGGGCGACCCAGACCCTCGGCGTGGTGCACACGGGCCGGCTGCCGGAAGGGCTGGACGGGCAGCCGTAACCGCGGGGGAAGGATGGGCGGGAGGGGCGCGTCAGACGGCGGCGGGCGAGAGGCGCTCCACCCGCTCGCCGTCCACGTGCTGGCCGTCCACTCGCCCGCCGTCCACCGGCTCGCCGTCCACCCGCTCGTGCTCCGCGCGCACCGGGCGCGTGGCCAGGCGTTCCAACTGCTCCAGGCGGGCGCGGGTCTCCTCGTCGAGCGGCACCATCGTCAGCAGGCGCGGGCCCGCCGCCGGCCCGAGCCACAGGTTGGTGTGCTCCAGGTGCAGCAGACCGACGTGCGCGTTGCGGATGTACTTGGTCCGGCCGCCCTGGCCGACCACCTCGTGTCGTGCCCACACCTCCCGGAACTCCGCCGACTCCGCCTCCAGCCGCGCCAGCAGGGCCTTCCAGGCGGGTTCGGCGAGGTGCTCCGCCATGGCCGCCCGGAACTTGGCGGCGATGTTGCGGTTCACTTCGGCGACTTCGACGAGGGAGGCCCGCCAGTCCGCGTTGGTGAACGCCAGCCACAGGCAGTTGCGGTCCTCGGGCGGCAGTGCGTCCAGGTCGCACAGCAGCCGCCCGTACGTCGCGTTGTACGCGAGGATGTCGTAGCGGCTGTTCTGGATGCAGGCCGGGATCGGCCCGAGCTGGTCGAGCACCGCCTGCAGCGCCGGGGTCACGCTCGGGCACGGGGCGTGCGGGGTGGGATCGAGGCTGCCGGCCAGCGCGAACAGGTGGGTGCGCTCACTGGAGTCCAAGAGCAGGGCGCGCGCCAAGGCGTCCAGCACCTGCGGGGAGACCTGGATCTCCCGGGCCTGTTCCAGCCAGGTGTACCAGGTGACACCGACGGCGGAGAGCTGGGCGACCTCCTCGCGGCGCAGTCCCGGGGTGCGCCGGCGGCGGCCGCGCGGCAGCCCCACCTGCTCCGGTGTGATCCGCTCACGGCGGCTGCGCAGGAAATCGGCCAGCTCGTGCCGGCGTACGTCGCTGTCCGGGGCCACAGTGGTCATGGAACCAGGGTGCCCTACCGCTGATCCCGTTGCCAGGTAGTCCTTGTACCAGGATAAGAAGACTCTGGTACCAGGCTGGGAGTGGGGCGATCGTTTCCGGTGTGAGCGAAACAACGGTACGCACCACCCACCACTCCCCGTCGACCCCCGCCGGCCCGGTCCCCGCGCCGACCCCGTCCGCACCCGGCCCCCGGCACCCGGCGGCGATCGGCCCGCTCGGACTGTTCACCGTCCTGCTCGGTGCGGCCCTGCCCCTGATCGACTTCTTCATCGTCAATGTGGCGCTGCCCGCCATCGACACCGACCTCGGCGCCGGCCCCGCCACGCTGGAACTGATCGTCGGCGGCTACGGCGTCACGTACGCCGTCCTCCTCGTCCTCGGCGGGCGCCTCGGCGACATGGCCGGACGACGCCGGCTCTTCCTGATCGGCATGGCCGCCTTCGGCCTCACCTCGCTCTTCTGCGGCGTGGCCCCCACCGCCTGGACCCTGGTCGGGGCACGGGTGGCCCAGGGCGCCGCGGCCGCCCTGATGCTGCCGCAGGTGCTCGCCACCATCCAGGCGACCACCCAGGGGCCGCGCCGGGCCCGGGCGATGAGCCTGTACGGGGCCACCGCCGGACTGTCCATGGTCGCCGGGCAGATCCTGGGCGGCGTCCTGGTCGCCGCCGACGTGGCCGGCCTCGGCTGGCGCTCCGTGTTCCTGGTGAACGTGCCGGTGGTGCTCCTCGGGCTGGTGCTCGCCACCCGGGCCGTGCCGGAGACCCGCTCCGACCGGCCGGCCTCGGTCGACGTCCCGGGAACCCTCCTGCTCGCCCTGTCCCTGGTCTCCCTGCTGCTGCCGCTCACCGAGGGCCGGGCCGCCGGCTGGCCGCTGTGGACGTGGCTGTCGCTCGCGCTCTTCCCGTTCGCCGCCACCGCCTTCTATCTGACCGAGCGCCGCGCCGACCGGCTCGGACGCACCCCGCTGGTGCCGCCGAGCCTGCTGCGCCTCCAGTCGCTGCGGCAGGGCCTGGTCATGGTGGTGCCGTTCTCGATCGGCTTCAGCGGATTCATGTTCGTCATCGCGGTGGTGCTGCAACAGGGCCTGCGCATGGGCCCGGTGGCCGCTGGGCTCGCCCTCGTACCGATGGCGCTGGCCTTCTTCGCGGCCTCGCTCGCCGGGCCGCGGCTGGTCGGCCGGTTCGGCAGTCGGGTCGTCACCGCCGGCGGCGTCATCCAGGCCGTTGGCATCGCCCTGATCCTCCTCGCGGTCCTGCGCGGCTGGGCGGACCTCGGGCTCGCCGCACTCGCCCCCGGTGTGGCCGTCGCGGGTCTCGGCCAGGGACTCCAACTGCCCGTGCTGATGCGGATGATGCTCTCGGACGTACCGGCCGATCGGGCCGGCGTGGGCGGCGGCGTCATGGTCACCACCCAGCAGTCTGCGCTCGCCCTCGGCGTCGCGACCCTGGGTAGCCTCTTCCTCGCCCTCGCCCCGGCGGTGGGCATGCGCGACGCACTCGCCGTCACGCTGCTGGTCCAGCTGGGCATGGTCGCCGTGACGGTACTGCTGAGCCTGCGCCTTCCGCGGGTCATGCGGTGAGCCCCGCACCGCGCCCCGGCGGGCCATGGCCTGCCGGGGCCCGCGGCGTTCGCCGACGGCCGCAGCCGGGCAGTCAGGTGGGGTGTCACGAGACGCTGTCGTTCCCGTACAGTCCGTGATGTCAATGCTCCACCGGGAGCCAGGGTCAGGACCGGGACCGGGGTAGCGGTCGAACAGGAGAAGACCCGGACAGGAGAAGACCCGTGGCCACCGAAGCCGGCTTCGACCCCCGCCCGCACTCCGCCCCCACGAGCCGTCCGGTCCCCGAACTGGACGCGGCCCTCGTGGAGCGGTGGCGCTCCGACGGGGCCGAACTGGTCGACCTGTTGGCCCTGGTGCGCGAACGGCTCGGCGGCGTAGCGGCGTTCCGCCTCGGGCCGGGCCCCACGGTCCTGGTCACGGACCCCCGGGCCGTCCAGCACGTCCTGGCCCTGCACCCGGACCGGTACGTCAAGCGCTCCCACCGTGCCCGCCTGCTGATCGGGGACGGCGTGCTCGCCGCCACCGGCGAGGCCTGGAAGAGCCAACGGCGGCTCCTGCAATCCCAGTTCACCGGTACCGGGATGCGCCGCTACGAGCAGCGGATCGCGGAGGCCGCCCGGGTCACCGCCGAGCGCTGGGCCGGGTACGCCCGTACCGGGCAGAGGTTCGACCTCGGGCTGGAGATGCGCCGCTTCGCCCTGGACACCATCTGGCGCTCCCTCACCGGACACCCCCTCGATGCCGCTACCGAGCACGAGCTGAACGCCGTCGCCACAGTGGTGGCCGCCCTGCCGACCCTCCCGGCCGATGCCGTGGACGCCCGGCAGGCCGTCGCCGACGACCTCGCCAGGATCGACGCCGTCGCCCACCTCGCCATCGAGGCCGCCCGCGGCGGCGCCGCGGGACCCGACGGCCCGGGCCTCCTGCACCTCCTGCTCGATGCGGCCGCCGAGCACCCCGAGTACACCGACAAGCTGATCCGCGACGAGCTGATCACGCTGCTCGTGGCCGGCCACGAGACCACCGCCACCACCCTGACCTGGCTCTACCTGCTGCTCGACCGCCACCCCGGGGCCCGCGGGGAAGCCCTTGCCGCGGGCCCGGCCGGTTCGGCCCAGCGCCGCCGGGCCGTCCAGGCCCTGGTCCACGAGACGCTCCGGCTCTACCCGTCCGCATGGATCCTGCCCCGCTACGCCGTCGAGGACGACGTCCTGGCCGGCCACGCCGTCGAAGCCGGCTCCGACGTGGTGGTCTGCCCGTACCTCACGCACCGCGACCCCGAACTGTGGCCGGAGCCCGAGCGGTTCGACCCCGGGCGGTTCACCGGGCCCGACGGCAGGCCGACCCGCCCCGGGGCCTACCTGCCCTTCGGCATCGGCCCCCGTGCCTGCCTCGGCCTCCAGTTCGCGCTGCGCGAGTCGACCGTCCTCCTCGAACACCTGCTGCCCGCCCACAGCCCGGTCCTGCACTCCGTGCCCGCGAAGGCCGCGTACAGCATCACCGTCCGCCCCGACGGCCCCGTCCCGGCGACCCTCACCACCTAGGCCGGACCCCGCTCACCAGACCCGGGCCGGTCCGGGTCCGGCCGGTCCAGGTCTGGCATGAAGCAGTGAATCGGTGCTTCAATCCTTCCATGCCCTACCGTCGTCCCCCCGCCGTACAGGCCCGCCTCGACGCCCGGCGCGACCAGGTGCTGGAAGCCGCCGTCCACCTGCTCTCCCGAGAGGGGTACGGCGGATGCTCGGTCGCCGCGATCGCGGCCGAAGCGGGCATCGCCACCGGCAGCGTCTACCAGTCGTTCTCCGGGAAGTCCGAGCTGGCCGCCGCCCTCTTCCGGACCCTGGTGGCCCGCGAGCTGGAGGCGGTGACCGCCGCGACGCAACGCCCGGGCGGCGCCGCCCAGCGGGTGGCCGCCGCCGTGGAGACCTTCGCGTACCGGGCGCTGCAAGCGCCGCGCCGCGCCTTCGCCCTGCTCGCGGAGCCGGCCGACCCGGCCGTCGACACCGAACGCCTCGTCTTCCGGAGGGCGTTCCGCGACGTGTACGCCGAACAGATCGCAGTCGGCGTGGCCTCCGGGGAACTCCCGCCGCAGTCACCCGAGTTGACGGCCGCCGCACTCGTCGGCGCGATCGCAGAAGCGCTCGTCGGACCACTGGCGGACGGAGACGCGGCCCCCGGGGACGTCATCCCCGGCCTGATCACCTTCACCCTGCGTGCCCTTGGAGGACACGATGCCGCAGACGCATGAGGTCACCAACCAGGTGCCCCCGCACCACGGTTACGACGCGGCCGCCGACCCGGCCCTGCTGGAGGCGGTCGCCCGCGAGGGCGCAGACTGGGCGGTACCCGAGATCCACCGCCTCGGCGTCCTCGCCGGTTCCGAGCGGGCCGCGGAGTGGGGCCGCGTCGTCAACGAGAACCCGCCGGTGCTGCGCACCCACGACCGCTACGGCCACCGGATCGACGAGGTGGAGTTCCACCCGTACTGGCACGAACTGATGGGCACCGCCGTCTCCCACGGGCTGCACGCCGCGCCCTGGGCGCAAGACCGGCCCGGCGCCCACGTCGCCCGGGCCGCGAAGTTCCTCGTCTGGGGCCAGGTCGAGGCGGGCCACTCCTGCCCCGTCTCCATGACGTACGCCGCGGTGCCCGCGCTGCGCGCGACCCCGGAACTCGCCGCCTGGCTGGAGCCGCTGCTCGCCTCCCGCACGTACGACTTCGGACTCCGCCGGCCCGACACCAAGCAGGGCCTGATCGCGGGCATGTCGATGACCGAGAAGCAGGGCGGCTCCGACGTACGCGCCAACACCACGACGGCCGTCCCGGCCCCGGACGGCAGCTACCGGCTGACCGGGCACAAGTGGTTCACCTCCGCGCCCATGTCGGACGTCTTCTTGACCCTCGCGCAGGCCCCGGGCGGACTGTCCTGCTTCCTGCTGCCGCGGGTGCTCCCGGACGGCAGCCGCAACCGTCTGCTGCTCCAGCGGCTCAAGGACAAGCTCGGAAACCGCTCCAACGCCTCCGCCGAGATCGAGTACGACGAGGCGTTCGGTTGGCTGGTGGGGGAGGAGGGCCGCGGCGTCGCGACCATCATCGAGATGGTCAACATGACCCGCCTCGACTGCGTGCTCGGCGGGGCGTCCGGCATGCGCCTCGGTGTCATACGCGCCGTCCACCACGCCACCCACCGGCGGGCGTTCGGCAAGGCGCTCGTCGACCAGCCCCTGATGCGCAACGTCCTCGCCGACCTCGCCCTCGAATCCGAGGCGGCGACGGCCGTGGCCCTGCGCCTCGCGGGCGCCACGGACCGCGTCGCCCGGGGAAGGCAGGACGAGGCGCTGTTGCGCCGGCTGGGGCTGGCCGTCACCAAGTACTGGGTCTGCAAGCGCGCCCCCGGGCATGCCGCGGAAGCCCTCGAATGCCTGGGCGGCAACGGCTACATCGAGGACTCCGGCATGCCCCGCCTCTACCGGGAGGCCCCGCTGTCATCGATCTGGGAGGGCTCCGGGAACGTCGCCGCCCTCGACTCGCTGCGGGCCATGGCCCGCCAACCCGAGACCGTCGAAGCCCTCTTCGAGGAAGTCGGGCGGGCGGCGGGCGCCGACCGGCACCTGGACGCGGCGGTGGCCGGACTGCACAAGCACCTGGCCGACCCCGCCGAGGCCGAGTACCGGGCCCGGCAGCTCACCGAGACGATGGCCCTGGTCTTCCAGGCATCGCTGCTGCTGCGCCATGCCCCGGGCGCGGTCGCCGAGGCCTTCTGCGCCTCCCGGCTGGGCGGCGAGCACGGAGGCGCGTACGGGACGCTGCCGACGGGGGTGGACACCGAGGCCATCCTGGAGCGGGCCCGGACCGCCGGGGCGAGCGCAGGCTGACCGACCGCGGCGGCGGCGCGCTCGGCTGCGGCGCACCCGGTCAGGCGCGGCGCCGCCGGGTGCGCAGGGCCACGTACCCCGTGAGCCCGCCGAGCGTGACGCACAGCGGCGAATAAAGCCGCAGGTCCCAGTGCCGGAACTCGGCCGGCTTGGAGCCCAGTTCGAGCCCGGAAGCCGCGAGGCCGCCGATGCCTCGTGCCGCGAGCACGCCGGACACCACCCAGAGTCCGGCCCGTACCGGCCGGGACCGGCCGATCCGGCTCGTCGGCCGGGCACCGGTCAGCACCATGCCCGCGGCGGCGCCCAGCAGGCCCGCCACGGCGAACGTCAGCGGCCCGGAAGGCAGTTGCGACTCGTCCACCCCGACCACCACGGACGCGAAGTCCGCCCGCGAGTCCAGCGGCCACGGCGAGAACACCCACGCCACGTGCAGGGCCCCCGCAGCGAGCAGCCCCCCGCCCGCCGCCACCGCCGCGCCGCGCACCGCGGCGCCCACCGGCCCGGTGCGTACCTCCGCGACTCCGTTCCCCGCCGCCGCACCGAAAAGCCTGGTCATGGCGCTCATGCCGTCACCTCTCTCCCCAGTTCCATACACCACTGTATGGATGTTCCGTACAGTACTGTATGGAACATGGCCAAGGGGAGAGTGACCAAGGACGACTGGACGATGGCGGCGCTGCGGGCACTGGCCCGGGGCGGCCTCCCGGCGGTGGCGGTGGACGTCCTCGCCCGCGAACTCGCGGTGTCTCGCGGCAGTTTCTACTGGCACTTCGAGAACCGCGAAGCCCTGCTCGTGGCGGCCCTGGAGACGTGGGAGCGGCACGCCACCGCGGAGGTCATCACCGCCGTCAGGGCGGAGGGGGACCCGCGGGCGCGGGCGCGGATGCTGTTCGCCGTCGCGCTGGGTACCGAGGAGATCGCCGGGCTGGAACCCGCGCTGGTCGCGCACACCGCGCACCCGGCGGTCGCCGAGGTCGTCGCCCGGGTCACCCGGACCCGGCTCGACTTCCTGGCGGAGATCTTCGGCGGACTGGGCTTCGGGCCACAGGAGGCCCGCCACCGCGCCCTCGCCGGGTACGCCGCCTACCTGGGCTGGCTGGAACTGCGCCGGACCGCACCCGACACGGCCCCCGAGGCACTGTCGGACGGCCCGGGTGCGGAGGCTGCACTCGACCACTTCATCACGATGATCCTGACCCCTGCGCAGTC
This sequence comes from Streptomyces sp. NBC_00045, assembly GCF_045041095.1. NCBI lineage: Bacteria > Bacillati > Actinomycetota > Actinomycetes > Kitasatosporales > Streptomycetaceae > Streptomyces > Streptomyces sp. NBC_00045. Next base: position 945,080 of record NZ_CP108271.1, on the reverse strand, counting down.
GCCCGCGTAGACCGCCGCCCGTGCGCCCGTGCCGTACCGCCGAGACACCAGTCCGCTGGACGCAGAGCTGTCACGGCCCGGACCAGTCGAAGGTGATGTGCTTGCTGGACTGGCCCTCCCGGCTCCACTGGAACCCGAAGGCATCGGCCCGGTCCGCCGTCGACCGGCCCCAGGTCGCGGTCTGGCCGGGCCCGGTCTCCGACCCCGGCAGGTTCGTCGACTGGACGCGCGCGCCCTCCGGCGTCGTGGGTCCGGTCAGGGCCTCCGCGCTCGCCTCGACCCGACCGGGAATCGAGGCCCGCCAGCTGGAGAGGTCGTCCGCGACCTCCACCTCGACGGGGGCGAAGTCCATGCCCCGCATCTCGGCGCCGAGCGCGGTCATCATCTCGACGGGCCAGCTGCCCGCCTGCCCACCGAAGATCATCTGGAGCGCCTCGCGCTGTGCGTCGTCGGCACTCTCGTCGAGGAACACCGCCGCGTACGCGTCCGAGTGCTCGGCTGTCCACAGGTTGCCGACGAAGGACGCGAGCATCAGCACGTTGAGGCCGTCGAGCGTCACGTCGCCGTAGCGGCCCTCGCGGATGTGCCAGACCAGGACGCCGTCGCAATCACCGAAGGTGGGCGGCTGCGCGAAGGAGCAGGGGCACGGCACATTGCACTTGCACGTATCGAACCAGTCTCCGACGACGTGCCACTTCGGAATCGTCGCTGTCGTCTCTGACATCTCGCCGCCTCCTCGTGACCCAGCACCGGACGGCGGTCTCTTGAGGTCGGCGAACCCCCGGGGAACAAGCATCACCGGCGCACTCCCGGTCGCACGGGTCTCCTCCGCCATTCTCCCCCTCCACACCACGGCGTGTCATCCGCCCGCGTCACCATGTGCGCGAACGGCCGCTGTGCTGTGCTGGAGGGGTGCGTCTCGACCGGAAGGCCTTTCCACCGCCCCTGAGGCCGGCGAACCTGCTGTCGGTACGGGAGCTCGCGCTCGCCTGGCTGCTCATGGCGCTGCTGGCGCTGCTCGGCTGGGTCCTCGTCGTCGGCCAGGCCCGGGACATGGGCGTCGAGCCGGGGACCATGGGCATGGGCGTGCCACTGTTCCTGGCCTTCTGGCTGGTCATGATGATCGCCATGATGTTCCCGTCCGTGGCGCCGGTGGCCATCACCTGGGCACGGGCCATCGGCCGCCAGTCGACCGGAGTGGTCCGGGCGGCCCGGACCACCCAGTTCGTGGGCGGCTACCTGCTGGCCTGGACGGCGTTCGGCCTCCTCACGTACGGGATCCTCGCCGCGACCGGGGCCCTGGTGCAGGACCATCCCACGGCCGGCCGCTGGATCGGGGCCGGCGCCTTCCTGCTCGCCGGACTCCAGCAGCTCGGCCCGCTCAAGGACGTGTGCCTGCGCCACTGCCAGAGCCCGCTGGGCCAGCTCGTCCGCTACGCCGGCTTCCGCCCTCGCGCCCGTGACCTGCGGGTCGGCATGCACCACGGGCTGTACTGCGTCGGATGCTGTTGGGGACTGATGATCGTTCTCATTCCGCTCGGCGTCATGAACATCCTGGCGATGGCGGCGCTGGCCGTGGTGATCTTCGTGGAGAAGCTGTGGCGGCTGGGCCCCGTGTTCTCGAAGGCCGTCGGCGTCGCCTTCCTGGCCCTCGCCGTGCTGGCCCCGTTCCAGAGCTGGCTGCTGCCCGGCCTGGAGACCCCGCAATCAACCATGACGGACATGCTTCTAGGCTGAGACGATGGACCGATTAACCGACGTGCCCAAGAGTCTCGCCCAGACGAACGACTACGACGGTTTCGCCGAGGCGTACGCGGCGGAGAACGAGAACAGCCTCGTGAACGCGTACTACGAGCGGCCCGCGATGCTAGCCCTCGTAGGAGACGTGGCCGGTCGCCGGATCCTGGACGCCGGCTGCGGCTCGGGCCCCCTGACCGCTGCACTACGAGACCGCGGTGCCGTCGTCACCGGCATCGACGTGAGCGCCGGGATGTTGGCGTTGGCCAGGCGGCGGCTCGGTGACGACGCGGACCTGCACGTGGTCGACCTGAGCGATCCCCTGCCGTTCGCCGACGATGCGTTCGACGACGTGGTCGCGTCGCTGGTGCTGCACTACCTGGAGGACTGGGGGCCGACCCTGGCCGAGTTGCGGCGAGTGCTCAGGCCCGGCGGTCGGCTGATCGCGTCGGTGGACCACCCCTTCGTGGCCTATACGATCCATGACCCTCGGCCCGACTACTTCGCGACCACCAGCTATGACTTCGACTGGACGTTCAACGGGCGGTCCGTCCCGATGAGGTTCTGGCGCAAGCCGTTGCACGCGATGACCGATGCCTTTACCACCGCCGGATTCCGCCTGTCCGTCATCAGCGAGCCGCAGCCCGACCCCGCCGCCCGTGAGCTGTTCCCCGACGACTTCGCTGACCTTTCGCGCAAGACCACCTTTCTGTTCTTCGTCGTCGAGATACCGCCGTCGGCTGCGGACCCGCACGAGTAGCCAGTCGGCGGATCACGAGCGTGATCGACGGAAACAGCGCCCAGCGCGAGAGGTCGGGCGGCCCGGCGGTTGCGGTGTCACGTCGGGCCGCTGCTCGGGGAGCCGCCGGACCACGGCAGAACGCTCGGTCAGCTGCCGACTCAGTAGTCGGCTCTCGGTGGTCGACTGGTGCAGGCCGCCGCCGAGTGCTGCGACATCGGCCTCCGTACGGAGTGGGACCACGACCCCGCCCGGGCCGTGACGATCAGCCCCCTGAACTGGCGGCGTCGCGTGGTCGGCCAGGGACCGACGTCGTCCCGTCCCGTCCTGGGCCCGGGGTGCGGGTCGTCCGGCGTGATCCGGAAGAGAGCTCTGTCCCTGGTATCAAAGTCCCGCCTGGCCCGCGGAGTCTGGCACCGCACCTCGCTGCGGTGTCGGGGAGCCCGAGTACGTCCAGTACTCGGGCTCCCCTCCGCCTCGCGATGCCCGGCGCCCGGGGCACCCTCCCAGCGGCCAGCACACCGCCGCCATAGGGGGCTCGAAGAACGAGTTCTTGGAGGTTCCCGCGGTGGGGCTGACCAGCAAGATTCCCCTTGCCCGCGACGACCGCGGCCGGCCCCTGGCGTTCGTGCTGACCGCGGGCACCCGCAACGGCTGCACCCGGGCCGAGACCGTCATCGGCCTCATCCGTGTCGCCGTCGGCGGGCGGGACGACCTCGTGTGAGGCCCGAGCGGGTCTTCGCCGACAAGGGCTACTCGTCCCGGACCTGCCGCGCCTACCTCCGCAGGCGTGGGATCAAAGCGACCATCCCGGAGCGGGCCGACCAACTCGCGGGCCGATCCCGGCGCCGGAAACCGGCCTGCCGCTTCGACCGGGCCGTCTACCGGCGCCGCAACGTCGTCGAACGCTGCTTCCACCGCCCACAAGCAGTGGCGCGGCATCGCCACCCGCTACGACAAGCACCCCGCCCACTACCAGGCAGCGATCACCCTCGCCCAGCACCCTCGTCTGGCTCGACAAGTGATCGACAAAACGCTGCCTAGGCCGGATCCCGGCGCGGAGTCGTGGCGCGGCGTACGGCTTCCGTCACCGCCGCGCGGTGGCGGGCCTGGCGCCCGGGCTCCCAGCCGGTGCCCGACTCGCCCGCCGCAGGGCCGCCCACCGCGCCGAACCAGGCCTGGGCCAGGCCCGTCACCAAGGTGAGGACGTCGGCCGGATCCATCGAGGCGTCGACGTGGCCCGCCTTCTGCGCCTCCTCCACGGCCTCGATCTTGCCGCGGTAGGACGCCGCCACCACCGGGTCCGCGGCGCCGGGCCGTTCCAGCTGCTTCCACAGCATCAGCCGCATCAGGGACGGCTGTGCGACCAGGTGGTCGAAGACGGCGCCCGCGTAACCCGGCAGGTCCCCGGCGTTGAAGGGGACCGACTCCGCACCCGTCTCCAGCGCCCGCTGGAGCACGGCGTCGAAGAGCTGCTCCTTGTTGCCGTAGTAGACGTAGATGAGCCGTTTGTTCGCCTGCGCGGCCTCGGCGATGCGGTCGACGCGCGCGCCGGCGATGCCGTACGCGGCGAACTCGGAGAACGCCGCGTCGAGCAGGCGTGCCTTGGTCGCGCTGGAATCCCGTGCCATGGGCGAAGCCTAGCAAGTAACTATCTGGTTATTGACATGCGGCGCGCGTCGGGTGCATAGTCGAACTATCCAGTTAGTTACTTACTGAGGAGAACACGCCATGGAGATCCGCGCACTGGGTGGTCAGGGCCTTGAGGTCGGCGCCGAAGGCCTCGGCCTGATGGGCATGAGCGCCCACTACGGAGCCACCGACGAGACCGAATCCCTCGCCACCATCGACCGCGCCCTGGAGCTGGGCGTCACCCTGCTCGACACGGCCGAGGGCTACGGCCCCTTCCTCAACGAGCAGCTCCTCGGCAAGGCCCTGACCGGCCGCCGGGACGCCGCCGTCGTCGCCACCAAGACGGGCGTCGAGTTCACCGACGAGGGCGCCCTCCGCGGCCACAACGCGACCCCCGAGTACATCCGCCGCTCGGCCGACCGCTCCCTGCGCCACCTCGGCACCGACCACATCGACCTCTACTACCTGCACCGCGTCGACCCCGACGTCCCGATCGAGGAGAGCGTCGGCGCCCTGGCCGAGCTCGTCGCCGCCGGCAAGGTCCGCCACATCGGCCTGTGCGAAGCCGCGCCCGCCACCATCGCCCGTGCGCACGCCGTGCACCCGCTCGCCGCCGTACAGACCGAATACAGCCTCTTCGAGCGCGGCATCGAGCACGACGGCGTCCTCGACACCCTGCGCGAGCTCGGCATCGGGCTCGTCGCGTACTCGCCGCTCGGCCGGGGCTTCCTGTCCGGCGCGATCACCACCCCGGACGATTTCGCCGCGGACGACTTCCGCCGTACGGACCCGCGCTTCCAGGGCGAGAACTTCGCCCGCAACCTGGCCGTCGTCGAGCAGGTGCGCCGCCTCGCCGCGGAGAAGGGCGTCACCCCCTCACAGCTGGCCCTGGCCTGGACGCTGCGCCGGGGTGCCGTGCCGATCCCGGGCACCAAGCGCCGCCGGTACCTGGAGGAGAACATCGCCGCCACCGCGGTGGCGATCACCGACGCCGACCTGGCCGCCATCGACGCGGTGGCCCCGCACGGAGTGGTCTCGGGCGACCGCTACGCCCCTGAGCTGATGACGTCCCTGAACGGCTGACGTCCGCGATCCCCGATCGTGCCGGGCCGCAACCGGTGGGGGAGGGGCGGGCGTCTTCGTCCGCGGCGGCGCCGAGCCGCGGGGAGACAGGGGGCGGGCCATGGAGCGCGGGCGCAAGAGCAGGGTGCTGCTCGTAGGGGTCGTGGCAGTCGCGGCGATGGGGGTCGCGGGGTGTTCGCCGCACGAGGTGCCCGGCCCCGGCGGCGCCCCGGGGTCCGGCGCGGCATCGCCGTCCGGGGGCCCGTCCGGTGTTCCGGGGTCCGGCGGCGTTCCCTCGGCCAGTGCGAGCGTGAGCGCGAGCCCGATGCCGTCCGGCCCGGTGGGGGCAAAGCCCGTCGTACGGACCGGAGTTCCGTGGAACCTCGATCGCCTCGACCAGCGCAGCCGCCCGCTCGACGGTAAGTTCACCGCGCGGGCCGACGGCAGCGGGGTGCACGTCTACGTGATCGACACCGGACTCGACGTCAAGCATGCGGAGTTCGGTGGTCGGGCGGTCCTCGGCGCCGATTTCGTCGGGGACCCGGACGCCGGTGACTGTTTCGACGGCAGCGGACTCGGTCACGGCACGTTCGTCGCCGGCATCATCGGCGGCAGCACGTACGGGGTCGCCCCGAAGGCGGGCATCGTGCGGGTCCAGGCGATCGCCTGCGAGGAGGGCAGCGGCCCCCACGCGAAGGACGTCACCCCGGGCACCGCGCCGGAGGATTCCGTCGTCAAGGCCGTGGAGTGGGTGACCGCCCACGCGCAGCGACCGGCCGTGGTGAACATGTCCCTCAACCTCAAGGGTCGTTCCACTGCCCTCGACGCCGCCGTCCAGCACATGATCGAAGCGGGGATCACCACGGTCGTCGCGGCCGGGAACTTCAACGACGACTCCTGCGGCCACTCCCCGGCCGGCGCCCACGGCGCGATCGTCGTCGCCGCCGCGACCGCCGACGACCGCCACTGGAGCGACGGGAGCAGCTTCGGCTCCGGCCACGGCCCCTGCGTGGACCTCTACGCCCCTGCGGAGAAGATCACCTCCGCGGTCGCGGGCGGCTCCACCGCCACCAGCGACTCCGCCGCCACCTCGTGGGCCGCCCCGCACGTCACCGGCGCCGTCGCCCTCTACCTGAGCGCACACCCCGCGGCGACGCCCGCCCAGGTCCGCAGCTGGCTCACCGAACAGGCCGTCCGCGACGTCCTGACCGGGGTCCCGGCAGGCACCCCGAACCGGCTGCTCCACACCGGCGGCCTGTGACGGTGGCCCGTGCCGGCAGCCTGGGCCGGCAGGCCGTGCCGCCGGGCCGTGACGCCGGGCCGTGACGCCGGGCCGTGACGCCGGGCCGTGACGCCGGGCCGTGACGCCGGGCCGTGACTCCGGGCCGTGACTCCGGGCCGTGACGCCGGGCCGTGCCGCCGGGCCGTGCCGCCGGGCCGTGACGTCAGGCCGTGACGGTCACCGGGGGCCGCCGGTGCTGCGGGCCGCTCCGGTCTCAGCCCCGCGGGTCCACCGGCGTGAGCACCCCGAGCCGGTCCTCGATCGCCTGGGCGGCGTCCAGGCACAGGTCCTCCCGGAATGCGCGCCCGACGATCTGAACCCCGCACGGAAGCCCGTCGACCACCCCCGTCGGCACGGCCACGGCCGGGACGCCCACGAAGCTGGTCACCGTGCACAGCCGCATGCCCGCCCCGACCCGGTCGCGGCCCGCCCGGTCGCGCGACTCCAGCCCCGGCTCGACCGGCGGCTCGGTGAACACGGGGCCGAGCAGCAGCGGGTACTCGTGCAGGAACTCCGCCCATGAGCGGCGGATGTTCAGCCAACGGCCCATCAGTTCCACGAGCTCGTCGCTGCTCGCGGGCGGGGTCTGCTCCATCATCATCGCCACGTACCGGTCCCCGCCCGCGCCGAGCAGCGTGCGCACCACCGGCCAGCTCCGGGCGAACTCGGTCACGGTGATCCGGCCGTACGCCTCCAGGGCTTCGGCCATGCGCGGTACGTCCGCCACCTCGCGGACCTCGTACCCCGCGTCGCGCAGCGCCCCGGCGGCGGCCGCCACGGCCGCGCGCACCGCGGGGTGGACGCCCTGACCGCCGGGATCGGCCACCACCGCGACCTTCACCGGTCCGGGCAGGGGTTCCCCGTACACGGGCACGGGCACGGCCCGCGGGTCGCGCGGATCGGTGCCGGCCAGTGCCTCGTACGCCAGCCGCAGGTCGCCCACCGACCGCGCCAGCGGCCCGTCGGTGACGAGCATCTGGGACGCCGGGCCGGGGTCGTCCGGGCCGAGGACGCGGTGGTCCGCCGGGAAGCGGCCCGTGGACGGCTTCAGCCCGGCCACCCCGCAGAACTGGGCCGGGATGCGCACCGATCCGCCCGAGTCGTTGCCGAGGCCGAGCGCCGCCATGCCCGTGGCGACGGCCACCGCGTCACCCCCGCTGCTGCCGCCCGGGGTCCGGGTGCGGTCCCACGGGTTGACCGTGTCGCCGTAGAGCTCGCTGCGCGTGTGCATCCCGGCCAGGATCAGGGTGGGTACGTTGGCGTGCCCGATCGGGATGGCCCCCGCCGCGCGCAGCCGAGCCACCGGCGGCGCATCGGCCGGGGCCACCAGATCGCGGAAGCGCGGGGTGCCGAAGGTGGTCGCCGCGCCCTCGACGGGGGTGGTCTCCTTCACCGTGAACGGCACACCCGCGAGCGGCCCCAGCAGCGCCCCTTCGGCCCGCAGCCGGTCGGTGCGGGCGGCGGCCGTACGTGCGCGCTCCGCCAGGAGCTGGGTCACCGCGTTCACCTGCGGGTTGACCTCGGCGATGCGCTCCAGGTGGCTGTCGACCAGCTCGACGGCCGACACGTCCGCGCGGCGTACGGCCCGCGCCAGCGCGGCGGCCGACAGTTTCCACAAAGGATCCGGCATGGCGCGAACCCTCTCCCTTCCCTGTTCCGATGCACTTGCATCGGAACATTAACCCGAGAACCGATGCGCATGCATCGAATAAACTCAGCCGCACGGCAGGAAGCCCTGCCGCGGGTGGGAGGAGACCGGGATGCCCAGGCAGGTGGATCACGACGGCCGACGCCGCCTCATCGCCGAGGCGGTCTGCCGGCTCGCCGACGAAAGCGGTCTCGAAGGCGTGACCCTGCGCGACGTCGCCGCCCGCGCGCAGGTCTCGATGGGCGCCGTGCAGCGGTGCTTCCGCACCAAGGACGAGATGCTCGTCTTCGCCCTCGGTTACGTCGGTGAGCGCATCGGCGAGCGCGTACGCGCCCGGCTCGTGCGGAGCCCGGCCCAGTCGGCCGGCACCGCACTGGGCCACGCGGCCACGGAGGTCTCCCTGCTGCGCGAGGAGCACCGGGCCGAGGCCAGGGTCTGGCTGGCCTTCGTCGCGCAGGCGGCCGTCAGCGAGCCGCTCGCCGAGACGCTGAAGGCGAACTACGCGGCCCTGCAAGAGTCGTTCACGCAGCTCATCGCAGAAGCCGCGGAGGACTCCGGCCGCTCCGCACCCCTCGATCCGCAGCGCGAGGCCCGCACCCTCCTCGCCCTCGCGGACGGTCTCACCGCACACGTCCTCATCGGACACCTCACCCCCCAGCAGGCGCAGGACGTGCTCCACGCGCACTTGGGCGGCCTCTGGACGCACTCCGGGTGAGTGTCGTCGCGTATGCGGGAAACCGACCGGCGTGCCGTGGCCATGGTGCACCCTCCGCGCTCTAATGTCGCCGCATGGCTGACACGTTCGATCACAATCCGCAGGTGTGGACCGCCGGCCGGCTCCGCGAGGCGCTGGCGGCACTGCCCGACGAGACCCCCATCCACATCGGCGTCGCAGACGGCCCCGGGGACTTCGAGGGCTACGGGGAGTACGTCCTCGTGGACGCCGAGCCGGTCGAGGTGGACCTCGAAGGCGAGGCCGACGCCGAGGGCGGCCACGGCGGCGAGGCGGGCCCCCGGGTCCAGTTCACGCTGTTCGCCGATGCCGTGGCCGGCGCCTACCACCTCGACCTGGACTGACCTCCCCGAGGCCGATGCCCCCGTCCGGCTCCCCTTCGGGGCCGGCCCAGGACCGGGCGGCGGCCGACGACGAGCCTGCCGTGCGCAACGTCCGAGGCCGCCGGGGCGAAGAGCCGCTTCCGGGCCGGATCGGTGCCCGTGTCCGCCGCCCCGCGGTCGACGTGGGCGGGCGCGCGGGCCGTCGTCGGGCGCACCAGCACGAGCAGCGAACGCAGCAGGAGGCCGGGGCGTAGCCGGCGAAGCGTCGGGTCGGTCGAGGAGCACCAGCCGGTGGACGAGCCGCGCCGCGTGCAGGGGCGGTCACGGTGGAACTCCACCTGTGTGGCGTCGAGTTCGCCGGACGCCCGACTCCACCCGACCGGCCTGCGGGCCCGGGTGCAGCTGCCCGACGCCGACCGGGCGGGCGAAACCGTCACTCCGGGTCGGTTCGGCGAAGCCCTCAAGCTCAACTCGGCGGGCACCACCGCCCTGCCCGACCGGCTGGAACGGCTGGGCCTGGTCCGCCGCCGCCGCGACGATCGCGACCGGCGCCGGGTCCTGCTGACGGTGGAGCAGCGGCCAACGACCCGGGCCGGCCCTTCTTCGGCCCGCTCACGGGCGGCCCGCTCGCCGGCGGCCCGGTCGATACGGCCGGGGATTCACCGCCTCCGAACTAGGCGTCGTGCAGAGCTACTTGACCGCGGGCCTGCCTGCCGCGGAGCCCGCCGAGGCGGCCCGAGCCGACCAGTTCCTAGCGGTGGGGGGCGCGGGCCCCTCCTCCCGACGGGGCGCCCGGCCGGAAAGCACTGGTCCGGCGCCGGGGCCGGTGCGAGACTCGCGTCGTGGAGACGATCATCAAGGACATGGCGCACCGCCTGGCCGGGGTACCCGGCGTGGTCGGTGTGATGCTCGGCGGGAGCCGGGCCCGCGGCGAGCACCGGCCCGGATCGGACTGGGACCTCGGGGTCTACTACCGCGGCGCTCCCGACCTCGCCGCACTGCGCGCGCTGGCCGGGCCCGAGGTGGACGTGGCCGCACCCGGCGGCTGGGGCCCCTGGGTCAACGGCGGCGCGTGGCTGCGGGTCGAGGGGAGCGCCGTCGACTGGATCCTGCGGGACCTGGACCGCGTCGGGCAGGTCTGGGAGGAGTGCCGCGAAGGCCGGTACGAGGTCGGCACCCAGGCCGGGCACCCGCTCGGGTTCTGGTCGCCCTGCTACGCGGGCGAGGTGGCGCTCGGCCGGGTGCTGGCCGATCCGACGGGCGAGCTGACGGACCTTCGGCGCCAGACCGCCGAATACCCCGAACCGCTGCGGGACGTGCTGACGGCAGCGGCGTGGGAGGCGGAGTTCCTGGTCGAGGGCGCGGCGAAGGGCGCTGCCCGGGGGGACGCCCTGTACGTCTCGCTGTGCCTGTCGCGGGCCGTCGGCGTCCTGGTGCAGGCGCTGTTCGCCGCGGACCGCCGCTGGTGCTTGAACGAGAAGGGCGCACTGGCCGTCGCCGAGACGCTGCCCGGCGCACCCGCCGGCTTCGGCCGGCGCGTCCGCGAGCTGCTGGGCGCGCCGGGCACCACCGGCGAGGCGCTGACGGCGACCGTCGCCGGGGCGCGGGACCTCGTCGCGCAGACCCGCGCCGCGCTGTAACCGGCGCGCCCGCCCCGCAGGCTCCCGCCCCGCAGGCCCCCGCCCCGCGGCCTCCCCGCGGGCCGGCTCCCCCCGGGCCGCCGGCCCGCGGGGAAAACCCGGTTGCCGGGTCCGGAAACCGCTGACAAGGTCGGGGCCCATGCCCACCTTCACCGCCTCCGACGGAACCGAGCTCGCCTATCGGGTGTCCGGGGACGGACCCCCGCTGGTCTGCCTCCCCGGCGGGCCGATGCGCGACGCCGCCTACTTGGGACGGCTCGGCGGGCTCGGCGCCCACCGGCAGCTGATCCTCCTGGACCTCCGGGGCACCGGCCGGTCGCAGACACCCGCCGACACCGCGACCTACCGCTGCGACCGGCAGGTCGACGACGTCGAGGCCCTGCGCGAGCACCTCGGCCTCGACCGGATGGACCTGCTCGCCCACTCGGCCGGCGCGAACCTCGCGGCCCTGTACGCCGGCCGCCACCCGGACCGGATCGCCAGCCTCGTCCTGCTCACTCCCAGCGTCATGGCCGTCGGCATCACCATCACCGGCGGGACCCGGCTCGACACCGCGCGGCTGCGCGGGGACGAGCCCTGGTACCCGGCGGCGTACGCGGCCCTGGAGGCCGTCGTCGCCGGCCGGGCGACCGCGGACAGCCGGCAGGCGATCGCCCCGTTCCTCCACGGGCGCTGGGACGACGCCGCCCGCCGCTTCGAGGCCGCCGACGACCTGCAGAAGAACGGCGAGGCCGCGGCCGCCTACGCCGCCGAGGGCGCCTTCGACCCGGCCGCCACCCGCACCGCCCTCGCGGGGTGCGGGGCACCCGTGCTCGTGCTCGCGGGCGAGTACGACGTATCGCTGCCGCCGTCCGCCGCGGCCGAGTACGCGGGGCTGTTCCCGCGGGCCCGCCTCGTCGTCCAGCCCGGAGCCGGCCACGCCCCCTGGCTCGACGACGCCGAACGGTTCCTGGCCGCCACCTCCGCCTTCCTGGGCTGAGGCCGCCCACGGGGAGCCCGGCCGCCGCCGGGAAGCCGCGCCCGAGGCGGCGTAGCCTGGTCTGACCGCCGTATCCGCCTGTGACCAGGGAGGCGGCGCATGACCGATCCGTACGGGTTCCTCAGGACCCCCCGCAACGCCGTCCCGTCGCGCCCCGCGGACCAGCGGCTCGGCGACTGGCGGGAGGTGCACGCCGGGCAGACGCTGCTGCCCGTGGTGTCCGAGCAGGCGAACCGCTGCATGGACTGCGGCGTCCCGTTCTGCCACGGCGGCTGCCCCCTGGGCAACCTCATCCCGGAGTGGAACGCTTACGCCGCGCACGGCGACTGGCGGGCCGCAGCCGAGCGGCTGCACGCCACCAACAACTTCCCCGAGTTCACCGGCCGGCTCTGTCCGGCGCCCTGCGAGGACTCCTGCGTACTGGCGATCAACGCCGACCCGGTGACCATCAAGAACGTCGAGGAGACCATCGCCGACCAGGCCTGGGAACGCGGCTACACGCCGCCGGCGCCGCCCGGCCGGCTCAGCGGGCAGACCGTCGCCGTCATCGGATCCGGCCCGGCCGGGCTCGCCGCGGCCCAGCAACTGACCCGGGCCGGGCACACCGTCGTCGTGTACGAGCGGGCCGACCGGATCGGCGGCCTGCTGCGCTACGGCATCCCCGCGTTCAAGATGGAGAAGGTGCACCTGGAGCGGCGGATCGCCCAGATGCGCTCCGAAGGCACCGTCTTCCGCACCGACGCAGACATCGGTGGCGCCATGGACGCGGCCGCCGTGCGCCGGCGCCATGACGCGGTCGTCGTCGCCGTCGGCGCCGCGGAGCGCCGGGAACTGCCCGCACCGGGCCGCGGGCTGCGCGGCATCCACCAGGCCATGGACTACCTGACCTGCGCGAACCGGGTCTGCGAGGGCGATCACGCGGCGCCCGCGATCACGGCCGAGGGCCGGCACGTGGTGATCGTCGGCGGCGGGGACACCGGCTCGGACTGCTTGGGCACCGCCCTGCGGCAGGGAGCGCTGTCGGTGGTCCAGCTCGACATCCGCCCGGAACCGGGCCCCGACCGGCCCGATGCCGAGCCCTGGCCGCTGGTGCACCCGCAGGTGTACCGGATCTCCCACGCCCACGAGGAGGCGCGCGGCCGCCACGGCTCCGACCCCCGGGTCTTCTCCAGCGCGACCATGCACTTCGAAGGCGACCCGGCCGGCCGGGTACGGGCCCTGCACCTGACGGCGGTGGAGCCCGCCGGGAGGCAGCCGATGCCGGGCACCGAGCGGGTGATCGAAGCCCAACTGGTCCTGCTGGCGCTCGGCTTCTCCGGCCCCGAGCGGAACTGCCGCCTCGGTGAACAGCTCGGGCTCGCCCGCGACGGCCGGGGGAACTTCGCCCGGGACGCGCACTACGCGGCCCTCGGTGAGCCACCGCCGCAGGGTGCCGGGGAACCGCCGCCCCCGCACGCACAGGCTCCGTGCGCCAAGGCGCCGCCCTGGGCCGAGGCCCCGACCGCGGGCGTGCCACCGGCCTGGGGCGCGCCACCGGCCCGGTCCCCGCTCCGCCGGCCCGACGGGGTCTTCGTGGCCGGCGACGCCGGGCGCGGCCAGTCCCTGGTGGTGTGGGCCATCGCGGAGGGCCGGGCCGCGGCCGCCGCCGTGGACCGCTACCTCACCGGCTCAACGGCCCTGCCCGCCCCCGTCGGCGCCCACGACCGGCCGCTGTCCGCATGACCGGCCCGCCCCGGGAGCGGGCCCGGCGCGCCCGCTTCGACGGGAGCGGCTCCGGCGGGCCCCGCGGGGCGGCACAATCGGGGGGTGACTGCTGAAGATCCTTTCCTGTGGCTGGAAGACGTCGAGGGCGGGGCCGCGCTGGCCTGGGTGGGGGAGCGCAACGCCGAGACCGCCGCCGCGCTCACCGGCGACCCGCGCTTCGAAGCGCTGCGCGACGAACTGCGCGAGGTCCTCGACGACGCCGACCGCATCCCGTACACCGTCCGCCGCGCCGCGCACCTCTACAACTTCTGGCGCGACGCGGACCGCCCGAAGGGCGTGTGGCGGCGTACGACGCTGGAGCAGTACCGCAAGGACGATCCCGCCTGGGAGGTGCTCCTCGACGTCGACGCCCTCGCGGCGCAGGAGGGCGAGGAGTGGGTGTGGGCCGGAGCCCGGGTGCGGTACCCGGACTACCGCAGGGCGCTGGTCCAGCTGTCCCGGGACGGATCCGACGCCGTCGTGGTCCGCGAGTTCGACCTCGCGGAGCGGGCCTTCGTCGAGGGCGGCTTCGAGGTCGCGGAGGCGAAGACGCGGATCGGCTGGATCGACGAGGACACGGTCTTCCTCGGCACCGACTTCGGAGCGGGCTCGCTGACCGCCTCCGGCTACCCCCGTACGGTCCGGCGCTGGCGCAGGGGCACCCCCGTCGCGGACGCCGGGGTCGTCTTCGAGGCAGAGGCCGGTGACGTGTCCGCCGCCGGCTGGCACGACGCGACCCCCGGCCACGAGCGCGACTTCGTCTCCCGCTCCACCGACTTCTTCCACCACGAGCTGTACCTGCTCGCCGACGGCGACCGGCTCGTCAGGATCGACGTGCCGGACGACGCCGGGAAGTACGCGTACCGGCAGTGGCTGGTCGTCACCCCGAAGACCCCCTGGCTGGGACACCCGGCCGGCTCGCTCCTCGCCTTCGACTTCGACGCGTTCCTCGCCGGGGACCGCACCGCGCACGTGCTGTTCGCGCCGGACGAGCGCACCGCGCTGGCCGGCCACAGCTGGACCCGCCACCACCTGATCCTGGAGACGCTGGCCGACGTCGCCACCCGCATCGAGGTCCTCACCCCCGGCCCGGAGGGCTGGAGCCGCCGTCCGCTGGCGGACGTGCCGGCGCTGTCCTCGGCCACCGTCACCGACACCGACCCGGACGTCAGCGACGAGTACTTCCTCGACATCGACGGCTACCTGCAGCCCTCCACCCTCGCGTACGGGCACATCGGCGCCGACTCCGAGCCGATCAAGCAGGCCCCCGCCCGGTTCGACGCCCGCGCACTGTCGGTCCGCCAGTTCTTCGCGACCTCCGCCGACGGCACCCGGGTCCCGTACTTCGTCGTCGGCCCCGCCGGCCAGGACCAGCCCGGCCCCGCGCTCCTCTACGGGTACGGCGGCTTCCGCGACCAGCAGACCCCCGGCTACAACGCGCTGACCGGCCGCGCCTGGCTCGCCCGCGGAGGCACGTACGCGGTCGCCAACATCCGCGGCGGCTCCGAGTACGGCCCCGCCTGGCACCGGGCCGCCCTCGGCGCGAACCGGGTACGGGCCTTCGAGGACTTCGCCGCCGTCGCCGCCGACCTCACCGCCCGGGGCATCACCACCCCCGACCGGCTCGGCATCACGGGCGCCAGCAACGGCGGCCTCCTCATGGGCGCGATGCTCGTCCGCCACCCGGAGCTCTTCGGTGCGGTCGTCGCGAAGGTGCCGCTCCTGGACATGCTCCGCTACCACCGCCTGCTCGCCGGGGCCTCCTGGGTCGCCGAGTACGGGGACCCCGACAGCGAAGCCGACCGGCCCCACCTCGAAGACCTCTCCCCCTACCACAACCTCTCCGCGGACCGGCCCTACCCGCCCCTGCTGCTGATGACCTCCACCCGCGACGACCGCGTCCACCCCGGCCACGCCCGCAAGACGGCCGCCCGGCTGCGGGAACTGGGCCACCGGGTGCTCTTCCACGAGAACACCGGCGGCGGACACGGCGGAGCCAGCGACAACGAACAGGCCGCCGTCAACCACGCCCTCGCCTACACCTTCCTCTGGCAGCACCTGGGCGCCGGCGCGAGCTGACCGGACCCGGCCGCGCCCGAGCACCGGGAAAACCCGTTGCCCGGGCGCGGGCGGGTCACGCACGATGATCCGTCGTGAGTACCACCCGCCTGTCCGGCCTGCTTCCCGACCTCGCCCCGTGGCGTTCGAGCCGTGATTTCCGGCTGCTCTTCTTCCAGGGCGCCGTCACGTTCTTCGGCTCCTTCATGGCGATGATCGCCCTCCCGCTCCAGATCAAGCACCTGACGGACTCGCCGCTCGCGGTCGGTGCGATGGGTGCGGTGGAACTGGTCCCGCTGGTCGTCTTCGGCCTGTACGGCGGGGCCCTCGCCGACGCGCTCGACCGGCGGCGGCTGATCCTGCTGAGCGAGGCCGGACTCGGGGCGCTGGCCCTCGTGCTGCTCGTGAACTCCCTGCTGCCGAGCCCGATGCTGTGGCCCCTGTACGTGGTCGCGGCCGGCGTCTCGGCGCTAGCCGGGCTGCAGCGCCCCGCCCTGGACTCGATGATGGCCCGGATCGTGCCGCACGAGCAGCAGACCGCGGCCGCCGCGCTCAACGCGCTGCGCTACCAGATCGGTGCGATCGCCGGACCGGCGCTCGCCGGCCTGGTCGTCGCCTACGCCGGCTACCCGGCCGCCTACGGAGTCACCGTCGGCGGCTTCGCAGTGTCCGTCGCGCTGTGCACCAGGCTGTCCCCGGCACCTCCGTCGCCCGACTCGGAACGGCCCTCGCTGCGCGCGATCGCCGAGGGCGCGCGCTACGCGTGGAGCCGGCCGGTGCTCCTCGGCACCTACGCGGTGGACCTGGCGGCGATGTTCTTCGCCTTCCCCAACACGATCTTCCCGTTCCTCGCGGACGAGCTGGACGCCGTGTGGGCGCTGGGCCTGATGTACTCGGCGGGCGCCGTGGGCTCCCTCGTCCTCGGGATGACCAGCGGCTGGACCTCACGGGTACGGCGGCACGGGCTGTTCGTGGTGTGCGGAGCCGCGGTCTGGGGTGCGGCGATCGCGGCGGCCGGCTGGTTCACCGACATCCGGGTGGTGCTCGTCTGCCTGGCGGTCGCGGGCGCCGGCGACATGCTGAGCGGCCTGGGCCGGGCGACGATCTGGAACCAGACCATCCCCGAGGAGCTGCGCGGGCGGCTGGCGGGCATCGAGGTGCTGTCGTACAGCGTGGGTCCGCAGCTGGGCCAGGTCCGCGCGGGCACCGTCGCGGGCTGGACGGGCACCCGGCCGGCGTTCTGGAGCGGCGGCCTGATGTGCGTGGCGGCGGTCGCGGCCCTGTCCGCGCTGCTGCCGAAACTGGTGACCTACGACGCGGAGACGGACGAGGACGCGCTGCGCCGCCGCGCGGCGAAGCGGGCGGACCACCCGGACGCCACCCCCGCACCCGCCGCGTGAGGAACGACCCGCGCCCGGGCACCGGCCGCCTAGCCCGGCGGCCGGTGCCCGGGCGAGGGGTTGCGGTCATGGCGGGCCGGCGGGCGGTCGGCGGGTTCCGGCCGGGACGGCGGGCCCACGACGTACTGGTTCTCGACGAGGTGCTCGTAGATCTCGAAATCGACGGCCTGCCAGTGCCCCATGTCGCCGTGGACGGCCCGGAACTGGGCCGGAGTCGGACTTGCCACTGTTCCCACCTCTGCTCGGAGGCTCGCTCCCTACGACGCTAGAGCACTTCCCGAACCCGTGCACTCCCTGAAGGCGCTGCGCCCACCGGTCCTAAGCGGCGGGGACGGACTCGGCCGAGAGGCCGGCCAGGTCCAGTG
Organism: Streptomyces sp. NBC_00045; assembly: GCF_045041095.1. NCBI lineage: Bacteria > Bacillati > Actinomycetota > Actinomycetes > Kitasatosporales > Streptomycetaceae > Streptomyces > Streptomyces sp. NBC_00045. Next base: position 927,739 of record NZ_CP108271.1, on the reverse strand, counting down.
CGCGGTGCATGGCGGGCAGGTCCCAGGGCTCGTCCCGGTCCTCGTCACCGGCGGCGCCCGCGGCGGCGACCAGCGAATCCAGCTCCCGCGGCGCCAGCCGGTACTCCTCGGCGGCGTCCAGGAGCTCCTGTGCGGCCCGGCCGTGTCCGGCCAGCAGGTCGAGGACCTCCCCGCGTTCCGCGAAGCGGTGCATACCGCAGTCCAAGCCGTCGTCCGAGAGGTCTTCCGGATACGGCGCGCGGGCCCAGGCGCCGTTCTCGTACCAGTAGACGCAGCCCAGCTCCCAGCTCCCGACCAGCTCGCGCAGCGTCTCGTACGGGAGCCAGTCCGGGCCCTGAGCCAGCACGTCCACGCGGGGCTCGTGCCACTTGACGCCGCTCGACTCGTCCTCGCCGTAGAGCACGAAGCGGCCCCGGCCCATCCGGGCCAGGGCCCACCACGTGCAGCCGGCGTCGTCGAGACGGAGTGCGCCGGCGTCGATCCAGTGGCCGGTGCGGTGGACCCCGCGGCCCTCCGCCGCCGTCGTCGCCTCAAGTACGGCGACCAACGCCCAGCGGGCCCAGAGGAGTTCCGCTGCGGGCAGGTCCTGGGGCCGGCCCGGCCGATGAATCGTCATGCTGTCCGTGCTCCCCGTGCCGGTGACGTACGCGTACCGGCACGAGGGTATCGGCGATGTCAGGATGCCGCCGCCACACCGTCAGGGCTTCGTCGTCCGCGGGACGTCGGTGCACAGGGCCCACACCACGAAGACGCCGATGGCGATGGCGATGATCGACCAGACCGGCTGGTACGGCAGCCACATGAAGTGGAAGATCACGTACAGGCAGGTCAGTGCGATACCGGTGATCCGGCCCGCCTCCGAACCCTTGAGGATCGCCGCACCGGCCACGAGTACGAGGATGCCGACGATGAGGTGGATCCAGCCCCAGGTCGTGAGGTCGAACTTGAAGGTGTAGTTACCGATGTGCTGGTACACCTCGTCATTGGCAATGGCGACGATGCCCTCGATGATGGCGAACACGCCGCCGACGATCATCAGGACACCTGCGAACATCGTGCCGCCCGCCGCCCAGCCGCTGCTGGTACTGCGAGGCGTGGTACTCGGCGTGCTGCTCATCGCGCCGCCTCTCTCTCGGGTGCGGGACCCGGGTCCGCACGTCACGTCACGTCGGTCCCGTACACCATTTAGCGCACCACTCCCGTGGGGGCGCACGTCGGGGCGTGACGGCCCGGCGCGCAGAGCGTGAGCGGACGGGAGGGCGGCGGTGTGCGGCCTCGCGCGCCCGCCGGCGGCCGCGCGAGGCCGGCCAAAGACCCGGTCCGGGGCGTGCCCGGGGGAGGCACTGGGCAGTACCCCGGGCATGTTGAGGCCGCAGCATGAGCTGCCCCGCCAGATCTCCGACGCGCACGTCGACGCCCTGGTCGCGCTCGACCCGATCACCGGCACCTAACCGAGCCCGCGCGCGGGACCCTCGTACGGCTCGCCGTGGCCGAGGCCGCGCCACGGCCGCCCGGCGCGGGCACCGCCGACGTCGAAAGGCGGTGCACACGGCTGCTGCGGGAGCGCCTCGACGCGGAACTCGCCCAGTACGAAGCCGGCGAACACCTGCGCGCGGTGAACAGCATCTCCTCGCCCCGGCACCGGGTGCGCAAGGTCTTCGCGGTGATGCCGACCCGGACGCCCGAGGACTGGGCGGCGATCGCGCAGCGGCTGCGGGCCGTGCCCGAATGCCCGGACGGCCACCGGGCCTCCCTCGCCGAGGGCGTGGGCCGCGGAACGGCCGCGGCGCCGCGCCAGCACTGGACGTTCCTCGCGGACGGTCTCTCCCGCTACCAGACGAAGGTCGCCAAGGTGAGCGCCACCACCGAGGGCTGGGCCCTGTACGCCGAACGCCTCATGGACGAGCTGGGGTTCCTCACCGACCCCGCGCACCGGCTGGGCCACCTCGACGCCCAGATGGTGCGCGCCCTGCGGGTGATCGTCGACATCGGCATGCACCTGCGGCTGCGCATCCCCGCCGGCTCGCCGTTGCGGCCGGGAGAACGCTGGACGCCCGCACTGGCGCGGGAGTTCCTCGGCCGCTACTCCAGCCGGCCCGCTGCCCGTCTGGACAGCGAGGTGATCCGCTATCTGGGTAGGCCCGGCCAGGCCGTCTCGTACAAGCTCGGCGAACGGGCCTGGCTGGAGGGGCGGGAGCGGGCCCGGGCCGGGCAGGGCGCGGGTTTCGACCTCAAACGGTGGCGGATCACGGGTCAGGGGATCACGGGCGGGCCGCGGTGTGTTCGAGGACGGTTCGGACCTCCGCGGTGATCGCGCTCTCGTTGCGCTCGAAGTCGGGGCCCGTCAGCAGGGCCGGGTCCGCCGGGAGGCCGGTGAGGACGGGGGTGTGCAGGTGGCCGCCGGGCAGCTGCGGGGCGAGGTCGCCGCGGAGGCGGTTGGAGCGGTAGGCCACCTCGTTGGACAGGTAGCCGCCCCCGCCGCCCGCCACGGCCCGCGAACCCGGCGTCGGGCCGTCGGAGCGGTCCACGGAGGCGGTGGCGCCCGCCGGGATCTCGGTGACGGCGGTGTTGAGGAGCACCGGGTACGGGCTCTGCACGGCGCCGGTCGCCGCGTCGGTCGGGAGCGTGGTCCGGATGAACTCCGCGCCCGGGGCGAGGCCGGGAGCGGTCACCGGGTGCTCGCGGGTGCCGCCGGAGAGGGAGCCGGTGTTGTCGGGGTACGGGTCCGCCGACCGGGAACGGCCCGCCCAGGCCTCCAGGGTGAAGATGCCGGGGTAGCCCTGGCTGATGGTGGTGATGACGTCCGCCGCGCCGCGGCCGCCGGCCAGGCGCGGCGTGAAGGCCCGCTCCACGATGCCGGCGTCGAAGTCCGCGTACCGCACGGGCAGGACGACGGCGCGGATCTCGGCGGGGCTGCCGTCGGCGAGGGTGATGCGGCGCCCGTTGAGCTGGAGGGCGGCGGAACCGGAGGGGTTGGCGCGGCGCAGTTCGCCGTCGAGCCCGAACGGGTCGAAGCCGCTGATGAAGACGCGCCGTACGCCCGGCGCCGGCCGGAAGGCGTTGTCCGTGAGGCCGCGGGAAGCGTCCTCGAAGCGGGTGCGCAGCGCGGGGGCGTCGAGGGGGAACCCCGGTTGCCAGCGGGCGAGCGCGGTGGTCATGGCCAGCCGGGTCCAGTACAGCGGCCGGTCGTCCCCGGCGGCGAGGTCACCGCCGGGCCGCTGCCCCTGGGCGCGGCGCACGGCGGCCTGCCAGAGGGCCCCGCCCCAGTCGTCGAGCAGCCGCCCGGCCTCGGCGGCGCTGCGGGCGGTGCACAGCGCGGCGGGGAAGCGCCGGACGAAGTCCCCGAATCCGGCGCGCTCGACGAGCGCCGTGGTCCGGGCGTCCGCGAGCCGCGCCTGCTCGGGGTCGGGGGGTGTGGCGAGGGCGGGTGCGGGGGCCGCGGTGCGGCACGGCGTGGCCCCGTCCGCGTGCGCGGGCGCGGTGACGGCCAGGGGAAGGACGGTGGTGAGGAGGGCCGTGACGGACGCGGCGCGTCGTAAGAGCATCATGCAATGTGACATTACATAGACGCTGTCACCCCCACCAGACGCCCTCGTACGGCCATGGCCCGTTCCGGTCGCTCCGGTACGGCGCTCCCGCTCACTCCGGCACGGGGGTGTCGCGCCGCCGCCGGCGCAGCGTCGCGTCGAGCGCGGCGGACAGTTCGGACACCGTGGGCCGGGCCGCGGGATCGGGGCGCAGGCAGCCGTCGATGGCCGCCGCCAGGGCACGGGGCAACCGGCGCCGGGCGGTGACGGGCGGAGCCGGTCCTTCGAGCTGCGGGTACCAGTCGTCGGCCGCGTCCCGGCTCCCGGAGGCCCCGCCCCCGCCCGCGCCCGTGTTCGTGTCCAAGGTCTCGCCGGGGTCGAACGGGACCTCCCCGGTGGCCACTTCGTACAGCGTGACGCCGATGCCCCAGACGTCGGCCGCAGCCGACAGCAGGCCCCCGCACGCCTGTTCGGGGGCCATGTAGCCGAACGTGCCGACCCCCGCGGGGGCGGTGCCGGGAGCGCGGGCGACGCTGAGGTCGAGCACCTTCGCGTGACCGCCGTCCACCACGACGTTCGACGGCTTGAGGTCCAGGTGCAGCAGCCCCTGCCCGTGCAGGTAGTGCACCGCGGAGCACAACTGCACGCCGAGGACGGCCACGTCCTCGGCGCCCGCCCGCCGCGGCAGCCGGTCGACGAGGTGCGACAGCGTCTCGCCCGTCAACGTCTCCAGCACCACCAGCGGCTCGGGCGACTCCAAGGTCTCGTACGCGCGTACCAGGTGCGGATGCGTGAAGCGCCGGAGCCAGCGGCCCTCGCGGACGAGCCGGTCGGCCAGCCGTGCTTCGCCCCGGCGGTCCGGGCGCAGCACCTTCACCACGCACCGGCAGTCCCGCTCTTCGCTCCAGGCGTCGTACAGGTCGAGCCAGCCGGTCCGGGCCAGGTGCGCCAGGACCTCGTACCCGGGCGCCGGGGCCGTGCCGGGCGCGAGGAGCGGGGCGGGAGGCCGGGCGATGGCAGCAGTGCTCATGACAGCACCTTCAGCGGGGAGTCGGCCTTGGCGGGGCCGGGGCCGGGGCCGGGCGCGCCGCCGTTCACCCGGTGCAGGCGGGCGTAAGGGCCGTCGCGTACGAGCAGCTCTTCGTGCGTGCCGGACTGCGCCACCCGGCCCCGGTCCAGCACCACCGTGGACGTCGCGTCGCGGACGGTGAGCAGGTTGTGGGAGATCACGATGGTCGTCCGGCCGGCCATCAGCCGGCGCAGCGGCTCCATGATCCGGCGGCCCGACTCGGCGTCCAGACCGGTGGTCGGTTCGTCCAGGAGCAGTACGGGCGCGTCCCGGACCATCGCACGGGCGATCGCCAGGCGCTGGGCCTGACCGCCGGACAGGGTCCGGCCCCGTTGGCCCACGACGGTGTCGTAGCCCTCGGGGAGCAGCCGGATGAACCCGTCGGCATCGGCCGCACGCGCGGCCGCGACGATGTCCGCCTCCGTCGCGCCGGGCCGGCCGTACGCGATGTTCTCCCGGACCGTGCCGTGGAAGACGAGCGTCTCCTGGAGCACCACCGCGACGTTCTCCCGCAGTTCGGACAGTCGCAGTTCCCGCAGATCGGTGCCGTCGAGGAGCACCGCCCCCCGGTCCGGGTCGTAGAAGCGCAGTTGCAGCTTGCCGACCGTGGACTTGCCGGCGCCGCTCGCCCCGACCAGCGCCAGCGTGGCACCCGGCTCGACGCGGAACGACACGTCGCGCAGGGACCACCGCGCCGTGCCCGGATAGCGGAAGGAGACGCCGCGGAACTCGACATTGCCCCGGGCGCGCCCGATCCTCCGGGCACGGGCGGCTTCCACCTCGACGACCTGGGGACGCTGGTCGAGCAGTTCGATGATCCGCTCGGCCGACGCGGACGCCGCGTAGAACGTGTTGGTGAGCTGGGACAGGTCGCGGATCGGACTGTAGAGCTTGCCCAACAGCGCGACGAAGACCAGCAGTCCGCCCAGCGTGAGCTGCCCCTGCGCCAGCTTCCAGGTACCCAGGGCCAGCACGGCCAGCGCACCGGTCAGCTCGATCACCTCGACGATCGGGCCGTACACGGAGCGGATGCGGGCCGAGACCATCGCCGCCCGGAACCGGCCCGTGCTCTCGCGGGCGAACCGGCCCTCCTCCGTCCCCTGTCGGTTGTACGCCTGCACCAGCGCGATGTTGCCGAGCGACTCCTCGGCTATCGCGCTGATCGAGCCGCTGCGCCGGCGCCGCTCGCGGGACGCGGCCTTGACCAGCCGGGAGAAGCGCCGGGCCGCGCCCCAGAAGAGCGGCACGATCACGAGCGCGAGGAGGGTCAAGTCCCAGCGCAGGTAGAAGAGCAGGCCGAGGAAGACGCCCAACCGGATCACGTGGTAAAGGCCGTTGGCCACGCCCGACAGGAGGAACGTCTCGATCGCGTCGACGTCGCCGGTGATGCGGGACAGTACGTCTCCCAGTCGCCGGCGCTCGAAGAAGCCGAGCGAGAGGCCCTGGACGTGCCGGTAGACGTCCGCGCGCAGGGCCAGCAGAAAACGCTCGCCGACCCACGTGGACATCACGTCGTCGGCGAACTCCAGAACGCCCGAGAAGAGCACCAGGCCCAGATAGGCCAGCGCGATCCACAGGAACGGGCGCAGATCGCGCGGAACGAGTACCTCGTCCACCACGACCTTGAAGAGCCAGATCTCGGCCGCGTCGATCAGCGGGCCGATCGTGCTGAAGAGGAGGATCGGGACGAGCCAGCGCCGGCCGCCACGGGTGTAGGGCCAGAACCGCCGGAACGCCTCGCGCGGGGTGACGGGCGGGGCGGCGGCGACGACCGAGTCGGGGTCGTCCGCCACCGACAGCAGCCGCCGCACGGCATGCCGCGCCACGTGTCTCATCGTCGCGTTCCTGAACGATCGGCGGCCGGGCGGACCGCGGGGGCGGATCCGCTCAGCCGTCCTCGGCGGTCACCAGCCGTGACCGTGGTTTCCGTTGTTGCCGTGGTCAGTGTGACGGCGGCGACGGTGACGGCGCCTCTCGGTGCTGTCGTGGGTCCCCGAGGTCATGTCCCTCTTTCCGTGACGGCGGTGTTTTGCAGGGATGAGGTGAGTGAAGATCGCCATGAGTTTCCTTCCTGGAGAGACTTCCACAGGGGCATACGCTCCAGAGCGCTCGGGGGATTGCCCTTCGCGGAAATTTCTCGGTCGCACGTCCCTCCCGGCCGCCGGTACCGCGGCGCGGACAGCGCCCACGACCGGGTGAATCGGGGAGGTTCGGGCCCCACTGGTATGGGATGGCCCGGCACACCCTCATGCGATGGGAGATCCACATGAAGATCCGTACCCTGGCCGTTGCGGCCTGTCTGGTCGTCGGTGCGACGCTCGGCGGTATCGGCAGCGCTGCCGCCGACGCGACGGCCGACGGCTACGCCATCGGTTCGCCGGGCTTCCTCTCGGGCAACGTCGTCCAGGTGCCGATCCACATCCCGATCAACCTCTGTGGCAACAGCATCAACATCCTCGGGGCGCTGAACCCGACCGGTGCCCACACCTGCACCAACACCTGACCCACCCTGCCCGCGGTGTCACCGGCCCGTCCGGTGGCACCGCGGGCGCCAGGTGCCACGGCGCCCCCGTCCGGTGCTACGGGACCCCGCGGATCCGGCGGACCAGCACCGATCCCGCCAGCGCCAGGGCGCCCGCGAGCGCGTAGAGCGCCGTGTACCCGCCGAAATGCGTGACCACCGGCGCGGCGATCACCGGAGCCAGCACTTGGGGCAGGGCGTTGGCGATGTTGATGACGCCGAGGTCCCGGCCCCGGTCCTGCGCCGTCGGCAGCACGTCCGTCAGCAGGGCGAAGTCCACCGACGTGTAGATGCCGAAGCCGACCCCGAGGACCAGTGAGGCGACGATCGCTCCGGTCCAGGTCTGCCAGACGGCGAGCAGCAGCGTCGCCGCGGAGATGACCAGCCCCGACCCGATGACGTAGACCTTCCGCCGGCCCGTACGGTCCGACCGGACGCCGCCGACCACCACCGTGGCCAGGAGGGTGAGCGCGTTGAGGGCCGTCAGGACCAGCACGCCCGTGTCCGCGTCGTCCTCGTAGTGCACCGCGTCCGTCAGGTAGTACAGCAGGTACATGGTGCTGACGGAGTACGACAGGTTCATCAGGAAGCGCGTCAGCCAGGCCCAGCCGAAGTCGGGGTACCGGCGCGGGTCGATCCAGAAACCGGTGAGGAAGGCCCGCCACCGGAAGGGCGGCCGGGCCGCGGGGGAGAGCCGGGTGTCGCGCCGCATCACCACGTACGGGACGGCCGCGAGCACCGAGAACGCCGCGCACGCGAGGTACCCGGCCGTGATGCCGCCCGCGACGGTGGCCAGCGCCGTACCGACCAGGATGCCGCCGACCTGCGCGACGCCGAGCCAGCCGCCGACCAGGCCGCGCCGACGGGGCGGGACCTGATCGGGCACGGCCGCGGTGAGCGCGGCGAAGGCCGCGTTGAGGGCCAGTTGGACCACGCACCAGCCCGCGATCACCACGGCGACGCTCGAAGCCCGCGCGAGGACGAGCAGCCCGCCCGCCCCGCCCGCGACACCGGCCGCCACCCAGGGGATCCGCCGGCCCACCGATGCCGTCGTACGGTCCGACAGGGCCCCGAACACCGGGTTGGCGACCATCGAAACGGCCGCGCCCACTCCCGTCACCAGCGCGAGCGTGGAGGCCTTGTGGTCCGGGGCGAGCTGCTGCGCCTGGCGGGCGAGCAGCAGTTGGAGCGGACCGAACCAGCCGACCCAGACGCCCAGATTGGCGAGGGACAGTGCGCTGATCCACCGCCCGCCGACCGGGCCGGCGTCGAGCGGGCCGGCGCTGTCCTCGGCGGTGCGCCCGACGGTCATCTTCCGCCCTTGACCACGTCGCGGTACCAGGCGTACGAGTCCTTCGGAGTCCGCTCCAGCGTCTCGTAGTCGACGTGGACCAGCCCGAACCGCTGCCGGTACCCCTCGGCCCACTCGAAGTTGTCGAGGATCGACCAGATGAAGTAGCCGCGGACGTCCACGCCCTGCGCCATCGCCCGGTGCAGGGCGGCGAGATGGTCGGCGTGGTACGCGATCCGGCGCGCATCGCAGATCCGGCCCGTCACGGGATCGGGCCCGTCCGCGTACGAGCAGCCGTTCTCGGTGACGTACAGCGGCGGCAGCCGGTCGCCGTAGCGCTCGCGCAGGGAGACGAGCAGTTCGCGCAGCCCGTCCGGGACCACCGGCCAGCCGAAGTCGGTGTGCTCGTACCCCTCGATCGGCCGGATGTCGAAGGGGAGGTCCGCCGGGATCTCGATGCCCCCGAACTCTCCTGCGGGCCCGCTCGGGCGCGGGGCTCCGACGAGCATGGGGTTGTAGTAGTTGACGCCGTACCAGTCCAGCGGGGCCGAGATCGTCTTGAGGTCCTCCGCCACCGGGCCGGGCAGCAGTGAGGCCAGGCCCTCGTCGGGGTACGCGCCGGTCAGGATCGGGTCGGAGAACAGGCGGTTGGTGAGGGTGTCGTACAGCTCGGCGGCGGCGCGGTCGGCCTCGCCTTCGCCGGCGGCCCACACGGGACTGTGCGAGGCGGCGATGCCGATCCGGCGGGCGCCCGCGGCGCGCAGGGCCTGTACGCCGAGGCCGTGGGCCAGGAGCTGGTGGTGGGCCGCGGGCAGGGCGTCGAAGACCAGGCGCCTGCCGGGGGCGTGCTCGCCGAGCCCGTACCCGAGGAGGGTGACCTCGGCGGGCTCGTTGATGGTGATCCACATGGGGACGCGGTCGGCGAGCCGCTCCGCGACCACCGAGGCGTACGCGGCGAACCGTTCGGCGGTGTCGCGGCTGAGCCAGCCGCCCTTCTCCTCCAGGGCCAGCGGTGTGTCCCAGTGGAACAGCGTGGGCACGGGGGCGATCCCGGCGGTGCACAGCGCGTCGACCAGCCGGTCGTAGAAGTCCAGCCCTTCGCGGTTGACCCGCCCGTGGCCGTCCGGCAGGACCCGCGACCAGGACACCGAGAACCGGTAGGCGCCGACGCCGAGTCCAGCCATCAGGGCCACGTCCTCGCGGTAGCGGCGGTAGTGGTCGGTGGCCACGTCCGCGTGCGAGCCGTCCTTGATGCGGCCGGGCTCCTTGGTGAACGCGTCCCAGGAGGAGGGGCCCCGGCCGCCGGCGGCGGGCGAGCCCTCGATCTGGAACGCCGAGGCGGAGACGCCCCAGAGGAAATCGGCGGGGAACGGGGGTACGGGCGCAGTCATTCGGGCTCGCTTCGGTCGCGGTGGCAGCACGGTGCGGTCGCCAACAGCGCGGCGTGCAGCCGCTGTTGGAGGCATCGCTGACGGCCACACTTTTGGGCCCCGGGCCCCGCCCTGTCAATGGAAAGTGAACAATCCTCTACTTCTTCGCGCGGTGCGTGCGGCCCGTACCCTGGAGGCATGGCCAGGGCCAACGAACGGGTCGAGGCGCTGCTGCAGGAGTACGCCGACCTGATCGCGATCAGCGGCGGCGACGCCTTCAAGGCGCGCGCCTACGAGAAGGCCGCCCGCGCCGTCGGCGGCCACCCGGCCGATGTCGCCGGGCTCGACGCCAAGGCCCTGCGGGAGATCCCGCACGTGGGCAGGTCCATCGCCGACAAGATCGTGGAATACCTGGGCACCGGCCGCGTCCCGGACATCGAGGCGAGCCGGGCCGCCGTCCCCGCCGGGGTGCGGGAGCTGACGGCCATACCCGGGCTCGGGCCCCGCAAGGCGCTCGTGCTGTACGAGCAGCTGGGCATCTCGTCCGTCGAACAGTTGCAGGAGGCCGTCCGTCAGGAGCGGCTGCGCGACCTGAAGGGGTTCGGCGAGCAGACCGAGCAGAACATCCTCCACGGGATCTCCGTACTCCGGAACGCCGACGGGCGCATCCTGCTCGGCGCCGCGACGGACGTCGCCGAGCAGATCGTCGCCGAGATGGAGCGGATCCCGGGGTGCGTGCGGTGCGCGTACGCGGGGTCGCTGCGCCGGATGCGGGAGACCATCGGCGACATCGACGTCCTGGTGGCGGCCGACCGGTCCGCCCCGTTCATGACGGCCCTCGCCGAGCTCCCGCACGCGGCCGAGGTCATCGTGCACGGGGCGAAGAAGACCTCCATCCGCACCGGCGCCGGCCTCCAGATCGATCTGCGCGTCCTGCCGCCCGCCTCCTGGGGAGCGGGACTCCAGTACTTCACCGGCTCCAAGGCGCACAACGTCCGCCTCCGCGCGCTGGCCGTGCGCCAGGGGCTCAAGCTCTCCGAGTACGGGCTCTTCGACGTCGAGAGCGGCGAGAACCTCGCCTCGGAGACCGAGGAGGAGGTCTACGCCCGGCTCGGACTGCCCTGGATCGCACCGCCGTTGCGGGAGGACCGCGGCGAGGTCGCGGCCGCCCTGCGGGGCGAGCTGCCCGGTCTCGTGGCGGAGGGCGACATCCGGGGCGACCTGCACACCCACACCGACCTCACCGACGGCCTCGCCTCCCTGGAGGAGATGGTGGCCGCCGCTGCCGCCCGCGGTCACGCGTACTACGCCGTCACCGACCACGCGCCGGACCTCGCCATGCAGCGCATGACGCAGGAGAAGGTCCTGGCACAGCGCGAGCGGGTACGGGCCCTGGACCGCACGGTGCACGGCATGCGGCTGCTGCACGGCACGGAACTCAACATCGGCCCGGACGGCGGCCTGGACTGGCCCGACGCGTTCCTCGCGGACTTCGACCTGTGCGTGGCTTCGGTCCACTCCCACTTCGGCCAGAGCCGGCAGGACATGACCCGGCGCTTCATCCGGGCCTGCGAGAACCCGAACGTCGCCGTCATCGGCCACCCCACCACGCGGCGGATCGGCCGGCGCCCCGGCGTGGACGCCGACTTCGACGCCGTCTTCGAGGCCTGCGCGCGAACGGGCACCGCGCTGGAGATCAACGCGCATCCGGAGCGGCTCGACCTGTGCGACGAGGACGTCCTGCGGGCCAAACGCCACGGGGTGAAGTTCGCGGTGAACTCGGACGCGCACGCGACCACGCACCTGCCCTACCTGCGCTACGGGGTGGGCACGGCGCAGCGCGGCTGGCTGACGAAGGACGACGTCGTCAACGCCTGGCCGTGGGCCCGGCTGCACCGCTTCCTGCGGGAGAAGCGGACCGGACGCGTCTGACGCGCCCCCTCACGGGGTACCGGCCCACGCGGCCAGCGCGCGGGACCGCCCGGTACGACGGGTCGCGGGGTCGCAGCTCCGGGTGGCCCAGGCGATGTGGCCGTCGGGCCGTACGAGGACTTCGCTCACGCCGTCGAGGCTGCCTCCGCCGCCGTCGGGGCCGGACCGGCCGGACCGGCCCACGGCGCTGACCGCGAGGACCCGGCCGGCCCGGCCGTCCGCGTCGCACTCCTGCTGCTCCTGCTGCGCCCCCGCGAGGTCCAGCAGGACGAAGCGGCCCTCGTGGAGCAGTTCGTACACCCGGGAAGCGGTGGACCCGGCGACGCCCAGCGGGATGTCGGGCATCCGGGTGCCCACCAGCGGATCGGCGCCGGGGTCGGCGGACGGGTATCCGACGCCGAGCGCGGAAACCTGTCCGGCGATGCGCCGGTTGACCTCGTCGATGCCGAGCAGGCCGTCGAGCAGCTCCCGCAGGGCCGCGGCGGGCCGCTGGTACGCGGGAACGAGCGCCAACTCGGCCAGCAGTGCCTGGACCTCGGTGTTCTCGGTGACCGCCCGGCCCACCGGGTGCCGCTCGCCGTGGTAGGTGTCCAGGAGCCCGGGCGGCGCCCAGCCGTGGATCTCGGCGGCCAGCTTCCAGCCCAGGTTCACCGCGTCCTGGAGCCCGGTGTTGAGCCCCTGGCCGGCCGCGGGGAAGTGGACGTGCGCCGCGTCGCCCGCCAACAGCAGGCGGCCGGCCCGGTAGCGCGCGGCGAGTCGGGTGGCATTGCCGAACCGGGACAGCCAGCGCGGCCGGTCGATCCCGCAGTCGATCCCGCAGGCCCGTACCAGCGCGTCGCGGAACTCCTCGGCGGTGACCGCTTCGGTGCTCGGCGTCCGCATCCGCTGCGGATCGATGAGGACGAACCGGGTCACGCCGCCCTCCAGCGGGACGGCCAGGACGCCCTGGGCCCGGGCCCGCCCGAGGCTCTCCGGGTCGGCCGCCGCGAAGTCGCCGAGCATCCCGGTCAGCGTCTCCACGGTTCCCGGGAAGTCGATGCCGGCCTCCCGCCGCACGATGCTGCGCGCACCGTCGCAGCCGACCGCGTACCGGGCGCGTACGGTCTCGGCCGCCGCGTCGGCGCCGGCGCCCGCACCGGTGGCGCGGACGTCGACCTCGACGCCCTCCGGGTCCTGGCGCACTGCGGTGGTCTCGCGTCCGCGCCGGACCTCCACGCCGAGCTCGCGGGCCCGCTCCTCCAGCAGCGCCTCCGTGCGGGCCTGGGCCAGGAACAGGGTGTACCCGTGGCGGCTGTCCAGTGCGCTGAAGTCCAACTGTGTGCCGAGGCCGGCGAAGTGCCAGCCGGGCACGGTCCGGCCCAGCGCGAGGAACCGGTCGGCGAGCCCCCGCTGGTCCATCAGCTCGACACTGCGCGGGTGCAGGCTCAGCGCCCGGGAATCGCTCTGCGGGACCTCACGCCGTTCCACCACCCTGGTCCGTACGCCGGCCAGGGCGAGCTCGCAGGCGAGCATCAGTCCGGTCGGTCCGGCGCCCACGACGATCACATCGGTGTCCATCGGCCACCCCTCCCTATTTAGTGAACAATGTTCACGTGAACGATGTTCACTATAGTGGGGCGCATGAGCTCACCGTCAACCCCGCCGCCCACCGGCGGCGCCCCCCGCCCGGCCCGGGGCAGGCCAGCACGGCTCGACCAGGCCCGCACCGTCGCGGCGGCCCTGGACCTGCTCGACGAAGCCGGACTGGACGCGCTCACCATGCGGCGGCTGGCCGACGCGGTCGGCGTCCAAGCCGGGGCGCTCTACCGCCACTTCGCCACCAAACAGGACCTGCTGACCGCCATGGCCGAACGGATGCTGGCCGGCTGCTCCGCCCCGCTGCCCGAGCCCGACTGGAGCGGACGCCTGACCACCCTCGCCCGCCGCATGCGGACGGCGCTCCTCGCCCATCGCGACGGGGCACGCGTCTACGCGGGAACCCATTCCACCGGCGCGAACACGCTCGGCTTCGCCGAGACCCTCACCGGCGTCCTGTGCGAGGCCGGCTTCCGGCCCGAGGAGGCGGCGCGCGCCGTACTGACGGTCGTCCACTTCACCGTCGGCCACACACTGGAGGAGCAGGCCGCCCTCCAGCCAGGCGACCAGGGGCCCGCGGACCCCGACCGGCTCCGCGAGGCGGTGGCGGCGGCGTCCTACCCGCACCTCGCCGCGGCCCTGCCCGTGTTCACCGGCACCGACTTCACGGCCCAGTTCGAGTTCGGGCTGGGCCTGCTGCTCCACGGCCTGCACGCACTGGACCGGCCCGGGCCCACCGGCTGAAACGCGTCCGGCCCGCCCCCGTGGATCGGGGGCGGGCCGGCGTGTGCGTGCGGCGCGGGTCAGTTGTTCTGCGTGGCGTCCGAGTCCGCCTCGGCGGCCGCGCTCTCGGCGTCGTCCAGCTTCTTCTGCATGTCCTTGACCGTCGCGTCGTCGGCGCCGCTCACGGACTGAGTGCCCGACGGCTTGGCGCTCGCGCCCGGCGAGCAGCCGGTGATCAACAGCGCAGCCCCCGCGGCCAGGACGACGAGCCCGGCGGCGGCGCGGCGGGCGACGGTCACTTGGACCCCTGCGCCGAGCACCAGGTGCTGACGGCCTTCAGGTCGTCCTGCCGCTTCTGGAGGGTGGGCAGCAGGCTCTTGCGGAAGGTCAGGCGGTCGTTCAGGTACGTGTGGACCTCGGTGTGCCCGGCGGTCTGGGCGTTCGCGACCCGCTGCTCCAGCCGCGCGACGGAGCCGAGGACGGTGACGTCGCCGTTCAGCCGGGTGATCGCGGTGCTGATCCGCGTCTCGGTCTTCGGCAGGCGCTTGCAGATCGCCTTGGCGCCGTCGCCCTTCGGCGCGGACTTGGCCGTCTTCGGAGCGGCGGGGGCGGGAGTGGCGGTGTCGGCCTGCGCGGGAGCGGCGGCGAACAGGGCGCCGGCCAGCGCGACGGCGCCGATCGCGGCGGCGGTCCTACGGATCGGGAGCATGGCTGTATCCCCTTCGGTACGAGCGAGCCGGCTCACTGGCGGCCGACGGACAGGACGGTAGGGGGCCTCTTTGTGGAATCTTTGTGAGTCCGGGTGGGTCCGCAGGAGCCTCAGTCGCCGCGGGAGATCCAGTCCCGCCGCTTCGGCAGTCGCAGCGTCGGGGAGTCCGCCGCCGACAGGGGCAGGCGCACCTCGAAGCGGGTGCCCGCGCCGCCGGGCGGTGTCCCGATGGCGACCGTGCCCCGGTGCAGCGCGGCCTGCTGGGCGACGAGCGTCAGCCCGAGCCCGGAGCCGGGGCTGCCCGGGCGGTGGTGGAACCGCCGGAAGACGGCTTCCCGCTCGCCGGGCGGGATGCCGGGCCCCGCGTCGTCCACGGTGAGCACCGCGTACCCGCCCTCCGCGCGCAGCCGTACCGCGATCCCGGACGGCTCGTCCGGCAGGTGTCCGTGCACCACCGCATTGCCTAGCAGGTTGGCGAGCAGGATCGCCAGCCCCGCGTCCCAGCCGAACACCCATAGTTCCGCCGGGAGTTCCACGTCCAGCCGTGCCGAGGGATGGCGGCGTGCGGTCTCGCCGGTCACCGTGTCCACCAGCTCGGACAGGTCGAGCGGGGCGAAGGCGGACACCTCCACCAGATCGCCCCGGGCGAGCATCCGCAGGGCCGTGAGCAGGTCCAGCAGGCGGGCGTGGTCGCTCTGTAGGTCCCGTACGATCTCGGCCCGTTCGGCGGGCGGTAGGTCGGGGTGGGCGGCGAGGACGTCCAGGTCGGTGCGCATGCTCATCAGCGGCGTGCGCAGCTCGTGGGAGGCGGCCGAGGAGAACGAGCGGGCGGTGTCCAGTGCTTGCGCCGTCCGGGCGGCCTGCTCCTCGTACCGGGTCAGCAACTGGGCGATGGCCGAGGACAGTTCGTCCACCTCGGTGATGTTCGACGGTGCGGCGGCGAAGGCGGCCGCGCCGGCCCCCGGGTCGAGCTCGGCGGCCCGTCGGCTCAGCTTCCGTACGGAGGCGGTGGCGCGGCCGGCCAGCCCGTACGCGAGCAGCCCGGAGACCGGCGCCGCGAGCAGGGCCACCAGCAGGACCCGGCGGCGTACGGCGACGACCTGCGGGTCCGCGGCCGAGGCCGGGGTGAACAGCCACAGCGTGCCCGGCGCCGGCCCGGCCACGGGGACGGTCAGCACCCGCCAGGCGCGGCCCTTGGTCCGCACGGTGACCGGCCCGTCCGGGGTCTGCTCGGGCAACCGCTCCGGCTCGGAAGGCTGCGGGCCGCCCTCCAGGACGACGGAGCCGTCCGCCGTCCGGACCCGGATGCCCGCGTCGAGGACGTCGCCGAGGACCTTGCGGTGCTGGTTCTGCTCCACCTTCGGCTTGCCGTTCCGGTCGGCCGTCAGCATCGTCTTGACGTCCGGGAGGACGGCCGAGGCCCGGTCCTGGAGCCGGGTGTCCTGCTGCTGGTGCAGATCGCGGCTGACCAGGCCGAGCACCAGCAGGCCCGCCGCGAGCACCAGCAGGGGCACCACCACGGTCACCGAGAGCGCGATGCGGGTGGAGAGCTTCACGACCCGCTCCGGGCCTCGGGGACGCGCAGGACGAATCCGACGCCGCGCACGGTGTGGATCAGGCGCGGGCGCCCGCCCTCCTCCAGCTTCCGGCGCAGGTAGCTGACGAAGGTGTCGACGGCGTCGCTGCGGACCTCGAAGTCGTACCCCCACACCCGGTCGAGCAGCTGGTCCCTGGTGAGGACGATCCCGGCGTTGCGCACGAGCTGCACCAGCAGCTCGAACTCGCGCCGGGTGAGATGGACTTCGGCGCCCTCCTGGCGAACCTGCCGGCTCGCCTCGTCGATCACGAGCGGCCCGGCGCACAGCACGTCCGACGGGGCCCGCTCGGGCCGGCGGCGCAGCAGGGCGTGCAGCCGTAGGACGAGCTCCTCCAGGGCGAAGGGTTTGACCAGGTAGTCGTCGGCCCCGGCCTGCAGCCCGGCGATCCGGTCCGCGACCTCGTCGAGGGCCGACAGCATCAGCACGGGGGTCTCGTCGCCCTGGACGCGCAGGCTGCGGCAGACGTCGGTGCCGGTCAGCCCGGGCATCGAGACGTCCAGGACGAGGACGTCCGGACTCCGGTCGGCGAGCACGGCCAGCGCGCCGGGGCCGTCCTCGGCGAGGAGCACGGTGAAGCCGCTCAGCCGCAGCCCGCGCTCCAGCGAGCGGCGGATGGCGGCGTCGTCGTCCGCCACCAGTACCAGTCCGGTGGATGTGCTGCCGGTCACACTGCCCTCCTCGCGCGCGGCCCGTATCGGGCCGGGCCGACCCTCTCACGCCCGCCGGACCGCCCGGAAGCCGGGGCCCCGGTGCTACCGTGCGCCCTCCTTCCGCAGCGTCTCGCCGAGGTGTCCGCTGGCGTCCCGCAGGGCGCGCGGTACGCGGGGGCCGCCCTCGATGGTGCGGGCCGTGCGGGCGAGGGCGTTGAGGGCGCGGACGGAGCCGATGTCCGGGACCGATCCGACGAGGGACGACAGCAGGGTGTCCGTTTCGCGCCAGGCGCCGGCCCGGGCGAGTACGGACGCCAGCTCGGCGGGGAAGAGCGACCGGTAGGCGGGCGCCCCGCGCGCCGCCGTCGCCTCGTACAGGAGGGACGCCGCCCCGTCCAGGTCCCCGAGGGCGGCCAGGGCGAGCCCGTGGTGCCCGTCCAGTTCCGACCGGTCGAACCACCAGGTCCAGGACGGATCGCGCTCCGAAGGCCCGTCCGCCAGGAGTTCCCGGGCCGCGGCCAGGGACCGCAGCGCCCGGCGGCGCTGCCGGAGCCGGGCCCGGGCGCGCGCTTCGCGGACGTGGAAGATGGCGGCGACCCGTGCCGACGGGTGCTCGCCGGCCAGAACGGACGACGAGATGCGCAGTGACTCGGCGGGGCGCCCGAGGTGTTCCTCCTGTAGGCACAGCACGGAGAGGACGAGCAGTTCGACGGAGCCGCTCTCCCGGGGCAGGGTGCTGGCCAGGGCCAGTGCCCGGCGGGCCAGTCGTCGCGAAGTGCCGTGCCGCTCCGCATCGAAGAGGATCCAGGCGGCGACCTGGAAGAGCTCCATCAGCGCCGACCGTTCGGCCGCGCCCGCGCCCGTGCCTCTGCGGTGCGGTCGGCCGGCGATGTCGGAGTCGACGGAGGCGACGGAGGCGACGGAGGCGACGGCGCGCAGTGCGGCCGGTGCGGCCCGGCGCGCTCCCACCGTACGGTCCGTTTCGAGGAGCTGCGCGGTCAGTGCGGCGACGTGTTCCATGGTCCAAGCCTGCGTCCTTCCACGGTCGGTGACGAACCCTCCCGATGTCGTGAACCCTTCCTTGACAAGGTATGGGGGCGCCCTCAAACTGACGTTGCGTTCACCGCAATCCGTTTCGCTATACGCACCGAGGTGTCATGAAGATTCCCGTGTGCCGACTCGCGGACCTCCCGCGGGGCGAGGCCTGTCGACTCGATTCCGACCCCCCGATCGCGGTGTTCCACACCGAGGACGGCGAGGTGTACGCCATCGACGACACGTGCACTCACCAGGACGCCTCGCTCTCCGACGGCTGGCTGGAGGGCTGCGAGGTCGAATGCCCGCTGCACGCCTCGAAGTTCGACCTGCGCACCGGCGCTGTCGACTCCCCGCCGGCGAAGCGCCCCGTCCGTACCCACCAGGTCCTCGTCGAAGAGGGGACGGTGTACGTACTGCCGCAGGACGCGCCGACCGGCCTGCCGCGCCAGCCGCCTGGTGCCGCCGTCCACCGGGTCGAAGGCCGCGCGTGAAGACCGTGGCCGTCGTCGGCGCCTCGCTGGCCGGCCTGTCGGCCGCCCGCTCACTGCGCGAGCAGGGGTACGACGGGCGCCTCGTCCTCATCGGCGACGAACCCCACCGCCCTTACGACAGGCCCCCGTTGTCGAAGGAGTTCCTCGCCGGGGAGATCGACGAGGACGCGCTCGCCCTCGAAGCCGAGGGCGAGGACCTCGCGGCCGTCTGGGAACTCGGTGCGCGGGCCGTCGGGCTCGACACCGGGTCGCGGGCCGAGCACCACGTACGGCTCGCCGACGGCCGGTCGGTCCGGGCCCACGGCATCGTGATCGCCACCGGCGCCGCCCCCCGGACCCTGCCCGGGAGCGGGGGACTCGACGGCGTGCACGTCCTGCGCAGCCTGGACGACGCCCGCGCGCTCCGGGCGGACCTGGCCCGCGGCGGGCGACTGGTGGTCGTCGGCGCCGGGTTCATCGGGGCCGAGGTCGCCTCCACCGCCCGGCGGCTCGGCCTCGACGTCACCGTCGTGGAGGCGGCGCCCACACCGCTGGCCGGCCCGCTCGGCAGGGAGATGGGCTCCCTCGTCTCCCGGCTGCACGCCGACCACGGCGTCCGCCTGCTGTGCGGGACGGGCGTCCGCGCCCTCGCCGGTAGGGGCAGGGTGGAGGCCGTCCTGCTCGGTGACGGCCGGCGCCTCGCCGCCGACACCGTGGTCGTCGGGGTGGGCGCCCGTCCGTGCACCGACTGGCTGGCGGGGTCCGGACTGGACCTGGCCGACGGCGTACGGTGCGACGCGGCCGGCCGTACGAACGTCCCCGGCGTCGTCGCCGTCGGGGACTGTGCGGCCTGGTACGAGCCCGCGATCGGGGCCCACCGCCGGGTCGAGCACTGGACGGGCGCGCGGGAACGCCCGGCGGCGGCGGTCGCCGCCCTGCTCTGCGGCGGCCGGGGCGTTCCGCAGGCGCCGCGGCCCCCGTACTTCTGGTCGGACCAGTACGGAACCCGCATTCAGTTCGCCGGGCATTGCGCGCACGCCGACAGCGTCACGGTCGAGGAGGGCGCGGCGGCCGACCGCAGCTTCCTCGCGGTCTACCGCAGCGCGGGCCGGCCGGTCGCGGTGCTCGGGCTGGACCGGCCGCGCCCGTTCACCCGGTGGCGGCGCCGGCTGGCCGGCGCCGGGTCCCGCACCACCGGCTGACGACATCCCGAACCACGACGTTCCGCGAGGAGTGCACGTGACATCGAGCAGCCTGCCGGAGAGCCTGATCGCCACCCTTCCCGGCGCGTACTACACCGATCCGGCCGTCTTCCGGCTGGAGCAGGAGCGCATCTTCGAGACGATGTGGTTCTGCGTGGGGCGTTCGTCGGAACTGGCCGGGCCGGGCGCCTACCGCACCGTGGACGTCGGTCGCGAGAGCATCCTGGTGACGCGTTCGCGCGACCACGCGGTCCGCGCCTTCTTCAACGTGTGTCGCCACCGGGGCGCGAAGCTGTGCACGCAGGAGACCGGCGAGGTCAGGCGGGCCTTCCAATGCCCGTACCACGCCTGGACGTACGACCTCGACGGCAGGCTGATCGCCGCGCCCAACCTGGCGAAGATGCCGGACGTCGGCCGGACCGAGTTCGGTCTGGCGCCCGTGCCCGTGCGCGAGTGGCTCGGGTACGTGTGGGTCTGCCTCGCGGACAGCCCGCCCTCCTTCGAGGAGCAGGTCATGGGCGCCGCCGTCGAACGGCTCGGCGACGCGGAGTCCATCGAGCGGTGGGCCGTCGCGGACCTGGAGGTCGGACGGCGGATCGTCTACGACGTCAAGGCGAACTGGAAGCTCATCATCGAGAACTTCATGGAGTGCTACCACTGCGCCACGATCCACCCCGAACTCACGGAAGTGCTACCGGAGTTCGCCGGCGGTTACGCGGCCCAGTACTACGTCGGACACGGCGCCGCCTTCGGCGAGGGCATCCGGGGCTTCACCGTGGACGGCTCGGAGGGCCTCGACCGCATCCCCTCCGTGTCGCCGGACCAGGACCGCAAGTACTACGCGATCACCGTGCGCCCGCAGGTCTTCGTCAACCTCGTGCCGGACCACGTGGTCTTCCACCGGATGTACCCGGTCGCGGCCGACCGCACCGTCGTCGAATGCGACTGGCTGTACCTCAAGGACGTGGTGGAGAGCGGAAAGGACGTCAGCCGCTCCGTCGAGCTCTTCGACCGGGTCAACCGGCAGGACTTCGAGGCCTGCGAGCGCTGCCAGCCCGCGATGAGTTCCCGCATGTACGCCGGGGGCGGTGTGCTCGTGCCCAGCGAGCACCACATCGGGGCGTTCCACGCCTGGGTCCGGGACCGGCTCAGCCCAGGTGACCCATGCGGTGGCTGATCTCCTGGGCTCCCTTGATCAGCAGGGGGGAGAGCTCGCGCATCCGCTCCTCGGTGAAGCGGTAGCTCGGCCCCGAGGCGCTGATCGCGGCGATGACCACGCCGTCCCGGTCTCGGATCGGGGCGGCCATGGCGTGCAGCCCGAGCTCGTACTCCTCCAGGGTCATTGCGTACCCGCGGTCCAGCGCTTCTACGAGGTTCTTCTCCAGCTTCGTCCTCGCCGTCAGGGTGCTCGGCGTGTACTTCTTCAGGCCGGCTTCCGCCAGCAGCTGCACGCGCCGCTTCGCCGGGAGGTGGGCGAGGAGGACCTTGCCGCTGGAGGTGGCGTGCAGCGGAGTCAGCTGGCCGACCCAGTTGTGCGCCGTGACCGCGGCCGGGCCGCGCACCTGGCAGAGGTTGATCGCGTACTGCTCCTCCAGGATGGCGATGTTGACCGTCTCGCCGAGTTCCTCGGCCAGCCGCTCGCACACGGGGCGGCCCACCTGGGTGATGTCGATCCTTCCCGTGACGGCGCCCGCCAGCCGTACGATCCCGAAGCCGAGCCGGTACTTGCCGCGCTCCGTGGCCTGTTCGACGAGTCCGCGCGCCTCCAGCGCCCCGAGGAGCCGGAACGCCGTCGACTTGTGGACGTCGATCTCAGCCGCCACCTCGCTGACGCCCGCCTCGCCGCGCCGGGCGAGGATCTCCAGCACGCTGACGGCGCGGTCGACGGACTGCACCCCGCCCGCCGGGGCGCCCGTTGTTTCGGTGGCTGCCTCGTGGTTGCTCATGGCGAAACCATACTCGTCGTCACCAACGGCAGGTCGGAGCGGGTCGAGGACGAAAGGTTGCGCTGAATGCAACCTGGTGCGCATGACGGCACCCGTACTAGCATGCGCCGCATCTTGACGGCTGGGGGCAGCCCTCGGCCGCAGACGACGGGGAGGGACGACACTCCGATGGTGCCCCAGCAGTACGACTTCGTCATCGTCGGCGGCGGCTCGGCCGGCAGCGCCCTGGCGAACCGGCTCTCCGCGGACTCCGGCAACCGCGTCCTGGTCCTCGAAGCAGGCCGCCCCGACTACCCGTGGGACGTCTTCATCCACATGCCCGCCGCCCTGACCTTCCCCATCGGCAGCCGCTTCTACGACTGGAAGTACGAGTCGGAACCCGAACCGCACATGAACGGGCGGCGCATCCACCACGCCCGCGGCAAGGTGCTCGGCGGGTCGAGCAGCATCAACGGCATGATCTTCCAACGCGGCAACCCCCTCGACTACGAACGCTGGGGCGCCGACCCGGGCATGGAGAACTGGGACTACGCGCACTGCCTCCCGTACTTCAACCGGATGGAGAACTGCCTGGCCGCGGACCCGGAAGACGAGTTCCGCGGCCACTTCGGCCCCCTCGTCCTGGAGCGCGGACCGGCCGCCAACCCCCTCTTCCCCGCCTTCCTGGAGGCGGTCCGGCAGGCCGGGCATCCGCTCACCGACGACGTCAACGGCTACCGCCAGGAGGGCTTCGCGGCCTTCGACCGCACCCTCCACCGCGGGCGGCGCCTGTCCGCGGCCCGGGCCTACCTCCACCCGGCCATGAGGCGGCCCAACCTGCACGTGCGCACCAGGGCCTTCGTGACCCGGATCCTCTTCGAGGGCGGGCGCGCCGTCGGCGTCGAGTACCGCCGCGGCCGCGGGGCGCCCCGGCAGGTGCGGGCCGGTGAGGTGATCCTGTCCGGCGGCGCGATCAACTCCCCGCAGCTGCTCCAGTTGTCCGGCATCGGCAACGCCGACGAGCTGCGCGCCCTGGACATCGACGTCGTCCACGACCTGCCCGGAGTGGGGGAGAACCTCCAGGACCACCTGGAGGTGTACGTCCAGTACGCCTGCAAGCAGCCGGTCTCGATGCAGCCCTACCTGAAGTGGCGCCACCGCCCCTGGATCGGCCTCCAGTGGCTCTTCCGTACGGGACCCGGCGCGACCAACCACTTCGAGGCCGGAGGCTTCGCGCGGAGCAACGAGGACGTCGCCTACCCCAACCTGATGTTCCACTTCCTGCCGATCGCCGTCCGCTACGACGGCTCCGCGCCCGCAGGGGGCCACGGCTACCAGGTGCACGTCGGCCCCATGTACTCCGACGCCAGGGGCTCGGTGAAGATCAGGAGCAAGGACCCGCGGGTCCACCCGGCCCTGCGGTTCAACTACCTCTCCACCGAGCAGGACCGCCGCGAGTGGGTCGAGGCGGTCCGCACCGCGCGCACCATCCTGGGGCAGCCCGGGCTGGCCCCGTACAACGACGGTGAGATCTCGCCCGGGCCGGACGTCGAGACCGACGAGCAGATCCTCGACTGGGTGGCCAGGGAGGGCGAGACCGCCCTGCACCCCTCCTGCACCTGCCGGATGGGCACCGGTGACGGGTCCGTCACCGATCCGGCGAGCCTGCGCGTGCACGGCCTGGAGGGGCTGCGCGTCGTGGACGCGTCCGTGATGCCCTACGTGACGAACGGCAACATCTACGCACCCGTCATGATGGTGGCCGAGAAGGCCGCCGACCTCATCCTGGGCAACGAGCCGCTGCCGCCGTCCAAGGTCGAGTTCTACCGGCACCACCGCCTCCGCAGCGAGGCAGAGCAGGGGCAGCACCCCGGCCACACCTGAGGAGGAGCGGCATGTCCGCCGCCCGGCCCACGCCGTACCCCGAACGCCCCGTGCCGGCCCCGGTCACCGGGGGCGGCCTCGCGGAGCTCCTGCGCAGGGTCCGCTACGAGGTCCTGCCGGCGAAGGCCACCGAGGACAAGGTCCTGGCCCACGTCCCGGCGGACGTGCCCGTCACGGTCACTGCCTCCCCGGCCAAGGGCCTCGGTCCGACCCTGGACCTCGCCACCCGCCTGGCCGGGCACGGCTACCGGGTCGTCCCGCACGTCCCGGCCCGGCAGATCGCCGGCGCCGGGCACCTCGCGGAGATCGTGGACCGGCTGGTCGCCGCCGGAATCGAGGACGTCTTCGTTCCGGCCGGCGACGCCGACCCGCCGGCCGGGACGTACGACGCGGCGCTGCCCGTACTACGCCGCCTCGGCGAGCTCGGCAGCCCGTTCGCGCACGTCGGCATCACCGGCTACCCGGAGAGCCATCCCCTCATCGACGACGACGTCACCGTCCGGGCGATGTGGGACAAGCAGCCGCACGCGTCGTACATCGTCAGCAACCTGTGCTTCGACCCGGCGACCCTGCGCCGCTGGCTCGCGCAGGTGCGCCGCCGCGGCATCGTGCTGCCCGTGCACGTCGGCGTCGCCGGACCCGTCGAACGCGCGAAGCTGCTGTCCATGGCCACGAAGATCGGGGTGGGGGAGTCGGCCAAGTTCCTCACCCGGCACCCCTCGTGGTTCCTGCGCTTCGCGGCGCCCGGCGGCTACTCCCCACAGCGGCTGCTGCGCCGCAGCGCCCCCGCGCTGGCGGCGCCCGGGTCCGCGGTGGCCGGGCTGCACCTGTTCACCTTCAACCAGATAGCCGAGACCGAACGCTGGCGGCGCGCGCTGCTGGAGCGCCTCGAAGGCTGAACGGGGCGCCGCGCAGCCTCCGTACCCGGCCGCCGGGCCGTGCGTCCCCTTGACGTACCGCACCCCGTGGGCGATCGTGTCGTTCCATTCCGAGCACTACGATGCACAATACGCAACGCACATACCGGTGTTACCCGTATGGAGGGCTCCGCGCGTGGCAGATCTGTACGTCGGCGGGAAGTGGCGCGAAGCGGTGGCGGGCGGCCGTCGGGACATTCACTGCCCGGCCGACGGCACCCTCGTGCGTACCGTGTCCGAAGGCACGCGCGCCGACACCGAAGCCGCGATCGCCGCTGCGCGCAACGCCTTCGACGAAGGGCCGTGGCCGCGCACACCGGAACGGGAGCGCGGCGCGCTCCTGCTGCGCACCGCCGCGGTGATCGAGCGCGGGGCGAAGGAGTTCGCCCACGCCGAATCCCTCGACACCGGCAAGCGCCTGGTGGAGAGCGAGTACGACATCGCCGACGTGGTGGCGTGCCTGCGCCACTTCGGCGGGATCGCGGGCACCAGCGCCGGCAGGGTCGTCGACACCGGCCGCGAGGACGCCGTGAGCCGGGTCGTGTACGAACCGGTCGGGGTGTGCGGCCTCATCACCCCGTGGAACTACCCCCTGCTCCAGGCCGCCTGGAAGGTCGCGCCCGCCCTCGTCGCCGGCAACACCCTCGTCCTCAAGCCCAGCGAGCTCACCCCGTCCACCTCGGTCCTGCTGATGCGCGCGCTGGAGGAGGCCGGACTGCCCGCCGGAGCGGCCAACCTGGTCCTGGGAGCGGGGCCCGAGGCCGGCGCGCCGCTCGCCGAACACCCGGGCGTGGACATGGTCTCGTTCACCGGAGGCCTGGAGACGGGCCGGCGGGTCATGGCCGCCGCCGCGGCCGGAGTGAAGAGGGTCGCCCTCGAACTGGGCGGCAAGAACCCCAACGTGGTCTTCGCCGACGCCGACTTCGAGGCGGCCGTGGACCTCGCCCTGACCGCCGTCTTCCTGCACTCCGGACAGGTCTGCTCGGCCGGCGCCCGCCTGATCGTCGAGGACCCGCTGCACGACGCCTTCGTCGACGAGCTCGTGCGCCGCGCCCGTGCCATCCGACTGGGCGGCCCCTTCGACCCGGCCGCCGAGACCGGGCCGCTGATCTCCGCCGGACACCGGGCCAAGGTCGAGGAGTACGTCGCCGCCGGTCTCGCGCAGGGCGCCGTACTGCGCTGCGGCGGCCGGCGCCCCGAGGACCCCGCGCTCGCCGGCGGCTTCTACTACCCGCCGACCGTGCTCGACGACTGCCGCCCTCACATGCGCGTCGTACGGGAGGAGTCCTTCGGCCCCGTGCTCACCGTGGAGCGGTTCTCGGGCGAGGACGACGCCGTACGGACCGCCAACGACACGGAGTACGGGCTCGCCGGGGCGGTGTGGACCCAGGACGCGGGCAAGGCGCAGCGCGTCGCCCGGCGGCTGCGGCACGGCACGGTCTGGATCAACGACTACCACCCCTACGTCCCCCAGGCGGAGTGGGGCGGCTTCGGGCACTCGGGCGTCGGCCGCGAGCTGGGCCCGACGGGCCTGGACGAGTACCGCGAACCGAAGCACATCTGGCAGAACATCCAGCCCAGGGCGCAGCACTGGTTCCGCGGCTGAGCCGCTGCCATCCGAAGAGAGGCCGACAGTGACCGCAACGAAGACAGAACCGCCGTCGCAGCGGGGCGCGCCCGGGGACGGGACCCCGGTGATCTCCGTCCGCGGCCTGTGGAAGGTCTTCGGGCCGAAGCCCGCGCGGGTGCCGGACTCGCCCGAGCTGTGCGCCCTCTCCCGCCGCGAGCTGATGGAGCGCACCGGCTGCACCGCGGCCGTGCGGGACGTGGGCTTCGACGTGTCGCCCGGCGAGGTCTTCGTGGTCATGGGCCTGTCCGGTTCCGGGAAGTCGACGCTCGTGCGGTGTCTGACCCGGTTGATCGAGCCGACGGCGGGCGAACTCCTCTTCGAGGGCGAGGACATCCGCGGCGCCGACCGCAAGAGGCTGCGCGAGCTGCGGCGGCACAAGTTCGCGATGGTCTTCCAGCACTTCGGGTTGCTGCCGCACCGCCGGGTCCTGGACAACGTCGCCTACGGCCTGGAGATCCGCGGCGCCGGCCGGGCCGAGCGGACCCGGCGGGCCATGGAGGTGATCGAGCTCGTCGGCCTCGCCGGGTACGAGCACTCCCACCCCGACCAGCTCTCCGGTGGCATGCAGCAGCGCGTCGGGCTCGCCCGCGCCCTCGCCGGGGACCCGGACGTGCTCCTGTTCGACGAGCCGTTCTCCGCACTCGACCCGCTGATCCGCCGGGACATGCAGAACGAGGTCGTGCGGCTGCACCGGGAGGTCGGCAAGACGATGGTGTTCGTCACCCACGACCTGTCCGAGGCGCTGAAGCTGGGCGACCGCATCCTCATCATGCGCGACGGCCGCACGGTCCAGTGCGGTACGGGCGACGAGCTGGTCGGGGCGCCAGCCGACGACTACGTCCGGGACTTCGTCGCGGACGTGCCGCGCTCGCAGGTGCTCACCCTGCGCTGGATCATGCGTCCGGCCCGCCCGGACGACGCGCTCGACGGCCCGGAGTTCGGTCCCGACATCGTTGTCCGCGAGGCGACGCGGGCCGTCCTCGCGGCGGACCGGCCCGTGAAGGTCGTGGAGAACGGGCGGCTGCTGGGCGTCGTCGGCGACGCGGAGGTCCTCGCGGTCGTCGCCGGCCCGGAGGGCGGTGCGTGATGGCCGTCCCGGCAGCGGTGACCGCGCGGAGGGCTCCGGTGCGCGGCGGGCGCGCGGTGGTCGCGGCCGCGGTCCTCGTCGGGTGGCTCGTCCTGTGGGCGGCGCTGCGCGGCGTCCACACGCTTCCCCTCGGCACGGCCGAACTGACGCCGCTCCACCGGCGGTTCAACGAGATCAACGACGCCGTCGGCGCCGGCCGCAACAGCAACCCGGTCTTCCTCTACGTCTTCAACGAGATCCGGCTGGTCATCGACACCCTCGTCACCTTCCTCCAGGGGCTCTTCGCCCAGCCGTCCTACGGCCGCCCGGTCCCCCTGGTCGGCTGGCTGGGCGTCGTCGCCCTCGTCGGATACGCGTCGTGGGTGTTCGGGAACGTACGGGTGGCGGCGCTGGCCGTCGCCGGGTTCGTCCTCTTCGGCCTCCAGGGACTGTGGCGCGAGAGCATGGACACGCTGGCCCTGACCCTGGCGGCCGTCCTCGTCTCCCTGCTCATCGGCATTCCGCTCGGCGTCTGGGCCGGGCTGTCCGACCGGGTGTACCGGCTGGCGACCCCGGTGCTGGACTTCATGCAGACGATGCCGACCTTCGTCTACCTGGCCCCGCTGACGCTGTTCTTCCTCATCGGCCCCGCCTCCGCCACGATCGCCACGCTGATCTTCGCGACGCCGCCCGCCGTGCGCATCACCGCCCACGCGATCCGCTCCGTACCGGCCGCCACGGTCGAGGCGGCGCAGTCCCTCGGCGCGACGCGCGGCCAGACGCTCGCCACCGTACTGCTGCCGCTGTCGAAGCGGACCGTCGTGCTGGGCGTGAACCAGACCATCATGGCCGCGCTCTCCATGGTCACCATCGCCGCGCTCATCGACGCCCCCGGGCTGGGCAAGACCGTGGTCAAGGCACTGGAGACGCTCGACGTGGGCACGGCGTTCAACGCCGGGCTCGCCATCGTCGTCCTGGCCGTCCTGCTCGACCGGGTGACCACCGCGGCGAGCGAGGAGGACGCGCGGCGGCGCGGGGGCCGCCGGGATCGCCGGCGCCGCCCCCTGGTCCTCGCCGGCGCCGTGCTCACCGGCGGGTGCGTCTGGCTCTCCCACACCTACGTATGGGCGGCGCAGTTCCCCGCCGACTCCGGTGTCGGCGCGGCGATCGCGCGTACGGCGGACTCCGCCACCGCGTGGGCGCAGGGCGGCTTCGCCGGTGTGACGGGCGCGGTGCGCGACCTGGTCACGACCCTGCTGCTCAACCCCTTCGAGGCGCTGCTGACCGACTCCCCCTGGTGGCTGGTCGGCGCGGTCGTGGTGGCCCTGGGCGCACTGACGGGCGGCCCGCGGGTGGCGGCCACCGCGGCGGCGTGCGTGGCGCTGATCGTCGGCACCGGCCTGTGGCGGGACAGCATGACGACGCTGGCCTCCAGCCTGGTCGCCACGGTCATCGTCCTGGCGCTCGGTGTCGTGGTGGGCGTGTGGATGGGGCGCAGCGCCCTGGCCGACCGGCTCGTCCGCCCCGTTCTCGACGCGGGGCAGACGATGCCGGCGTTCGTCTACCTGGTGCCGTTCCTGGCGCTGTTCGGGGCGAGCCGGTTCACGGCGATCGTGGCGGCGATCGTCTACGCGGCCCCGGTGACCGTGAAGATCATCGCCGACGGGGTGCGGGGCGTGCCGCAGGACACGGTGGAGGCGGCGGTTTCGGCCGGATCGGGCACCTGGCAGATCATCACGAAGGTTCAGCTCCCGATGGCCCGCGGTGCCCTCGCGCTCGCCACGAACCAGGGGCTGGTCTACGTCCTGTCCATGGTCGTGGTCGGGGGGCTGGTCGGGGCGGGCGCCCTCGGCTACGACGTCGTGGCGGGTTTCTCTCAGGGCCAGTTGTACGGCAAGGGGCTGGCCGCGGGCCTGGCCATCGTGCTGCTCGGGGTCATGTTCGACCGGATCACCCAGGCGGCGGCGCACCGGGCGGCGAACGCCCCCGGCGGGCGCTGAGGCGGAAGAAGGGGCAGGACACATGGCAGGAATCGGCAATACAGGACCGCACCCGCAGCGGCAGCCGCACCCGCAGCGGTGGCGCCCGGCCGGGTTGGCCGCGCTGGCCGGTCTGTCGGCGCTGGCCCTCGCCCTCGGCGGGTGCAGCGGCGCGAAGGTGGGGGAGGCGGGCGCCGGGTCCTCGGGCGGTGGCGCCGGCGCGGGGAAGTGCGGCTCCTTCAACCTCGCCGTCAACCCGTGGGTCGGGTACGAGGCCAATGCGGCGGTCATCGCGTACGTCGCGAAGAAGGACCTCGGCTGCGAGGTGACCAAGAAGGACCTCAAGGAAGAGGTCGCCTGGCAGGGGTTCGGCACGGGCGAGGTCGACGCGATCGTCGAGAACTGGGGCCACGCGGACCTGAAGAAGAAGTACGTCGAACAGCAAAAGACGGCCGTCGCAGCCGGGGAGACCGGCAACAAGGGGGTCATCGGCTGGTACGTCCCGCCGTGGCTGGCGCAGAAGTACCCGGACATCACCAAGTGGCAGAACCTCAACAAGTACGCGGACCAACTCAAGACCTCTGAGTCCGGCGACAAGGGCCAACTGCTCGACGGGGACCCGTCGTTCGTCACCAATGACGGGGCGCTGGTGAAGAACCTGAACCTCGACTTCAAGGTGGTGTACTCGGGCAGCGAGGCCGCGCTGATCCAGGCCTTCCGCCAGGCCGAGGCCAAGAAGACGCCCGTCATCGGCTACTTCTACGAACCACAGTGGCTCTTCTCCGAGTTGAAGCTCGTCAAGGTGGAGCTGCCGGAGTACAAGGCGGGCTGCGACGACGACCCGGAGAAGGTCGCCTGCGACTACCCCGTGTACGCCCTGGACAAGATCGTCAGCAAGAAGTTCGCGGATGCCGACGGTCCGGCCTACCGGCTCGTGAAGAACTTCAACTGGTCGAACGAGGACCAGAACCTCGTGGCGAAGTACATCGCGCAGGACAAGATGTCGCCGGAGGACGCCGCCGCGAAATGGGTGGGGGCCAACCGTGCGAAGGTCGACGCCTGGCTCGGGAAGAAGGGCTGATCCGGCCCCCGTTCCCGCGCGCCGCACCGTGCCCGGAAGGCTGCTCCGGCAGCCCTCCGGGCACGGCTGTTCCCGCCCTGCGCACAGGGGAGTTGCGGGGCCGATCGCCGCTCTTGACACCACCCTGGGCGGGCGGCACTGTGAGTTGCGCAACCTGCATCATGTTGCGCTGACGGCAACTGTTCGACAACTGCCCGGCGACTGTACGGAAACTGCAACTCGACTTCTTTCGAATCGGAGGGGCGGAGATGGCGGGACCGCGCGTGGTCATCATCGGAGCGGGCGTCGTGGGCGCGGCGCTGGCGGACGAACTGTCCCTGCGCGGCTGGACCGGGATCACCGTGGTCGACCAGGGCCCCCTCCCCGTCACCGGCGGCTCCTCCTCCCACGCCCCGGGCCTCGTGTTCCAGGCGAACCCCTCGAAGACCATGACCGAACTGGCCCGCTACACCGTCGAGAAGCTCGCCACCCTCGACGTCGACGGGCAGCCCTGCTTCCTCCCGATCGGCGGACTCGAACTCGCCACCACCCCCGAACGCCTCACCGACCTGCACCGCCGCCACGGCTGGCTCACTTCCTGGGGCGTCGAGGGCCGGCTCGTGGGCCCGGACGAATGCGCGGCCCTGCACCCGCTCGTCGACCGCGACCGCGTCCTCGGCGGACTGCTGGTCCCCACCGACGGCCTGGCCAAGTCGGTGCTCGCCGTCGAGGCGCAGCTCCGGGACGCCCGTGCCCGCGGCGTACGCGTCCTCGACCGCCACCAGGTCCTGGACGTCCGTACCGAAACCGATGACACCACCGGAGCCGACCGCGTCACCGCCGTCGTCACGGACCACGGCGAGATCCCCGCTGACATCGTCGTGTGCTGCGCCGGCATCTGGGGCCCCAAGGTCGCCCGCATGGCGGGCACGAGCCTGCCGCTGACCCCGCTCGCCCACCAGCTGGCATGGACCGGCCCCGTCCCCGCACTCGCCGGGCGGACCGAGGAGGCCGTCCACCCCGTCCTGCGCCACCAGGACGCCGACCTCTACTACCGCGAGTGCTTCGACCGGCTCGGCATCGGCTCCTACGGCCACCGCCCCATGCCGGTCTCCGCCGACGACATCGCCCCGCCGGACTCCTCCCCCCGGATGCCGTCCGTACTGCCGTTCACGGCCGAAGACTTCGCCGACGCCTGGACCGAGACCCGGTCCCTGCTGCCCGCCACCCGCGACACCAAGATCGAGGAGGGGATCAACGGGCTGTTCTCCTTCACCACCGACGGGATGCCCCTGCTCGGCGAATCATCCGAGGTCAAGGGCTTCTGGGTCGCCGAGGCCGTCTGGGTCACCCACTCCGCCGGAGTCGGCCGAGCCATGGCCGAATGGCTCGTGGACGGCCACTGCTCCTCCTTCGACCTGCACGGCTGCGACGTCAACCGGTTCGAACAGCACCAGCTCGCCCCCGCGTACGTCCTCGCCCGCGACTGCCGCAACTTCGTCGAGGTCTACGACATCCTCCACCCGCTCCAGCCGGCCGGTGCGCCGCGTCCGCTGCGCACCAGCCCGTTCCACGTCCGCCAGCGGGAGCTCGACGCCTTCTTCCTGGAGGCCGCCGGCTGGGAACGGCCCCAGTGGTACGAGGCCAACGCGCCCCTGCTGGACCGGTGGGACGTCCCGGCACCCGACGACTGGGCCGCCCGGATCTGGTCGCCGATCGTCGGCGCCGAGGCCCTCGCCACCCGGGAGGGTGTCGCCCTGTACGACATGACGGCCCTGAAACGGCTGGAGGTGTCCGGCCGCGGAGCCGCGGCCTTCCTCCAGCGCCTGACCACCTCCGACGTCGACAAGTCCGTCGGCTCGGTCACGTACACGCTGATGCTGGACGAGAACGGCGGCATCCGCAGCGACATCACGGTGGCCCGGCTCGCCCGCCACCGCTTCCAGATCGGCGCCAACGGCAACCTCGACCTCGACTGGCTCACCCGCCACCTCCCCGACGACGGCTCCGTGACCGTACGGGACATCACCGCGGGCACCTGCTGCATCGGCCTGTGGGGGCCGAAGGCGCGCGAGGTGCTCCAGCCGCTCGCCGACGCCGACTTCTCGAACGAGGGCCTGCGCTACTTCCGGGCCCGCAGCGCCCACGTCGGCGCCGTCCCCGTCACCGCCCTGCGCCTGAGCTACGTCGGCGAGCTCGGCTGGGAGCTGTACACCACCGCCGACACGGGGCTGAAACTGTGGGACACCCTCTGGGAGGCCGCGCAACCGTACGGCGGCATCGCGGCCGGCCGGGGCGCCTTCAACAGCCTGCGCCTGGAAAAGGGCTACCGGGCCTTCGGCACCGACATGAGCCACGAACACGACCCGTACGAGGCCGGCCTCGGCTTCGCCGTGAACCCGGGCAAGGGCGATTTCATCGGCCGGGCCGCACTGGAGCGGCGCGCGGCGGACGTTCGGCGGCGCCTCACCTGCCTGACCATCGACGACCCGGCCGACGTCGTCATGGGCAAGGAGCCCGTGTACGACGGGGACCGACCGGTCGGCCACGTCACCAGCGCCGCGTACGGATACACCATCGGCAAGTGCATCGCCTACGCCTGGCTGCCCGCGGAACTCGCCACACCGGGCCGCGCCCTGCGCATCGGCTACTTCGACCGGCGCATCGCGGCGGTCGTCGCCGCCGAGCCGCTGTTCGACCCGGGGATGCGCCGACTGCGCGGCCTGCCCGGAGCCGCCCGATGAGCCCGCGGACCCCGGGGGCCGGACTGCCCGAGCACCCCGCACGGCTGTGGCGCACCCCCCAGCCCGAGCGCGGCTACGAGGTGCTCATCGTGGGCGGCGGCGGACACGGCCTGGCCACCGCCCACTACCTCGCGAAGAACCACGGCATCACCGACGTCGCCGTCCTCGAACGCGGCTGGCTCGGCGGCGGCAACATGGCCCGCAACACCACCATCATCCGCTCCAACTACCTGTGGGACGAGAGCGCCGGGATCTACGAGCACGCCCTCAGACTGTGGGAAGGACTGGAAGAAGACCTCGACTACCCGCTCCTGTTCTCCCAGCGCGGCGTACTGAACCTGGCCCACACCCTCCAGGACGTACGCGACGGCGTGCGCCGCGTCGAGGCCAACCGGCTGAACGGCGTGGACGCCGAATGGCTCGACCCCGCGCAGGTCAAGGAGGTCTGCCCGATCGTCGACACCTCACCGGACGTGCGGTACCCGGTGATGGGCGCCACCCACCAGCCGCGGGCGGGCATCGCCAAGCACGACCACGTCGCCTGGGGCCTCGCGCGCGCCGCCGACGCCGCCGGCATCGACCTGATCCAGAACTGCGAGGTCACCGGCATCGACGTACGGGACGGCAGGGTCACCGGCGTGCAGACCTCGCTCGGTCCGATCGCCGCCGGCCGCGTCGCCCTCTGCGCGGCAGGCCACTCCTCCGTACTCGCCGCGATGGCCGGCTTCGAACTCCCCCTCCAGAGCCACCCGCTGCAAGCATTGGTCTCCGAACTGCTGGAACCCGTGCACCCGACCGTCGTGATGTCCAACGCGGTGCACGTGTACGTCAGCCAGGCCCACAAGGGCGAACTGGTCATGGGCGCCGGCATCGACGCGTACAACGCCTACACCCAACGCGGCGCGTTCCACATCATCGAACGCCAGATGGCGGCCGCCCTCGAACTCTTCCCGGTCTTCGCCCGCGCGCACGTCCTGCGCACCTGGGGCGGAATCGTCGACGTGAGCCCCGACGCCTCACCGATCACCGGGCTCACCCCCGTGTCGCACCTGTACGTCAACTGCGGCTGGGGCACCGGAGGTTTCAAGGCCACACCCGGCGTCGGCTGGGCCCTCGCGCACACCATCGCCCACGACGCCCCCCACCCGCTGGCCGCCCCCTTCACGCTCGAACGCTTCACCACCGGCGCGCTCGTCGACGAGCACGGCGCGGCCGCGGTGGCCCACTGAGGAGCCGAGACGATGCTGCTCATCCCCTGCCCCTGGTGCGGGCCACGTGACGAGGCCGAATTCCATTACGGAGGCCAGGCGCACGTGCCCTACCCCGCGGACCCCGCGGCCCTGAGCGACGGGGCGTGGGCCCGCTACCTCTTCTTCCGCGACAACCCCAAGGGCCCCTTCGCCGAACGCTGGCACCACGCCGACGGCTGCCGCCGCTGGTTCAACGCCGTCCGGGACACGGCGACCAACGAGATCCGGGCCGTCTACCGGAGCGGCGAGCCCAGGCCGGTGAACCCGTGACCGAACACCCCTACCGGCTGCCCGAACGGGGCCGCGTCCACCGCGACCAGCCGCTGCTCTTCCGCTTCGACGGCGTCGAGTACGAGGGCTACCGCGGCGACACCCTCGCCTCCGCGCTCCTCGCCCACGGCGTCCACCGGGCGGGCAGCAGCATCAGGCTCGGCCGCCCGCGCGGCATCTTCACGGCCGGAGTCGAGGAGCCGGGCGCCGTCGTACAGATCGAGGCGCCCTTCCCGGAGCCGATGCTGCCCGCCACCACCATCGAGCTGTACGAGGGGCTCGTCGCGAGCAGCCTCCCCGGCCAGGGCCGGCTCGCCACCACACCCGACCCCGCCCGCTACGACGCCGTGCACGCCCACTGCGACCTGCTGGTCGTCGGCGCGGGCCCCGCCGGTCTCGCAGCGGCGACCGCCGCCGCCCGCAGCGGCGCGCGCGTCGTCGTCGCCGACGACCGGCCCGAACCCGGCGGCAGCCTGCTCGGCACCGGCGAGCTGCCCGGATGGGTGGCCGCGGCGGCCGCGGAACTGCGAGTCGCTCCCGAGGTGCGCGTACTGCAGCGCACCACCGTCTTCGGCCACTACGACGACAACCACGTGCTCGCCGTGGAGCGCCGTACCCACCACCTCGGCGCGCTGGCCCCCGCGCACGTCTCCCGCGAACGGGTATGGCGGATCCGGGCGCGCCGGGTCGTGCTCGCGACCGGCGCCCACGAACGCTCCCTCGCCTTCGCCGACAACGACCGCCCCGGGGTGATGCTCGCCGGGGCCGCCCGTACGTACCTCCACCGGTTCGGCGTCGTACCGGGCCACCGCGCGGTCGTCTTCACCACGAACGACAGCGCCTACCCCGCCGCCCTCGACCTGGCCGCGGCCGGCGTGGCCGTCGCGGCGGTCGTCGACGCCCGACCCGAGCCGGGGCAGTGGGCGGTGCGCGCCGCCGAGGCCGGCATCGACGTGCTCGCCGGGCACGTGGTCACGGGCACCGCGGGCGCACCCCGGGTCTCCTCGGTGACCGTGTCCGGTCCCGGCGAAGGCTCCGCCGTCCGCCAGGCCCGCGCCGTCCGCGAGGTCCCGGCCGACGTCCTGCTCGTCTCCGGCGGCTGGAACCCGGTCGTCCACCTGTTCAGCCAGGCCGGCGGGCGCCTGCGGTACGACACCGCGCTCGGCACGTTCGTACCCGACGGCTGCCGACAGGCGGTGGAGGCCGCCGGAGCGGCACGAGGAGAGTACGACCTCTCCCGCTGCCTGGCCGACGGCCGGGCAGCGGCAGCCCGGGCACTCGAAGCCGAGGGCTTCGCCGTGCACGGGGCGCTCCCGCTCCCCGCCGTCGCCCGGCAGCCCCGCACCCCCGCCCGCCACCTGTGGGTGGTCCCCGGCGCGGACCCCGCCCGCTGCTTCGTCGACCTCCAGCGCGACGTCACCGTCGCCGACCTCGCCCGCGCGACCGGTGCGGGCCTGCGCTCGGCCGAGCACCTCAAGCGCTACACCACGGCCGGCACCGCGAACGACCAGGGCAAGACCTCCGGCGTGCTCACGAGCGGAGTCGTCGCACACCTGCTCGGCGTCGACATCGGCGAGCTGGGCACGACGACCTTCCGCGCCCCGTACGCACCGGTCTCCTTCGCGGCGCTCGCCGGCCGCGACCGGGGCCCGCTGCACGACCCCGTACGGGTGACCGTCCTGCACGAGCAGCACCTCGCGCACGGCGCCGAGTTCGAGGACGTCGGCCAGTGGAAACGGCCGCGGTACTACCCGCGGCCCGGCGAGGACATGGCGGCCGCGGTGCTGCGCGAGTGCCGGGCCGCCCGCGAGGGCGTGGCCTTCATGGACGCCTCCACCCTCGGCAAGATCGACGTGCAGGGGCCCGACGCCGGGGTCTTCCTGGACCGGCTCTACACCAACGTGATGAGCACGCTGAAGACCGGCATGTGCCGCTACGGAGTGATGTGCCGCCCCGACGGCATGGTCTTCGACGACGGCACCGCCATCCGCCTCGCCGACGACCGCTTCCTCGTCACCACCACGACCGGCGGCGCCGCCGCCGTACTGGACTGGATGGAGGAGTGGCTCCAGACCGAATGGCCCGAACTGCGCGTGCACTGCACCTCGGTCACCGAACAGTGGGCCACCGTCGCACTCGTCGGACCCCGCTCCCGGGACGTCCTGCGCGAGCTCGCCCCCCAACTCGCCGTGGAAGCAGCTGACTTCCCGTTCATGGCCTGGCGGGACACGGCCGTCGCCGCCGTCCCGGCCCGCGTGTGCCGGATCAGCTTCTCCGGCGAACTGGCCTACGAGATCAACGTACTGCCTTGGCAGGCGCCCGAGTTGTGGGAGGCGCTGTACGAGGCGGGCCGCCCCTTCGGCATCACCCCGTACGGCACCGAGACCATGCACGTCCTGCGCGCCGAGAAGGGCTATCCGATCGTCGGCCAGGACACCGACGGCACCGTGACCCCACAGGACCTCGGCATGGGCTGGATCGTCTCCCGCAAGAAGCCCGACTTCATAGGCAAACGCTCCCACGCCCGCACCGACACCGCCCGGCCCGACCGCAAGCACCTCGTCGGCCTGCTGCCGGACGACCCCGGCGTCCTGCTGCCCGAAGGCACCCAGCTGGTCGCCACCGCTGCGCTCCCCGAACCGCCGGTGCCGATGCTCGGCCACGTCACCTCCGCCTACCGCAGCGCGGCACTCGGCCGGACCTTCGCACTCGCCCTCGTCAAGGGCGGCCGGGACCGCATCGGCGACCGGCTGTACGCACCCGTGGGCGACGCCCTGGTCCCGGTCACCGTCGCGAGCACCCCGCTCTACGACCCCGAGGGGACACGTCGCGATGGCTGACACCACCGCCCGGCGCGACGGGCCGAGCCCCCTGTCGCGGTACGCCGAACGCTTCGCCGCCGCCACCCGAGCCTCGGGCGGAGCCCTGCGGCTCGCGGAACTCCCCTTCCTGGCCCAGGTCGACGTACGCCTCGACCCCAAGGGCCCGGCCTCCGACGCCGTCGGGCCCGCCCTCGGCTTCCCCCTGCCCCTGGAACCGAACACGCTCGCCCGCGGTGGCGAGTTCGCGGCGCTGTGGCTGGGCCCGGACGAATGGCTCGTCATCGGCCCGGCCGGTACCCGGACGCACCTCGAAGCCCGCCTGCGCGAGGCCGTCGGAGACCGGCACGCGGCCGTCGTCGACGTCTCCGCGCAGCGCACCACCCTGCTCGTCGGCGGGGCCCGGGCCGCCGAACTCCTCGCACACGGCTGCTCCCTCGACCTGCACCCCCGCTCCTTCGGAGCCGGGCGCTGCGCCCAGACCACACTGGCCCGGGCCCAGGTGGTGCTCGCGCGCGCAGAAGCCGGGCCCGGGTTCAGGGTCCTGGTGCGCTCCTCGTTCGCCGGCTACCTCGCCGAGTGGCTCCTCGACGCCGCATCGGAGTACACCTGGAATTCGCCTGACTCGAACCGGACTTGAACGTGGCCGGGCTAGGGTTCCCCCGGTTCCCGGCTCCCCGTGCCCGGAGCCACCCGTCAGGTCAAGGAGATGATGTGCGCAGCCTGCTGTCACCGACGAGGACGACGAACGAAGCCACCGCGGCCGGGGCTTCCCGGCCCCGGCTCCGGCCCCTGCCCCGGCCGTGGGCGGGGGTACGCCGGACCCTCACCACCGCGGGCCTCGGTGCGGCGGCGCTCGTGATGGTCCTTCCGGCCGTCGCCGTCGCCGACGTGATACCGGCCCTGCCGCAGAACGCGGACGGCCTCGAACAGACCTTCTCGCCCGCCTTCGACTACGACGGGGACGGCTGCTACGCCACCGCCGCGATCAGCAGCAGCGGAACCCTCAACCCCGGGCTCAAGCCCGGCGGAGCGGTGAACGGCCACTGCCGGGACTACGCGCAACTGCAGAACTCCAACACGTACTCCCGCGAGAAGTGCAACAACGGCTGGTGCGCGGTCATGTATGCCGGCTACTTCGAGAAGGACCAGGCCACGCTCGGCCCCCTGGCCATCGGGCACCGCCACGACTTCGAGCACGTGGTGGTCTGGATCAAGGACAACGAGGTCCAGTACGTGTCGACTTCGCAGCACAGCGGCTGGAAGTGGTACCCCCGCTCACAGGTCCGCTTCGACGGGACGCACGCCAAGGTCGTCTACCACAAGGACGGCGCCTCGACGCACTTCTACCGCCTCGCCAACGGCAACGACGAACCCGCCGAGAACCACACCGGCAACTGGTTCTACCCGCGCCTCGTCGGCTGGAACGGTTACCCGGCGAGCCTGCGCGACAAGCTGATGAACGCCGACTTCGGCTCCGCCACGATCAAGATCACCGACAGTCGCTTCAACGACGCCCTGAACGCCTCGAAGCCCCCGATCCCCTTCGACCCCTATGCGTAACGCTCGGTAGCCGCGCGTCGGACTTCGCCCGGCACGGGCTCGCCGGAGCGGGCGGATGCCGACGCGCGGGCGGGGTGTGGGGGGACCATGGACGGGTGCGAAACCTTCCAGGGCGGGACCAGGGGGCCGAGCAGCCCGGGCCGGCCGAGCACCCCGAGGCGGCCGAGCACCCCGAGGCGGCAGGTACTGCCGAAGGGGCCGGGCCCGCAGCGGAGGCCGACCAGCGGGCGCTCGGCGAGGCCCTGGTCACGGCCTGTGGGGCCGCGGGGGCGTCCATCGGCATGCTCTACCTGCCCGACGCCGCCCGGCGCGTCCTGCACCTGGCGATGACCGTCGGCCTGTCCCGCGAGTTCGCGCTGCCCTGGTCCCGCGTCGTTCTGGACGACGTCATCCCGGTGGCCGACGCCGTCCGCGACCGGCGGTTCGTCTGGCTGGGCGGCCAGGAGGAAACGGCCCGGCGCTACCCGCGCCTCGGCCTCGTCCTGCCGTACGACTTCGCCCTCGCCGCCGCCCCGCTCGTCCCCGACCCGGCCCCCGAGCCGGCGGGCCCCACCGGGGCC
Source organism: Streptomyces sp. NBC_00045 (assembly GCF_045041095.1). Lineage (NCBI taxonomy): Bacteria > Bacillati > Actinomycetota > Actinomycetes > Kitasatosporales > Streptomycetaceae > Streptomyces > Streptomyces sp. NBC_00045. The sequence goes on along the minus strand of NZ_CP108271.1, from coordinate 888,397 downwards.
GGTCTCGTCCTCCTGTGGCCCGGCTCCCACGGGCCCCACCTGAACGACCGGGAGCGCGCCGCCGTGGACTCCGCGTGCGGCCGTCTCGCGAACTTCCTGCGCCGGGCCGCCGAGGCCGGCCACCCCGTCCGTCCGCCGGCGGACCCGGCCATGCTGCGACCGCCTCCCCCTCCCACGCCCGGACCGGTCGAGGCGGCCGCCGCCATGGCCTTCATCCGCCGGCTGCCCGGAGGCAACTGCGCACTCGATCTGAACGGCACGATCACCTTCATCACCCCCGAGGCGGCCGAGCTACTGGGCGCACCCGTCTCCCGGCTCCGCGGAGCCCTGCCCTGGGAAGCCCTCCCCTGGATGGACACCCCCGTCATCGAGGACCACTACCGGGCCGCCGCGATCAGCAGGCAGCCCCGCAGCTTCACCGCCGCGCCGCCGATCGGCCGGTACCTGCGCTTCGACCTCTACCCGGACGACACCGGGATCAGCGTCCGCATCAGCTCCGTCGCCGCCGACGAGCCCGTCCCGGCGCCCGCCACCCCGACGGGCGTCCCCCTGGAGCCCTCGCCCAGCCGGGCCACCGCCCTCTACCAGCTCATGCACCTGGCCGCAGCCCTCACGGAGGCCGTCCACGCCCGGGACGTCGTCGATCAGGCCGCCGACCTGCTCGTCCCCGCGATCGGAGCCCAGGCCCTGGCCCTCCTGGTGGCCGAGGAGCAGCGCCTGCGCATCGTCGGCTACCGCGGCTACACGGCCGAGCTCATGGCCCGCTACGACGGCATCCCCCTCGGCATCCACACGGCCAGCACCCACGGCCTGCGCACGGGCGAGCCGCTGTTCTTCGCGTCCGCGGGCGAGCTCGCAACCGCCTTCCCGGCCGTCGTGATCGGGGACGGCATGGCCGCGTGGGCGTTCCTGCCCCTCATCGCGTCCAGCCGGCCCATCGGCACCCTCATCCTGGCCTACGCCCGCCCCCACGCCTTCGCCCCCGGGGAACGGGCGATCCTGACCTCCCTCGCCGGACTCATCGCCCAGGCCCTGGACCGTGCCCGCCTCTACGACTCCACCCACCAGCTCGCCCACAGCCTGCAGACCGGCCTGCTGCCGCGCGTCCTGCCCGGTGTCCCGCACCTCGAAGTGGCCGCCAGGTACCTCCCGGCGGCGCACGGGCTCGACATCGGCGGCGACTTCTACGACCTGATCCGGATCGACGACACCACCGTCGCGGCCGCCATCGGCGACGTCCAGGGCCACAACGTGAACGCCGCCGCCCTCATGGGCCAGGTCCGCACGGCCGTCCACGCCACCGCCGGCGAGCCCCCGGCGGAGGTCCTCGCCCGCACCAACCGGCTCCTGACCGACCTCGAACCCGGACTGTTCACGAGCTGCGTGTACGCCCACATCGACCTCGCGGCCCGCACCGCCCACCTGGCCACGGCCGGCCACCCGCCGCCGCTGCTGCGCCACGCCGGCGGCCCGGCCGAGATGCTCCACCTGCCGCCCGGCCTGCTCCTCGGTATCGACCGGGACGCCTCGTACACGGCCGTCGAGATCCCGTTCGAGCCGGGCACCCTGCTGACGCTCTACACCGACGGGCTGGTCGAGGTCCCCGGTGACGACCTGGAGGAGGGCATCGCCGCCGTCGCCGCCCGCATCACCGCAACCCCCGACGGCCACCCGGTGAGGGCGCTGGCGGACGACCTCATCGACCACGCCCGCGCAGGCGCCCCCCGCACGGACGACATCGCCCTGCTCCTGCTGCGCTTCGCCCAGGAGGAGCGGCGGACGTGAGGAGCCGCGAACATGAGGAGCCGCGGACGTGACGGAGCCCGGGAGCATATCCAGCTCCCGGGCTCCAGTTTGCCACCCAATTGCGCACACCGGCGGCGTTTAAGAGTCGCGGATCATTCTGAGACCGACGTGTTCTGCCTTTGAACTACCGCGCCACGAGAGAGGCGCAGGGGGGACTTGAACCCCCATCCATCGATGATCGTCCGCGCTCGGTCGATCCGGCGTTCGGCGGCGAATGCTGAGACTGGAGCGAGAATCTGAGTTTTACGGGGCCGCCTCTGCCGGCTTGGGCCACCCCGGCACGTGGGCCGGGGGAGGGATTCGAACCCCCAATTGACACCCCTTGGTCAGCTTCAACATCAGTTTCAGCTTTTGCGCGCTGTGCGCGCACCCCCCCGCTCGCACAAGGGGGCGATCTTGAGGCTACCGGAACAGGTAGCCGAACACCGCGTCACCGACGCGCTGGTCGTCGACCTCGGCGCCGTTGGCCTCCTCGCGGGCGTACTTGACGGCCTGCTGGAGCTTCTCGACCCGGTCGAGGAGCTCGTTGACCCGGCGGGCCGGCAGGGCGCCGGAGAACTTCACCGTCGTCCAGTAGCCGACGGGCACGTCCTCGTAGTACACCTCGACCTGGGCCGGGTGCTTCTCCGTGGCCTCGGCCTTCACGTGGTTGCGCGGCACCTTCTTGGTGCGGATCGTGCGGACCGGGTCGGTCTTCCACGAGTCGGTCGAGGGGTCGAGGTTCCACGCCTCCGACGCGTCGAGGACCGGGAGCTTGCGGACGAACGTGTGGAGGTCGGTGAGCTGCTTCTCCAGGAACAGCAGGTACGGGACCGGTACCCGGGGCAGCAGGACGGTTCCGTCGACGACGACGTCCGCGGCCGCCGTGCGGTTCGCCCAGTCCTTCGTCGCCGTCACGTCGAACAGCCGCGTCAGCGTACCCGCCGTCGCGCGCAGCACGTCCTCCGCCTTGACCTGCACCCGCGTGGACTCGGGCGGCAGCTGCTCGCCCTCCTCGTCCTTGGGCTGGTACGTCCGCGAGATGCCGGCGAGCAACGCGGGCTTCTGGACGTCCTGATGGGCTTGGGTCAGTTCCTGGAGAGACTTGGACTTGACGCCCTTCTCCACTGCGATGATCTGATTCAACTTCGGCACACGAGGAACCTAACAGCACATCAGTGCGGTACACATCCGAGTTTTGCCGACGGCCTGCAACGGGAAAGCGCGCGGCCCGCCCCGCCGCCCGGGATGGGCGGTGGAACGGGCCGTGAGGGCGACGCGCCTACGACGGGATCAGACCGCCGGGGACGGGTACGTCGGGTACTCGACGCCGGAGACGTGCTGGACGACCCGGATGACCTGGCACGAGTAGCCGAACTCGTTGTCGTACCAGAGGTAGAGGATCGCGTTGTCGCCGTCGACCTTGGTGGCACCGGCGTCGACGATCGAGGCGTGGCGCGAGCCGACGAAGTCCATGGAGACGGCGTCGGGAGCCGTGGTGAAGTCGATCTGGCGCTTGAGCGGCGAGTTCAGCGAGACGTCGCGGAGGTAGTCGAGGACCTCGTCGCGAGTGGCCTCGCGGCCCAGCCGCAGGCTCAGGATGGCGATCGAGACGTCCGGGACGGGGACGCGGATCGAGCTGCCGGTGATCGGGGCCTTGAGGTCCGGCAGCGCCTTGGCGACGGCGGAGGCGGCACCGGTCTCGGTGATGACCATGTTGAGCGGCGCGGAGCGGCCTCGGCGGTCGGCCTTGTGGTAGTTGTCCAGCAGGTTCTGGTCGTTCGTGAACGAGTGGACGGTCTCGACGTGACCGCGCAGGACGCCGAACTCGTCGTCCATGGCCTTCAGCGGCGGGACGATCGCGTTGGTCGTGCAGGACGCGCAGGACAGGATCTGCTCGTCCGGCTTGATCGTGTCGTGGTTGACGCCGTGGACGATGTTCGGGACGTCGCCCTTGCCCGGGGCGGTCAGGACGACCTTGTCGATACCGGGGCGCAGGTGCTTGGAGAGGCCCTCGCGGTCGCGCCACTTGCCGGTGTTGTCGATGAGGATGGCGTCCTTGATGCCGTGCGCCGTGTAATCGACCTCGGACGGGTCGTTGGCGTAGATCACCTTGATCGAGTTGCCGTTGGCGACGATCGTGCTGTTCGCCTCGTCAACGGTGATCGTGCCGTTGAACTGGCCGTGGATCGAGTCGCGGCGCAGCAGCGAGGCGCGCTTGACGAGGTCCGCCTCACCTCCGCCGCGGACGACGATGGCGCGCAGGCGCAGCCCGTTGCCGGAGCCGGCCTTCTCGATCAGCAGGCGGGCGACGAGGCGGCCGATGCGGCCGAAGCCGTACAGCACGACGTCGCGGCCGGCGCCGCGCTCGATCTTGTTGGCACCCGTGGCGCCGGCGACGGCCTGGGCGGTGAAGTCCTCCACCGACAGGCCGCGGTCGTCGGCCTTGTAGGTGGTGGCCAGCATGCCGATGTCGATCTGGGACGGCCCCAGGTCCAGCGTGGTCAGGGCCTGCAGGAACGGCAGCGTCTCGGTGACGGAGAGTTCCCCGCCGGCTATCTGCCGGGCGAATCGGTGGGTCTTCAGGATGCTGACCACCGACTTGTTCACCAAGGAGCGGCTGTGGAGCAGGATCGTGACGTCCTGTTCCCGGTGCAGCTTCCCGATGATCGGGATCATCGACTCCGCGATCTCCTCGCGGTTCTTCCAGTTGGTGAACGAGTCGTCATTGACAGTCACAGGTTTATCTTTCGAGCTAGGCGGCGCTCACATGCTAACCCCACGCCACTTTGGCCGCTCAAGCGGGACCGTTGCGGTGCTATTTCATTGCGATATGCCCGAAATGCTCTCGTGTGATCCTCTGAGGAGGTTTCCTCGTGTCCGCGCAGGAGACGGGGTCAACCGGCGATCGGGTACATGGTCCCGCGCCGCCCTTCCGGGGACGTCAGCCACTCCAGCCGCTCCGCCGTGTCGGTGGACGGCACCGGAGTGTGCAGCACGATCGACAGGTCGGGCCGGGCCGGCACGCGCAGCTGGGTCGACTCGACGAACAAAGTGCCCACCACCGGGTGCTCCAGCTCCTTCTCCATCTGGCCGCCGGGCCGGATGTCCCGCTGGTCCCACAGCACGGCGAACTCCGGGCTGACCTCCCGCGCCTCCTCGATGACGGCCCTGAACCCCTCGTCGTCGGGCCACTCCGAGTACGCCGCCCGGTACTGGGCGACGACGCTGCAGGCGATCTGCTCCCAGTGCTTGGAACGGGCCCGGTAGATGGGGTCGGTGAAGAACGCGATCAGACAGTTCTGCACGATCTCCGGGCGCATGCCGAGGACCAGGGCGGCCGCGTCGTTGTACAGCACCGTGTTCCAGTACACGTCCATGATGTGCGCGGGGAACGGCATCCAGGCGTCGATCAGCCGCTTCAGGCCCTGGCACATATCCCGGTCGGCGGGCGCCACTTCGAGGGCGGGCGGATTGAGTCCGGCCAGGACGTACAGGTGCCGCCGCTCGGCGCTGGACAGCTTGAGGACCCGGCCCACCGAGTCGAGGACCTGCGGGGACACCGTGATGTCCCGGCCCTGTTCCAGCCACTGGTACCACGACACCCCGACGCCCGAGAGCACGGCGACCTCCTCCCGGCGCAGGCCCGGGGTGCGCCGGCGGGCTCCGCCGTCGGGCAGACCGGCCTGGGTGGGCGTGACCCGCGCCCGCCTGCTCATCAGGAACTCGCGCAGTTCCGAACGCCGGTGCTTGTCGATCGGTGTAGCCACGAACTCCCCCTGTCGGCTGCCTGGTGGTGCCACCAACAGGATAAGTTCCCACTCTCCACGGGCATTCCCCGGCCACCAGGGTGGTGGCCATGGCAATCGACACCCATACGACGACCACCACCTCGACGATGGCACCGGCACCGGACGGTGGATCCCGGAGCGCGCTCCCCGGGACCGACGGGCTCACCGGCCGGGCCAAGTTGGTCCTCTTCGTGCTCTGCGCCGCCCAGTTCATGGTGGCGCTCGACTTCTCCGTGCTGAACGTGGCCCTGCCGGTGCTCGGCAAGGACCTGGGCCTGAGCCGGTCGGCCCTCCAATGGGCGGTCACCGCCTTCGCCCTCCCCTCCGGGGGCTTCCTCCTCCTCTTCGGCCGCATCGCCGATCTGTACGGACGCAAGAAGACGTTCCTGGTCGGCCTCGGCCTCTTCGGAGCCGCCTCGCTGCTGGCCACCCTGGCCTGGGACCCGGCGTCGTTCCTGGCGGGGCGGGCCCTGCAGGGTCTCGGCGCGGCGGTGATCGTGCCGACCGGCATGTCCCTGCTGACCACCACGTTCCCCGAGGGTCCGCTGCGCGACAAGGCGGTCGGCATCTCCGGCACCCTGCTCTCCCTCGGCTTCACCACCGGCATGGTCCTCGGCGGAGTCATGACCGACACCCTCGGCTGGCGCTCCACGATGGGGCTGCTCTCGGTGACCGCAGTGATCGTGCTCGCCCTCGCCCCCGGTCTGCTGCCCGAGTCGCGGACCACCGACCGGCCGCGCCTGGACGTACCGGGCGCCATCACCGTCACCGGCGGCCTGCTCGCGCTGATCTACTCCCTCTCCACGGCGGCCCAGCGCGGGTTCGGTGGCGTGGACGTCCGGGGCACGCTCCTCGCCGGACTGCTCCTGCTCGTCGCCTTCGCCCTCGTGGAGTCCAGGACCCCGGCCCCGCTGGTCTCGCTGCCGATGCTGAAGCGCCGCACGATCGCCTGGGGCAACGTCGGCGGTCTGATCACCTTCTCGATGATGTCGACGGTCGTCTTCGTCCTGACCCTGTACCTCCAGGAGACGCTGGAGCTGTCCTCCTTCCGGACGGGTCTGGTCTTCGGCGTCCAGGGCATCGCCTCCGCCTTCGCCGGGTCGTACGCGCCGAAGGTCATCGGCCGCTTCGGGGCACGGGGCACGCTGATCGGCTCGCTGCTGGGCCAGGGCGTCTTCACCGCGGCGCTGCTGGCCGTGGGGCCCGAGTCCGGCGCGCTGGTGGCGACCCTCGCCGTCTCGGTGGCCAGCATGTGCCACCTCGGCGCGATCATCTCGTACGGGCTGACCGTCACGAGCGGGGTGCCCGACGCGGAGCAGGGGCTGGCCACCGGCCTGGTCACCACGACGCAGCAGGTCGGCCTGACCATCGGGATCCCGCTGCTCGGAGTGCTCGCCACCACTCAGGCATCGCTCCTCGGCGGGGTCCGCACGGTCCTGGCGATCGATGCGGCGATCGTGGTCGCGGCAGCGGTGCTGGTGGGCGTGGGCCTGGGCACGGGCGGTACGAAGAAGGCCTGACCGGGACGTGGATCGAGATCGGGACCGGGGACCGGTAGCGGGGGGCCACCCACCGCACACCGGTCCCCGTCCGGCGTCGTGGGGGCGTCCTCCGGTCGCGCCGGCGCCGTGCGGCGGTCCCGCGGATCGGGCCGCTCGTACCGGATGATCGGCCGGACACGGCCGGGCACGCGCGAGCCCCGCGAGCCCCACGAGCAACGGAGAGAGCGGATGCGACAGCGGACTGCCCTCCTGATCGCCGCCCTGGTCGCGACCGCACTGGCCGCGGTCCCCGGGTGCGCGAGCACGACGGCCCTCCGCGGCGCCCAGGCCGCGTCCGCCTCCGCGTCTGCCTCCGCCTCCGGGCCGGGTGGCCGGGCGCCGCGGGACTTCTCCGGCCGGATCGACATCGGCGGCGGCCGAAAGCTCTGGCTGAGCTGCAAGGGGAGCGGCAGCCCCACGGTCGTCCTGGAACCGGGGCTGCACGATTCGTCCGACACCTGGACCTTCACCGACACCCGGCCGCCCGTCCCGAAGTCACCGGCGGTGTTCCCGGGCGTCGCGGCCTTCGCCCGGGTGTGCACGTACGACCGGCCCGGAACCATCCGCTACACGAACCCGCCGGCGCTCACCACCCGCAGCACGCCCGTCACCGGCACGCGCTCCCTCACCGCCATGGCCTCGGACCTCGACGAGCTGCTGACCGCGGCGCACGTGCCCGGCCCGTACCTGCTCGTCGGCCACTCCTTCGGCGCAATGATCACCCGGCTGTACGCCCAGCAACACCCGGCCGACACCGCAGGCCTCGTCTTCGTCGACGCGTTCGGCACGAACGCGGAACCGTTCTTCGGCGCGCAGTGGCCCGCGTACCTGAAGTTGCTCAACGAACCCGGTACGCCCTTCGACGCGGATCCGGCATTCGAGAAGGTCGACGTCGACGGCGCGGCCGCCGCGGTGAAGGCGGCGAGGCCCCTGCCGAAGGTCCCGATGGCGGTGCTCAGCAAGACGGAGCCCTTCGCGGTCCCGGCGGGGAGCCCCGAGGCCGTCCTCGCGCCGCTTGAGCGCGCCTGGCCCGAAGTCCAGCAGGCCCTGGTCGAGCTGGGGAACCAGACCCCGCACCTCCTGGCCACCGGAAGCGACCACTACGTACAGCTGCACGACCCGGACCTGACGATCAGCGCGATCCGGCTGGTCGTCGGCCGGGCCCTCGCCGGACGGTGACCGTCCGGCCGCCGGTCACGGCCTCATACCCGCCTCCACCGGGGCGGGTTCACCGGGGAGAGGGGTTCGGGCGCGGGTTCCGGGCCGCGCAGGTGCAGGTCGCGGACCGTGGCGGCGGTCTCGCGTTCGAAGTGTTCCCAGGAGATCAGCCGCCGCCAGGCGGGGTCCGGCCGCCCCGGCACGGTGGCCCCGCGGGCCGCCCACTCCCGGGCGAGCTGCTCGAACAGCGGGGCGGCCGCGGCCGCGTGGGTCGCCTGCCGGGGGACGTAGAGGAGGCGGTCGCCGTCATCCGCAGCCCGGTGCCGCGCCGTGGTGGTGAGCGTGGAGCGCGTCGTCGTCATGCCCGGGCAAACGATTTCCTGGGCTGCGGGGACACGCACGGGCGGCTGCCCGGGTGAGCGGGTGACCGGAGGCGAGCGGATTCCCCGAGGTGAGCGCCGGGAAGCGCTGTGGCGTCGGCGGGCAGGCCTCCACGGGGGGCGCGTCCCGCCGCCGCGGCCGAGCAGCTCTGTCCCGGGCGCGGGGAAGGGCGGTCGAACGACCCCGAATCCGGACGACTGGCTGACACGCCGCGCTTGGTTGCGTTCTCGGCCGGAGTGGTCAATGTCCGCTCCCGCGGCGGGAGTTCGGCCGGATTTTTGTGCCGATCGATATGGCCGAAGGCGTCATCTGCAATGCGGCTGATTTCCCGGGAAAGGAACCCCGCGGGTTTCCGGGCATTGTCGTGACGGAGCTCCGCAATCGTCGGCGCGGTTTCGGCCCCGCGGGCCGAAAGTCTGTGGTCGTTGGCCGGGGGCGGCCTCGATCGATTTGGCGGTGCGTTCCTCTTGTCTCATCATGTGAACAGACATCAGGTTGAGGCCACGCTCGCCAACTGTGCGCAACGTACGCATTGTTGACTGATCAACGGATGAGAGTGGTGTGAGTTCCACCACTCCCCGACGCGTCGCCTGCGTCCTGTCTCTTTCCACTTTCATCTTTCGAGGTAAAGGCAGCATGCCCGTCCAGCAGTTTTCAGACCTCGTGCGTTTCGCCCGCGACCGTTCCCCTTTCTATGCCGACCTCTATGCGGACCTGCCGCCGCACGTGAGCCGGATCACCGACGTCCCCGTCGTGGACCAGGACAAGTTCTGGGCCGCCAACACCCTGCACGACAACGGCGTCCTGACCGCGCCCCTCGGGGAAGCCGTCGTGTTCAAAACGGGCGGCACCACGGGCACCCCGCGCTTCTCCTGCTACACCCGCGAGGAATGGCGGGAGTTCGTCACGGCCTTCGGCTCCGGGATGGTCGACGCCGGCCTGCGCCCCGGCCACCGGGTCGCCGACCTCTTCTACGCCGGTGAGCTCTACGCCAGCTTCCTGTTCATCCTGGATTCGCTCGCCCACGCTCCGGTCGCCAACGTCCGGCTGCCCATAGGCGGCGGCGCCCCGCTGGACTCGACGGCTGCCACACTGGAGGACTTCGCCGCCCAGGTCGTCGCCGGCACACCGACCACCCTGTGCCGCCTCGCCGAGCACCTGACCTCCACCGGCCGCCAACTGCCCGGCGTCGAGTTCCTGTTCTTCGGTGGCGAAGCCCTCTTCGCCGATCAGCGCCGCCTCCTCGCGGCCGCCTTCCCGCAGGCCACGCCCCGTTCGCTCGGCTACGCCAGCGTCGACGGCGGCCTGCTCGGCCGGCCGGTGGCCGGGACCGACCCGCGCACGCACCGCCCGTTCGCCCCGCACACCGTCGTCGAGATCCTCGACGAGAGCACCGGCGAGCCGATCCGAGAGCCGGGCCGCCCCGGACGGGTCGTCGTCACCCAGCTCTTCCGCCGCCTCATGCCCGTCATCCGCTACCCCGCCGGCGACCGCGCGGAGTGGACCGACACCGAAGGCGGCGCGTTCCGGATCCTGGGCCGAGCCGAGGAAGGCGTACGCGTCGGACCCGTCTCGCTGTACTGGCAGGACGCCACGGACTGCGTCGCCGAAGCCGACACCGAGGGCCGTGTCACGGGCATGCAGCTCGTCGTCCGCCGCTGGGAGGGCCGCGACGGCCTCGTCCTGCGCCTGGCCACCGCCCCCGGCCAGGACCCGGCCGTCCTGGACGTGCTCGCCAAGGAGGTCGTCAACGGGCTGAACACCGCCCGGCCGCTCTACCCCGACAGCGTGGCCGCCGGATTCGTCCACCCGCTGCACGTCGAATGGGCCCGCCACCGCGACCTGGTGGTCAACACCCGCTCCGGCAAGCTCGTCCGCGTCATCGACGAGAGGCCCACCGCATGACCGCGCCGACCGTTCCCGCCGGCCGCCGACTGCCCCTCGTCCTGCGCAATCGCGCCTTCGGCACCGTATGGCTGGGCCAGGTCCTCACCCAGGCCGCCGTGCGCATGTTCCAGGTGGGCGTCTCCTGGTGGCTCATCAGCGACGCCGCTTCCGGAGCCGGCGGCTCCGCGGCCGGACTGTTCATGGCCGTCAGCACACTGCCCGCCGTCGTCCTCGCGCCGCTCGTGGCCCGCGCCATCGCCCGCTTCGCCCACCGCTCGCTGCTGCGCACGGCGGCCGGGGGCGCGGGGGCGGCCGCCGCCGCGCTCGCCGTCTGGGCCTGCGCGAGCGACCTGCCCGTCGCCGCGGCCTACGCCGCCGCCCTCGCCCTGGCGACCTGCCAGGCCTTCTTCGACCCGTGCCTGACCACCTCCGTGCCCGAGCTCGTGGACGACGGGGACATCGAGGCCGCGACGGGCTTCGAGCTGTCCACCCAGTCTCTGGCGAGCCTCGGCGGAGCCCTGCTCGGCGCCCTCGTCGTGGACGGGGCCGGGGTGGCCGGCCTCGCCGCGGGCTGCGCCGCCGCGTACGTCACGGCCGCCCTGCTCATCGCGACCGTACGCTTCCGCACTGCGGCCTCCGCTGCCGCTGCCGGTCCCGTCCCGGACGCCGTCGCCGAGGCGGCCGAGGCGGAATCGCGGGCTCCGCGCCGGACCCTGCGCCAGATCCTGGGCGCCGTGCCGTACGTCCGCGGCATCCTGCTCTGCTTCACCGCGGCCAACCTGTTCACCACGGCCGTCTTCGTCGTCATGCCGCTGTACACCGCCTCGGTGCTGCACGGCGACGGCGCCACCGTCGCCCTCCTGGAGGCGTCGCTCGGCGTGGGCACGCTCGTCGGTTCCTTCACCGGTGCACGGGTGCCCGGCCGGCCGGCCGTCGTCGGCACCGCCTGCCTGGCCACGATGGCCGCCGCCCTCGCCGTCCCCGGCCTGATCGCCGCCCGGCCCGTCATCGCAGGGAGCCTGCTCGTGACCGGCTGGTGCGTCGGGGTGATCGGGGTCCGCTTCGTCGCCCTGTTCCAACGGCTGGTCCCGGCCGCCGACAAACCCGCGTTCTTCGCGGTCATGCAGGCCGTCCTCGGCTCGACCTTCCCGGTCGCCTCGCTGCTCTTCGGGTTCCTCGGCGACCACCTCAGCGCGCAGACGCTGTGCCTGGTCCAGGCGGCCGGACTCGTACCCGCCGCCCTCGCCCTGGCCCTGCTGCCCGGCCACTCGCGCTCGGCGGCCGGAACCGCCGCCGCGACCCCTTCCGCGCCCGCGCCGGCGCAGACCCCCGTAGGAGGCGCGCGATGACCGCCGCGATCGAGCAGGCCACCGCGGCCGACATCGCCGATCTCCGCCAGCTCTACTACGCCGTCTACGGGCCGCACTACCCCACGGCCCTCGGCACCGACCCAGCCGAGATGTCCCGGCTCATCCAGGACCCGCACACCCTCTGGCTCGTCGCCCGCTGCCCCCGGACCGGCGTCCTCGCCGGATCGGCCGCGGTCCACAGCGAACCCGGCAGCCGCATCGGCCGCCTCGAAGGGCTCGCCGTCCACCCCGACCAGCGCGGATCCGGGCTCGCCGGGCAGCTGACCGAGGCCGTCTGCGCCGGCACGCTCGACGCCGGGACGCTCGACTCGGTGTACGCCACCGTCCGGACGGTCAGCGCCGGACCCCAGCGCGTCGTGGCCCGCAACGGTTTCCGCCCCCTCGGCATCCTGCCCAACGCAGTGGACCTCAGCAGCCGCGAGAGCCTCGCACTCTACGCGCGTCACTCGCCCGGGGTGCTGGACCGACGGGTGCCCGTCGCCGAGGTGCCCGCCTCCCTGCTGCCGCTCCTGCGCACCGCCGAGGCGAGCCTCGGCATCAGCTACGCGGACGCCCGGCCCACCCCGCCGGTGCCGGCGCCCGCCGGGACCGCCGCACGACCGCTGGAGATGATCGAGGCGCCGGCCTTCGTCCGCCGCCGCTTCCACGAGCACTTCCCCGACACCGGCCGTTGGTTCTACCCGCTGCACACCCCCAACGTCCTCCTCACCCCCGACGACGGCGGTTTCGAGGTGTACGCCTACCTCAACCGCACCGGCGGCTACTGCGCCCTGGTCGCCGCCCACCCCGACCCGGTAGCCGCCGCGGGCTGGCTGGAGCCGGTGACCCGGACCCTGACCCGCGCCGGCGCCGGCTACGTCGAGGCACTCGTACCCCTGGAACACCACGCCGCGCTCTCCGCCTTCGCCGCCCAGGGCTTCATCGCCGGGGCCCTGTACCCGGCCATGCGCCGCGACGGGGACGGGTTCCACGACTACGTGGTGATGTCCCGCACCGCCGAGCACATCGATTTCCGCGGCCTGGTCGTCGACCCGCCGCTCCGGCCCTTCCTCGATTCCTATGTGTCGGCCTGGGCGTCGACGCATCTGCCCGTACGTGAGGCTGCTTCATGACCCCTTCCACGACCCCCTCCGCGACTCCTGCCACGACCCCCTCGAAACCCCATCTCGCCCCCGTCGACGTCCCCGACGCCGCGGCCCTCGACCGGGTGCAGCAGCTGTGCGACCTGACCGAGCCGTACACCTACGGCCCCGCCGAGGAAGAGCTGTTCGCCGCAGCCATGGCGCAGACCAACGCCTGGCACCGCGACCGCTCCCCGTTCTTCCGCAGCCTGTACGACGGCGAGCGGCCGGACACCCCGTACGCGGCGCCCCTGGTGCACGCGAACTTCTTCAAGCGCCACGAGGTCCTGTCCGTACCCGAGGAACAGGTGCACCTGCACCTGACCTCCTCCGGCACCACCGGACAGAAGTCGCAGATGTTCTTCGACGAGTGGACCATCCGGTCCGCCCAGCGCATGGTCGCCCGCATCTTCGACCACAACGGCTGGATCACTCCCGACCAGCCGGTCAACTACCTGCTCTACAGCTACGAGCCCGCCCGCGACCTGAACCTCGGCACCTCGTTCACCGACAACTACCTGTGCGACTTCGCGCCGGCCCGGCAGGTCGAGTACGCCCTGCGCAACACCGGCAACGGGCACGAGTTCGATCCCTTCGGCTGCGTCGCCGCGCTGCGCCGCTTCGCCGAGGACGACGTACCCGTCCGCATCCTCGGCTTCCCGGCCTTCCTCTGGTTCACCCTGGAACGGATGCGGGCCATGGGCCTGCCCCCGCTGGAGCTGCCGGAAGGCTCGCTGATCATCCTCGGCGGCGGCTGGAAGGGCCACACCGACCGGCAGATCGGCAAGCACGAGCTGTACGCGCGCGTCACCGAGCAGTTGGGCATCCCCTCGGAACGCATCCGCGACACCTTCGGCTCAGTCGAGCACTGCATCCCGTACATCGAGTGCTCGCACCACAACCTCCACGCACCCGTCTGGTCCCGCGTCTTCATCCGCTCCACCCGCACCCTCGAACCCCTCCCGTACGGCGAACGCGGCTATCTGCACCTGGTGTCCCCGTACATCACCTCCGTACCGGCGCAGAGCGTCGTCATGGGCGACCTCGCCTCCCTGCACCCGGGTGAGGAGTGCGGCTGCGAGCTGGCCACCGAATGGTTCACGATCCACGGCCGCGCCGGCGTCAGCCGCAACCGCAGCTGTGCCGTGGCCGCCGCCGAACTGATGAAGGGAATGTCATGACCGACACCATCAACCACCACTACTGGCAGGGCACCTTCATCGGGGACGAGGAGGCCGCCCGCCGCCTGGCCACCTTGCCCGCCGCCGTCGAGGCCGCGCTCGCCGCGCCGCTGGACACCGAGACCGTCCTGGCCGCCTGCGACGCGCTCTCCCGCGCGCTGCGCGACCCCGGCCACCGGGTACGGGAGCGGCTGGCCCCGCACCTGCCGGCGGGCGGCGACGGGGCCGACGGCGCGGCCGGCGAAGCGGACGCCGGCGAACTCCTCGGCGAACTCGCCGACTTCCTCAGCCGCGGTGCCCTCACCCGCAAGCTGCGCCGCGAACTCGGCGGCACCGCCCCGCAGCGGCTGAACCGCCCCGACGCCAAGGAGACGGTCTACGAGGCCTGGGCGCCCGTCGGTCTCGTCGCCCACATAGCCCCCGGCAACGCCGCCACCGTCGCCCCGCTCAGCCTGATCGAGGGACTCCTCGCCGGGAACGTCAACGTCCTCAAGACCAGCAGCTCCGACACCTTCCTCGCCCAGCACCTCCTCGCCGAACTCGCCGCGCAGGACCCGACCGGTGCCCTCGCCGAGCGGATCATCGTGCTGCGCTTCCCCTCCTCCCGCCAGGAGTGGCTGCGCCTGATGTGCGCCCCCGCCGACGCCGTCGCGGTCTGGGGCGGCGAGGGCGCCGTCGAGGGCGTCGCCGCCCACGTCCCGGCCGGCTGTCGCCTGGTGGAGTGGGGCCACAAGATCTCCTTCGCCTACCTCACCCGGGACGCCTGGGCCGACGGGGCGACCCTGACCGCCCTCGCCGAGGACGTCTGCCGCTTCGAGCAGCAGGCCTGCTCCAGCCCCCAGGTCGTCTACCTCGACACCGACACCGTGGACACCGACGCACTGCACGCGTTCGCCGAGCGCCTCGCCGCGGCCCTGGCCGCGCAGCCGGCCCCCGCCGAGGCGGACCTCGACCCGGCCGAGTACGCCGAACTGACCACCACCGAGCACCTCGCCCGGCTGGAGGAGCACCTCGGCCTCACCCGCGTCCTCGCCGCCCCCGACGGCACCTGGCGCGTCATGGCCGACACCCGCCCGGCCCTCACCGCGTCACCGCTGCACCGCAGCGTCTGGGTCAAACCGCTGCCCCGCAAGGACCTCATGGGCACGCTGCGCCCGATGCGCCGCTACCTCCAGACGGCGGGCATCGCGGGCAGCCGCACCGACACCGCCGAGCTCTCCGGCCTGGTCCTGGCCGCCGGGGCCACCCGGGTCACCCCCGTCGGCGCCATGACGGCGGGCTACGCCGGCGAACCGCACGACGGTGTCTACGCCCTCCAGCGCTACAGCCGCCGCGTCGCCGTCCAGGCCGACGAGCGGTTCGCCACCACCGCCTGCCTCGACGACCTCGCCCGCCCGGCCGTCTTCCCGCCGGCCACCGGGCCGCTGCTGGACAAGGCCGCCGTCCAGGAGCTCAACGGCGGGGTCGACCGGGGCGACGCCGAGCTGTACTTCCGCAGCGGCGGCAGCACCGGTACGCCCGCCCTGTCGCTGTTCACGTACGAGGACTACGACACGCAGATGCGCGCCGCAGCCCGCGGCCTGCTCGCGGCCGGCTACGACCCGGCCCGCGACCGTACCGCCAACCTCTTCTACTGCGGCGGCATGTACGGCGGGTTCATCAGCTTCTTCTCCATCCTGGAGCGCCTCGGTGGCGTCCAGATGCCGATGGCGGCGGGCTCCGACCACCGGGCCACCGCGGAGATGATCGCCGCGTACGAGGTCGACACGCTCTTCGGCATGCCCTCCTACCTCTGGCAGCTCCTGCACGAGGAAGCCGGCCTCCTGCGTTCCTACGGCGGCCTCCGCAAGATCTACTACGGCGGCGAGCACTTCACCGAGGAGCAGCGCCGCACCCTCACCGAGACGTTCGGCATCGAGGTCATCCACTCCATCACCTACGGCAGCACCGACCT
Source organism: Streptomyces sp. NBC_00045 (assembly GCF_045041095.1). Classification (NCBI taxonomy): domain Bacteria; kingdom Bacillati; phylum Actinomycetota; class Actinomycetes; order Kitasatosporales; family Streptomycetaceae; genus Streptomyces; species Streptomyces sp. NBC_00045. The sequence continues at coordinate 872,228 of NZ_CP108271.1, read as the reverse complement.
CGGTCCCCTCGGCTACCAGTGCACGCACAGCGCCGGCAGCGTCCACCACCTGCACGCCGACCTGCACACCCTGGAGATCGTCGACGTCGACGAGGACCGCCCGGTGGCACCGGGGGAGACCGGCCGGCTCGTCTTCACCACCCGGGCGCGCCGCGGCCAGCACCTCGACCGGTACGTCATCGGTGACCTCGGACGCGCCCTGCCCGGGCGCTGCCCCTGCGGCAGTCATGCCCCGCGCTTCGAACTGCTGGGGCGGCTGGGAGAGGTGATGCGCGTGGCCACGTACTTCCTCAACTACCGCCGTTTCGTGTCCATCGCGGGGGAGCGGCTGGGGTACGGCGGTGAGCTCCAGGCCGTCCTGACCGCGGGCGCTGCCCGCGAGGGCCTCACCCTCCGGATGGAGAGCACCCACGCCCCGGACCCGGACCGGGCGCGCGAGGCCTTCCTGGCGGCGTACCCGGAGGTGCGGTCGGCGGTGGCGGAGCAGCTGCTCGACTTCACGGTCGAGGCGGTGGACGGAGCGGACCTGGCCCGTACGGCCACCAGCGGGAAGCTGCTGGCGGTGGTCGACCGCAGGCGCTAGCGGCGGCCGGGCGGAGCGGCAGGCCGCTACCCGTCCGCGGGAGCAGGGCAGGCGAAGGCCCCCGCCCGCGCCGCCGTGGTCGCGGCGCGGGCGGCCCGGCGCGGGAGCGCGGGGTCGGCTGTGGCCCGGAGCAGCAGGAGTTCGTGGTAGAGCGGGGCCGTCGCGGTGACGAGGACGGCGCGCGGGTCGGTGGCGGCGGGAGCTTCACCCCGGGCCACCGCCCGCGTGACGACCGGAGCCGAGCGTGCGTAGCGGTCGTCCCAGAAGCCACTCAGGGCCCGGGCTGCGTCCTCGGACCGGAACGACGCCGCGATCAGGGCCGTGGTGAGGGTGGGGTCGCCGGCCAGGGCGTCGAAGACCTCCTGGTTCAGGGCCGTGAGATCCCCCTCCAGCGATCCGGTGTCGGGCGGACCCCAGGAGTCGTCCGAGGCGGAATCGAGCAGATCGACGAGCAGCCCGCCCACGTCCCGCCATCGGCGGTAGACGGTCGTCCGGTGCACGTCCGCGCGGGCCGCCACCGCATCCACGGTGAGGCGGTCGTAGCCGTCTTCGACCAACAGCTCGCCCACTGCCGCGAGGACTTGGCTGCGGATCCGGGCGCCGCGACCGCCGGTGCGCTTGCGGACGACCCGTTCAGGAAGATCGCTTGCGGAGGGAGGAGAGTCCATGCAAGGATTTTAACGCAACTAATGTCTCTTTAGGGAGTGGTTCCCATGGTCCACAGCAGCGCGTTCGTCCCGCACCCCTCCATACCCACCCACCGCTGCGACCGATCGGAACACCCCCATGACCGCACAGCTCAGCGCCCTTGACGTCACCAAGTCCTACAACGGCCGCCTCGTCCTGGAATCCGTCACCTGCTCCGTTCCCGCCGGAGGGCGCCTCGGCGTGGTCGGGGAGAACGGCTCCGGCAAGTCCACGCTGCTCCGCCTCTTCGCCGGCCTGGAGGTCCCCGACCGCGGCGAGGTCTTCGCGCACGCCGACGGCGGGATCGGCCACCTCGCGCAGGAGGAGCAGCTCCCCGCCCACCACACCGTGCAGCGGATCCTCGACCGCGCCCTGAGCGAACTGCACGCCATGGAGCGGCGGATGCGCCTGCTCGAAGCGGCCATGGCCGACGGGATCGAGCACGGGGCGGGACGGGAAGCCGGCCGGCCCACCGTCCTCACGGAGTACGCCGACCTGCTGGCCGCGTACGAACTGCGCGGCGGATACGACGCCGACGCACGCGTCGAGCGCACCCTGAACGGCCTCGGCCTGGTGAAGCTGCCCCGGGACCGCACCGTAGGCCGCCTCTCGGGCGGGGAACGGGTCCGCCTGCGCCTCGCCTCCCTCCTCGTGGCCGCGCCCGAGGTGCTCCTCCTCGATGAACCCACCAACCACCTCGACGACAACGCCCTGAGCTGGCTCGAAGACCACCTGCGGGGCCGTGCCGGCACGACCGTCGCCGTCTCGCACGACCGCGTGTTCCTCGACCGGGTGACCACCGCACTGTGGGAGGTGGATGCGGACCGCCACCTCGTCACCCGGTACGGCAACGGCTACGCCGGCTACCTGGCCGCCAGGACCGCAGAGCGGCAGCGCCGCGCCGACGCCCACGCCGCCTGGCGCGCCGAGGTGGCCCGGCTGCGCGAGACCGCTTCGGTGACCGCCCGCCGGGTGGCACCCGGCCGGGTGATGAAGGACGGCAACAAGATGGCGTACGACCGTGCGGCGGGGCGGGTCCAGTCCTCGCTGGCCTCCCGGGTCCGCAACGCCCGGGAGCGCCTGGACCGGCTCCTCGCCCACCCGGTGCCCGCGCCGGCGGAGCCGCTGCGCTTCTCACCCACGCTGCGCGGCGCCGGTGCGCGCGGCCTGCTGCTCCACGCGGCCGGGGTCGCGGTGGCGGGTCGGCTGGCACCCGTGGGCCTGAGCCTCTCGGCAGGTGACCGCATCCTGATCACGGGTGCGAACGGGGTCGGGAAGACCACCCTGTTGGACGTCTTGGCCGGCACGGCCGTCCCGGACCGGGGGCACGTCGTTCGCCCCGGCGGCGTACGGACGGTGTACCTGCCGCAGCTGCCCGAGCCCGGTCCGGCCGGGCACAGCGCGCTCGCCGCGTTCGGGCGGGGGCGGGCGGGCAGCGCCGAAGAGCACGCCGAACGGCTGCTGGCCCTGGGGCTGTTGGACCGCAGCTGCCTGGAGGTGCGGATCGCGGACCTCTCCGCGGGGCAGCGGCAGCGGCTCGCGCTGGCCCGCACGGTCTGCGAACCGGCCGACGTCCTGCTGCTGGACGAGCCGACCAACCACCTTTCACCCGCCCTGATCGAGGAGTTAGAAGCCGCCCTCGCCGGATTCCCGGGAGCTGTCGTCCTCGTGAGCCACGACCGGAGGCTGCGCTCCCGGTGGCGGGGCCGGCAGCTGGCGCTGCACGCGCCCGCGCACGCGCCCGCGCACGCGCCCGCGCATGGGCACGCGCACGCCTCCGCGGCCCCGGCGGCCGCATGACGCCCCCACGTCCACGCCCCACCTCCCCCCGGAAAGAGGCCTCCGTGCCCGTGCCTTCTGCGACGTCTCCCGAGCCCTCCGGTCGACCCGCGCCCACCGTGTTCCCCGTCCCGGACCCGGCCTCGGGTCCGTACGCGCTCACCGCCGGCCCCGACGGCGCGCTGTGGTGCACCCTCGTTCACGCGGGCGCCGTCGCCCGCCTGGCCCCCGACGGGCAACTGGCCACGTACGCCCTGGACTCGACCTCCTGCGGTCCGTCGCTGATCACCGCCGGACCGGACGGCGCCCTCTGGTTCACCCGCACCCAGGACCACCGGATCGGCCGCATCACGATCGGCGGCGAGGCCTGCTCGTACGCCGTCCCCGGCCCCGGCAGCGGCCCGTACGGCATCACCGCGGGCCCCGACGGCGCCCTCTGGTTCACACAGCTGTACGCCGACAGGATCGGCCGGATCACCACGGACGGCGAGGTCACGGAGTTCCCGCTGCCCGTGGCCGGCGCGTTCCCCTCCATGATCGCGGCGGGGGAGGACGGTGGACTGTGGTTCACCCTCAACCAGGCGCACGCGATGGGGCGGATCGCCATGGACGGCGACGTCACCGTGCACCCTCTGCCCACCGCGCAGGCCGCTCCCGTGGGGATCTGCGCGGGCCCCGACGGATCGATGTGGTTCACCGAGATCGGGGCCGGCCGGATCGGCCGGATCACGCCCCTCGGCGAGATCGCCGAGTTTCCGCTCGCCGACGCGGTCTGCCGCCCCCACGCGATCACCTCCGGCCCCGACGGCCGGCTCTGGTTCACCGAGTGGGGCTCGGGCCGGATCGGCTGCATCACCCCGGCGGGCCGGGTCGACTCGTACCCGCTCGACCCGCCCGGCAGCGAGCCCCACGGCCTGGCCTTCGGCCCGGACGGCGCCCTGTACGTGGCACTGGAACACGGGGCGATCGCCCGGTTCGACGTCGGCCGGTCCGGGAACGGCTGACGGGACGTGGAGCCTGGCCGCGGGTCCGGACCCGCGGCCCGAAGTGGGTCCGGGCGCGAGCGCGGCCGTGCGTGCCGGGCGGATCTTAGACGGAGGAGGGGAGGTTTTTCGTCAAATCTCCCGTTCTTCTCACGTTGCCGCGCACGCTCAGTAGCGTCAGCCTCACAAGTGGTCCGGTGTGCAGCGCAAGCGGCGCCGGCCGTGAACGCGGAGATGAGGGAGCGCGCACCGATGGCGAATGTGGAAGTCTCGTTGAAGGAGACGATGACCTCGATCGAGGGCACCCTGGGGGTCGCCCTGGTCGACTACACCAGCGGAATGGCACTGGGAGTGCTCGGTGGTGGCAAAGACCTCGACCTGGCGGTCGCGGCAGCGGGAAACACCGATGTGATCCGGGCCAAGGTCCGCGCCATGGAAATGCTCGGCCTGAACGACGAGATCGAAGACCTGCTCATCACCCTCGGGAACCAGTACCACCTGATCCGGCTGCTGCGGGGCCGGGGAACCAACGGGCTGTTCCTGTACGTGGTACTGAACAAGGCGAACTCCAATCTGGCCATGGCCCGACACCAGCTCAAGCGCATCGAATCCGCTTTGGAGATCTAGGCGTCGCAATCTCGGGCCCACGCATGCCCACGAATTGAAGAACTCTTCAATCCGGCACATCCGAAATTGGTCAAGCAGGGGCACGCGTGGGCCCATCGGGCGGAATGATGGGTACAGGCGGGCGGGCAACTCACCGGCCCCGGGCCGCACACACGGGTCGAAGCAAGGGCGGGAGCGTTCGTGGGCAAGCAGGTACCCCTGTACCAGGCGAAAGCCGAGTTCTTCCGCATGCTCGGACACCCCGTCAGGATCCGTGTTCTGGAACTCCTGCAGAACGGTCCGAGGCCCGTACGCGAACTCCTCGCCGAGATCGACATCGAGCCGTCCAACCTGTCCCAGCAACTGGCGGTCCTGCGCCGCTCCGGCATCGTCGTCTCCACGCGCGACGGCGCGACGGTCAACTACGCCCTCGCAGGGGGCGACGTCGCCGAACTCCTGCGCGCGGCCCGCCGCATCCTGACCGAGCTGTTGGCGGGCCAGAGCGAACTCCTCGCCGAACTACGGCAAGTGGAACCCCGAACCGGTCGTGCGGGAACCGGTGCCGGAAGCGGCGCCGGAAACAGTGCGGGAAGCGGTGCGGGGCCCGGCCGCTGAGCCGCCGCGTCAGCCGAGCGCGTCGAGGAGCACGCGCTCGCGACCGGCACTGAGGCCGGCCCGCCGTTCCCGCTCCAGACCCTGCGCGCGCTCCCACACCAGCGTGTCGGCCAGCAGCTCCGCCCGCGGCCGGTGCCGGAGCCCGGCGGCACGAGCCGCGGAACCGTCCCGGGCCGACCATCCCTCCCAGCCCGTCTCGGCCAGCCACATCGGCAGCGATTCGGCGCCCATGTACTGGGCCACGCCGTGCGCGAGCAGCCACGCCGAGTCGGCGCCGACCACCGGACCGGTGTGCCCGCCCGTCGTGCGGGACAGCTCGATCCACTCCCGGAGCGCAACGACCGGACCGACCGCGTCGTACGTACCCGTGCACTGCCGCTCCGCGGCGTCGAGCAGCCAGGCACTGAGGTCCCGTGCATCGATGACCTGGGTCGGGGCCGCCGGCACGGCGGGAACCAGCATCGGCCCGTGCGGATCGCGCGCGGCGCGGGCCACCCAGTAACCGGAGCGCCCGCTGTGGTCCCCCGGGCCGCCGATGAGCCCGGCGCGCGCGATGAGCAGGCGCTCGCCGAGGGCAGTCTGCGACGCCTGCTCGCATGCCACCTTCGCCTCGCCGTACAGTGCCCGGTCCACTTCGCTCCGGTCCGTCGGGGGGAGGAGGCCCGCGGATTCGTCCGCGCCCGCTTCGGCGTGGGAGGCGTAGGCGCTGACCGACGAGACGTACGTCCAGTGCCGGGCCCTGCCGCCCAGCGCGTCGAGCGCGCCGCGGACGAATCCCGGCTGCCACGACACCTCGACGACCGCGTCCCAGTCGCGGCCCCGCAGCGGCTCGTACGCCGCGGGATCGTGCCGGTCGGCCGCCACCAGCCGTGCCCCGTCGGCGACTTCACCGCTCTCGCCGCGGGCGAGGCACGTCACCCGGTGGCCGCGCGCGATCGCCTGCCGGGACAGCTCCCGGCCCACCCATGCCGTCCCGCCCAGAACCAAGATCTCCATACCGCCACCCAAGCACCGGGGCGCTCGAACATCCAGCCGGATTCGCGGACGGCGGACGGCGGACGGCGCACGGCGGATGGCGGAGGCCGACGGCGGACGGATGACGGCCGACGGTTGACGCGATCGGCGGACGCGAACGGGGCGCGGCATCGGGATACCGGCCGGCCGGCCGGGCGGTGGCTAGCCTGGGCTGCATGAACCCCTCCGTCGAGCCCGACCCCGCCTCCACACCGACCCCCGGCCGGTACACCGTCGTCCTGCGCCCGGGCCTCACCGAGCCCGGCGCCGCCGCCTCCCCCCGCCGGGGCGTGCTGCGTACGGCACTGGTCGTGGCCACCGGCGAATACGGGGCCTCGGGCTATCCGCGGTACGAGGGCGAGGGCGTCCAGGCCGACATCGACCCCGAGACCCGAACCGTCGAGGCGGTGACGCTCGACGGCGCGGAACTCCCGTACGGCTGGGTGGCCCAACTGTCCGACACCTGAGCCGGGGTCGAGTGCCGGGCCCGTGTGTAGCCTGAAGGCACGTTCGAACGGATGGGGCCCTGAAGGTGGACACCGACCGCCGGCACACTGCGATCCGGCTGCCCGAGGGCTCCTGGTGGGACTGGGAAGTGATCTCCTGGACTCCCGTGGAGCTCCGGCTGGCCGCCGGCCGTGACCTCACGTACTCCCACGGCTTGGAGCTCGTCTTCGGCGACCCCGTCTACGTCAGCTGCCCGGCGATGTTCCAGGACCCGGTCTTCCGGGAGCCGGCTGCCGACGAGGTGCGGCGGGTCGTCGAGGGGCTCGGTGAACAGCCCTCCGTGCTGGTTGCCTTCGAGGCTGATGGGGGTGGCCCGGCGCCGGTGTCCTGCCTCATCGCCGCGGAGCGGGTCGAGGTCGTGCGCGGGGTCGTGCCGAGGGCGGAGGGCCTGCGTCGGGGGCAGTCCGTGCCGTGACGGTCGGCGGTCGGTGGCTCCCCGGCGGCCCGTCCGCGGTGATCCGTGCGGCCGGCAGGCGCGCGGCGTGCGTGCGGGCGGCGGGAGGTGCTGGTGGAATGGCCTCTTCGGCTGCCGGGCCGGGGAGGTGTCTTGTCGGAGCATGACGGGAGGTCCGCCGGGCCCCCTGCGGAGTACGAGGCGTTGCTCGCGCGGCTCCACGCGACGGAAGCCGCGGCCGAGCAGATCGGGACGAGGCCCAACGAGACCGCCATCTGCGAGGAACTGGCCGGATTCCTCTTCCGGAACCTCTGCGACGCCGTCGCGGTGGACCTGCGGGCCGAGGACGGCCGCCTGAACCGCATCGCGGCGGCCGGGGCGGTCGGCCTGCTGGCGGCGCGCCCCGGCGGGTCGCCCTCCGTACGGGCCGTGGACGGCGGGCACCCCCTCTCCGAGTGGACGGTGCTCGCAAGCGGCACTCCCGTACACCTCCTGTCCGTGCCGCTGCCGGCCCGGAACCGGGTGTACGGCGAGGTGGTGGCCGTACGCGCGCAGGGCCGCTTCAGCGACCACGAAGCGGCGACGATCCACTTCACGGCCCGTCTCGCGGCGATGCACCTGGGCCATGCCCGGGAGCTGGCCGCCACCGAGGACACCGCGATGCACCTGCAGCGGGCGCTGGTGTCCGAGCCGGGCCGTCCGCACCCCAACCTGGAGATGGCCAGCCGCTATCTGCCGGTCGGCACCGGGGCCCTGGTGGGCGGGGACTGGTTCGAGACGGTGCGGCTCCACTTCGGCCGGACCCTGTTGGTGGTCGGGGACGTGATGGGCCACGGGCTCGCTGCCGCGGTGGACATGAACGCCTACCGCTCGACGCTGCGCGACGTGGCCGCCACCGACCTCGCCCCGCACCGCGTGCTGCGCCAGCTGGACGCGCTGGTGGCCGAGGACCCGGCCCGCCGGCCGGCCACCTGTCTGCTGGTACGGGTCGACCCCACGCGCGGTGTCGCGGACTTCGCCAGCGCCGGCCATCTGCCGCCGGCGGTCTTCGGAGCGGACAGCACGGCCGCGCTGGTCGAGGTCCCCGTGGGTCCGCCGCTGGGCACCGGTGTCGGCGGCTACGAGGGCATCACCCGGGCCATCACCACCGAGGAGACCCTGCTGATGTTCACCGACGGGCTGGTGGAGCGGCGGGGCGAGGACATCGACCTGTCGCTGGCCCGGCTGGCGGGGCTGCGGCTGCCGGTGGGTGCGGCGGTGGAGGAGCTGGTGGACGCGGTGGTGGCGGGCCTGGACGCCCGCCATGCCGAGGACGACGTCGCCGTACTCGCGGCCCGCATCCGCCGCCGCAGGGCGTAGGCTCGCCGCATGCCGCTGGAGTGGGAACAGGCCGTCGTGGACGCCCGGGACCCGGCCGCTCTGGGCCGTTGGTGGGCACGGGCGCTGGGGTGGGTCGTCGTGAACGACTCGCCGGACGAGTTCGAGATCCGCCCGGCCCCCGACCGGCTGCCGGGGCTGATCTTCGAACCGGTGACGGCGCCGAAGCCGGAGCGGTCGAAGAACCGCCTCCACTTGGACTTCCGCCCGGTCGACCAGGCGGCGGAAGTCGAGCGCCTCCTCGAACTCGGGGCCCGCCACGCCGATGTGGGCCAGGGCGAGGACGTGACATGGGTGGTCCTCGCGGACCCGGAGGGCAACGAGTTCTGCATCCTGTCCTCCCGCCGGGGTCGTGACCTCAAGACGACGTGAGGGTGCGGAGTCGTCTGCGGTCTGCATGACCATCCGTGCGGATCGGCTGGCCGGCGAGAGCATCACCCTCTCCGTCGAGGCCGCCAACCGCGACCCGCTCCGCTTCGCCGACCCCGACGCGCTCGATGTCCGCCGCAGGGCCACCGGACAGCTCGGCTTCGGGCACGGCATCCACCAGTGCCTCGGGGCCCAACTCGCGCGCGTCGAGATGCGCGTCGCCCTGCCCTCGCTCCTCGCTCCTCGCCCGGTTCCCGGGGCTGCGCCTCGCCGTCCCCGCACAGGACGTGCCCCTGCGTACCGGTATGAACATCTACGGGGTGCACCCGGTCACCCTCATCTGACGGTCAGTGCCTTGAGCGCGGTGTTGAGCTCCAGGACGTTGACGCGGGGCTCTCCCATGAAGCCGAGGGTGCGGCCGCTGGTGTGGTCCTTGACGAGCTCCGCGACCCGTCCCGCGTCGAGGTGGTTCCGCTCGGCGACCCGGTGCACCTGGATCCGGGCGTACTCCGGGGAGATGTGCGGGTCGAGGCCGGAGCCGGAGGAGGTGACGGCGTCGGCCGGCACGTCCTGCGGCCCGACCCGGTACGTGGCCGTCGAGTTGTCCGCGATCACGGCGGCCTTGGCCTCGGTGACCTGCTCGACCAGGTCCGGATTGTCGCCGGCCTTGTTGGTGGCGCCGGAGAGGAGCAGCGAGTACTGCTGGTTGACGCTGATTGGAGCCGAGGCCGTGGGAGGGGCGCGGCTGGAACCACTTCAGGTCAGGCCGAGCCGCTTCCGCGGGATCGTCGGGGTTCGCCCCGGTCAGGTCGTAGGTCTGTCCTATCAGGGAGGAGCCGACGACCCGGCCGTTCTCGTCCTTGAGTTCGGAACCGTTGGCCCGGTCCGCGAAGGAGACCTGGGCGATGCCGGTCACGGCGAGGGGGTACAGGACGCCGCACAGGACGGTGAGGACGAGCAGGGCCCGCAGGCCCGCGCCGGTCAGCCGCACGGTGTTGCCGATGGAGTTGTTCATAGCTGATCAGCCGATTCCCGGGATGAGGGTGATGAGCATGTCGATGATCTTGATGCCGATGAAGGGGGCGATCAGGCCGCCGAGCCCGTAGATCCCCAGATTGCGGCGGAGCATCCTGTCGGCGCTGGTCGGCCGGTACCGGACGCCCTTCAGGGCCAGCGGCACCAGGGCGATGATGATCAGCGCGTTGAAGATCACGGCGGACAGGATCGCGGAGTTCGGCGAGTGCAGGCCCATGATGTTGAGCTCGTCGAGCCCCGGGTAGACCACGGCGAACATGGCCGGGATGATCGCGAAGTACTTCGCGACGTCGTTGGCGATCGAGAAGGTCGTCAAGGCGCCCCGGGTGATCAGGAGTTGCTTGCCGATTTCGACGATCTCGATGAGCTTGGTGGGGTCGGAGTCCAGGTCCACCATGTTCCCGGCCTCCTTGGCGGCCGAGGTGCCCGTGTTCATCGCCACGCCAACGTCCGCCTGGGCCAGGGCCGGTGCGTCGTTCGTACCGTCGCCGGTCATTGCGACGAGCTTGCCGCCCGCCTGCTCCCGTTTGATGAGGGCCATCTTGTCCTCGGGCGTGGCCTCGGCGAGGAAGTCGTCGACGCCCGCCTCCTGCGCGATGGCCTTGGCGGTCAGCGGGTTGTCACCCGTGATCATGACCGTCTTGATGCCCATGCGGCGCAACTCGTCGAAGCGCTCCCGCATGCCCGCCTTGACGACGTCCTTGAGGTGGACGACACCCAGGACGCGGGCGCCCCCGCCGTCCTCGACGGCGACCAGCAGTGGCGTGCCGCCCGCTTCGGAGATCAGGTCGGCGAGGACGTCCGCGTCGTCGGCGACGCGGCCGCCCCGCTCCTTCACCCAGGTGATGACCGAACCGGCGGCGCCCTTGCGGGTCTTGCGGCCGTCCACGTCCACACCCGACATGCGGGTCTGGGCGGTGAAGGCGATCCACTCGGCGTGGGCGAGTTCGCCCTGGTGGCGCTCGCGGAGCCCGTACTTCTCCTTGGCGAGGACCACGATGGAGCGACCCTCGGGGGTCTCGTCGGCCAGCGACGACAGCTGCGCGGCGTCGGCCAGTTCGGCCTCGCTGACGCCCTTGACGGGGACGAACTCGGCGGCCTGCCGGTTGCCGAGGGTGATCGTGCCCGTCTTGTCGAGCAGGAGCGTCGACACGTCGCCGGCGGCCTCGACGGCCCGCCCGGACATGGCCAGGACGTTGCGCTGGACCAGCCGGTCCATGCCCGCGATGCCGATCGCCGAGAGCAGGGCGCCGATGGTCGTCGGGATCAGGCAGACCAGCAGCGCGGTCAGCACGATCATCGACTGCTCGGCGCCGGCGTAGATCGCGAACGGCTGCAGGGTGACCACGGCCAGCAGGAAGACGATCGTCAGCGAGGCGAGCAGGATGTTCAGCGCGATCTCGTTCGGCGTCTTCTGCCGGGCCGCGCCCTCGACGAGCGCGATCATCCGGTCGATGAAGGTCTCGCCCGGCTTCGTCGTGATCTTGACGACGATCCGGTCCGAGAGGACCTTCGTACCGCCCGTGACGGCGCAGCGGTCGCCCCCGGACTCCCGGATGACGGGCGCGGACTCGCCGGTGATGGCGGACTCGTCGACCGAGGCGACGCCTTCCACGACGTCCCCGTCGCCCGGGATGACGTCCCCGGCCCCGCACACCACCAGGTCGCCGATCCGCAGGTCCGTGCCGGGGACCTGCTCCTCGCCGGAGCTGCGGTGGGCCGCTCAGCCGCGGTGGGCCGGACCGGCTGCGTCCAGGGCCGCGCCGGCCTGCGCGGCCAGCGCCACGGCGGCGAGGCGGGCCCCTTCCGGAGGAAGGGCGCCAGGCACCGGGTCGAGCAGGAAACGCCCGTGGCAGTGGCCGCCGCCGACGGCACGGAGCTCGGTTTCGCCGTCGGGCCACCGGTCGGGCCAGTACACGGCCTCGGTGGCCCCGGCGCCGTGGCCGAGCCACACGCTGCCGTCGTGTTCCAGCCGGGGCAGCTGCCCGCTGAGCGACCCGTGCGCGAAGCGGCAGCCGTGCAGCTCCAGCAGGCCGACCAGCTCGTGCCGCACCCGCTCGACGACGGCTCCGGGGGAGGCCCCGTCCTCGGCGAACCGGGCCGTTCCCTCCAGCCGGGCCAGGTACGAGTCATCGGCGGTCACCGCACCCCGCAGGCGGTGTGCGCGGACCGCGAGCCGGCAGACGACCAGGCCGAGGACCGCGGCCAGAGCCAGGACCAGGGCGGCGCTCGTCGCCGACGGACCCGCGCTCACGAGCACGAGCACGAGCACGAAGGCGAGGCCGAGGGTGAGGCCGAGGGCGAGCGCCATCAGGAAGGAGGCCGCGAGGGCCGTGGTCAGCGCGGTGCGGTCGTCGTGGAATCGGTACCCGGACACGTGCTGCCTCCCGTCAGAGCCGGTGGTGTCCCCCCCCGTCTCCACGATGCCCGCACGGCCCGCCTCGGCATCGGGGCCGCACGGCCTTTTGACGGGTTCCGTACGGTGTGCGGTTTCCGCCGCGGACCCGCGGCCCCCGGCATCAGGAACCCGTCAGGGTTTCCCGCCCCGGCATCAGAAGGACGTCAGCACCGCAGTCCGGTGCCCGCGCGGAGCCGTTGCGGAGGCCCGCGGAAACCGAGCAGGAAAGGCGGGACGGTGCCAGGACGAATCGTGGCGGGTACGTGCGGATCCCCCGGAAGCTTCACGGCATTGCACCGTGCACGGGACGAGGCCCGCGCACGCGACGCGGAACTATGGGTCGTACTGGCCTGGCAGCCGCCGCTGGACGGACCGGGCGCCCGGCGCGGCTCAGGCGGTACGCCGCTGCTCGCCGCATCCCGGGACGCGGCGGTGTCGCGGCTGAGGGACGTTCTGGGAAGTGCCTTCGGCACGGGCGCGCCGGGCGTGACGCTGGCCGGACTGGCCGTCCGGGGCACCCCGGGCGCCGCACTGCTGGAGACGGTCCGCGATGCCGGTGACCTGCTCGTCGTCGGTACGGGCTCGCGGCGCCCGCTGCTGCGCGCGCTGCGGCCGTCGGTGGCCCGGTACTGCCTGGCACACGCCCCCTGCCCGGTCCTTGCCGTGCCGCCCAGCCCGCTCCAGGCCGACCTCTACGCCGTGCGCCGGAGCATCGCGTGGCGCCGGCCGCTCGACACCGCCGGTCTCCCGCCCGGGTCCGTGTCTCCTCACAGGCGGTCCGGGGGAACGGCGGCATAGGCCTCGCGCAGTGAAGCGACCACCGGGTCGTCGGTGCGGAACACGATGTCGTCGATCGCGGCCACCGCCCGAACGCCGATGCCCGTGCTCGTCGCGAACGCCGCCCGCAGGGACCGCAGTCGGCCGTCCGTCACCGGCGCCGTGACATGGCGGTCACCGCCGGCCCGGAGCAGTCGCATCGTGATCCCGGGGAGCACGTCGGCCCGCGGCCAGACAACGGTCCCGGCTTCGTCGACGAAGCCGATGTTCCAGGTGCAGCCTTCGCAGACCTGCCCGTCCGTACCGACGAACAGCACGTCGTCGAACCCGGCGAGCCGGGCCGCGCGCCGCAGCCGCAACTGTCCGAACAGCGCCACGTGTTTCACCGACGGTGCCTCGCGCTGGAAGGCGATCCGCTGTACGCGCAGCGCGGGCAGCGGCCGGCCGGCGCCCGCCGCGGGCCGGGTCGTCACCAGCACGCACGGCTGCCCCGCGCGCTCCGGAGCCGTCAGCTCCAACTCCGGGTCGAAGACCGTGACGCGCACCATGAACGCCCCTGCCCGCCCGCCTGCTTCCTTCCGTACGCACTCCCGCACCCACTCGGGATCCAGCTCCGCGCCGAACACCGCACGGCAGTCCGCGACCAGCCGGTCGAGGTGCAGCGCCAGCCCCCGCACCGCCCCGTCCTCCACCGCCATGGTGGTGAAGTGCCCGTAATTGGTGAGCGCGAGGGCCTGCAGGGCCGCGAGGGGGACGGGGGAGCCGTTCAGGGATGCCATACCCGCAGTCTGCACGCCCCGTACTGCTACGGGGCGGTGGGGGCGGACGGGGCGGGACGGGGCATGCGGCCCACCGGGGGGACCGCGGGGCCGGCCGGCAGGAGTCCCGAGGTCACGAAGGCGACGACGGCGGACAGGATCGCCACCGGCATCACCGCGGTGCTGCCGAGCACCAGGACCACGAGGAGCACGCTGCTGACCGGTAGCCGCAACGCAGTCGTGGTGGCGGCGGCCAGCCCGGCGGCCAGTCCCGCGCCGATGCCCAGCCCGGGCAGCGGCGCCAGCAGGACGCCCGCCGCGGCGCCGAGGAACAGCGACGGGAAGATCGGGCCACCGCGCAGGCTGCCGAGGCACAGGGAGAAGGCGGCGCCCTTGCACAGGAGGACGGCGATCAGTGCGCCCACCCCCCAGGCCTGCGGATCGCCGGCCAGCTCGGCCAGCGCGGCCTGGCCCGAGGAGGCCACGTCCGCGGGCGAACGGCCGGTGCCCAGGGCGTAGGCGGCGGCGCAGACACCGGCGCCGAGCCCGCACAGCGCCGTCACGATCAGGGGCCGTCGGGCGACGCGGACGGAGGTCACCCGCCCGCCGTACTGGATGAGGGCCACGGCGGCGGAGAGGGCCACGGAGATAACGATCGCCCAGAGCACGTCACCGGCGTCCAGACGGGGGAAGTCCACGCCCGACTTGAGCGTCAGGCTCCCGGTCTCCAGGCCGGTCCACCGGCCGAAGCCGGTGAAGACGAGCGAACCGATGCCGCTCGACAGCAGTGCGGGCAGCATGACGGCGAACAGTTGCGGGCCGCCCACGCCCGCGACTTCCATCAGCAGGACGGCGGCGATCAGCGGATTCCCGAAGATGGCGGAGATCGCCGCGGCCGCGCCGGCCGCGCCCAGCAGCGCGGTGCTCATCGGTGTTTCCGGTGTCCCGGTGAGGTGCCGGAAGGCGATCGCGAGTCCGCCGCCCAGCGCGATGAGCGGGGCTTCGGGGCCGAGGGTGGCGCCGAGCGGAAGGCTGAACACGGCCGCGAGGACCACTCCCGGCAGGGCGGCGGCTCCGGGACCGCCCGGGTGCAGGCCGGAGGCGGGGACGTGCCCGCCCGCCCCGGGGAAACGGGTGACGATCTGTCCGACGCAGACACCCGAGAGCAGCAGCAGCGGAAGCGGCCACCACCAGGGCGGGGAGTCGTGGCCGAGGGCACGGGGGAGGTCCGCCCACACCAGGCGCTCCAGTTCCTGGAGCCCGGCGAGGAACCAGAACGCGGCCAGCGAGACCGGAATGCTGATGAGCCCGCAGAACAGCAGGGTCTTCAGGTAGCCGGGAGTCCGCAGCAGCTCGCGGAGCTTCTCGGCCTCCGTCGGCTGCGCCGTCGCGGCCCGGGCGGGCGGAGGGGCTCCCGAGGGCGAACCCGGCTGCCCGGGCTGCGGCCGTGGGCTCGGCTGCGTCGGCTGCGTCATGGGGCCGTTCCTTCCCGTCCCCCGTCCCTGCCCGGTGCGTCCGGAGCCGGGTGCTCGGTCAGCCGAGGAGCCGGCGCTTCTGTTCGGCGAATTCCTCTTCGGTCAGCACTCCCTGGTCCTTGAGCGTACTGAGCTGCTTGAGCTGGTCGATCTTGGTGGTCATGTCGTCGCCGGCGGGGGCCGGGGCGGGGGCGGGAGGCGGGGGCGGCGGGGGCGCGGCCTCGGCCGGTTGCGGGGCCTCCTGCTCGGCCCATCGGCCGGCCTGCCGCCGGGACACCCGGTTGGACACGGCGGTGGCGGTGCCGGCGACGACGGCGGTACGGGCGACTCCGCGAAGAAGTCCGGGCATGGTGCTCATCTCCAGGGGTGCGGCGAAGCAGGTGCAAACGGGACTGCGGCCGTCCTCACCCGTCGTCGGACGGGATCTCGATGGCGTCCAGCGACGCGAGCAGCGCTTGGACGGGGATCCGGCCGGCCGCCACGAGCTGGGCGCCTCCGCGACGCAGTTCACGGGCGAACGGCGCCGCCCACGTGTTCTCGTACACGATGATCCCCGCCGAGTTCCCCGGCTCCAGGGCGATGCCGGCGTCGTCGATGTCGCTCTGGTCCAGCAGACCGGACGAGGCTCCCTCGAAGACCGACAGGTCGACCTCCGAGCCGAAGTCCTGCAGTTCCACCGCCGTCACCGAGCCGTCCAGGTCCTTGCGGACGAAGACCAGGTCGAAGATCCGGATGATGCCGCGATCGACGAGATCGACGAGGAGGGGGAGTCCCTTGCCCGTCATCTTGTTGCCCGGAAACTCGATCACGACGTAGTCCACGGGGCCCATGTCGTCGATGTCGCCGACCCCGATGGATTCCTCGGCCTCGCTGCTCATGGCTGCTCCTGTCGGGCTGGGGGAGGGAGGGGACGTCGAGCCGGCCCCTGGTCCGTGGGCGCCCGGTTCCGCCAGCCAAAGGCCGGGCCGGACATCACCCCCACCATTCCAGCACCGCGTCCGCACCTTCGCACATCCGGAACCGCACCTGTCGGGAGGACCGAGCGGGCCGGGCGGGCGGAACGGCCGACGGGCCGGGGGCAGCTGCTCAGCCGGTCAGCTGGTAGATGCTCTTGCCGGTCAGGTACAGGCCGAGAACCAGGCAGATCACGACGATCGCCTGCTGCGAGTGGTCCTTCAGCCAGCCGCGCAGGCGCAGCAGCCGGGCCTGGGCCACCTCGGGTGCGAACACGATGTAGAGCTCGGCGGCCAGCAGGCTCGCGGTCGCGAGCAGGCAGAAGCCGAACAGGGCCGCGTAGGTGGACGCGTGCGAGGTGTTCGCCTCCAGCACGGTCGTCGCACCCGCCGCCACCATGCCCCACGGCTGGACGAGCACGGCCAGGCCCGCCACCGCCCAGATCGAGCTCCCGTCCAGGCCCTTGGCCACCTTGTCGGCCGAATCCTCGTGGGCCTCCGGGGCGGGAGGTGCCGCGCCATCCGCCGCAGCACCCGCCCGGACCGCGTCGCTCCCCCGCATGAGGCGGCGGCGGTGCAGCCCGTAGAACACGAGCCCGATCCCGATGGCCAACTTGGCCGCGAGCCCCGCCACGCCGGGCGGGGAACGCGGCGGCAGGGGCTCGCCGTCGGTCAGCGCGAGGACGGCCGCGATCACCGCGACGAAGCAGGCGAGCCAGGCCAGAATGAAGGCCAGGCCCTTCCACACGCCCCTGGCGGAGGACACCACGAGTGCGAACGCCATCAGCGGCAGCGGGTCGAGCGTGATGGCCAGTGCGATCAGCATGAGGTCGAGAACCATGGCGCCCCCAGCGTGTGACGGCGTACGACGTCGACCCTACGCAGGGAACCCGTCCGCGACACCTTTTCCCGGCGCGGTGCCGGGGACCGGTTCGAGGTGCCGCGCCCGGCCGCATCCTCCAACCTGGACGCAGACGAAGGAGAGACCCATGGCGACGACCGCTCCGCTGGTGCCGTCGCGGGTGTCCGGCCCTCCGCCCGCCTCTCCGCCGTCCCCCTCCCCGGTGCGCTGATGGCTTCCGGCAAACGCGCGCGCGGCGCCCCGCACCCCTCGTGGTGGCGGACCCGGTCGCGCAACGCGGCGGAGACGGCCCGGCGCCTCCAGCGCGAGGCGGAGACCCGCTTCCCCGTGATCACCCACATTGCGGAGCGCATGGTGTCGGTGGACATCTTCGACTCCGCGACGCGGCTCGCCGCACAGTGCTTCCTGACCGCCGTGCCGCTGGTCTTCGCCGTCGCGTCGTTCGCCCCGAAGGCAGTACAGGAGCAACTGGCCGAATCCGTGCGCACGGTGTTCGGGCTCAGTGGCGAGGCGAGCGAACAACTGAACGACATCTTCGCCAGCGGCTCCGACCCGGAATTGCAGAACGCGGTGGGCCTGGTGGGCGCCCTGATGGTGCTGGTGGCGTCGACCGCGGTCAGCCGTGCCATGCAGCGCCTGTGCAAACGGGCGTGGGAGATCCCGCGGTCGGGGGTGCGGATCGCGATCTGGCGCTGGGTCGCCTGGATCGCCGTCTGGATCTGCGTGCTGATCGTGCAGGGACCGGTGCGCGAGGGGTTCGGAGCCGGACTGTGGCTGGGCATTCCCCTCACGCTCGTCTTCCTGACGCTGGTGTGGTGGTGGACCCAGCACCTCCTGCTGGGCGGCTTGGTCGGCTGGCTCCCCCTCCTGCCGGGATCGGTGCTCACCGCCGTGGGCGCCACCGCCCTGTCGGTCGCCGCGCGCTTCTACATGCCGCGCGCCCTTAACCGGGCGCTGAGCGAATACGGGCCCGCCGGCTCCGTTTTCGTCCTGCTGTCATGGCTGATCGTGGTGTGCGTGTCCGTCGCCGTCGGCGTCACGGCGGGCGCCGTCCTGGCGCAGGAGCCGTTCCTGGCCGGGCGGCTGGGCAGCCCGGCCCCCAAGCGGTCGAGGGCGGAGCAGGGCTGAGGGCCCGGCTCTCGCACCGGGCCGCACCGTACGGCGCCGCCGTGCCGGAAGTGCCATGCTGGGCAGCGGGGGCCCGAGCGCCCTGGAGGTGCAGCGATGGCAAGGGATGCCGCAGGGGTGGAGAACGGCACACGCTGGCTGTCCGCCGAGGAGCGGGCCGAACGCGGCCGCGCCGCCCGGCGCCGGACACCCCGCTCCGCGCACGGGGAGTTCGAACCGCCCGCACCCCGGCAGGATCCGGTGGACGTGCTCGAAGGACAGTCGGCCGGCCGGGTACCGGAGCTGGTGCCCATCCGCTACGGGCGGATGTCAGAGTCTCCGTTCCGCTTCTACCGGGGCGCCGCCGCCGTCATGGCGGGCGACCTGGCCCACACCCCGGAATCGGGCCTACGGGTCCAGCTCTGCGGGGACGCCCACATGCTGAACTACGGGCTGCTCGGCTCCCCGGAGCGGAACCTGCTGTTCGACATCAACGACTTCGACGAGACGCTGCCCGGGCCGTGGGAATGGGACCTCAAGCGGCTGACCGTGAGCCTGGCCATCGCGGGGCGGGAGAACGGTTTCACCGACCGCGAGCGCGCCGAGATCGTCCAGTCCGCAGGCAGGTCCTACCGCGAGCAGATGCGCCGCTACGCGGGCATGAGCCACCTCGACGTCTGGTACGCGCGCATCGACGCGGAGCAGCTCCGCGCCCTCGCGGCGACGGAACTGCGCTCCCGCGGCCGCAAACAGGTCGACGAGACGCTGCTGAAGGCACGTGGACGCGACAGCCTCCAGGCCGCAGGGAAACTCACCGAGGTGGTCGGCGGGGAACGCCAGTTCCGATCGATGCCGCCCCTGGTCACGCCCCTGTGGGAGCTGCTGCCGGACGAGGAGCGCAGCACGTTGGAGGACCAGATCCGCGACATGATCGAACACTACGGGCAGACCCTCCCCTCGGACCGGCGGCACCTGCTGCGCCGGTTCACCCTCGTCGACATGGCGCGCAAGGTGGTGGGCGTCGGAAGCGTGGGGACCCGGTGCTGGATCATCCTGCTCGTGGGCCGGGACGGCGACGACCCGTTGATCCTCCAGGCCAAAGAGGCAGGCGAATCCGTCCTCGCCCCGTACGCCGGCGCCGGTGAGCACTCCATGCAGGGCGAGCGGGTGGTGGCCGGACAGCGCCTGATGCAGGCAGCGAGCGACATCTTCCTGGGCTGGTACCGGGCGCACGGCATCGACGGCCGCGAGCGGGACTTCTACGTGCGGCAGTTGCGGGACTGGAAGGGGAGCGTCGAGCCCGCGCTCATGGAGCCGCGCGGCATGCGGACGTACGGGGACCTGTGCGGCGCCACGCTGGCCCGCGCCCACGCCCGCTCCGGCGACCGGATCGCCATCGCCGCCTACCTGGGCAGCAGCGACGTCTTCGACCAGGCGCTGGTGCGGTTCGCGGAAAGCTACGCCGACCGCAACGAGCGTGACCACCGGGCGCTGGTGGACGCGGTGGCCTCGGGCCGGGTGGCGGCGGAGTCGGCGTGAGCGCGGGCGTGAGCGGGTGCGGGACCGCCGGCGGGTCGCCCCGCCCGACGGCCGCAAGGCGCTCGGCGCCAGTCGGCTGACCCACGCGGCGAGCCGACACGTGGCCGCCCGCAGCCGTGGGAGGCTCCGTCCATGACAGCCGAGGCACACCCGACACCCACTGCCGGGAAGGCGAAGGACGCACGGCTCGTCCTGCTGACCCTGGCGGCCGGACAGTTCCTGATGGCCCTGGACAGTTCGGTCATGAACGTCTCGATCGCGACGGTCGCGGAGGACATCGGCACCACCGTCAGCGGTCTGCAGGGCGCGATCACGGCCTACACCCTGGTCATGGCGATGCTGATGATCAGCGGTGGCAAGGTCGGCGCGCTCGTCGGCCGCAGACGGGCCTTCATGATCGGCTGCGTCATCTACGGGTGTGGCTCCCTCACCACGTCACTCGCCCCGAACCTCACCGTCCTGCTGCTGGGCTGGTCGGTCCTGGAGGGCGTGGGCGCGGCACTGATCATGCCGGCGATCGTGGCGCTCGTCGCCTCCAACTTCTCCGTGGAACGCAGGCCGGCCGCGTACGGGCTGGTCGCCGCCGCGGGAGCGGTGGCGATCGCCCTGGGGCCGCTCATCGGCGGCGTGGCGACCACGTTCTTCTCCTGGCGCTGGGTGTTCGCCGGCGAGGTCGTGGTCGTGCTGGCCATCCTGCTGTTCGGCCGCCGGGTCGCCGACGCGCCCCTCGGCCCCCGACCGCACATCGACGTCCTGGGCGCGATCGTGTCCGCGCTGGGCATCGGGCTGTTCGTCTTCGCCGTGCTGCGCACGAGCGAATGGGGCTGGTTCCGGCCCAAGGCCGGCGCACCGGCCTGGTTCAACCTCTCACCGGTCGTCTGGCTGATGATGGCGGGCCTCTTCCTCATCTGGCTGTTCTTCCGCTGGGAGAGGCGCCTGGCGGCACGCGGGGCCGAACCGCTGGTCGATCCGGACCTCGGGAGCAACCGGCAGCTCACCGGCGGCCTCACGATGTTCTTCTTCCAGTACCTCGTACAGATGGGCGTGTTCTTCGTCGTCCCGCTCTACCTGTCCGTCGCGCTGGGCCTGTCCGCCGTCAAGACGGGCGTGCTGATCCTGCCGCTGTCCATCTCCCTGCTGGCAGCCGCGATCGGGATCCCCCGGTTCCGCCCCGACGCCTCACCGCGGCGCGTGGTGCGGCTCGGGGTCCTGCTGATGCTCGCGGGCGCCGTCGTGCTGCTGGCCACCCTGGACGAGGAATCTGGGGCGGGCGTCGTCACCGTGCCGCTGCTGCTGATCGGACTGGGGATGGGGGCGCTGGCCTCCCAGCTCGGGGCCGTCACCGTCTCGGCGGTCCCGGACGAGCAGAGCGCCGAGATCGGCGGCATCCAGAACACCATCACCAACCTCGGCGCGTCGATCGGCACGGCGGTCGCCGGTTCCATCCTGATCACCGTGCTGACCTCGTCGTTCCTCACGGCCATCGAGCAGAGCCCGGCGGTCCCCGCCGAGGTCAAGAGCCAGGCGAACGTCAAACTCGTGGGAGGTGCGCCCTTCCTGTCGGACGTCCAGCTCACCGAAGCGCTCGAAGAGGCGGGTGCCAAATCCGAGGTGACCCAGGCGGCACTCGACGCGAACGCCACCGCCCGGATCGACGGCCTGCGCGCCTCCCTCGGCATCCTCGCCCTCGCCGCGCTGGTGGCGCTCTTCTTCACCCAGCGCATCCCCGACACCCAGCCGGGGGCGGCGCGCCCCTGAGCCCGCCCGCCTACAGGGGGGTCCGTGGACCGCCCCCGGTCGTCGCGGCGGTCCCGGAACCCCCGGAACCCCCGGAACCCCCGGAACCCCCGGCGTCCCCGGCCTCCGCGGGATCCTCGGCGATGAAGTCGGTGACCGCGAAGGCGAAGAGCAGCGCGAGGGCGAGCCCCACGACGACCCAGCCGGTCGGGTGCGGCCACAGGACATAGGCGAGGACGGCTGCCGCCACCAAGATCCAGGTGATCCAGGTGCGGTGGCGACCCACGAAGCCGCCGACCGGGCCCGTGCGCAGGCCCGCCCGGTCGGCCGAGGCCCGGGTGGCCGCGATGCCCGAGTGCCACATCTGGCGGACCACCGTGGCGTGCCGACCCGGCCCCGAGAGCCAGGCGGCCAGCGCGAGCACCACGCCGAGGACCACGACCATGCGGACCGTGGTGCGCAGGAGCTTGACCATCGCGTCGTATACGGCACCGGCGGCCGGCTGTGACACGGTGTCGGGGAGCGCGTTGAGGTAGACCGTACGGAAGACCGTCAAGGCGATGCCCAGGATGAGGGCGGCGACGGCGAAGCCGAGGGCCGCCGCGACCAGCGTGCGCCGCCGGTGGACGGAGAGCAGGACACCGACGGCCGCGAGCACGACGGCGACGACCGGCAGCCACAGGCCCGCGAGTTCGAGCAGTCGGAAGCCGGTCTTGACCCGGCCGATGTCATCCGACCGGAGGATGGTGAAGTCGGTGTGGATCTGGGGGATCTTGGCGGCGACGCCGAGCCCCGCGTCCACGAGCCGGGTCTTCACCTGGTCGATCACGGGTGCGAGGTCGAGGGTCACGGAGTCGTTGTTGATCTGTACGGCTCCGTTGTCGCTGCCGGTCAGGGCCTTGACGAGCGCCGTGTGGATCGTGCGGTTCGCTTCGGTCCACACGGTCTCGAAGGCCTTCGACGCGACGACGTCCTCCGCCTTGTCGTGCACGAAGCTCCGAACCGCTCCTTCGAGCCCGTTGCCCAGCTTCCCCAACGCCTTCTGCAGCAGCGGCCGCTGGTCCGGCGCCACGTCTTCGAGCAGCTTGGGCAGGTCGATGTGCTCCATGACCGCGCCCGTCACCCGGTTCGCGACGGCCGCCTGCACATCGGGGTTGGAGGCGAGCGGGGCCACCGTGGTCACGTAGCGGTCGGTGTCACCCACGATGTCGGACGTCCAGGCGGCGACGATGCCCAGTGGGGCCAGGACGCAGCCGATGACGATCAGCAGTGCGGACAGGAACGCGCGCAGTCGGTGCCAGCGCGGCAGGCGCTTCGAGGACTCCGACTCCAGTGTGGCGACCCGAGCCCGCAGCGCAGCGAGCTCGCCCTGATTTTCGTCGTCCGGCATACAGCCCTCCTACGGGTCGTACCCCAGGCAATCCCGGCCAGCGGGATCCGGCGAGCGGAGGCGGGCCGACCGGGTGAGACCCCTCGGCGCGTCCCGCAGCCCGTACCCCGGCCGGACGCGCACCCGCTGGAGCCGTCCGCTGCGCTCGACATGCGGAATGCGGTACTCGGGCCAATACTGCTGATCGCGGGCATTCGGCCCGCCCAAAGGAGGCATCCATGGACGACTACCCCGCACTCAACGTGTTCTGGTCCATGTTCTGGTTCTTCATTTGGATCATGTGGCTGTTCCTGCTGTTCAAGATCATCACGGATATCTTCCGTGACCACGAGATGAGCGGCTGGGGCAAGGCGGGTTGGCTGATCTTCGTGATCCTGCTGCCCTTCCTCGGCGTCTTCGTCTACGTCATCGCCCGGGGGAAGGGCATGACCCAGCGGGACGTCAAGGCGGCCAAGCAGAACGAGGCAGCGTTCCAGGACTACATCCGCCAGACGGCAGGGACCGAGCCGGCCGGCGGATCGGGTGCGGACGAGCTGGCCAAGCTCGCCGACCTGAAGGCCCGGGGCGCGATCACCGAGGAGGAGTTCCAGCAGGCCAAGACGAAGCTGCTGACCTGACCCCGGCCGCATGGCGGCGGGTCGGACCCCGAGCCGGCCCGCCGGGTGGCGCGTACTGGTCGGCGGGTGCGCCGGAAGTAGCCTGCAGCCGGTCCGCAGGGGGCGGACCGGGAGGGGTCGGGCGGCGCGTCGTGATCACCGAGGTGTCGTTCGTCGCGGCCCGGCTGTTGTTGCCAACGGCTGCCGTTCTGCGTTTCCCGCCCGGTCGGCGAGCGGTCCGAGACCCGGTCCGGCATCCGCCGAAGCCCGTGGAAGCGGGCTGTGTTGCACGGGGGCGCACGGGGCGCGGCGCGGACCGCACTCGTGGAGCTCTACCTGACCGGCTCCGTGGAGGCGGCCCGGCGGCACACCGTCCGGCGCGCGACCGCGGCACTCGCCCGGCAGCTTGAGCGCGAGGGGCTGCTGCTGACCCGCAGGCGACTGTTCGCGGTGCGGACCGCGCTGCTGCCGGTGTTCGCCGCCGCGCCGGTCGTGGCCCTCACCGGGCGGGGGACGCCGACCGGGCTGCTGCCCCTCCTGCTCACGCTCCTCGCGGACGGCGTCGCCGCACTGCTGTGGCCATGGACGCGGCGCACCCGTCGCGGGGCCGTGCTGCTCGCCCGGCTGCGCCGGGAGCACGCCGCAGCTCGCCGGGCCACAGGACGGCAGCCTGACGAACTGCTCTGGAGCGTCGCACTGTTCGGCAGGGGCGCGCTGCGCGAGAACCTGCCTCGCTTCACCGCCGAAAGCGGACTGCTGGGGCGGCCGCCGAGGGAGCCCGTGGAACGGCACGGCGGTGAGGGGGAGGCGTTCGCGAGCTGCGGGGGATAGCGGCCTCAAGGGCTTGGGCCCCACGCACCCCACAGGCCCCACGCATCGTTTCGGGCCGCGCCCCCCGTGGCCCGGCACCGACGAATCCATGACATTGCCCTCGAATTCCGCGCCACGTGGCTACGGTGTGACTCAGCTACGGGCCAACGTCGTTGGCGCGCGGAGGGGAGAGCCAGCCATGAAGATCGGCCTTGCGGATGCGGTGGCGGCGGTGCGCGAAGAGATAGCGGAAGCGGTCGACCGCGGGGCGGGACAGGACGTGACGTTCACGCTGGGCCCGGTGGAGCTGGAATTCGAGGTCGTCCTCCAAGCGGATGCCAAGGCGAAGACCGGCTTCCGGGCGTGGGTGGTCTCGGTCGACGCCGAAGCCGGGATCTCCCGAGGCCGCACCCACCGGGTCGCCTTCACCTTGACTCCCCAGCGGGCCAACGGCTACGACGTGCTGGTCAGCGGCGCTCCCGAGCGGGCGCCCGGCCCGGGCGACACATCCGGACGCATCGAGGACTGAGCGACCCGGACCGCACGGGTGTAGGGGGCACACGGTGGACGAAGCACGGCTGGTGGCAGTCACCGGCGCGGGCGGGCCCGGTTCGGGATACGTGATCGGGCCGCGGCTCGTCCTGACCTCCGCCCACGTCGTCGCCCGGGAAGCGGAGCGTACTGCACCCGTCCAGGTGTTCCGCCCCGGAGGGACGCACCTGTACGAAGGCCGGGTGGTGTGGTGGGGCCGTCCCGACGGCAGGGACGACGCAGCCCTGGTGCGCATCGACGACCCGCAATGGGTGCCGGTGGACGGGGAGTCCGTACGGTGGGGACGCTTCGTCACCCACCGGCCCGAACAGGCCGCCCAGACCTGGGGCGTACCGGAGATGGCCCAGCGGAACGGACAGCCCGTCGACACCAGGCAGCTGCCCGGGCACGTCAATCCGGGCAGTGGCCGCGTCACCAACCGGTACGTCTTCGACCTCGGGCAGCATCCACCCGATTGGCGGGGCCAGGGGAAGGGCACCTCGCCCTGGGGAGGGATGTCCGGCGCCCCGCTGTTCTGCGGACGCCTCCTGACCGGCGTGATCGCCGCGGACCCCGCCCACTGCGGCCACGGCGCACTCGTCGCCGTCCCCTCGTACGTGCTCCACGGCGACCCCGTGTTCCGCTCCGCCTGCGCGGAACACGGCGCGGGCGTGCCGGTGCTGGAGCCGGTGGAGTTCCAGCACCTGGCGGACATCGACCCGCCCGTCGCGGCCGAGGCCGAGGCATCCGGCTCCCCTGCGTTCCTGCTGCGCGCCGACCGCCAGGTCGTGCCCTTCCACGGCCGTGCCACGTGCCTCGACCTGCTGACCGATTGGTGCGGGCACGACGGCTTCGGCGCGTTCCTCCTCCACGGCCCCGGCGGGCAGGGCAAGACCCGCCTCGCCCACCAGCTCACGGCCCGGCTGGCCGGCGAGAAATGGGCCGCCCTGTGGCCCCGGGCACGCGCTGGACCGGGCGGCCTGGACGCCGTACGGGACGCGGTCAAACCCCTGCTGATCGTCCTCGACTACGCCGAAGCCCGCGCCGACCAGTTGGCCGCTCTGCTGGAAGCCGCCGCCGAACACCGGGGCAGGACCCGGCTCAAGGTGCTGCTGCTGGCCCGCACGGCCGGGGACTGGTGGGCCGAGGCGCAGACCGAACACCACCTCGCCGAAGTCCTGCTGGCCAACACCCGGGTCCACGAACTGCCGGATCTGGAACCCGTCGCGGCCGGCCGGCTCGGCGCGTACCTCGCAGCCCGCGCCGCCCTGGCCGCCGCGCTGACCACCTTCCCCGGATACGAGGGGCACGACTGGGTCGGCGTCCATGCCCGCGTGCCCGTTCCCGCCCTGGAACGGGACGGTTTCGGCAATGCCCTGACCCTGCACATGACCGCCCTGGCGGACCTGCTCGACGCGGCCCTGCCGCCTTGGCCCGCCGAAGCCTCCCCGCCGACCGGCCCGGCCGCCGGCGGCCGGCCGGAGGAAGAAGTGGAGGACCGGCTCCTCGCCCACGAAAGCCGCTACTGGCGGCGGACGGCCGATGCCGTGCCGCACCTCAAAGGACACCTGAGCCACGCCGCGCTCCGGGACGCACTCACCGCGGCCCAGCTGGTCGGAGCCGCGGACGAGGACCAGGCCGACGAAGTGCTGCGTCGGGTGCCCAGCCTCCAGGGGCAGCTCCGAGACCGCCGCAACGGCGTCCGTTCCTGGATCGGCTCCCTCTACCCGCCCGCCGAGGAGGGGCCGTGGGGCAGCCTCCAGCCCGACAGGCTCCGCGAACGCCTCGTCGGCCGTCGGCTGGAGGCCGATGCCCGGCTCGTCGACCACGTGGTCGACGGCTCCACCGAAGCCCAGGCAGTCGAACTCCTCACCCTGTGCACGCGCGCCGCCGCCCACCCCGTCTTCCGCGGCCGGCTCGACCGGATCCTGAGCGATCTGTGCGTCCGCCACCGCGCCGAACTGGCCCTGCCGGCCATCGACCTCGCCACCCGGGCCGGTGCGCCACAGCCGCTGCTCGACGCACTCCAGCGCCTGATCGCCGACCCCGGCGTCCCGCTGGACGAACTCCACCGGCTCGACCGAGGGCTGCCGAAGACCAGCCACCGCCTCGCGCCCTTGGCCGCGGACCTCGCGGCGCTCCTCGTCGAGCGGTACCGCCGGCGGCCACCGGACGACGCGCGCCAGCAGGCCGGCCTCGCACGCTGCCTCAACAACCAGTCCGTACGCCTCTCGGACTTGGGAGAACAGGAGTCGGCGCTGGCCGCGGCCGCGGAATCCGTGCAGCTGTGGAGGCAGCTGGCACGGCTGCACCCGTACGCTTCGCTCCCCGACCTCTCCGCGAGCCTCAACAATCTGGCCAGCCAGCTCGCGCGTGCCGGCCGGGACGAAGAAGCACTGGCCACGGTCACCGAGACCGTCGAGATCCGCAGGGAGCTCGTCCGACGGGACCCCGACGCCCATCTGGCAGACCTCGCCGGCGGACTGGTCAGCTTCGCCATCAGGCTCGACGGTATCGGGCGGCTGGACCAGGCGCTGCGCGTCGGCAACGAGGCGGTGACGGCCCATCGTGACCTGTACCGGCGCCATGGTGACGCAAAGCTGCCGGGGCTCGCCCACGCGTTGCACACCCTCGCCATCACCCTCAGGCGGACCGGACGCCACCAGGAGGCGTTCGACGCCAGCTCGGAGTCCGTGCGCCTCAGGCGCGAGCTGGCCGACCGACTGCCCGATGCGCACCTCTCCGACCTCGCCATGAGCCTCACCACCCTGGCCAACCTCCTCGAAGCCCTCGACCGGCCCGAAGAAGCACGTGGCGCCAACCAGCAGGCCGTGGACGTCTACCGTGAGCTCACCCGGCAGCGGCGCAACAGCTATCTGGAATACCTGGCCGGCACCGTCGCCAGCCTGTCCACTCGACTGGCCGCCCTCGGACTCCACGAGCAAGCCCTGGAGTTGAGCGGTGAGTCGGTCGATCTCGGGAGGGAGCTGAGCGAGCGCTCCGAGGCGTTCCTGCCGCTCCTGGCCTCAGCCCTGAACAACCGGTACGCCGATCTGCGCGCCGCCGACCGGGGCGAGGAGGCACTGGGAGCGGCGACCGAGACGGTGGACATCCTCCGCCGAGTGGCCGCCACCCGTCCGGAGGTGGCCCGCCCGGAGTTGGCCCGCAACCTCATGAACCGGGCCGTCTGCCTCAGTGACTTGGGACGGCATGCGGAGGGGCTCGCCGCCGGGGCCGAGGCGATCGAGCTGTACGGGGAACTGGCCGCGCAGCTCCCCGACGCCTATCTGCCCGACCTCGCCACCGGCCTCACCAACCAGTACCTCGCGCTGGAAGCGTTGCAACGGCCCGAGGAGGCACGGAAGCTGCTGGACCGGGCCACGGAGATCTACCGCGGACTCTCGGAGACACGGCCCGACGCGTACCTGCCCAAACTCGTCGAATGCTTCAACACGCGCATGGAGCGCCTGGCGGCGCAGGAACGGTACGAGCCGGCGGCCGAGGCGGCGGGAGAAGTCGTCGACACGCTTGGCGCACTGGCCCGAATGCAGCCCGGGGAGTACCTGCCCCAGCTGCTCCGGGCGCAGACGTACCGGGCCACCCTGCTCGGTCGGTTGGACCGGCACGTCGAAGCACTGGAGGCCCTCGCTGCGGCCGTCACCACCGGCCGGAAACCGGTCGCACACTCCGCGGCCTTTCTCGCCACCCACGCCACGAACCTGACGGCGTACGCCTGGGGCCTGAGCACCGTGCTCGGCCGCCACGACGAAGCGCTCGAAGCCGGTGCCGAAGGCGTCGACGCCGCCCGACGACTCACGGGAGAGGACTCCCGCGCCCTCCCCCTGCTGGCCGAATGCCTCTACCGCCACACCATGCAACTGTCGCTCCTCGACCGCCGGAGCGAAGCGCTGGCCGCCCTCGGGGAGACCATCGACCTCCTGACCGACCTCGACCGGGCCAGCCCCGGCACGTACGAGGCCGCCCTCCATCAGTGCTCGGAGCTGCGGGCCGCCATCCTCGGCGCCGGCCCGGTCAGTTGATCGGCTGCCGGGCCTCCGAGCGCACCTTGAGGGTCGTCTTGGCCAGCTGGTCGAGGTCGACGGAGCCGGGGCTCCGGCCCGCGGTTTCGGCCGAGACCACGGCGACCACGGCACCGGTGTTGTCGTCGGCCCAGGCGCACATCGGCAGGGTGGTCGTCTCTCCGTCCTGGACGGAGGTCAGCACCTGGCACGTCACGGTGATGTCGGAGCCGGCCGGCGTGAGGTCCTGCGGGAGGACCGCCGTCTTCGCCCCGTCGGCCTCCGCGGCCCCGGAGATCATCTTCCTGCGGGCACCCGCCGGGTCCTTGAACTGGCCGTACATTCCGGAGAGGGCGAGGACCCCCGGTGCCGTCGGCGAGCCGGACGCGTACCGGGCGGTGGCCGGCTGCGGGTTGCGGATCTTCGGGTCGTACGCGTCCTTGATCACTTCCTTGCCCTTGGTCTGCGATGCGTCCTCGGAGAGTTCGTACGTCCCGTCCACGAGGGTTTTCGGCACCGTGAGCCGGTACTCGGCCTCGGGGAACCCGGCCCCGGTGGCCTGGGCACCCACCTCGTTCACCCGGTTGAGCACGAGCCCGGCGACCACGAGCCCCGCCACCGTGGCCGCGATGGTCCCGACGGTCTTCCCGGTCCGGCTGCCGCCCGTGGGCGGGCCCATCGGCGGCTGCCCCCAGCCGCCCGGCGCCTGGTACGGCTGCGGAGGGTGGGAGTGCGCTGAAGGAGGCGGGTACTGGCCGCCGCCGTACGGACCGGGCTGCTGCGCAGGCCCGTACGGGCCGGGGGAGTAAGGGGACGAAGGGGGCATGCTCATGCCCGAACGCTACTTCACCCCCGCACGCGTCTCCTGCGGCCCCCTACCCGGCGTCCGCCGAACCACGGCCGTCCGGAGGCCACGGCAGGGCGACGTCGACGGAGCTCGCGCGATCCTCGTCCACCGACCCGAAGGCGACGACCGAAGGGCCTCCGCACTGTGCAAGACGCTGACGGGGGCGTTCGGCGTTCGGCGTTCAGCCGAGCCGGGTCGGGGAGGAGGCCGCCGGGGTCAGGATGCGGGGGGTGCCCGATCCGTCCGCCGGGACCGTCCAGAGGTCGGTGGTGTCCGGAGCGCCCTCGGCGGGCAGGGCGTAGGCCAGGGTGCGGTCGTCGAGCCAGAGCGCCTGGTCGTCCACGCTGCGCTTCTCGGCGAGCGGCTGCTCCCGCAGCGTCCGCAGGTCCAGTACGTGCTCGCGCCAAAGCGAAGCGCCGCGCATGACGCGCTTCTTGTACGCGACGCGGGTCTCGTCCGGGGACAGGGACGGACACTCCACGTTCTGGGCGAGGGCGGTGACGCTGCGCCGCGCGAGCGAGCCCTTGACCAGGTACGTCTGACCTGCCGTACCGAGGGTGGCGTAGAAGGTGTCGTCGTCCTTGGAGAAGGTGACGCCCCAGAAGTTCACGTCGCCCGAGGTGTAGGGGCGCCCGTCCAGCACGATGGAGAACTTCTCCAGATCCGGTTCGACCGCCCAGGTACGGGTGTCGACGATCGTCGTACGGGTGGAGAAGAACGCGGCGCCGTAGGACTCGCCGGAGACGAACACCGTCCAGGCGGCGAAGTGGCCGCTCGGTGAGACCCGGGCCCGGGACGGGGTCCCGGCGAGCGGGAAGGCGTGCAGGGTGCGCAGATCCGAGTCGACGATCAGGGCCCGGTTGTCCTGCGCGAGCGCCCCCGGGCTGGAGTTCAGGCACACGCCGGTGCCGGCGGCAGCGTGGAAGCGCTGACAGGTCAGGCCCGAGGCGGTGCGCTCGGCCTGCGGCTCCTGCCCCGGGACCGATACGAGGGCTCCGCGGTGCGGGCCCTGCGCGCCGTTGAGGAACGCCAGCCGGTCCTGCCGCCCGAGCGTGACCCGGCCGGCGGCGACCGTCGGGTCCCCCTCCTGCGTCTGCTCGGCGCGGGCGGCGGCGCGCAGCACCAGCGCGGTACCGAGGCCCCCGAGCAGCAGCACGGCCACCGCCAGTACGAGCAGCCGGCGTGAGCGCGTCATCGGGTTCCTCGGGGGAGTCGGTCCGGGTCCGGAGCGGAGCCCGGGGCGTCCGGGCGCAGGACGAAGCCGGCGACGGCCGTGCAGCAGCACAGCCCGGCCGCGGCGGCGGCGAGCGCCGGGCCCGCGCCCCAGAGCGTCCAAGCGGCGCCGATGGCGAGCGAGCAGCCGAAGCGGGCGAGCGCCCGGCCGGTGCCGACGAGGGCGATGCCGGTGGCCCGCAGCTCCGCGGGGACGGTCGCGGCGACGGCGGCGGGCAGCACCCCGTCGGTCGCGGCGTAGAACATGCCGTGCAGGACGAGGACCAGCCAGGGCAGGGCGGGCCAGTGGGGGGCCCACAGCAACAGCCCGTAGCCGGCCAGCAGGAGGGCGTGCCCGGTGAGGAACACGGTACGGCGCCCGATCCGGTCGGCCAGGGCGCCGGCCGGCACGGCCAGCAGCAGGAACACGGCGGCGGTGCCGAGGGGGAGCAACGGGAACCACTGCTCGTGGATTCCGCTGCGGTCCTGGAGCAGCAGGTAGAGGAAGGCGTCGCTGACGGTGGTCAGGCCCAGCAGCGCGGCGCAGACCGTCAGGGCGCGCAGCCGGGGCTGGCGCAGCAGGGCCAGCGCCTCCCGCACGTTCACCGCGTCGGGCTTCGCCGGGCCGGGACTCGCGCCACCGGGATCCACCGCGCCGGGGGCGGGGCCGGTCGGGCCGGGGCCCGCTCCCGACGGGACGAACAGCATCAGCACCACGACGCCGAGCACGGCGATGCACGCGCTGACACCGAACACGGCGTCGTATCCGCCCACCGCCATGTTCAGGATGAAGAAGGCGGTGGGCGGGCCGAGCAGGGCCCCGGTCGTGTCCATGGCGCGGTGTACGCCGAACGCCCGCCCCTGTAACTCCGCAGGTGTGGAAAGGGAGATCAGTGCGTCGCGCGGGGCGGTGCGCAGACCCTTGCCGGTCCGCTCCAAGGCGAGGACCACGCCCACCGGTCCGAGGCTGTGCGCGAGCAGCAGCAGCGGCTTGCACAGGGCGGACAGGCCGTAGCCGATCCCGGCGATCAGCTTGTGGTTGCGGACCCGGTCGGCGAGGTGGCCGCCGGTCAACTGCACCAGCGCGCTCACGCCGTTGTAGACGCCGTCGAGCGCGCCGAAGCCGAGCGGGCTCAGACCCAGTCCGGCGACCAGGTACAGCGGCAGCACCGCGGTGACCATCTCGGAGGAGACGTCGGTGATCAGGCTGACCGTGCCCAGTGCGAGAACGGCCGAAGCGACCGCCGGGGCCCGGACGGGCCCGCCGTCCGGTGCGGTCTTCGCGCCGGCGGGCGCGGAGCGGTCCGCGAGGTACATGGTTCCGAGCTCCCGGTGCCGACGGTCTGAGTCACTCGTACGTACGAACGGAACCCTAGTGGGTGTACGGGCCAACTGGGCGGCGTGCGCCCTGATTCGGCCCGCTCACGGGCTCAGCCCTGCCGGCTGCTCTCGTCGCGCAGCCATGTGGAGAAGTCCCCGCTGCGGATGGCCTTGCGGGATCCCCGGCGGGCGGCGAGGGCCGCCACGACGAACACCACGACCCCGGGCAGCAGGCTCGGCTGGGCCCGGAGCAGTGCGCGCAGATCGCCCGTTCCGGTGCGCGCGGACGGTGCGGTCCGCGCCTGGGCGCCCGCCCGGGACCCGGACCGCTCCGACGCCCCCGGTGTCTTCGACGCCGCCGATGCCTGGAACCGCTCCAGCTCGGCGGACGACGTCGCCGCCCTGACCCGACGCCTGATCAGGTCCGCCCAGGTGCGGGGCGGATGCACCACGACCCGCGCCGCCTCGACCACGCGCCGCTCCTGCGGCGCGAACGCGAGGGACGCCGCCAGGTCGTCGGCCATCAGTGGGGGCAGGGCGGCGAGACGCGCGTGCCCCGGTTCGGTCACCGCGATGACCCCCCGTCCGAACAGCCCCTCGCGGACGGCCGGGAGCCGCTGCCAGACGCGGTAGTACGCGCGGACCGGCCAGGCGCACCCGGAGAGGGGGATGTCCCGTCCGGGCGCCGCGGCGAGGAGGCCGGGGCCGGAGGCGAGGGCTCCGGCCAGCGCCCGTACGTCGGCCGCCCCGAACACGACGTCGGCGTCGACGTACAGCCGGGGGAAGCCCCGCGCGTGCTCGTCCCCGACCCGAAGTGCCGTGTGCTTGGAGGGAGTCGGTATCTCCACCACCCGTACGCGGGGGCCCCGCGCGCCCGCCACCGAGGCGGTGTCGTCCGTACAGCCGTTGCACACCACGACGATGTCGGGCCCGGAATCCGGGGTATCCGCCAGGAGCGCGTCGAGGAGCCGGCCGATGACCCGGCCCTCGTTGTGGGCCGGGATCACGATGCTGGTCACCCCGGAAGTATGCACGCTCGAACACCCGGACCGACCGTTTCCTGCAACTCCCCCCGGGGGTAGGCGCGGTGGTCTAGATTGAACCCAGCCGACCGGATTCGGCGTGCTTCGGCGACGCTGAAATCCAGTCAGAGCAAGGCAGTTGGGGAATTACGGGCTCGGCGGCTTGGGGGAACAGGCCGCCTGCCCGTGGCCGGACCGGCGCGAGCGGCGCCGGGCGGCCGGGGGGCGGAAAGTACGTCGAAACACGTAGGCATCGGTTGTGGGGGGCCATCACCGTTGGGCAGGCATACACGGGTCGCGCAGGCGTCCCGGCCGGCCGTCGGCGGCGCCCCCTTCCTTCGCACGCGTCCCCGCCATGGGTTGTCGACACGCCCGCGGGCGTGCGTGGAAGGAAGGGGAACGTTGTGAACGACACCGGGAAAGACACCGCGAAGGACACCGTGAAATTCGCGGGGCGCACCGCAGGAGCCGCAGGTCCCGCGGGTCCGCGACGGATGGAGCGGTTAGGCGTCGCCGTCGTCGGCGCGGGCTACTGGGGCCCCAATCTCGTCCGCAACTTCCAGTCGAGTCCGGAGTTCCGGCTCCGTTGGCTCTGCGATCTGAACGTCGACCGGGCCCGGAAGGTGCTCGGCGGCTACTCCACCGTCCAGGCGACCGCGGACTACGCGGCCGTCCTTGCCGACCCGGCCGTCGAGGCCGTCGCCGTGGCCACCCCGGCCGGCACCCACCTCGACGTGGCGCTGGCCGCCCTGCGCGCCGGCAAGCACGTCCTCGTGGAGAAGCCCCTCGCGGCCACGTACGAGGACGGTCTGCGCCTGGTTACCGAGGCGGAGGCGCGCGGCCTCACCCTCATGTGCGACCACACCTACTGCTACACGCCGGCCGTCGGCCGCATCCGCGAGATGGTCCGGGCGGGCGACCTCGGCGAGATCCAGTTCTTCGACTCGGTCAGGATCAACCTGGGGCTCGTCCAGAAGGACGTCGACGTCCTGTGGGACCTGGCCCCCCACGACCTGTCGGTCCTCGACTTCATCCTCCCGGAGAACGTGCGGCCCGTCGCCGTCGCCGCGCACGGGGCCGACCCGATCGGCGCCGGCCAGTCCTGCGTCGCCTATCTGACGCTCACGCTCAACACCGGCGCCATCGCCCACGTGCACGTCAACTGGCTGTCCCCGGTCAAGGTCCGCACCACGATGGTCGGCGGATCCAAGCGCACCCTGGTGTGGGACGACCTCAACCCCACCCAGCGCATCGCCGTGTTCGACCGCGGGGTGGACATGACCGCTCCGCAGGAGATCGGCGCGGACGAACGCCGCGACATGCTCGTCTCCTACCGCAGCGGCGACATGGTGGCCCCCGCGCTCGGCGAGAAGGAAGCCCTGCGCAGCATGGTCGAGGAGTTCGCCGCCGCCGTCAGGACACGCCGACCGGCACTGACCGACGGCCGGTCGGGCCTCCAGGTCCTCGACATCCTCGAAGCGGCCTCCCGCAGCCTGGAGTTCCGCGGCGCGGTCGTCGGACTGCGCACCGGCCGTTGACCGTTCGCGGCACCACCGCGCCCGCAGCCGCGCACACCGCGCCGGGCGCAGCACGAAACACCATGACCGACTCAGTAGGGGCAGGGCGTTGAGCAGCGTACGAGGCAAGAGGATTCTGGTCACCGGCGGAGCGGGCACCATAGGTTCGCACGTGGTCGACCTGCTGGTGGACAACGGGGCGCGCGAAGTCGTGGTGCTCGACAATTTCGTCCGGGGGCGCACCGCCAACCTGGCCCGTGCCCTGGAGAGCGGCGTCGTGGACGTCGTCGAGGGAGACATCCGCGACACGGCCGCCGTCCGCAAGGCGACCGAGGGCGCCGAGCTGGTGTTCCACCTCGCCGCCATCCGGATCACCCAGTGCGCGGAGGAGCCGCGCCTGGCGAACGAGGTACTGGTCGACGGCACGTTCAACGTACTGGAGGCGGCAGTCGCCGCCGGGGTGGGCAAGGTCATCGCCTCGTCCTCGGCCTCGGTCTACGGCCTCGCCGAGACCTTCCCCACCACGGAGCGCCACCACCCGTACAACAACGACACCTTCTACGGGGCGGCGAAGGCCTTCAACGAGGGCGTGCTGCGCAGCTTCCACGCCATGTACGGGCTGGACTACATCGCCCTGCGCTACTTCAACGTGTACGGGCCCCGCATGGACATCCACGGGCTGTACACCGAGGTGCTCATCCGCTGGATGGAACGGATCACGGCGGGCGAGCCGCCGCTGATCCTCGGCGACGGCACCCAGACGATGGACTTCGCCGACGTCCGGGACATCGCACGGGCCAACCTCCTCGCCGCCGAATCCGACCTGACCGACGAGGTGTTCAACGTCGCCAGCGGGTCCGAGACCAGCCTGCGCGACCTCGCGGTCGGGCTGCTGGAGGCCATGGGCGCGGAGGGGATGGTGCCGGAGCACGGCCCGGCCCGCGCCGTGAACGGAGTCACCCGGCGCCTCGCCGACACCTCGCGGGCTTCGGAGCGCCTCGGTTTCACCACCGAGATCGACATGCGCCGCGGACTGCGGGACCTGGTGGACTGGTGGCGGGCCGAGCGCGCGGCGGACGCGGAGGCCGGCACCGACGCGGAGGGCCGCCGATGAGCGCCCAGGACCCC
Organism: Streptomyces sp. NBC_00045; assembly: GCF_045041095.1. NCBI lineage: Bacteria > Bacillati > Actinomycetota > Actinomycetes > Kitasatosporales > Streptomycetaceae > Streptomyces > Streptomyces sp. NBC_00045. Next base: position 836,281 of record NZ_CP108271.1, on the reverse strand, counting down.
GTACCCGCCCAGGCCCCCGCGCCCGGCCGCATCCCCGTCATGGTCCCGTGGCTCGGTGAAGAGGAGGCGCGGGCGGCCGCCGACGCGGTGCTCTCGGGCTGGGTGGCCCAGGGTCCCCGCGTCACCGAGTTCGAGCGGGCCTTCGCCGAACGGGTGGGCGCCGAGCACGGCATCGCCGTGAGCTCGTGCACCACCGCCCTGCACCTGGCGCTGATCGCGCTCGACCTCGGCCCGGGCGACGAAGTGGTCGTACCCTCGCTGTCCTTCATCGCCACCGCCAACGCGGTGCGGTACGTGGGCGCGCACCCGGTGTTCGCGGACGTCGAGGAGGCCACCGGGAACCTGACCCCCGACACCGTGGACGCCGTACGCACCCCGCGGACGAAGGCGGTCCTCGCCGTCCACCAGGGCGGGGTGCCGGCGGACGTGCACGCCCTGCGCGCGGCGTGCGCCGACTGGGGCGTCCCGCTCGTCGAGGACGCGGCCTGCGGGATCGGCGCGACCGTGGGCGGCAAGTCGGTGGGCCACGGCGCCCTGCTCGCCGCCTGGTCCTTCCACCCCCGCAAGGTGATCACCACCGGTGAGGGCGGCATGGTGACCACCGACGACGCCCAGTGGGCGCAGCGCCTGCGCCGCCTGCGCGAGCACGGCATGAACGTGTCCGCGGCGCAACGGCACGCCAGCAGCAAGCCCATCGCCGAGAGCTATCTGGAGGTCGGCTACAACTACCGGATGACCGACATCCAGGCCGCGGTCGGCCTGGTGCAGCTCGGCAAACTGGACGCGATCGTGGCCCGCCGCCGCGAACTGGCCGCCCGGTACGGCCGGTTGCTCGACGGCATCCCCGGTCTGCGCCCGGTCCGCGACCCCGGCCACGGCGAAGGCAACTTCCAGTCGTACTGGGTGCTGCTGACCGAGGACTACCCCGTCGGCCGCGACGAGCTCCTCGCCGTGCTGGCCGAGGCCGGGATCTCGGCCCGGCGCGGGATCATGGCCTCGCACCTGGAACCGGCGTACGCCGGGCACGCAGCGGCGCCGCTGCCGGTGACCGAACGGATCAGCCGCGACTCGCTGATCCTGCCGCTGTTCCACACGATGACGCACGACCAGCAGGACCGGGTGGTCGCGGCACTGCGCGCACGAGCCGCCGGATGACCGCCCCCGACCGCCCGGGCGCCGGGGCGCTGCCGACCGAGGACCTGCTGGTCGTCGGGGCGGGCGGATTCGCGCGCGAGACCGCCCAGGCCGTACGGGACGCGGCCGCCGCCGACCGGGAGCGCGGCCGCGCACCGCGGTGGCGGCTCGCCGGGCACCTGGACGACGACCCGGCCCTGCACGGCCGGGACGTGGACGGGGTGCCGGTGCTGGGCGGCAGCGACCTGGTGCACCGGCGCCCCGGGGCCCGGGTCGTGGTCTGCGTGGGCAGCCCGCGCGACTACGCCGTACGGGCCCGCCTCGTGCGGCGCCTGGCCCTGCCCGAGGACCGGTACGCGACCGTGGTGCACCCCACGGCCGCCGTCTCGGCGTCCTCGGTGCTCGGTGCGGGCTCGGTCCTGCTCGCGCACTGCGTGCTGACCGCGGCCGTACGGGTGGGGGCCCACGTGGCGGTGATGCCGCACGCGGTCCTCACCCACGACGACACGGTCGGGGACTTCGCCACGCTCGCCTCGGGGGTCCGCCTGGGCGGCGGGGTCCGGCTGGGGCGCGGGGCGTACGTGGGCGCGGGCGCCCTGGTCCGGGAGGGCACGACGGTCGGCGCCTGGTCGCTGACCGGCATGGGGAGCACGGTCCTGGCCGATGTGCCGCCCGGCGAGGTGTGGGCCGGAAGCCCGGCCCGCCGGCTGCGCGAGGCGGGTGGCCCGGCGCTCGAAGAGCTGCGGGCCGATGACGAACGGACCGGCCGCAGGCCGGAGACACGGATGGGGAGCACAGTCGGATGAACCGGATACCGCTCGTGGACCTGCAGGCGGCGCACGCCGAGGTCGCGCAGGAGATACGCGCAGGATTCGACCGGGTGCTGGCCGACACCGCCTTCATCGGCGGTGAGGAGGTCCGCGCCTTCGAGCGCGAATACGCAGCCTTCGCCGGGGTCGGGCACTGCGTCGGCGTGGCCAACGGCACCGACGCGCTCGAACTGGCCCTGCGCGCCAGTGGGGTGGGCGTCGGCGACGAGGTGGTACTGCCCGCCAACACGTTCATCGCCACCGCCGGTGCCGTCGCCCGGATCGGCGCCCGGCCGGTCCTGGTCGACTGCCTGCCCGACACCCTGCTCATGGACCCGCAGGCCGCGCTGGACGCGGTCGGCAGGGCCACCCGGGCCGTCGTCCCGGTCCACCTGTACGGACAGTGCGCCGCAGCCGCGGAACTGGCCGCGCAGCTGCCGGCGCACGCCAAGGTCGTCGAGGACGCCGCGCAGAGCCAGGGCGCCACCCGCGCCGGCCGCACGGCCGGCAGCGGCGGGATCGCCGCCACCAGCTTCTACCCGGGCAAGAACCTGGGCGCGTACGGCGACGCGGGCGCGGTCGTGACCGACGACGAGGAGACGGCCGACCTCGTTCGGGCCCTGGCCAACCACGGCGGCATCGCCAAGTACCGGCACGACGTGGCCGGGTTCAACAGCCGGCTCGACGGCCTCCAGGCCGTCGTGCTGCGGGCCAAGCTCGCCCGCCTCGCCGACGGGAACGCGGCCCGCCGCGCCGCCGCCGCCCGCTACGACGAACTGCTCGCCGACCTGGCGGCGGCCGGACGCCTGACCCTGCCCGTCACCGCGGCGGACAACGTCCACGTGTGGCACCTGTACGTCGTCCGGGTCAGCGGAGCCGACCGCGACGAGGTCGTCGGCAAGCTCAACGCGGAAGGCATCGGTGCCGGCGTGCACTATCCGGCCCCGGTCCACCTCACCCCGGCCTTCGGCCACCTCGGTCACGGCCGCGGGGACTTCCCGCACGCCGAGCGGGCCGCGGACCGGATGCTCTCCCTCCCGCTCTTCCCGCAGATCACCGCCGCCCAGCAGCAGCGGGTCGTGGACGCCCTCACGAGCGCCCTGCTCTGACGCAGAACAAATGAGGTACAGATGAACAGACGGACAAGGCTGATCCGGTACGGCCTCTTCACCGTGGTCGCGGCGCTCATGACCGCGCTCTTACCGCCGGCCGTGGCGGGCGCCGTGGACCCCTGCGGTCCCGGCACCAACGCGATCGTGTGCGAGAACTCCAAACCGGGCACGCCGATGTCCGACTGGTTCGCGCCCAGCGCCTACGGCGACATCAAGGGCTTCAGCGCCCAGATGAGCGTCCAGGCGGGCGACACCGTGCAGTTCAAGGTGCAGTCGTCGACCCCGTACCACGTCTCGGTCTACCGGCTGGGCTACTACGGGGGCGACGGGGCCCGCCTGATGTCGACCGCGGTACAGGCGGCCCAGACCTACCCGGCGAACTTCCTGCCGGGCGGCAACCCCCGCAGCTGCACCACCAAGCCCGCCACCGGGCTGGTGGACTGCGGCAACTGGTCCGTCACCGCGACGTGGAGCGTGCCGTCCGACGCCGTGTCCGGCCTGTACGTCGCCAACCTCGACCAGGCCGACGGCAACGGGGTCATGCCGTACCCGTTCGTCGTCCGCAACGACTCCAGCCACTCCGACATCGTCGTCCAGACCAGCGACCAGACCTGGCAGGCGTACAACGACTACGGCGGCCAGGACCTCTACGGAGGCGGCGGGCCCGCCCCCGACGGCCGGGCGTACGAGGTCAGCTACAACCGGCCCATGGACATCGGCGGCGAGAACGGCATCTACGGCTCCGAGTACCAGATGCTCTCCTGGCTGGAGCGCAACGGCTACGACGTCAGCTACACATCCGGCATCGACATGTCGACCAGGGGCGCGGCCCCGCTGCAGAACCACAAGGTCTTCATGTCCTCCGGGCACGACGAGTACTGGACGCAGGACCAGTTCACCAACGCCCTCACCGCCCGCCGGGCCGGGGTGAACCAGACCTACTTCAGCGGCAACGAGATCTTCTGGAAGACCCGGCTGGCCCCCAGCAACGACGGCACCAACACCGCGAACCGGACCCTGGTCTGCTACAAGGAGACCAAGCTCTCCTTCCCCCAGCCCAACGGCGTTCCCGACCCGAGCGGGATCTGGACCGGCACCTTCATGGACCCGGCCAGTTCCACGAACGGCCGGCCCTACCAGCCGCAGAACCAGCTGACCGGCTCGCTGTTCAGCGTGAACGGCTACCGCAGCGACGCCATCACCGTCCCCGGCTCCTTCGCCAGGATGCGGATGTGGCGCAACACCACGGTCGCCTCCCTCACCCCCTCCCAGACCGCCACGTTCCCCGTCGGCACCCTCGGGTACGAATGGGACAGCGACGTGGAGGACGCGGCCCGCCCGCCCGGCCAGATCCAGCTGTCGTCCACCACCGTGGACATCAACGACGGCAAACTGCGCCTCGACTACGGCAACACCTACGGCAACGGCACCGCCACCCACAGCCTCGTCGCCTTCCGCGACCAGACCTCGCACGCCCTGGTCTTCGGCGCGGGCACCGTGCAGTGGTCCTGGGGCCTGACCAACATGCCCACGGGCAACCCCGACGACACCGTGGTCACCGCCGACAAGCGGATGCAGCAGGCCACCGTGAACGTCTTCGCCGACATGGGCGTCCAGCCCAAGTCCCTGCAGAGCGACCTGGTCGCCACGACCGCCTCCACGGACACCACCGGACCGGCCGTCACCGTGACCAGCCCCGCCGCGGGCGCCACCGTCCCCGCCCTGCGGCCGGTGACCATCACCGGCACCGCCACGGACACCGGCGGCGTCGTGGCCCGCGTCGAGGTCTCCACCGACGGCGGCACCACCTGGAAGGCGACCACCGGGGTCGGCTCCTGGAGCTACAAGTGGACCCCGACCGCCCCCGGAGCCGTACAGCTCAAGGTCCGTGCGGTGGACGACAGCGTCAACATCGGCGCCACCACCACCGTCCCCCTCACCGTCGGTCCCCAGCAGTGCCCCTGCACCGTCTGGCCGGCCGCAGCCGTACCGGGCACCGTCAACGCCGGCGACGGGAGCGCCGTCGAACTCGGCGTGAAGATCCGCTCCTCCACGCCCGGCTCCATCACGGGCGTCCGCTTCTACAAGTCCCCGGCCAACACCGGCACCCACACCGGCAGCCTGTGGAGCAGCAGCGGCCAGCGCCTGGCCACCGGAACCTTCACCAACGAGACGGCGTCGGGCTGGCAACAGCTGAACTTCGCCTCACTGGTCCCGGTCAAGGCCAACACCACTTACATCGCCTCCTACTTCGCCCCCAACGGCGGGTACTCCTTCGACAACACCTTCGCCACCGCCGACGCCGGGCTCGCCCCGCTGACCGCGCTGCGCAGCGGGACCGACGGAGGCAACGGCGTGTACCGCTACAGCGCCACGGGCGGGTTCCCCTCCACGGCGTCGTCCGGCAGCAACTACTGGGTCGACGCGGTCCTGGACACCTCCGCCGCGAGCACCACACCGCCCTCCGTCACCTCCACCACCCCGCAGTCCGCGGCCGTCGGCACGTCGATCACCACGCAGCTGGGCGCCACCTTCAACGAGGGCATCGACGCCGACACGCTCGCCTTCACCGTCAAGGACGCCAGCGGGGCCACCGTCCCCGGCAACAAGGTCCTCAGCGCCTCCAACAGCGCCACCTTCACCCCGTCCACCGAACTCGGGCTGAACACCACGTACACCGCCTCCGTGCAAGCGGCCGACCTGTGGGGCAACACCATGGCGGCGCCCGTCACCTGGACGTTCACCACCAGCACCAGCCCGCCCACGGTCAACTGCCCCTGCATCCTGTGGGGGTCCTCCACCGTACCCAGCACCCCGAGCGTCACCGACGACACCAACTCCGTCGAGCTGGGCACCCGCTTCCAGTCCGCGGCCAACGGCTACGTCACCGGCATCACCTTCTACAAGGGCCCCGGGAACACCGGCACGCACACCGGCAGCCTGTGGTCGGCCAACGGCACGCTCCTCGCGACCGGCACCTTCGGCAGCGAAACCCTGTCCGGCTGGCAGCAGCTCCACTTCACTACCCCGGTGCCCATCACCGCCGGCACCAGCTACGTGGCGTCCTACCACGCCCCGAACGGCAAGTACGCCGTGGACGGCGGCTACTTCACCGCCGCACACCGCTCCTACCCGCTGGTCGCTCCGGCCGACGGCAGCGGCGGTGCCAACGGCCTCTACAAGTACGGTGCTTCCGCCGCCTTCCCCACCAACACCTTCGGCTCCGTGAACTACTGGGTCGGTCCGGTGTTCACCACCACGGCTCCGGCCGGTCTCGCCGCGTCGGGTTCCACGGAGGTGGCCGCCCAGTGAGCACCGTCAGCGTGGTGATCCCCTGCTACAAGTACGGCCACTTCCTGGCCGACTGCGTCAAGAGCGTCCTGGACGAGCAGCCCGGCGTCGACGTACGGGTGCTGATCATCGACGACGCCTCGCCCGACGACTCCGCGGACGTCGCGCGCGCCCTCGCGGCCGCCGACCCCCGGATCGAGGTGCGGGTCCACGAGCGCAACCAGGGCCACATCGCCACCTACAACGAAGGCCTGCTGGAATGGGCAGACGGGGACTACACGGCCCTCCTCTCGGCCGACGACCGGCTCGTCCCCGGGGCCCTGGTGCGCGCCGCGGCCCTGCTCGACGCCCACCCCGAGGTCGGCTTCGCCTACGGCCGGCCGCTGCGGTTCCGGCACGGGGGACCGCTCCCCGCCGCCCGGACCCACGGCACCGGCTCCGTGGTCTACCCCGGACGGTGGTGGCTGGAACGCCGCTTCCGGGAGGGCACCGGGTGCATCACCTCGCCCGAGGTGGTCGTCCGCACCAGCCTCCAGCGCAAGGTCGGAGGCTACGACCCGGACCTCCCGCACGCGGGCGACATCGAGATGTGGATGCGGCTCGCGGCGCACGCCGACGTCGGCTACGTCCGCGGGGCCGACCAGGCCTTCTACCGCGTCCACGGCAACAACATGTCCACCACGGACTTCGGCGGCCAGCTCGACGACCTGCGCCAGCGCCTCGTCGCCTTCGACTCGGTACTGGAGAAGTGCGGCGGCCTGCTCCCGGAGGCCGGCCGGCTGTCGGACCTCGCGCGGACCCGGCTCGCCCGGTACGCGCTGCGCCGCGCCTACCGCGCGTACGACCGGGGCCGCACCGGCGTGGTGCCGGTCGACGAGCTGGAGGCGTTCGCCGCGGAGTGCCTGCCGGGCTACGCCTCGCTCGCCGAGTACCGGGCGCTGCGCAGGCGCCGGCGGGTCGGGGCCCGCGTGATGCCGTACCTCCAGCCGCTGGTGCTCTCCGCCGTCGTTGACCGGGGGCGCGAGTGGCTGTGGTGGCAGTCCTGGAAACGCCGAGGGATTTGATGAACCAGCAGCACCAACAGCACCACCGCCCCGTCCTCGGGGCACCGCCGGCCCGGCGGCCCGCTTCCTCAGCGGGCCGCCGCGGCCACGGCCGCGGGCACCCGGCTCCCGGCCCCGTCACTCACCGGACCGGTGTCGGCGCCCTCGCGCCGGCGCCGGTTCCGGCGCGTCACGAGCTGATCGGTCCACAGGGCCGCGGCCACGGCGCACACCCCGGCGAGCAGCACCGTCCCGGCCAGTGCGCGGCTCTTGGTCCCGGTCTGGGCCACCGCGGTCGGCGGCACCAGAAGGGTCACGCTCATCCGTGCCCGCTCCGGGATCTGCTGCTCGGCCTGCATGGCCGCGAGGTGCTTCGTATAGGCCTCGACGACCTTCAGCACGGCCAGGTTGGCCGCGGCCGGCTCCGCGTGCTCCGCCTGCACCTGGAGCGAGGGGATCAGATAGCGGGGGGTGACGCTGGTGCCGCTGTTGCGCGGGATCAGCCGGTAGGTGCCGCCGCTCACCCCCGCGGCGTGCAACTCGGCCGCCCCCGCAGGCGATTCGAGCTGTTGGACCGCCGCGTAGGACACCGCGGCGAGCGGCGGCTGGAGATTGGCGAGCTGGTTGGGCTGGCTGCCCGTCACCGGCGGCTTGAGCACGACGATCGCCGAGCTCACGTAGGTCTGTTCGGGGCGGAGCACCTGCACGGCCCCGGCGGCCGCGAGCACCGCCACCAGGACCAGGACGTACCAGCGGCGGCGAAGCGTGCGGAACAACTCACCAGGCGACACAGCATTCCTTCCGTCGCGTTCGATCTTTCCAGGACGCGGGTCGGCCCGCCATCGGTTCCGCCAGTCAGGAGGGGGCGTTCGTGAGCATCGGTGAGATGGCGGCCGTGCTGCGGCGCCGCTGGTACGTCATGGTGCCCCTGACGGTGCTCGGACTCCTCGCGGGCCTGCACCTGTACCGGTCGGTGCCCGTGGCGTACCAGTCGCAGAGCTCGGTGGCGCTGCTCGACTCCACTGCGGTGGCCGAACTGGCCCCCGCCTTCGGCAACCCCATCTCGAACGCGGGAGGTTCACTGGTGGTGACCGCCGACGTGCTGATCAGGACCCTGTCCGGAGCCGACGCGGCGCGCGACCTGCAGGGCCTCGGGGTGAGCGACCCCTACACGGTCGGCTTCGCCGCGAACACCTCGGGCCCGATGCTGACCCTGACCGTCACGGGCACCGACCGGGCGAAGGTCCTCAAGGAGACCAGCACCCTGACGACGTTCGCCGGCGAGCAGCTCAACGCCCTCCAGGCAGCCGCCAAGGTACAGCCCGCGTACTTCGTGCAGACGGCGCCCGTCGTGCTCCCGCAGACACCGGTGCCGCAGCTCAAGTCCCGCTACCAGCAAGTGCTGGGCGTCGTCATCGCCGGCGTGACCGCCGGCTTCACCCTCTCCTTCGTCACGGAGACCCTGCTGGTGGCCCGCCGCCGCAGGCGCGAAGCCGCCGCCCTGGCCGGCGCGGCGAAGGCGCGCGTGCGCAGGAGGCTGCCGGGCCGCGCGCCGGACGCCGCCGCACTGCTCAGCGGCTACCTCGGCCTGGCCTTCTTCATCCCGTCGAACCTGACCCTGCCGGGCATGGGTGGGGTCGGTACACCGGCCAACGTCTTCGCCCTCCTGGGCCTGTTCTGGTACCTGGCGACCTGGCTGACCGGCCGGATCCGGGCGGCCACCGGCACCCGGCTGCCCCGCGTCGTGATGTGGCTGCTCGCCGTCTCGGTCCTCGCCTCGTACCTCGCCAACGCCACCCGGGGCAGCACCCACAAGGAGGTGCTCGGCGCCGACCGCGGGCTGATCGGACTGCTCGTCTGGGTGTCCATCGTGGTGCTGGTCTCGGCCGGCATCCAGGACCGGGCCCGCCTCGACACCCTGCTGCGGCGGGCCGTGGTGATGGCCTCGGTGGTGGCCGCCATCGGCTACTACGACTTCTTCACCGCGACGAACATCGCCGAACACATCAGCATCCCCGGACTCCACTCAAGCGTCGCGCAGATCACCACGCTCGACCGCGGGGCGTTCACCAGGCCGCGCTCCACCACGGCCCAGCCACTGGAGTTCGGCGGCATGCTCGCCCTGCTGCTGCCCTTCGCCGTACAGCAGGCCTTCGACCCGGTCCGCAGCCACCTCAGCCGGTGGCGGCGCTGGGGCCCGGTGGTCCTGATGGGCGGCGCCCTGCCGCTGACGGTGTCGCGGACCTCCATCATCGGGGCGCTCATCGTCGTACTCGTGATGGTGCCCCGTTGGAAACCGCAGCGGCGCTGGACCACGATCGGCCTGCTGATGGGGTCGGTGGCCTGCTTCAAGGTCCTCGTCCCCGGCCTGATCGGCACCATCACCACACTGTTCGGGTCCTTCCTGTCGAACTCCGACAGCAGCACCCAGGCCCGTACCGTGAAGTACAGCGCGATCGTCCCCTACCTGGAGGAACGACCCCTCTTCGGGCGCGGCCTGGGAACCTTCACCCCCGACCTCTACTTCTTCACCGACAACCAGTACATGCTCACCCTGGCGGAGATGGGCCTGTGCGGCCTGCTCGCCCTCATGGCGCTGTTCCTCATCGGAATCCACCAGGGCGGTGCCATCCGCCGCCTCGCCACCGACGAGTCCGACCGGGAACTCGGCCAGGCGTTCTTCGCCTCGGCGCTCGTCGCCCTCGTCAGCAGCGCCACCTTCGACGCCCTCAGCTTCCCGATGTTCGCCGGGATGTTCTTCCTGACGATCGCCGCCGGAGGCAGTTACCTCGGCTTCATCCGGCGCGGTGCGCCGAAGCCCCTCACCGTGGAGTCCCCATGCCCTCCCGCCGCCACCCGGCCCCGCAGGACCGAAGTCGCGCAGCCGGTCCCGTAGCCGTCGTCGTCGTCACGTGGAACAGCGCCCGGGTCCTGCCCGAGTTCCTCGCCTCCCTACCGGAGGGCATGGCCGGGCTCGACTGGCGTCTGGTCGTCGCCGACAACGACTCCGCCGACGACACCGTCGGCCTGCTCCGCTCGCTGGCCCCCGACGCGACGGTCGTCCAGACCGGCCGCAACGCCGGGTACGCGGCCGGGGTGAACGCCGCCCTGGAGGCCGCAGCCACGTGGGAGGGCGGCTTCCGCGCCGCCCTCGTGAGCAATCCGGACATCCGGATGCGGCGGGGCTGCGCCGCGCTCCTCGTCGACGCGCTCGACGCCCCCCTGGCCGGCGGCCGTCGCGTCGGGATCAGCGTCCCGCTGCTGTACGAGGAGGACGGGGCGCTCCAGCACTCGCTGCGCCGGGAGTCGCGCGTGACGCGCGCCCTGGGCGAGGCGGTGATCGGCAACCGGCGGGCCGGACGCTTCCCGCGGTGGAGCGAGCTGGTCACCGACCCGGAGGCGTACGGGCGGGCGACCGTCGCCGACTGGGCGACCGGCGCGCTGATGGCTCTCTCCCGGGACTGCCTGGATGCCTGCGGGGCCTGGGACGAATCCTTCTTCCTGTACTCGGAGGAGACCGAGTACTGCCTGCGGGCCCGGGACCGCGGCTTCGCGACCCGTCTCGAACCCGCCGCCTCGGCCGTCCACCTCGGCGGCGACTCGCAGGTCTCGCCACGCCTGTGGACCCTCCTGACCCTCAACCGGGTACGGCTCTACCGCCGCCGGCACGGGGCGGCGGCGACCGCGGCCTTCCGGGGGGCCGTCCTGCTGCGGGAGACCTCGCGGGCGGCGCTCGGCCGGCCGGCGAGCCTGGCGGCGGCCCGGGCCCTGGCCACCCCGTCCGCACTGCGCGCTACCCCCGGGCCCTGACCGGACGCGGGCGGCCCACTCCCGTCACCCGGAGGGCGCCGGACCGTCCCAGGCGGTGTAGAAGCTCTCCGGGTTGACCAGGTAGCGGACCGTGGGGCGGGGCACGTGGTGGACCTCGTGGCGGCGGGCGTAGCGGCGTACGAGTTCCCAGTCCTCGCGCGGCAGCACTTCCGGGGTGCGCCGCAGCCGGCTGAAGTACAGGGACCGGGTGCGGCGCGCGACGAAGGCGTTGGTGTCGAGGAAGGCCTCGTGGGCGGCCCGACGGCGGTCGAACGGCACCGACAGGACGTCCCGTTCGGATCCGTCGGGGAGCACCCGGCGCAGGGCGGTGTACACGGCGTCGGGCCCGCCGCCCGGTTCCAGCACCGCGAGGGCCTGCTCCAGGTGGTCGGGTTCCCACAGGTTGTCGTCGTCCAGGAAGGCCACGTACCGCGAGCGGGTCAGCCGTATCCCCACGTTGCGCACGACCCCGGCCGTGGCCGTGTTGCGGGCCAGAGAGACCGCGAACAACCTGGGATCCGCCGGTAGTTCGGGGAGGCCCGCGCCGTCGTCGACGACGATGACCACCTGATCGGTCACGGTCTGCGCCAAGGCCGAGCGGATGGCCGCGCGCAGCGCGTCGGGGCGCCGGTGAGTGGCGATCACCGTGGCCACCAGGGCGTTCGGCGGGCTGCCCAGCGAGGCGGCGAGCCGGGCGGTCTCCGCGTCCTCGAAGCGGCGCAGCCGCACCGCCGAGGGCGCGAGCAGGACCTTGTTCCTGGCCTCGAAGAGCACCAGCCAGCCGAAGGTCCGCTTGAGCAGCTCCCAGGGGGCCCGGGCGATGCGGCGCATGATGTCCTTCCGTCGTCAGGGGCTCGGTCTTCAGGAGGTGGGCTCGGGGACGACGGGCCGGCCGTCGGACGTGCGGTTGCCGCGCCACACGTTCCCGGCGCCGCCCGCGTTCCAGGCGGTGACATGCCCGTAGACGCCGCCGTTGACGTGGTACTGGGTGGAGAACACGTTGTCCGTGACCTGGATGCCGGTGGCGCCGGGCCCGCCGCCGTAGAGGGCGTACGCTCCGCCGGCCAGCCAGTTGCCGTCCACGACCACGGAGGAGACGCTGCCGGTGTCCGCGAAGAGCCCGACGGCCGCACTGGCGCCCCGGTCCACGGGGACGGGGTTCAGCAAGGTGTTGTGGCGGACGGTCAACCGGCCCTTGTTGCCGCCGCCGCTGATGACGGCGTCGGTGTGCTGCCATTCGCCGCCCTGGTTGCGGAAGGCGACGATGTCGTGCACGTAGTTGTCGTGCAGGTCGCCCTGGCCCATCGACAATGCGTTGCCGAACACCGAGATGTCGCACCAGCCGACCTCGATCGAGCTGACGCCCATGTTGGAGACCGCGTAGTCGACTCCGCCGTTGTCCGGACCCTTGCCCGGTACGGCGGTGATGGTGGTGTGCAGCACCCGCAGGCCGCTGTATCCGGGGCGCAGGTTGATCCCCCACCAGTTCGTGGAGGTGATCCGGCTGTCGATGATCGTGACGTCGTTGGCGTAGACGTCGAGCGAACCGCGGATGTCCCAGCCCTTGATGACCGTGCCGTCGGTCTTCACGGACATGTTGCCCGTGTCGTGCCGTTCCAGCCCGGTCCGCGGGCCGGTGGTGCGCGCGTCGGGGAACCCGCAGGCGCCGGGCGAGGAGCAGGGGCCCGTGGGGGGCGCCCCGCTCGTCCCCGGCGAGGGCGTGGAGGAGGGGGAGGGCGGTGCCGGGCTCCCGGAGGGGCTCGGGCTGCCCGGAGCGGACGGAGCAGCGGAGGACGAGGGCATGGGCGCGGGGTGCGGTCCGGGGCGGTGGCCGGGCTCGGGGCACTGCAAGGCGCTGTCCGGGCACGGCCCGGCCGACGCCTCCCCCACGCCGGTCCGGTCGGCCTCGTACAGGGCCAGTACGACGGCCAGGACGAGCCCTGCCAGCAGCCAGGCCCTCAGGCGCCTTCGGTCGCGTGCCACTGCGGCTACCCCTCTGCCTGCGGGGAACCGCGCAGGAAGCCGCGGCTGGGCAGGACGCACAGGACGTAGCAGAGGGTTCCGGCGGCTCCCGTCGCGAGGAGCGCGAGCACCCCGTCACCGAGGAGCCGCTCCAGGCCGAGGACCACGGCGGCCATCACGGCGCCGCCGAGGAACGGCCAGGCGCAGGCCCGCGCCACGGTCCCCAGCCCGACGCCGCCGCGGTGCAGCGCGACGAGGAACACCGGCACCACGACGGCGCAGGCGACCAGGACGTGCCCCTGGGCCACGCCCACGATCCCGCCGGCCCCCGCACCGATCACCAGCACGGGGATCAGGATGACGAGCCAGAGCCCCTGGACGCCGATGAGGGAGCGGCGCCGCCCGATGGCCACCAGACAGTCGTAGGCCAGTTCGCAGCCGATCCGGACCAGGCCGAGCGCCATCAGCCAGGGCAGCGCAGCGGCCGCGGGCAGCCAGCGGTCCCCGTACACGAGCCCGATGATCGGAGAGGCGAGGGCGGCCAGCAGGACGCAGAGCGGGACGGTGCCGGTCATCACCACGCCCAGGGCGCGCCCGAACCCGCCGGCCAGTGCCCGCGGCGAGTCGGCCAGCCGGGAGAACCCGGCGAACGAGACCCGGCGGGCCGCCTCGGAGATGATCCGCACGGGCCAGCCGGAGATGTTGAAGGCGAGCACGTAGAAGCCGAGGGCCAGCTGGTCGAGGGCGGAGCCCACCACCATCGTGTCCACGTTGACGACGCCGAGGGCCAGCATGCTGGCCCCGGCGAGGGGGAGTCCGAACCGCAGTAGCGCCCGGGCCTGCTCCCGGTCCCAGCCGAACCTCAGCGTGCCGGGCGCGGCGAGGCAGCATCCGGCGAGGGCGGCCGCGTTGCCGGCGACGGAGCCCCAGGCGAAGCTCATCGCGCCCCGTCCCTCGACGGCGAGCAGCAGGGTCACACTCGTGCTGAGGAGGAAGTTGACGGCGTCGATGGCCATCCGCCGGCCCTGGGCGAACTCCCGGGTGAGGAACCCGGCGGGCACCTGCGAGAGGCCGTCGAGGACCACGCACACGCACATCACCCGCAGGATGCCGGAGGCTTCGGGCGAGCCGAGCACCCGGGCCACCGCCGGGGCCGCCGTGAACAGGACGGCGTACAGCAGGAGGCTGGAGGAGACGCTCAGCGTGAGCACGGTCGGGGCGAAGCGGCGCGGGTCGCCCTCCCAGCGCACGATGGCGAGGGAGACGCCGAGCTCGTTCGCGGAGAGCAGGACCAGCAGCACCGTCTGGGCGATCCCGTACACGCCCCAGGCCTCGGGACCGAGGAAGAAGCGGGCGAGGACGATGCCGGTGACGAAGTTGCCGAGCCGCATGACCACGGTGTTGACCAGGCTCCACCGGGCGGCGGAGCCGACCTTGCGGCTCAGCGACGGCGCCTCGGGCGGGGCCTGGACGCCGGCGCCGGTCCCGGTCGCGGTCCCCGTTCCGGTTCCCGGGCCGGTCACGGCGATCCCGCGGAAGCCCGGGCGGTACGGGGGGTGCCCGCCCCGGAGTCCGCGGCGTCGGGCAGGGCGGCGGGCCCGGCCGGTTCGGGTGTCGCCGCCTCGGACGGGGCGGGCCGGTGCCGGCCCGGCTTGTCCGACCTGCGGCGCCGGGCCTCCACGAAGAAGGTCGCCACCAGGCTGAGTACGAAGCCCAGCGCCCCAGCCATGATCAGGTATTGCAGCCGGGTCTTGGTCTGCGCCTCCGGCTTTTGCGGCGGGACGATCGTCGCCATGCGGATCATGGCCTCCGGAGTCACCGACTGCTGGGCCTGGAACTCCTGGAGCCGCTTCTCGGCGTAGGCCGTGAAGACCTGGTCCGACTTCAGGACGGCGGCCGGATCGGTCCCGGTGACGCTCAGCCACATGAAGGGGCCCTGGGCGTTGTCGGCGATCTTCGCCTCGTACTCCTGCGTGACGCCCTGGGACTTGAGGTCGGCCCGGGAGTCGTCGGAGTTGAGGTTGCGGGCCAGGCCGTCGGCCATGCCGGTGAGCGAGGCCTGGGTGCTCAGGTAGGGGTTGCCGTCGAAGGCCACCGTGGCCTTCTTCGAGTTCAGGAGCGTCACCGTGCTCTGCGACCGGTACTCCACCGGGACCAGCAGGTAGACGCCTGCGACGAGCGCGGCCGTGAGCAGCAGTCCGGGCAGCAGCACGTACCAGCGCCTGCGCATGACCCGCCAGATCTCCGCGAGATCCATGGTCTTCCCCCTCGCGGCGGCGTCGTGTCCTGCACGCGCCGCCGCTCATTCATTGCGGTGATTACGGTTGTTGCTTGCGTTCTTGCGTTCTTGCGTTCTTGCGTTCTTGCTTCGTCGCCGGTGCTACGGGGCGAGGTCGGTGGGCCGCGGCCGGCTCCGCGCGGTCCCGCCGTCCAGCAGGACCCCGGCGATCCGCTCGCTCGCGCGACCGTCCCACAGCGCGGGGCAGCGCGGA
This sequence comes from Streptomyces sp. NBC_00045, assembly GCF_045041095.1. Taxonomy (NCBI): domain Bacteria; kingdom Bacillati; phylum Actinomycetota; class Actinomycetes; order Kitasatosporales; family Streptomycetaceae; genus Streptomyces; species Streptomyces sp. NBC_00045. The sequence continues at coordinate 820,628 of NZ_CP108271.1, read as the reverse complement.
GCCGGCGGATCGTCGAGAACCCGGTTCACCGTGGCCGTGATGCGCTCCGGATCGGTGCCCGCCAGTACGTTCGTGCCCTCCTCGACGGTGATGGGCCGCTCGGTGTTCTCCCGCAGCGTCACGCAAGGCACACCGAGCGCGGTGGTCTCCTCCTGGACGCCCCCGGAGTCGGTGAGCACGACGCGGGCGGAGTCCTGCAGGGCGATGAAGTCCAGGTACCCGGCGGCCGGGACCATCCGGATCCCGCCGGGGACCCCGATCTCGGCCAGCCGCTCCGCCGCCCGCGGGTGCACGGGCAGCAGCAGCGGACAGCGGTCGGAGATCTCACCCAGCGCCTTCAGCAGTCCGCGCAGCGCCGCAGGGTCGTCCACGTTGGCCGGCCGGTGCAGGGTGACCAGGCCGTATCCGCCCCGGGCGAGCCCGTACCGGTCCAGGACGTCCGAGGCCCTGGCCCGGTCGAGGTTGGCGAACAGGGTGTCGATCATGACGTTGCCGACGACGTGGATCTGGTCCTCCCGGTACCCCTCCGACCGCAGGTTCGCGGCGGCGTCGGGCGAGGGCGCCAGCAGGTAGTCGCTGACCCGGTCGGTGGCGACCCGGTTGACCTCCTCCGGCATGCTCCAGTCCCGGCTCCGCAGCCCGGCCTCCACGTGGGCCAGCAGTGGGCCGGCCTTCGCGGTGACCAGGGCGCAGGCCAGTGTGGAGTTGATGTCGCCGACCACCACCACCGCGTCCGGGGCCAGTTCGTCGACCAGCGGCTCGAAGGCCGCCATCACCCGGCCGGTCTGCTGGGCGTGGGTGCCGGACCCGGCGCCCAGGTACCGGTCCGGGGGACGGATGCCGAGGTCGCGGAAGAACACGTCGTTCATGGACTCGTCGTAGTGCTGCCCGGTGTGGACGAGGACCACCTCGGCGCCGCGGCGCTCCAGCGCGTCCATCACCGGTTTGATCTTCATGTAGTTGGGCCGTGCTCCGGCCACGCAGATGATCCTGGGCATGGTGTCAGAGCACCTCCACGGTGGGACCGGAGAGCCGGTTGCGGCAGTCGAGCACGAAGGAGGCGTGCTCGGTCACCATCGCGTAGTCGAAGGAGTCGTGATCGGTGAGCAGGACGACCACGTCGGCCGCGGCCAGCTCCTTGCGGGTCGGTTCGACCCGTACGAGGCGGGAGTCGACCTTGATGCCCTCCACCACGTGGGGGTCGGCCGCGCGCACCTTGGCGCCCATGTCCAGGAGCAGTTGCGAGACGCGGACCGCCGGCGATTCCCGGGCGTCGCCGGTGTTCTTCTTGTACGCGAGCCCGAGCAGCAGGATCTTGGATCCGTTGACCGAGCGGCGCTTCGTGTTGAGGGCGTCCATCACGCGGCGCGCCACGTACTCGGGCATGTGGCTGTTGATGTCGTTGGCCAGCTCGACGAAGCGGAAGCTCTGGCCGAGCTCGCGCTGGACCCGCCAGGACAGGTACGACGGGTCGATCGGCAGGCAGTGGCCGCCGACCCCGGGGCCCGGGGTGAACTTCATGAAGCCGAACGGCTTGCTGGAGGCCGCCTCGATGGTCTGCCACACGTCGATGTCGAGGTGGCGGGCGAACATGGCTATCTCGTTGACGAGGGCGATGTTCACGTGCCGGAAGGTGTTCTCCAGCAGCTTCGCCAGTTCGGCTTCCTTGGGGGAGCGCACCGGCACCGTCTTGTCGACGAGTTGCGCGTAGAAGGACTCCACGGCCTTGAGCGAGCCGGCGTCCACGCCCGAGACGACCTTGGGCGTCTGCTGGAATCCCCAGACGGTGTTGCCCGGGTCGATGCGCTCGGGGCTGTAGCCGAGGTGGAAGTCGACACCGGCGGTGAGGCCCGAGCCGTCTTCCAGGATCGGGCCGAACAGCTCCTCGGTGGTGCCCGGGTAGGTGGTGGATTCCAGGACGACGGTCGCACCGGGCCGCAGGAAGCGGGCCAGCGTGTGCGCCGACTCCTCGATGTAGCGCAGGTCGGGGGCACCGTCCTGTAACGGGGTCGGGACCGTGACGACCGCGACGTCGAAGCCGCCGCAGTCGCGGGCGAGTTCACTGGCCGCGTAGGAGCCGCGCTCCAGTGCCCGGGCCAGCCGTTCGGAGGAGACGTCCTCCACGTACGACTCGCCGGCGGCAAGGCTCTTGACCCGCCGGGCGTCCACGTCGTACCCGATCACTTGGTGTCCGACCTCGGCGGCCCTGATGGCCAGCGGGAGACCGACGTATCCCTGTCCCACGACGACGACGCGCATCAGTGACTCCTGTTCGCGGAACCGGCAGACGGTGTACGGCGGATGAGTTCCCGCACCGTCATGAGGAGGAAGGCGGTGTTGGTGGTGAGGTAGCGCTTGCCGAGGCGGCGCGGCTCCTGGAGGGTGCGGTAGAACCATTCGAGGCCCATGCGCTGCCAGACGGCGGGGGCCCGCTTGGTGATGCCGGCCAGGATGTCGAAGGAGCCGCCGACGCCGTGCACCACGTGGGCGCCGGTGCGCTTGCCGTAGCCGGCGGTGAAGATCTCCTTCTTGGGCGAGGTCATGCCGAGGAACAGCAGCTGGGCACCGCTCTGCGCGACGGCGTCGGCGATCGCGCCCTGGTCGGCGTCGTCGAAGTAGCCGTTGCGGCTGCCGGCCACGCGCAGGGCGGGGAAGCGCTCGGCGATCCGGCCGAGCATCAGGTCCAGTACGTCCTGTCGGGCGCCGAGCAGGTAGACGGGGACGTCCGCGGTTTCGGCGGCGGCCAGCAGCCGCATGAACAGGTCGATTCCCGCGACCCGTTCGGGTAGCCGTACGCCGAGGACCCGGCCGGCCCACACCACGGCCTGGCCGTCGGCCAGGACGAGGTCGCAGCCGGAGACGGCCGCCGCGAGGCGCGGGTCGCGGCGCATGTTGACCAGCTTGGCGGCGTTGACCATGCCGATCTCGATCTGTTCGCCACGCCGTACCGCCTCCAGGCAGCGCTGCACGGTCTCGTCCATGGTCAGGGCGTCGAGGCCGACCCCGAACAGGGTCTGGCGGGTCGGTGGTCGCACGGTCATCTCCGCGGCCCCCCGAGCCAGGCGTGGAGCAGCCAGCCGAACTCGTACGGGCGGCACTCGCGGTCGATCACGACGGGGCGGAACAACCGGTCGAGCGGGGCGAGTCGGACCTGCGGGGCCACCTTGGTGGTGAGGCCGCGGGCGGCACGGACGGCCTTGGCGGGGTCGCCGCGGTAGACCTTGCGCCAGGTGACGCCGTACTTTTCGAGGATCATCGGCTCGCGCGGGGTCCCGTCGGGCCCGCTGATCTCGGGCACGTCCGTCATCCAGCGCAGCCCCCGGCGGATGGCGGCGCCGAAGTCGGTGCCGCCCGCGTCGGCGAGGTCGAAGAGCGCCGTCGGGGCCATGGCGTGCTGGTGCACGCTGTAGACGGGGTAGCCCTCCACGACGCCGCCCGTGCGGGCGTCGTAGTGCCACCACCACTGTCCGCCGTCTCCTTGCAGTGCACAGATCCGCGCGGCGCAGGCGTCGGCGGCCGCGAGGGCCTCCGGGTCGGTGCCGCTCGCGTGCAGCCGGGCCAGCGCCTGCAGGGGATAGGTCTGGTCGGCGAAGCAGGCCACGTGCGAGCGGTATCCGGGGACCAGCCCCGGCCCGGTGGCGTGCGGGAACAGCGGACCGCCCTCCGTCCTGGCCGCGAGGAGGCGGTCTCGGGCCGCTGCCAGGCGGTCCTCCACGTCCACCGCGGTACGGGCCGCGGTCAGGGCGGAGAGCACCCAGGCCGCCTCGACGGTGTACTGCGGCCGTCCGGGGACGTCCAGTGCGGTCACCCGGGCGAGGGCGTCCGCCAGCTTGGGGTGGCCGGTCTCGGCGGCGGCCCAGGCGATCAGCGCCGCGTCACCGAGGTTGGTCACCGCAGGCAGCTGTTCCACCAGCAGGCCCGTGTACTCCTCGACGGTGTGTCCGCCGAACAGCGGGCGTTGCCGGTCCTCGGGCAGGAACCGCGCGCCCAGCGCGGTGATGGCGGCGTACCGGGTGCTGGTTCCGCGGGCCTCGGTACGGCGGACGCCGTCGGAGGCGACCGTACCCACCCGGGTGAAGACGAAGGTGTCGGCGCCCGGCAGGTACATCTCGGGCAGTCCCGCCTCGGCCAGCGCGAGCAGTCGCTCGGCGAGCGCGTGCAGCGACGGTTCCTCGTGGGCCAGTGCCTCTAATCGTGTGGTGTTCACCGGGTCCCCACCCCGGTTCCCCGTGTGCTGCGCGCACCTCGTATGTTCGAGCTGTACGGCTCCAACACACCTACCCCCTCTGATCGCTCCTCGGACTGACCTGGCGGTCGTCGTTCCGCGGAGGGGACTGCGCATGACGGCGCGCGTGCCGGCGGTGTGGTTCCCCCGATGGCACGAACCGTCCGGGGCCGCCCACTGGAACCCCCCAGCGATGCCCCGGACCTGAGCACGCGCGAACGGCAGCGTCGGGCGGGCGCGTTTTGCGCCTGTCCGTCACCTGGTCCGCGATGCCCTCGTCGTGTACAACCCCCCACTGAACAAAGCCTGTTGCCTGCTCAGATCCCGTGTACAGGGACAAGGTATGCCCAAGGGTGTTCGTTGATTGCGGTTTTGAGGAAATGCCGCTGACTCAAATTGCCGACGTACCGTCAGCTCCGTTCCAGCAGGCTTCCGTCCTTCTCGTCGTGCACCGCGCCGGTGCGCGGGCACTCCCACACGCCCGGCTCGCCCTCGCGTTCCACCAGGCGGACGCCGGCCCGGCCCACCCATCCGATCCGGCGCGCCGGTACGCCTGCGACCAGTGCGAAGTCCGCTACGTCCCGGGACACGACCGCGCCGGCCGCGACCAGGGCCCACCGCCCGATGCGCACCCCGGCCACGCACACCGACCGGGCTCCCAGCGAAGCCCCCTCGGCCACCACGACGCCGGCGGCCTCCCAGTCGCCGCCGCGCTTGAGCTTGCCGTCCGGGTCGACCGCCCGCGGGTAGAAGTCGTTGGTGAGGACTGCGGCCGGACCGATGAACACGCCGTCGCCGAGTACGGCGGGCTCGTAGACCAGGGCGTGGTTCTGGAGCTTCACGTTGTCGCCGATCCGTACGCCCGGCCCCACGTACGCCCCCCGCCCGACGATGCAGTCGCGGCCGAGCCGCGCGTCCTCCCGTACCTGCGCCAGATCCCAGATCGTGGTCCCTTCCCCGAGTTCGGCGCTCTCGTCGACCTGGGAGGAGGGTTGAATTCGGATGCTCACGCGGCGGTCCCCTTACGGCTTGAGGTACGGACGTAAGGGGGGAGCATATGCGTGGCGCGGCCGGCCCACCCGGGAGATCAACCGACTGTTCACGCACCGGACTTGGGGTGGACGACGAGGCTGCCGTACGCCGACAGGGCCGCGGCCGGGTCGGCTGCGCCGCCCGGGTCGTCGCGGAGGGTGCGGTCGAGGAAGGCGATGCTCGCGGCGGCGGTGATGCGCGGGCCCTCCGTGCGGTCCAGGGAGCCGACGAGTGAGGGGAGGGGCGGCAGGTAGAGCGGGGCGTCGGTGAAGGTGAGGTGTGCGGTACCGGGGACGGTGAGGCGGTAGCTCGTCGCACTGCTGAGACCGAGGACACGGGTGAGGCGCGGGAGATAGTCCGGGTCGGTGTTCGGGCCGACGGCTTGGGTGAGCGCGAGCACCGGCTGGCGGAAGGGCTGCGGGTCCGGATCGTGGGGGAAGCCGTCCAGGTCGATGACGGCGGCGAACCCGGGGTCCTGGCGGGCCGCCTGCAGGGCCGCGCCGCCGCCGAGGGAGTGGCCGGCCGCCGCGACGCGTCCGGTGTCGAGGTGCCCGGCGAGCGGACCGGCGATCTCGCCGCTCTGGACGCGCCCCAACTGGGCCCGCACGAAGCGGAGATCAGCGGCGCGGACGGCAGTCCACCCGGCCGCCCGCTTCTCGTCCTCGGCGTCGTCGCCCGTCGCCGAGACCTCCGTACGGACCGTGCGTCCGTCGGCGAGTACGACCGCGGCCGAGTCGTAGGGGTGGTCGAGGCCGACGACGACGTAGCCGTGGCTCGCCAGCTCCTGCGCCCAGGCCGTGTTCTGGGTCCGTACCCCGCCCAGCCCGGGGGAGAACAGCACGACGGGGAAGCGCTCCCCGTCGCCGGCCCCGTCGCCGGCCACCGCAGCGTCGTACACCGCGTGCGTCCGGGCGCGCGGCAGGCCGTCCAGCAGCATGGCGGGAAGCCCGGCGTAGTTCGCGAGCGCGCCGGAGACCACGCGCGCCTCGTGTTCCGTGCGTCCGAGGTACGGGGCGCGCCGACTGCCCGCGGGGGCCTGGTGGGCGGGGTACCAGAACTGGGCGACGACCGTACGGCGGTCATCCGGTGCGGGGGTGGCGGTCTCGGGGCGCTGGGGGTCGGTCAGCTCCAGTACGTGGGTGCCGACCGCGAACCGGCCGGACGGCTCGGGGAACACCGGCGTGGGCAGCGCCCAGGCCGCCGCCGGCCCGGCGGCGATCAGGGCGAGGCACACCACCGAAGCCGGCAGCGCCAGCCACCACGGAGCCCTGCGCGTGCGCTGCCGCAGCAGCGGCGAAAGCGCGAACGGGAGGGCGACGGCCGCGCCGACCAGCACCGGCACCATCTGCCACCGCATCCCGAGCACGCCGAGCGCGGCCCCCGACAGCGCGACGACGGCCGGCGCGGCGAAGGTGAGGGGCCGCCGCGGGCGCGGCGGAAGCCACCGCGCCAGGACCAGCGCGACGGCGCCGAGCACCAAAAGCCATTCCCACGGGTTCATCACCTTCACGTCGCCATGGTCGGGGCCCGCCCGGCCGGTGGCATCACCCCCGGGTCGGGTCGCTCCTGCGACCTGAGTCGGATTTCTTTTGTCATATGCCTGTCGCGTTGCGCGTATCCGCGCATATGGTGTTGCTCCGGACCATCCCGGGCACACGGCCCTCCCGCACTCCGGCGGTTTCTAGGGATCGTCGCAACACCTGGTTGGTTTGATCAGGCGGCAAGTAGTTTATGCAGGCGCTCGGCTGGGGTCTCCCAGCCGAGCGTTTTGCGTGGGCGCCCGTTGAGCTGGGCCGCGACGGCGTCGAGGTGGTCGCGTCCGTGGACGGACAGGTCGGTGCCCTTGGGGAAGTACTGCCGCAGCAGGCCGTTGGTGTTCTCGTTCGAGCCGCGCTGCCAAGGGCTGGCGGGGTCGCAGAAGTAGACCGGGATGTCGGTGGCATCGGTGAACGAGCCGTGCGCCGCCATTTCGCTGCCTTGATCCCAGGTCAGCGAGCGCACCAGGTGTGCGGGCAGCGTCTGAACCGTCTCGACGAGGGCGTCGCGGACGTGTTCCGCGCTGCGGCCGTCGGGCAGGTGCAGGAGCATCACGTAGCGGGTGGCGCGTTCGACGAGGGTGCCGATCGCGGAGCCGTTGTCTTTGCCGATGATCAGGTCGCCTTCCCAGTGGCCGGGCACGGCCCGGTCCTCGACCTCGGCCGGGCGTTCACTGATCATGACCATCGGGGTGGTGAAGCGGGGCTGGCGCTGCTGGGCCTGGCGGCGCGGTGTGCGGCGGGCGCGTCCCAAACGCAGGGCGCGGGCCAGCTCTCGGCGCAGTTCGCCGCGGCCCTGGACGTAGAGGGCCTGGTAGATCGTTTCGTGGACCACGTGCATCTCCGGCCGGTCGGGGAAAGTCCGGCGCAGACTCTCGCAGATCTGCTCCGGGCTCCACTTCAGGTCCAGGCCGTCCTGGACGAAGTCCTGCAGCACGGGGTTCTGGCCGATCTTCCCCGGCTTGGGGCGGGGCCGGCGGGCGTCGGCGCGGGCCTGGGCCGCGTGCGGCCGGTACTGGCCGTTACCCGGGTGCCGATTGCGGCGGATCTCCCGGCTGACCGTGGACGGGCTGCGGCCCAGCTCGGCCGCGATCGTACGGATGGCTGCCTTCTCGCGTAGCCGGTCGGCGATGTGGATCCGGTCCGCCTCGCGCAGAAAGCGCGAAGGACCGGACGAGGGCGCTACCGCTGTGAGCGGTAGCGCCCTTCCGGTCCTGCCGGACGGGGCGCGGCCGTTACGCCACCGCTTCCCCGTCCTGAGGTTGATACCGACGATCCGGCACGCTTCCCGACTGCTCACGCCTTGCTGCATGAGCTGAAGGTAGGCACGCCGTTCCTCGGTCAACGAACGGCGTCCCCGGTTGACTGAACGGTCCCGGATCTCGAAGTCCATCGCACTCCCCGAATCGGGGTGTTGCGACGATCACTAGAACTCAAGTCCCCACGGGAGGGCCGTAGCGCGTCACGCAGTCGACGGCAGGGAACTCCGCTGCCTGGAAAACCGGCTCGCGGATCAGGTCGGGGGTTCGTATGATCACCGCGATGACGACTCCTTCCCCTCACAGATCGGGGGTCCCGTCCGCGCAAGGTGAGTGCTGATGACCACTCACACCGCGAACGGGGATTCCCGCCTTGCCCTCTGGCTGCGCGTGCGCGAGTTCGCCGTGCCGCCGTCCATGATCGAGACTGCGACCGCCCGCCGCCTTGCCGGGGACTGGGCCGCGGCATGCGCCGCCGCAGGCATCGACGTCGATTTCGATCTGCGTTCCGTGGCACGTACCCACGGGCGCGAACTCGCCGCCCTGCTCCGGGCCGACCTCCGCCACCTGGCTCCCGACCTGCTGCGCTGGCACATGCCGAGGATCGCCCCGAACGGACTGCTGCGCCCGGGCCTGACCCTCACCTTGGCCCGGTACGACCCCGCGGGGCGCGACGACGCGCGCCCGCTGCACCTGGTGGCGCGGACTCCGCCGGCGTGGGCGGACGCCGGTCAGAGGATCAGTCTCGCGCTGTGGGACGGATCCCGTGACGAGCCCGCCGCCCGCCGCCATCCGCACCCCCGTCCCAACCCCCGGTTCCGCCTCGACCTGCACCGCCACCTCTGGGACGCGCGCCGGACCGAGGAGCTCCGGATCCGCTCCGGGGCCGGTCCGCGCCCCGTCGCAGGCATCCCCGCGCCGGACCCGGCCCTGTTCGGGCTCGTGCCGCAGGGGCGTCGCTGCGCCGTGGACCGCTGGGCGGCCGAGGCGGGGATCCTGATCCGGGCGGAAGGGCTGTCCACCCGGACCGTCACCGTACGGCTCGGCTCCCGGCAGCGGCTGGACCTGGACTTCGTCGCGGACGGGGACGGCAGCGGGGCGCCCGCCGTTCGGATCGCTGCGGCGTCCGCCGCTGCACGTGCCGCGCCGCCCCCGGTCCTGCCCGACGCGGCGACCTGGGAACTGCCCGACCTGGAGCTGGTCCGCACCGGTTCGATCGACCCCGCTCGACTGCACCCGCTGGTCGCGGCGGCACTCGTACCGGATCACGCGCCGACCGGAGCCCGGCCGACTCCGGACCGGCCGGGTCAACGGCAACCGCACCCTGTCGACTGCCGCGGAGCCCGGCACCGGATCGGCCTGGTCGACGGGGTGCTGGCCCCGCTCGACCACGACCCGGCCGAGATCCGGCGGGAGGAACTGCTGGTTGCCCTGTCCGGCACCCCGCTGCCCTGCCTCCAGGCGATCGACGAGGCGCACCGCCGCCCGGAATGCCTCGCCGGCGTGCGCGAACGCCTCGACCACGGCGACACGGCCGGCGCGCTGGCCGTCGTCGAGGGCCTGCTGGGTCCCGACGCACTGCTGCGCGACGGCGCCCTGCGGGACGAACTGGAGGCGGCCGCGCTGCGCCGCATCACGTACGGGCTGTTCAGGGCGGACCTGGTCGGTCCCGGCACCCGTCCCAGACCGGGTGATCTGCTCCCGGGCGCCCGCACTGCGCCTCGTCGGGACCGCTCACGCCCGCGCCACACCACCGCTCGCTGAACCGCGAGCGACCTGCGAACCCGAAAAGGTGATCACACATGCCCTCACATGCCTCGTTTGCCCCGCTTACTGCTCCCGACTCTCCCGACTCTCCCACCGCCCCCGGCACCCCCGGCACCGCCTCCCAACTCGACGTCGCCGGCGCGTTGCTGGCCCTGCTCCGGGACACCACCACCGAACCGCGCCCCGACGGCCAACTGGAGGCCCTGACCCTGGCTGTAGCCGCTGACCTGCCCGTACTGCTGTGGGGCGAGCCGGGGATCGGCAAGACCGCCGCCCTGACGCAGCTTGCGGCGTCCCTGGACCTGCCGCTGACCACCGTGATCGCCAGCGTGCACGAGCCGTCGGACTTCTCGGGCCTGCCCGTCATCGGGGACGACCCTGCGGAACAGGGTGTCCCGATGGCCCCGCCGGACTGGGCCGTACGACTGGTACGAGCCGGCCGGGGGCTGCTGTTCTTGGACGAGCTGTCCACCGCGCCGCCGGCCGTGCAGGCCGCTCTGCTGCGCCTCGTGCTCGAACGGCGGATCGGGGCGCTGCAGTTGCCGCCCGGCGTGCGGATCGTGGCCGCCGCCAACCCGCGGTCCTCGGCGGCCGACGGCTGGGAGCTGAGTCCGCCGCTGGCCAACCGGTTCGTCCACCTCCAGTGGACGCACGACCACGACGTCGTGGTACGCGGCCTCGGCGGGACATGGCCCCGGGCCACACTGCCGCGGCTCGACCCGGAAAGGCTGCCGGCCGCCGTGGACTTCGCCCGTCGCGCGGTGTGCGGACTGCTCGCCGCCCGCCCCGCGCTCGTACACCGGCTTCCCAGCGGTGAAGCCCGCCGGGGCGGCCCCTGGCCGTCGCCGCGGAGCTGGGAGATGACCCTGCACCTGATCGCCTTCGCGACCGCGGCGGGCTCCTCGCGGGACGTACTCTCCCTGCTGGTCAGGGGCACCGTCGGGGACGGCCCCGGCCTGGAACTGCTGGCGGGCCTGGACCGGATGGACCTCCCGGACCCCGAGGACCTGCTCGCCGATCCGGCCGCCGCCGCGTTGCCCGAACGGGGCGACCTGCGCCAGGCCGTGCTCGACGGCGTGGTGGAAGCGGTCCGCAAACGCCCGGAGCAGGCGCGCTGGGACGCGGCGTGGGCGCTCATGGTGCGGGCGCTGGAGACGGGGGCCCCGGACCTGGTGGTCGTGCCGGCGACCGCGCTGGCCTCACTGCGCCGCGCGGAGTGGGACGTACCGGCGGAGATCGAGGGGCTCGCCGGTGCGGTGTCGCTGTCCCTGCGGGCGGACCGGGCGACGGCGCGCGCCGCAGCGGCCACGCGGGGCGGCCGATGACCGGGGGACCCGAGGGGGCACTGGACCTCGACAAGCTGTTCGCCGCCCGACTCCACGCCGCCCGGGTCCGGCCGTACCTGGCGACGGCGTTGTTCGCCCTGCACGTCGTGGAGTCGCGGCGGGTCCCGACGATGGCCGTCGACCGGCACTGGCGGTGTTACGCATCGCCGTCGTTCGTGGAGCGGACGTCGGTGGAGGAGCTGGCCGGAGTGTGGGTGCACGAGGTGTCGCACCTGCTGCGCGACCACCACGGGCGCGGCGACCGGGTGGCCCGGGAGCGAGGGCTGCACGGGCCGGGGGAACGGCTGCGGATGAACATCGCGGCGGACTTCGAGATCAACGACGACGTGTTCGGAGACGGGCTGGTCCACCCCGCCGGCGCCGTCCGGCCGACCGATGTGGGGCTGCCCGAAGGGCAGCTCATGGAGGACTACCTGCGCCAGTTCGGGCTCGGACCGCGTACGCAGCACATGGCCTGGCTGGACTGCGGCAGCGGCGCCGACGGGCTGGAACGGGAGTGGGACCTCGGGGAGGACGGTGCGCACGGGCTGACTGAACAGGAACGGGACGCGGTGCGCTTCCGGGTGGCGCAGGGCATCACCGGGCGTCCTGGAAGCACCCCCAGCGGGTGGAAGCGGTGGGCGGAGGAGGCGTTCCATCCGCCGCAGCCGTGGCGGGTGTTGCTGGGAGCGGCGGTCCGTTCGGCGACTTCCGGCTCGGGTGCGGGCGAGGACTACTCGTACGGCCGCCCGTCACGGCGCTCGGCGGGGGTGCCGGGTGTCGTGCTGCCGAGCCTGCGGCGCAGGCCGCCCCGGGTCTCGGTGGTCATCGACACCTCGGCGTCGGTCAGCGATGCGGAGCTGGGCAGTGCGCTGCTCGAAGTCGCCGCGATCTCCCGCGCGGTGGGCGGCCGGCGGGACCTGGTCACGGTGGTGCCGTGTGACGCGGCGGCCCGGATCGCGCACCCGCTGTGCCGCGCCGAGGGGATACCGCTGCTGGGCGGCGGCGGTACGGATCTGCGTACGGGCTTCGCCACGGCGCTCCGGGCGGGGGCCCGGCCGGACGTCATCGTGGTCCTGACCGACGGCCAGACGGCCTGGCCGGCCACCCGGCCGCCGTGCCGGACGGTGATCGGCCTGTTTCCCGGACGACGTGCGTCCCGGTCATGGGACGAGGGCGATCCCGACTACGTACCGGACACGCCGCCCGCCTGGGCCCGCGTGGTCGACATCGGGTAGGGCTCCGGGCCGGTCCGCGAGTCGTCCGCGTGTCCTTGCCGTGCGCGTGTCCTCGCCCGTCGGGGGAACACGCCGCGCGCTCCGATCGTCTACAGTTCCGTAGACCGTCTACGGAGCTGTAGTCGGCCGCCGGTCGGGTGTCGCCCTGGACTCTCGTCCCCTCACGTACGGGAGTTGTCGCCGTGGCCCCATTCCCCCTCCTCCTCGCGGCGGCGGTACCGGGCCCCGGCCCGCAGGCCGTCGACCTACTGGACGCCGGATCCCTGCTCGCGGCCTTCGGGGCGCTGGGCATCGCCGTCGTCATGTTCGCCGAGACCGGCCTGCTGATCGGCTTCTTCCTGCCCGGCGACTCTCTCCTCTTCACCGCCGGACTGTTCTGCGTACCGGGCGCGCACGGCCCGGTCCACCTCTCGCTGCCCCTCGTGCTCGGCTCGGCGGCGGCCGGAGCCCTGCTCGGGGCGCAGGTCGGGTACCTCATCGGGCGGCGCGGCGGGCGGGCCCTACTGGCCCGCAGCGGCAGCCGCAAACTCCACGAGGGCGCCGAGCGGGCCGAAGAGTTCCTCGACCGCTACGGGCACGCCAAGGCCATCGTCCTCGCCCGGTTCGTCCCCATCGTGCGCACCGTACTGAACCCGCTGGCCGGAGCCCTCGGCGTACCCGCCCGCGTCTTCGCCCTGTGGCAGGTCGTCGGCGGTCTCGTGTGGACCGTGGGCCTCGTGCTCGCCGGCTACGCGCTCGGCTCCTCGGTGCCCGACGTCGACCGCTACCTGCTGCCGATCGTCGCCCTCGTCGTCTTGGTCTCCCTCACCCCCGTGGCCGTCGAAATGATCCGCCGCAGGGGCGGCCGCACGTCGAACGAGGGCCCGCGTTGAGGCGGCTCGCGGCGGCCTCCCCCGTACGACGGCGGGGCGCGGGGTCATCGTGGCTGCGGACCGCTCCTTGATGCGGACCGGCAACGGACCGTCACCCACTCGCCGGGCCCTGGCCGCAGCGTCGTGCGCTGCACTGTTCGCGCTGCTGACCGCCCTGATCCTGGCGCGGCACGGCGCCCCGTACGCCTTCGACGAGGCCTGGCACCGGTGGTCGCTGCGCCGCCGATCCCCGGTCCCGGTGGCCCTCGCACGCGGCATCACGGCCACCGGAAGCGGTCCCGTCCCGTACGTGTGCGCCGTCGCCGCCGGGCTCATCGCGGGCCGGGGTCCGCGCGGCCGGATGCTCGCGGCCGCTGGGGCGCTGGGCTTCCTGCTGCTCGTCCAGGGCGTGCGGTACTCCGTCATGTACGGCGTGGCGCGGCCGCGCCCGCCGGTCGCCGACTGGGCCGCGCCGGCCTCCGGGTTCGCCTTCCCGTCCGGGCACGCCACCACCTCGGCGCTGGTGGCCGGGCTGCTGGCCTGGGCCGCATGGCGTAGGGCGGCCCCGGCCGCGGCCCGGCTCTGCGGGGCCCTCGTCGCATGTTGGGCCGTTGCCGTCGGGCTGAGCCGGATCTACCTCGGTGTGCACTGGCCCACCGATGTCCTCGGTGGCTGGCTCTACGCGCTGACCTGGCTGACCGCCGCAACGGCGGTGCTCGCGGTTTTGGGGGGCGGCGGCCGATCGCGTCCGGGTGGGACGGATCGCCCGCCATCGTCTACAGTTCCGTAGACGGAAGGGTAGCCTTGCCTTACCAGGGCCTGTCGCGGCCTTGCCGCCCAGACCTGAAGCAGGCGGGAGAGCGGTGATGTCCGAAGCGGACCCGGAGAGCGGCCACAACGGCCACGGCCACGGCCACGGCCACGGCCACGGCCACGGCGCGGCCCCGGACGTGCCGGCCGGCGGGACCTCGCGCCGCGCGCTGCTCGGCTGGGGCGGTGCCGGGCTCGCGCTCGGCGCCGCCGCGGCCGGCGGTGCGGTGGCGGTCTTCCGGGGCGATGCCGCCCCCGGCGACCCCACTGCGAGCGGTACGGCCGTGCCGTTCCACGGCGAGCACCAGGCCGGGATCGCGAGTCCCGTCCAGGACCGCCTGCACTTCGCGGCCTTCGACGTGACGACGAAGGACCGTGCGGAGCTGGTCGGGCTGCTGAAGGAGTGGACCGGGGCCGCCCGGCTGATGGCCGAAGGCCGGCCCGTCGGCGGGGGCGCCGTCGGCGGCCTCCCCGAAGCCCCGCCGGACGACACGGGCGAAGCCCTCGGCCTCGAACCCTCCCGCCTCACCCTCACCATCGGCTTCGGTCCGAGCCTCTTCGCCCCGGACCGCTTCGGGCTGGAGGGCAGGCGCCCGGACGCCCTCGTGGACCTGGAGCGGTTCCCCGGCGACAACCTGGACCCGGTCAGGAGCGGCGGCGACCTGTGCGTCCAAGCTTGCGCGGACGACCCGCAGATCGCCGTGCACGCCGTCCGCAACCTCGCCCGGATCGGCTTCGGCCGGACCGCCGTGCGCTGGTCCCAGCTCGGCTTCGGCAAGACCTCCTCCACCACCCCCGACGCGCAGACCCCGCGGAACATGATGGGTTTCAAGGACGGCACGCGGAACATCTCCGGCACCGACGACCAGGCCCTCGACGCGCACGTGTGGGTCGGCGCCGGGGACGGCGCCGACTGGCTGACAGGCGGCTCCTACCTCGTCGCCCGCCGCATCCGGATGCGCATCGAGACCTGGGACCGGACCTCCCTCCTGGAGCAGGAGGACATCATCGGCCGCGACAAGGGCGAAGGCGCCCCCGCCGGCAGGTCCAAGGAGCGCGACGAGCCGTTCCTGAAGGCCATGAAGGCGGACGCGCACGTGCGCCTCGCCCACCCCGACAGCAACGCCGGCGCCACCATCCTGCGCCGCGGCTACTCCTTCACGGACGGAACCGACGGCCTCGGCCGGCTCGACGCCGGGCTGTTCTTCCTCGCCTACCAGCGCGACATCCGCAAGGGCTTCGTCCCCCTCCAGCGCAACCTGGCCGCGCACGACTCGCTCAACGAGTACGTCCAGCACGTGGGTTCGGCCGTATTCGCCGTCCCGCCGGGCGTCCGCGACCAGGACGACTGGTGGGGCCGGTCCTTGTTCACCTGACCCACCGGAAGGGATCCGACGCCGTGTTCGGCAACTACCTGATCGGTCTGCGCGAAGGACTCGAAGCGAGCCTCGTCGTCTGCATCCTGGTCGCCTACCTGGTCAAGACCGGCCGACAGGACAAGCTGGTGCCCGTGTGGTCCGGTGTCGCGCTGGCCGTCGTCCTGTCGCTGGGCTTCGGCGCCGCCCTCCAGTTCGGCTCCTCCACCCTCACCTTCCAGGCCCAGGAGGCCCTCGGCGGCATCCTGTCCGTCCTGTCGGTGGGCCTCGTGACGTGGATGGTGTTCTGGATGCGGCGTACCGCCCGCCAGCTGAAGAGCGAACTGCAGGGCCGGCTGGACGCCGCCCTCGCGGTGGGCACCGGCGCCCTGGTCCTGACCGCGTTCGTCGCGGTCGGCCGGGAGGGACTGGAGACTTCGCTGTTCATCTGGACGGCGGTCCAGGCCACCGGTGACGGCATCCGACCCCTCATCGGCGCGCTGCTCGGACTCCTGACCGCGGTGGTGCTGGGCTGGCTGTTCTACCGCGGCGCCCTGAAGATCAACCTGGCCCGGTTCTTCACCTGGACCGGCGCCATGCTGATCGTCGTGGCGGCCGGCGTCCTCGCGTACGGCTTCCACGACCTCCAGGAGGCCGGCATCCTTCCGGGCCTGCACACCCTCGCCTTCGACATCAGCACCACCGTCCCCGCCGACAGCTGGTACGGGACCCTCCTCAAGGGCGTGTTCAACTTCCAGCCCGACCCGACGGCGCTCCAGACGATCGTGTGGTGCCTCTACCTCCTCCCGACGCTGGCCCTCTTCCTCGCGCCGCAGCGCCGAACCGCCGAGGCCGACGATCCGGCCCGCTCCACCCCGACCGGCTGAAGCCGCTGCCCCCGGAAAGTGATGTGCGGATCCGGCGTCCGGTTGACAGTCTGGGGTCATGAACGACCCGCATGCCTCCGTACCCGGCCCCGCCGACCGGACCACCACGACCGTCACCACCCCCCTCACCGCGGACCTCCTGCGCGGCGCGCTCGACCTGGAGCGCACGGAGCACGGTGTGCTCCCGCACCGGCTGCCGGCGTGGGCCCGCGCGCAGTACGCGGACGGGCAGCTGGCGATGGCGCAGGGCCAGCCCTCCGGCGTACGACTGGTGTTCCGGAGCACGGCCACCACCATCGAACTGGACACGCTCCGCACCAAGATGGCGTACGTGGGCGCCCCGCCCCGTCCCGACGGCGTGTACGACCTCCTCGTCGACGGCCGCCTCGCCGGTCAGGCCTCGGTGACCGGTGGCAACGTCCGCGAGGTCGACATGACCACCGGGGCCGTCGATACCCGGCCCGGCCCCATCGGCACCGTCCGGTTCGAGGGGCTGCCCGCCCGCCCGAAGGACGTCGAGATCTGGCTGCCGTACAACGAGATCACCGAGCTCGTCTCCCTGCGCACCGACGCCCCCGTCGAGTCCGCACCGCAGGGGAGCCGCAGGGTGTGGCTGCACCACGGCAGCTCGGTCAGCCACGGCTCGGACGCCGCCGGCCCCTCCAGGACCTGGCCGGCGCTGGCCGCCTCCCTCGGCGGTGTGGACCTGATCAACATGGGCTTCGGCGGTAGCGCCCTGCTCGACCCGTTCACCGCCCGGGCCATGCGGGACACCCCGGCCGACCTGGTCAGCGTCAAGTTCGGCATCAACCTCGTCAACACCGACCTGATGCGCCTGCGCGCCTTCACCCCGGCTGTGCACGGTTTCCTCGACACCCTGCGGGAGGGGCATCCCACCGCCCCCCTGCTGGTCGTCTCGTCCGTCCTGTGCCCCATCCACGAGGACACCCCCGGCCCCAGCGTCCCGGACTTCAGCAACCTGAGCGCCGGGAAGCTCCAGTTCCGTGCCGCGGGCGACCCCGCGGAGCGCGCCGCGGGGAAGTTGACGCTGGGCGTCATCCGCGACGAGCTGTCCCGCATCGTGAAGCAGCGCGCGGCCGAGGACCCCCACCTGTACTACCTCGACGGCCGCGAACTCTACGGCGAGGCGGACTTCACCGAGCTACCGCTCCCCGACCAGCTCCACCCGGACGCCGCCACCCACCGCCGCATCGGCGACCGGTTCGCCGCACTGGCCTTCGGCGAAGGCGGCCCCTTCGCCCCGGCCCGCGCCCGCTGAAAGCCCACTGGTCAACGCCGCCGGCGCCGTGCTGGCCGGGCTGGCGTCGCGCCGGTGGTGGCGCAGCGCGGCGGGGGCGCCGGCGCACCGGCCCCGCCCCACACCGGCAGCGGCACGCTCGGTGGCGTTGCTCGGGCTTCGGACATGCGCGTACTGATCGTGGAGGACGAGCCGTACCTCGCCGAAGCCGTCCGTGACGGTCTCCGGCTGGAAGCGATCGCCGCCGGCATCGCCGGCGAATCCGCCCGCTGCTCGGCCGCAGCGACCGCGGGAGCTTCACCCGCGAGGGCGTCGACCTCTCCCCCCTCGCAGAAGGGGCCGCCGAAACCCTGCTCCCCTTCGCCGAACGGCGCGGGATCACGCTCGACGTCACCGGCGGAGCCACACGGACCAGTGGCTCCGCGGAGCTCCTGCTGCGGATGGTGACGAACCTCGTCCAGAACGCCGTCGTCCACAACCTCCCCTCCGGCGGCACCGTGACGGTCCACACCGAAGCGCAGCAGGACGGGTGCGTGCTGCGGGTCGGGAACACGGGCCGTCCCGTGCCACCGGAACCGGTACCGACCCGCACCGAACCCTTCCGGCGCGGAACGGAACGCGTACGCACCGACGAGCACGCCGGCGTCGGCCTCGGCCTCGCCATCGTGCACGGCATCGTGCGCGCCCACGACGGGACCCTCGACCTCGTCCCCCGCCCCGCCGGCGGTCTCCTCGTCACCGTTCGACTTCCCTGCACGCCGTAGGAAGGCGCGGTTGCGGTCCCCTCGGCGCCCGTCGCGCCGAGAGGACCGGCCGGGGGTCAGGGGGAGGGGGTGACCTGGACCGTGGTCAGGGCCCCTCCGGAGGCCTCCTTCACCACCGTGATCCGGGTCCCGGTGTCCGGGACCTTCACGCCCACCTGGGGCAGGTCCGCGTTCCAGTAGCCGCCCTTGTGGTCGTCGAAGACCGGGACCCCGGGCCGCGCCGGGACCAGCACCGGCACGCCGGCCTTGTGCAGCACGATCTCGTCGCTCGGGCGCGTGGAGAACGTCGCGTCGAAGGTCTGCGCACGCGCGTTGACCAGCGTGCCGTCGGCGTTGCGCAGCGGCTCCGGCCGCGCGTCGACGGGCAGCAGCAGGCCCGCGCCCGGATGCGCCTTGGTGGTGTTGTCGCTGTACGCCGTGTCCCAGAGCCAGATGAGCACCCCCTGCTGGTACGGGTAGAACTCCACCGTGTCGTTGCCCGAACCGAAGTTGTACGGCCCGGTCTTGAGGTAGCTCCCGTAGCCGGTGTAGCGCCGGTTCTCCACCAGGTAGGCACGCGGGTGCTCCGCGCTGCCCGTCCGGCCCTCCGTGCGCGACCAGCGTTGCGCCGTCCAGCCGTTGGCACCCGACTCGGCGCCGTCGCGCAGCAGCTCGCGCCCGTCCGCAGTGACCCGTACGTCGTCGAAGGTGACGCCCTTGCCGTGCGTGTTGCCGTCCGAGGTGACGCGCAGCCGCAGTTGAATGCTGCGCCCCGCCAACCCGTCCAGTGGAACGCCGAGTTCGGCCCAGCCGCCGGACGTGCCGGAGATTCCCTTCGGTGGGATCGCGGCTCCGCCGACCGTGCCCGGTAGGGCGGACCAGGTGGTGCCGCCGTCCGTGGAGGCCTCGACGGTCAGGAAGTCGAAGTCCTGCTCGACGTCGTACCAGACGCGGGCGTCCAGCCGGGCCGACGCCGCCCCGGTCAGGTCGACCGTCCGGGTCAGGGTGTTGTCCATGAAGTCGCCGGTGCCGCTCCACCACTGGCTGCCGCCCTCGTACGGGTCGGTCAGATCGGTGCGGGTCAGCGAGGGTGGCAGGTGCACCAACAGGGCTTGTGGGTCCTCGGTGTTGTAGCCGGAGACCCCGAGTACGGCGCGCGTCTTGCGCCCCGCGTCGGCCTCCGTGTACTCCAGCCAGCCCAGTTGCAGCTTGCTCCACGGGTCGAGGTCGCCGGGGAAGTCGCCGGTGGTGTTGCGCCCCTTGCCGAGGTAGGAGGCCGTGGACATCAGCGACCAGAAGTTGACGGCGTTGTCGCCGTCGGAGCTGTACAGGTCCGGCAGCCCGAGGTCGTGCCCGAACTCGTGGGCGAACAGGCCGACTCCGCTGTTCTCGCCACCGGTCAGGTAGTCGCCGGCCCAGATCCCGGATTCGCCGACCGGGGTGCCGCCCGCCTTGTTGTCCCCGGGACCGGCGCTGCCCGCCTGGTCCCAATACGCGAACCAGCGGTGCGCCCACACGGCGTCCTTGCCCTGGTCGCCACCGCCCCACGTCTGGTCCTTGCCCGCGTGGACGATGACGAGGTGGTCGAGGTAGCCGTCCGGTTCGTCGAAGTTGCCGTCGTGGTCGGCGTCGTAGCGGTCCCAGACGTCGTACTCGGCCAGCTGGGCCTTGATCTCCTCCGGGGTGCGGCCCTTGGCGCGCTCGGTGTGGTACCAGGCGTTGGTGGCGTCTCGTACGAGGTCCCAGTTGGTGCGGCACTGGCCGGGCTCGGAGCAGTTGTCCGTCCCGTAGCGAGCCTCGTTCCACGGCAGCCGTACCCAGTCGCTGACCTGGCCGTCCATGTCGTAGCGGCCGGAGGACTGCAACCGGTAGTAGTTGCGGAGCGTGACGGCGCCGGGATCGGTGCCGAAGAACTGCTGCTGGTAGTAGGCCTGGCCGAAGTCCTTGCGCCACAGGGTGTGGTTGTCGCTCTTCGCGGGCTTGGCGATGGTGTCGTGGCGGGGGCCGGGGGTGCCGCCGAAGCGCGGCTTGCCCTCGTACTCCGTGGTGGTGTCCACCTGGTCGCCGAACTCGGCCAGGATCACGAAGACCTTGTCCTTGCGTTCCTGTGCGAGTTCGACGTACCGCTTGCCGACCGCGGCGCGGCGCGGGAGCGTTCCGTCCGCCTCGGCCTGCGTGGTGCCGGCGGCGACGCCTTCGAGGGCCTGCCGGCGCAGGCTCTGGCGCTGGACCTCCAGCGGCGCGGGCGGCGGGGCGGGGGACAGCTCGGGGGCCTGCCGCGCGACGGGGGGCGGCGGTTCGGGCGCGGCGAGCGCGGGGGTGGCGAGGAGGGCGAGGGATATCGCCGCTACCACCGCGGGGAGTCTGCGCAACGTGACGGACCTTTCGGGGAGTTGGGTCGGAGCGCAGGTAATATTTCACATGTCACAGGTGACGGCTAGGGTGCGGTAGGCGTGCAATTCCGGCCCCGGACATGGGTTCGCCGCGGTGGACGCGGGGAGGCGTCCACCGCGGCGAAGCGGTGCGGGGCGGAGTCGGGTCAGCCGTCGATGCGGTGCTGCGTCCAGAACGAGCTCAGGTCCGTGGTCGTGGCGGCCTGGGCGGCCGCCTTGAACTCGGCGGTCGTGGAGACGCCGTACCAGTGCGAAGTGGCGTAGTCCTTCAGGAGCTTGGCCATGGCCGTGTCCCCGAGGGTGCGCCGCAGGTCGTGCAGGGCGCACTTGCCGTAGCCGTAGACGACGGTGGAGTACCGGGACGAGTGGGCGTCCCAGTAGCCCATGGAGTTGGTGATCTTCTCGGCGGTCGAGGCCCACGAGACGCTGTTCCAGCAGTTCGCGCCGGTCTTGTTCAGGGCCAGGTCGGTGGCGTAGTCGGTGAAGGCCTCGTCGAGCCAGGGGCTCGCGTACTCGTCGTCGCCGACGATGCCGTACCACCACTGGTGGCCGATCTCGTGGGTGAGGGCGGTGGTGCTGACCAGGTCGAGGACGAACCCGGGGTATTCCATCCCGCCGAACCAGTAGTTGTTGTCGATCACGGCGTCGAGTTCGCCGTACGGGTAGGCGCCGAACCGGCCCGAGTGGGCGTCCACGGCGGACTTGGCGGTGGTGAGCATCGACTGCGCGTCGGCCGAACTGATGCCGGAGACGGAGTAGACGTTGATCGGGGTGCCGGCCGCGGAGGTGCCGGAGATCTTGCTGAACGGGCCTGCCGCCCAGGCGAAGTCGCGGACCTTGGTGGCGGTGGCCGTGGTGACCGTGCGCCCGCTGGTGCCGGGGGTGTCGACCGAGGCGCCGGTGGCCGGGACGAGCAGGCTGCTCGGGTGGTCGAGGGTCACGCGGAAGTCGGAGGCCAGCGAATAGAAGGACTCGCCGTTGTTGGTGTACGGGTCGAGGTGCCAGCCCGCCCCGTCCCGGACCGCGAGGACGGGCAGGGCGTTGCCGAGCATGCTGAAGGCGCCGTCATAGCCGAAGCGGTCGGCGCCGCTGGGCACGGTGATCCCCAGGTCGAAGCCGATCGTGGCGCTCTGGCCCTGCGTCAGCGGTGTCGGCAGGTCGATCTTCAGGGCGGTGCAGCCGACGGACAGGGCGCCCGCGGTGCCGCCCGTGACGTTGGAAACCGTGATCGGCATGGCGGAGCAGGTGCCGTGGTAGTTGTCCCACAGCCGCAGGTAGACCTCGGTGAGCGCGGTCGGCGAGGCGTTGGTGAAGGTCGCGCTCTCGTGGCCGGTCCAGCCGGTGCCACTCGTGTTGCTGCTGAGATTGACGGTGTACGAGGGGGAGGCCGGGGTGCGGGTGGAGTCCCCGGGCGGCGTGGTGCCGCCGGAGGTGTCGAGCGCGACGTCGTCGACGACGAAGCTCGTCTGGAGGCTGGAGTCCTCGGTACCGGTGAAGGCGACGGCGACCGTCTGGCCGGCGAAGGCCGACACGTCGAACGACTTCTGTACGTAGCCGGTGTTCTTGTCGAGGTTCGAGTAGGTGGCCAGCGTCGTGGTGCCGATCTTGGCCGTCAGTTTGTCGTACTTGGTCGAGCTGGTCGTCTCGGCGGTGTCGATGTGCAGCCAGAAGGTGAGGGTGGCGGTGGAACATCCGGACGGGATCGCGACGCTCTGGGAGAGCGTGTCGGTGTGCGTGCGGCCGACACCGTTCAGCCAGGCGAAGGTGGTGCCGCCATGGGCGGCCTGGCCGGCGCGGCTGGTGATGAGGCCGGTCTGCGACTGGGTCCAGGGCGAAGTGCCGCTCTCGAAGCCACCGTTGGTGACCACCTGGGCCGGGGTGCAGGCGGCGGTCGACGTCGGCGCCTTGAGCGGTGCGGCGGCGGCCGGGGTGACGGACAGTGCGGCGGCGGCCAGCGCTGCGAGGGTGAAGGTGCTCGCTGCGAGGGCCTTGTGGGGGGTCGCTCTCACACGTAACTCCTTTGAGGCGGCCGGGATTCCCGGCCTGCTCGGTGGCCGCCCGGTCGGCTCGGGTGCGCCGGTGGGCAGCCGCGGACTGTGCGCATCGTCTGCACGATCGCTTGGTGAGATCTGTCGTGCGGCGTCCCCCTGGGTCAGGGCGACGACTGCCGGAAGAGCCTGGCAGATTTGACTTGGGCATGCCATCAGGGGTGGGTAAAGTGTTCGTCTCCGTCAGGGACCGCCGGTCGCCTTGATGTCGTCGCGGCTGCGGCCGCCGGGAAAGGGCCCGGGCAGGGCCTCGGACAGGGGAGTGGCGCAAGGGGCGGCCGGGGCCGCCGGTTCCCGGGCCAGCACGATCACCGAGTCCTGCGCGCCGAACCGTACGCGGTCCCGCTTGTCCGGATTGACGCGCACCCCGTACGAAGGGCCGTGCAGGGCCTTCTCGTGCAGCCGGTACCCCAGGACGCAATGCCCCTGCCGGCGACCGGACTCCACGACCGTGGCGAAGGTGACCTCGCGGCCGGGCAGGACGTAGTGCGTCGCGGGCTTCAGGTGGAGCGAGTCGCCGTCGGCCGAGAACAGGCGGTCGAAGACCTCGGCGAGGTGGGGGTTCTCCGCGATCTGCGTCATCAGCAGGCTGATGAGCCGGCCGCCGACGATGAAGTCGCCCCCCTCCCGGGCCGGCGCGAGCAGCCGGTTGCGGTCGTCGGCCATCTCGATCACGACGGCCAGCTCCCGGCCCGAAGCCTTCTCCAGGGCGCGCAGGTGGAGCAGGGTCACCAGGGTCCGGTCGTCACCGGTGAGCGCACCGGGGGCGCCGCCGTCCGCGTCGTCGTAGCCGAGGACGACGGCCCGGTCGAAGGACGCCACGTCCAGATCGGCGAGCGCCCGCGGGTCGGTGATGTCCCCGTCGTGCACCGTGATCCGCATCCGGCCCGCGCGCGATCGCGCGCAGCGTGCGGCGTCCCGGAGCGCCTCCTCGCCGTTCGTCATGATCACCAGCTCGGACCCCTCGGGTACGCACGGATCCAGCTGCTCGATGATGCGCGGAGCACGGTGGTTCCAGCCGAGCACGAGGAAGCGCTCGGCCGGCGGCGCGCACGGCCCGGGTACCGCGATCGCCTCCTCGTCCACGGGCAGCGGCCCGTCCGCCAGGACGGCGGTGTCGTCGTCCTCCGTGACCAGGACGATCCGGTCGTCCGCCCCCAGCACCCTGTCCGCCGCAGGGTTGAGTTCGACGTCGCCGGCGCTGCCCAGGATGCCGACGACGCAAGACGTGGCGTACGCGAGGAGCAGCCGGCCGAAGGCGTACCCCGTGAGCTCGGGCTCGTGGACCGTGTAGAACTCGTCCCCCTCGAAGTCCAGGAGTTCTTGGTGGACGAGGGACAGACCGGGCTGGCGCGAGGTCCGGGCGATGAGCCGGGCGGTGACGTCCTCGATGTTCAGCACCCGGCCCCGCGGTCCGGCGGCGAGTTGCGCCGCCCGGTGGTGGCGGCCGTCGCGGACCGCGGCGACGACTCCGGGGAGGCCCCGCCCCCGTACGGCAGCCTCCAGGGCGAGCAGGGTCTTCACCACGTGGGCGTCCCCGTCCTCGCCTGCGTGGGTGAGGACGAGGACGGCGCGCGCCGTCTCGGGGCGGACGAGCGCGACCAGCGCCGGGTCCGTGGTCACCCCGCTGCGGCAGATCAGCCGGGTCCGGCCCAGCCGGCCGACGGCGAGGGCGATCTCGTCCTCCATCTCCGCCTTGTCCTTCGGGCCGAGGACGGCGACGACCGCCCGACGCTGGTTGGAGTTGGCGACGACCAGTTCGGAGACGATCGGGAAGACCTGCTCGGACCAACCCAGTAGAACGGTGTGCCGCTCCTCCAGCACGGTGGACCGGCCGCGCCGCAGGGCCAGGACCTTGTCGTTGAGGCCGGTGGTGATCAGGCTGACGAGCGTGGAGACGAACAGCAGTGCCACGAGGGCCAGCAGTACCGAGAACAGCACGTAGAGCGGGCTGCCCACCGCACCGCCGATCTTCAGGGTCTGTCCGACGCTGACCCAGACGGCCACGAGCCGCTCCGACCGCGTGGTGGGCGCTCGACGGTCCGCCCAGACCAGCGCCACGCTCGCCGGGACCACGACGGCCAGGCAGACCAGGGTCAGCCAGCCGATGAGCACCGGTGTCCCGCGGGCGACGACGGTGTCGAACCAGTACCGCACGCGCGGCAGGGCGGTCCTGCGGGGTTCATCCGTCGTCCTGCGACCTGTCAACCGGGGTTCCTCTGGCAGCTGTCGGGCCGGGCCGGCACGACGGTGCCCGACCGGCACCAGTGGGTTGGTGCACGAGCCACGCTAGGGCGTCGGGACCGGACGGAGGGTGGCAGAAGCCCCGAGTCCGCTCATCGCGTGACAACTCGGACCCGCTTTCGGGTGCTGATGCCGGCGGCTGCGGGGTGAGCCGCGTCTCAACCGGGCGCTGCGGCTTGTCTATGCAACGAGTTGCATAGAAGGATCGGGGTATGGCGCTCGAACATGCGATCCTCGTCTCGCTCCTGGAGAAGCCGGGTTCAGGCTATGAGCTCGCCCGGCGCTTCGACCGCTCCATCGGCTACTTCTGGACCGCCACGCACCAGCAGATCTACCGCGTCCTCAAGCGCATGGAGAGCGAGGGCATGCTCGCCGTCCGCGAGGTGGCGCAGCAGGGCCGGCCGGACAAGAAGGAGTACTCCGTCGCCGACCCGGGCCGCGCCGCCCTCTCCCGGTGGCTGCACGAGCCGATCGAACCCGAGAGCCTGCGCCACGACCTCGCCGTCAAGATCCGCGGCGCGGCCTTCGACGACCCGGCCGCACTGGTCCGTGAGGTCGAACGGCACCGCCGGGTGCACAGCGACCGACTCGCCCACTATCTCGCCGGAGAGCTGCGCGACTTCACCGGGCCCGAGGCCCCCGCACCGCTCGACGCGGGGCAGGAGCTGCAACACGTCGTGCTCCGCGGGGGCATCGCGTACGAACGGATGACGGTCGCCTGGCTCGACGACGTACTCGCCACCGTCCAACGGCTCGGCGCGCCGCCCCGCCCGGTCGCCTGAGCCGCTCCCCCCACCAGCGCCGCTACCAGCACCTTCACCCCTCGACCCCGACCCCGGAAGGCGAACCCCCATGGCCGACTCCCTGCTGTTCAACCCGAGCACCTACGATCCGCAGCACTTCGACCCCGAGACCCGCAGGCTGCTCCGCGCCACCGTCGACTGGTTCGAGGAGCGCGGCAAGCGCCGGCTGATCGAGGACTACCGCACCCGCGCCTGGCTGGGCGACTTCATCGCCTTCTCCGCCAAGGAAGGCCTGTTTGCCACCTTCCTCACCCCGGCCCCCGCCGCTGACGGGCACCCGGACAAGCGGTGGGACACCGCCCGGATCGCCGCCCTCAACGAGATCTTCGGGTTCTACGGCCTCGACTACTGGTACGCGTGGCAGGTGACCATCCTCGGTCTCGGGCCCGTGTGGCAGAGCGAGAACACCGATGCCCACGCCCGCGCCGCCGAACTCCTCTCACAGGGCGAGGTGTTCGCGTTCGGCCTGTCGGAGAAGACGCACGGCGCCGACATCTACTCCACCGACATGCTGCTGGAGTCCGACGGCAACGGCGGCTTCCGGGCCACCGGTTCCAAGTACTACATCGGCAACGGCAACGCGGCCGGCCTCGTCTCCGTGTTCGGTCGCCGCACCGACATCGAAGGCCCGGACGGGTACGTCTTCTTCGCCGCCGACAGCCGCCACCCGGCTTACCACCTGGTGAAGAACGTCGTCGACTCCTCGAAGTACGTCAGCGAGTTCCGCCTGGAGGACTACCCGGTCGGCGCCGAAGACGTCCTGCACACGGGCCGTGCCGCCTTCGACGCCGCACTGAACACCGTCAACGTCGGCAAGTTCAACCTCTGCACCGCCTCGATCGGCATCTGCGAACACGCGATGTACGAGGCCGTCACCCACGCCCACAACCGCGTCCTCTACGGCCGCCCCGTCACCGCCTTCCCGCACGTGCGCCGCGAGCTGGCCGACGCGTACGTACGCCTCGTCGGGATGAAGCTGTTCAGCGACCGTGCCGTCGACTACTTCCGCTCCGCCGGCCCCGACGACCGCCGCTACCTGCTCTTCAACCCGATGACGAAGATGAAGGTGACCACGGAGGGCGAGAAGGTCATCGACCTGATGTGGGACGTCATCGCCGCCAAGGGCTTCGAGAAGGACAACTACTTCGCCCAAGCCGCCGTCGAGATCCGCGGGCTGCCCAAGCTGGAGGGCACGGTCCACGTCAACCTCGCGCTGATCCTCAAGTTCATGCGCAACCACCTGCTGGACCCGGTCGAGTACCCGGCCGTCCCGACCCGCCTCGACGCGGCCGACGACGACTTCCTCTTCCGCCAGGGCCCCGCCCGCGGCCTCGGTTCCGTCCGCTTCCACGACTGGCGCCCCGCCTTCGACGCGTACGCCGCCGTGCCCAACGTCGCCCGCTTCCGCGAACAGGCCGACGCGCTGTGCGAGTTCGTCACCACCGCAGCCCCCGACGAGGAGCAGAGCCGTGACCTGGACCTGCTGCTCGCCGTCGGCCAGCTCTTCGCGCTCGTCGTCCACGGCCAGCTGATCCTGGAGCAGGCGCGGCTGACCGGCCTCGACGAGGACGTCCTGGACGAGCTGTTCGCCGTCCTCGTACGGGACTTCTCCGCGCACGCCGTCGAGCTGCACGGAAAGGACTCCGCCACCGAGGAGCAGCAGCGCTGGGCGCTCGGCGCGGTGCGCCGTCCCGTCGTGGACGAAGCCCGCTCGGCCCGGGTCTGGGACCGGGTCGAGGCGCTGTCCGGGGCGTACGAGATGGCGCCGTAACGGCGCCGCGACAACCACCCCGGCCCACCACCACCGCGGCGCCCGCGCGGTGGTGGCGGGCTGCCGCCTCCAGGTGGCGGACCCGGGCCCGGGAGCCCCTTCGTGCGCGTAGCGTGGTCGCATGACTACGATGCCGACCGGTGCGAGCGGACCCAAGGTGCCGCCTTCCTACCCGCCGAGGACGCCCCCGCCGCAGAAGAAGCCCGTGGAAGCCCCGCGTCCGCGGCCCGCCACGAAGCCGGTGGCCCGTACGTCCCCGCCCGGAGCCCTGGTACGGGGGCGCGCCGCGGCCTCGTAGGGTGGCGGGATGGCGATCACACCACCGGAGAAGGACGGCGCCCGGCTGCTGTACGGCTGCATGGCGCTCGGCGGCAGCTGGGACACCGATGCGTACGGCTCCGCCGACATCGATGCGGCCGAGGCGGCGATCGTGGCGGCGCTGGAGAGCGGCATCGACACCTTCGACCATGCCGACATCTACCGCCGCGGCAAGGCGGAGGCCGTCTTCGGGGAGGTGCTGTCCCGTACCCCGGGCCTGCGCGAGCGGATCGTGCTCCAGACCAAGTGCGGGATCCGGCTCGCGGAAGGCGACCGCCCCGGCATCTACGACCTGCGCGGCGCCAACATCGTGCGGCGGGTCGAGGAGAGCCTGGTGCGCCTGCGCACCGACGCCGTCGACGTCCTGCTGCTGCACCGGCCCGATCCGCTGGCCGACCCGCAGGACGTCGCGGCGGCGCTCACCTCGCTGCGCGCGCAGGGGCTGGTCCACAGTTTCGGTGTCTCGAACATGAACGCCGCCCAGATCGCCCGTCTCCAACGGCACCTCGAATTCCCGCTGGTCGCCAACCAGCTGGAGATGAGCCTGGACCGGCGGGACTGGCTGGAAGACGGCGTACTCGTCAACACGGCCGCGGCGGCGGCGAGCGGATTCCCGGCCGGGACCGTCGAGTACTGCCTGGACAACGGTGTCCGCCTCCAGGCCTGGGGCGCGCTGGCGCAGGGCCGTTTCACCGGTGCCCAGGAGAGCCCCGCCGAGCGGGCGACGGCCCGCCTCGTGCGCGAACTGGCCGAGGTGAAGGGCACGACGCCCGAGACGGTCCTGCTGTGGTGGCTGCAGCGGCACCCCGCCCGGATCGCCCCCGTCGTGGGGAGCGGGCGTCCCGAGCGCATCCGGGCCTGCCGCGACGCCGCGCTGCGCGAACCGGAGCTCACGCACGAGGAGTGGTACGACCTGTGGCTCACCGCCCGCGGAGCCCCGCTGCCGTAGCGGGGCGGGCGGGCGGACGGGTCGGTGGCGCGGCGGTCAGCCGATGCTCCACGACCAGGTCTGGTCCGCGCTGACCAGACAGACGAGGACGACGAGGTCCGCGATGCCGAGGGCGAGACCGAGCCGTGCGCGGCCGGCCCGGGTCGTACCGCGGTGCAGTGCGAGCGCGGCGAGGACGATCGAGGCCGGACCGAGGAGCAGGTTCAGCGCGAGGAGACCGACCAGGCCCAGCACGAAGGAGGCCACCGCCATCCCGTCGGCCTGACGGACGGCCGCCGCGGGCGCGGGAGCGGCTGCGGCTGCGGGCCCGGGCTTGGGCGCGTGGGCGTGGGTGTGGAGCGCGGTGTCGGGGGCGTTCACGGTCATCCCTCCCGTCGGCCGGCCGGCCGGTGGTGGCGGGCCGTCCGCTCGCGGACCGCGAAGACCAGCAGCCAGCAGCCGATCGCGGCGGTGGCGGCGAGTGACACGGGGACGGGGACGTGGGCCACGGTTCCGAGGGCGATCCCCATCAGCATGAGGGCCGCTATCAGGAAGAGCATCGTGCTTCCTCCAAAACAGGAGACAGTTGTGCACTGACTGCTCAGTCTAAATGCAGTGAGCGAATATGAGGAATCGGGGGTTGACTTTTCGTCATGAGTGAGACCATCGGGGCACGCCAGGCCCAACGCCACAAAACCCGCAGGGCCTTGCTGGACGCGGCCCTGTCACTGTTGGAGGAGCAGAACCTGGGCAGCCTCGGGCTGCGCGAGGTGACCCGGGTGGCCGGGGTGACCCCGACGGCCTTCTACCGGCACTTCCGGGACACCCAGGAACTCGGGATCGCGCTGGTCGACGAGGCGCTGCAGAGCCTGCACGCCGCCGTCCGCTCGACCCTCGCCGCCTCCGGCGAGGCCGCGCAGCGCATCGACACGACCGTGGATCTGATGGCCGAACTCGTACGGGAGTACCCGGCGCACATCCGCTTCATCGTCCGCGAGCGGCACGGCGGCGTACGCAGGGTGCGCGAAGCGGTGGCCGGTCAGCTGGACGCGTTCGCGGGTGAGGTGGCCGATCGCCTGGGCGCCGATCCGCTGAGTGCGGGCTGGAGCGCGGACGACCTGCTCATGCTGGCACGGCTGTACGTCGACCACATGGTGATGACGGTGTCCGCCTACCTGGCCGCCGGCCCGGACGACGTGGCGCGGGCTGCCGTCACGCGCACCGCGCGCCGCCAGCTCCGGCTGATCCACGCGGGACGGCTGAACTGGGCCGCCGCGCAAGACCGTCTCTGACGCCCCGCCGAGGGGATCGTGGCGGTCCGGCGGCGCCCAAGTATCCTCAGCCCGACGGGATTTGGCTGACCACCGATACACCGGACGACGAGGGGCAGACATGTGGGGGCGGGGGACGGTTCTCGGGGACCGGTACGCACTGGCCGAGCGGATCGGCGGTGGCGGCATGGGCGAGGTCTGGCGAGCCGACGACGATGTGCTCAGACGGCAGGTAGCGGTGAAGGTGCTGCTGCCCGCGCTGCTCGACGACCCCTCGTTCGCCGCGCGGTTCCGCCGCGAGGCCACGGTCCTCGCCTCGCTCAGCCACCCGGGCATCGTCGACGTGCACGACTACGGCGAGAGCCGGATCGAATCCGGTGAGCAGGTCGCGTACATCGTCATGGAGCTCGTCGAGGGGCGGACGCTGACCGAGGTCCGCGCGCAGGACGGACCCCTCCCGGCCGCACGGGCACTCGACATCGCCGGGCAGGCCCTGGACGCCCTGCACGCCGCACACCTCCAGGGCGTCACGCACCGCGACATCAAGCCGTCGAACCTGATGCTCGGCGACGACGGCCGCGTCACCGTCACCGATTTCGGCATCGCCCGTTCCAGCGCGGCCAGTACGGGCATCACCGACTCGCACGCGGTGCTGGGCACGGCGCTCTACATGGCCCCCGAGCAGGCGGAGGGGCTCGGCGCCGTCGCAGCGTCCGACCTCTACTCCTTGGGCGTGGTCTGCTACGAACTGCTCACAGGGGAACCGCCGTTCACCGGCGAGTCAGTGGTCGAGATCGCGCTCAAGCACATCCGGGAGCCGGTGCCGGACCTCCCCTCCGAATTTCCGGAGCCCGTGCGCGCCTTCGTCGCCAGGGCGTTGGCCAAGCGGCCCGAGGAGCGCTACGCAGACGCCTCGGTGATGGCCGCGGCGGCGCGGCGCGCGGCAGCCGGCCGGCCGCTCGGCGAGCTCGACGCGCCGGCGGGACCGGTCGTCTCCGGGACAGGCCGGGATCCGGTGGCGGGAGCAGAGCTGCGGCGGACCTGGTGGGACCGGCTGCGCATCCCGGCGCAGGTCTCCGCACCGCTCGCGATCGGGGTCACCGTGACGATCACGGTCTCGGTGGCCGTCACCGTCTTCTACATCGACCCGGGTGCCCGGCGGACCGACGCGAGCGTGGCGGGACAGCGGCCGTCCGCCTCGATTTCCGCGCCGGCGTCCGGCAGCGGGAGCCAGAGCCAGAGCCCCGGCGCGGCCCCCTCGGCGAGTGCGGCGGCCGGGACGCCGGATGCCGCGGTTCCGGCTCCGGGCGACAATCCGGGTGTGCAGGGCGGCGGGGGCGCTGCGGCGGGCGGTGTCGGCGGCGCGGCCCCGGCGGCGAACCCCCCGACGGCAGCAGGCGGTTCCGGCAACGGCGGGAGCCAGCCCGGTTCCGGGCCGAGCGGCGGCGGCGCCGGGGGCGGGACCAAGCCCGGAGGCGGGGGCTCGACCCCCGGCGGGACGGGCAACGGCGGGACCGGCGCGCCGCAGGGCTGCGGGGGCGCCGGGTGGGGCGCCATCACCAACGTCGGTGACGGGCTCAAGATCGGCGTGAGCGGCGCCGCGCCGCAGGGCGGCGCGAAGGTGGTCATGGGCGGCACCACGGCTTTCGGGTGGCTCCACGAGAAGAGCAACTACGACAGCTTCAAGACGTGCGGCCCGTCCGGTATCGCGATGTCCCGGGCGCTGACGCAGTTCGGTGACACCGTGCGCGTCGAACTCGCCGGCCAGTTCGCCGGCGACGTGTGGTGGAACCTGGAGCCGGCCCCCTCGTCGGGTGCCTACTACATCAAGGACATCTCGTTCCAGGGCGGGTGCCTGACGGACAACGGCGCCGGGAACCAGCTGACGGTCATCGCCTGCTCCGGGAGCAAGGCCCAGCAGTGGCGGCTCGGCTGAGGGCCACCCCCTGCGGCCTTCGCCGCGCCCGGCCCGCCGACCCCGGTCCGGGGTCGGCGCGCCGCCGCCATCAGTGCTCGGTGTCGAACGTGTAGAACTTCCGGTGGTCCAGCAGGTCGGCCGGAGTCACGTTGTTCCACGGCCTCATCGGCTTGTGCAGGTCGACGACGTCCTGCGTGGCCGCGGTGGGCAGGTATCCGGACTTCGGGTTCCGGCGCTGCCACTCGGCCCACAGCATGTCGATGAAGGCGTGGTGCATCCAGAACACCGGGTCGTTGGGCGAGGCCGCGCTGGCCATCTGGCCGCCGATCCACATGTGGACCCGGTTGTGGAGGTTGGCGCCGCGCCAGCCCTCCAGGTGGTTGCGGAAGCCGTCCGAGGCGCTGTTCCAGGGGGCCGCATCGTACACGGGCATGGCGAGCACGGCGTTCACCTCGGCCTTGGTCGGCAGCTGGGTGCCGCCCCCGCCCAGGGTGCGCCGCAGGTACGTGCGCCTGTCCACCCCCACGGTGACGGCCCACTTGCCTCCTCCGTAAGCGAACGGGCCGTCGACGACCTGCCCGTCACGGTCGCGGCCGGTGCCGCCCAGGAAATCGGCGGCCCAGAGCGAGGAGGCCGCGGTGCGGTCCTGCGTCCAGTCCCAGTAGGGGAGCGAGACCTTCGGGTCCACCTTCTGGAGCTCGGCTTCGAAGTCCAGCAGGAAGCGGCGGTGCCAGGGGAGGAAGGAGGGGGACCGGTGGCCGACCCGGTCGCCGAAGTCGCTGTCGGTCATGAGGAAGGTGTTGTGAACGGCGGCGAAGCGGTCGTACGTACCGTTCCGCTTCAGTTCGAGCAACGCACCCGTGAAGGCGCGCTTCTCGTCCGCGGTGAGCTTGGCCTGGTTCTTGCGGACGGTCATGACGTGCCTCCCGTGGGGCCGAACGGAGCGAGTGCGGCGCCCTGGAGGTCCCGTACGGCGGCGCGGACGACCGCGACCGGGTCGGGGAACGTCTGGTAGTGGTTGACGACGCTGACCCAGCTGCCGTCGGCGTTGCGCATCACGTGCAGCTCGTTGCCGTCGATGCGGACGGTGGGCAGCTCGGGGGAGTGGTGGCCGCCCTGGTGCTCGCCCCCGCCGAAAGTGATCTGGATGCGGCGGCCCTCGTAGACCTCGTCGATGGTGCCGGTGGGTATGGGGCCGGGCGACGACGCCGCGGCCGCCTCCTTCGGGTCCCCGCCCGGCGAGGACGAGCCGGAGACCTTGATGACGGCCGCGGTCACTCCTGCGGCGGCGAGCGCGCCGGCAGCAGTACCCAAAGCCTGTCGGCGGGTGATCTTCTTCATGGCCTGAAGAGGTATCAGAAGGGCCGGAACGCGCGATCAGTGCCCCACCCATCTAATTCGGCCCCTCCGGATCCTGCATTCCACATCGGCGGAACGCGCAAGGACTCCCCGCCGCATCCGGAACCGGGAACGCGGGCGGGGAGTCCGAGTACGGGTGCGGCGGTCAGCCTTCGCGCGCCGCCACCGGAACCGGCCGGCGGGGGGACCGCGCCGTGCCGCCGCCGTCCACGTGGTTCGCCTTGAGCGCCGCGTACGCGCTGCACAGCGCCTGCGTACGGACCTGCCGCCGGTCCGCGCAGGCCGTCAGATCGCCCGCGCACTGCAGCTCCCACCGGGGGAAGCGGCGCCGGGACATGGCCACGGCGGCACTGGGGGCGAAGTACAGCATCGTGGTGTTCTCGTGCGGGTTGTGCGCCGACCCCTCGTAGACCATTCGGCCGGTGGTCTCCAGCCGGTCCGCCAGGCGGGTGAGGGTCCGCTCGTCGGGCCGGTCCATGAACAGGCCGACGTGGTTCTCGAAACCGTGGACGCGCTCCTGCGCACCCACGTCGTCGGTGTACCCGGGGCCGCACCGCGGGAAGAGGAAGACCTCGACCTCCGGCGCCAGACCGGCGGTGACGCGCAGCCGCGTCACCCGTATGTCCGCATCGTCCGGGAGCCAGTGACGCTCCACCAGACGGCGCTTGACCAGCACGCTCGGTATGGTGGTCGAAGCGGGCCAGCCGTTTTCCTCGAAGTACGCGAGGGCGGATTCCACTGTTTCCGGGAACAGTAGCGTTGCACAATGCGATACAACGCATCGGCTCTTGATTTCCCGTTTGAGATCGCCCGGTATCCACGGTGGCAGGAGTGCGTCCAGTGGCTTTTTGGAGGCGTGGAGGGCGTAGTCAACAGCATGCTGGAGGCGCTGGACGTCGCACGGTTCGAACGTCACCTGAGGCATGTCGCAGCCTTTCTGTTGCCGACACTTGATTAAAGCCATGTCACCCATCAGGCGGCACTCGGCCATGGTCTGATCGGGTGAACGAACATGGCTGACCTGCGCATCTTGACCTCATGTAACCGTGGTTGTACTCATCGGTGAAGTACCGCACTTTCAACGGAAGGCGTCTTTCCCAGGAGGTAGAAGGCATGTCTCCGTACGGCCGAAAGAATGCTCCGCGCATCGTCATAGCCGGTGCCGGAATTGGCGGATTGACCACGGCCTTGAGTCTTCACGCGGCAGGGCTGGACGATGTGCTCATCGTCGAAGCGTGCCCCAACCTGCGCGCTGTGGGTGCGGGCATCAATCTCCAGCCCGCCGCCGTGCGGGAGCTGACCGAACTCGGATTGGCGGAAGCGCTCGACGAAGTCGCCGTCGCGACTGCCCGGTTGGAGTACCACCACCGCTACGGCGGCAAGATCTGGTCGGAACCGCGCGGCCGCGCCGCCGGCTACAACTGGCCGCAGTACTCCGTGCACCGGGCCGACCTCCAGGACATCCTGCTGTCGGCCGTACGGGACCGGCTCGGCCCCGGGGTGCTGGTCACCGGAGGCCGCCTCATACGCTACGAGCAGGACCGGGACCGCGAGCGGCCCACCGTTCGGGCGTACGTGGTGGACCGGCCGGGCCCGCTCTCCTGCGACCTGCTCATCGGCGCGGACGGCATCAACTCGGCCGTGCGCGCGACGATGAACCCGCACGAAGGGCCGCCGCTGGGCAACGGGATATGCATGTGGCGCGGGGTGACCGAAGCCCCTCCCTTCCTCGACGGACGCACGATGGTCATCCTCGGCTGCAACGCACGGGTGAAGGCCGTGGCCTATCCCGTCTCCCGGCCCGGCAAAGGCGGCCGCTGCCTCCTCAACTGGGTCGTCGAGAGCCGCACCGCCGACGGACTCGGCGAGGACGACGCGCGGGGCGCCGACTGGGACCGCGCGGTCCCCCCGGAAGAGGTCCTCCAGCACCTCGAAGGCTGGCGCAGCGACTTCCTCGACCTCCACGGCATCATCGCCGCAGCACCCCGCATCGGCCGCTACCCGATGATCGACCGCGACCCGCTGCAGGCCTGGACGGACGGCCGGGTCGTCCTCCTCGGAGACGCCGCGCACCCCTTGTACCCGACCGGCTCCAACGGTGCTTCGCAGGCGGTCGTCGACGCCCGCGTCCTGGCGTACGAACTGGCCCACCACGGCGTGGACGAGGCGCTGGCCCGGTACGAGGCGGACCGCCGGCCGCAGACCACCCGGCTCCTCGCCGCGCACCGCCGGCTGGAACCCGACCCGGTGCTCCGCCAGGTGGAAGCCCTGGCCCCGGACGGCTTCCACGACATCCGTCACGTGCTGCCCGAGGACCGGCTGGACGGCATCAAGTCCTGTACGCGCCAGGTCACCGGCGTGGACGCCACCGCGCTCAACGCGCGTTCCTCCTGGAGCGTCGCCGTATGAACGGCTCCCGCACGCGCGCCACCGCCGTCGCCGCGCTCGGCTCCGCCGCACTGCTGGCGGCGCTCCTGTCCTCCATCGGCCGGCCGGCGGTCCCACCACCGCCCTCCGGTTCCGCCGCGCGCATGCCCGCCTGCGGCAAGGACACCGGCAGAGCGGCCTGCTCCACGTACGGCCGCGCCGCCCGGCTGGGCGGCGGGACCGTCCGGACGTACAGCGAGTACCAGGGCGGGATCCCCAAGGCCCTGGGCATAGCCCTGACCGCCTCCGCCGTCACCGGGCTGCCCACCGCCGCCGCCACCGACGGCAAGCACTGCTATGACGCGGACGACGACGGACACCTCGACGGGGGCCACGAATGCGTCGGCGGCCACAGCCTGGAACTCGCGCTCCCGGCAACCCCGGCCGCCGCGGCCGGCCTGCCCTTCCAGTGGGCCCTGTTCAACTGGAACCCGAAGGGCCACAACCCGCACGGCCGCTACGACGTCGCCCACTTCGACGTGCACTTCTACCTCGTGCCCCGCACCGTCAGGGAGGCGATCAAGACGGGCGGCTGCGCACTGCTCATCGCCTGCGACCAACTGGCCGAAGCCGGCCGGCCCGTCCCGGCCGCGTACCTGCCGGCGGGCTACCCCGCGAGCAGCCCGCAGACCGCGGAGGGTGCCATGGGCGCCCACCTCGACAGCCGGCCGCCGACCACGGGCACGCTCAGCGGCCAGACCTTCATCTACGGGGCGTACGGGGGCGACCTCATCTTCATGGAGCCCATGCTCACCAGGGACTTCCTCCAGCGGCACCGCACCGCGCCCGCCCACCGCACCTGCGAGGCCATCCCCCAGCCGGCCGCATGGCGCATCCCCGGCTGGTACCCCACGCAGTACTGCACCGCGTACCGCCCCGGCGAGGGCGACTACACGGTCTCGCTGACGGAGTTCGTCCACTCCGGCGGGGCGCGCCGCCTCGCCACGGCGGTCCGCTGAAGCCCTGCAGCGTGGCGCAGCCGGCCGGGCCGGCCGGCAGCCGTCACAATCGGAATGTCCGTCATGCCGCCTCATCACCCATTTGGGGGCTAGTTCATGTACGCAGCCGTGGTCCACGCCCTGGGGCAGCCACCCCGGTACGAGTCCGTGCCCGAGCCCGTCCCCGCGTCCGGCGAGGTGGTCGTCGAGGTACTGGCGGCCGCGCTGTACCCGCTGGTGCGCTCGTTCGCCTCGGGCGGCCACTACACCGGCGGCGACGCGCTGCCGCTGGTCCCCGGGTTCGACGGGGTGGGCCGGACCTCCGCCGGCGAACTGGTCTACATCCCGGTGCTGGAGCCCCCGCACGGGACCATGGCCGAGCGTGTCGCCGTACCGGCCGCCGCACTCATGCCCGTACCGCGCGGGCTCGATCCGGTCACCGTCGCCGCCGTCATGAACCCCGCCTCCTCGGCCTGGATCGCACTGCGCGAGCGGGGCCGGCTGCGCGAAGGGGAGTCGGTGCTCGTCCTCGGCGCCACCGGCAACGCCGGACGGGCCGCCATCCAACTCGCCCTCGACCAGGGCGCGGGCGCGGTCGTGGCGGCCGGGCGCGATCCGCAGGCGCTGCGGGCCGCGGCAGCTCTGGGCGCTCACCGGACGGTGCAGCTCACGGGCTCGGACGAGGAGATCGCGGCGGCCTTCGGTGCGGCTGCCGCGGACGTGGACATCGTGCTCGACTACCTGTGGGACCGCCCTGCCGAGCTGGCGCTCGACGGGATCCTGCGCCACCGTGCCGATCTCACCCGTACCCTGCGGTGGGTGCAGGTCGGATCCGCGGCCGGGCCCGACATGACCGTGCCGTCCGCCTGGTTCCGCAAGGCCGACGTGAGCGTCTGCGGCAGCGGGCTCGGCTCGATCTCCGGCGCCCGGCGCGCCGCCGCCCTGCGCGAACTGCTCGCCCGGCTGCCCGCCCTGGCGCCGACCACCGAGGTGGTCACCGTGCCGATGTCCGAGATCGAAACCGCATGGGATTCCCCGACGTCCTCCGGGGCCCGGCTCGTGTTCGTCCCCGGCGGCGCCGACGAACGGGCCTCCGCGGCGCGCGAAGCCCACAAGGACAGGGAAACCGTCTGACCGGATCCCCCACCCGTGACGGGCCCACCCGTGACGGGTCCCCGCCGTGCGGCCGCGGCGGTGGGCTCGGCGCCAGGTACAGGCCCAGGGTCCCACCGGTCTCACGGGTGAGGGGACCGGGCAGGTCCGGGCCGAGCGGGCCGCCGAGCTCGCGGGCGTGCAGGCGCGTCGCGGCTCCGAGCGGGTGGCGTGGGTGGAGGCGGCAGAACGCGGGCGGTGGCGGCCCGCCAGGGCGGGAGCCGGCCACCGCCCCAGCGCGGGCGGCAGGTGGAGCACGGCGCAGGCGGTCAGCGCGGTGGCCCGGCCGAGGGCCGGACGGGCGGCGGTGACCTCACCGCGCGTGGTGTCGGGCAGGACCAGCCACAGGTGCGGTCACAGCGCGGCGAGGTAGGGGCGCACGTCGCGGTCGATCCGGACGGACGCGGCATGGATGCGGTCGCCGCTCCACGTGGGCCGGCCCGCACGCTCGGGGCTTGTCCGGACCATCGCCGCCCGGGCGCCGCGTGTGCGGGCGACCGCGGCTTCCTGCTGGTGCCGGTGCCAGGCCTCGGCGGACGCACGCCGGCGGGAGGTGATCCGCTGCACGGGGCGGCGGGCTCGTCCGCGGCGGAGCCGAGGGGCCTGCGCGATGCCCCGATGGCCGCGGCGCCGCCCAGTACCGCGGCCAGCGGCACGCCCCGCCGATGCCGCGGACGGCGGGCGCGACTCGCCGGACCCTTCACCGGACGGGCCGACGGCATGAACCCGGCGCTCCCGCTGTACGCGTGGAGGCCCTGGGGGTCGCCCAGAGCCTGGAGCACGCAGTGCAGCGACGCCGACCGCGTGCGCCGTCTCCCGCTCCCGACGGCCCCGCGCCGCCGCGAACACCCCCGCCAAGACGGCGTCGTCACCGGCCGGACCGCGGCGCAGGCGCCGGCGGATCGCGTCCGCGTTCGCGCATACGAGCCCCAACTGCCGCGTGGTCTCGTCGACCTCGGCCGTGTTCCCCGTTCCCCCGGGTCGGCGCCCGCCGTCGCCGTCTCCGTCGCGGAGCGTATCCGAGGAACCACCCGCCGCTGCAAGGACCGTGGCACTAGCATCACCCGACGTGAGTGATGCGGGGGACCCAGAGCGCACCGTACGGCCGGCCGCGGTGCAGGCGATGGAGGAACGGCTGGAGCGGGTCGTGCTCCACCGGGACCTGACCCCCGTGGTCGAAGCCGGTGCCCTCGACGACGCGCAGCGGCTCGCGGAGCTGCTGTCCGGCGAGGACGACCTCGTCGTCCGCCATCTGCTGGGTTGGTTCCACTGGTTCCGCCACCAGGCGATACCCGCACCTGCGGACCAGAGCCACGAGCAGGATCAGGGCCAGGGCCAGGGACACGACCGGGGCCAGCCGGATCTGCGCGCCGCCGTGGGGGCCCTCACCGCGTGTTTCCTCGCCGGCGACGACGATCTGCCCGTACCGTTGCTGCCCCTCATCGCGGAGAGCGCCGCCGGGTACGCCTTCGAACTCCTCGCGGACCTGCGGGAGTCGGACGACCCCGTTCGGCTCGCCGCCGTGGCGAACCTTTGGCAGCGCATCGTCGCGGCCCTCCCCGCCGGGCATCCCCACCGCGCCGTCCACCTGAGCGCGTTGGGCAACGTACTGCGGATCAAGTTCGGACGGGGCGGCCCGCCGGCCGATCTCGACACCGCGATCGACCGCTTCCGCGAGGCGCTGTCGACGGCCCCCGACGGGCCCGGCCGCGCCATGTACCTCTTCAACCTCGCAGACGCACTGCGCGTCCGGTCCCAACGGGCCGGAGCGGCGGCGGATCTCGACGGCGCGGTCGGCCTGCTCCGTCAGGCGGCACAGGCCGCCCCGGAGGACGGCCTCTACCAGGGGCTCGTCCTGACGACCCTCGCGAGAGCGCTGCTCGCCCGGTTCGAGCGGGCCGGAGCGGTGGCGGATCTGGACGGCGCCATCGCCGGGTACCGGGAAGCGGTGCACGCGTTCCCCGGAGGTCACCCCGGCCGGACCGAGGGCCTGTCCAGCCTCGGCAACGCGCTGCGGATCAGGTCCGAGCGGACCGGCTCCGTCACGGACCTCGACGCGGCCGTCGAGGCGGGCCGCCGGGCGGTGGACGCGGCGCCCGCCGGCCACCCCGGGCTCCCGACGTTCCTGTCGAACCTCGGGCTCGCCCTCCAGGCCCGGTTCCTGTGGACCGGCCTCCCCGAAGACGTGGACGCCGCCATCGAGACGTGGCTCCGCGCCGTGCAGGCGGCGGCCCCCGGCCATCCCGACCGCGCGATGTTCCTGTCCCACCTCGGCGGAGGCCTTCGGGCCCGGTACGAGCGGATCGGAGGCCTCGCGGACCTGAACGCCGCCGTCGACCGCCATCGGCAGGCGGTCGACGCCGTACCCGCCGAACACCCCGACCGCGCGCGGTACCTGTCCCACCTCGGCCTCGCCCTGAGGACCCGCTTCGGCCGGACCGGAGACCGCACGGACCTGGGCGAAGCGATCGCAGCGGGCCGGCTGGCGTCGGAGGCCGTTCCCGCCGACCACTGCGAGCGTGCCACCTACCTCGACAATCTCGCAGACGCACTGCTCGTACGGTTCGACCGCGACCGGACCGCCGCGGACCGCGAGGCGGCCGTGCAGGCCTGGTCGACGGCATCGGCGGCGGAGTCGTCCCCGCTGCCGGTCCGGATCCACGCGGGGATGTCCGCGGCCCGTCTGCTGGCGCGGTCCGGCAAGGCGGAAGAGGCGGCGCGAGCAGCGGACACGGCGGTGCGCCTGCTGCCCCGCACGGCGCAGCGCAGACCGGAGCGCCCGGACCGGCAGCACGCGATCGGCGACGTGGCGGGCCTGACCGGTACCGCCGCCGCGCTCGCGCTCGCCGCCCCGGGCGGCACGGCGC
Source organism: Streptomyces sp. NBC_00045 (assembly GCF_045041095.1). Lineage (NCBI taxonomy): Bacteria > Bacillati > Actinomycetota > Actinomycetes > Kitasatosporales > Streptomycetaceae > Streptomyces > Streptomyces sp. NBC_00045. Next base: position 779,906 of record NZ_CP108271.1, on the reverse strand, counting down.
AGGAGCGGGCGGAGCGCGCCCTCGGGATGTTGGAGGTCGGCCGCGCCGTACTGCTAGGCCAGGCGCTGGACGACCGCAGCGACCTCACCGAGCTGCGCGAACGCCATCCTGAACTCGCGCGCCGGTTCACCGAGTTGCGGGACGGCCCCGACCGGGTCCCGAACCCGCTCACCGCGGCCGGCCCGGGCGACGGCGCGGGGCCCCCATTGCCGCGCCACGACGCGGTGAGGCACGAACGGCCCCGGCTGGCGGCGGAGTTCAGCGACCTCCTGGCCGAGATCCGTGCCCGGGAGGGCTTCGCCTCCTTCGCCCTTCCGCCCACCATCGACGAACTCAGGGCCGAGGCGGTCCACGGGCCGATCGTGGTCTTCAACGTCAGTACCCACCGCAGCGACGCGCTCCTCCTCACCTCCGAGGGCATCCGCAGCCTCCCTTTGCCCCGACTCGACCGCACCACCGTGATCGACCGGGTCAACGCCTTCCGGCAGGCCCTGCACACGACGTTGGCCGTGGCGGACCCGGCCGGGAGCGTGGAGGCACAAGCCGTGCTCGTCGACGTGCTGGAGTGGCTGTGGGACGCCGCAGCCGGGCCCGTACTGGACGCCCTGGGACTCCCGGGCCCGCCCCCGCCCGAAGCCGGGGGGACCGCTGACCTGCCCCGTGTGTGGTGGGCGCCGGGCGGACTGCTGGGCCTCCTCCCGCTGCACGCCGCCGGCCACCACACCGACGCGCCGCACGACCCCTGCCGGCGCACGGTGATGGACCGGGTCGTCTCCTCCTACACCCCCACCGTGCGCGCACTGCGCCACGCCCGCGAGCGCGGCCGGCACCGGCGCGACGACCCGGCAGCGGCCGGGCGGGCGCTGATCGTCGCCATGCCGACCACGCCCGGACTGCCCGGGGGAGGCCGGCTGCGCTTCGTTGACGCCGAGGCCGCGATGCTGGAGGCCCGCTTCCCCCGCCCCATCGTCCTCAGGGAGAGCCGCCGGCCCGGCGCACGTAGCGGTCCGGCACCGGCCGCCGACCCGACGAAGGCCAACGTACTGGCACACCTGCCGCTCTGCGCGATCGCACACTTCGCCTGCCACGGCACCAGCGATCCCACAGACCCCTCACGGAGCCGGCTGCTGCTCCACGACCACGCGGACGACCCGCTCACCGTCAAGAGCCTCGCCCCCGTCGCACTCGACCACGCCAGGCTGGCCTACCTGTCCGCCTGCCGCACCGCGGCCACCGACACCGCCGACCTCCTCGACGAGGCCGTCCACCTCGACGAGGCCGTCGACCTCAGCTCCGCGTTCCAGCTCGCGGGCTTCCCCCACGTCATCGGCACGCTGTGGGAGATCGACGACCAGACCGCCGTCGGCATCGCCCGGGCCTTCTACGACGGCCTCAGGACGGAGTCGGCGGCCGTCGACCCCGACCGGGCCGCCCGTGCCCTGCACGCGGCCGTCCGACAGGTCCGGGACGGCGACGACCTGCCGCCCGGCCATGACCGCAGACGAGCCCCACTCCTGTGGGCGGCCCACCTCCACGCCGGGGCGTGAACCGGCCGACGGGACGGTTTGGTGGGACGCTGGGAGGAGGCAGGCCCCGAGCGCAGAGGCGTCGACCGCCCTTGTGACGCTCCCGGGCAGCGCTCCGGCGCTTGCGGGCGGCCCGGGCTCCGGGCCGCCCGCGATCCGCGCCGTTCACCGTGGAGGACAACCCATGAAATGCGCAACGCGAAGTGGCGCCCTCAAGGCCTCGTCCGTACTGCTCGTGGCGGGTTTCGTCGCCGGGGGCCTGATGGCGGGTGCCGGGTCCGGGACAGCTGCCACCGGGGACGCCCCACGCGCCCCGGCGGCCGCGTGCACCAGCAAGCAGATCGCCGCGACCAGTGCGCAGTCGACCGGGTCCGGGGCGGTGATCACGGTGACCAACAAGGGTCCGAAGGCGTGCGTGCTGACGGGCTTCCCCAGCGTGGCCCTCGCGGGCCAGGGCTCGCCGGACAAGAACAAGCCCCTACGGGTGCTCAACCAGGGGCGGTCCGCCCCGGTGCAGCTGGCGCCCGGAGGCCGGGCCTCCGCGCAGCTCTCGTTCACACCGGTGCTCGGTGAGGCGGACGGCTACTGCGCCTCCGGCGCCGACCCCTTCGTCGCGCCGACGATGGTGGTGGGTGTCGCCGGCGGTCGCTACCAGCTGGCGCCCGCGGACGGCAGTGAGTTCGCGCTCTGCGGCAACACCGTCCGCGCCACCGCCTTCCGCGCGGCCGGCTCCTGACACTGCCCGGGCCGGCGCCGCGATGCGGCTGGTGACGGTGGGTTGATATAGCGTGCGCACGTCAAACATGTAATCGCACGCGTTTACGGGGGATTTCCCGCATGACCTACCCGCCACAGCCGGGCCCCGGCGGCCCCGGCCCCTACGGCCAGCCCGTCCCGCACGCCCAGCAGCCGCCGCAGGGATACCCGCCCCAGCCGGGATACGGGCACCCGCAGCAGCCCGGCTACGGACAGCAGCCCCAGCCGGGCTACGGACAGCCGCAGCAGCAGTACCCCTTCCCGCAGCAGCAGTTCGCCCCGCCCCCGCCGCCCGCCCGGAGCGGGGGTCTGGGGGTCATGAAGATCCTCAAGATCATCGTCGGCGTGATCGTCGTCATCGCGTGCGTGGTGGGCTACTTCGCCAGCCAGGACGATGCCGACAAGGCGGAGGTCGGGGACTGCCTGACGAACAAGGGGACCACCGTGAGCCCCGACCTCCAGGTGGTCGAGTGCGGTGGCGCCACCGCCCGCTACAAGGTGGTCAAGGTGATCCCCGACACCCTCGACACGAGCCAGTGCCAGGGCAAGTCGGACATCGGCTACCACGAGCAGATGAGGGGCTCCCGGCGCAGCTCGGGCAAGCAGTTCGTGCTCTGCATCGACGAGCTCAAGAAGAGCTGAGCCGGGCGGCGCCGCTCCGGGCCGCGGCCGGACGAGGCCGCGGCCCGGAGCGCCGTCTCAACTCCCGAAGAGGGACCGGTAGGGCTGGTCCTCCGGTGTGAAGACGAGGACGAAGTCCCCTCCGGCCACGACGGCCACCTCACGCAGACGGGCCAGGACGTCCTCCTCGGCGGGAAGTTCGAGGCCGAGGGCTGCTGCGGCCCGGTCGCGTTGCGCGAACAGGTCCGGCATGTCCTCCAGGTAGTCGTCCGCTATCTGCCGGCTCTCCTCCACGGTGAACGTGCCGCAGTCCCGCCACCAGGGGACGACCAGCAGCAGCCGCAGGAGTTCGGGCAAGCCGATCGCGACCAGCGCGGCGCCCCCTTCGGAGTCCGCGTACAGGACGGGACGTTCCTCGCCGCCTTCTCCGCAGAAGAAGAAGGTGCCGCCGCAGCCATCGCCGGCGAAGCCCTCCAGCGCGGCGCCCGAGGCGAGGTGGACCTCCTCGACGTGATCGTCCCGGTCCAGGTCGAAGTCCGCCGGCCAGGCGAGGAACTGGGCGGCCCCGTCGTGTTCGCGGATGGCGGTGATCAGCGATCGCATGAGTGCCAGGTTATCTCCACGCCCGCCGGCACCCATCGGGGGCGTGGCGCCGAGCCCGGGCCGTCTTCCGGATCAGGCCGGGCCCGGCGCCGCTCCGGTTCGGGTTCAGGAGGCCGTCCGGCCCGTCGCGAGGGTCGGGCGGGGGCCGTTCGCCTGCCCGGGGCGGCGCTGCGGGCGGAATCCGAACGCCAGGACCGCCGCGCCGACCAGTGCGAATCCCGCGGTCCAGAGGGCTCCGACGTGCATGGCGTGGATGAACGCCGCGTCGGCCGCTTCGGCCAGCCGGGGGTCGTGCGTCGCGGCGGCCACGTGCCGGGCGAGCTCGGCCGAGACGCGGGCCTGGCTCTGCACCGGATCCGGAAGACCCGTCAGCGAGCCTTCGATCGAGGCGCGGTAGGCGAGCGACGTGATCGTACCGCCGGCCGCGATCCCCAACACGCTGCCGGTCTGGCGCAGCGTGCTGTTGACCGCGCTGCCCGCGCCGGCCTGCTCCAGGGGCAGGGAGCCCAGTACGGCACCCGTGACGGGAGCGATCACCATCCCGATCGAAGTGCCCTGCACCAGCATGACCACCGAGTACCAGGCGATCGGCGTGGTCGCGTCGAACAGGGCCAAGGAGCCCATCGCCAGACTCGCGACGCCCAGCGCGGTCGTGCAGACGAGGCGGACCGACGTCCGACGGGTCAGCCGGACGGCGATCGGCGAGCCGACGATCACGCCGAGCGCGCCCGGAAGCCCGAGGAACGAGGCGTCCAACGCCGAGTACTGGCGCGCGCCCTGCAGGTAGAAGGCGAGGTAGAAGGAGCCCGCCGTCATCGCCAGGAAGACCGTCATCAGAGTGATGTTCCCGGTGGCGAAGCGGCGCTGCGCCAACAACCGGGGGTCGAAACTGGGTTGGGAGATGCGCAGTTCGGTGACGACGAACGCCGCGATCAGCGCGATGCCCGCGGCGGTGCATCCCCACACGCGCGGCTGCGTGAAGGAGGCGTCCTGCCCGGCGCGGATCAGACCGTACGCGAGCAGGCCCAGGCCGCCCGTCGACAGGATCAGCCCCGCCGGGTCGAGGCGGCGGACCTGCGGGCTGCGGGAGTTCGGCACGAACCGCGCGATGAACCCGAGGCCGAGGAGGACCACCGGCACGTTGACGAGGAACACCGAACCCCACCAGAACCGGGCGAGCAGCCCGCCGGCCAGGATCGGCCCCGCGGCGATGCCGACCCCGGCGAAGGACGACAGCGTGCCGAAGGCGGCCGGTCGCTGCTCGGGCTCGAACGTCCAGCTCACCACCGCCATGGTGGCCGGGACGAGTAAGGCGGCCCCGGCGCCCATCACGGCCCGCGCCGCGACGAGTTGGCCGGACGTCGAGGCGTAGGCGGCGAAGGCCGACGCCGCGCCGAACAGGGCCATGCCCGCGAGCAGGGTGGTGCGGTGGCCGAACCGGTCGCCGAGGGCGCCCCCGGTGAACATCAGCCCGGCGAAGGCCAGCGTGTAGGCGCCCGTGGCCCACTGGAGTTGGCCGGGCGTGGCACCCAGGCCGGTCACGGGGTCGCTCAGCGTCTCGAAGGCGGTGGACAGGATGGTGCCGTCGAGCCAGATGAGGAGTTGGGCGAAGACGAGAACGCCCAGGATGAGCCGCTGACGGGATCGCGGTGGATGTGGCTGCGACTGTGGCTTTGATGGCGGCGGGTGGATGGCGGATGACATGCGTGACTGCCTTCGGCTCGGGAGGGTTCGGCGCTGTCGCGCGCTAGAATCGACAGGTACCTGACGTTCTGCCGCGCCATCCTGGCAAACCCGTCAAGTTCCTGTCAATCAAACTGAGTTCGGAGGTCGTCACGTGGGCGAGAACAGCCACGATCGCGTGCTGAGTTTCCTGGTCCGCCACACCTGGCTCAGCATGCGGGCCGCGATCGGGGCCGAGTTGGAGGAGTTCGGCCTCACCGTGCCGCAGTTCGCGACCCTGATGATCGTGAAGTCGTCCCCGGGCATGTCGGTCGCGCAGCTGGCCCGTTCGGTCGGGAGCAGCCGCCAGGCCGCCAACGAGATGCTCGCGGCCCTCGAACGCGACGGGCTGATCACCCGCTCCGCGCACCCCACCGACCGCAGGACGCACCAGGTGCACCTCACCGGTCTCGGAGCGACCCGCTACGAGGACGCGCTCCCGGCCGTCCGACGACGGGAGGCCGAGCTGCAGGCGGGACTGGCGCCGGATCAGCGCGAGGCGGTCTTCGCATGGATGTCGGCGATCTCCACCGCCTGTCACGAGCCGGGGGTCGGCTGACCTCCCGCCCGGCCGGCCGCTGCGCCGGGCGGGGGAGGGGCGGTCACGGTGCGGGCGGCCCGTCGTTTCCCGGACATGACTGATCTCATGGTCCAGATCCCGGCCGACTGGCTGGCCCGGGTGTTCCTCTCGCTCCGCCGCGGCTCGTCGCAGGACGCCCAGGTCTCGGCAGCGGAGCTGCAGCCCTTCACCGAGAAGCCCGGACAGCGGATCCCGGTGCCGCGGGCGACCGTTCTGCGCAGCGAGCTGGCGTTGCGGGGAGAGGTCGAGAGTGTCCGGGAAGACGAGCGGCGGGCACGGCTGTTGGAGGAGGCCGACTACCTGATCACCGCTCGCCGCGACGCATAGGCGTCGCGTCGGCTCGCGAGCCGGGACGTGAGCCGGGTCGCGTCCCGGCTCCCGTCCCGGCTCCCGCTCAGTAGACGAGCTTGTACGTCACGTCCTTGGGGACCGGGTGCGGCGCGGTGTCGGTGTAGAGGAGCCGGATGGTGGTGTAGCGCTGCACGTCGGGGTGCTCGGGCCAGCGCTGCGGGTGGCTCAGCGTCACCGTGACCGGGTACGGGCGGAAGCGGCCCGCCGCGCAGTACGGGGTGCAGTCGTTCACCATGTCGGTGCCGGTGGCCGTCGCGGTCCGCTTGCCCCAGGAGTCCCAGCGCAGCCCCACGAGACGGTTGTTTCCGTCGCCGCAGGCCAGCAGGTACTCCTCGGGCCGCACGCGGGCCCGGGAGAAGCAGTCGACGACCACGACCGGGTCGGGATCCCGGGGGGCGGCCCGGGTCTGCGCGGATGCCGGTACGGCGCCGGCCACGAGGGCCGTGGCCGCGCACAGCAGGGTGACCGTCCGCATCCTGGCTCTGGGTGCGGGAGCGAGCCCGCCCTCTTGTGAAGCGTCCACGAAGCCCTCCTCGCGGCTCGGGTCCCGCCCTCATGGGTCCAGCCCAGCTTCCCCCATCCGGGCGCACCCCGCACCCGCTGCGGCGGCCGGCCGGGGCGCGGCCGCCGTGGGCCGGTTCAGGAGACGGCGTACCACTGGCTGGCCCAGCCGGTGTTGATGGTGCTGGTGGACTGCTCGGCGAGGTTCACGGTGGCCGGCAGGGAGGTCTGGCCGGTCAGGACCGTGCTGTAGCGGAGGTTCGGCGGGGTCAGGCCCGCGTTGACCGAGATCCCGGCGCCCGTGGACTTGAGGGTGAGTGCGTTGGTGGCCCAGGTGCCGTTGAGGAGCAGGGCGATGAAGTAGGTGCCGGGGGCTGCGGTGAACGGCTTGGCGAGCGGCAGCGGCTTGGCGATCGCGTCGGTCATCAGCTGGGGCGAGATGTCCGCGGTCGACGCGCGCAGGGTGCCGCCGGCGTCGTAGACGCCGAGGTAGGACTGGGAGAGCTGGGCGTTCGGGTCGATGCCGGCCAGCCCCAACCAGACGTTGGACCAGGTGATCTGCTCGCGCAGCACGATCCGCACCAGCGTGACCCGGCCGCCGACCCCGGCTGCGGACTGGGCGGTGACGTGGCCCGCGTCGTTGGGGTCGCCGGTCCAGGCGAGCAGGTTCTGGTCCTGCGGGCGGGGGCCCTCGTACCCGGCGCCGCCGCCCGGCGCGACCGGAGCGGGAGCGGCGGCGCTGCTGGCGCCCTTCCCGTGCGGGCCGTCACCGGACGTGGTGCAGCCGGTCAGCACGAGCAACGCGGCGAGAGCGGCGGCGAGGCCGGTCGAGAGGAAGGTGGTACGGGTGCGCATGGTCCCCCCATGAGGTGCGGATGTGCCAAAGGGGCCATGGTCACACGGGCCGCATCCACCGCCCACGTGCGGCCCCGTCACCGCAGGCCCGACCCGGGGACTACTTCGGCGGAGCGGCCACCGGCGCGGGCCAGAGGTGATCGGGGGTCACGATCGAGGTGACCGCGTTCCCGATCAGGCCGGACAGGTTCTTGCCGTGGTGGTCCATGTCGCTGTTGACGAACACGACGAGGGTGGCCTTCTCTGCGGGGAGCTGGGCGGCGATGGTCTCGTAGCCGGGCAGCTCGCCGTTGTGGCCGAGCCAGCCGTTGAAGTCGAGCATGCCGAGGCCGTACGAGGCGCCGGGAACGTTCCCGATCGGCAGTGCCCTGAGCCGCTCCGCCTGCGTCTTCCTGGTCAGCAGCCGACCGTCCGCGAGCGCGGGGGCCCAGGTGTGCATGTCGTTCAGGTCGGAGATGACCCCGCCGGCGGCCCAGGCCCAGGAAGGGTTCCAATTGGTGGCGTCGGCGACGGCGCCCTTCGGGGTGAAATCGGTGTACCCGTGGGCGTGCGGGTCGGGCATGGCGCTGTCGCCGGGCAGCGAGGTGCCGCGCAGCTTCAGCGGCGTGAACACGTGATCGCGGAGGTAGTCGCCCAGGCCCTGGCCGCTGACCTTCTCGACCAGCATCCCGAGCAGGACGGTGTTGGTGTTGCTGTACTGCCACTTGGCGCCGGGCTTGAAGTTCGCGGGATGGCTGAAGGCGACGTCCAGGAGCTGGCGCGGGGTGTACGAGCGGTGCGGGTCGGCGCGCATTCCCGCGAGCCATGCCTCGTCCGTCGTGTAGTCGAAGAGACCGCTGCGCATGTCCGCCAGCTGGCGGAGCGTGACGGCGCCCCCGCCGGGAACGCCGGAGACGTACCGGGAGATGGGGTCGTCGAGGCGGACCTCGCCCCGGTCGACCAGCTGGAGGACCCCGGTGACGGTGAAGGTCTTGGTGACGCTGCCGATGCGGGTGTACAGGTCGGACTTCATGGGCGTGCCGGTCTGCTTGTCCGCGATGCCGAAGGACTTCTCGTACACGCCGCGGCCGGGCATCCAGAGGCCGATGTTGACGCCGGGGACCCCGGCCTCCTTCATGATCTTCGTGATCGCCGCGTCCAGCTTCTGCACGGTCGCGGGATCGAAGTTCTCGCGCGCGCAGGCGGCGGCGGGCCGGGCGGGGTCGGTGCCCGCGCACAGTGCGGCGAGCAGCAGGGCCGCGACGGCGGGTACGGTCGTCCGGCGCGATCGCCGCCGTCCGGGGAACGGGTGGTACCGGCCCATGATCGGTCACCTCTGCCCAGGGTCGACGAGACGAGCGTCCCCGAGCCCCCGAGGTGCTCCACCCATCGTAGGAGCGCCGCCCCCGACCTGCCCGGTCGGGGGCGGCGCGTACCGTGCCTTGGCTGCACGTGGTTCCGGAGGCCTGCGCGAGGGCAACCGCGGCGCAACCGCGTTCCTGGGTCTGGCGGCCTAGCCGCCGGTAGGCGCAGGCGCAGCAGTGCGTGGTGGGGGACGGGGCGGCGCGGGGCGCCGCCCCGGCCGCGATCAGTGGGTCGGGGCGATCGGGAGTTGGCGCTTGTGTTCGGTCAGGCGGTAGCGGCGGACGATCGTGTCGAAGGCGCGCTCGTCGACCGGCTTGCCCTCCAGGAAGTCGTCGATGTCGTCGTACGTGACACCCAGCGCGTCCTCGTCGGCCTTGCCCGGGTCCAGGGTCTCCAGGTCCGCCGTGGGGGTCTTCCAGACCAGCTCGGCGGGGGCGCCCAGGACGTCGGCCAGGGCGCGCACCCGGCGCTTGGTCAGCCCGGTCAGCGGGACCAGGTCGGCCGCGCCGTCGCCGAACTTCGTGAAGAAGCCGGACACCGCCTCCGCCGCGTGGTCGGTACCGACGACCAGGCCGTCGTGGGCGCCGGCCACCGCGTACTGGGCGATCATGCGCTGGCGGGCCTTGATGTTGCCCTGTACGAAGTCCTGGTGGTGGGCGTCCCGGAAGACGGTGCCGCCGGCGAGGGCGGCCTCCAGCGCGGCGTCGCTGGCGGGCTTGACGTCCACCGTCAGCACCCGGTCGGCGTTGATGAAACCGAGCGCGAGCTGGGCGTCCTTCTCGTCGGCCTGGACACCGTACGGCAGCCGCATCGCGTGGAACGTCGCCCCGTGCCCGGCTTCGCGGGCCCGCTCCACGGCGAGCTGGCACAGCCGTCCGGCCGTGGTGGAGTCCACTCCGCCGCTGATCCCGAGCACCAGGGAGCGCAGGCCCGTCGAGGTGAGGGCTTCCGCCAGGAAGGCCACCCGGCGCTCGATCTCCCGGTGTGCGTCGAAGGACTCCGACACCTGGAGTTCCCGGGCGATCTCCTGCTGCAGAACGGTGGACGCCGGCCGGCTCACGGCTGCTCCTCGTGGTCGAAGTGGTTCATGGTCGCTGCCCTGCCGACCCTAGTCGAAGCCCGCGGGCGGCCCGAAAGCGGGCGGCCCGTTCAGTGACGGGCTCCGGCGCCCGCGACCGTCCCCCAGCAGCGCAGGCATCGGCGCCTGCCGACCCCGTCGGGCCGACCGGCCCGGCCGGGTCGACGAAAAAGGGGGCTTCGAGGGGCTTGACGGACGACACCCAAGGTTATGACACTCGAAGTGCAAGTTGTTTGTGGTCCGTATGTCCCGGGGGCAGGAGGCAGTCATGCCGAAGAGCCGAACCCGAATCCGAAACCGGGCGTACGGCCTCGCGGGGATCGTGATGGGCGCGGTCTGGGTCATGGGCTCGGACACCACCGCCTGGGAACACGCCCTGCGCGTCCTCGCCCTCGTCGTGTGCGCCGGAGCGGCGATGGCCCTGCTCCAGCGCCGTCGGGCCCGACTCGGCCGGCCAGCGGACCACCGGCTGCACTCCGGCCTGCTGCTGGGCAAGGTACTGCTGGTCGCCGCGGCCCTGATCGTCGACGGCCTGCTCGGCCTGTGGATCCCCGAGCCGAGCCCGATCACCGCGGCCCTACTGTGCGTGGCCATCGCGGTGGGCGGCCCCGCCCTGCACCGGCGACTCTCGCGCGACGGGAACGACCACCCGCAGCCCCGGCAGCCCGGATCGCGGGACGTCCTGGTGCTGTCCCGGGCCGAAGCCGGCGCCGGCGTCGGAGTCGGCGGGGAGCGAGCGGGTCGGGGCTAGGCCGTGTCCGTGGTGGCCAGCAGGGCGTGCACGGCCGTTTCCATCGTCCGGGTTGCGGCCTCGACGCTCAGGCCGCTGCTGCGCCAGTGGTACCAGGCGCCCCACGTGGTCACGGCGTCCAGCCCGTGGAGCAGTTCGGTCCTGCGCCCGGCGGGCGCCCGGTCGAGCTCCTCGCCGAAGATCTCGACCAGCCGAGCCCGTGCGAAGTCCAGGACTTCCCGCTTGACCTCGCTGATCCGGTCACCGGGCTGCTCCAGGCGCAGCAGGGTCAGCTGGGCCGGTGTGATCCATTCCAGGATCCGTGCGCGTTGCTCCGTGAGCGCCGAGACCCGTGCGGCCCGCGGACCGTCCGTCGGTAGGGGCCTGATCTGCTCGATCAGCTGCTCCAGGCGCCTCGCGATGGCCGTCTCGACCAGCTGGGACATGTCGGCGTAGTGGTGGAAGACCAGTCGGCGGGAAACGCCGGCGCGCTCGGCGACGCGTTCCGCGGGGAAGTGCGATTCCCCCTCGTCGAGCAGGGCCAGTACCGCGTCCGCGATCTTCACGCGGGACTGTCGGCTGCGCTCGGCGCGGCCGTCCGTGAGTCGTTCCTCTGGCTGCTGAGCCGACTGCTGCACGTTGACCCCTCCCGGCCTCGCTCGTCGCCATTGTCGCAAATGGGGGCGCAGTGCCCGCCCCGGTGCTCGCCGCGTCCCACCCGCGTTGAATTAATTGCACTACGAGTGCAATGATGCCCGCATGTTCGTCACCCTGGGGCGCTGGTGCGCCCGTCGACCGAAGCGGGTCGCCGCAGCCTGGCTCCTGTTGCTGGTGAGCCTGGCCGCGGCGGTGGGCGTGCTCGGCAGCGCCACCACCGAATCGGTCTCCATACCCGGCAGCGACAGTCAGGCCGCGCAGGACGCCGCCCGCGTCTTCGCCGACTCCGCGTCGGGCCGCCAGCCCCTCGTCCTGCACACCCCCGCGGACGGCGTGCCGCTCACCTCGGCCCGCGCGCGCGACGCCGTCCAGGAGGCGGCCCGTGCCCTGGCCGGGCGCGACCACGTGGTCGCCGTCACCACCCCGTACGAGCCGGCCGGAGCTGCGGCCCTCGCACCCGACGGACACACCGCCTACCTGTCCGTCGAACTGGACGTGGCGGGCCGGGACATCACCGCGGACATCGCCCACGACCTCGTGGACGCCGCCGAACCGGCCGCAGCAGCCGGGATCGAGGTCACGCCCGGTGGCAACCTCGCCGCCGCGGCCGACAAGAAGTCCACCCGGCGCAGCGAGATCATCGGGCTCGTCGCGGCCTTCGCCGTCCTGTACCTCGGATTCCGCAAGCCGATCGCGGCCGCGGTGCCGCTGGCCGTCGCCGTCGTGGGCGTCGGCATCTCGCTCGCGGTGATCGGCCTGACCGGCCACCTGATGGACATGCCGTCCGCCGGCGCCACCATTGCCGCGATGATCGGGCTCGGTGTGGGCATCGACTACAGCCTCTTCTGTCTCACGCGCTTCCGTGAACTGCTCGCCACCGGGAAGGGGATCGAGGACGCCGCCGCCCTCACGACCGGGGCCTCGGGCAAGGCCGTGGCCTTCGCTGGCGCCGCGGTCATCGCGGCACTCGCCAGTCTGGCCCTCGGCGGCCTGCCCCTGCTCCGGGCACTGGCGCTCGCACCCGGCATAGCCGTCCTGGTCGCCATGGCGGCCACCCTCACCCTGCTGCCTGCGCTGCTCTCCCTGCTGGGACGGCGCCTGGCCCCCGCCCCGGTGGCAGGGGACGCCCTGGTCGCACGGGACACCCCGACCGCCCCGCACGCCGCCGACCTGCCGGAGGCCCCCCGGCTGCCGGCGCGCGGCTGGGCGCGCGTCGCCCGGCACGTCGCCGACCGGCCCTGGCGGTACCTGCTGGCGGGCCTCGCCTTCTTCGTGCTGCCGGCACTCGCCGCGGCGCAGCTGTCCTTCGGCCAGCTCGACGGCGGCGACAAGTCCCCCGGGACGGCCGGCCGTACGGCCTACGACCGCCTCGAAGCCGCATTCGGCCCCGGCGTCAACGGACCGCTCCAGGTCACCGACCGGCTGCCGAAGCCGGCGTCCGGACCCACGGACCCGGCCGTCACGGCCGTCGGCGAAGCACTGAAGGACACCAGCGGGGTCGCCGCGGTCGGACCGGCGCAGCTGAGCCGCGACGGCAGGACCGTTCGCTGGCAGGTCACCCCCACCACTGCGCCCGGCGATCCGGACACCGCCGGCCTGGTCCACCGCCTGCGCGACAGCACCCTCCCGCCCGTCACCCGGAACACCGGCCGGGAAGCCCACGTCGGCGGCGTCCCCGCGACCCAGCTGGACCTCAACGACCGGCTCGCGCAGCGCCTGCCCGCCGTCATCGGGCTCGTCCTCGCCATCGCCGCGCTGCTCCTCCTGCTGGCCTTCCGCTCCCCGCTGGTCGCCGCCAAGGCGGCCGTGCTGAACCTCCTCTCGGTGGCTGCCGCCTACGGTGTGCTCACCGCGCTCTTCCAGTGGGGCTGGGGAGCGGCGCCGCTCGACCTGCCGGGGCCCGTGCCGGTCCCCGGGTACGTACCGCTGCTGATGTTCGCGGTCCTGTTCGGGCTGTCCATGGACTACGAGGTCTTCCTGCTGAGCGCCGTCCGCGAGGCATGGCTGGCGACCGGGGACAACCACGGCTCGGTGATCGCCGGCCTCGGCAGGACCGGGAGGATCATCACCTCGGCCGCGCTGATCATGGTGTGCGTCTTCCTCGCCTACCTCCTGTGGGACGACCCCGTCGTCAAGATGTTCGGGGTCGGCCTCGCCACCGCGGTCGCGCTCGACGCCACCGTCGTCCGCGGGCTCCTCGTCCCCACCACGATGGTCCTGCTCGGCAAGGCCAACTGGTGGATGCCCCGATGGCTCGACCGGCTGCTGCCGCAGATGCACATCGAAGGCGGCGACGAGACACCCGTACCCGAACCCGTGAGGAACGCATGAACCGCACCGCTCCGTCCGAAGCTCCCGCGCGCGCCGCCGGACACGGCACGGCTGCGAGCCGTCCGCGACGAACCCGGCGCTGGGCCCTCGCGGGCGCAAGCGGGCTGCTCGTCGGCCTCGTACTCGCCGACCGCGTCGCCGCCGGCGTCGCCGAGGGCCGCATGGCCGACCGGATCGCCGCACGGCAGAGCGCCCTGGTGGCGGCGCCGAACGTCTCCATCGACGGCTTCCCCTTCCTGTGGCACGCGGCGGCCGGCACCTACCCGCAAGTGGAGGTCGAGGGCCGCGCCGAGACACGGGACGGACTGCCCGTCACCGCCGCCTTCGACCTGCGCGACGTGTCCAAGAAGCCGGGCGGGTACTCGGCGGCCGCGGCGAGGGCCGAGTTCAAGGTCCCGCTCGACGCGCTCGGGGCGAAACGCGGCCCGGACGTCCGGCTGACCGGGCACGACGGGCGGTTGGAGATCACCCGGTCCGTCATGGGGGTACCGCTCGTCGTGACCGCCGCGCTCACGCTCACCGGTGACACCGTCACGCTCGAACCGACCGCGGCCTCCCTGGCGGGCCGTCCCCTCGACCCGGCCAACCCCCGGATCGTGGCCGCGCTCAAGGCGGCGGAACGCAAGATACCGGAGCTGCCACTCGGCCTCTCCCCGTCGGCGATCTCCGTCGACGGAAGCGACGTGACCGTGCACAGCGAGGCGAAGGACCTCGCCCTCCCGGCCCGGACATGACCGGGAGGCGGCCCCGCCACTCGGTCAGCGGCTCTTGCGCTGCGCCTCGACGATGCTGCGCACCGTGCCGTCCACCCCGGCACGGCTCTGCACCCGCTCGGAGAAGGCGGGGAACTGCCCGGCGATCGCGACGAGCGCCTTCAACTCGGCGGGTGCGACGTTGACTTCGCACTGGTTGCGCTCGACGGCCCGGATGACGCCCCGCGCCACCTGCACGGGCGACACCGTCCGTGCGCCGGCGGGGGTCTTCGCGCCGGTCGCGGCGAACATGCCGGCGTCGCGGACGTATCCCGGCTGGATGAGCGACACCCCCACGCCCGTGCCGTGCAGGTCCTGACGGAACGCCAGCGCGAAGCCGCGCAGCCCGAACTTCGTCGCGTTGTACAGGGAGGACGACTTGGTGGCGGCCTTCCCGGAGATCGAGCCGATCAGCGCGATGTGGCCCTGACCCGCATCGACCATCCGGGGGGCGAGCAAGCGTGCCAGCATGATCGGCGCCCGCAGGTTCACGGCGAGGGACCGGTCGATCTGCTCGGGGGTGTAGTCGAGCAGATCGCCGCTCGACGGGAGGGCGGCATTGGCGATGAGGATGTCGGTCCCGGCGCACTCCGCGGCCAGCCGTGCGACATCGGCCGCGTCCGCGAGGTCGGCGAGGACGGCCCGCGCTCCGAGTTCGTCGGCCACGGCCTTCAGGGCGTCCTCGCGACGCCCGGTGACCACCAGTTTCGCGCCCTTCGCGGCGAGCGTGCGGGCCAGCGTGAGGCCGATGCCGCCGGTGACCCCGGTGAGGAGAACGGTTGATCCGGTGATGCGCATCCCAATACCCTCCTGTTGTTCGTTCGAACGAACAGTAGTCAGGGTCTGAGTGTCGTGTCCATGACCAACGCCTAGGTCGGGCGCGGGGCGCGTCCGGTGGGCCCCGTCATGATGCCCTGGCCCCCGGCAGAACCCCGCGGGACCGGTGGGGCCAAAGCCCGTTGGGGAGACGGGTGCTCGCGCTAGTGTTCGCCCGTGAGCCTTCATGTCGTCATGGGATTCGGGCCCGCAGGGGCCGCCACCGCCCGACTTCTGGTCGAGCAGGGCCATTCGGTGCGGGTCGTGACCAGATCGGGCCGCAGCGCGGAGCCCGGTATCGAGCACGTCGCCCTCGACGCGACGGACAGTGGACGCCTGGCCGCGGCCGCACGGGGCGCGGCAGCCATCCACCAGTGCGCCGCCCCGCCCTACCACCACTGGGCGCGTCAATGGCCGCCGCTGATCTCGTCCGTCTGCGCGGCGGCGGAGTCGACCGGGGCCGTCCTGGTCATGCTGGGCAACCTCTACGGCTACGGACCCGTGGACGGCCCCATCACCGAGGCGGGGCCCCTCGCGGCGACCGGCCCCAAGGGGCGGGTCCGCGCCGCCGGCTGGGAGGCGGCGCGCACACTGCACGAGGAGGGCCGCATCAAAGCGGTCGAGGTACGGGCCTGCGACTTCTTCGGGCCAGGTGTGACCGACGGCGGACACTTGGCCGGTCGGGTCATGCCCCCGCTGCTGCGCGGAAAGTCGGTCTCCACCCTCGGGGACCCGGACGCCCCGCACAGCTGGAGCTACCTCCCCGACGTGGCGCGGGCCATGGTCGAAGTCGCGGGCGAGGAACGGGCCTGGGGGCGGGCCTGGCACGTTCCGACGGAACCCGCCCTGTCCGTCCGCGAGATGGTGGGCCTCCTCGCGGCCCGGGCCGGAACTGCGCCGGTGGCGGTGCGCCGGCTGCCGCCCGCAGTGTTCGGCGCAGCCGCGCTCTTCTCGCCGCTGCTCCGGGAACTGAAAGAGATCCGCTACCAGTTCGACCGGCCCTTCATCGTCGATTCGAGTGCCTACGAAGCCGAGTTCACCGTCCGCGCCACCCCCGTCGACGAGCAGGTCAAGGCGACGGTGGACTGGTGGCGCGAACGACTGGCCACACCCCGGTGACGCCCCCGGCCGAGGGCGGCGGCACAGCGGGCCCGGCCGGGGGAGCGCGGCGCGACGACATCGCGATCGTGGGGATGGCCTGCAGGTTCCCGGGGGCGCCGAACGTCAACCGGTACTGGCAGCTCCTCACCGCCCCGCAGCCGCAGTTCTCCACCGTCCCCGACGAGCGGTGGCGCTCCGCCGCCTTCCTCTCCGACGACCTCCGCGACACGTCCTCCGCGTACACCGACACCATGGCCCTGCTGCCGGACGTGGGCCACTTCGACGCGGCGCACTACGGCATCCCACCCCGCCGGGCCAGATCGATGGACCCCCAGCACCGGCTGCTGATCGACCTCGCGCGGGAGGCCATCCAGGACGCGGGGTGGGAGACCGACGGCTTCGACCGCGAGGAGACCTCGGTGATCACGTCGCTCACCGAGAGCGGCTACCGGGAACTCAGCACCATGCAGATACGGATGCGGCAGCTGGCCGGCGGTGAGTTCGGCGCGCGGGCTACCGATCCGCGGTGGGCGCAGACGGTCCGCGCGGTGGACGGGCTGCACGGCACGTCCGTGGCCGGGCTCCTCCTCAACATGGGCCCCAACACGATCAGTTCGGTTTTCGACCTGCACGGCGAGAGCTACGCGCTGGACTCGGCGTGTTCCGGCGGGCTCATGGCCGTGGCCAACGCCGTGTTCGCCCTGCGCGCGGGCCGCAGCCGCATCGCACTGGCCGGCGGCGCCCAAATGATCCTTGCTCCGGACCTGTTGGTGGGGCTGAGCCGGATCGGCGCCCTCTCGCGCAGCGGCCGGTGCCTGCCCTTCGGTGCGCAGGCCGACGGATTCGTCCTGGGGGAGGGCGCAGGAGTCCTCGTGCTACGACCCCTGGCCGACGCGCTGGCAGCGGACGACCGGGTCTACGCGGTGATCCGCGGGGTGGGCACCGCCAACGACGGGACCGTGCAGGGCGGCATGCACCCCGAAGCGGCCGGCCAGCTGCGGGCCCTGCGCCGGGCCTACCGGGACGCGGGACTGGGCCCGGACTCGGTGGGGTACCTGGAGGCACACGGCACCGGGACGAGGGTCGGTGATCCGGTCGAGGTCGCCGTCCTGCGCGAGCTGCGCGGTGACCACGCCGCGCCCGCGTTCCTCGGTGCGGTGAAGGCCGTGGTGGGGCACTCGCTGAACGCCGCGGGGATCGCCGGACTCGTCAAGACCGTTCTGGCCGTGCACCGGGGAGTGATACCGCCGCAGCCGGAGTTAGAGCCGGCCGACCCTACCGGGCTCGAAGCGGCGCGGTTGACCATCCCGACGCAGGCGACCCCGTGGCCGGAGTCCGGGCAGCCCCGCCGGGCAGGGGTGAGCGCCTTCGGATTCGGAGGCACCGGCGTCCATCTGGTGGTGGAGGAGTGCGCCACGGCCCCCGCCCCGCCGGCGCCGGACGGGCGACCGCACCTCCTGGTGCTGAGCGCCCGGGACCGGCCCGGGCTGGCCCGCTACGCCCGGGAACTCGCGCACACCATCGCCGTCGACCGGCCGCCGCTGGCCGAGGTGGCCGCAACCCTGGCCCGCCGGACTCCCCTCGTGCAGCGGCTGGCCCTGGTGGTGCGGGACCCCGGGGACGCCGTAGACCGGCTGACCGCGGCGGCCGAGACCGTGGCGGCGGGCCGCACCGCAGACTCCGGGCCCGGACGGACGCCGGCGCAGGACGACACGGTCACCACCGGCGCGGCGGCGACCGTGCGGACACCACCGTGCACCCTGCCGCCGAGTCCGCTCGCCCCGCGGCACCACTGGGTGGTGGACGGGGCGGCCCGAGAGGCGTCGGACCAGGCACCGGACGAGGCACCGGACGAGGCGCCGGGCCAGGCACGGGACGAGCCGGCGGACCAGGTGTCGGACCAGGTGGCGCAGCCGCCCGACGCGGGGCGCCCGCCCGGGCCCGCGCCCGAGGCGGCGCGGGCCGACGGAGGCGGGTCCGCGGCGTCCGTCGTACTCGAAGCGGTGTCGCGGACGGGTGTCTTCCCCCTCTCCGACCTGAGTACACGGATGACGCTGACGACCGATCTCGGCTTCGACTCCCTGATGCTGCAAGAGCTGGAAGTCGTCATGGGCCAGCGCGTGCCCGGCTTCTCATCCGACGAGTTGTACGCCCCCGGACTGACCATCGAGCGGCTGATCACGCTGGTCGCCCCGCACGCCACCGATCCGCCGCCATCCGGTGGGCCGCCGCCCCCGCGGCCCGACACCGTGGACCCGAACACCGCCACCACGTGCGTCGACGACTTCCCCGAAGTGCGGCAGTTCGAGGAGCGCGTGCGCGCGATCGACGCCAGTGGCGCGGGCTTCCCGTACTTCCGCGTCCACGAGGGCACCATCCGTGACACGACCCTGATCGGCGGCCGGTCGTACCTCTCCTTCGGCAGCTACAACTACCTGGGGCTCTCCGGCCATCCGGTGGTCAGCGAGGCCGCGCACCGGGCGGTGGACCGCTACGGGACCTCGGTCTCCGCGAGTCGGATGCTGTCCGGCGAGCGGGACCTGACCGTACGGCTGGAGCGGGTGCTCGCCGAGTTCCTCGGCGTCGAGGACTGCCTGGCGCTGGTGAGCGGGCACGCCACCAACGTCACCGCGATCGGGCACCTCGTCGGCGCGGGCGACCTCGTCCTCCACGATGCGCTCGCCCACGACAGCATCCTCCAGGGATGCGCGCTGTCCGGGGCGGCCCGGCGTCCGTTCGCCCACAACGACATGGGCCGGCTGGAACACATGTTGAGGGTCAACCGGTCCCGTTTCCGGCGGGTACTGATCGCCGTCGAGGGCGCGTACAGCATGGACGGCGACATGGTCGACCTGCCTGCGGTCGTCGAGCTGAAGAAGCGTTACGGCGCCCTGCTGCTGGTCGATGAGGCGCACAGCATCGGCACCGTGGGCGAACACGGCCGCGGGGTGAGCGAGTTCTACGGCGTCGATCGCTCCGCAGCGGACCTGTGGATGGGCACCCTCTCCAAGGCCTTCGCCAGCTGTGGCGGTTACCTGGGAGGCTCGGCGCGGACGGTGCGGTGGCTGCGGCACACGCTGCCCGGCTTCGTCTACAGCGTCGGCCTGACCCCCGCCAACGCGGCCGCGGCGCTGGCCGCCGCCGAGCTGATCGCCGCAGAACCGCAGCGGGTGCGCACGCTCCAGCGGAACGCGGAGCTGTTCCTCGGCCTGGCCGCCGAGGCCGGTCTGGCGACGGGCTCCAGTGCCCGTACGCCGATCGTGCCGTGCCTGCTGGATGGTTCCGAGCGGACCCTGCGCGTCGCGGACCGGCTGTTCGACCGCGGTGTCATCGCGGACCCGATCTTCCACCCCGCAGTGGAAGAGGGGCTCGCGCGGCTGCGGTTCTTCATCACCAGCGAACACACCGAAGGCGACATCCGCCACGCCGTGGCCGTCCTGGCCGAGGAGGTGGCGGCCACAGGGGAGTGATGGGGGGTGATTCAGAACAGCGTGCGCTCGATGCGGTCGAGCGTGGCCGACTCGCCGGTTGCCTCCCCGTCCGCGGACGCGTCCGCGCCGCCGGTCGCCGGCATCGCGTCGCGTTCCGCGCCGCCGCCCAGCCGCTGGGACAGCAGATAGGCGATGACCTCCGCTTCCTGTTCCTGGACGTCGTCGTAGGTGGCTCGCAGGAGCATGTCGCGTACGAGGTCGGGGTCGAGGTTGGGGAAGAGGATGCGGGAGCTCGCCTCGTCCAGGAGGCCCGCCCCGCGGTGGCAGCAGATGATGTGTCCCAGCTCGTGCAAGATGATGTGCTCCTGATGCGCGCTGGTGGTGTTGGCGTCGTAGAAGATGAGGTCCTCGTCGCGAGCGGCGACCCACATGCCGCACGGCTGTGACGCGGGCATCGGCATGGGCACCAGCGTGATGGGCCGGTCGCGGATCTCGCCGAGGTAGCGGCAGAGCTCGGCGACGTCGGCTCCCTCCGGCAGGTCCAGCGCGGCGAGTCGGCGCGCGCCGTCCTTGCGGAGCTTCTTGAGCCGGCTGCGGCGGTCCTGGTCGGCCGACCGTCCCTTGCCGGGGACCCTCACTCCGGGTCCGAAGGGTCCGCGCGGTGCGAGGGGTCTGCGGGGTCCGCGGGGTCGGTGACGGGGGGAAGGCCCTGCATCTGCCGGTACTGGTCCATGATGGCCGTGATGGCCTGGAGGTTCTCCTTCTTCATGCCGGCCGCGCGCATCGCCACGGAGCGGACGCCCGCCTGCCGCAGGGCTTCGATGGCGGCGACCTCGCCGAGCACCGATTCGGCGACCTTGTCGTCGAAGAAGTAGGCGACCGATACGCCGAAGAACCGGGCGAGGGCGGCCAGTAGCTCCGGTGAGGGGTTGGAGCGCTTGCCCGTCCGCAGCTGGGACAGGTACACCCCGCCCGCCTTGAGGTCGGGGTTGGCCCGTTTCAGCTCCTCGGCCACTTCGGCGTTGGTCCAGTGCTTCCCCTTGGGACGAACCGTCTTGAAGAGGTTGTCCAGACGCACTGCCAGTACGGGCCGGTCGTCAGTCTCGGACACTGCGGATCTCCCTCCCCCCACCTCCTCGGTATTGCTCTCAGCTATTTTCCAGTTTTGCAGATTAGCGGTCAGTTGACAATCTGGCGTGAGTCCGCCACCGTGGGAGCTCGCCGATAGCTGACAGCTAACTTTGCTTACGGGGGTAGCCGAGTGGGGCGTCAGTCGAATCGGCCGGGCCCGGGCCGGCCCTCGGGGGATGGGGGCCGGCCCGGGCTCAACTGATCTTGCGGTAGACGGAAGCGACCTGGGCGAGCCAGGCGACCTCCGCGGTGAAGTTGTCCGGATCGCGGTCGTCGAAGTCGCCGGCGTCCTTGCTGTCGACGGGGACCGTACCGGTGCGCTTGGCGTGCAGGGCCTGCCTGATCTGCGTCGCCTCGGCGAACGCCTGCCGGTACTCGCCGCTTCCCCCTGGATCCGCCGCCCCGGTGCCGGCGGGGGAGGAGCGGTCGATGTACGGGCGCAAGTCCCGCCACCCGTCCCGTATTTCGATGACCCGACGGTGCAGGCGGTAGTTCAGGTCGGAGACCGCGGCCGAGCCCGACGGCTCCAGGACGATGTCCGGGGAGGCCTCGTACAGGTCCCGCCAGAGCGGGTAGAGGGCCCGGTACGAGCGGTATCTGCGCACCCACTCCAGCAGCTTGGCCGCCGACGACTCCCAGGAGGAGATGGTCAGGCTCAGGGAGAGCACGACGATGCCCGCCGCACTGAAGACGGACGCCGCGACCTGCCAGACGCCGATGTCGATCCCCCACGCGGCGGTGAGGATGTTCACCGTCCGGCACAGGCAGTACAGGAAGAGGACCACGGCGGCGACCGAGAGCAGCCGCAGTGCCTGCCGCAGCGAGGCCTTGCCCGTCATCCGGGCGTACGGCCCGCACTGGCGGAAGATGGTCACGCACGGGACCGCCTGGGACACGATGAAGACCAGGAGGTACGTGAGGACCAGCGGCCGGCCGCTGCCCGTGTTGAAGTCCGAGGCGGGGCGGTCCGGACCGTCGGCGATGAAGAAGAGCGCGATCAGGAGCGCACTGAGGGCGACGCCGGTCACCAGCCAGTAGCGCACCCTGCGCACCGCTTCCTCGGTGGCCGTCGCCCAGCGCAGCAGGATGATCTGCGCGCTGACGCAGAAGGCGACCGCCGATACGTGCATCACCAGGATCGCGAGGTTCCCGACGCCCAGGAAGCTCTCGCCCCCCATGGCGACGGCGCCCATCGTGAAGGTGAGGCACTGGAGCAGCAGGGTGACGACCAGGGCGCGGTAGGCGTTGTCCCGCCAGCTGCGCCCCACCTGGCAGAGCCGGTAGGCGAGCGCGGCGTAGGACGACAGTGCCGCGATCGCGAAGCAGAGGGTCCTGGTGGTGTTCACGGCCTGGTGCGGGTCTTCTCGTCCAGCGGAACCGTCAGGCCGATGCCCTCGGCCGCCACGGCGATGGCGAAGTCGAAGTACGCGGACTCGTCCCGGACGCTGTCGTGGGTACGGCTGAAGACCTGGAACACGAGGAGGCCGATCAGGCTGCTCCACAGTGCGATGCCGCGCTCGATCAGGTCCGAGAACGGAGCCTGCGGAGTGCCGCCGAAGAGCGCCACGGCCTCGGGCAGGAGCAGCGGCGGTCCGGGCACCACTCGTCGGGGAGGGGTGAGTTCCCCGTCCGCCAGCGCGGACCGCACGATGCCCGCCAGTACCGCGGGGGTGCGTGCGGCGGCCGGGACGGTGTCCTGCGGGGCGTGGTAACCGGGCACGGGAGAGCCGTAGATCAGCGTGAACTCGGGGGAGTTGGCGAAGGACCAGTCCCGCAGCGCGCGCGTTACGGCGAGGAGCCGCACCCCGGCCGACGCACCGGCGGCGACGGCGCTCTGGTCGGCCCGCTCCATCGCGGCGGCGGAGTCGTCGTAGGCATCGATGACGAGCGCGGTCAACAGGTCGTCGCGGTGCGGGAAGGCGTCCTCCACGTCGGCGACGGCCAGTCCGCTGTCCTTGGCGACGGCCTCCAGGGACAGTCCGGCGGCCCCCAGTTCCACGAGCAGGCGGCGGGCGGTCGCCTTGACGGCCCCGGCTCGCGTGGCGTTCTCATCGGTGGCGCTAGTGGAATCCATGGCCACACCGTACCCATCGGTCACCGGGGCTCCGTGGCCATTCGCCGGAGCACCCCACGAACACGTTGAGATCAGGCCACGGGTCGATCGCCGACGGGCACCCGGCCCGGGTTTGCATAGACATGCGTTTAAGTGCATACTCTTCCCATGTCTAAGGTTCTCACCTCCCTTCCTGCCGGCGAGCGCGTCGGCATCGCCTTCTCGGGCGGCCTCGACACCTCCGTCGCGGTCGCGTGGATGCGCGACAAGGGTGCCGTCCCCTGCACCTACACCGCCGACATCGGCCAGTACGACGAGCCCGACATCGCGTCGGTGCCCGGCCGTGCCAAGGCCTACGGTGCCGAGATCGCGCGCCTGGTCGACTGCCGGGCGGCGCTGGTCGAGGAGGGCCTGGCCGCACTCGCCTGCGGCGCGTTCCACATCCGCTCGGGCGGCCGTGCCTACTTCAACACCACCCCGCTCGGCCGCGCCGTCACCGGCACCCTGCTGGTCCGGGCGATGCTTGAGGACGACGTACAGATCTGGGGCGACGGCTCGACCTTCAAGGGCAACGACATCGAGCGGTTCTACCGCTACGGCCTGCTCGCCAACCCCCACCTGCGCATCTACAAGCCGTGGCTCGACGCCGACTTCGTCACCGAGCTGGGCGGGCGCAAGGAGATGTCGGAGTGGCTGGTGGCCCACGGGCTGCCGTACCGCGACAGCGCCGAGAAGGCGTACTCCACCGACGCCAACATCTGGGGCGCCACCCACGAGGCCAAGACGCTGGAGCACCTCGACACCGGCGTGGAGACGGTGGAGCCGATCATGGGCGTGCGGTTCTGGGACCCGTCCGTCGAGATCGCCACCGAGGACGTCACGATCGGCTTCGACCAGGGCCGCCCCGTGACGATCAACGGGAAGCAGTTCCACTCCGCGGTCGACCTGGTCATGGAGGCGAACGCCATCGGCGGCCGCCACGGCATGGGCATGTCGGACCAGATCGAGAACCGGATCATCGAGGCGAAGAGCCGCGGCATCTACGAGGCGCCCGGCATGGCGCTGCTGCACGCCGCCTACGAGCGCCTGGTCAACGCGATCCACAACGAGGACACCCTCGCGCACTACCACAACGAGGGACGGCGCCTCGGCCGACTGATGTACGAGGGCCGCTGGCTGGACCCGCAGGCCCTCATGGTCCGCGAGTCGCTGCAGCGCTGGGTCGGCTCGGCGGTCACCGGCGAGGTCACCCTGCGGCTGCGGCGCGGCGAGGACTACTCGATCCTCAACACCACCGGCCCGGCCTTCAGCTACCACCCGGACAAGCTGTCGATGGAGCGCACCGAGGACTCCGCGTTCGGCCCGGTCGACCGGATCGGCCAGCTCACCATGCGCAACCTCGACATCGCCGACTCGCGCGCCCGGCTTGAGCAGTACGCGGGCCTCGGCATCGTCGGCACCGCCCACCCCGAGCTGATCGGCGCAGCCCAGGCGGCGGCGACCGGCCTGATCGGCGCGATGCCGGAGGGCGGCGCCGAGGCCATCGCCTCCCGCGGCGAGGTCTCCGGAGACGACGAGCTGCTGGACCGCGCCGCGATGGAGTTCGGCACCGACTGACCGGTGGGCAGCCGCCCGGGGCGGTCCGGCACGCGACGACGTGCGGACCGCCCGGGGGCCGTCCGCCCCGCCCCGCTGCAACTCGCCGTCCCGGACACGCGCTTGCTCGAACGCCCCTGCCATACGCTGGGGGCTTCTCGGTACGCGGGTGGGCGAACGGCTGTGGAAGGAGCGTGTGGTGACGGCGGGGGAGGCGTACGGCGCGGAGCTGGTCGACAGGTTGCTAGGCGGGCGGTACCGGGTGACCGCGATGATCGGACGCGGTGGCATGGGGGTCGTCGCCCGCGCGGTCGATGAACTGCTCGGCCGGGAAGTCGCCGTGAAGGTCATGCGGGCCTACACCGATGCCTCCGCGGCCGAACTGGCAGATCTGCGCACCCGCATGCAGCGCGAAGCGCAGGCCGCCGCCCGCATCCGGCACGCCGGCGTGGTCACCGTGCACGACGTGACCGAGGAAGAGGGCCTGCCGGTCATCGTGATGGAACTCGTCGACGGTCCCTCCCTCGACGACGTACTGGACGAGCGCGGCCCGCTCGGGCCGCGCGAGGCCGCCGCGATCGGCGCCCGGCTGATGGACGCGCTGGACGCCGCACACCGCGCCGGGGTCCTGCACCGCGACGTCAAACCGGCGAACGTGCTGCTGGAGCGGGACGGACGGGTCGTGCTCACCGACTTCGGCATCGCCACCCTGGAGCCCTCGGGTGACGAGGACATGACCAAGCTGACCCGCAGCGGCGACATCATCGGCTCCCTGGACTACCTCCCGCCGGAGCGCGCCCAGGGCAGGGAGCCCGGCCCCGCGTCGGACATCTGGTCGCTCGGCATGACGCTCTACTCCGCGGTGGAGGGCACGTCACCGTTCCGCCGTACGTCCGCCTGGTCCACGCTGTCGGCGATCGTCACCGAGCCGCTGCCGCAGCCCCTCCGGGCCGGCGCACTCACGCCCGTACTGCACGCGCTGATGGCGAAAGAGCCGGGGAGCAGGCCCACCGCCGGCCAGGCGCGCGAGATGCTGCAAGCGGTGGCCGACGGCAGGACCGCGCCCGCGGCCGCCGCGCCGGTACCGCAGTCCGCAGCCACCCCACCGACGACGCCCCCGCCGGCGGGCGGATCGGCCGTGCCCGCGGGTGCCCCGGTACCCGCGCCCGGCTACGGCGCCGCGCCGGTCGCGCACCCGCAGCCTTCCCCGCAGCCGCCCCACCCCGGCCGGCCGGAGACCGCCGCGCAGCCCGGCCCGCGCATCGCGCCCCAGGCCTCCGGCACGGGAAGAGCGGCCCGCGGGCGCATCGTCATCGCGGCGGCGGTCGCCGTCGTACTCGTCGGGGGCGGCGTCACGTACGCCGTCGTGGGCGAGCACGGAGGCAAGGGCGGCGGGCAGGCACAGACCACCCGCAGGCCTTCCCTCCCGCAGGACGCCAAGCCGCCGAAGCCGGGGAAGGACGCCGGCAAGCCCGGCAAGTCGCCCGCAGCCACGCCCAAGCCGGCCCCGAGCGGCAAGAGCGGCGGCCCGGCCCCACAGGCGTCGACATCGCCGACGGCCGAACCCGGTCCCGTCTCGACGAGTTGCACCGGCTGGAACCACGAGGACCGCAACGCCGGAACCTACGGCTTCATGGCGGGCAGCTACCACCTCACGACCGGGCCCTACCAGTCGTGCCCCGCCGTGGCCATGGCCAAGTCCGGTACGAAACTCCAGTACCAGTGCTATGTCGTCAATGCGTACGGCAACAAGTGGACCTACGTCCGCGCCGCCGACGCGGCCGCATCCGGATGGATGTCGAACGACAACCTGACCCGCCAGAGCGGCCCGTTGACCCGCTGCTGAATCCCGGCGACCCGCTGCCGGCACCCGGCCCCGATCGAACCCCACGGCCTAGGATGCGTTCCATGCCGGACGCCCCTCCCCGCCCCGAGCCGTTCACCCCGCAGACCGCCCCCGCGGAGCTACGGGACCTGCGCGCGCGGCTGCGTGCGACGCGGTGGCCGGACACGCCCGAGGACGCCGGCTGGTCGCTCGGGACCGACCTTGACTATCTGCGCGAGCTCGTCGCCTACTGGGCGGACGGCTTCGACTGGCCGGCGCAGGAGACGGCGCTCGCCCGGCTCCCGCACTTCCGGGTGCCGCTCGACGGCGGATCCGGGCTGAGGGTCCACTTCGTGCACGCCCGGGCCGCGACGCCGGCCGGGACCGTCCTGCCGCTGGTCCTCAGCCACGGCTGGCCGGACTCGTTCTGGCGCTACTCCAAGGTGATCCCGCTCCTCACCGACCCCGGTGCGCACGGCGCCGATCCCGCCGACGCGTTCGACGTGGTCGTCCCCGACCTGCCGGGCTACGGATACTCCGACCGCCCCACGGGCCCGCCCCTCGACGCCATCGCCGTCGCCGGGCTGTGGGCCGAGCTCATGGGGGTCCTCGGCTACGAGCGGTTCGGCGCGGCGGGCGGGGACCTCGGCAGCCACGTCAGCCGCTACCTCGGCCTCGACCACGCAGACCGGGTCGTGGCCGTCCACCGCACCGACGCGGGCCTGCCGCTCTACACCGGCGACCCGGCGGACCTCGCACCCGAGGAGCGCACCTGGCTCGCGGAGGCCGCCGCATGGGGTGCGGCCGAGGGCGCGTACGCCGCCGTGCAGCGGACGAAGCCCCAGACGGCCGCCTTCGGCCTCACCGACTCGCCGGCCGGGCTCGCCGCGTGGATCGTCGAGAAGCTCCGGGCGTGGAGCGACTGCGACGGCGACATCGAACGGCGCTTCACGAAGGACGAGATCCTCACGAACGTCACGCTGTACTGGCTCACGCGGACGATCGGCTCGTCGATGCGCATGTACCGGGCGAACGCCGCGATCCCGCCCGCACAACACGCCCGCCGGGTCGAGGTGCCGTCCGGCTTCTCGCTCTTCCACGGCGACGTCGTCCGCCCGCCGCGCGCCTGGCTGGAACGCACGGCGAACGTCGTGCGCGTGACCGAGCCCCCGCGCGGCGGCCACTTCGCACCGTTCGAGGAGCCCGAGCTGTACGCGGAGGAGCTCCGTGCCTTCTTCCGTCCCTACCGGCCGTCCCCGCCGTAAGGGGCCCGTCGTAAGGGGCCCGTCGTCCGGGCCTCAGGCGGAGGACCGGCCCGCCGGCCGGCCGTTCGTCGGCGGGTACCCGGGCTTCGCCGGCGCCGACGGTCGTACGGCCGGCGGCGGTGAGGGCAGCGGCGGCAGGGACGCCCCGTACAGCCAGGCCGAGAACAGGTCGTCGACCGGATCGGCCGCGTACCGGGCCACATGGGTGGTGAAGCCGGCGGTGCTCACCACGCCGTGGCGGTGCACGGTGGCCCAGTCGCGCAGCATGCGGAAGAACGCCTCCTCGCCCAGGGCGCAGCGGACCGCGTGCACCGCGAGCCCGCCGCGCTGGTACAGGCGGTCGTCGAACATCAGTTTGCGGCCCGGGTCGACCAGTCGCAGATCCTGTGGCTGCGAGGTCAGCAACCGGTGTGCGGCCGCCGCCTGCGCGTGCGCCGTACGGCCGCCGGAGCGCTCCGACCACAGCCATTCGGCGTACTTCGCGAAGCCCTCGTTCAGCCAGATGTGCCGCCAGTCGGCGATGGTCACGCTGTTGCCGAACCACTGGTGGGCGAGCTCGTGCGCGACGAGGCGTTCCGAGCCCCGTGCGCCGTCGACGTGGTTGGCGCCGAACAGGGACAGGCCCTGGGCCTCCACCGGGACGTCGAGTTCCTCTTCGGTGACGACCACCGCGTACTCGGCGAAGGGGTAGGGCCCGAACAGCTCTTCGAAGAGCTGCATCATGGCGGGCTGCCGGGCGAAGTCGCGGGAGAACCGCGGCAGCAGGTGCGCCGGTACGTAGGCGCTCTGCGGAACGCCGCCGAGCCCGGGGTCGCCGAGCAGCACCGTCTGGTACACGCCGATGGACAGGCCGACCAGGTAGCTGGAGGTCGGTGCGGGCTGCTCGTACACCCAGGTGGTCGTGCTGGCCTTGGTCGTCCGCGTGAGGAGCCGGCCGCCGGCCACCACGGTGTAGGCGGACGGGGTGTTGACCGAGATCTGGTACGAGGCCTTGTCGGCGGGCCGGTCGTTGCAGGGGTACCAGGAGGGTGCGCCGACCGGCTGGCTGGCCACCAGTGCGCCGTCGGCCAGTTCCTCCCAGCCGAGGCCGCCCCAGGGGCTGCGGACCGGCTTGGGGTTGCCCGCCCAGTGCACCTCCACGGTGAAGGCGGCGCCGGCGGGCAGCGGCTTGGCCGGCCGGATCCGGAGCCTGCCGCCCCGGTGGGTGTACTGCGGGGCCCGGCCGTTCACCATGACCCGACCTATCCGGAACTCGGCCAGGTTCAGCTGGAACTCGGTGAGCGGCGCCCGCCCGGCGATCGCACTCAGTCGGGCGGTGCCGGCCAGCCGGTTGGGGCCGGGCCGGTACTCCAGAGCGAGTTCGTACCGGTGCACGCGGTAACGGGAGTCGCCGTTGGCCGGAAAGTACGGGTCCGATACCGCTGTCTTCTGGCCGTTCATTTTGCCGCTTCCGCTCCCTGCGCTGTGCTCGGGCCCTGTCAGGTCCGCCATGCCTCGATCGGGTTGCCCAGCCAACGGGTGTCGGCGGGGACGGATTCCCCGGCCATCACGAGAGACGCGGGCCCCAGCGTGCTGTGGGCCCCGACCGTGCTTCCGGGCAGGACGATGCCGCCCGGGCCCAGGGTGGCGCCCTCGCGGAGGACCACAGTATCCGTCCTCAAGATCCGGTCGTGGAAGAGGTGCGTCTGCAACACGCAGCCGCGGTTCACGCTGACCGCGTCGCCCAGTACCACCAGGTCCGTTTCCGGCAGCCAGTAGCTCTCGCACCACACGCCCCGGCCGATGCGGCCCCCGAGCGCGCGCAGCCACAGGGTCAGCAGCGGCGTACCGGGTACGGATCCGGCCAGCCACGGCACGGCCAGTACCTCGACGAAGGTGTCGGCCAGCTCGTTGCGCCACACGAAGCCGCTCCACAGCGGGTGCTCCCCCGCCCGGTGCCGGCCCACCAGCAGCCACTTCGCGGCCACCGAGACCACGCACGCGGCCGCACCGGCGGCGAGCAGCACCGCTCCGGACAGCAGCGCAGTACCCCAGACGCCCGGGCCGCCGCGGCTCGTGCCCAGCGCGCAGAGCGCGGCCACGGTCAGGACGGCCAGCGCGGCCGAACAGAACACCGGGACGAGCCGGCACAGCTCCACCAGGCCCCGCGCCCACAGCAGCCGCGCGGGCGGGTCGTAGGTGCGGCTCTGGTCGGCGGACTCGGCGGACCGCGGCAGCCGGACCGGCGGCAGCCCCAGGTACGAGCTGCCCTTCTTGGCCTTCTTCGGGGTCGCCGAGAGCACGCCGACCAGGCCGCCTTCCGGCACCGTACGGCCCGGGGCGGTCATGCCCGAATTGCCGAGGAACGCCCTGCGGCCGATCTCGGAGTGTCCGATACGCATCCAGCCGCCGCCCAGTTCGTAGGGCGCGGTCAGGGTGTCGTCGGCGAGGAACGCGCCTTCTCCGACGGTGGTGAGACTGGGCAGCGCGAGCACGGTGGACACCTCCGCACCCCTGCCGATCTTCATGCCGAGCAGCCGCAGCCACACCGGGGTGATCAGCCCGGCGTACAGCGGGAACAGCGTCTCCCGGGACAGGTCCATCAGCTGGGTGACCGTCCAGGCCTGCCAGCCGATCCTGCTGTGCGTCGGATGGGTTCCGGTGCGCAGCCCGAGGCTGAGCAGACGTACGGAGACCAGCAGCAGCAGCGCGTACGCGAACCCGAACGCGAGCGCCCCGGGCACCACCGCCAGCAGGGCTCCGCGCAGCGCCTCCACCAGTCCGGCGCCGGCGGGCACGAACCTGCTCAGCACGAGCAGGGCGGGCACCGTGGCGAGCACGGGCAGTGCCGTGAGGCCGAAGCCGGCCGCCCCATAAGCGGCCCGCCAGGGGAGCCCGCGCGGCGGGCGTTCCTTGGGCCAGTTGTGCTTGGCCCTGCCGAGCTTGACGGCGGGCGCCCCGGCCCAGCGCTGGCCGGTCGGAACCTGCCCGACCACGGCGGACCCCGGGGCCACCTCGGCCCGCTTGCCGACCCGTGCACCCGGGAACAGCATGCTGCGGGTGCCGACGACCGCACCCGCGCCGACCTTGACCGGGCCGATCACGAGCCGGTCGCCGTCCAGCCAGTGCCCGCACAGGTCCACCTCGGACTCCACGGCGCAGCCGCGGCCGAGCTTGAGCATGCCCGTGACCGGGGGCAGCGAGTGCAGGTCCACCTCGGGAGCGACCTTGGCGCCCAGGGCCCGCGCGTACCGCTCCAGCCAGGAGCCGGTGAGCGAGGTCGCGCCGACGTACTCGGCCAGCCGTTCGGCCGTCCAGAGCCTCAGGTGCACGCTTCCGCCGCGCGGGTGGCGGCCCGCTTTCACGCCGCGCAGCAGTAGGCGCGCGCCGCCGGCCGCGATCGCGAGGCGGCCCGGCGGGCTGAAGAGGAGCACGGCGCCGGCGGCGACCAGCCACCACGAGGCCGTCGGCGCCCAGGGGTACGGGCCGAGCCAGTGCAGGGCGTTGCCCAGCGCCAGCAAGGCCACCGTCCAGCGCAGGCCGACCAGGGTGAACAGCGGGAGCAGCAGCAGTACCTGTGCCACCTTGGACCGCAGCGGAACGGGCGCGACGATCCGGGCCGCGTCGTCGTCCCGTACGGACTTCTCCAGCCGCCGGGCCAGCTTGCGCAGGGTGGGCTGCTGGTAGATGTCGAGGACGGCCGCCCTCGGGTAGCGGGTGCGCAGGCGCGTGGTGAGCTGGGCCGCGGCGAGGCTGTTGCCGCCGATCGCGAAGAAGTCGTCGGCGGCGCCGGAGACCGCCACACCGAGGGTCTCGCTCCACTGCTCGGCCAGCCAGGCCTCGGTGCCGTACAGCTGCTCCGTGGGCCCGCTGGTCTCCAGTTCGGGCAGCGGCCACGGCAGCGCGTCGCGGTCCACCTTGCCGGAAGTGCGGGTCGGCAGCTCGTCTACCGGCGCGAGCAGCGGGACGAGGGCCGCGGGCAGCTCGGCGCGCAGCCGCTCGACGGCCGCCGCGTGGTCCCACCCGTCCTGGGTGACCAGGTATCCGACGAGCAGCTGGTTGCCGCTGCGGGCCGTGCGGACGGCCGCGGCCGCCCCGGCCACTGCGGGCAGCGCCTGGAGCGCGGCGTCGACCTCGCCCAGCTCGATCCGGCGGCCGCCGAGCTTGATCTGCTCGTCGCCGCGGCCCAGGAACACCAGTCCCTCGGGTTCGGCGCGGACGAGGTCGCCGCTGCGGTACGCACGCTCCCAGCCGAGGGACTCCAGCGGGGCGTACTTCTCGGCGTCCTTCTCGGGGTCGAGGTAGCGGGCCAGGCCGACGCCGCCGATCACGAGCTGGCCGCTGCCGCCCATCGGCACCGGCTCGCCGGATTCGTCGACGACGGCCAGCTCCCAGCCGTTCAGCGGCAGGCCGATCCGGATCGGTTCCTCGCCGGTCAGCAGCGACGCGCAGGCGACGACGGTGGCCTCGGTGGGGCCGTACGTGTTCCAGACCTCGCGGCCCTCGGTGACCAGGCGCTGCGTGAGCTCGGGCGGGCACGCCTCGCCGCCGAAGATCAGCAGCCGGACCTCGTCGAGGGTCTCTGGCTCCCAGAGCGCGGCCAGGGTCGGCACCGTGGAGACCACGGTGATCTCCTGTTCCACCAGCCAGGGGCCGAGGTCGGCGCCGCTGCGCACCTGCGAGCGGGGGACGGGCACGAGGCAGGCGCCGTACCGCCAGGCCAGCCACATCTCCTCGCAGGAGGCGTCGAAGGCGACGGACAGCCCGGCCATGACCCGGTCGCCGGGGCCGATCGGCTCCTCGGCGAGGAACAGTGCGGCCTCGGCGTCGACGAACGCGGCGGCGCTGCGGTGGCTGACGGCGACGCCCTTGGGCTTGCCGGTGGAGCCGGAGGTGAAGATGATCCAGGCGTCGTGCTCGGGGCCGGGTCGTACGGCGGCCACGGGGAAGTCCGCCGGGGCGGTGACGTCGATGAGCTGTCCGCCGCCCAGGACCGCCCGCACTCCGGCCTCGCCGAAGACCAGCTCGGCCCGCTCGTCGGGGTCCTCGGCGTCGACGGGCACGTAGGCGGCGCCCGCGGCGAGTACGGCGAGAATGGCCACGTACAGCTCATTGGTTCCGGACGGCACCCGAACGCCGACCCGGTCGCCGAGTCCCACCCCGGCGGCCTCCAGCGCGCGCCTGCGGCGTTCGACCTCGACGGCCAGCGCGCGGTAGGTCAACCGGGAGGCCCCGTCGTCCAGGGCGAGCTCGTCGGGGAACGCCCGGACGGACGCCTCGAAGACGTCGACGAGGGTGCGCGTCGGGGCGGCGGGCCCGGCGGAGAACCGGGCGGACTTGCCGGACTCCTCGCGCACGTCCTCGTCGTCGAGCAGGGTCACGTCACCGTGCTCAGATGTGGCTGCCATCTGCCCTCGCGTCTCGCTCCCGGGTTACTTCCGGGTCGCTGGCGGAGTCCGGGTTCGCCCGGGTTGTTCCGGTCCAGCGTCGAACAACCTGCCAGTCTAGTGCGGCATCAAGAATTTTCTCGCTGAAGCCTTGCCCCGTGGCGGAGAAGCGCCGGTGCGTTCGGGCCCGCCGGTCCCGTCCCGTGCGGGTGGTCAGGACCCTCCCCGGTCCGTGATCGCGGTGACGGCGTGCTGAAGGGCGCTGTCACCGGGTGAGCGGTCGTGCCAGCGGGCGCCGATGTGTCCGTCGGGTCGGACCAGGAGCGCGCCGTGAGGGCCCAGGTCGCAGAGCCCGGCGTGCTCCCGGGAAAGGGTTTCGACGCGTACGGGCCACGACGCGGCGGCCTGCCGCTCCCAGTGGGTGGGGTCCGGGGTGAGCAGGGTGAACCATTCGCCGAAGGCGTCGAGCGTGGAACGGCCGTCGGTGATCCAGAGGTGCGGCATGCGGTGGCCCGGCTCCGCGGTGGGCACGTAGTCCGTGCTCCGGTCGGACGGGCCGGGTGCGCAGCCGCCTCCCGTGAGGACGGCGGCGGAGCGGTAGGCGACGCCGAGCACCAGACCGAGTTGTGCGAAGTACCGCTCCGACCAGGGAAGCTCTACCCGGGCCCGGGCCGCTCCGCCCGTGCGGAGCTGGTCGCGGCGCCGTTCCAGTACCTGGACCATGAGCCGGGCGTTGTCGACCGCCTGGCGCAGGGTCCGGTGCGCGACGGGTTCGCGTTCCGCCCCGTACGACTCCAACAGGCCCGGCCCCGCCCACCCGTGGAGGACGCCCGCCAGCTTCCAGCACAGGTTGTGCGCATCGGCCACCCCGGCGTTCATCCCCAGGCCGCCGATCGGGGGGACCGCGTGCGCGGCGTCGCCCGCCAGCAGCACCCGGCCGTGCCGGAAGCGCTCGGCGACGAAGGCGTTCATCGCCCAGTGCTGCACCCGCAGAACGTCGACCCGCACGTCCGCGCCGGGGCCGAGGGCGCGCGAGACCAAGCCGGACCAGTCGGCGCGCGCGGTGTCCTCGGGCGAGGGACCGAACCAGACCCAGCCGCCTTCCGGGTGGACCGGACCGAACGATCCGTGCGCCGTGAAGTAGAGGCCGGCGGGCTGCTCCGCGCTCCACCGCCGCAGGTCCGCGTCGAACACGACGGTGGTGAAGTCGCCCATCGAGCCCGGACCGGTCGTGCCGATGGCCAGGTGCCGCCGGACGGTGGAATTCGCCCCGTCGGCGGCGACCACGTAGCGCGCCCGGACGCGGCTCCGCCTGCCGCTGCGGCGGTCGACGATCACGGCCACGACACCCTCGGGCTCCTCGGTCAGGCCGATGAGCTCGGTCCCGAACCGCACGGGCGCGTCCGCGGCGCCGAGCAGGACGGGTTCCAACCGGTCCTGGGAGGTGACCACGCCGATCGCGGGGCTTTCCGCCACCGGCGCGTTGACCCCGACCATCGCCGCCGTGGCGAAGTCGTCGTCGTACAGGGTGTCGCGGAAGCGGACGCGGCCGTACTCGGGGGCGAACGCGGCGGCCGCGATCTCGGAGGCCGACCCCAACTGGCGGAAGATCTCCATCGAGCGCACGTTGACCAGCCGGGAGCGGGGGAAGGGCGACAGCCCGAGGTGCTTCTCGACCAGCAACGCCGGCACGCCCCAGCGTTCCAGCAGGGCGCGGGCGGTGAGCCCGACGGGCCCACCTCCGACGATCAGTACCGACACCTCGGCGTCCGCCACGAGATCAATCTTCCGCCCCCGGCGGCCCGCCGCAATCCCCGGACGCCGGCGTACCCCCGAACGGGTTCAGCCGGCGAGCCGGCCGCGCAGGTGAGGGACACCACGCGCCCGGAGCCCGTCACCTTCCCGTGGCGCCGTCGATGCGTTCGCGCAGGAGGTCCGCATGACCGTTGTGCCGGGCGTACTCCGCGATCATGTCCACGATGATCCTGCGCAGTGAGATCGGTTCGCCGCTGCTCTTGCGGATCCCGGTCTCGTCCAGCGACGCCGCGGCCGCGGTGATCTGCCGGGACCGTTCGCATTCCGCGTGCCACACGGCGAAGGCTTCGGCGGCGTCCCCGGCCAGGTCGTCGAAGTCCTGGTCGGGGTCGTCGTCGGAGTAGTAGAGCAGCGGGACGTCCTCACCGGCGAACTGGATCCGGAACCACCAGCGCTCGACACCGGCCAGGTGCCGCACCAGGCCGTGCAGGGACAGCGTGGACGGCGGCACGGCGTGTTCGGACAGCTGTTCCGAAGACAGGCCGGCGCACTTGAGCTCGAAGGTGGCCCGGTACCAGTCCAAGACCGCGTCCAGCGTTTCCCGTTCGCCGCCCACGGCAGGTGGGGTGCGGCGGGTGTCGGCACTCCATATGGGTGCGTAGTGCTGGGGGGCGGGTGAGCCGGTCATCGTCTGCCTTCCCGATCGAGGAAGGGACGAGTCTTACAGCTGAGGCCGGGGCCGTCGAGGTCGCCGCGCCGGTCCGTCGCGGCCCGGCGGGCTCCTGATCAAGTGGCTCGGGCGTAGCGGACGTTTCCGCTCCAAATGCGCTCCAGTCGTACGCGCGTCCCCGGCCGTGGGGCGTGCCAGATCTTGTCGTGACCGGCGTAGATTCCCACATGTCCTATCGTCGCACCCGCGGGGAAGAACACGAGATCGCCCGGCACGCGCTGTACGCGTCGGATGTGGCGGGTTTGCACGTACTGCTCGTCGGCGGTGCGGGGAAGTGTCCGGCCCGCCTCTCGGAACGCGTACAGCGTGAGGCCCGAGCAATCGAATTCCCGCGGCCCCGTCGCTCCGTAGACATACGGCGCACCCCGCTTGGATGCGGCGATTTCGACGGCCTTGGCGCCGTACGGGGAAGCCGCCGCCTCGGCTTGGGCGGCAGGGCCGGTGGCGCTGGCGAGGGAGATTATCAGGGAGAACGTGAGCACCGTGGCGATACGGCGGGTTGACAGGTGGTCGGTTGAACGTTTTCGGTTGTCCGTCCTGTTGAAGCTCAATCGTGATACCTCCGCATTGTGTTGCTGAAACAGTACCGAGTGAGGTTCTGCGTCCGTGACATTGCGTATTGGCTCTCGACGGCCGCCAGTTTTCTCTGATCGGCTCGAATTTTCAGCCACCGGACACAGCTTCACACATCTCGGTTGAGTAAAATCGTCCGAGTTTATCGGGATGGATTATCTTCCGGAATAACGTATGGCCGGTTACGCTGGTCGACTGACGGGCGGGGTGACGGACCGGGTGCAGCGGACCGGATCGCCCTCCGCCTTCCGGACGTCCAGCCTTCCCGCGTGGGGGAGTTGGAGCCGGCACCAGCAAGTGCAGCTGAATGCGCGGATGTTGGCGGGGTGAGCATCAGCCCGCACCGGTGAACTTCCAGGACCGGATGTCGCGGTAGTGGATCGGGCCGGGGCCGCGGCCTATGTTGCTGCCGACCAGGTGGAGGCGCTCGGCCCGCCACGTGCGGCCCGTGAAACCGGTGAGGGCGGCGGCGACTTCCACCGTGCTGGAGGCGTCGCTGCGGCGGGATCGGGCCAGCGTCAGGTGCGGCCGCAGCGGCCAGCCCTCGAACGGGATGCCGCAGTCCTTGACGGCGGTGCGCACCCGGGAGGTGAGCAGGTGCAACCCTTCGACCTCGCCGGCGATCCCGCTCCAGAGCACCCGGTGGTCGAAGTGCCCACTGCTCCGCAGGGCCAGCTCCAGGGGCTGGTGTGCCGCAGCGAGGGCGGCGAGCGGCGGCTGCAGGAGCGGAACCGCTTCGACGGGGAGTTCACCGAGGAAGGCCAGCGTGATGTGCCAGTCCTCGATGCGGTTCCACCGCAAGCCCGGGTAGGCGCGGTAGGCGGGCCGCAGCTCCCGTGCCAGTTCCTCCTTGGCGTCGTCGGGCGGGGCGAGGGCGATGAACACGCGCACGGTTGCGGATGCGGAGCCGGGAGCTGCTGCGGGCTGGATCTGATCGTTCACGAGGGACTTCGTACCGTACCCGCGGCGATCCAGTCATCTCCGGTCCCCGGCACGCGCCTCCCGCGGGGGCATGATGGGCGCCATGCCCGATCACGTGCCCGGTCCCGTACCGCATCCCGCGCCGGCCATCACCGAGTACTGGGACGCCGCCGCTGCGG
The DNA here is from genome assembly GCF_045041095.1 of Streptomyces sp. NBC_00045. NCBI lineage: Bacteria > Bacillati > Actinomycetota > Actinomycetes > Kitasatosporales > Streptomycetaceae > Streptomyces > Streptomyces sp. NBC_00045. Next base: position 742,757 of record NZ_CP108271.1, on the reverse strand, counting down.
CGTTCGACGACGAAGCGGACCACGGCCTGCGCCAGGAGCCCACCCGGGCCGCGTGGGCCCGACTCCTGGCGTCCTGCGTACCCCCCGGACCGGCCGACGTGCTCGACGTCGGCTGCGGTACCGGGTCCCTGTCCCTGCTGCTGGCCGAGGCGGGGTACCGGGTCACCGGTGTGGACCTGGCGCCGCGGATGGTCGAGCGGGCCCGGGCGAAGCTCGCGGCCGCGGGCCTCGCCGGCCGGTTCCTCGTCGGTGACGCCGCAGCGCCGCCGACCGGGCAGCAGCGCTACGACGTCGTCCTCTCCCGCCACCTGCTGTGGACCCTGCCCGACCCCGAGGCCTCGCTCCGCGCCTGGGTCTCCCTGCTGCGGCCCGGTGGCCGGCTGGTGCTGGTCGAGGGCCGGTGGCGGGAAGCCGGGCAGAGCGGCGTGCCGTACGTCGCCGGCGCCGAGGCCCTGCCCTGGCACGGCGGGATCACCGCCGAGGCGCTGGCCGCCGCCGTTCGCCCGCTTGCCGCCGGCCTGCACGTCGAAGCGCTCAGTGACGACCCCGAGCTGTGGGGCGGACCCGTCACCGACGAGAGGTACGCGTTGATCGCCCGTATCTGAGAGGTCAGCCGGCCGCGTCGAGCAGCAGCTTCGCGGCCACTGCCGCCCCATCGGTACGCACCGTCGCGGCCACGGCCCTCGCGCGTGCCAGGGTGTCGGGGGCCAGGGCGGTCTTGAGGGCGGTCGACAGGGACTCGAAGGTCGGAGTCGGCCCCTCGTGCGCCACGCCGATGCCCAGCTCGGCCACCCGGCCCGCCCAGTACGGCTGGTCCGCCATCTGCGCCACCACCACCTGCGGAGCGCCCGCCCGGGCTGCGGTCGTCGTCGTGCCCGCGCCTCCGTGGTGCACGACGGCGGCCACCCGGCGGAACAGCACGTGGTGGTTGACGTCGCCGACGGCGAAGCAGTCCTCCTGGTCGTCGACCAGGGTGAGGTCGGCCCAGCCGCCGGAGACGAGTACGCGGCGGCCCTGCGCACGAACCGCCTCGATGGCCGCCCGGGCCACGTCCTGCGCGTCGCGCACGGGAATGCTCCCGAAGCCCACGTACACCGGGGGAGTGCCGGCCTCCAGGAACGCCTCCACGTCGGCCGGCAGCTGCTGATCCGCCGGTCGGAACCATGCGCCGGTCTGCACGGCGTCGAGGTCGGCCGGCTCCACCCACGGGCTTAGGACCGGGTCCGAAGCGAGCAGGGGCCGGTCGGTGAGGACGTAGCTGCGGAAATCGTCCACGGGCGGCAGGTCCACCGTCGCGCGGTGGGCGTTCAAACCCGTCCCGAACAGCACGTTCATGTTCTCGGTGTCCAAGTCCCACAGCACCCGGTTGTCGGTCACCTCCGGCGGGAACGGCCGGCCCGGCCGCTCGAACGGCCTGTGGTGCGGCGACGGCAGGTAGGTCGGGAAGTACGCCACGAACCGGTAGGGGATGCCCAGCTCCTCGGCCGCCGACCGGGCACCGGCCGCGGCCGGGAGCAGACCGGTCGCCACCATCACGTCGCACCCCTCGGCCGCCGGGGCGACTGCTTCGTACGTCGTGGCCACCAGCGCGGCGGCGCGCGCGGGCAAGCCCTCCGCCGGCATCGGAGTCGTGCCGGTCACCGCCGCCTTCACCACCGGGCGTATCGGCTGGCCGATCGGAGCCAACGGGATGCCCGCGCGGTCGAGCACCTCCGCGAAGTCCGGCGGCGCGCACATCCTCACGTCCGCGCCGAGCGCCCGCAGCTCCACCGCGAGTCCCACCATCGGCTCGACGTCTCCTCGCGACCCGAACGCAACCAACAACACGCGCATCATGTGATTCCCCGCTTCTCAGGTGTCCGGCCTTTTGCCGCACACCCCAATGGTCCGCCACCGCACGCCTCAACTGATCATGCACCTAGGCTGACTTCTACCGGAGCGGGCGGCAGGCCCGCACCCATCGGAAGAACGAGGGAGTGTCAATGATGCGTATCAGCCGCCTACTTGGTGCATCCACGGTGTCCGCCGCCCTGGTCGGGACGACGCTGATCGCCAGCAGCCCCGCCATCGCCCAGACGAACGCGGCCGCGGCGAGTTGTACGGCCCTGGCACTGGAGACCGTGGTGATACGTGACCGGACGAGCCTCACCGGTACGGCTCTCGCCCAGCTCAACAAGGGGGAGACCACGTCGTCGCCCTGCCGGATGTACTACGGCGGCTCGTACACCAAGTGCGGTATCACCAGCACGCGTTGGGTCAAGGTGACGAAGCACGGCGTCACCGGCTACGTGGTCGGCACCTGCGTGAAGCAGCCCGCCTGACCCAACAGCGCGCGGCGGGAAAACCAGGTGCGGAAGACAGGCGTCGTTGACATGCTGCGCCGATGCACCGTGAAGAGATCTCCAAGATCGCCCATACCGAACACCCCATCAAGGCACCGCTCGACGACGACTCCGTACGCCGGCTGCTGGACCGCGGGCTCCCGCGTGGCGACGAGCGCGTACTCGACCTCGGGTGCGGCGGCGGAGAGTGGCTGCTGCGCGCGCTGACCACGCGGCCGCGCGTGCACGCCGAGGGCGTGGACATCTCCGAGGAGGCCCTGGCGCAGGCGGGGCTGGCAGCGCGCGACCTCGGCGTCGAACAGCGCCTGACCCTCCACCAGACCCAGGCCGCGGACTTCACCCCTGCGCACCCCTTCGACCTGGTGCTCAGCGTCGGAGCCACCCATGCGTTCGGAGGACTGCTCCCCACCCTCGCGGCGGCGCGCGAGCACCTGGCCCCCGGCGGCCGTGTCGTCATCGGGGAAGGGTTCTGGGAACACCCGCCTTCCCCGGAGGCCGCCGAAATGCTCGGCGACTACTCCGATCTCGCGACCACCGTGGACCGGGTCGTCGCCGACGGCTGGACCCCCGTCGACGGGCACGTCAGCACGCGCCGCGAACTGGACGACTACGAATGGTCCTGCTGGGGGTCACTGGCATCGTGGGCCCTGGACCGCCCTGCCGATCCGGACAGCCCGTACGTGCTCAAGACGGCCACCACCCGCCGCTCCGAATGGCTCCACACCTACCGGGACACCTTCGGCTTCGTCTCCCTGGTCCTGCGACGGACCCCCGACCTCTAGGGAGTGCCCGGCCGCGTTGCCGGCCCCGCCGCCGGGGGTGGGGTATACGTCCTGTCGGGGCCACCCGATGCCGACGAAGGGAGTGGTCGCCGTGGAGCGAACGGGGTGCTGTGTGGTCGGGGGAGGGCCTGCCGGGATGGTGCTGGCCCTGCTGCTCGCCCGGGCCGGGGTGGAGGTGACCGTGCTGGAGAAGCACGGCGACTTCCTGCGCGACTTCCGCGGCGACACCGTCCACCCGTCCACCCTGTCGCTGCTGGACGACATCGGCCTCGCCGAACGGTTCGCCCGACTGCCGCAGCGACGGGTGACCTCGGTGCAACTGCCCATCGGGCCGGACCGGTCCCTCGTGACCGTCGGCAACATCGGGGCGCTGCACGGAAAGTACAACTACATCGCGATGGTGCCGCAGTGGGACCTGCTCGACCTGCTCGCCGACGAAGCGGGCCGGGAGCCTTCCTTCCGGCTGCGCATGAACACCGAGGCGACGTCGTTCCTGGTCGAACGCGGACGGGTCACGGGCGTGCGGTACCGCACCGCGGACGGCGGTACCGGTGAGCTCAGGGCCTCGCTGACGGTGGCCTGCGACGGCCGCGGTTCCCTGGCCAGGGCGCTTCCCGAACTCGGGCTGGAAGACTTCCCCTGTCCCATGGACGCGTGGTGGTTCCGGCTACCGCGCCGCGAGGAGGACCCCAGCGGGCTCGTGGGAGGGCTGGGAGAGAGGTTCTTCAGCGCGCTCATCGACCGCGGCGACTACTGGCAGTGCGCGGGACTCATCCCCAAGGGGACCGACGCCCAGCGCCGCGCCGAGGGTCTGGAGCGCTTCACGGCCCAGTTCGCGCAGGCGGTCCCCTGGCTGGCCGACCGGGCCCACACCGTCACCTCCTGGGACGAGGTCAAACTGCTCGACGTACGGCTGGACCGGCTGCGCCGTTGGCACCGCCCGGGGTTGCTGTGCATCGGCGACGCCGCCCACGCCATGTCGCCGGTCTTCGGCATCGGCATCAACCTCGCCGTGCAGGACGCGGTGGCCGCGGCCCGCTACCTGGTGCGCCCGTTGCGGGAGGGCACCGTGGGACTGCGGGACGTCCGCCGCGTACAGCACCGCCGCCTGCCCACGACCGTGGTGACCCAGGGCCTCCAACGCCTGGCCCACAGGCAGGTCATCGAGCCGCTGCTGGCCGGCCGCGTCGCGTTCGGCGATCCCGGGCGGGCCAAACGGCTGACCGAGCTCGTCACCGACTCGCGGTGGCTGAACCGGCTCCCGGCCTACTTCATCGGCTACGGAGCCCTGCGCGAGCGGCCCCCGAAGGAATCGCTCCGCTGAACCGTTCGCGTTCGCGTGGTGTCCCCGGAAACGGGGGCGCGTGCCTCACCCTCGGACGTGAGGACGACGTACATCGGGAGGCACCATGAACGAGCGGCCCGTCCTGCTGCCCTACGCCGATCCGGCCTTCGTCGCGGACCCCTTCCCGCTGTACCGGCAGCTGCGTGAGGACGGCCCCGTGCGCCGCGCCGTCATCGCGGGCGGCCTCGAAGCCTGGATCGTCACCCGGTACGAGGACGCACTCGCGGCCCTGTCCGACTCCCGCCTCAGCAGCGACGTACGCGACGCTTCGGACGCCCGGCTCCTGCTGCAGCTGCCCGAAACGGAGCGCGAGTCGATGCTGAGCAACATGCTCCGCAGCGATCCGCCCGACCACACCCGACTGCGCCGACTGGTCTCCCGGGCGTTCACCGCCCACCGGGTCGCCGGGATGCGGCCCCGGATCCAGGCCATCGCCGACCGGCTGCTCGACGAGATCGTCCCGGCGGGCCGGGCCGACCTCGTCGCGGACTTCGCGCAGCCGCTCCCGGTCACCGTGATCAGCGAACTGCTCGGCGTGCCGGTGGACGACCACCACGACTTCCAGCACTGGACCGACCGCATGATCAGGCGCGGCGCGGAGCTGCCCGACCCGGCCGTGGTGAACGAGGCATGGCAGCACATGCGCGCCTACGTGGTCGAGCTCATCCGGGCCAAACGGACACGGCCCGGAGACGACCTGCTCAGCGCCCTCGTCACCGCCCGGGACGCGGAACAGCGGCTGACCGAGGACGAACTGGTCGCCATGGTGTTCCTGCTGCTGGTCGCCGGCTACATCACCACGGTCAACCTCATCGGCGGCGGCATCGCCGCGCTGCTCGCCCACCCCGGCCAGCTCGACCTGCTGCGTTCCGACCCCGCACTGCTGCCGGGCGCGATCGAGGAGTTCCTCCGCTACGACGGCCCGGTCAACCCCGGCATCGCCCGGTTCGCCCGCGAGGACGCCGAGATCGCGGGCGTGCGCATCCCGCGTGGCGCGACCGTTTTGATCGGCTCGGCCATCGCCGACCGCGACCCGGCGCGCTTCCCGGACCCCGACCGTCTGGACCTCACCCGGCAGGACAACGCGCACCTCGCGTTCGGGCACGGCATCCACTACTGCCTGGGTGCGCCGCTGGCCAGGCTGGAGGGGCAGATCGCCATCGGTACGGCTCTGCGCCGGCTCCCCGGGCTCTCCCTCGCCGTACCGGCGGACGAGATCCGCCGCCGCGCGGGCGGCCTGCGCGGCCCCGAGAGCCTGCCGGTGACCTTCACCCCCGGCGGCTGAGCCCGACCGGCGGATCCCGTTGCGGACCTCCCGGCGGGGCCGAGTTCCGGCGGGGCGGACCCCGGCGGGGCGGACCCCGGCGGGGCGGACCCCGGCGGGGCGGACCCCGGCGGGGCGGACCCCGGCGGGGCGGACCCCGGCGGGGCGGACCCCGGCGGGGCGAATCAGTCGTGTGCGTTCAAGACCGTCGTGAGCAGGCTGCCGCCCACGATCAGTGCCACGCCCAGCCACCACACGTTGCTGTCGAAGATCAGGACGGCGATCCCGATCGGCACCAGCAGCCCAGCCAGGGGCAGGAACATGCCGGCGAGGTGCGGGGGCTCCGGCCCGGGCAGCCCGGCCTTGCGCAGGGCCTGGGCGCGAGCGACGTCCGGGTACCAGGCGGTGAAGCGCAGGGCCGTGACGATGGCCAGGATCTGAATGATCCATCCGGTCCAGATGTTGTTCGGGTCGTGCAGCACCAGGTCGCCGTACGCACCTGCGATGGCGGCGACGAGGAACGCCAGGCCCCACACCCCGGTGATGAGGTAGTTCGTCCGCAGGAACGCGGGGGTGTGCCAGATCGCCGGATCGACCTGCTCGCGCGCGTACTGGAGGGTGAAGGGCTTGCGGATCGCCATGGACCCGAACGCGATCACGAAGAGGGCGATGTTGGAGACCTCTCCGGCGTAGGTCTCCAGCCAGCTGCGGGTGCTGTCGCTGGCGAGGAGGCCGACGACGGCGAGGGCCGCGAAGAAGACCAGGTCGGCGATTTCCAGGAGCTTCCACGAGCTGCCCCGGTTGATGATCCGCCCGGCCGCGATCAGCACGACCGTCGTCGCCAGGGCGAGCACGACCGCGATCTCGAACCTGCCCGGTCCGACCAGCAGCGAGAAGATGATCCACGGGGCCATGCCGACGACCGGATTCTCCAGGAGTCCGGCGACGGCACCGCGAGCCGCGGTGGGCGCCTCGGTCTTCACCCCTCCAGGGTGCGCGCGGCCGGCCCGTCGAGCCATTCGGGCACGGCACGCGGCACGCGGCACACTGCGTCAGGTGCGTTCGCGTTCCTCCCGTTGCCGGACCAGTTCCTCGACCGCGGTCGGGAGGGTCGTTTCGAAGTCGATCAGCTTGGCCCACGTCGGAGTGACGACGATCCGGACCATGCCGACGTAGAGCGCCCGGACCTCGGCCTCCCATGCGACCCGCTGTTCGGGCGTCATTGCGTACGTGCCGCTCGACTGGAAGAACTCGTCCGGGATGCCCTCGACGACGTCCAGCTCGGCCCGGCCGCGCAGCAGCAGGATCTTCGGCGGATGGACCTCGGTGTCGATCGTCAGGGCAACCGTCGGGTTGTGGCGCAGGGACGGCAGCTTCGGCGCGTTCTTCGGTGTGCACATGACGATTTCCGAGCCGTTCCAGACGAAGCCGATCGGGATGACCCGAGGCGTGCCGTCCTTGGCGACGTAGGCGAGGCGGGTCATGTCGCGCGCCAGGAGTTCCCGACTCGTCGGACGGTTCAGGACTTCGGTGATCTCGCTCGGCTGCACGGTCGGACCCGCCTTCCCACGCTTCTTCGTCAATACCGCCCCAGCTTAGGAGGAACAGGACGTTCTCACGCGGTACTCGTCATCCGGGCGAACACGACCACGTTGCTGTCGTAGTAGTGCTTCTTCGGGTCGAAGTCGCCTCCGCACGTGACCAGGCGCAGGCCCGCGTAGTCGAGGTTCTTGTAGACCTCAAGCGTGGGGAACTCGGCCTTCGGGTACTCGGCCACCCGGTCCACCGTGAACGTGGCCGTCTTGTTGTCGCGCCGGGTCACCTGGATGGTGTCACCGGCCTTCATCGTCTTCAGCTTCTCGAACACCGCCGCCGCCCCGTTCCAGGTGACATGGCCGGCGATCACCGCCGGCCCCTGGGATCCGGGTGTCGGGCCCGGCTCGTACCAGCCCGCCAGAGCGGGGTCCTTCGGGGTCTGCATGCTCCCGTCGGCGTTCTGCCGGAGCGTCTCCAGGGAGCTGGAGAGGCCGAGGGACGCAATGGTGATCTTCTGAGGCTCCGAGCGGGCGAGGGCGGGCTGGGCCTGGGCCGCGCCCGAACCGCCCTTCGCCCCGGGCTTGGGCGACTCCTGCTTGCCGCCGCCGGCGGGCGCCGACGCGGAAGGCGCGGCTGCGGCTCCCGCGTTCGCGGGGGGCGACGCCTCCGGGCTCTGTCCCGAACACCCCGCCAGGAGCAGCGTGGCGAAGGCGAGGGCGGCGGCCAGGGGGCTCGCGGTCCGGCGGCGGGGCCCTGCGGCGGGGCGGGCCGGTGCGCAGGCGTCGACGGGGCTCATGCGGCGTCCCCGGTGGTCTGCACGGCCTGCTTGCGGGTGACGGCCGACGCGGCACGCCTGCGTACGACGGACATCGCCCCGGCCGTCAGCACGGCCGCGGTGATCGCCCCGCCGGCCGCCGTCGTCGCCGTGGCCGTGGCGTTCTGCGGAGAGCCGCCGCCGGTCTCGATGCCGCCGACCGGAAGGGAACCCACGGACGCGCCCATCACCATCCCGCAGTTGGTCGGAGCCGTGGCCTCCTGAGGCAGCTTCGGGTCGAGCTCGCTCTTGCCGGCCCCCTCGAAGTCGTACTTGCCGTTCTTGTTGCGGTCGATGCCGTGCTGCACGATGTGCAGGTCCTTGAGGTGGTCGACCACGTCCTGCGCGACGGTGATGGTCCGCTTGTACGAGACCTTGCCCTGCTTGTTCGCGACGGGCATGCGCTCGACGGCGAGACCGCTGGTGGCCTTGGTGTCCCCGGACGTGGTGAGCGAGATGTTGATGTTGCCGTAGTCGACGGTGGCCTCCGTGTTGCTGAGGATCCCGTCACGGTTGGTGTCGTCGGTGGCGTCCGGGCACATGAAGTCGTGCCCGTTGGTGGAACCGTGCAGGTGCTGGGCCGAGGGCTGTCCGGGCACCATGCCCTCGGACTCTATCTGCACGGTCAGCTGGTTGCCCTTGAGGCTCAGCATGGCCGTACCGTGAGAACCCGAGTCATTGAGCTGCGCCAGGTCGATCTGGTACGCCTTCCCGCCGTCGGCGAGAGCCGGCCCGGAGAGGCCGAGAGTCAGGAACACGGCGGCGGGCACGGCGGCGGACACCACGAGACGACCAGTGCGCTTGACCATCACATTCGCTCCTCTTCCGCGGTCTCCCGGCTTGGGGAACCGCAGATCGGTCGGGGGTGAAGCGAGCCCCCGGGAGGGGGTCTCGCTGCCTCTTCGGAGCGGCAACGCGCTTGGATTGGTGATTTCTTCAGATAATTTCGCGGAAGCCCGCGGAGGGGGGCGGGGCGGCGTGCAGGGCTGCCGCGAGGGCGGGCGGGGAGTCGGTCGAGGCGTACACGGTCGTCGCGTCCACCACCCCGCCCGGGCCCAGGTCGAGACGGACCGGTGGGTCCAGGCGCAGAGCCACGTTGAGCGAGTCGCCGACCGAACAGGCCACCGCCCCGGGCTCGTCCGGCACGGGCCGCGGCCCCCGGCCCGGGACCGTTCGGACCACCGCCGCCGAGGATCGGACCGCCGCGCGTGGCAGCGCCAACTCCCCGAGGAACCCGGTCCGCAGGAGGACCCGTTCGACGTCCACCTCGTGCGGGTGCCGGACCAGAGCGGCCACCAGGCCCAATCCGGCCAGGACCAGCAGCACCTCCAGCGCCGCGTGCACCGGGCGGACCCCGGGCGGCAGCACGGACGAGAGCGGGAAGGCGGCGACGGCCTCGGACACCGCGAGGACCAGCACCACCTGTCGCGTCTCGGCCGAGTGCCGCAGCCCCGTCGGCGCCCGGCGTCGCTGCAGCACCGCTGCGAGGGATCCGGCCCACACCCGTGCGATGCCTGCTGTGGTCGGCCCGGCCGTCACCCTCCCCGTCATGCGCTCCCTCGCCGTCACGGACATCCGCCCCCCGCCTCGTCGTTCCGTCGTCCCCGCCCAGCATCGAGCGAGTCCGGGGGAGCGGACAGTGACGAATGTCAGGGAAACGTCGGGAACGCGTCATCCGGTGCAGGGGTGGCTGTGCTCTTCACGCCAACTCTCCTTTGTTGCAGGTGAGTTATGGCGGTGCCGGCCTATGTTCTACGGGGTATACGCCGGTTCGCCCCAGGAGGTCAGATTGCAGTACAGGCGACGCTCCCTCGCCTTTCCCCGCGCGTTACGCCGCTCCCACCTGCTCATCGCCCTGGGCCTCGGCTCGCTGCTGATCGGTGTGATGCCGTGGTTCGGGGTGGCGGGCCCGGCCGCGGCGGGTCGTGCGCCGACGCCGCGCCCCGCCCCCGTCCCCTTCGACCAGCAGACCGCACAGCAGTCACCACACCACGGCATCGCCCCCGCGAACGCCATGGAACCCACGGCTCCGGTCCTCGACCGGACCGGCTGGACCGCGACGGCGACCGACGAGGAGACCAGCGGCGAGAACGGCCGCGCGGCCAACGTCCTCGACGGCAACACCACCACCATCTGGCACAGCAAGTGGGCCGGAACCCCCGCCCCCCTGCCGCACGGCATCACCATCGACATGCACCGCACGGCAGTCGTCTCGGCACTCGTCTACCTCCCCCGCGCCGACGGCGCCAACGGGCGCGTCGGCGAGTACGCCATCAGCCTCAGCGCGGACGGGCAGAACTGGGCGAGTCCCGTCGCCTCCGGCACCCTCGCCGACGACGCCAGCGCCAAGACGCTCGGGTTCGCCCCGCAGGGGGCCCGGTTCGTACGGCTGACGGCGCTCACCGAGGCCGGCGGCCGCGGCCCTTGGACCTCAGCCGCCGAGATCAACCTGCTGGGCGACCCCGGTACCCCCGCAGCCACCGTCGACCTGCCCCGGACCGGCTGGACGGCCACGGCCAGCGACGAGGAGACCGGCGGCGAGGACGGCCGTGCGGCCAACGTCCTGGACGGCAACGCCGCCACCATCTGGCACAGCAGGTGGGCAGGTGCCCCCGCCCCCCTGCCGCACAGCATCACCATCGACATGCACCGCACGAGCGCCGTCTCCGCGCTCGTCTACCACCCCCGCCTCGACTATGCGAACGGCCGGGCGGGCGCGTACACGGTCACGACCAGCACCGACGGCACGGCCTTCGGTGCGCCGGTCGCCACGGGCACCTGGCGGGACGACGACACCGTCAAGACCGCCACCTTCATCCGCACCGAGACGGCGCGCTACGTACGGCTGACCGTGACCACGGAGGCCGGCGGCCGCGGGCCCTGGACCTCGGCCGGAGAGGTGCGCCTGAGCGGACCGGCCAGCCCGGCCGTCCACGGAACCTGGGACCGGATCACCGGATTCCCCCTGGTGCCCGTGGCGACCGCCGTCCTGCCCGGCGACAAGCTGCTGGCCTGGTCCGCGTATGCGGTCGACCGCTTCGGCGGTAGCAACGGCTACACCCAGACCGCGATCTTGGACCTGAAGACGGGCAAGGTCACCCAGCGCCGCATCGACAACACCGGGCACGACATGTTCTGTCCGGGCATAGCGATGCTCGCCGACGGCCGGGTACTGGTCACCGGGGGGAGCAACGCCGAGAAGGCGAGCATCTACGACCCGGCCGCCGACACCTGGTCCGCCACCAGCAGCATGAACATCGCCCGCGGCTACCAGGCCATGACCCTGCTCTCCACCGGCGAGGCCTTCGTCCTGGGCGGATCCTGGAGCGGACCGGCGGGCGACAAGGCCGGCGAGGCCTGGTCGCCGGACACCCGCACCTGGCGCGCCCTCCCGGGCGTCCCGGCCACCCCCGCCCTGACCGCCGACCCGGCCGGACCGTACCGGGCCGACAACCACATGTGGCTGCACGCCACTTCGGGCGGCAAGGTGCTCCAACTGGGCCCGAGCAAGCAGATGAACTGGATATCGACCAGCGGCCGGGGCAGCATCACCCCTGCCGGGACCAGGGCCGACAGCCAGGACGCGATGACGGGCAACGCCGTCTCGTACGACATCGGCAAACTGCTCACCCTGGGCGGCGCGCCCGCCTACGAGAAGACCCCGGCCACCCGACGCGCCTACACCGTGAGCATCTCGGGCAGCCAGGTCCAGGCCGCCCGTACCGGAGACATGGAGCACGCCCGCGCCTTCAGCAACAGCGTCGTCCTGCCCGACGGCAAGGTGGCCGTCTTCGGCGGACAGGCCTACCCGGTGCCCTTCAGCGACGCGACGTCGGTGCTGGCCCCCGAACTGTGGGACCCCTCGACCGGCAGCTTCACCCCACTGGCCACCATGGCCATCCCGCGCAACTACCACAGCGTGGCCAACCTGCTGCCGGACGGGCGGATCTTCTCCGGCGGTGGAGGCCTGTGCGGTGACTGTGCCACCAACCACGCCGACGGGGCCGTCTTCACGCCGCCCTACCTGCTCAACGCGGACGGATCGCCGAAGCCGCGCCCCGTCATCACCGCGGGCGTGCCCGCCAGGACCGCTCCGGGCAGCTCGCTCACGGTGAGCACCCAGGCCCCGGTGGCGTCCTTCGTCCTGATGCGGGCCGCGGCCGCGACCCACTCCACCGACAACGACCAGCGCCGGGTCCCCCTCGCCTCCACGGCCACCGGGACCGGCACGTACACGGTTTCGGTACCGGCCGACACCGGTGTGGTCCTGCCCGGGACCTACATGCTCTTCGCCCTCGACGCCCAAGGGGTGCCGAGCATCGCGAAGTTCGTCACCGTCTCCTGAACCCGCACGCGGTGTCCGGTCGTCGAACCGCCCGGACACCGCGCGCGGGTGACCCGCCGGCCGGGCAGTACGTCCGATAAGTTGGCCCACCGGACGGTCCGCGCGCTGCGGGCCGCCTCACTGCCACGGGGGGCGGGGGAGTCGGTGGAGTCTTTGCGGCCCGGTGACCGGCCGGAAATCGGCGGGTACCGCCTGTTGGCGCGGCTCGGCGAGGGCGGAATGGGCGAGGTCTTCCTCGCCCGTACGCCCTCCGGCCGACCGCTCGCCCTGAAGACCGTGCACCGGGAGCTGAGCCTGGAGCCGGACTTCGCCGAACGGTTCACCCGGGAGATACGCACCAACGACCGGGTGCGCAGCCCCTGGACGGTCTCGGTGGTCGACTTCAGTCCAGCGGGGGCGCTGCCGCAGTGGCTCGCGACGGAGTACGTCCCCGCGCCGTCGCTGGGCGACTGGGTACGCGGTCACGGCCCGCTGGCGGAACCGGCCCTGCGCAGCCTGGCCAGGGAACTGTCGGCCGCGCTCGTCGCCGTACGGGCCGTGGGAGTCGTCCACCGCGACATCAAGCCCGCGAACGTGCTGCTCGGTCCGGAACGGCCGTTCCTCATCGATTTCGGGATCGCCCGCGCCGTGCGCGACCCGCGTCAGACACAGACGGGGGCGGTCATCGGCACGCCCGGCTACCTGGCCCCGGAGCAGGCGGTGGGCGCCGTGGCGTCGGCGGCCGCCGACGTGTTCTCCCTCGCCGCGGTCCTCGTGTACGCGGCAACCGGCCGCGGGCCGTTCCTGGCCGGCGCCGAGGAACTGTCACTGCCCGCCCTCCTGTACCGGATCGTGCACGACGAACCCCTACTCGACGGCGTGCCGGAATCTCTACTGCCGCTGGTCCGGGAGTGCCTGGCCAAGGACCCCGATCGGCGGCCGACCGCCGAGGAGGTCCGGGCACGGCTCGGCAGCGCGGACGAAGGTGAGTGGAGTGTCGCGGTGCCACCGGCCCTGGCCGCGGAGGTCGCGCGCCGGGAAGCGGAACTGCGCCGGCTCCTGACCGCACCGCAGCCCCCGGTCGCGCCTGAGCCCGTGCCCGCTGCGCCGGCGCCGCCCCCGGTTCCCGCCACTGCGCCGTCCGCTCCGCCGTCCCCGCAGGAGCGCCCGGGCGGGTGGGCCGCCCGGCGGTCCCCGGTGATCGGCGTGGCCGCCGGGGCGGCCGTCCTCGCGGTGGCGCTGACGCTCGCGCTCACGCTTCCCCGGGGCGGCGGCGACCGCGACGCGGGGTCACCCGCCGCCTCGTCCCCGGCGTCCGCATCGTCGTCCGCGCCCCCGTCCGCGGGGACGTTGCCGGCGTCGTGGGTCGGCACCTGGTCCGGCGTCGGCCCCGGGACACCGGACGCGGACGGCATCACCCTGGCGAGGACCGGTGAGTTCGCGGTCACCGTCACCCTGGACGCCGGGAAGGCGGGCGAGATCGTGGGCCGCCAGATCAGCAACGTCAAGGAGGTCTCCAGCGGGCGCGACCTTGGCTGCACCGAGGCCCTTGAGCTGCGTCAGGTCAAGGGGAACACCGTGGTCCTCGCGGCGGCGACCAGCCATCCGACCGACCGCGCGGCCTCCTTCGACTGCCCCCGGGGCAACCTCTACGTGCTGACCCTGGAGGCACCGGACCGGCTGACGCTCGCATCGGAGGGCGCACAGTCCGCCGGAGCCCCGGCGGCCCTGAACCGCAGCCACTGAACCTCAGGGTGCCAGGAACCCGGTGAGCGCGGCAGCCACCGCTTCGGGATCCTCCAACTGCGGGTAGTGCCCGACCGCGGGCGGCCCCGCCAGTTCCACGACCCGGGCGCGCGGCATGCGCGCCCGGATCCGGACCAGTACGTGGGCCCCGCTGATCGGGTCGGCGGGCCCCCACACGAACAGCACGGGCCCGGGGTAGTCCTCCAGGGCCGAGACCCAGCGCCCGGCGTGCAGGCGGCGTTCGTCGATGTAGCGCAACAGCCGCGGGGCGAGGCGGTGTCCGTCGGCGCGGGACGCGGCCGCCCACAGGTCGTGGAGGTCCTCCTCGGGCAGGGGCCGCCCCAGCACGCCGCGCAGGGACCCGGCGAACCGCCGCTGCGTGGTGAAGGGCGCGAGCAGCGGGCCCAGAGGGCCGTGCAGCAGGCGCTGGACCGGCACGGGGCGGTGCAGATCGGGGTAGAGGCCGCCGTTGAGCCAGGCCGTGCGGGTAATCCGGGCCGGATCACGGGCCAGTAGCTCCTGGCCGACGCTCACCCCGTAGTCGTGCGCGACCAGGGCGGTGGCGCCGATTCCGTAACGGCGCCAGACCTCCTCGACGAGCGAGGCCTGGTCGAGCACCGAGTAGCGGTGACGGCGGGGCTTGTCGCTCTCGCCGAAACCGAGCAGGTCCAGCGTCGTGACGCGCAGTCCGGCCGCGACGAGCGCGGGGACGACGGCCGCCCAGTCGTGGGAGGAGGTCGGGAACCCGTGGACGAGGGTGACGGGCGGGCCGTGCGGCGGCCCGTCCTGGCGTACGAAGACGCGGTGCCCGCCGATCCCCGACGCAGCGCCGCCTTCGGTCCAGCGGTGCAGTGGAGGCAGGACGCGTTCGCCGCTCATGGGCGGGCCTCCTCGGCGTGCCGGCGCTCCAGCCCGAACAGCAGGGTCCGCAGGCCGAACTCGAACTCGGCCTCAGAATCGAGGGAGTTGAGGAGTTCGGCATGGCGGTGGACGGCCGGGTGGGTGAGCGGGGAGAGGGAGGTGAACAGCTCGGCCATCGCGGCGCGCTGTCCGGCGGTACGGGCGGCGCCCCCGGAGTCGAGCACGGCGGCGCCGATCACGAAATGGGTGACCGTGAGGTAGACGTGGACGGCCGACCGCGGCTCCCACCCGTGGCCGAGGAGCTGTCCGAGGGCGTGCTCGCGGGCCCGCAGGGCGTTGGGGCCCAGTAGCTGCCCGGCGGTCAGCAGCGGGACGACCGCCGGGTGCGCCGCGAGGACCCGGCGGAACGCGCGGGCCCCGTTCTCCAGGCCGGCCCGCCAGTCCCCGTCGAGCGAGGGCAGCCGGATCTCGCCCAGCACGTGGTCGACGGTCTCGATCAGGAGTTCCTCCCGGCTCGCGACGTGCCGGTAGAGGGAGGTGTGGCGGACCTGGAGGTGGTCGCCGAGCCGGCGCATCGTGAGCGCGTCCAGGCCCTCGCGGTCGGCCAGTTCGAGCGCGCCCGCGGTGATCCGGTCGAGCGTCAGCCCGCCCTGGCGGGGCCTGCGCCGGTCGCGCTCGGCGTACCGGGCCTGCCACCAGGCGGGGGATCCGGGCTCCGCGGAGGCCGGCTCGGATTCGTGCTGGAGCGTCATGGGCGGTGGGGCCTACTCGAAGAGGTCGGGTTCCGTGCGGACGATCTCTTCCCACAGGGGCTGGAAGGAGAACCAGCCCGCGAGCGGGAACCCGGTCTGGTCCCGGGTGTACCGGGCGGACTCGGGATCGATCAGGTGCGGGGTGCCCGCGGCCTCCGCCAGCAGTTGCGCCTGGGCGCTGCGTTCCATGGAGATGAACCACCAGGCCGCCTCGTCGACCGATTCGCCGACGGTGAAGATGCCGTGGTTCTGGTGGATGACGGCCTTGTGCGGCCCGAGCCCCGCGGCGAGCTGCCGGCCGGCCTCCTCTTCGACCACCACGGCGCCGGCGCCGTCCCGGTGCACGGTGTGCTGTTCGTACACGGCGCACGCGTCCTGCGTGATCGGGTCCAGCGGGCGCCCGAGGCTGGAGAAGGCCTTGCCGTGGACGGCATGGGCGTGGCAGGCGGCGACCACGTCGGGGCGGGCGGCGTGGATCGCGGAGTGGATCACGAATCCCGCCCGGTTGACGGGACGCTTGCCGTGGCGGACCTGTCCCTCGTGGTCCACGAGGATCAGGTCGCTGACGCGGACGTGCCGGAAGGACATGCCGAACGGGTTGACCCAGAACATGTCCGGGTATTCCGGGTCCCGCACGGTGATGTGTCCCGCGACCCCTTCGGAGAAGCCGAGGCGGCCGAAGACGCGGCAGGCGCCGGCGAGCCGCTGTTTGCGGTGCTCGCGCTCCTGCTCGGAGTCGGTGAACACGGGCGGCAGGGGCAGTTCGAGGTCTTCCTGCCGGGGGACGAAGGCGCTGGCGCGCCACCGGTCCCCGCCGTGTCCGGGGCCGGTGTCCGGGTCTGCCCCGTGGTGGCCGTCAGTACCCGTCGTCCGGTCCATGTCCCCGCCCCACTCCGTTGTGCGTCCGTTGGACGCATATCTTGCGTCCAGTGGACGCATCGCACAAGACCCGGACCGGCGGCAACCGGATACCCCGGGTTCACCGTCCAAGATCATCAAATGCAGAATGACCCGTATGTCGATGACGAACACACCGAAAACGGCAACGATCGACGACGCGGAGTCGATCGGCCGTATCCTGGCCCGCGCCTTCGGCGACGACCCGATGATGCGCTGGTTCTTCCCCTCCGACGCCTCGCGCGAGGAAGGGCTGGGCCGCTACTTCACCACCCTGTTCACCCGGCAGTACGTCCGCCACGGCGTCTGTGAACACACCGATGCGGCGGCCGCGTTCTGGGTTCCGCCGGGCGCGCAGGAGAAGGCCGTGCCCGACGCCGGGACCGTCGAGGAGCTCTCGGAGATCCTGGGTGACCGGGCTCCGCTGTTCCGGCAGGCCGCGGAGGAGGCTGCCGGGGCCGGGCCCCAGGAGCCGCACTGGTACCTCGCCGTGGTCGGCGCGGATCCGGCGGCGCAGGGGCAGGGTCACGGGGCCGCCCTGCTCCGCTCGGGCCTCGCCAAGGCCGACGCGGCCGGCCTCCCCGTCTACCTGGAGTCCTCCAAGCCGGCCAACCTCCCCGTCTACGAGCACTTCGGCTTCACGGTGCTCGGGGAGGTCCAACTGCCCGGTGGCGGACCGACCCTGTGGCCGATGCGCCGTGCGCCGCGTCGCCCGATCGACGCCTGAGGACCCTCCTCGCGGGAGGCGCCGACGCCTGCGGCGCGACGCCTCCCGGACGGTCGGAGTCTTTACCGCCTCTCCATAAGTTGAAATAGCGTCACAGGGCTAATCGTACGGAAAAGCTTGGTTATTGACTGAATTGCGTGAAAGCGGAGCGTGATGGCAACGTTGCCATCACGTTAATAATTCACTTCTTGACGACAGTCTTGTAGCCGAGTTGACTGCGTTTACCTCGGCCGGAAGGACACGGCCTGTTCAGGGAGGTTTACGTCGTGAACACACATCTCGGTCGGGCCGTCGTCGCTGTCGCTGCTTCCGCGATCACCGTCTCGCTGGCCGCGTGCGGTAGCTCGGAGGACTCGGACGGAAGACCGAGCGGCTCCGCCAAGGAGGCGATCAAGGTCGGCCTCCTGCTTCCGGAGAACCAGACCGCGCGCTACGAGAAGTTCGACAAGCCGCTGATCGAGAAGCAGGTCGCCAAATTCACCCGCGGTAAGGGCGAAGTGGTCTACGCCAATGCCAAGCAGGATGCGGGCGCCCAGAATGCCCAGGTCGAAGCGATGATCACCCGCAAGGTGGATGTCCTGATCATCGACGCGGTCGACGCCAAGGCCATTGGCGGGGCGGTGAAGAAGGCCAAGGACGCCAAAATCCCGGTCATCGCCTATGACCGCCTGGCGGAAGGCCCGATCGACGCGTACACCTCCTTCGACAACGAGGACGTCGGCAAGGTCCAGGGCAAGGCCCTGGTGGAGGCGCTGGGCGACAAGGCCAACGCGGGCCAGATCGTCATGATGAACGGCTCGGTCACCGACCCGAACGCCAAGCAGTTCAAGTCCGGTGCGCACTCCGTCCTCGACGGCAAGGTGACCGTCGGCAAGGAGTACGACACCGTCGACTGGAAGCCGGAGAACGCCAACACGAACATGGCGGCCGCCCTCTCGGCGCTCGGCAAGGGAAAGATCGTCGGCGTCTACTCCGCCAACGACGGCATGGCCGGCGGCATCATCACCGCCCTCAAGGCCGCCGGGGTCTCCCCCCTCCCCCCGGTCACCGGCCAGGACGCCGAACTCGCCGGCGTGCAGCGCATCGTCTCGGGCGAGCAGTACATGTCCGTCTACAAGCAGTACGCCCCCGAGGCCGCGGCCGCCGCGGAGATGGCCGTCGCCCTGGCGCAGGGCGAGAAGATCGACGGACTCATCAACCAGATCGTGGACAGCCCGACCACCAAGGGCGTGCCCTCGGTACTCGTCCCGGGCGTCGCGCTGACCAGGAACAACGTCAAGTCCACCGTGGTCGAGGACGGCGTCTACACCATCGCCGAGATCTGCACCGACAGGTACCGGGCCGCGTGTGAAGAGATCGGCCTGAAGTAGCGGAGGCCGGGCCGTCGGCCCGGCAACCCCGTCAGTGCCCGGCGGACCGCAGGCGGACCCGGAACAGCGCACCGCCACCCGGCGCGGTCTCCAGTTCCAGTTCGCCCCCGTGGGCCTGGACGAGCGCGGAGGCGATCGCCAGGCCCAGGCCCGCCCCGCCGCCCGCCTGCCGGCTCCGGGAGGCGTCCACCCGGTAGAACCTCTCGAAGACCCGGGCCGCTTGCTCCGGCGTGAGGCCCGGCCCGGAGTCGGCCACCTCGATCACCTCGTGGCCGTCCGCGCTGCCGACCCCGATCCGTACCGGCGAACCGGCGGGGGTGTGGGCAACGGCGTTGCCGACCAGGTTGGCGACCACCTGGCGCAGCCGCGCCTCGTCCCCGTCCACCGGCGCGGGGCCCGGCAGGCCGACGCCACCCGGGCCCGTCAGGACCACCTCCCGCGCCGGATCCAGCGCCCGGGTGTCGTGCAGGGCGTCCACCGCGAGGGTGCGCAGGTCCATCGGCGCAAGCTCCAGCGGGCGCTGTTCGTCCATGCGGACCAGGGTCAGCAGGTCCTCCACCAGGCCGCTGAGCCGTACCGCCTCGCTCTCGATCCGGGCCATGGTCCGCTTCACCTCCGCCTCGTCGGCGAGGGCTCCCATCCGGTACAGCTCGGCGAAGCCCCGGATGCCGGCCAGTGGCGTCCTCAGCTCGTGGCTGGCATCGGCAACGAAGCGCCGCATCTGCTCCTCCGACGCGGCGCGGACCGCGAACGCCGACTCGATCTGCGCGAGCATTCCGTTGAGCGCGCTGCTCAGCCGCCCGGTTTCGGTGCGCGGCGAGGCGTCCGGCATCCGGTGCGACAGCGGCCTGCCGGCGGAGATCTCCGCCGCGGTCTCCTCGATCCGCCGCAGCGGACGCAGCCCCGCCCGCACGGCGAACCAGCCGGCCGCGGCGAGCAGCAGCGACACCACGACGCCGATGAGTTCGAAGGCGGTGGCCAGGTGGTCGAGGGTGGAGGACACGTCGTCCAGCGGAGCCGCGACCACCACCCCCGAGGGCAGCTGCGGATCGTCGCTGCCCACCGGCACGATCAGCACCCACCAGGTGCCGCCCCCGTGGTCGCTCGGCACCTCGAACGGCCGCCCGAACCTGGCCCGCAGCTGCGCCCCGTCCATCGTCGGCCACAGCGGGCCCGGATCCCCCGCTGCCACGGGCTGCCGGAACTGGTCCGACACCCTCCCGTCGGCATCGGCGAACGCCACCACGTACTGGCTCGGCAGCCAGGCCCGGCCGCCCGTCCGGCCGAGGTGCTGCTGCGGGGTGCCCTCGGCCCGGACCCGGTACGCCACCGAGTCCCCGTACCGTTCGAGCTGCTGGTCCACCCGCCCCACCAGCTGGGCGCGCACCGAGCCGAGCACGACGGTGTCGCTGACGGTCAGCCCGAGGGCGACCAGGGCCATGGAGAGCAGCACGAGCCGCGAGCGCAGGGACAGGCCCGCGAACCGGCGTGCGAAGCGGTGTGCGACGTGCTTCGTCCGCAGCCGTGCGCGCTCCGGCCGCCGAAGGCGTCCCGCCACGTCAGGCCTGGGGGCGGCGCAGGACGTACCCGATGCCGCGCACGGTGTGGATGAGCTTGGGGGCGCCGTCCGCGCCCGAGTCCACCTTGCGGCGCACGTACGAGATGTACGACTCGACGATGCTGAGGTCGCCGCCGAAGTCGTACGCCCACACGTGTTCGAGGATCTGCATCTTGGAGACGACGCGATCGGCATGGGTCATCAGGTACGCCAGCAGTTTGAACTCGGTGGGGGACAGGGACACGGGCCGGCCGCCGCGCAGCACCTGGTGGCCCACCGGGTCCAGTTCGAGGTCGCCGGCGACGAGGCGGCCCTCGCCCGTCGGTGCGCCGGTGCGCCGTAGGATCGCCCGGATCCGGGCGATCAGCTCCTCCAGGCTGAACGGCTTGGTGACGTAGTCGTCGCCGCCGGCCGTCAGCCCGCCGACCTTGTCGTCGACCCCGTCCTTCGCGGTGAGGAACAGCACCGGCAGGTGATCGGCCCCAGCCCCGCTGCCGGCCACCTCGCGCAGCCGGCGCACCACGGCGAACCCGCTGATGTCGGGCAGCATCACGTCGAGCACCACCAGGTCGGGCCGCTCCTTGGCGACCGCCGCCAGCGCGTCGGCACCGCTCGCCGCCGAGGTGACGCGGAAGCCGACGAACCGCAGCGAGGCGGACAACAGCTCCCGGATGTTCGGCTCGTCGTCGACGACGAGCAGGCTCGCCTCGGGCGTCGCCGTGTCCATGGGGTCCTCCTTCTCGCGCTCAGCCCCGGCCGCCGCCCGAGAACCCTCCCGCGCCGCCCTGGGCGACGGTCGTCGCGGCGACGTCGCCGGAGGGGTTCTGGCTGCCGCGCACGGTCACGGTCTGACCCGGCTGGAGGTCGGACACCTTGCCGGTCTTGGCCTCGGTGATCTGGGTGTTGGTGTCGGTGGTGATCTTGACGACGTTGCCCTGGGCGTCGGTGACGTAGAGGGTCGTGCCGTCGACGAGCTTCACCGTACCGGTGGTCACGCCGGCCCCGGCGCCCGGGCCGCCCGTTCCGCCCGTCCCAGCCCCGAAGCCCTGCCGCTGGCCGTTCTGCCCGGCCCCGGTGCGCCCCTGGCCGGTGGCACCCTGGCCCTGGCCGGCGGTTCCCTGCCGCTGGCCGCCGGAGCCGGTGCCCGACGGGCCCGAGCCCGTGCGCCCCTGGCCGGTGCCCGCTCCCGCGGTGAAGTTCCGGCCGGCGGCGCCGGCTCCTCCCGACCCCTGGAGATGGCCCTTCTCGACCAGGGCGCCCCCGGTGAACGCGAGACCGGCCACCACCCCGCCGGAGAGCAGGAGCGTCAGCCAGGGCAGCCGCGGCCGGGGCGGAGCGGCGAGTTCCGCCGAGATGTCCCGCGTGTCCGGCGGCTCGGAGAGGATCCCTTCGGGGTCGGCCGCGGGATCCGCCGGGGATCCACCCGCCGACGGGCCCGCCCCGCCGGGGCCCCCGCCGGCTTCCGCGGCGGCGTCCGCGGCGGCCGAGGCGGTGAACACCTCGGCGAACGGCGCGAACCGGTCCTCGCCCGCCTCGGGCTGCTTCTCCAGTTCGGTGCGGCGTCGTGCCATGTCAGCTTCTCCCTGTTCCTGCGTGTGCCGGCTCACTCGTGCCGCAGCGCTTCGATGGGCCGCAGGCTCGCGGCCCGGTTGGCCGGGTAGCCGCCGAAGAACAGCCCGATCACCACGGCGATGGCGAAGGCGCCGACGACCGACTCCGGTATGACGACCGGCTTGATGCCGACGATGGTGAAGTGCGAGCCGATCAGCCCGGCCGCGACGCCGAGCCCGCCGCCGATCAGCGAGAGCAGGGTCGACTCGGCGAGGAACTGGCCGAGGATGACGCCCCGCGGCGCCCCGATCGCCTTGCGGATGCCGATCTCACGGGTCCGCTCGGTCACCGTGACCAGCATGATGTTGGTGATCCCGATCCCTCCGACCAGCAGGGAGATCGCGGCGACCGCGCCCAGCAGCACCGTGAACGTCTTGTTCGTCGCCGCCTGCGTGGTCAGCAGGGAGGCCTGGCTGGCCACCCGGAAGTCGAGGGTGGCCGGGTCCTTGATCCCGTGCCGCGCCATCAGGACCGTGGTGATCTCGCTCTGCGCCCCCGCCGTCGCGTCCGCGGACTTGGCCTCGACGAGGATCTGACCGACGGAGCCGAAGCCGGTGAAGGCGTTCTGCACGGTGGGCAGCGGTGCGACCACCACGTCGTCCGGGTCCTGGAAACCGGTACCGCCCTTGGCGGCGAGCACCCCGACCACGGTGAACGGCGTGCCGCCGAGGACCACCTTGCGGCCGACCGGGTCGGCCGTGCCGAACAGGTCGGCGGCGGTCGTCGCGCCGATGACGGCGACCTTCCGGGACGCCAGTACGTCGTCGCCGCTGAAGTAGTCGCCCTTGGCCACCTTGCTGTTGGACGCCTTGAAGTAGGCCGGGTACGTGCCGACGACCTGGCCGACCGAGTGCGAGGTGCCCTCGTACAGCGCGGTCTGCGAGGTGGTGACCTCGGGCGCCACCGACTCGATGTGCGGCGCGGCCGAGGGGTCGGCGAGCGCCCGCGCGTCCTCGACGGTCAGCGGCTTCGTACCGCCGGCGGAGCCGGAGCGCCCGCCGCCGGATCCGCTGCCCGAGGAGACGGTCAGGGCGTTGGTGCCGAGCTTCTCGATGGAGTCCTTCACCGCCTGGGAGGAGCCGTTGCCGACGGCGAGGAGGAGGATCACCGCCGCGACGCCGATCAGCACACCCAGCATCGTCAGTGCGGAGCGCACCTTGTTGGCCGCGAGCCCGCCGAAGGCGAAGAGCAGCGTCTGGAACGGGTTCACCGCAGACCTCCGGCCACCGCGTGGGTGCCGGCCAGCGCGTGCGCCCCGGTCATCGCGGGCGGGGGACCGGCCACGGGCGCCTGCCGTACGTCCTCGACGATCTGCCCGTCCACCAGGCGCAGGACCCGTTTGGCGTGCCGGGCCACCTCGTCCTCGTGGGTGATCAGGACGACGGTGCGTCCCGAGGCGTTGAGCCGGTCCACGAGGGCCAGGACCTCCTCGGTGCTGTGGCTGTCCAGGTTGCCGGTCGGCTCGTCGGCGAGCAGCATCGCGGGCGCGGTGACGAGCGCGCGGGCCACGGCGACGCGCTGCTGCTGGCCGCCGGAGAGTTCGTTGGGCCGGTGGTCCAGGCGTTCGGACAGGCCGACCAGGGTGAGCGCGGCCACCGCGCGCCGACGCCGCTCGGCGGCCTTCACTCCGGCGTAGGCCAGCGGCAGTTCCACCTGGGCGACGGCGCTGGTGCGGGGCACCAGGTTGAACGACTGGAAGACGAAACCGATCTTGCGGTTGCGGACCAGCGAGAGCTGGTGCTCGTCCAACCCGCCCACGTCGATCCCGTCGAGCAGGTAGCGGCCCGAGGTGGGGACGTCGAGGCAGCCGAGGATGTTCATCAGGGTCGACTTGCCCGAGCCCGAGCTGCCCATGACGGCGACGAAATCACCCTGTTCCACGACGAGCTCGACGCCGGGCTGGCGGCCCGTGGCCGGATCGTGCGGTCCGCCGAGCGCACGCACGGCGGCGTCGCCGTGCCCGTACGTCTTGAGCAGCGAACGGACCTCGATCACCGGCGGCGCGGGCTGCCGCGGTACGTCCGCTTCCGGCGCCCCGGTCCGAGCCGCGGACGGTGCGCCGGACGGCGCCCGGCGCGGCCACAGCGGCGGCGTCATCCGCGGCCACCCCCGCCCCCGCCGGTGCGGAAGCCACTGCCCCCGCCGCGGTTGCGGGCACCGGCGGCCCCGCCCGCCCCGGCGCCGCCGGGGAAGGCACCACCCGGGAAACCGCCGTTCCCTGCCGAGGACACCGCGGCCAGCTGCACCTGCTCGCCCTCGGTCAGCCCGCTGACGATCTGGTCGGTGCTGTCGCCTTCGAGGCCGACGGTGACCGGCGTGCGCACGGCGGTGCCGTCCGCCTTGACGACGGTGACGGTACGGTTCGCACCGGTCCCGGACACGGCCGCGGTCGGGACCGAGAGGGCGCCGGACGCCTCGCCGACGACGACCTGGATGGCGGCGCTGAGGCCGCTGCGCAGGTCGTCGGTGGGGCTCGTGATGGTGAGGGTGGCCGCGTACTGCACGGCGCTCCCGCCTCCCGAGTTGCCGCCGCCGGAGGACGAGCCGCTGCTCGTGGGAAGCGAACTGACTGACAGAACCTGGGCATTGAGGGTCTTGCCGGACATCGCGTTGAGCGTGACCGTGGCCGCCTGGCCAGGCTTCAGCTTGAGGGCGTCGGCCTCCGAGAAGTTCGCCGTCACCTGCATGCCGGACGGGTTCGTGAGCACCACGAAGCCGGACAGGGCGGATGAGGAACCGGCGTTCGCGGAAGCGGAGTTGCCGCTCGAACCGCCACTGCCGCCGCCGCCCGTACCACCGCTGCCGCTGCCGCTGCCGTTCGTACCGGACACGGTGTCACCCACCTTCGCCGAGACGGAGGCGACCGTCCCCGCAGCCGGGGCCTTCAGCACGGTTCCGTCGACGGCGCGCTGCGCGGCGTCGACGGCGTTCTGGGCCTGGGTGAGCTGGGCGTGGGCCTGGGCCACCTGCGCCGGGTCCACGGTCGGTGTGGCGGCCGGTACGGAAGCGGCCGCGGAGCCGCCCCTCGACGACGACGAGGAGGACGACGAGGAGCCGGTGTTCGGCGCCGAACCCGCCTGGCCGGCCTCGGCCTTGGTGACATTGGCCTGGGCCGCGGTCAGCGCGGCCCGGGCCTGGGTGAGCGACTCCGTCGCGGCGGTCGAGTCGACCTTGCCGAGCAGCTGGCCCTTGGTGACCTTGTCGCCCGGCTTGACGTCGACCTCGGTGAGCCGGCCGCCGGTGGTGAAGTTCACCCCGGCATCGCTGGGTGAGCTCAGAGACCCCGAGCCGGACACGGTCGCGAGGACGGTGCCCTTGGCGACCGTCACGGTCCGCGCGCCGCCGCGCGCCGGAGCGTCGCTGCCACTCGTCACCGCCGCGTACGCGCCGCCGGCGCCCGCGAGGACCGCCACTCCGAGCACCGAGTTGATCAGGACGGCCCTGCGCCGCCGTGGGAGCACCTTCATGGAGCAGGATCTTGGCCGCCCGCACTTTGGAGGCTCTGGGAGGTTCCTGGGAGTTCCCTGGGAACGGCACGCTCCACCGAAGCGGGCATAGCGTGGGATACGGGGCGTATCGATCAGACTCCCGGTACCGCAGGAGTGCCGTGGCCCGCGCACTGTCAGGGAACTCCCAGCCGATGCCCCGGTCGCCCCCATCTCCGTGCGGTTCAGTCTTCGTCGCCGGCGCGCCGACGCCGCCGGCGGCCCGACGCCCCGAGGAGACAACGGACATGCCCTGGACCACGACCCGGCCGGCCACTGCGCGCACTGACGTCGCGTCCCGGGCGGCCGTGTGCGCCCTGGTCCTCGCTGCGTGCGGGCTGGTGCTCGCGGGCTGCTCCTCCGGTTCCGGTGCGGTGAACGCGGCGGCCGGTGCATCCGCATCCGCCTCGGCGTCGGCCTCGCCGGACGCCAAGGCGATGGACGCGTACCGCCAGTGCCTGGCCCAGCACGGCGTCACGATGGCGCCGCGCCCGAGCGGGAGCGGCCGCCCGTCCAACGGGACGCGGGGGCCCGGTGCCGGGGGCGGTCCCGGCGGCTGGGGTGGTGGCGCGTCCGCAGGCGCCGGCCGCGGCCCTTCGGCCGACCCGCAGCGCAGGGAGGCCACGCAGGCGTGCGCGGACCTGCGCCCGCAGTTCAACGGGCGCGGCGGCCCCGGCGGCGACGGCAGTGCCATGAAGACGTTCACCAGCTGCCTCAAGGACCACGGCGTGGTGCTGCCGTCGGCCTCCCCGAACGCTCCGGGCACGCGGGGCGTCCCCACCTCGGACCCGCAGTCGGCGCAGGCCTTCGAGACCTGCAAGGCCCTGCTGCCGCAACGCGGCGGCCAGGGCAGCCCCCGGCCGGATGCGAGCCCGACCGCCTGAGACCGCGGCGCGCTGACCGGGAGACGCGGCACCCCTCTGCGTACCGTACGTGATCACCGAATGCGTACGGCGATGACCGCAATCGGCGCACCCGGAGCGGCTGCGTCCCGAGGACACCCGGACCCGTTCGGACGCGTGCCGGTTGCCCGGAGTGCCGGCCGCCGATGTCATGGCAGACGAGGCCTGCCGACACCGCGCGGGCCGTCCCCCGCCCACGGAAGGGGCCGGCGATGCGGACGACCGGCATATCGACACCGTTGCGCGGCGCTGCCAGTGCGCTGGCCGGAGCCCTTCTGGCGCTGCTGTCGGCGGCCGCCCCCGCGTCGGCCGGCGGCCCGGACGGCGGCCACGAACGCGTCGTACTGCACTGGCGGCCGTGCCCGCAGAAGGCACGGGCGGAATTCGAATGCGCGGTGGCACAAGTGCCCCTGGACCATGCGGACCCCTCGGGCCGGACGATCGACCTGGCGGTGATCCGCCACCGGGCGACCGGCCCGGGGCGCGCCAAGGGATCGCTGTTCTTCAACCCGGGCGGGCCCGGTGGCCCCGGGACCATCGGACTGCCCGGGCTGTACCGCAAGTTCCCGGCGGAGCTCAGGGACCGCTTCGACATCGTCAGCTGGGACCCGCGCGGCATCGGCGACAGCACGGCGGTGCGTTGCTTCGACAGCGCCGCCGAGGCGGAGGCCTGGCAGAAGAAGGTCCCGCCGTTCCCGGTCGGCCGGCAGGAGCAGCGGGCGTACGTCGCCGCGCACACCGATCTGGCGAAGCGGTGCGAGCGGCGGGACCCGGAGCTGCTGCGCCACGTCTCGACCGCCGACACCGCACGCGATCTCGACCTGCTGCGCCGGGCAGCGGGCGACGACAGACTGCGCTACTGGGGCATCTCGTACGGCACGCTGCTCGGAGCGACGTACGCGAACCTGTTCCCGGACCGGGTCGGGGCACTCGTGGTAGACGGGAACGTCGACCCGCAGGCCTGGGTGGACCACGGCGAGGGCGCCGAGCCGGCGCGGAGCACCTTCCTGCGCCTCGGCTCGCACCGCGGATCCGCCGGAACGCTCGGACAGTTCCTCGACCACTGCGGCCGCGCGCCGGTGTCCCGCTGCGCCTTTTCCGCCGGCAGTGCGGCGGCCACCCGGGCCAAGTACGACACCCTGCTGGAGCGCATCTCCGCTCAGCCGGTCGGGAAGTGGACGTACGCCCGTGCGGTGAGCGAGGTACGGGGTGGCCTCTACACGGTGCACCCGGGCTGGACCAGGACCGCCGACATCCTCCAGACGCTGTGGCGAGGACGGCCGCCGACCGAGCCCCCCGCTCCGACCGGGCCCGCCCACTACCCCGGGTTCGAGCAGCTGTACGCGGTCCTGTGCGCCGAAAGTCCCAACCCCGCTGCGCCCGCGCGCTATCCCGTACTGGAGCGGCAGGCCGTCGAGGAGTCCGACCCGCTCGCCCGGTGGTGGGTGTGGGCGAACGAGCCGTGCGCCGCCTGGCCCTCCCGGGCCGCCCATCCGTACACGGGTCCGTGGAACCGGACCACCGCGCACCCGGTGTTGGTGGTCAATCCGGTGTACGACCCGGCCACCCCGTACCGGGCCGGGCAGGCGATGGCCGCGCAGCTCGCGCGCGCCGGACTGCTGACGCTCGACGGCTACGGGCACACCGCACTGGACAACCCGAGTGCCTGCGTGAAGCGTCACGTGGTGCGGTACGTGCTGACCGGGGCGCTGCCGCCGGAAGGGGCGCGGTGCGCCCAGGACACCCCGCCGTTCACCCACCCGGGGCAGTCGTCGACGGCGACCGCGCAGACCAGTCCGGCATCCCGGGCGGTGGTGCCCCTCCCGGACGGCCGGGCGCTGCGGGCGTGGCCGCCGGCCTGGCTGCCGCACCGGGCGGGCTGACGGAGGGAAACCGCCGCAGGGTACGGGAGGGGCGGGAAACGCGAGAGCGGCGTGTCACGGCAGGATCGCCGTGACACGCCGTTCGCGGGGGCCGGCGGCTCACGCTCTCGTCTGCGTGGCCGCCGGCCGGGTCAGCCCGTCAGGGCCGGCCGGTTCGGGTCAGTGGTTGCGGTGGTGGCGACGGCCGTTCCACGAGTTGGAGTCGAGGACGTTGCCGCGGTTGTCGCGGAGCGTGGCGCTGTCGCGCTCGTCCCACACCTGGTCGCGGCGGTCCTGGTAGACGTCGCGGCTGGTGTCGCGGCCCTTGCCGGTGTGGACTTTGACGCTGGAACGGCCGTCCAGGCGGAAGTCGTTGAAGCGGTAGCGGTTGCCCTGCCGGTCGGTGAGGGTGTAGCCGCGCAGGTTGACGCCGTGGCGGCCGGTGTTCCTCACCTCGACCCACTCCCCGTTCAGGGCGCGGGCGGAGCGGTCGTTGCGGCCGGGGCTGTCGTACTGGACTTCGCCGATGACGATCGAGGACTGCGGGGCGCGGTGGCCGCGCTGGTGGCCGTCGGCGGCTGCCGGGAGGGCGGCGGCACCGACCAGGGCGCCTGCGGCCAGGAACGCGGAGACGACCCGGCGGGTGGCGAGAGAAGCAGACATGGAGATGACCCCTTCACAGACAGCAGCCCTACCCTGCCCGTGAAAGGGAGGTGGGCTTCGAACAGTTCCCGGCGTCCTGCCGAGGAGCCACACTCTGGCCCGCCGCCACCACCCAAAGCCACTTATTCGGAGCGTGTTGCCGCATGTTGCCGAATGCGGACATATCCGTGACTCTCTCTTGTACCGGACATGGGTCAACACGGTGCTGACCCGGACCGCGCCGGCGCGCGGAGCGGGCCTTGGGAGGCCTGGGGGCGGAGGCCTCCCGGTCCGGACGCCCGCCGCGGCGCCCCTCGTCGGCGCTGCTCCGAACGGGTTCAGGGTCGTGTAACAGCCGCTCGGGACGTTTTTCGCGCACGCCTGGGCAAGGCCCCGCACGTTCCGGGAACGCGCACCGTCCACCGCGGTCAGGGGATCAGTACGCAGTGGTTCTCGATCACCCTGCCACCGCGGTCCAGGCCACCGCAGACAGCCAGCCTCGGGTACGCCCTAATCTCGCGGTTGACGACGAACCGGGCCCGCGACACGCCGGCCCTGCTGTTCCGGTAGTCGCCCACGAACGCCCGCAGCGTCCCGGGCAGTCCGTCCTTGGTCGTGACCGTGATGTCCTGGACGTAGTCGCGCCCCTGGTAGGCGGTCGCCACGCAGATGTACGTCCCGCACGTGTACTTCACCTCGGCGCTCGCGGGCGTGGCGGTCGCCAACGCCACCGCGGACGCCGCGACGAAGGCGGCCGACACCGTCGCCCACCGGCGCCGCGCGGGCGCCGCCGGTCGAACACTGTTCCGGCGCTCGTCTTTCATGAGATCCCCTCCGAACCGCATCGGGTGACTGCACGACCCATCCACGGTGGCACGTTCGGTTCCGTCGCAACAGGGCGCCCGCACGGTCGCCCCGGGGAGGAGCTAACCTCCGCCGGGCGGGGCAGACGAGCGAGGAAACCCGAGGGAGAGAAGAGGTACGGCATGGCCGACCAGCACGCGATCGAGCCGCAGCAGCAGCCCCACGAGCCCACCGAGCGGGAGCGCGCGACGCGCGACCGCGTACGGGACGAAGCCGCCGGCATGAGCCACCACGAAGCGGCCGCGGCCCGTGAGGCGGCCGAGGAAGCCCTCGCCGCCGGGGCCGGGGCCGACGAGGAGGCCCTGGCCGCGGCAGCGGAATGGCAGCGCATCACCGAGCTGCTCGCCGACCACAGCGGTCCGTACGCCCCGGAGTCCGACCCCTTCGTCCAGGGCCAGCTCACCGCCCGCGAGAACCTGCACGCCGTCCGAGCCCCCCGGGCCGCCTCCGGCCTCGACCGCACGACGTAGGCCTACCTCGGCAGCCGCGGCGGGCTCCACGGGCTCCCCGCCTTGTAACCTCGCCGCCATGGAAGCCCGCACCGTACGCACCCTGTTGCTGAACCCGCCCCGGACCAGCACCGCGGAACTCCTCGCACAGGCGGCGGCCTGGCGCGGTTACGAAGTCCTCGCGCACGCCGGTCGGGCCGAGGGGCGCGAGACGCACTGGTACGGCGGCCCGCTCGCCGCCGACGCGTTGGCCGGGCGGCTCGGTCTCGGGCTGCTCGAACCGGCCGACGAGTGGCTGGCGACGGTGCCGCACCCCCTTCTCCGGCGTGCCGTGCGGCTCACGACGCTCGCCGAAGCCCGCTCACTGCAGGAACGTGCCTTCGTGAAACCGCCTTCCGCGAAGATCGACCTGCTGCCCGCCGCGGTGTACGAGGACGCGAGCGCCCTGCCGGCCGGTCTCGACGCCCTCACGCCCGTTCTCGTCAGCGGCGTGGTGGAGTTCGCGGCCGAATACCGGCTGTTCGTACTCGACGGGGAGGTCGCGGCCGGCAGTCGCTACGCCGTACACGGACGCCCTGATCCCGCACCGCTGGACGCGGGCGCCCGTGCCTTCGCCCGTGAGGTGCTCGCCGCCACGGCAGGCGGTCTGCCCAGTGCCGTCTGCGTGGACGTCGGCCGGCTCGTCGGCGGCGGCTGGGCGGTCGTCGAGGCCAACATGCCGTGGTTCGCGCACTGTTATGCGGCCGAGCCCGACCGCGTCCTGGACGTCGTGATGCGCGCCGCGGGCCCCCTCGCCCGGGTGGGCGAGCGCGACCTGCCGTTCCTCCGAGCAACCGCGGCGCGGGTCGGCGACACCCCTTAGGCGTCGGTCGGCCCCGCGGACCCGGCGGGCGGGGTGTCGGGACGCTCGGCGGGCTGGTCGGCGGGTCGGCTCGCCGCGAGTTCGGCGAGGATCGCGTCGGCGAGGCCCTCGCGGCGCATGCGCTGGTCGACGTACAGCATCCCGCTGACCAGTTGGGTGAACCCGATCTGGAACATCTGGCCCACGGTGGTGCCGAGGACCATGGCGAGGAGGGCGAGCACCAGGGCGGTGATCAGACCGGTCGTGGGGGCGCCCCCCTCGGGCTGGTCCGCCACGGCGGGAATCACCGCGAACATGCCGATGAGGTTGAACGGCATCTGGACCGCGTACGAGACCGCCCCCGCGACCATCGCGGCCACGAGGGTGAAGCCGAAGATCCGCCACCAGTCGCCCCGGACCAGCTTGGCCGAGCGGCGCAGCGCGGTGACCGGGCTCGCTCCCTCAAGGACCACGACGGCCGGGGCCAGTCCGAGGCGGGTGCTGAGCCACACGGACAGGGGGAGGGCGGCGAACAGGAGCACCGGCAGGAGGCCGAGGAGCACCGGGCCGCCGTCCCCGGAGGCCACGGAGAACATCAGTGGGACCCACAGGGCCATGACGGCGCATATCGGGGAGCCGGCGATCAGCATCGTCAGCAACAACGCGCCGGCCACCGCGGGGGCCCGCCGGAGGGCGGCGCGCCGCATGGCCCGGAAGGTGGTGGGGCGGCCCATGACGGCCTCCTTGAGCACCGCCTGACAGAGCGCGGCGAGTACCGCCGTGCCCAGCACGCCCAGGACGAGGAGCAGCGCGAACAGCGTGCCTCCCGCGACGACCAGCGGGACGACGTGCTCGGCCCCGGGCGTCTCGCCGTAGGGCGGGTCGAAGACCGGCTCGAAGTGCTCGTGCACGGCGGCCACGGCGATGACGACCGCGAGGGCCATGACCGGCAGCATGACGGCCTGCACGGTCAGCATGACACCGGCCAGCTGCTTCCAGTGGTTGCGGATGGTCGCGAACGATCCGCGGAGCACGTCCCCGAGAGCCAGCGGCCGCAGGGGTATCACCCCCGGCTGCGGCGCCGGCGGCGCCCAGCCGCCCCACGGCGGGACGCCGCCCCATCCGCCTCCGTGGCCTCCCGGTCCGGGTGCTCCCGTAGGTCCCCACCCTGTGTTCTGCGTCATGCACAAGCTCCGTACGTCGTCCCCCGAATGGAGCCACAACGTAACCCACCTGCAGCGCTGCCGGACCCGTCTGTACTCTGAGCGGGCTTTCGATCTTGTTCAAGCGGCAACGGAGATGAATGGGGGGCCGGTGCGCAGTCGCCGACTCGTGGTTTCAGCCGCAGCCATCGCGGCGAGCGTGGGTCTCATACCGGGCGTGGCGCAGGCCGACGATCCCGCGGCGCCCGGGGTGTCCGTTCCGCCTGTCGAGAGGGCCGCCGACGAGGCCGGGACGTTCCAGAGCCCGGCCGGGCACACGGTGCGAACGCCGCAGCCGGGCAGCGGAGAAGACGAGGCGACGGCACAGACCGCCGCCGCTGCTTCGAACCTCGAAATCGCGATGTCGGCCGACATCACCACCGCGCGCGGGATCGACCTGAACGTCAACCTCTACAACGGGGTGGCCGTCCCGCACGAGGTGACCATCGCCTGGGGTGACGGCACTACGGACACGGCCACCGCCCTCGGGGGCGAGGTGCTGCGGCACAACAGGCACGCCTACCCCCGGCCCGGGGACTACACGGTCACCGTGACCGCCACGGACAGCGTCAGCAAGGTCCGGGCCGTGAACGAGCTCACGTTCTCGACGGCCGGTTCGTTCTTCGTTCCGCACGCTCCCACCCGGCTCCTCGACACCCGGGCCGGGACGGGCGCGACGAAGGCCAAGGTCGGCGCGTACTCCTCGGTGTGGGTGAAGATCGCGGGCAAGGGGAAGGTCCCGGCCGGGGTCGCCGCGGTCGTCCTCAACGTCACGGTCACCAACGCGACCGCCGCGGGCCACGTCTCCGCCTACCCGGCGGGCAGCAAGCGGCCCGAGTCCTCGAACATGAACTACGTCGCCGGACAGACCGTCCCGAACCAGGTGATCGTGCCGGTCAGCAAGGACGGGTACGTCGAGCTGTACAACGGCGGCTGGAACGCGGTCGACCTGATCGCGGACGTGACCGGCTATTTCGACCGCTCCGCGAACGACGGCTACACCTCGCTGAACCGGTCCGTTTCGTCGACACCCGCGAGGGTCTTGGCGCGGCGCGCGGCCAGGTTGCCGGCAGGGCACGTTCGGTGTGCAGATCACGGGCAAGAGCGGGATCCCCGCCGGGGTGAGCGCCGTCGCGCTGAACGTGACCGTCACCAACCCGCGGGAAGCCGGTCACCTGACGGTCTTCCCGAGCGGGCAGGCGGCGCCCACCACGTCCAATCTGAACTTCACGGCCGGTCAGACCGTCGCGAACTCCGTCATAGTGCCCGTCGGCGCCGACGGCCGGATCAACGTCCGCAACGGTGCATGGGCCGGGACCGACGTCATCGTCGACGTCGTCGGCTATTACGGCGCCGGCAGCAAGGCGGCCTTCACCAGCACGACGCCCGGCCTCCCGGAGGGCGGCCCCTGGCGGCTCCTGGACTCGCGCCGCTGGAGCGGCTGGCCGTGCCTCGCCGGCGGCTACATGCCCATGGACATGGACTCCGGCAACCGCGGTGGCCTTCCCGTCGAGGCCTACGTACTGAACGTCACCGTCACCAGCACCTCCGGTCCCGGCTTCCTCTCGGTGGCGCCGGACCCGTACGCGATGGACGCCTACCGCAACGGGCGTCCGACCCCGCCGCCGCGTCCGGTGTCCTCGGCGCTGAACTGGACTGCGGGCAAGGACGTCCCGAACCTGGTCCAGGCGAAGCCGGGCCCGCACGAGGTCATCGACCTCTGGAACCAGAGCAGCCGGGAAGCCCACTACATCGTCGACTGGTTCGGCCAGTACGACGCCTACTGATCCACCTCGGGCAAGCGGAAACCAGGGGCGAGCGCACCGCCCACGCCCACGCCCCCGCCCCGAGGTCAGGAGCTCGTGAGGATGACGAGTTGCCGGGTCGCCCGGGTCATCGCGACATAGCGGTCGACCGCCCCTTCGATGCCTTCGCCGAACCCGTCCGGGTCGATGAGGACGACCAGGTCGAACTCAAGTCCCTTCGACAGGCCCGGGGTCAGCGACCGCACCCGGGACGACTGCCGGAACGTACCGGCCCCGCGGTCGGCACTGCCGATGACACAGGCGGTCCCCTCGTCGTGCGCAGCGAGCCAGGCGTCGAGGACCGCGTCCAGGTCCGCAACGGATCCGTGCACGACGGGGACGCCGCTGCTGCGGACGGAACTCGGCACGTTGGCGTCGGGGAGCGCGGTCCGGATGACCGGCTCGGCCTCCGCCATGACCTCCTCCGGCGTCCGGTAGTTGATGCCCAGGGAGGCCACCGTGATCCGGTCGAGCCCGATCCGCTCCAGCCGCTCCGGCCACGACTCCGTGAATCCGCTCCTGGCTTGCGCGCGGTCCCCGACGATGGTGAAGCTGCGGGACGGGCAGCGCAGCAGCAGCATCTGCCACTCCGCGTCGGTCAGTTCCTGGGCCTCGTCCACGACGACGTGCGCGAACGGTCCGGCGAGCCGGTCCGGGTCCGCGCCGGGCAGGGCGGCCTCGTCGATCAGGCTGCTCTGGAGGTCCTTCCCGCGCAGCATCGTCACGGCACCCTCACCGTCGTCATCGGCGGCGAGGATGTCGTCGATGACGCCGGCCATGCGCTCGCGTTCGGCGGCGAGGGCCGCTTCGTGCCGGCGCTTGCGGCGGGCCGCCTGCGGATCCCCGAGCCGCTGCCGCGCGGCGTCCAGCAGGGGCAGGTCGGACACCGTCCAGGCCTGGGCCTGCTCGCGCTGCAACTTCCGTACCTCGTCCCGGCTCAGCCAGGGAGCGCACATCCGCAGATAGGCCGGGACGGTCCACAGGTCTGCGACGAGGTCGGCCGCGTCGAGCAGCGGCCACGCGCCGTACAGGGCCGCCGTCAGCTCCCCGTCCGCCAGCACCGACCGGCGGAACAGCGCGGGCGAAACGCCGTGGTCCTCGTCGTGGTCGCCCTCGCCGTCGTGCTTGTCCCACAGGATCGTGAGCAGCTCTTCCAGGACCAGCTCGCGCGCCTCGTTGTGCGCAGTGCCGGCCGCCGCCCGGAACGCCTCGGCCCAGTCGTCGGCGCTGAGCCGGACGTCGGACCAAGGGGTCGAGACCGTCAACCCCCCGGCGGGCGGCTCCTCGTAGATCCTGACGGCCTTCTCGATCGCCTTCACCATGTCCGCGGACGACTTCAGGAGGGCCACGTCCGGGTCGGTCTCGGCCGGCGCCCCGGCGCCTTCGGCGACGAGGTCCCGCACGGTGCAGGTCTGCACGCCCTCCTCCCCGAGGCTGGGCAGGACGTCGGATACGTAGGCCAGGTAGGGCTGGTGCGGGCCGACGAACAGCACGCCGCCGCGACGGTGGCCGAGGCGGGGGTCGGAGTAGAGGAGGTGCGCGGAGCGGTGCAGGGCGACGACGGTCTTTCCCGTACCCGGACCGCCGTCGACGACGAGGGCGCCGCGGGAACCCGCCCGGATGATGGCGTCCTGGTCGGCCTGGATGGTGCCGAGGACGTCACGCATCCGGGGCGACCGGTTGCCGCCCAGACTCGCGATGAAGGCGGACTGGTCGTCGAGCGCGGCGTGGCCCTCGAACCCGTCGGCCGTGAACACTTCGTCCCAGTAGTCGTTGATCCGGCCGCGCGTCCAGCGGTACCTGCGGCGGCTCGCCAGACCCATCGGGTTGGCGTGGGTCGCGGCGAAGAACGGCTCGGCGGCGGGGGAGCGCCAGTCGATGAGCAGCCGGCGGCCCTCGGCGT
This sequence comes from Streptomyces sp. NBC_00045, assembly GCF_045041095.1. Lineage (NCBI taxonomy): Bacteria > Bacillati > Actinomycetota > Actinomycetes > Kitasatosporales > Streptomycetaceae > Streptomyces > Streptomyces sp. NBC_00045. Next base: position 706,873 of record NZ_CP108271.1, on the reverse strand, counting down.
CGGTGAGACCCAGCCGCCCGATGTACACGGGCTCGGGGTCGTCGGCGCCCACGATGCGTCCGAGGCACAGGTCCAGGCCGAAGCGGCGCAGGGCGCGCAGGCGAGCGGTCACCCGATGGATCTCTGCGTCACGGTCCATCGCCTCCCGCCCCAGGCCGCCGGGCGCCCTGCGCAAGTCGTCGAGACGGCCGCCCAGTTCGGCGATCGTCTGTTCCAGGCTCTCCGCGAGCGCCGCGAAGTGCCGCTCGTCGTCGGCGATCAGCGCAGGATCGGCCTTGGCAGAGAGGTGCCCGAGAAGGTCGAAGGCGTTGATGGTCTTCGTGCGCACGTGGTTGGTCTCCCGTTTCCGCAGCTTGTGGCTTCGAGGAGCGATTCTGCGGCAGCACGGGGGCCTTGCCGCAAGGCCCCCTGTGCGTTATAACTTGAGAGTGGAAAGGAGTGGGTACTCCTCCTTCCGATGATCGTCCGCTCCCGTTCGGACAACCTTTCCCCCTTGCGCACGACGAGCGCACGCCCGCGCTCACGCCCGCGCTCCTCCATCCGCCGCGACCCCGGTCGACTCAGGGCACCAGGGGCTTGTCGCCGGGGTAGACGTGGTTCGGGCTCACGATGCTCGTGACCGCCCGGCCCAAGAGGGTGCTGGGCTCCTGGCCCTTGTACTGGGAATCGGTGTTGAGCAGGATCACCATGGTCGCCCGGGCCTGCGGCAGGTACACGGGCAGGACCTCGTAACCGGGGATCGAGCCGTTGTGGCCGATCCAGCCCTGGACGTTGAAGATGCCGAGCCCGTAACCGTCGCCCTGGAGGTTCATCGGGGTGGTCTCCAGGCGCTCGGCCTGGGTCGCGGGCGTCAGCAGCTTGCCGGTCGCGAGGGTGTGCGCCCAGCTGCGCAGGTCCTGCAGGTCGGAGACCATTTCTCCGGCGGCCCAGGCCCAGGAGGGGTTCCAGGCGGTCGAGTTCTCGGTCTTGCCCGAGGCCGTCTGGTTCGTGTAGCCCTGGGCGTAGGGTCGGGGCATGGCCGCGCTCGTGGGGAAGACCGTGTGGTGCAGCCCGGCCGGTCCCAGGACGTCCTTGGTGATGACGTCGTGCAAGGGGCGTCCGGTGACCTTCTCGATGACCAGACCGAGCAGGATCAAGTTGGTGTTGGAGTAATCGAACTCCGCGCCCGGCTGGAACTGCACGGGGTGCTTGAAGGAGTAGTCCAACAACTGCCGCGGCGTCATGGGCCGTTCCGGATCGGCCTGGAGCTTCTTGATGAAGTCCTCGTCCAGGCTGTAGTTGAAGAGCCCGCTGCGCATGCCCGCCAGTTCGCGCAGGGTGATGCGGTCACCGTTCGGCACACCCGTGACGTACTTGCCGATCGGGTCGTCCAGAGCGACCTTGCTCCGGTCGACCAGTTGGAGGAGCGCGGTGACCGTGAACGTCTTGGTCTCGCTGCCGATGCGTACGTGGAGCGGGGTCGTCATGGGTGCGCCGGTCGCCTTGTCCGCCACACCGAACGTCTTGACGTAGCTCCCCTTGCCGGGGGCCCACAGCCCCACGGTCACACCCGGTACCTGCGTCTTGCGCATGACCTGGCGCACGGCCGCGTCCAGCTGCGCCGCGACCGCCGGTGTGAGCTGCACGAAGTCGGGAGCGGGGGAAGGGGAGGAGGGGGAAGGGGAAGGGGCGGCAGCCGCGTACGCGGACGCGGTGAGCGCCGGGGCGAGCAGGACGCCTGCCGCGGCAGCAGCCGCGCAGGCCCGGCGCAGCCGGAGGTGGGTTGGCTTCACGGCATGCTCTCCTGCCGTCCGAGGACCCGGGCAACGAATCAAGCCTAGGCCCGCACCACCGGGGCCGCGAGATGGGCCGTTCGTGCAGGTGGCGTGCCTGTGCACCCGGCCACAGGTCCCGAAGCCGGGTGCGCAGGTACGGCTGCCGATGCGGAGGCCGTCGGAGCAGGGGCGGGCCGCGCGGCGGCGGTGGACGTGGTTGCGGTCGCGAGGCCCCCTGCGGTCAGCAGGACTGTCGACAGGGCGCCGGCGGCGACGACGCGAGCGATCCGGACGATGCGGCGGGGTGTGGCCATGAGGTCGGACTCCCGTCTGGAACGGATGCCCCCACGCGCTCCCCCACGCGGCTCGAACCGCTCCGCTGCTAGCGGCGCGGTTCCCGCACGGGCGACTTGATCAAGAGAAAGCCCTGCTCGGGCGGGGTTTCGGAGGTCCGCCCGCGTCCTGCCGTTCGTGGGGGACCGACGTGCGCCGTACGGGGTTCCGGGCGGCCCGGCCAACCGCGGGGCCGCCCGGCGGCGGGGCCGGTCACTTCACCGATCCCGCCATCACCCCTTGGACGAAGTGCCGCTGGAAGGCGAAGAAGACGACGAGCGGGACCACGAGGGACAGGAAGGCGCCCGGAGCGAGGACGCCGATGTTGCTTCCGAACTGCCGCATCTGGGACTGCAGCGCGACCGTGAGCGGCTGGGACCCGCTGTCCGCGAACAGCAGCGCCACGAGCATGTCGTTCCAGACCCAGAGGAACTGGAAGATGGCCAGACTCGCGATGGCCGGCCGGCCGAGCGGCAGCACGAGCCGGAAGAAGATCCGCCACTCGCTCCCGCCGTCCATCCGGGCGGCTTCCAGCATTTCGCGCGGGATCTCGGCGAAGTAGTTGCGCAGCAGGAACACCGCGAACGGCAGCCCGTAAGCGACGTGGAAGAGGACGACCCCGGCGATCGTGCCGAACAGCCCCACCGCGCCGAAGAGTTTGGCCACGGGCAGCAGCCCGATCTGTACGGGCACCACCAACAGTCCGACGACCACCAGGAAGATGCCGTCGCGACCGGGGAAGTCCAGCCAGGCGAAGGCGTATCCGGCGAGTGCCGCGATGCCGACGACCAAGACCGTGGTGGGAACCGAGATCAGGACGGTGTTCCCGAAGGCCTGCGCGATGCCCGAGTCCTTCAGCAGGGCGCCGTAGTTGTCCAGGGACAGCTGCGACGGATCGGTCAGCGCGGTCCACCAGCCGTCTGCGGCGTTGTCCCGCTCGGAGCGCATCGAGGAGAGGAACAGGCCCGCCAGCGGGGTGATCCATACGAGGGCGACCAGGATCAGCAGGCCCTGGACGACCGAACTACCCAACAGGCGGGACGCCCGGCGTCGTTCGACGGTGCCGTGGTTGCTCATGCTCCGCTCCTTCGGAAGCGCCGGATGTTGAAGGCCATCGCCGGGACGACCAGGAGGAGGAGCACCACGCTCAGCGCGCTGCCGAGCCCCTGGTCGTTGCCGCCGCCGAAGGAGACGAGCCACATCCGGGTGGCCAGGACGTTCGCTTCTTCCTGGACCGGGCCCGGCGCGATGATGTAGACGAGGTCGAAGACCTTCATCACGTTGATCAGGAGGGTCACGAACACCACCGTGAGGACCGGTGCGAGCAGCGGGACGGTGATCCTGCGGAAGATCTGTCCCTCGCTGGCGCCGTCCATCCGCGCGGCCTCCAGGGCGTCGCGCGGGATCGCCGCGAGTCCGGCGCCGATCAGAACCATCGCGAAGCCGGTCCACACCCATAGGTAGGCGCCGATGATGGCGGGCGTCACCAGCGCCGGGCCGAGCCAGTTCACGCCCTGGTAGGGGGCCGCGAAGTTGGCCGCGGGCAGCCGTACGGTGTACTCGCCCCCGGCCAGCCCGGTGAAACGGAACGACCCGTCTTCGGAGGCGGTCGCGGTCGCGGCCACCCGGCCGTCCCGTACCGCCTCCACCGCCATGCCGGGCAGGCCCTTCTCGCCCGGGTCGACCCTGCCCGGTGTGCCGGCGCCGCCGGGGGCGAAGTCGAGGTACACGACGCCCCCGATCCCGTCCGCGTCGGGGGGCGCGGGGGCGGCGGCCTTGGCGCCGCCGGGCAGCGCGTCGGGTGCCACCCCGACGAACCCGAGGGTGACCGAGCCGCCCGTCCGTACGGTCTTCTCGGTGCTGTACGGGCCGCCCGCCCGGCCGGTCAGGCCCTGGCCCTCCCGGATACGGGCGGTCGGATAGGCGGCGGTGTCGTCGAAGGCGTCGTGGACGCCGACGGCGACCGCGTTGAGCACGCCCCGGTTCGGGTCCTGTTCGTAGGCGAGGCGGAAGACGATGCCCGCGGCGAGGAACGACACGGCCATCGGCAGGAAGAGCACCAGCTTGAACGCGGTCGCCCAGCGCACCTTCTCGGTGAGCACGGCCAGCATCAGCCCGAGCCCGGTCAGGAGGAGCGGGGCGACGACGACCCAGATGGTGCTGTTGCGGATCGCCTTGAGGGTGGCCGGGTCGTGGACGATCGCGGCGTAGTTGCCGACGCCGACGAACCGGTCGCCGTCGGCGTCGAAGAGGCTGCGACCGACGGAGAAGACGACCGGGTAGACGACCAGCGCTCCGAGCAGCAGCAGGGCGGGAAGTACGAAGACGATCGCGAGGCGGCGTTTCCTCCGTTGGGCCAGACGCCGCGGGTTCAAGGTGTCAGCCATGGCGGGCCGCCTCAGTTCCCGTACGCCTTGGCGGCCTCGGCTTCGAGTTTCGCGGCCGTGCCCTGGGCGTCCGACGGGTCGCGCAGGAAGTCCTGCAGGAGCTTCCACTCGCCCGCGCCCTTCGTGCCGCCGAACGCGGCCGGAGCCTGGTCCGACATGTCGAAGCGGACCGAATCGGCCGCCGCGACCAGTGACTTGGCGGTGCTGCGCGTGGTGTCGTCGCCGTACGCGGCGAGGTTGACCTTGGTGTTCGGGGACAGGAAGCCGCCCGCGCCGGCCCAGACCTCGGCGGCTTCGGGTCCGGCCAGGAATTCGAGCAGTTTCATGCCGGCCTTGCCGTTCTTGCCGGACTTGAGGACGACGGCCGCGTCACCGCCGCTGACGACCGGTGCCGTACCGCCGTCGACCGCGGGGAACGGGAAGAACTTGGCGTCCTCCCCGAGCTTCTTGCCGAACTGGTCCTTGGCGACGCCGCCCACGAAGTCGCCCTCGTAGACCATGCCCGCCTTGGGCTCGGGGCCGAAGACCTGCTCGACCGAGGAGGGGAAGTCGGTGCCGAGGGCGCCCTGGGCGCCGCCGGCCACGAGCTGCTTGTCCTTGAACAGTTCGCCGAGCGTGGTCAGCGCCTTGACGACGCTGTCGTCGGTCCACTTGAGCTTGTGCTGGGCGAGCTGGTCGTACTTCTGCGGTCCGGCCTGCGAGAGGTAGATGTTCTCGAACCAGTCGGTGAGGGTCCAGCCGTCCTCGCCGGCTATGGCGAAGGCAGGGCGGCCGGAGTCGGCGAGGGTGCGGCCCGCCTTCAGCAGGTCGGCGTAGCTCTTGGGCTCGGTGATGCCGGCCTGGGTGAAGGCCTGGGGGGCGTACCAGACCGTCGACTTGTGGGCGGCCTTGAAGTACAGGCCGTAGTACGTGCCGTCGACGCTGCCGTAGTCCTTCCACACCGGGGCGAGGGAGGAGCCGGCCGTCTTGGCGGCCTCGTCGGACAGCGGCTGGAGCCAGCCCTCCTTGGCGAACTGCCGGAGCACGCCGACCTGGGGGACCATCACCACGTCGGGTGCGTTGCCGCCCTCGATCTTGCTGCCGACGAAGGTGGAGACGTTGTCGCCGGAGGGGACGAAGACCGTCTTGGCACCGGTCTTCGTCGTGAAGGCGTCCAGGACCTTCTTGAAGTTCTTCTGCTCGCTGCCGGTCCAGACACCGGCCACGGTGACGGTCTGGCCGCTCAGTTCGCCGCCGCTCGCGGGACCGGTGGTGCCGCCGCAGGCAGTGGCGCCGAGGGCGAGGGCGAGGGCCGCCGATGCGGTGGCCGCGGTGCGCCGGGTCGTCTTGCCGGATCGTCGCATGATGAGGTCCTTTTCGGATCGGGGGAGGGAGGGGGACTGCGGGGCCGGTCCGGCCCGTCGGGGGCCGCGGCTCACGGCGTCGGGCACTCGGCCGTCCACCAGGCGGCGGTCGCCGGGGGGAGCACCCCGTCGGGACAGGGGCCGCTGGCGAGCAGCGGGGTTCCGGCGACGGGGGCCGGCACCGGCTCCGTGCCGAAGTTGACCGCGCAGACCAGGCCGTCGCCGCGGGCGATCGCGAGCACCCGTGCGGGTGCGTCCAGCCAGCGCAGGGTGCCCTCGCCGAGCTGCGGCAGGCTGCGCCGCAGCTGGAGGCCTTCGCGGTACAGGTGCCAGAAGGAACGGGTGTCGGCCAGGGCCCGGTCGGTGGAGTGCTCGGCGAACCATTCGGGCTGCGGCAGCCACGGCCTCGCGTCGGGCACGCCCTGGCTGAAGCCGAACGGGGAGGCGTGCCCCGACCAGGGCAGCGGCACGCGGCAGCCGTCCCGGACGTGCTTGCGGCTGCCGGTGCGGTGGAAGATCGGATCGGTGAGGACCTCGTCCGGCAGGTCGAGGACCTCGGGAAGTCCGAGCTCCTCGCCCTGGTAGACGTAGGCCGCGCCGGGCAGTGCGAGCATCAGCAGAGCGGCGGCGCGGGCGCGGGCGGCTCCCAGGCCGCTGCCTTCCACCCCGGGCTCGCCCGCGTAGCGGGTGACCGTACGGACCTGGTCGTGGTTGTTGAGCACCCAGGTGACGGTGGAGCCGGTGCCGGCGATGTCGCGTACCGCCTCGGTGATCGTCGCGCGGAAGGCGTCGGCGTCCCAGGGTGCGCTGAGGAGGTCGAAGAAGAAGGCCTGGTGCAGTTCGTCGGGGCGGACGTACTCGGCGTGTTCGCGTGCGGTCGGCACGGAGACCTCGCCGACCAGCAGCCGCTCCCGGCCGTCCCCGGCGGCGTACTCCTCGCACACCGCGCGCCAGCGGCGCCACACACCGTGCACCTCGGGCCGGTTCCAGGCCAGCTGGTTGACGGCGTCGCGGGCGCGCTCGTCGGCTCCGGGGTCGTCCGAGTCCGGCAGTTCGGGGTGCTTGAACAGTCCGGCGGCGACATCGATGCGGAAGCCGTCGACACCGCGGTCCAGCCAGAAGCGCAGCACCTGCTCGAAGTCGTCGCCGACGGCCGGGTCACGCCAGTTCAGGTCGGGCTGCTCGGGTGTGAACAGGTGCAGGTACCACTCGCCGGGGGTGCCGTCGGGCTCCTGGACGCGGCTCCAGGCGGGACCGCCGAACATCGCGCGCCAGTTGTTGGGCGGCTCGGCCCCGGACGGGCCGCAGCCGGGGGCGAAGTGGAAACGGGAGCGCTGCGCGCTGCCCGGCGCCGCGGCGAGCGCGGCGCGGAACCACGGGTGCTCGCTCGAACAGTGGTTGGGGACGATGTCGAGCAGCAGCTTGAGCCCGAGGCGGTGGGCATCGGCCACGAGCCGGTCGAACTCGGCGAGGTCGCCGTAGACGGGGTCGACACCGCAGTAGTCGGCGACGTCGTAGCCGTGGTCGTGCTGCGGCGACGGATAGAACGGGCTGAGCCAGATGCCGTCGACGCCGAGCTTGCGCAGGTAGGGGAGTCCGGCCCGGACGCCGGCCAGGTCGCCGATGCCGTCCCCGGTGCTGTCGAGGAAGCTGCGGACGTAGACCTGGTAGATCACCGCGTCGCGCCACCAGGGGGCCGCTGCGGTGGTGGTACGTGAGGGGTGGCCGATGTCGGCCGGAAGGGTGCTGAGCATCTCGCGTCGACCTGTTCTGCTGAATGCGAGAGCGCCCCAGAGCGGGTGCGCTGTTATGCATGCATGTTAAGTAGCAGCGACTAGAAGGTGTCAACGATGTGTCCAGAAACAGTGAAAAGCTGGGGTGGTTTGTACCTAAACGTGCGCATGCATGACTAAGGGCCTCTACTTAACATGTAAGTAGAGGCCCTTGAGGAGAGCGGAAAGAGGAGGGGTCGGTCAGCCCTTGCGGGAGAGTGGCCCGAGCTCGCGCGCGAGCCGCGCCGCGGCCTGCTCCGGCGTCTGGCGCAGCGCCATCACGTCCTGCGCCACGGCCTGCACGGCGAGGCTCACCTGGTCGTAACGCGGACTCTTGGGGCGCGGCACCGCCGACAGCACGCTCTGGCGGAGCGTGGGCAGGTACGGGTACGCGCGGATCAGCTCGGGGTCCTCGTACAGCGCGGCACGCACCGGGGGCAGCGAGCCCTTCGTCAGCACCTGCCGCTGGACCCGTTCACTGGTGAGGTAGGAGATCAGATCGGCCGCCGACGCGGGATGGCGCGCATGGCTGCTCACGGCGAGGTTGGAGCCCCCCAGCACACTGGTGCCGGGCCCGTCGGGTCCGGGTAGCGGCACGGCGCCGAACCTGCCCGCCACCTTCGACCCGCTCGCCCCGGCGTCCGCGTACACGTACGGCCAGTTCCGCAGGAAGAGCAGCCGGCCGTCCTGGAAGGCCCGCCGCGACTCCTCCTCCTTGTAGCCGAGCGCGTCACGGGAGATCCAGCCGTCCCGTACGCCGTCCGCGAGGAACCGCAGTCCGGTGCGCGCCGCGGCGGAGTCCACCGTCACCCTGGCGCCGTCGTCGCGCAGGATCGAACCGCCTGCCGACTGCACGGCCTCGGTGACGTTGACGGTGAGACCCTCGTACGGAAGGAACTGGCCCGCGTACCCGTCCAGTCCGTACTTCGGGGCGATGGTGCGTGCCATGCGGGCCAGCTCGGCCCAAGTGCGCGGCGGCCGTTCGCCCTCCAGGTCCAGGACGTCCTTGCGGTAGTAGAGCAGTCCCGCGTTGGTGACGTACGGGACCGCGTACAGACGGCCGTCGAACGTCGCGGTCTCCACGACCGGACGCAGGAAGGCGTCCAGCGGGAAGCGGCCGCGGTCGAGCGGGGAGATCCAGCCGGCCGCCGCGAACTCGGACGTCCAGGCGACGTCGATGTTCAGTACGTCGAACCGGTCGCGGCCCGAACGCAGTTCGCTGATCATCTGTGCGCGGGTCTCGTCGGCCGAGTCGGGCAGCTCGACGAGCGTGACGCGCTCGTCAGGGTGGGCGTCGTTCCAGTCGTCGAGGAGCGGCGGGAGGTAGTCGGTCAGATCGCCCGCCGTCACGAGCGTCAGGGGACCTCGGCTCGCGGAGGCCGCGCCCGCGTCGGAGCGGACGCCGAAGCCGGCGTATCCCGCCAGCACCACCGCCACGACCAGGAAAGCTCTACCCGCGGCACGAGTCCACCGCATAGATTCCTCCCAGCGCACCACTCGGTGCACGATCCGGTCAGTGCACGATCCGGCTGCGCCGCCGACCACCTGGCCTATATATACCCGTTAGGCATGGGCGATACTAGACGTCCAGGCAGACGGGCCGGACGGCGGCGCTTCTCGGTCCACGGCCGAGTGAACCGTTGACTACGGAGCGGGAAGGAGGGGGAGCGAGTGCGGCTGGCGCTCCTTGCGCTCCTCACCCGTAGCCCTGCGCACGGTTACGAGCTGAAGCAGGACCTTGAGAAGCTCCTGGGCGCCGCGTACCCTCAGCCCAACGTCGGCCAGATCTACGTCACCCTCGGCCGGCTGGAGAAGAGCGGCCTCATCGAAGGCGAGGACGTCGAGCAGTCGGGCCGGCCCAACAAGCGCACCTACAGGCTGACGGACGCCGGGCGCGAGGCCGTGCTGGCCTGGTTCGAGGAAACCGCCGAGGAACCCCGTGTACGGGACGAGTTCTTCATGAAGCTGGCACTCGCCCCGCAGTCGGGCCTGGCCGACCCGATCGCCCTGATCAACAAGCAGCGGCGGCAGTACCTCAACACCATGCGGGACCTGTCCAAGCTGGCCGCGGCCGAGGACCGCGACAACAAGATCTCCCAACTGCTGATCGAGGGCGCCATGCTGCACCTGCAGGCCGACCTCGACTGGTTGGAACGCTGTCAGGAGGAGCTGGAATGAGCGACGACGCCACCTCGGCTCCTGCCGCGCCCATCGTGCGGGCCGAAGGCCTGACCAAGACGCACCACGGCGAAGGCGTGCCGGTGCACGCCGTGCGCGGCGTGGACCTGTCCGTCCAGCCGGGCGAGTTCGTCGCGGTCACCGGACCGTCGGGAGCGGGCAAGTCCACGCTGCTGCACTTGATCGGCGGACTCCAGCGGCCCGACAGCGGGAAACTGTGGCTCGGCGGGGAGCGCGTCGACGAGTACCGCGAGGCCCGCTGGGCGGTCCTCAGGCGCCGCAGCATCGGCGTCGTCTTCCAGTTCTTCAACCTGGTCTCCAACCTCACCGTCGCCGACAACGTCGAACTGCCCGCCCTGCTCGCCGGCGCCTCCCCGAAAGCCGCCCGCGCCTCCCGCGCCGAACTGCTCGCCGAACTCGGCCTCGAAGGCCGCGAGCGGTCGATGCCCGGGGAGCTGTCCGGCGGCGAACAGCAGCGCGTCGCGCTGGCCCGCGCACTCGTCAACCACCCCACGCTGCTGCTCGCCGACGAACCGGCCGGCAGCCTCGACAGCAAGGGCACCCGCGAGGTACTGCGACTGCTCTCCCGGTTCCACCAGCGCGGCCAGACGATCATGATGGTCACCCATGACGCCCGGATGGCCAGTGCCGCCGACCGGGTCATCAGCTTCTTCGACGGGCGCATAGCCGACGACGCACACCTGGACGGCGGGCGCCGCGGGCCGGTCCGCGGGGTCTCCGGCGTACTGGACCTGGAACTGGAACCGAAGAAGTGACCGTGCGGGCGACTCTGCGCTGGGCACACGCCGACTTCCGCGCACACCGGGGCGAAGCCCTCTTCGTCGTACTGGCCAGCGCCGGGATCATCGCCTCGCTCCTGCTGGCCGGCGCACTGTTCGGCTACGCCGCCAACCCTTGGCAGCGGATCTTCAACCAGTCCCGCGGCGCGCACATCTGGCTGCACACCCGCGCCGGGGCGGACACCAACGCCCTGGCCGGCCTGGACGGGGTCGCGGCCCTCTCCGGCCCCTACCGCACGACGGCGACGACCGTCGAGTCGCACGGCGCGCGCGCCGCGGTCACGCTGCGCGGGGCCGCGGTGACGCCCCCGGAGACCGGACGGCCGCTGGTGACCGCCGGGAGCTGGCTCACCCGGCCGGACGCCGGCACCCGTACCGGCGCGGACGCCGGCGCCGTCGTACTGGAAGCATCGGTCGCGCGGGCGCTGTGGGCCGAGCCGGGCGACACCGTGGGCGTCACCGGACCGGACGGCGCCCCCCACGCACTGCGGGTGAGCGGCATCGCCGAAGCGGCCGAACCCCGCTACCACCCGGGTGGCGGGCCCGGCATCGGCTGGGTGCTCGCCGGCACCCTCGACGAGATCGCCCACGCAGACACCGGGCAGAGCGTCGGCCTGCGGCTGGAGGATCCCGACGACACCGACTTCATCGTCCAGCGCGCCGTGACCGTGCTCGGCGCCGACCGCGTGGCCCAGGTCACCAAGTGGCAGCAGGCACGCGCCGAGGCGGGTGGCGACGACCGGCTCCTCGGGCAGGTGTTCGCCGTCTTCGGCCTCGGGGCGCTGCTCGCTGCCGCGCTCGCCGCCGCCGGAGCCATCGGCGCCCGGGTCCGCGGCCAGCTGCGCGACATCGCGATCCTCAAGGCCGTCGGCTTCACCCCCGGCCAGGTGACCCGCGGACTGCTCGTACAGCACCTCGCCTTCGCACTCTTCGGCGTGACCCTCGGAACGACGGCGATCGCCCTGCTCGGCGCCCGCATACCCGGCCGGATCGGCGAGGCGGCAGCGGTGTGGCCCGACCTGCCCGGCCACACCGCGCTCATGATCGGCGTCCCCTGCGGCGCGGTCCTGCTGATCGCGGCCGCCACCGGGCTGTCGGCCTGGCGGGCCGGACGGGTGCCGCCGGTGCCGGTGGCCCGAGCGGCGCTGCCGTCCGCGGCGCCGATGACCGCACTCGGCAGGCGGGCCCTGGGCCTGCGGGTGCCGCCCGCGCTGGTGCTGGGATGGCGGGCGGCGTTCCCGCGCCGCGGCCGCACGCTCGTACCGGTGGCACGGCTCGCCCTGCCGCTGGTGCTGATCACCGTCGCGCTCGTCACGTGGTCGACGCTGGACCAGTTCCGCAGCCGGCCCGCACAGATGGGGCTGCCCGCGGCACTGACCGTACGCGCCGAGCAACCTGCGGGAGCCTCCGACGCGGAACTGGAGAAGACCCTCGCGGCCGTCCCGGACGTCGCCGCCGTCCACCCCGGCGCGGAGGTGGCGGCGCTCGTACCGGGTCAGACCGGCACCATCACGCTCCGCGGGCTGGGCACGGCCCGGCATCCGTACCCCTCCAAGGTGGTGGAGGGCCGCGCGGTCGAAGGCCCGGACGAAGCAGTGGCCGGGCAGGGTCTGCTCGATCTCCTCGGAGTGCGCGTCGGCGCATGGGTGCGGATGACCGTCGAAGGACGGCCGCAGATCCTGCACCTCGTCGGCCGCACCATCGAACCCGAATCGGGGGGCCGGGTGATCACCACGACCATCGACGCACTGCGCGAGCGCGACCCGGGGCTGCGGCCCGATTTCCACGCCCTGGTACTGCGCGAGGGAGCGGATCCCCGGGCGGTGAGCGCCGCGCTCGCCACGGCGCCGGGCGCACCGCTGGAGGTCCGGGAGACCCCGAACCCGGCCGACCGGCTGGAGCCGGCGCGCGCAGTGATCGCCGCCCTGATCGCGGTGCTGGCGCTGATCGGACTGACGGAACTGTTGACGCTGATCAGCACGGGCGTACGCGACCGGGGCCGGGACCTGCTCGCACTGAAGGCGATCGGGCTGACACCCCGGCAGATCGGCTCGATGATCGTGACGGCCGCCGCGCTGACCGCGCTGGCAGCCGCCGTGGTGGGGACGGTATTGGGGGCGCTCTCCGGCAGCTGGCTGGTGGACGCCCAGGGTGCGTCGAGCGGGATCGGCGCGGGCATCGCCCGACTTCCCTCGGCGCCCGTCCTGCTGACGGTCGTCACCGCGGCGGTGCTCGGAGCGGTGGTGGCGGCGCTGGTGCCGGCGACCCGGACCGCCCGGCGCCGGCTGGCGGACTCGCTGAGCGAAACGCTCTGACCGGTCCCCGCGCGAACTGCCGGCCGTACGGGGTCGCGGGGCGGCGTCCGGGTACCCGCGGACAGCGCCTCCCTGAGCGGCAACGGCACTGCGGTGCCGCCGGGCCGGCGGGCCGGCGGCCGACATCGCCTCGCTCAGCGCGCGGGCTGCGCGCTCGGTGTGGTGTCCGGGGCCGGTGCGGCCGGGTCCACCGTCATCGTGACGAGCGTTGCGGTCAGTGCGCTGGCCAGGGCGAGCCCGGCGACGAGCCGGAGGGACGGTGAGGACTTCCGGTGCCGGGCGCTCGCCCGGCGGGCCCGTGCCTGCGGCTCGGGAGCCGGCGCGGGGAGACGTACGGGCTCACGGGGTGCGGAGTACTGGTTCATCGGGGGATTCGGCGTCCTCAGTAGGTGAAGCACTCTGAGTGGATGCGTGCGGCCGGGACGCCCGCCCTGAGCAGCGACGCGGTCGTCGCGTCCGCCATGCCCGGCGGCCCGCAGAGGTAGACGTCACGGTCGGACAGGTCGGGTACGAGCGCACGCAGGGCCTGGGGCGCGAGCGGATCGTACGCGGCGTCGGAACGGCCCACCAGGTAGTGCAGTGCGGCCTGGCGGGACGCCGCGATGGCTTCCAGCTCGTCGCGCAGGACCAGTTGGTCGGCGTCGCCCGCGCGGTAGAGCAGGGTGAGGTCTCCGGGGCTCGCGGGCAGGGACTCGAAGAGGGCGCGCATCGGCGTGATGCCGATGCCGCCGGCGATCAGCAGGACCTTGGGGCGGGTGCGGCGCCGCTCGGTGAGTGCGCCGAACGGGCCGGTGGCCAGGACCCTCGTGCCGGGCCGCAGCCCGCGGACCCGCCGGGAGTGCCCGCCGAGCGCCTTCACGGTGATGCGGAGGCGGTCGTCACGGGCGGGCGCGGAGAGCGAGAACGGCAGGGCGGTGTGCCACAGGCCGCCCCGCAGGAACCGCCAGCGGAAGAACTGGCCGGGCTCCGCCCGCAACTCGCGGAGCCTGTCGCCTTCGATGGTGACGGACACCACGCCGGGGCCTTCGTTTTCGACGGTGGCGACGCGCAGCCCGTGCCGCAGGGCCTGGCGGGCCGGGACGATCCCGCGGTACCAGGCGAGCAGAACGCCTACGACGGTGTGCAGCAGGGCCCAGAACCAGGCGGTGAACGTGGTGACGGCGACGTCGGGGCCGGCCAGCTGGTGGACGAAGCCCAGCGCTGCGGCGAGGTAGGTCAGCAGGTGGATGCCGCGCCACGCCTCGTGCGGGACCCGGCGGCGTACGGTCCGGGCGGAGAACAGGCCCACACCCGCCAGCAGGGCGGCGCCCGCGAACGCGGCGATGAGGGCCGGGTAGCGGAACATGGCCCCGGTGGCGGTCACCAGGTCGGTCCCGGTGCGCAGGGCGTACACGACGAGGGCGAACAGTCCGTGGCCGCCGCACAGGACCAGCACCCAGCGGCCGCCGAAGGCGTGCCAGCGGGCGAGGCGGTCAGCGCCGACGCCGTGCTCGACGGCCGGTACGCGTGCCATCAGGAACAGCATGACGAGGATGCCGTAACCGGCGAGGAGTCCGGTGAGGTGTGCGGCGGCGCCGATGAGCTCGTCGGGCCGGGCTGAGGGGTGCACCTGGGCGGCCCACAGCACGGTGACGACGACCGCACCGGCGGCCAGCCCGGCGCGCAGCCGCTCGGACGCGGTCTTCATCTGCGCCGCCCCGGGCCGGGAGCGCATGGCGGAGTGGGCGGGAGGGTCATGCCAGGTCCGTTTCGCTCGATGCTGCAAGGGCGTAGCACCGGCAACTATGGGCAAACCTGATGGGGTCGAGCAATGGCGATGCACACAGGATGAGGTCCGTCACGCGGAAGGATTTGCCCTATATCTGCGGATATGTAAGACATATGCACCCGAATGAGAGGGGGTGCTGGTGCCCCGCGACCGCAGGCTTGGGGAACTCTTTGCGCTTTTACACCAGCACCCCAGCGAAGAACATCGACGCCAGGAGGGCGTACTGGGCCGAGCAGAGCAGAAGGAGTGGTACCTGAACCCATCGGGACACGTGCTTGACCAGGACGAGGCCGACGAACATCTGCGCATGGTTGCGGTACCAGGACATTTCCGCGCCTGCGAGGAACGGCAGCAGGAAGATCGCCACCGTCAAGATCAGAGCGGCCCACTCCTCGGTTTCGAGCCGGCGGTGCCAAAGGAGCCGAACCGCGGCGGTGGCCACGACGAGCAGGATGAAGGCGACGTTGAGCCAGAGCTGGGTCCTGTGCGCGGTGAGGGCGTGCTCGACCAGCCACGGCAGGTGCCCTTCGGGCGCGTACCAGTCCTTGAAGGGGAAATCGTAGGCCTTCCGCATTTCGGCGAAGGGCTGACGCAGGCCGCCCTGCTGGTAACTGGACGCCTGGATGATCTCGTACGCGTTCCAGCGGCCCGTCGCCTGCCACATCAGCCATTTCGCCCAGAGCACGCCGCAGGCGGCGAGAGCCGACGAGCACCCGGCCTTGGCGAACCGGACCGGCCAGGAGTCTGCCCGCCACGCGAAGAACGCGCTGAGCAGCAGCATGGCGACGGCCGCCGCGCCGACGAGGTGACAGGCGGTCGCCGCGAAGCCACCGGCGGCGGCAAGGCCCCAGGAACCGCGCTTGACCCCGACGACACAGACGAGCAACGCCAGCGTGCCGGTGGCGATCGGGAACATCGCGTGGAAGTAGACACCGCCCGGGAACACCGCGCCGATGGCGAGCGTGAGCCCGGTGGCCCAGGTGAGCCGGGCGCCGAGGAGCCACCACAGCACCGCGAACATGCCCAACAGGGACGCTTCGGCGATGACGACGGCCGCTGTCTCATAGGAAAGGCCGGTGGCGGACAGCGCGCGGATTCCCATGGGGTATCCGGGGAACCAAGCGACGTTTCCGCACACGACATCGGGAAAGTCCGGGTGGCGCTCCCGGCACCGGAACATTTCGTAGCCGGTCTTGGCGATGGACAGATAGTGCTCGGAATCCCAGCGCCGACGGCTCTCCGGGGACCAGTAGTCCACCGTGGACCCGTCGCCGGCGACGGACGCCGCTGCGACCAGCCAGGTGATCAGGTTCGAGATCAGCCACGCGGCGAGCGGGGGCAGCAGGTCATGGCGCCGGTCGCGGCGGGACGGCCCGGCGGCTTCCGACGTGGAGATCATCTCGATCAGTCTGGCGAAGCCGCCGGGGAGCCGCGCCCGGACGCCCCGACCGGCGCACCCGGGGTCCCCCGTGTGGCCCGCCAGGCCCGGCGACCGGCCGTGCCCCGCCACGCCCGACGATCGGAGTTCTCAGCCCGCGCAGGCGCGACGGATCGCGGTGAGGGCGCGCGTCACGTCCTCTTCCGTCGTCGACCAGTTGCTCACGGAGATCCGCATGACGCGACGGCCGCGCCAGGTCGAGCCGCTGATCCACGCCGTACCGTCGGCGAGCAGCCGGGCGAGTACCCGTTCCGTGCGTTCGTCGCTGCCGAACTCGGCGCACACCTGAGTGAACACCACGTCGTTGAGGACCCTCGCGCCGTCGATCCCGGCGATGCCCGTGGCGAAGGCGCAGGCGTGCCCGCAGAGCCGCTCGACGAGGTCGGCCACGCCCGTCCGGCCGAGGGACCTGAGTGCGGCCCACACGGTGAAGGCCCTGCCGCGCCGGGACAGTTCAGGGACCTTGTCGATCGGGTCGCCGTGTTCGTCGTGGATGAGGTAGTCACCGCGCAGACCCATGGCGGCCCGGAGCGCGGACGGGTCGCGCACGATGGCGAGCCCGCAGTCGTAGGGGACGTTCAGGGTCTTGTGGGCATCCGTCGCCCACGAGTCGGCTTCCGCGCAGCCCGCCGTCAGGTGCGCGTACCGCGTCGAGGTGGCCGCCCACAGCCCGAAGGCGCCGTCGACGTGCACCCATGCGTCCGACGCCCGCGCCGCACGGATCGTCTCCACGAAGGGGTCGAACGCGCCGGAGTGGATGTCCCCCGCCTGGAGGACCACCATGGTCGGGCTCCGTCCGCCGGCCGCCAGGGCGCTCCGCAGCGCCTCCGGCACCATACGGCCCTGGCCGTCCGCCGCCACCGGCTCCGGGCTGCCCAGCCCGAGATAGCGCAGCGCCAGGTCAACGGCCATGTGCCGGTCCGCGCCGACGAGGACGCGGACCGCGGGCCCACCTGCGAGTCCCTCGCGTGCGACGTCCCGGCCCGCGCGACGCAACACGGCGTCGCGCCCGGCGGCGAGACAGGTGAAGTTCGCCATCGTGGCACCGGTGGTGAAGCCGACGGCGCTGGCGGGCGGAAGGCCGAGCAGGTCGAGCAGCCACACGCCGGCCACGTCCTCCGCCGCCGCGTACGCGGGCGACGCGGCGCGCATCACACAGTTCTGGTCCCACGCGCTGACCAGCCAGTCCGCGGCCAGCGCGGCCGGTTCGGTGCCGCCGACCACGAATCCGTAGAAGCGGCCGCTGGGAAACGCGGTCAGCCCCGGCTCACAGGCCGTGGCCAGCAGGTCGACGACGTCGGACGGCGGACTGGGACCGTCGGGCAGCTCGGCACCCAGCGCGTCCGCGATCTCGTCGACCGAAGCGCGGGCGGGAACCGGACGGTCGTCCAGGCTCGCCAGCCACCGGGCGGCATGGCCGTACGCCCGTCGGAGCGCCTCTTCACGCGCGTCCATACCTCGGACTATGGGACCGGCGCCGCCGTTGCGCAATCGGCGCAGCGGGCGGTCCGGGGCGGGCCGCCGTCACAGCGCCTCGTGGGCTGCCCTGTCCATGAAGGTCTGCAGCGCAGCCAGCTGCCGCTCCACCGCCTCCGTGAACTCGACGCCGGTCTTCTTCACGTCGACGCCCTCCGGGCCCCGTGCGAGCCTGTCCGTCGCCATCTCTCCCACGCGGGTAGAGAGGGCGCCGATCCTCTCCAGGTCCCGCCTGCCCTCGTCCGTCGTCACGAGCCGGACCGTCGTGTAGGCCCGAGCGAGATCCGTGTTGGCCGGTGCGTACGAGTCCTCGAACCGGCGCTGCCTGTCCTGCGCGCTCGTGGCCGGGTCGAGGCTCACCCTCAGCAGCTGGGTGGCCTGCTGTACGTACCGGTTCGTACTCGCCGCGAGTTCGACGTATGCCGCCCGCCGGATGTCCGCCCGCCGCGCATCGGCCTCGCTGCGGTGCGTGTCCTTGGCCTCGAAATAGGCGAGCGTGCTCCCCGTGAGACCCGCCAGTGCGCCGATCAGCGCCCCCGCGAGCGCCGCGGAGGCGGCTCCCCGCTGCTTCGGCCGGCTATTGGCCCCGTCGCCCGCTTCGTCCGTCTTCTGCGCCATGACGTACCCGTACCGCGGCAGGGAGGGCCCGGCACCTGCGACCACCTGTTGGCACGAACGCGGCGCGGGCGTGTCGCCGCGCCCCTTGACGGTCCCGGCGTGGAACCGTCTGCCCATGACCGAAGGTTCGACACCTCACATCTCCGCGGCGCGGATCACCGTACTGGGCGTGCAGCCCGGCAACCCTGCTTTTCGCATCGTGGAGCTCGACGGAGAGTTCGTCGGCAGGGCGTCGTCGATGACGGACGTGCTGCTGATCGCCGCAGAGGCCGGGATCCCGATCCACGACCTCGACGACCTGGACGTCGTACGGTGGGTCGGCGGCGGCAAGTTCACCTGGACGCCGCACTAGACGGCGCGCCGGGGGCGGCGCCGGTGCGACACCCGGCGTCGTGACACATGCGCCGGGTGGCCACGGGTAGGCGCGGGCCATGGACACGCAGCGCATGGATCCGGAACTCCGCGGCGGCGGCCCGGGGCCGCTGCTGGCGGCCGTCGAGCGGCTGGAACGGACGACGCAGCTGGACGCTCTGATCGGCGTGGTCCGCAGGGCCGTACGGGCCGTGCCCCTGGGGCCGGCACGCGACGTACTGCACGGCCGGCCCCTCGGCCACCCGGCCCACCCCCTGCTCGTGCAGGTACCCCTCGGGGCCTGGCTTTCGGCCGCGGCCCTGGACCTGTGGCCCGGCCAGCAGCGCGCCGCCCGCATCCTGGTCGGCACCGGACTGGCCGCGGCCGGACCGGCCGCGGTGACGGGATGGACCGACTGGGCCGAGCTGCCGCCCGAACAGGCCCGGACCGGGATCGTGCACGCCGTCGCCAACACCACCGGGGTCCTGCTGTACGCGGGCTCGTTCCTCGCACGGACGCGCGGCCGCGTCCGCGCCGGCAAGGCACTGGGTTGGGCCGGGCTCGCCGCCGTCGGCGCGGGCGGTGCGCTGGGCGGACACCTGGCCTACCGGCAGGCGGCCGGCGCGAACCATGCCGAGGCCGTGACGCACCTCGTGGGGGAAGGCTGGCACCCCGTCGGACGGCTGTCCGACTTCCCCGTGGACCGGGCCGTACGCGCCGCCGTGGACGGCGTGGACGTGGTCGTCGTACGGGAGAGCGGCGGAGCGGTCCGCGTACTGGCCGAGCGCTGCTCCCACATGGCCGGCCCGCTGTCGGAAGGGGAACTCACGGACGGCTGCGTCCGCTGCCCCTGGCACGGCAGCCTGTTCCGCCTCTCCGACGGCTGGAACGTCGAGGGACCGGCGACCGCCCCCCAGCCTGCGTTCGACACGCGCACCACCGCCGACGGAAGCGTCGAAGCCCGGCTGCGCCGCGTCCACGATCGACGCTCGTAGCCGAATTCGCGCAGGGCCGGCCGTGGTGCATGATCGGGGGATGTCTGATCGCATCATTGCCGCCTGCGACGGCGCGGCGAAGGGGAATCCCGGACCGGCAGCCTGGGCGTGGGTCATCGCCGACACACAGGGCCGCCCGGAGCGCTGGGAGGCCGGGCCCCTGGGCCGGGCCACCAACAACGTGGGCGAACTCACGGCCCTGCAGCGGCTGCTGGAGTCCCTGGCGCCCGGAACGGCCGTCGAGGTCCGGATGGACTCCCAGTACGCCATGAAGGCGGTGACCCAGTGGCTGCCGGCCTGGAAGCGCAACGGGTGGAAGACCGCCGCCGGCAAACCCGTCGCAAACCGGGAGCTCGTCGAGCAGATCGACGCGCTGCTGGCCGAGCGGGACGTCGAATTCCGCTACGTTCCGGCCCACCGCGAGGACGGCGACCTCTTGAACGCGATCGCCGACCAGGCCGCGAGTGACGCCGCCACCAGCCAGCAGGCGGCCGGCACGGCCCTCGGTAGCCCCGCGCTCCCCGTACCCGCTCCCGCCCGCGCTTCCGCGCCCCGCACCAAGCCCGCGGCAGGAGCCAAGAAGCCCGCGCGCAGCCGGGGCGGCTCCATCAAGGCGAAGTTCCCCGGTAGCTGCCCCTGCGGAAAGTCGTACGCGGCCGGTGACCAGATCAGCAAGCTCGGCACCCGCTGGGGCCACCCGGGCTGCGCCGGCCCCGTACCGAGCGACGCCCCTGCGTAGAGGGGCTGCGAGGCGCCCGTCGTGCGGTTCCCCGGGCCGCCCGCCGGAGGGTCAGCTTTCGACGCCCGTGGTGGTGTGGGGGCCGCTGTCGCCCGCTCGTCCGGCAGCCCCCGCCAGCCGGGCCGCGGGCGCCCACTCTGCGGATTCACGGAATCCGGATGGTGGGTGTGAGACCGCGGACGAGGGGCAGGCGCGCTGTTACGAGAGTCCGACCCAACCACCACCATGGAGGGCATTTTCATGACGGAGAACGTGTGGGGCTACCGCGAGACCTCGGGCCGTTCGCAGGGCGTCGACCTGACCGGATTCAAGGTCGAGGCCGCCGACGGCGGCATCGGCAAGGTGGACAAGCACTCCGACGAGGTCGGCTCCGCCTACATCGTGGTGGACACCGGTCCGTGGATCTTCGGCAAGGAGGTCCTCCTCCCGGCCGGTACCGTCACGCGCATCGACGTGGACGACGAGAAGATCTACGTCGACCGGACGAAGGAGCAGATCAAGAACGCTCCCGAGTTCCACCGCGACAAGCACCTGCAGGACGAGGGGTACCACGCGGAGATCGGTACGTACTACGGCATCGGCGGGCCCTTCGGCGGCAGCCCCATCTGATCCGGCGCGCGCCGTCGTGGGGACGGCACCGTCCGCGACGCAAGGAGCAAGCACGGTGACTGAGCACGAGGAGCACGACAAGAAGCGCACGCTGACGACCCCGCCCTCGAAGGCGCCGGGGGAGAGCGGCGACCGCGAAGCCCGCAAGGAGGCCGAAGAGGCGGTCATGCCCGGCGGTCACGACCGCGAGGCGGGCGACGCGCTGCCCCCGAGTGCCGAGGCCCAGCGCCGGGCGGGCGAGCGGGACCGCTCCGGGAACTGACCCCCGCGGCGGCAGGCCCTGCAGGCGGCTCCTCGACGCCGAGGCGTCGGGGAGCCGCGTCGCGACGCAGGGCGGACAGGTGCGATGAAGAGCGGAGAGGTGCGATGAAGGCATCGAAAGTCGCCTACAAACCGGTCGGGCTGGCTCTCGGAGCCGCGGCGGGCATGCTGGCCGGAGCGGTCTTCAAAGAGGTGTGGAAACTCGTCGGGCACGAGGACGACGCCCCGAACGCCACGGACGAGGAACGGCACTGGCGCGAGATCCTGATCGCCGCCGCGATCCAGGGCGCGATCTTCGCCCTGATCAAGGCGGCCGTCCAGCGGTCCGGGGCCGTCGCCGTACGGCGCGTGTCAGGCACCTGGCCGGCCTGAACCGCGGGCCGCCCACGATCCCTTCCCGGCCTCAAGGCCGCAGCAGGGCCTTGATCATGCCGTCGTCCTTCGCCTGGAACATGGCGTAAGCCGTGGGCGCGTCCTCCAGCGGCATCGTGTGGGTCGCGAACCCCTCCACGCCCAGCTGGTCGTCCGCCTCCAACAGCGGCAGGATGTCATCGACCCAGGCCCGTACGTTCGCCTGTCCCATCCGCAGCTGGATCTGCTTGTCGAACATCGTCAGCAGCGGCATCGGGTCCGCCGCCCCGCCGTAGACCCCGGACACCGACACGGTTCCGCCGCGCCGCACCACGTCGACGGCGGTGTGCAGCGCTTTCAGCCGGTCGACCCCGGCGCGGTCCATGAGCGCCCGGGCGAGGGCGGCGGGCAGCATCGTCGTGAAGCGCTGCGCCGCCGACGCCAGCGGAGCGCCGTGGGCTTCCATGCCCACCGCGTCGATGACCGAGTCGGTGCCCCTGCCGTCCGTCATGTCGCGGATCGCCGCGACCAGGTCCTTGCCGTACGCCGTGAGGTCCAGCGCGTGCACACCGTACGACCGGGCCCGCGCCAGCCGCGCCGGCACCAGATCGACCCCGACCACCAGCCGGGCGCCGCGGTGCAGCGCGATCCGTGCAGCCATCAGCCCGATCGGCCCGAGGCCGAGGACGGTGACGGATCCGCCGGGCGGGATCGACGCGTACTCGACGGCCTGCCACGCCGTCGGCAGTACGTCGGACAGGTACACGAAGCGCTCGTCCGGCGGCCCCTTCGGGACCTTCACCGGCAAGGTGTCGCCGAACGGCACCCGCAGGTACTCCGCCTGCCCGCCCGGCACCTGCCCGTACAGCTTGGTGTACCCGAAGAGGGCAGCGCCCTTGCCCTGCTCGCGCACCTGGGTGGTCTCGCACTGGGACTGGAGGCCCTGGTCGCACATGAAGCAGTTGCCGCAGGAGATGTTGAACGGGACCACCACCCGGTCCCCGTGCTTGAGCGTGGTGACTTCCGGGCCCGTCTCCTCGACGTACCCCATGGCCTCGTGGCCCAGGACGTCACCGGAGTCGAGGAACGGTCCCATCAAGGTGTAGAGGTGGAGATCGCTTCCGCAGATGCCGGTGGTCGTCACCTTGACGACGATGTCGGTGGCGTCCTGGATCCGGGGATCCGCGACCGTGTCCACCCGTACGTCCCCTCTGCCGTGCCAGGTCAGTGCGCGCATCGCCGTGCCTCCGTCCGGTTCCCGGGTCCTTCTCTGCGCGCCTCCCCAGCTCCGGGCACCGCACACACCGCACGGTCATGTGCCTGGCCCGATCGCGCCGACCAGTAGGGGGGCACCGTCCGGCGCGGCGCTTGACCTCAAGCGTCGTCGAGGTCCTAGCGTGAGGTCTTCTTGATCATCACCTCACGACAGGAGACGGACCATGACCCTCGGGACCGCGGACATATGTGACCGGGCACTCGTACTGGGACCGGGAGGCGTGCTCGGCACGGCCTGGATGGCCGGGCTCGTCGGCGGACTGCGCGGCATCGGGGTGGATCTCGGCCAAGCCGACCTGACCATCGGCACCTCCGCCGGTGCGATCGTGAGCGCCCTGTTGACCACCGGTCAGGACTTCGACCGGCTCGCCGCCCCGGCCCGTCCGTCGGGGGAGGAGGCTCCTGCGCGCAGGGTGGACGGTGCCCTGACCGCTTCCGTGTTCGCCGTGCTCGGCGAGCCCGGACTGGACCCCGGCGAGGCCCGACGGCGCGTCGGACGCATCGCGCTCGACAACGCCGACCCCGACGCCGAGCACATGCTGATCGCGGAGCGGGGCGCGCTGATCGGCGCGGACGCCTGGCCGCAGCAGCGGCTGCTCCTCACCGCCGTGGACGCCGGAACGGGTGAGCCCGCCGTGTGGGACCGCACCAGCGGCATACCGCTCGTACGTGCCGTGGCGGCGAGCAGCGCGTTCCCTGGAGCGGAGCCGCCGGTCGGCTTTGAGGGGCGGTGGTACATGGACGGTGCGCTGCGGGCGGGGACGAACGTGGACCTCGCGGCCGGAGCCCGCACCCTGGTCGTCATCGAGCCGATGGCGCACCTGTTCCCCCGTGAGCAGTTCGAACAGGAGCCTGCGGTCGTCGGGGCGCGGAACGTGGTGGCCATCGGCCCCGATCCGGACGCGGTGCGGGCGCTCGGCTCCGACCTGAACGACCGGGCGAAGTGGACTCAGGCCTACCGGGCGGGACTTGCCCAAGCCGAAGCCGCTGCCGAAGGGCTCCGCTCCGTCTGGCGGGCCGCCTCGGCCGAGGCGTCCGCCGAGCGGTCGACCGGCATCTGAGCCGGACGGGGTGTCACCGCACACTCTCGGCCATGACGACGCGTGTGGCGCATGGGACGGCCGGCCGGGGGCACACGGGGCGCAGGTGGCGTCCGGCCCCGTGAAGGCTACGTGTGAAGGAGCGAGATCGTGCTGATGGCTCACCCTGCGGTGCTGGCGCGTCTGGTCGAGGAGTACGAGACGGTGTCGCAGCTCCGGGCCGGAGGCCGTCAGGAAGCGCTGCGGCAGCGGCTGGAGGACGTGGTCTACACGCTGTGCGTGTCGACCGGGACACGGGACGTCGACGCCGCGCTGGCCTCGGCCCGGGAACGGATGGGCGCCGCCCCGCGCACGGGTGCGGGCGGCACGGAGGCGGCGGCCTGAGGCCCGCTCGACCCGGACCGGCACGCGGTGTCGTACCGGACCCACCCGGACCCGGTACGACCACCCCGCCGAGCCAGGGCGGGCGGGACCGTCAGGCGCCCTCGCCCAGGACCGCGGTGATCAGCCGCCGTTGTTCCTCGGTGAGGTACGGATCCCGTAACTCCACCAGCTTTCCGTCGACGCGGATGACGTAAACGAAACCGTCCGGGACGGGTTCCCGGCCCGCGGGGCACTCGCCGCTCAGGGCCAGCTCGGCCAGCTGCTCCAGCTCGAAGCGGTCGCTCCGGTACTCCGTGTCGAGGGAAGCGGTCCGTTCCCTGCCCGCGAACCCGCCGGTACGGGTGACGGTGATCAGCATCGTGAAACCTCCTTGGGTCGAGCCCCGCCCACGACCGGCCGGACCGGCCGGCTCGGGCGGCGCACGGATGGGCACCCTCTCGCCTGCCCCCGAAAACCGCGCATGCGCCCCCGCGGCCGTCATCGCCAGCTAAATGTCCGAAAGCCGCCCGCCGCCGGGACCGCCGGACCGCTCCCGCCTCGGTCGGGCCGAAGGACCCGTTCGAGTGGCCGCGAACGCCTCGCCGGCCAAGCTACGGCTACGGCTACGCCCCGGCCCCGTGGCCGTGGCGGCGGTGGGCCTCGGCGCAGCGTACGCAGGCGGTCGCCTCGGGCCGTGCCTCAAGGCGGGCCGCCGAGATGCGTTCGCCGCAGGCCTCGCACCACCCGTACCCGCCCCGCTCCAGGCGGCCCAGGGCTCGGTCGAGCTCCTCCAGATGCTCGGCCGCCAGGGTCAGCAGGGCGGCGACATGGGCTCGCTCGAACGCGGTACTGGATCCTTCGGGATCGTGCTCGTCGTCGACCGCCACCAGGGCGTTCGCCTCGACGATGCCGTCGAAGTCGCGCTGCAAAGCCGCGATCTGCGCGCAGGTGGAAGCGCGCGAGACCTCCAGTCGCGCACGGACGGGCGCGGCCTCGTCGGAGGCCGAAAACTCGCTCACACGTGCGGCAACGCCGGTGCGCAGCCCGACATTCCGAGCGGGCCGCCAGGGCCTCAGTTCCCCAGTTCCGGCCGCGAGGCGCAGGCTATGCACTCCGCGTCGATCTGGTCGGCGAGCTGGGTGAGGGCCTCGGTCATGGCGCGCACCGTCTCGGGATCGGCTTCGGGGGCCTCGGCCTCCACCGCGGCGGCCCAGTCGTCGGCCACGCCCCGCAGGAGGGCCGTCACCTGTTCGGCCGGGATGAGCAGTCCGCCCTCCTCCGTGGGGATCAGCGGCAGCGCAAACGAGTGCATGGACCCGCTCCTCCTCTCCTGCGGTGCGGACGCGACGGTCGCCCCTCTCTGGAAGGGCTACCCCGTCGCTGCGGGTCCAACCGGCTCTCGCGGGCCGGCGGTCCCTCCCCAAGAGCTGACCAAGATGCGTTCTCGATACATCCAACCGGCGGCAAGTGATCCGAGTCACACGCGCCCGCGCGCGCAATCTGTGCATGAACCACCCACGGTCAGCCGGATCCCGCTGGGACCGGCCGTACCCGTCTCCCGGAAGGGGCCACCACGTGAAGCGCGGCAGGGCCAGGGCTACGACAGAACGCGCGGCGGACGCCATCGCCGACCGGTTGCTGCAGGCGGGCCGGATGCTCACCGGAGCGGCCGGGACGGCGGACGGGCGGGCGGCGTTCCGCACCGACCAGGGGGTCAACGACACGCCGTACCGCGAGCGCTGGGCCCACGACAAGGTGGTGCGCTCCACGCACGGCGTGAACTGCACCGGCTCCTGCTCATGGCAGGTGTACGTCAAGGACGGCCTGATCACCTGGGAGACGCAGGCGACCGACTACCCCTCGACGGGCCCCGACCGGCCGGAGTGCGAACCGCGCGGCTGTCCCCGCGGAGCCTCGTTCTTCTGGTACACCTACTCGCCCACCCGCGTGCGCTACCCGCACGCCCGCGGCGTGCTGGTGGAGATGTACCGCGAGGCCAGGGAACGCCTCGGCGGGGACCCGGTCGCCGCCTGGGCGGAGATCACCTCGGACCCGGACAAGCGGCGGCGCTACCAGGCGGCCCGCGGCAAGGGCGGCCTGGTCCGCATCGGCTGGCACGAGGCCCTGGAGATCGCCGCCGCCGCGCACGTCCACACCCTGGCGGCGCACGGCCCCGACCGGATCGCCGGGTTCTCCCCGATCCCTGCGATGTCGATGGCCTCGCACGCCGTCGGAGCCCGGTTCCACGCGCTGATCGGCGCGCCGATGCTGTCGTTCTACGACTGGTACGCGGACCTGGCGGCTCACGGTGCCCGCGGTGCGCGTCGGCACGAGCAGGAGCGACCGCGCCGTCTACCCCGTCCTGGTCGCCGTCCTGCTGGCCGGCCTCGCGGCCACCGCCACCACCCTCGTCCCGCACCCCTATGACTACCGCACGGGCGTGTCCGTCTGGTTCCGTTCCCTGCTCGCCCTCGACCCCGACGTCCCCGCCATGGCCCCACGCCCCACTGCCGTACCAGCTCCACGCGCTGCTCGCCATGACCTGTTCGCCCTGTGGCCGTTCAGCCGCCTCGTCCACGCCTTCACCGCACCGCTCGGCTACCTGTTCCGGCCGTACGTCGTCTACCGCTCCCGCGGAGCGGCCGGGACCGCGGCCCCCGACGCGGCCGTCGCCCCGGGCCGGAGCCGGGCATCCTGAGAGCGCGGATGGCCGCCGCGGGAGCGGGCATACGCCGGAGGGAACGGCACGGAGATCAACCGAAAGGTCCCGCATGCGCAGCGTCGGCGTCGAGGAAGAACTGCTGCTGGTCGATCCGCGGACCGGGCAGCCCGCGGCCTCCGCCGGCGCGGTGCTGGCATCGGCCCTGCGGTCCGGAGGCCGGGCGGCGGGCGCCGGCGGGGAGATCCCCCTGGAGAAGGAACTGCACGAGGAACAGGTCGAGTGCGCGACCCGGCCGCTGACCCGGATGGACGAACTCCACCAGGAGATCCGCCGGTGGCGGGCCGAGGCCGCGCGGCACGCGCAGGCCGCCGGCGTCCTGGTGGCGGCCCTCGCCACCTGCCCGCTGCCGGTGGAACCGTCGCTGAGCGTGGGCGAGCGCTACCAGTGGATCGCCCGACAGTTCGGCCTGCCCGCCCAGGAACAGCTGACGTGCGGCTGTCACGTGCACGTGGCGGTGGACTCCGACGAGGAGGGCGTGGCGGTACTCGACCGGATCAGGCCCTGGCTGTCCGTCCTCGCCGCACTGAGTGCGAATTCACCGTTCTGGCAGGGCGAGGACACCGGGTACGGCAGCTACCGCAGCAGGGTCTGGAACCGCTGGCCCTCGGCGGGCCCGGTGGACGTCTTCGGCACGCCCGAGCGCTACCACGAGCGGGTGCGGGCCATGGTCGCCACGGGGGCCATCCGGGACGAAGGGATGATCTACTTCGACGCGCGGCTGGCCGCCTCCTATCCGACGGTGGAGATCCGCGTGGCGGACGTCTGCCTCGACGCTTCGACCGCCGTGCTGCTGGCCGCCCTGGTACGCGCTCTGGTGGACACCGCGGCCCGGGACTGGCGCGCCGGTGAGCCGTCGCCCGCGGTCGATACGAGCCTGCTGAGGCTCGCCGCCTGGCGGGCGGCCCGGTCCGGGCTCGACGGACCGCTGATCCACCCGGCCACCCTGCGCGAGGGCTCCGCCGACATCGTGGTCCGCGGGCTGTACGAGCACGTGCGGGAGGCCCTGGAGGACAACGGGGACGCCGACTTCGTCGAGGCGGGCCTGGCCGAGCTGCAGGCCCGCGGCAATGGCGCCCGGATCCAGCGGGAGCTACTGCGCACGGGCGGCGACCTGGCCTCCGTGGTGCTCCAGTGTGCCCGTCGCACCCTCGCGGACGAGGCCGGCGCCGGGATCGGTCCCGCGCGGTTCCGCTGAGGTCCCGGGCCCGTTCAGGCCAGGAAGGACAGCCGTACCGTGCGCCGGGGGTTGTCCCGGTTGGTGTCCACCAGCACCACCGACTGCCAGGTCCCGAGCGCCAGCTCGCCGCCCACCACCGGAAGGGTGGCGTGGGGCGGTAC
This sequence comes from Streptomyces sp. NBC_00045, assembly GCF_045041095.1. Lineage (NCBI taxonomy): Bacteria > Bacillati > Actinomycetota > Actinomycetes > Kitasatosporales > Streptomycetaceae > Streptomyces > Streptomyces sp. NBC_00045. The sequence continues at coordinate 678,647 of NZ_CP108271.1, read as the reverse complement.
GAAGGCGGGGAGCACGTGGTCGCGACCGTGGCCGGGGGAGCCGTGCCGGTGGCGCCAGCGGTCGTCGGCGGGCAGCAGCGTGTGCAGGGCGTCCAGCAGGTCGTCGTCACTGCCGGCCCCCGTCTCGATGACGGCCAGTCCGGCCGTGGCGTGCGGAGTGAACACGTTGAGCAGCCCGTCCCGGCCCCGGGCGGCGTCCCGCAGGAACTCCGCGCACGCCGCGGTCAGGTCGTGGACGGTTTCCGTGGAGCCCGTCGTCACGTCGAGGGTCCGTGTGGTGAACGTGTCGGTCATGCACCCATCCTCACCGGACTGCGCGAACCGGCGCCGCCGCGACGCCTGCTCGTCGTCATCGCCGCGGGTGGGCATCCTGCACCGAGCCGTCCGGCTGCCCCTGCCGGTCAGGGGATGCGCAGGGCGAGGAGGACGACGTCGTCCCCCGGGGGCGGTTCCGCCATCCGGCTGCTGATGCGGCGCAGCAGTTCGGGCAGCGGTCTGTCCCCGTGGCGGGCCAGCAGGGCGACGAGTTGTGCGATGGCGGCGTCGATGTCGTGGCCGCGCCGCTCGACGAGCCCGTCGGTGTAGAGCAACAGGGTCGAGTCCGGGGGCAGTTCGCGCCGGCACTCGGTGCGTTCCATCGAATCGAGGGCCGGGTGCAGGAGTACGTCGTGCTCCACGAGGGTGGTGACCGCGCCGTCCGGAGTGCGCAGCAGCGGGGGAGGGTGGCCCGCATTGGACCAGGTCAGGGCCCAGCCGGCGGCGTCGCCGAGGGGGTCGAGGCGGGCATGGACCAGGGTGCCGCCGGCATCGAGGGGCAGGACCGAGCAGGCCGCTTCGAGGGCGGTCAGAGCGGCGGAAGGGCTGTGCGGTGGGTGGTCGAGGGTGGCCTGGCGCAGCATGCTGCGGATCTGGCCCATCACGGTGGCGGCATGCATGTCGTGGCCCGCGATGTCACCCACGGTGATCATGAGTGGGGTGCTTTCGCCGGGTCCGGTCGGGGGCAGGTGGTAGGCGTCGTACCAGTCTCCGCCGATCATGGCCTCGTCGGCGGCCGGCTGGTAGAGGGCGCTGATTTCGAGGGCCTCGGTCAGGGGGAGGTCGGTGAGCATGGCGGCCTGGAGCTGGTGGGCGACGGAGATGCGCTCGTCCAGGTACAGGGCGCGCTCCGCCGCCTGTGCGATGTACCCGGAAGCCGCGGTGAGCGAGGCCCGCTCGGGGATGCTCACCTCGTGCGGCCTGGGCCAGCAGATCACGAGGACGCCCAGTAGCCCGCGACTGCCCCAGAGCGGCAGGCACAGCACCGTGCTGAAGCCCATGCGGTCGAAGACGGCGACAGCGTCGGGGCCGTAGCCGGCCACGAGCGCGTCTCGGTCGGGGACGAACACGGTCCTCCGCTCCCGCACGGCCCGGGCACTCGGGAACGCCGCGTCCGCGGGCAGGGTGAGGAGTTCGCGTTCGACGGAGTGCGCGTCATCAGGGTCAGGGATTCGGCGCAGTTCTCCCTCGTCGACGACGAGCAGGCCCACGTACGAGGGCTTGCCGACGCCGACGAAGAGGTCGCGCAACCGCCGTCGCAGGTCCTCCAGCCCGGAGGTCTGGGCCAGCTCCTCCGAGGCCCTCAGCAGCAGCTCGGCGTGGTCCAGGCCGGCCTGGGCCTCGTGCTCCAGGCGCTCCGCGTCGCCCCGGGCCCGCTCGGCGGCGGCCCGCGCGGTCTCCAGCACCCTCTGGGCGGCCTGGAGCTGCGCGGACAGGATGCGCAGGCGCAGGTCGCCGGAGCAGGCCGCGGCCAGCTCCTCCAGGTCGGCGAGCCCCCCTCCGGCCCAGCTCCGGGGCGTGTGGTCGATGGCGCACAGAGCGCCCAGTACGAGCCCGCTGCCGTCGGTCACCGGTACCGCGGCGTACGCGACCGCCCCGAGGTCCTTGACGTCGGGCCCGGCCCGCAGCCGCCCGTCGGCGCGGGTGTCGGAGATGCCCAGGGGCTTCCCGGAGTCCACCACGTACCGGCAGAGCGAGCGCGACACGGGCAGCGCCCGACGCTCCGCCCACGGCTCGGGCAGACCGATCATGCCGGGCAGGATCTGCCGGTCCTCCTCGATCAGTGCGACGAAGGCTGCGGGTACGCCGAGCAGTCTCGCCACCAGCCGGGCGAACCGGTCCATATCCGGATCGGCGGCGGCCGACAGCCCGGCCAGCCGCAGGGCCCGCCGCCGTGCGCTGTCCAGGGCCTCCAAGGGCTCCCGGCCCCGTTCCGCCATGTGCCCTCCGGTCCCGGCCCCGAAGTCTTCCTAGCAGCATCGTAGAACAGCGCGCGGCGCATGACCGGAGCAGAGCGGAGCGGGGGCACGACACCGATAGGCACGGGATTCGGGGGTAGACGGCCTCCGAGGCGCCACGGCGGTTCCAACCGTTCCGCCGATCCCCTACCTGAGAACGAGGGAACCATGATTCTCATCGGGCTTATCCTCCTGCTCATCGGTTTTCTGACCGGAATTTCCATCCTGTGGACCATCGGCGTCATCCTGCTGGTGGTGGGTGCGGTGCTGTGGGTCCTGGGCTCGGTCGGGCACGCGGTCGGCGGCAGGCGCCACTACTGGTGACCGCACCGTGCGGTGCACACGGAACGGGCGGGTCCCGCAGGGGACCCGCCCGCCCGGCTTGCCCGGTGTTCAGCCCGGGTGACCCGGAGGGGAGTCGATCTCCACCCACACGCACTTGCCGTCGCCGACCACGGCGTCCCAGCCCCAGTCGCGTCCCAGCCGCTCCACGATGCGCAGCCCGTGGCCGCCGGGTCGGGACAGGTCGGACCGGTGCCTGACCTGGGGTGCGGCCGGGCTCTCGTCCGTCACCTCGATCCTCAGCCACGCATCCGTACAGCGCAGCACCAGGGACGTGGCCCCACCCGCGTGCAGGCACGCGTTGCCGACGACCTCGGAAACGAGGAGCAGGGCATCGTCGGCGGCGTCGGCCCCGGGTGTTTCCCCGGCCCTGGCCCCGGCCCCGTACCCGGCCCCCGGCCAGCACCACTCCGTGAGGGCCCTGCGGGTGAAGTCACGGCAGCGGCTGACCACGTCCGTGGCGCCGCGGATCGCCAAGCGCCGCGTCAATTCGGGTGACCGGCGCTCGTTCATGGGAGCTCCTCCGCCACGGGCGTCAAGGCGTCGCCAGCGCGGCTTCCACATCAGTGTGGAACCGGAAGAGCCGGTCTGCTCCCGTGATGTGGAACATCCGCTCCACCGGCGGGTGCACTCCGACCAGCTCAAGGGAGCCACCGGTCTCGTTGACCGAGAGGCGACCGTGCAACAGCACGTTCAATCCAGTGGAATCGCAGAAGTCCAGGCGGCTCAGGTCGACCAGCAGGCGCTCGCCGCCGTCGGCTTGCAACGGGGCGCCGAGAGCCTGACGCAAGGGTTCGGCGGTGTCGTGGTCGAGCTCCCCGGTCAGGGTCACGACCGTGGCCCCCGGGAGGGACTCCACCTCGACGCCGAACCGTTCTCCACTGGGGGTGGCCATCGACTGCTCCCCTCTTCGGATGTTCGGGGCCTATCACGCCTACCCCTGTGCAGGGTGTCCAACCGTGTGGTCGCGGGGCACTGCCGAGCCTGCCGTTTCCTGGTGTCCGGGCTGGCAGGGCGGGCATACGCGGTTCCAGGGACGAGGTCAAGGTCAACGGTCGGAGTGAGGACGACGGTGAACACGACGGGAGCAGCCGCCGACGACCCCCGGAGTGCGGGGGCGCCGGTCACGGGACAGCGCCGCAGGTTGTCCCTGCTCAGTGTCCGGGGAGCGGTCGGCAAGGGCCGTGACTTCACGCGCCGGACCCTGCGGGAGTGGGGGTGGGACGGCCACGAGAGCGCCGAGGACGCCCTGCTCCTCGTATCCGAGCTGGTGACGAACGCCGCCCTGCACGCCGGCGGCTGCCACGAGCTCGTACTGACCGCCGGGGAGTCCCTGCGCATCGACGTGCTCGACGGCGGGGCCTCACCGCCGTGCCCCCGGGTCGGGCGGGGGCCCGGCGTCCCCGGTGGCCACGGCCTGCACATCGTCCAGCGGCTCTCCGACCGGTGGGGCTCCTACACCCACGGCGCAGGAAAGGGCGTCTGGGCGGAGATCGAGGCCTCCCGGCTGGAAGGGCGGACGCCGGGCCCCGAAGCCCCCAGCCGCGGATAGGGGCCAGTACGCCACCGGGCAGGCTCCGGCGGGTGCCCCGGCTCCCGGCCGGACCGGTTCGCGGGGGCGCGGGGGCGCGGCGACGAGGAGAGCGCCGGGACGGCGTACCAGGCAGTGCGACCACATGCGCAGGGCGGCCCGTGGGGGAGCGCCGGCGGTGCCGCGTACCGGTCGGCCCGCAGGGTAAACGCGCCCGCATGACATGGAGGTCCTCACGGCGGAGCGCCGAGAAGCGTACGGAACAGGAGTCGGCCGAACGCAAGCCGGCCGAACGCAAGCCGACGGAACGCACGCCGGCGGAGCGGGCCCTACCGGCCGCCCGGAGCAGACACCGACGCCCGGCCCATCCGGCGGTCCGGGCGTCGGCCATGGTGACGGCCTTCGCCGGGACCGTGCTGTTCGGCGTGGTCCTGGCCCGGCTGACGCTGGAACCGTCCGCCGCCTCGGCGGCCCTCGTGCACGCCAACGTCCGGCCCGGCCGTTCGATCAGCGCCTACCTGGAAGGGACGTCGACCATCGCAGCGGTGCACCAACTGGGCGGGAACCTGCTGCTCGGTCTGCCGTTCGGGGTGCTCCTGCCCGTCCTGCTGCCCCCGGCGCGGGGGCTGCTGCGGGTCGGCGCCGTGACGGCCTGCCTGATGACGCTGGTGGAGCTCGTCCAGGGCGCCCTCGTCACGGGCCGCGTCTTCGACGTCGACGACGTCATCCTCAACACGGCCGGCGCGCTCCTCGGGTACCTGCTGCTCGGGCGCCGGCTCGGGCGGGCCGTCCACCCCCGCCGCCGACACTGGTGGACCCGACGTGCCGCGGAGCCCCGTGACACGCGATCCGTGCCTCGTGACTCGTGAGTACTGCACACCCCGTCGGTGACAGACGTGACTGTCGCCGCATCCGCCGGGCGTGACACCTTCGGTCTGCCGCCGACCGAGGGAGCAGGTGTGAACAAGGGGTACGCCGCCTTCTGCGACGCCGACCGCTGGTTCTACGACGCGCCGTACCGGCGCGCCGGTGAGAGCTACCCGGCGGCGCTCGCCCCCGTCCCGACGGGGTGGCGCTCGCACCGCACCGGCGACTGGCTCGCACTGCGCCCCGCCGACGCCGAACTGCCCGCGCAGGGCTGGAAGATCCACGTCTCGGCCACGCTCGACAACGCCGAATCGCTGCTGACGACGGTGTACGAGTACTGCACCGCCCGACGGATCGCGTTCAAGTTCATACCGAGCCGGTACCTGCTGCACCTGCGCAACGCGAAGTACGCCGACCGCGCGGCCAGCGGCAAGTTCATCACCGTGTACCCGGCCGACGAGCAGCAGTGCCGGCGGATCGCCGAGGACCTCGACGCCGCGCTGGCCGGGGCGGCTGGCCCGTACATCCTCAGCGATCTGCGCTGGGGCGCCGGTCCGGTCCACCTGCGCTACGGCAGTTTCACCCTGCGGCACTGCTACGACGAGCACGGCGAACTGGTCCCGGCGATCGAGACCCCCGACGGGCGGCTCGTACCGGACCCGCGCGGACCGGTGTTCCAGCCGCCCGAGTGGCTCGAACTGCCGGACTTCCTCCAGCCCCACCTCGCAGCGCGCTCCGCGACCACCCTGACCGGCATCCCCTTCACGGTGGAGCGGGCGTTGCACTTCTCCAACGGCGGCGGCGTCTACGTCGGCAAGGACAGCCGCACCGGCGAGGCCGTGGTCCTCAAGGAGGCCCGCCCGTACGCAGGGCTCGCCGCGGACGGCGCCGACGCCGTGACCCGGCTGCACCGCGAACGGGCCGCGCTGGAACGGCTGGCGGGCCTGGACTGCGTGCCCGCGGTCCGCGGCACGTTCACGGTCGGCGACCACCACTTCCTGGTGCTGCAGCACCTCGCCGGCAAACCGCTCAACACCTACTTCGCGCGCCGCCACCCGCTGATCGAGGCGGACCCCGACCCGGCGGAGCTCGCCTCGTACACCGAGTGGGCCCTGACGATCCACCGGCGCGTCACCGAAGCCGTCGAAGCCGTGCACGCCCGCGGGGTGGTCTTCAACGACCTCCACCTCTTCAACATCATGGTGGCGGAGGACGAGAGCGGCGAACCGTCCGTCGCCCTGCTGGACTTCGAAGCCGCCGCGCACGTCGACGAGGGACTGCGGCAGACCGTGGCCAACCCCGCCTTCGTCGCCCCCGCCGAGCGCCGCGGGTTCTCCGTCGACCGCTACGCCCTCGCCTGTCTGCGGCTCGCCCTGTTCCTCCCGCTGACCAGCCTGCTCGTCCTGGACCGGGCCAAGGCCGCCCATCTGGCCGCGATCGCCGCCGCGCAGTTCCCCGTACCGCGCCAGTTCCTCGACGAAGCCGTCGAAGAGATCCTGTCCGGCGCACCGCAGGGCGCACCGGGCGGCCGCCTGCCCGCACCGCCCGGCCCGTACCTGCCCGTCGAGCCGGGGGAATGGCCGGCCGCACGTGCCTCGATGACCGCGGCGCTGCGCGCGAGCGCCACCCCGGACCGCGAGGACCGCTTCGTGCCGGGCGACATCGCCCAGTTCGCCACCGCCGGAGGAGGCATCGGCTTCGGCTACGGGATCGCCGGCGTGCTCCACGCCCTCGCCGAGACCGGCGCCGGGCCCTGGCCCGAAGCCGAGGAATGGCTGCTGGAACAGACCGTGGAACCGGCCTCCGGCACCGCGCTCGGCTTCTACGACGGCCTCGCCGGCACCGCCTGGACCCTGCACCGGCTCGGTCACCCGGACCGCGCCCTCGCCCTCACCGAGCGGCTCCTGCACCAGCCGTGGCAGAGCGCGGGCCCGGACCTGCACGGCGGACTCGCCGGCATCGGCCTGGCGCTGGACGCGCTCGGCGCCGCGAGCGGCGAGAGCGAGCTGCACACCGCAGCCCTGCGCTGCGCCGAACTGCTCGCCCGGCCCGAGCAGCGGCCCGCCCGCGCCGGACTGATGTACGGGAACACCGGCCCCGCCCTGCTCTTCCTGCGCCTGTACGAACGTACCGGCGACAAGGAACTGCTGCTCCAGGCCGCCCGAGCGCTCCACCGCGACCTCGACCGCTGCGTCACCAGCGCGTACGGCACCCTCCAGGTGAACGAGGGCTGGCGCACGATGCCGTACCTCGGCGAGGGCAGCGTCGGCATCGGCATGGTCCTCGACGACTGGCTGGAGCACGCCCCGGACGAGCGCTTCGAACGGGCCCGGCGCGAGATCGTACGGGCGGCGCAGGCGACCTTCTACGCCCAGCCCGGGCTGCTGCGCGGTGCCGCCGGGATGATCCTCCACCTGGCCCGCACCACCACGCCGGGCCCCGGCACCGGCCCCGCGGACATCGCCCGCCAGATCGACGCGCTGGCCCGGCACGCCGTGCCGTACCAGGGGCATCTGGCCTTCCCCGGCGAGCAGATGATGCGCCTGTCCATGGACCTCGCCACGGGCACCGCAGGCGCCCTCCTCGCCCTCGGCAGCGCCGCGCCCGGCGGGCGCGCGCACCTGCCGTTCCTCCCGCCGCTGCGATCCACCGCGGCGGCCCCAGAGCCGGTCCCGCACGGGGCCGTGACCCATCGCACCACCCGACAGAAGAGGAATCTGACATGACGCTTCTCGACCTGCAGTCGATGGAGACCCCCAAGGAAGAGGTCACCGAGGCTGCGCTGACCGGTGGCGGCAGCCGGGCCAGCCTGCTGCTCTGCGGCGACAGCAGCCTGAGCATCACGACCTGTAACTGACCAGGTCACCCCGGGCCCGGGCGGTTCGCCGCCCGGGCCCGCACCACACCACCGGAGGCATCCACCGATGAGCCACCCCGACGCGGCGGCCGGCACGGCGCAGGCGGCGGCCGTGGCACGAACCGCCGACCGGGCCCTCATGGCAACGGCCCGGCACAGCGCCGGGCGCAGCGCCGCCGTCCTCGGATGCACCCTGAGCGCCGCCGGGGCGGCGCTCGCCGAACCAGCGGTCCTCGGCCACACCCTCGACCTGCTCCTGCGCCGCGCCCCGGCGGGCCCCGCCTGGACACTGCTGTGCGCCGCAGTCATCGCGGCCGAAGTGGCGCTGGACGCGGCCGCCGCCCGGCTGACCGGCGAGGTCGACGCCCGCTCCACCGCCCGCCTGCGCAGGCTCGGGCTCGCCCGGTTGCTGCGGACGGCCCCGCACCACGCCGCCCGCCACGCACCCGGCGAAACCTCCGCGCGGCTGACCGCACACGCCACCGAGGCCGGGAAGGTCCCGGCCGCCGTCGCGCACGCCGTCGCCGCACTGCTGCCGCCGCTCGGCGCGGTGAGCGCCCTCTTCCTCATCGACCTGTGGACGGCCCTCGCCTTCCTCGTCGGCGTTCCGTTCCTGGTGCTCCTGCTGCGGGCCTTCGCCCGCGACACCCACGCCAGCATCGCCCGCTACCAGCAGGTCCAACTCGCGACCGCCGGCCGCCTGACCGAGGCGCTGGCCGGGGCGCGCACGATCGCCGCTGCCGGCACCGCGGAGCGCGAACGTGCACGGATCCTCGCCCGGTTGCCCGAGCTCGGCACCGAGGGCAGGCGGATGTGGCAGGTCTACGGCGGCACCACGGCCCGGTCCGCGGCCCTCATGCCGATGCTCCTGTACGCGGTCCTCGCCGTCGGCGGCATCCGCCTGTCGGCCGGAGCCATCGGGGTCGGTGAACTCCTCGCCGCAGTACGGTACGCCGGCCTCGCGGCCGGTATCGGCGCCGTGACCGGCGCACTCGCGGCCCTGGTCCGCGGCCGGTCCGCGGCCCGACGGACCGCCGCGCTCCTGGTCCTGCCCGTACTCGCCCACGGCCGGGCGGAACTGCCGGAAGGCGGCCCGGGGACCCTGGAACTGCGCGACGTCCGGGTCGTGCGCGGCGGAGCGACGGTCCTGCACGACATCAGCCTGGTGATCCCCGGAGGCACCACGGTGGCCGTGGTGGGCCGCTCGGGCTCCGGCAAATCGCTGTTCGCGGCCGTGGCCGGCAGGCTCGCCGACCCCGACGAGGGCCGGGTGCTGTTGGACGGGGTGCCCCTGCCGCAGGTGAGCGCCGCAGCACTGCGCCGCGAAGTCGGGTACGCCTTCGACCGGCCCTCGCTGCTCGGGGACACGGTCGGCGATGCGATCGCCTTCGGCGCGGGCCCGGACCCCGGCCCGGAAGCCGTGCGCGCCGCGGGCCGTGCCGCGGGGGCGGACCTGTTCGTGCGGCGCCTGCCCCACGGGTACGGCACGCGCCTCGCCGACGCACCGATGTCCGGCGGGGAGGTCCAACGCCTCGGACTGGCCCGGGCGTTCTGTCACGCGGGCCGGCTCCTCGTACTGGACGACGCCACCTCCAGCCTCGACACCGTCACGGCACGCGAGGTGGAGCGGGCCCTCGCCCGCGAGATCCGGCCGGGCACCCGGATCGTGGTCGCGCACCGCCTCTCGTCCGCCGCCCGCGCCGACCTCGTCGTATGGCTGGAGGACGGGCGGGTACGGGCGACCGGCACCCACGGCGAGCTGTGGCAGCGCGACCCCGCCTACCGGGCGGTGTTCGCCGCCGACACGGACAGGGACACGCAGCGGGAGGCGGCGCGGTGACCGGGGGAGGGGCCCGCGGCGGGGTGGCCACCGAGGGCCGGCGGTTCCTGCGCGGCCGCAAGAGCGCCGTGGCACGGCTGGCCGCCTGGTCACTCCTGGAGTCCGCGCACACCTTCCTCGGCGGCTACGGCGTGGCCCGCGCCCTCGACGATGGCTTCCTCGCCGGCCGCACCGCCACTGGTCTCGGCTGGCTGGCTGCGGCCGGAGTCGGGGCCCTGCTCGGCGGGTTCGCGCTGCGCGGCGTGTTCGCCGGACTCGCGGACCTCGTCGAGCCGTTGCGGGACGGCCTGGTCCGCAGGGCGGTGCGGCAGGCGCTGGACCGGGCGATCGCCGACCCGGCGGGCGCCGGCGACACCGGCGCCGTGTCCCGGCTGACCCAGCAGACGGAAATGGCCCGGGACTCCTTCGCGGGGCTGGTCCTGACGGCACGTTCGTTCGTGTTCACCGCCGTGGGCGCCTTCGCCGGCATGGCCGCCCTGGCGCCCGTGCTGCTGCTGGTCGTGCTGCCGCCCCTGCTGCTGGGCACGGCCGCCTTCCTGGCCACGCTCCGCCCCATGGCCGCCGTGCAACGCCGGTCCCTCGACACCGACGAGGCGCTGGCCGACCGGGTCGGGGCGCTGGCCGAGGGCCTGCGCGACATCGTCGCCTGCGGTGGACAGGCCGCGGTCCGAGCCCGGGTGGATCCCCTGATCGCCACCCAGGAGCGGCTGGCGCGCACCCTCGCGGGCTGGGCGGCCCTGCGCACCCTGGCCCTGGGCACGGCGGGCCGGCTGCCCGTGATCGCCCTCCTCGCCGCGACGCCCTGGCTGCTGGGCCGCGGGATCACCGCCGGTACGCTGGCCGGCGGGCTCACGTACCTGGTGCAGGCCCTCCTGCCCGCTCTCAACTCCCTGATGACCGCCCTGGGTTCCGCCGGAACCCGGCTGCTCGTGGTCCTCGAACGCTTCAGCGGAGCGGCGCCGCCGGCCCCCGGCAGCCGCAGCCCTGCGCAGCCGCAGCCGCAGCCGCAGCCGCTTCCGCAGCCGCTTCCGCAGTCGCAGTCGCAGTCGCAGTCGCCCGGGCGGGCCGTCGCCGCGGCCGAACTCCGGGGCGTCACCTTCGCGTACGGCCCCGGCGCGGCTCCCGTACTCGACGACCTCGACCTGGTGGTGCGCCCCGGGGAGCACCTCGCGGTGGTCGGTCCGAGCGGCATCGGCAAGTCCACGCTCACCGCGCTGCTCGCCGGAATGCTGCCGCCCGACGCGGGATCGGTCCTGGTCGACGGCGCGGCCGCCCGCCGGGAACCGGGGGCCACCGGACCGGACCCGCGGCGGACCCTGCTGCCGCAGCAGGCCTACGTGTTCAGCGGCACCGTACGGGAGAACCTGACCCACCTCGCCTCGGCCCCGGGAACCCCCGGGCCCGGCGACGACCGGGTGCGGCACGCCGTCCGCGTCCTCGGGCTGGACGCGCTGGTGGCACGGCTCGGCGGGCTGGACGGCGAGGTGTCCCCCCGGCAGTTGTCCCGGGGCGAGGGCCAGCACCTCGCGCTGGCCGCCGCCTACCTCTCGCCCGCTCCGCTGCTGCTGCTCGACGAGGCCACCTGCCACCTGGACCCGGCTGCCGAGGAGCGAGCCGAACGGGCCCTTGCGGACCGCCCCGGCACCCTCGTCGTCGTGGCCCACCGCGTCTCGTCGGCGGCCCGCGCCGACCGGGTCCTCGTCCTCGACGGGACCCGCGCCGTCTGCGGTACCCATGAAGAACTCCCCGCCAGGTCACCCCTGTACCGCGATCTGGTGGGGAGGTGGAACCAGGCCGCGGACGAGTGACACGGCGATCCTGCGCGTCCGCGGCGCCCGCGGATCAGACCCAGCCGGCCCGCCGGGATATCCGGATGGCGTCGATGAGGTTGCGCGCGCCGGTCTTGCGGGTCGCCGCGGCCATGTAGTTGCGCACCGTCCCGCTCGCGAGGTGCAGCGTGAGGGCGATCTCGGCGATCGAATCGCCTTCCGCGGCCCGGGTCAGCACGCTGAGTTCCCGTGGGCTCAGCGGCACGGGGTCCGCCTCCATGAACGCGGAAGCCAATGAGGCGTCGATGAACCGTTCCCCCGCGGCGACCTTCCGGACCGCCCGGACGAGCCGTCCCGGCGAGCCGTCCTTGTCGACGTAGCCGCGCGCCTCGGCGCGGAAGGCCCGGTGCAGCAGCCCGGGCGCGCCGGTCGACGCGAGCACCAGGACCGGGGACGGGGGCGCGAGGACCTGGTGGTCCGTGCGCCGGGTACCGGCAAGGACGGCCGTCGTCCCCGGACAGTCGAGGTCGACGACCGTCACGTCTGGTCGTAACGACTCGGTCTGGCGTGCCGCGGCCCGCCAGCCCGCCGACGTGACTTCGAAGGGCCCTTCGGATCTCAGCAGGGCGGCCAGAGCGGACCTGACCAGGCTGACGCTGTGCAGGACGAGGACCTTCGTCATCGTGTGTGCTCCTCGGTAGACGGACCAACGGCACCACGGGTGCCCCCATACAGGCCGATGGAACGTCACTGCGGGGGGCGCTCAGGGGCATACGGGCAACTTGGCCGAGATACCCACGGATTCCGTTTCCCTTCGGCGGGTAACACCCTTGAGCCGCCGCATCCGTCCTGTCCTACCGCCGCCGACGGGCCCGTCTCAGACCTCGCGCCACCGGGCCATCGCCCAGGAGAACACCCCGAAGAGCATCAGCCCGACGGCGACCGCGACCAGGAGCCACGGCCCCGCCGCGGTTGCGGCGAACGACCTCAGGGTGTCGTCGACGCCCTTCGCCTGCTCGGGGTCGTAGCGCACCGCGGCGTACGCGACGAAGCCGCCGGCCGCCGCGAACACGGCGCCCCGGGCCAGGCCGCCGCTCACCCCGAGGAAACCGACGGCCCTGCGCCCCCACGCGGGGACCCCGCCCATGGCGAGGTGCCTGCGGAAGCTGCGTCGCGCTGCCTGCACCGCGATGACCACGCCCGCAAGGGCGATCCCGAGCCCTGCCGCGCCCACCAGCCACTGGCCGGCGGGGAGGTCCAGCGCCCTGGCCGTCACATCGCGCGACTGCTCGTCCCCGGAGCGTCCGCCACCGCCCGCGGCGAACGACAGGACGGAGAAGGCGACCACCGCGTAGAAGACCGTCCGGCCCGCCGAGGCCAGCCGCTTCACGGGCTCGTCACCGTCCGCCCCGGCCGCGCCGAACACCGCCTCCGACGAGCGCCACAGCATCATGCAGACGAGCCCGATGCCGACGGCCCAGACGAGGACGCTGCCGAAGGGCTTTTCCACGAGCTCCTGGAGGGCACCCTGGCGGTCGGCCTCCTTGGCTGCGGGGTCACCGGAGGCCACGCGCAGGGCCAGCATCCCGATCAGCACGTACAGCACCCCGCGCGCGAGCAGACCACAGCGGGCCGTGACCTCCCGGAGCCCGCCGCCGCGGGACGCGGCCCGGACGCCCTTGCCCCCGTCCCCGCGTCTCATCGCGGTCAGACCTCGCCCCGCCAAGCGCCCGTCTCGACCCCGCGCCCCTCGATGAACAGTTTGAAGCGCTTCAGATCGCCGGCCACCTGGCGCTTGACGAAGCCCAGCTTGTCGGCGGCCGTCTCGGCCAGGCCGTCGGGCGCCCAGTTCATGTGCAGGACGACCTTGGTGGTGGTCGCGTCGATCGGCTGGAAGACGACCAGGCCCGCCTGGCGCGCCTCCCCGTCCACCGTCATCCACGCGACGCGCCGGTCCGGGAGCTGTTCGGTGATCTGCGCGTCGAACTCGCGCTGCACACCGTTCACGTTCGTCACCCAGTGGGTCAGCGTGTCCGTGCGCTGGTCGATGCGCTCGACCCCTTCCATGAAGACCGGGAAGTCCTCGAACTGCGTCCACTGGTTGTAGGCCGTGCGCACGGGGACGTTGACCTCGACATACTCCTCGACGTGTGACACGTGTACCCCTTCCGTATCGCCGGCGGCCCGGCACCGCGGGGGTGCCGGTCGCCGTCTCCAGACCTTTCAAGGCCCGGCTACCCGCCCCCGGGCGCGCCATGCGGCGGCCGCCGCGGACCGGCGGCCTCCCGTTAGCGCTGCGTCATCCCGGGTACGCGCGCAGCGACCGGCGCGCACCGCCGGCCGAGGCCGAACGGGAAGGAACAACGGCATGGGACACGCAGGGGACATCATCGCCGAACTGACCGTCGACCACCGGGAGGTGGACCGGCTGTTCGACAGGATCGAGCACACCACCCCGGCGGGCGAACGGCAGAAGGCGGCCGAACAGCTGACCATCGAACTGGTGCGGCATTCGGTTGCGGAGGAGGAACACCTCTATCCGGCGGTCCGGGAGCACTTCCCGGACGGCGACCTCATCGCGGACAAGGAACTCGCCGACCACGCGCGCGTCGAGAAGCTGCTGAAGGACCTGGAGGGGCTGGACGCTGCGGGACCGGAGTTCGACCGGCTGATCGCCGTCTTGAGGGCGGAGGTCACCGCGCACGTGTACGACGAGGAACAGAACCTTTTCCCCCGACTCCGCCATGCCTGCTCAGCGGAGGCCCTCCAGACGCTGGGCGACCGGGTGCGCCGGGCCAAGAGGTTCGCGCCGACCCGCCCGCACCCCGGAGCCCTGGCCGCGCAGCCGCACCACCGGCTGCTGTCCGCCGGCACGGGACTGGTCGACCGTGCGCGGGACTTCCTCAGCGGACGCGGCGAGTAGGCCCTCCGCAGGCCCGCCGCATCCGACGGCCGCCGCCGGTCCCACCCCCGTCCGCAGGGGCGGGACCGGCGGCTCTTGCGTACGCCGCAGTGCGGCCGGCACTCGCTGCGCAGGAGGTCCCGCGTGTCGCACCTCCTCGTCTGGGCATGCGCGTGGAAGTCCATGCCGCCTACATCCGCCGAGGAGACATGAACCACGCTCTTCGCTTGCTGACCGTCCTGGGAGGCTCGCTCCTCCTCACCGCTGCGGCCGGATGGGCCGCCGACCTGCTCCTGCGCCGGGCCGACGCGCGCCACCCGGAAACACCCCTGTGGAACTCGCTGCGCCGCTGCCGCCGCGCCCTACAGATCGTGCTGCTCGCCGCCCTGCTCAGGGGAGCCCACCGGCAGACCGCGTGGCGCCCGCTGCAGGAGCACGAGGCCGCCGTCGGCCGCGCCCTCTCGCTCGCGCTGATCGGCGCCGGCGCCTGGCTGATCGTGGGGGTGGCCTCGGCCGTCGTCGAATCCGGCTACGCCCGCTACGCGGCCGGCACTCGTGACCCGGCCAGGCTCCGCCGGGTCCGCACCCAGGTCACCCTGATCACACGGGTCGTGACCGTCGTCGTCGCCGTCGTCGCAGCCGCGGCGATGCTCCTCACCTTCCCCAGCTTCCGCGCGCTCGGCACGTCCGTGCTCGCCTCCGCCGGCATCATAGGAATCGTGGCCGGCGTCGCGGCCCAGTCCACCCTCGGGAACCTCTTCGCCGGCTTCCAGATCGCCTTCGGCGACATGGTGCGCATCGGCGACACGGTGGTGGTCGCCGGCGAGTGGGGAGTGGTGGAAGACATCACTCTCACCTTCCTCGCCGTACGGACCTGGGACGAGCGCCGCATCACCATGCCCGTCTCGTACTTCACGACCCGGCCCTTCGAGAACTGGTCCCGCGGCGGAGCCCAGATGACCGGGACCGTCTTCCTCCACTGCGACCACCGCGCTCCCGTGGACCTCATCCGCGACAAGGTGCACGAGATCCTGCACCACTGCCCGCAGTGGGACGGCCGTGGCTGGGACGTCGCCGTCACCGAGACGACTCCCTCCGCCATGGTCGTGCGCGCGATCGTCACGGCCAAGGACGCCGACGACCTGTGGACGGTGCGCTGCGCCGTTCGGGAACAGCTGGTCGCCTGGCTCTCGGAGAAGCACCCGGACGCCCTGCCCCGCCTGGTCCTCGCGCCGTCGCCGAAGGCCGGCGCGGGTCGCGCCGCGGACAGCGGTCAGGACGCGAACGGATGGGAAGTGACCTTGGACGAGCCGGGGTCCCGGCGCGCCCCGGGCCGCTGACCCCCCCGGGTGCCCGTCCACGCGCCGTGTACGGGGGCGGGCCCAGGGCAAACGGCCTGCATGACCGTATCGAAGACGACCGTTCTCGTCCTGGACAGTGCCGAGCCCGAGCTGCTGGCCCGGTTCTACGCCGAACTGCTCGGCGCCACGGCCGGACCCGCCCCGGACGACGGGGAGCTCCTCCTCGTCACCGGCCCCGCCGGCGCGGTACTCGGCGTCCGCCGCGACCCCGACCACGTCCCGCCGAGCTGGCCGCCTCCGGAGGACTCCCGACAGGCGCATCTGCGCATCCTCGTGGCGGCATCCTGCCTCGACGAGGCCGAGCGCGAGGCCGTGGCCCTCGGGGCCCGCCCGGTGGCCGCCGAGGACGGCGGCCACCGGCCGGACAGCCGCACCACCGTGCGCCGTTACGCCGACCCCGCGGGGCATGCGTTCGTCATCGCCGCGGTCCACGACGGCCCCGCCACCGGGGGATCCGCAGGGTGAAACGGGTGCGACCCGCCGGAGCGGGCCGCACCCCTCAGCCGTACGCGAGCGTGACCTCACGGAAGCCGAGGGAACGCAGGAGCCCCTCCAACATTGCCGTGGTGTTCTTCTCGGCGCGCTCCGCGAGGCCGCTGTCGCGGGCCGCCTCGCCGATGTGCTGCGCGGCGAGCTTCTGCACGGCCTGCTCACCGGCCCGGTTGTCGGAGAACAGATCGCCGATCCGGTCGAGCAGGCCCCGCTGCTTGGACACCGCGTACCAGCGGTTCGGGTCGAGGGCTGCCGTGCCGAGCACCGCGTGCGGCAGGCGGATCGACGCCGTGGTGCGATCGCCGTTCACGGACACGTTCCGCTCGCCCGGCCCGCCCAGGTCGACGTATCCGCTGACCGTGCCGGCGTCCACGTACAGGGTGCGGGTTCCGCGGATGGCGTCCGGCAGGAACGCCGCGTCCTTCTCCAGGTCCACGACCACCTGGAAGTTGCCGACGGCCGCCTCGTAACGGTGCGTGTCCTGGATGGACTTGAGCAGGGCCGGGCCGGAGCGGTCCCGGGTCTCCTCGCCGAAGAGACCGCCGAATCCCGCCGCCGGCCCGAAGCGCGCCACGAGCACGACCGGCACCGCGGCCACCGCCAGCACGACGGCGATCCGCCCCCACCACGGGCGCCGCGAGCCACCCGGCCGATCCGAAGAGGTTTCCGTGCCCCGCGGATACCCCGCGAACGCCACCCCGGCCCGCGGAGCCGGCACGCCCCCCGGTTACGGCAGGCGCCCCGCGCGAAGGGAAGCCGAATGTTCCCGGACCTGTTCGGGCGTCAGGTACGCGTCGGCGTGTTCGAACTCCCGCAGCGTCGGCGGCTTCCACGCCTGGAAGCCCGTCCGCACGAAGTCGTCGCCCGCAACCGCGTTGAGGAGCCAGTTGGTCAGCACCCTCGTCCTGGCCACATGGGTGCGCAGCGCCGTCCAGTGGTACCCCCGCGCCACCGCCTGCGCGGGCAGTCCGCGCAGCTCGATGCCGAGCGGCCTGGAGACTCCGTCGCGTCCGCCGAGGTCCACCACCAGCCCGAGGTCCTCGTGCCGGTACGGTCGCAGCGGCCCGTGCCGCAGCGTCGCGATGAGGTTGTCCGCGGCCGTGCGCCCCTGCCGCTGCGCGTGCTGGGCCGTCGGCGGACAGACGGCCCCGTCCCGGCCCGCGGCGAGGTCGGGCACCGCGGCCGCGTCGCCGAGCGCGAGGACTCCGGGAAGGCCGGGCACCGTCAGGTCGGGGGAGACCACGAGCCGCCCGCGATCGGTGTCGGCCTCCAGGGTGGCGATCAGCGGGCTGGCGGCCACCCCCGCGGTCCAGATCAGGGTGCGGCTGCGCAGGACGCGGCCGTCGGTGAGCGTCACCTCGTCCGGCCCGGCCTTGGCGACGGACACACCGAGCGACACCTCGATGCCGCGCCGCCTCAGCACGTCCAGAGCCGATGCCCCGAGGGCCTCGCCGAGTTCGGGCATCAGCGTCGGCGCGATGTCCACGAGGTGCCAGCGGATCTGCCGCGGGTCCAGACGCGGGTAGCGCCGGACCGCGTGGTGGGTGAGCCGCTGCAGGCAGGCCGCCGTCTCGGTGCCGGCGTAGCCGCCGCCCACGACGACGAAGCAGAGCCGGGACGTACGCTCCGCCCCGTCCTCGCAGGCATCGGCGAGATCGAGCTGCGCGATGACGTGATCGCGCAGGTGGGCGGCCTCGGCGAGGGTCTTCATGCCGCGGGCGTGCTCGGCGAGCCCGGGGATGTCGAAGGAGCGGGTGACGCTGCCCGGGGCCAGGACCAGGTGGTCGTAGGGCAGCGGCGCCGTCTCGCCCGAGATCTTGCGTACGACGCACACCTTCGCCCCGGTGTCCACGCCGACGGCGCCGCCGGGGACGATGCGGGTACGGTGCCGGCGGCTGCGGCGCAGGGACACGGCGATCGACTGTGGGGTCAACACACCGGCGGCGACCTGCGGTAGCAGCGGCAGGTACAGCTGGAAGGAGGACGGGGTGACGAGGGTGATCTCCGCCTCGGCGGGGGAGAGGCGCCGCTCCAGGCGGCGTACGCACTCCACACCGGCGAAGCCGGCGCCCACCACCAGGATCCTCGGACGTGCCGCGGCTGCCACGGATGTCATGGTGTTGTTCCTTCCCGGGCCTGCTGGGTCCACTGACTCCTGCGCGTCTGCCCCGGAGGCGTGATTCCTACCGGTGGCGGGCCAGGGTGCGGACGAGGACCAGGAGGGCGAAGGCGATGACGACCAGGTGGACCCAGGCGGGACCGGGCGTCGCGGTCAGGGCCAGGGAGGTGAGCGCATTCGATGTCATACCGCGCGCCTGCCCCCGTCTCCCGCAAATGACGCTCCCGTACGGGAACACCGGGCCGGCCGGGTCAGCGGCTGGTGGGCCTGCCCGAAGTCAGCCGCGACGCCGCTATCTCGGCCCAGACGGCCTTGCCGTGCTCATGGGTCTGGGTGCCCCAGCGATCCGAGAGGCGCTGCACGATGTAGAGGCCGTGTCCGCCCGGAAGGCCGCGCTGCGGGGACGGGTGGCGGCGCGGCAGCGTCGTCGAGCCGTCGAACACCTCGATCCGCAGGACCTCACCGGCGGAGACCACGAGCTCGACGCAACCACCCGCGTGCAGCGATGCGTTGGTCAGCAGCTCGGACACGAGGAGCAGGGCGTCCTCGGAGGTTTCGGTCCCGTCCCAACCCCAGTCCTGCAAGGCCCCGCGGGTGAAGTCGCGGCCCTTGGCGACGTGGCCGCGGACGCCGGACAGGGCGAGGCGACGGCGCTGCACCACGGCGGAAGGCCCGGTGCGCAGTGGATCGCCGGTTCCCGGTCCGATGGTTTCCACTGTGGTACCTCACCCCCACCATTGACACTGGTCTCTCTGCTCGCCGGGACCCCTGTGGTCCCGATCGGCCCCCACTCGGCATGCTGCGGTCTCGGCGCCGCGTACTGCGCGTGGGTCCCCCTGAAGGGACACCACCCGAGCATGCCCGTGACAGTTTAGGGGACCCGCCGCTCTCAGGAGCATGCCATGTGCATCCTCAGAGTGAGGCCGCTGTCGCAGGCGCGGACCTCGACCAGGTCGCACAGCTGATGGATCATCCACAGGCCGCGGCCCCCGTTGACCGATGCCAGGGACGGGCGGCGGCGCCCCGCCAGCGGGTCGGACAGACGGCCCGCGTCGCGGATCTCGGCCACGACCCCGGCGCCGCCGCTGCTCCACAGCCGCAGCGATCCGCTCCCGCCGCCGTGGGCGAGGGAGTTGGCGGCGGCCTCGCTGACCGCGAGGATCAGATCGCCGCGCCGGGCCGCACCCAGGGCCGTGCCGCGGGCCCAGGCCTCGGTGTACGCGCGTACCTCGCCCAGCTCCCCGAGTGCGTAGGCGAACCGGGGCACACCCCCGTCGGGTTCGGGTAGCGGGCGGTCGCAGTCGGCGCTGACCGACGCGGCGTCGGCGTACTCCGGGCTGAGCAGGCTCTTGCCGTCCGTCATCACGGTGGGATGGGTCCGCCGGGCATCGGACACCACCGCTGCCGGTAGGCCCAGGACGTCGTACGGGCACAGGACCGTGGCCCGCCGCCCCGCGAAGGCGGTGTTGATGAGGGCCTCGTGACGCGTGGCCTCCAGCACCTCGGCCTGCGAGCGGCCGGGCCAGATCGGCTCGCCCACGATTCGGGCCGGCCGGTCCGCCTGCCGGTCGGCGAAGTCCTGCAGGGCGGCCAGGATGCGGCCGGGATTGTGGCCCAGCTGCGCCATGTCCGCCCAGGTGACCTCGGCCCCGGCGACGTCGAGGCTCTCGCGCAGGGCGTCCAGGCGGGGGCCGGGCACGGCCACGAGCACCGGTTCGTCGGCCGCGAGGGCGGCCCGTACGAACCCGCCCACTCCCGCCACGTACTCCGCCTGACCCTGGTAGAAGAGGGCGGGGTGGACGAAGTCCCCGGGGGTGGTGGACGCAGATACGTTCATCATGCTGCGACCTCCAGCGCGGCACATTCGTCCGGGAACATCTCCACTACCTTGCGGAGCGAGTATGGCGGGTGGTGGAGCAGCAGACGACGGCCCTGCCCCGTGACGGTGGCGTTGGCCTGTACCAGAGCGGCGACGGCGGCGGCGTCGAGGAAGGCCACGCCGGAGAGGTCGAGATGGACGACCGGGCCGGGGATCCGGGTGACGACGCCGAGCGCCGCGGACAGGATCGGCCGGGTGTCGAGGTCGCAGCTGCCGTGCAGCAGGGCACCGGGACGGTCACGCAGCGGCCGGGCGGTGAGCGGCCGCTGCGTGCCCGTGCCGGTGTTCCCGGTGTTCCCGGTGTTCCCGGCGTCCGCGCACCGTACGACGGCGTCCGCCCACATCACGTCGTCGAAGAGCGCCTGCGCGCCGACGGGGGGGACGGACCCGTCGTTCCGGTGAGCCGGTGGCATGCCGCTGCCTACACCGAGAGCATTCCGGAGCGCAGCCGGGCCAGCGTCCGCGACAGCAGGCGCGAGACCTGCATCTGCGAGATGCCCAACTCGGCGCCGATCTCGGCCTGGGTCTTCTCCTGCCCGAAACGCAACTGGAGGATCAGCCGGTCGCGTTCGTCCAACTGCTCCAGCAGGGGTGCGAGGGTGTGGAACTCCTCGAAGAGCTCCATGGCGGGGTCGACGTCACCGAGGCGGTCCGCGAGCGGCCGGGTCGTCCGGCTCGTCGACGTCGCGGGCTCGTCGCCGTCGGCGCCGGCGGTGTCCAGTGAGCCGCTGGTGTAGCCGTTCGCGGCGACCAGCCCGTCGATGACCTCCTCCTCGGTCAGTTCGAGGTGCTGGGCGACCTCCTTGACCGTCGGGGCCCGCCCCAGGACGTCGGTGAGGGCCTCCTGGGCCTTGGCGAGTTCGGTACGCAGCTCCTGGAGACGGCGCGGTACGTGCACGGCCCAGGTGGTGTCGCGGAAGTAGCGCTTGATCTCACCGGTGATGTACGGGAGGGCGAGCGTGGAGAACTCGACTTCGCGCTCGGGGTCGTAGCGGTCGATGGCCTTGATGAGGCCGATGGTGCCGACCTGGATGATGTCCTCGATGTCCAGACCCCCGCCCAGCACCCGGGCGCGGAAGCGCCGCGCGGCGAACTGCACGAGGGAGAGGTTCATCTCGATCAGGGTGTTGCGGGTGTACTGGTACTCGCGCGTGCCTTCCTCAAGGGTGCGGAGCCTCCCGAAGAAGAGCCGCGAAAGCTCGCGTGCGTCGCCGGGTGCCACCTCCCGGGGGTTCTTCACCTCGGGCAGTGCCACGTCCTGCGGTGGGGCTCCCGCGGTCCCGTCGATGGGTACAGAGGGCGTGATCTGCACGTCTGTTGCACGAATGGGGCTTACGGCGGTGGCCGAGCGAGACATGGTGGCCGTTCCCTCCCGATTGACTGACGGCTGCCCGGGCGCTCATGCCCCGACTTCTCCTTCTTACACGGCACGCGCGAAAACTTTTTGCCGGACGGTCCGCCGGGGCGGCAGTGTCGGCCACCAGGTGCGGTGTGCTGCGGTCCCGGCGCTTCCGTACGGCCGAGGGGCAGGCATACTCCCTTGCGGAGGCCGTACAGGTGACGATCCGGGGAGGCGGACATGACCGGAGCAGGGGACACGCACCACGAAGGCGTGGTCGGGGACGGCTACCCGGCCGGGACCGGGTGGGTGGTGGCTGCACACGGGGAGCTCGATCAGGACACGCTGGCACCTTTGGAGGAGGCCCTGGCCGCCGCCGCCGACCGGCACCGGCTGGTGGTGCTGGACGCGGGCTCCGTCACCTTCGGAGACTCGTCGTTCCTGAACCTGCTGCTGCGGGTGCACCGTCTGACGACCCTGCGGATCGCCGCTCCCGGGGAGCAGCTCCGCCGCCTCTTCGCCCTGACGGGCGCCGATACGGTCCTGTCCCTGTACCCCAGCGTCGAGGACGCCGTCGGCGGCTCATGAGCGGCGCGGCCCGCCCCCGGCGGTCGGCGGGCCGGCGTGGGGGTCGGCTCCGCCGTGGGGGCGGAAACAGGCCGTGATCGCCTTGCCGCCGTGGCAGGCGTGGATGTCCCAGGAGTCCGCCAGGGCGGTGACGATGCCCAGCCCCCGGCCGGAGGTGGCGCCGGCACCCCGGTCCGCCCGGGGCGGACCGGGCAGCCGTGGGTCGGAGTCGGCGACGCTGACGTGGAGACAGCGGCCGTCCCACGTGAGCACGAGGTGGGCGGTGCCGGCCGCGTGCAGGTGGGCGTTGGTGACGAGTTCGGAGACGCTGAGGAGCACGGAGTGCACCGTGTCCGCGGCAGACTCGTCCCACGGCAGCGAGTCCAGGTGCCCGGCGGTCCACTGCCGTGCCGCCCGCACTCCCCTCGATACCGGAAACGAGCGTGCCCAGCCCACGACCTTGACCGACAACGTCCTCACCCCATTCCATTTCGTCCGTTGTGTCGTTCGTCACCGATTCGTCTACCCTGTGCCCGCCCACGCACCCGCGGCTTCCGCGTCCGTGTGCGGAAGCGCTGCTTCAGCGTGATCGGTCGTGCCATAAGGTCCTTCGGGTCGGCGTTAACCTTCGTCGACCGGTCGTGTGGCGAGGGGTTGACGGATGGCTGAGCGGACTGGCCCGGAGCCACTGAGCAGTTCGCCGCATCCCGGAAACGGCGAAGGGATCGGCGAACCGGAGCTGCGCCGGCTGCTGGCCGGCCTGACGGCCGTGCGGGACGGGGACTTCCGTACCCGGCTGCCCGATACGTCGGACGGACTGCTCGGCGAGATCGCGACGGTCTTCAACGGGATGGCCGACCAGTTGTCGCTGGTCACGTCGGAAGTCACGCGCGTGGCCCGCGAGGTGGGCACCGAGGGGACCCTGGGCGGCCAGGCCGACGTACCCGGGGTCGGCGGTGCCTGGCTGGACCTCACCGATTCGGTCAACTTCATGGCCGGAAACCTCACCGACCAAGTGCGCTCGATCGCCCAGGTCGCGACCGCCGTGGCCAAGGGCGACCTCTCACAGAAGATCACCGTCACCGCGCGCGGGGAGATCCTGGAGCTGAAGGAGACCATCAACACGATGGTCGACCAGCTTTCGGCCTTCGCCGGGGAGGTCACGCGGGTGGCCCGCGAGGTCGGCACCGAGGGCCGGCTCGGCGGCCAGGCAGACGTCAAGGGCGTCTCCGGTACGTGGAAGGACCTCACGGAATCGGTCAACGTCATGGCCGACAACCTGACCGCACAGGTCCGTTCGATCGCCCAGGTCACCACGGCGGTGGCCCAGGGCGACCTGACGCAGAAGATCCGGGTGGACGCGCGGGGAGAGATCTTGGAGCTGAAGGAGACCATCAACACGATGGTCGACCAGCTCTCCGCGTTCGCCGCCGAGGTCACGCGCGTGGCCCGCGAGGTGGGCAGCGAGGGCCGGCTCGGTGGTCAGGCCGAGGTGGAGGGCGTCTCCGGCACCTGGAAGCGGCTGACCCAGAACGTCAACGAACTGGCCGGGAACCTCACCCGTCAGGTCCGGGCCATCGCCGAGGTCGCCAGCGCGGTCGCCGAGGGCGACCTGACCCGCTCGATCACCGTCGACGCCTCCGGCGAGGTCGCCGAACTCAAGGACAACATCAACTCGATGGTCGGCTCGCTGCGGGAGACCACCCGGGCCAACCAGGAACAGGACTGGCTCAAGTCCAACCTGGCCCGGATCTCGGGCCTGATGCAGGGCCACCGCGACCTTTCCGTCGTCGCCGCACTCGTCATGGACGAGCTGACACCGCTGGTCGCCGCCCAGTACGGCGCCTTCTACCTCGCCGAGGACCGTCCCGGCGCCACCGTGCTGACCCTGGTCGGCTCCTACGGCCGTCCCGCCGGCACCGGCGGGGGCACCAGCTTCGCCCTCGGGGAGTCCCTGGTCGGGCAGGCCGCGCGCAGCCACCGCATCATCGCCACCGACCAGGTCCCGGGCGACTACGTCATCTCCTCGGGGCTGGGCCGCACCACCCCGGGCAGCCTGATCATCCTGCCGATCGTGGTGGACGACCAGGTCCTCGGGGTGATCGAACTCGCCTCCTTCACCGAGTTCACCCCCGTACACCGCGACTTCCTCGGCCAGTTGATGGAGACCATCGGCGTCAACGTCAACACGATCGTCGCCAACGCCCGCACGGACGAGCTCCTCGGAGAGTCCCAGCGGCTGACCGGCGAACTCCAGGCGCGTTCGGCGGAGCTCCAGGTGCAGCAGGAGGAACTCCAGCGCTCCAACGCCGAACTGGAGGAGAAGGCGGCCCTCCTCGCCAGCCAGAACCGCGACATCGAGGCGAAGAACCTGGAGATCGAACAGGCGCGGCAGGAACTGGAGGCCCGTGCCCAACAGTTGTCGCTGGCCTCGAAGTACAAGTCAGAGTTCCTCGCCAACATGAGCCACGAGCTGCGCACCCCACTCAACAGCCTGCTGATCCTCGCCCAGCTGCTCGCCCAGAACCCCACCCGCAACCTCAGCCCGAAGCAGGTCGAGTACGCGGGCGTCATCCACTCGGCGGGATCCGATCTGCTCCAGCTGATCAACGACATCCTCGACCTGTCGAAGGTCGAGGCCGGAAAGATGGACATCAACCCCGAGGCGGTGTCCCTGCCGCAGCTGCTGGAGTACGTCGACGCCACCTTCCGGCCGATGACCACGCAAAAGAGCCTCGACTTCACCGTCACCACCGCCCCCGACGCCCCGGACGCCCTGCACACCGACGACTCGCGGCTGCGGCAGGTCCTGCGCAACCTGCTGTCCAACGCCGTCAAGTTCACCGAGCGCGGCGGCGTCGAGCTCAGGATCGAACCGGCGACGGCGCCCGAGGTTCCCGCCGGGCTGCCCGGCCGCGGGCCCGTGGTGGCCTTCCGGGTACGGGACACGGGCATCGGCATCCCCGAGCAGCAGCTGGCGTCCGTCTTCGGCGCCTTCCAGCAGGCCGACGGCACCACCAGCCGCAAGTACGGCGGCACCGGCCTCGGCCTCTCCATCAGCCGGGAGATCGCCCAGCTCCTCGGCGGCGCCGTCACCGCGGAGAGCACACCGGGACAGGGCAGCACCTTCACCCTCTACCTGCCGGTCAGGCGGGCGGAGTACGAGAAGGACCCGCTCCCCGACGTGCCGGCGCCCGCCCCACACGCGGCGGCCGGACCCGCCGAAGCGGGTCAGTCGGGCGCGCCGGCCGTTCCCGCGCAGCGCCAGGCACGCCGCCTGCTGGTCATCGAGGAACGCCAGGGCGGCCTGCTCACCCTCGTCGCCGAGAGCGCCGACCGGGACTTCGCCCCCCGTCACCGGCCGGCCGGGGACTCCGCGGGCATCCAGGTCGTCGGCGTCACGAGCTCGCGGGAAGCCGCCGCCGCCCTCGCTTCGGATTCCTTCCACTGCGTCGTCCTCGAACTCGACATGCCCGAAGGCGAGGCCCTGCGCTTCCTCGACGCCCTCGACGGAGACCCGGCGCTCTCCTCGCTCCCCGTCCTCGCGCACAACAACCCCCGCCTGAACAGGGGGCAGGAGACGGCGCTGCGGGAACGGGCCGCGTCGCGCCGCCTGGAGCTGCTGTCCAGTCTGGACGAGCTCCGCGAACGCATCGTGCTGCACCTGTCCGCGGACCAGCCGGGGGACGTCCTGCCCTTCGTCCACGCGGGTTCGGAGCGCGCGCAGACCCCCGCCCACGTGCTCGACGACGGCCTGGCCGGACGCACCGTCCTCGTGGTCGACGACGACGCGCGCAACCTGTACGCCCTCAGCGGCGTGCTCGAACTGCACGGCGTCCGCGTGCTCCACGCGGAAGACGGGCGCAAGGGCATCGAGATGCTCACCCGCAACCAGGGCGTCGACCTCATCCTGATGGACGTGATGATGCCCGAGCTCGACGGGTACGCGGCGACCGCCGAGATCCGGCGGATGCCGGCCCACGCAGGCCTTCCCATCATCGCGGTCACCGCCAAGGCGATGCCCGGCGACCGGGAGAAGAGCCTCGCCGCCGGAGCCAGCGACTACGTGACCAAGCCGGTCGACGCCGACGACCTCATCGCCCGCGTCCGGCACTGGCTCACACAGTGACCGCCGCCCCGCGGCCCCCGTCCGCCCGCACAGCCGTGCCGCGGCCCGGCCGTCAGCACCGGGACCGATACCGGGACCGTCCCAGCAAGGAGCCGGAAACACCGTGAGCACCCCCGACACACAGTGGCACGGCGATGCGCGGGCACCGGAGGCGGTCACCGAGGAGCCTTCCCGCAAGACGATCCCGCACCAGCCCCCGACCCCCTTGGGTCGCCTCGTCGCCACCGTCGAACGCCTGCGCGGCGAGGTGCAGGCGGCGCACGCGGCCGCGGACGGCAGGGCCCTGGTCGAACTGGCCAAGGGCATCCTGATCGGCCAATTGAGCTGCACCCCCGCCGCGGCGGCACGGCAGCTGGACGAGCTGTCCCGCGAGACCGGGCTGTCCCCGCTCGACCTCGCCGCCGACATCGTCAACCAGGCCGCCCGAGACCACGTCAGCGAGGTCGCCGCCGAGTTCGTCGAGCGCACCGGCACCCTCGGCCCGGCCAAGCCGTCCACGAGGGTGGCGGTCCGACTGCGGACTGCCGAGAGCGGGATGCTGGCTGCCGCGGACGACACCCAGGCGGTGGCCGAATCCCTCCTGACGAACGCCCTCAAACCCCTGGGAGCGATCGCCGTCGCCGTGTGGACCGCGGCGCCCGACGGCTCCCTGGCCCTCGCCGGGTACGCCGGCTTCCCGCCCGGGGAAGCCACACGCTGGCGCCACGTCCCCCCGGGCGTCTCCACCGTCGCCCGCCTCGCGCTGCGCGAGCGCCGGCTGGTCACCCTCGCCCGCCTGCAACGCGAAGGGCTGCCCTCGATCGCGCACCTGCACTGGCCCGACGGCGGACGGATGGCCGTACCGGCCGGGACGGGCGGCCGCATCCACGGCGTCCTCGAAATCTGCTGGCCCGGGCCCCTGGCGCCACAGCCCCCGCAGATCGAGCGCCAGGTCGAGGCCCTCGCCGAACTCTGCGCCCGCACCATGGACGCCTCGACCCCGGGCGATCCCTCCCTCCCCGAAGCGGTGCTCCCGGACGTCTCGGAGCTGACCGACCTCGCCGAGGGACTGCACGACCCAGCCGTCATCCTCACCCCCGTGCTCGATCCCGACGGCCGGCTGACCGACTTCCGCATCCGCCACGCCAGCAGCCGCTTCGTCGATCCCGCGGGACGGCAGCGCGCCGACGTGAACGGCGCCCTCCTGCTGGAGGCCTATCCGATGGCCGCCGGCGAGAACGGGCTGTTCGACATCATCGAGCGCGTGCACGCCACCGGCGAACCCTTCAGGGCCGAACGCATGAGCCTGACCGCGCTCGTCGACCAGATCCCGCTGACCTCGGTCGCGGACATCAGCGTCAGCCGGCACGGCGCGGCCGTCCTGCTGATCTGGCGGATCGAGGACGAGACGGCACGACTGGCCGACCTCCTCCAGCACGCCCAGCGCCTGGGCCGGATCGGCGGCTTCGAGGAGAACCTCGTCACCGGCGGGATCACCTGGAACGCCCAGCTGTACGCGCTGCACGGCCTACCGACCGGCGCCCCGCCCGTACCGCTGCGGGAACTGCCCGGATACGCCCATCCCGACGACTCCGCCGCCCTGGACCGCTTCCTGCGGGCCGTGCTGCGCCACCGCCGCCCCGCATCCGTCGATCTGAGGCTGCGGAGGTCGGACGGGATCACCCGCCACATCCGCGTCGTCGCCGAGCCCGTCCTCGACGCCCACCGCCGCCTCCACGCCGTCCGCGGCGCCTACCAGGACATCTCCGCCCAGCACTGGACCGAAGTCGCCCTGGCCGCGACCCGGGACCAGCTCGCCCACACCGCGGCCGAGTCCGCCGAACGCAACCGCCTCACCCTCCAGCTCCAGCACGCCATCATGCCCCCCACCCCGCCGGCCGTCGAAGCCCCCGGTCTGCGCGTGGCCGTCCGGTACCGGCCCGCCGAATCCGAATCGCTCGTCGGCGGCGACTGGTACGACACCGTGGTCCTGCCCTCCGGGCTGATCATGCTGTCCGTGGGAGACGTCGCCGGACACGGCATCGAGGCCGCCACCGGCATGGTCGTCCTGCGCAACGCCCTGCGCGGCCTCGCGGTCACCGGCGCGGGCCCCGCCCAGCTGCTGTCCTGGCTCAACACGGTCACCCACCACCTCGCGAAGCACGTGACGGCCACCGCCGTCTGCGGGATCTTCGACCCCCGTACCCGGGTGATGCGCTGGGCGCGTGCCGGGCACCTGCCGCCCGTGCTCGTCCGCGGCGGCGAGCCCGAAGCCTTCCCGCTCATCGAGGGCCTGCTCCTCGGAGCCCTGCCGGACGTCACGTACATCGAACGGGAGGTCCAGCTGGAGCCGGACGACACCCTGCTGATGTTCACCGACGGGCTCGTGGAGCGGCGGGACTCCTCGGTGGAGGACTCCCTGGGCCAGCTCGTGAGCGCGGCGGCTTCCGAGGTCGGCGACCTGGACCACCGGTTGGACCGCCTCCTCGCCGAGAGCCGCTCCGACACCGACGACGACACCTGCGTCATCGGAATCCAGGTCGGCTGACGCCGGCGGCCCCGTCCGGTGCGGCGCGTCAGAGCCCCGCGACCTTGGCGCTCGCCGACAGCTCGTAGACCAGGGTGACCGTGCGGCGGCCGCCGGGCGGGAGCCTGACGTCCCAGCGCGCGATGCCTTCGGCGTCGACCGCCGCGGGCGCGGGGGAGCAGGCCTCCTTGAGCAGGCGCACCTCCACCGCCGAGACCTCCGAGACCGGGACCCGCTCCCGTACGACGACCACCCGTTCGCCGTGCTCCGCCGGTGCGGAGAACCGGGACAGGTGGAGGCGGACCGTGCGGGTGACCACGGTCCGCTGGGTGATTCCGGCAGTGGTCCGGGACTCCTCGGCCTCCCGGACCACGCCGTGGTCGTCGCAGCTGCCGAAGGCCAGTACGACCGGGGCGCCGGGCGCGGTGAAGTCCAGCGCGCCGCGGCCGCTGAACCCGCTGGCGCGGACCAGGTCCACGGGACCGGCGAGCAGTGCGTGGCCGGACCCGTTGTCGAACCGCACCACCTGGGTGACCAGCGGGGACAGCTCGGGAGAGCAGGCGTACTCGCTGCTCGCGGGGGCGGTGAAGACGGACAGCGGCACCCGGTGGGCGCGCCCGTCACCGGGTACGGAGACCGGGGCGGGAGAAACCAGCACCCGCGCCTCACCGCCGTCGTCCACCCCCGGCAGGCCGAGCACCGGAGCCGGGCCGATGTCCCCGATCGCCTCCTCGCGCAACTCGACGTCGACCGTGCGGCGTTCGGCGGGGGTGCGGTCGCCCAGCGTCAGCCGGTCCTCGCCGAGCCGTGGCGGATCGCTGGCCAGCGCCGACCGGGCCGTCGACAACGTCAGCCGTACGCCGGACCAGTCCTCGCCGGTGCGCTGCCAGACCATCGCGTCGGTCTCCAGCGTCAGGGCGTCGCCGTCGAGCACGGCCCGGTAGGCGGGCCGCCACAGCGCACACGGGGTGAGGTGGCTCAGCCGCAGCCGGACCGGGCCGGCCGCAGCGGCGTCCACGGTCAGCTCGACATGACCGACCAGCTCGGCGGGTTCCGTCCCGGAGCGGTCCATGGCCCGCCGGACCTCGGCGAGTTCGACATTGATCGAGCCCAACCGGGCTTCGACGAGGCGGAGTTGTTCGCCGAACTCGTCGCGCTGACCGTCCACCCGGTCCAGTTCACCGGCCCAGCGGGGCCCGTCGCTCTCCCCGGAACCGGCGCCCTCGCCGATGTCCCGCAGCAGATCGGCGGCGAGGCGGCCGAGCACGCCGAGGCGGGCGTGCAGCCGGTCACGGCGCTGCTCCACGGCGTGCCGCTCGCCTTCCAGTTCGTGCACGCGGCGGCGCAGGGCGGAGTCGTCGGCGGACGGCAGCGGTCCGCCGGGCGTCCAGGTGCGCACCATCCGCACGTCGAGCACGGTCGCCGGGTGATCGGCGGTCAGCTCGGCGTGGAGGGTGCGGTCGACGGCCAGCGCACTGACCGGCCCGAGACGCAGCCGCTGGACTCCGGCCTTGAGGTCGAGCGCGGCGGTCCGCTCGATGTGGGCGCGGTCCTCCATACAGGTGACAGAGGTGACGGGGAGGGCGATCGGCGTGGGGGCCGTGGACATGGTGCGTCAGCTCCTGCGGTTGCCGCCGACCAGGCCCTTGCCGGCCGGGATGCGGATCTCGTAGCCGCCGTTGAGGGCGGTGGTGGCGCCGGCGGGCAGCTCCACCCGCCAGATGCGGGTTCCCGGTGCGTGGTGCTCGGGCCCCGCGCCCTCCTCGGGTGCCCTCCAGTCGGCCCGTTCCTCGATCCGGACGTCCGGTTCGGTGGTGACCGGTACCCGCTCGTGGACCTCGACCGTGACGGGCCCGGCGAGCCGGTTGGCCAGCTCCACGTGGACGCGGTGGTCGAGCACGGTGGTGTTGCCGCGCAGGCCCGCGGTCGACTCGTGCAGGTTCGTACGGCGGGTGACCCCGATGCCCTCGGCCGGCCCGAGCCCCACCCGGCGGACACCGCCGGGAGCGAGCGTCGGCAGGGCGGCGGTCAGCAGGAACTCGCCGTCGACGGTGACCTCCACCGGGCCGGCCAGCAGGGCCTGGTCGGTGGCGTTGGAGAGCACCAGCGTCGCGTACGCGGTCTGCTCCACGGACGGCACGCAGAGGTACTCGGTGCGCAGACCGACCGGGATCTCGCCGACGGTGACGGTGTGCCAGGTGCCGTCCGAGGGAATGTCGGCGCGGGCGGCGGCATCGAAGCGGTGGTCGAAGGAACCCGCCGACTCGCGGGGACGCACGGCGTGTCCGGGCAGCGGCAGGGCGGACACCGCCTCGGCGCGGCGCCGGTGTTCGGCCGCGACCGGGTCGAAGGGGGAGTCCGGGAAGAGCCGGCCCCGGCGGCCGCCCTGCTCGTCGGGGCCGCACAGGACGAGGGCGGCGTAGTCGAGCTCGGCCCCGCTCGGCCGCGGCGGACCGGACGGCGGTGCCGGAGGCGGCGGTGGCGGGGCCCCGCCGGGAGCCGCGGGGCTCATCGGCGCAGAGGCCATCGGGGCGGGCGCGGGTGCGGCGAAGCCCCCGCCGCCACTCGGCCTGCCGGCGGCGCGTGACCGGGCCGGTGGTGCGGGGGCGGGCGCGACGGCGCCGAAGCCCTGGAGAACGGCGCCGTCCGCGCCGCCGGGTACCGGGAGCGCGGCGGGCGGTGCGCCGTAACCCTGCGGCGGCGCCGAGACCGGTACGGGTACGGGAGGCGGCGGTGGTGGAACGGGACCGGGCGCGGAGCCGACCCCGTCAGCCCGACGGGCCCCGGTCGTGGGTCCGACGGCCGGAGCGGGACGGGGGCCGGCCGCCTCGTACCCGGTGAACAGGTCGGCGAGCCCCGCCGGCGGCTCGCGCCAGCCGGACGGCGCGCGGGCGGGCTGGCGTCGTCCGATCCGGAGCGAGCGCAGCTTCGGCAGGTCGGTGCGGCGCCGGAGGTCGGCGGTGGCCAGGGCGATGCGCACGCCGGTCCAGTCCTCGCCGGTGCGCTGGGCGACCGAGGCGCGCAGGAGGAGGCGGCCGGCGCCGTCACCCTGCCGGTGGGTGAGACGGTAGGCCGGCACCCAGACGGCGCCCGGCACCGCGTACTCCAGCTCCAGCTCCAGCTGCGGCTCCTCCTCTTCGGCGGTGCCGTCGAGGGTCAGCACCGCGGAGACCGTGGTCTGCACGTGTGCCGACGGCGCGTCGGTGGAAGCGCGGGCGAGCCTGTCAGCGGCGACGGAGAGCTCGTGCTCGGCGAGGCGCTGCGCCTCCTCCAGTTCGACCAGGCGCGCGTGCAGCCGCGTCAGCCGGGCGTCGACGAACTCGGCGAGCTCCAGCCATGCGTCGACCGGAGTGCGGCGGTGCGGGTCCCCGCGCCTGCGCTCCGGTGGCACCGGGTGCAGCGCCCTGACCTCCTCGATCAGGCCCAGTTGCCGCTCCCGGCGGCCCTGCGCCGCCGCGCACTCCTCGCGCAGCCGCACGACCTGGCGGCGCAACGCGTCGGGTGTGCCGGCGCCGAGCGGCTCGGCCTCGACCTCGACGCGGGCCTCGGTGACGCGCACCCCGGGAGCGTTCAGGACGCGGGCCCGGAGGGTAGCCGGGTCCAACGAACGGGGCAGTCCCGTCACCCGCAGCCGGGCGTCCGGCGGCATGTTGCCGCGAACCAGGCGGCGGCAGACCGCCCCTTGCGCGTACACCACGACCGAATCGAGGGTCGACCCCCACGTCCGTGCCGTCTTGTTCGTCATGTGCTCCGCCCCCGTCGTGCCCGTGCCCAGCGAAGCCTACGCCCAGGGCCGCGCGCCGGTTGCCGGAACCCTTGACGGCCGTCCGGGCCCCTCGCATACTGGCGGCCAAATCGATTTGGCCAAATCGATTTGGCTCCCGTCCAGGGCCGGATCGCGGCTGAACTCATGCGTGTCGGACGCCGATCGGAGCTCGAACGTGTCAAGTCCCCGCCCCACCACCCCCGGTACCCACCAGCCGCCGACGCCGCAGCAGCCCGGCTCCTGCACCGCCGGCCGCCTCGAAGGGGCCGGCCCCGAGGACACCCGCCCCGACGGTGTCCACCCCGTCGACGAGTCCCGCCCCCTCCGCCGGATCCTCCTCTTCGGCATCCAGCACGTCCTCGTCATGGCGGCCACACCGATCTCGGCGATCTTCCTCATGAGCGCCACCCTCCGCCTCGACGCGCACCTGACCGTCAACCTGCTCTCCGCGGCCTTCGTGCTCTCCGGCGTCGGCTCCCTCATCCAGTCGCTCGGGCCCTGGAAGTTCGGCCCCCGGCTCCCGTTCGTGATGCTCCCGGGCGGCGCGCCCCTCATCCTCTTCCTCGCCATCGCCGAGCAGCACGGCCTGCGGACGGCCACGGGGGCGGTCATCCTCACCGCGCTCTTCTCCTTCGTCGTCCTCCCCGTCTTCTCGCGGCTGCTGGCCTTCTTCCCGGCCCTCGTCATCGGCACGATGATCGTCATCGTGGGCGTCAACCTGGTGAAGGTCGGCGCCGTCCTCGTCACCGGCCGTCCCGGCGAGCCGGGGTTCGCCGACCCCGCGCACCTGGGACTCGGCGTGGCCACGATCGGGTTCACCGTCTTCTTCTACCTGGTGTCCAGCGGCATCGTGCGCCAGCTCGCCGTCATGCTCGGCCTGCTCGCCGGCACCGTGCTGGCGGCGGTCCTCGGCGCCGTCGACTTCGGCCGCGCCGCCGACGGGGGCCTGTTCAACGCCCCGCAGCTACTGCCGTTCGGCTCACCGCGGTTCGACCTCGTCGCCGCGCTGCCGCTGATGCTCTACAGCCTGGCCTCCATGGCGGAGGCCACCGGGCAGACCGTCATCAACGCCGAGGCCGTCGGCAAGGAGATCGACCGGCGCACCGCCGTCCCCAAGACCATCAGGGGTGACGCGCTCACCTCACTCGCCGGCGGATTCCTCGGACTGCCGTTGATGGTGACGAGCGGCGAGAACATCGGGATCGTCCGCGTCACCGGCGTCCGCAGCCGCTTCGTCACTGCCGCTGCCGGCCTGGTCCTCGTCCTCATCGGGTTCCTCGCACCGGTGACCCGCGCGATCAGCGTCATCCCGTCCGCAGTCATCGGCGGCACCGCCATGGCCGTCTTCGCCGTCATCACGGTGCTCGGCATGCAGCTGCTCGGCCGCGCGGACCTTGACCAGCACACCAACACCTTCGTTTGCGCCGTCGCCCTCGCCCTCGGCCTGCTGCCCATCCTCATCCCCGGTGTGTACGCGGGCTTCCCGCCGAACCTCCGCATCCTCCTGGAGAGCGGCGTCGCCGTCGGCGCGTTCGTGGCCGCCGTGCTCCATTTCCTGTTCCACCACATCAGGCCCGGCGTCGTCGCGCGCGTCGCCGCAGCCCGTACGGAAAGCAGCCGATGAACCAGCTCGTCCACGACCTCCTCGACGGGTCCGGCCCGTTCCTCCTCGTACCCGACGCCGTGCTGCTGCCCGAAGGCCCCGCCGACGGCACGGCCGTCGTCGTCGCCGACGGCACGTTCCGGGCCGTCGGCCCCGCCGAGGAGCTGCGGCGCACCCATCCGCACCTCGACCCCGTAGGACTGCCCGGCCACCTCCTGATGCCCGGCTTCGTCGATGCCCACCACCACCTCACGCAGAGCTTCGGCTCGGCGCTCGCCTACGGGGAACCGTCGGAGATCTTCCGTCGGGTCTGGGTGCCGCTGGAGGGCGCCCTGGACGAGGAGTCGGCGTACACGGCGGCGAAACTGGCGGCGCTCGAAGCGCTGCGCGGCGGGTTCACCACCGTTGCCGACGCCGGAAACCGCACCGGCGTGGACGTCGACGTGGTGGCTTCGGCCACCCGTGACGCCGGCATCCGCTGCGTCCTGGGACTCGTCTGCGACGACGCCGCGACGGACGACCCCCGCGTACTCGACTCCGTACTCGACGGCGCGGGAGAGCACTTGGCCCGGTACGACGGCGACCCGCTCGTCCACGCCTCCCTCGCCGTCTCCGTCCCCGAGGCGGCCTCCGACGCCACCCTCCGGGACACCGCCCGGCTCGCCGCGGAAGCCGGGGCCACCGTGCAGATCCACGTCAACGAGCACCTGGCCGGCGTCGAACGTTCGTTGGTGCGGCGCGGCATGCGCCCTCTGGAGCACCTGCACCACATCGGCGCGCTCGGCCCGCAGCTGCTCGCCGCACACACCACCCTGCTCACGCCCCGCGAGATGAGCCTGCTCGCCGACACGGGTACCGCCGTCAGCTACAACCCCGTCGCCAGCGCCTGGAAGGGCAACGCCGTCGCCCCGGCCACCGCCATGGCCGAGCGCGGCATCCGCTTCGGGCTCGGCACCGACGGAACCCGCGGCGACGGGTTCCGGCTCGCCGACGCGGCCGAGTTCGCCCAACGGATCGCGTACGGCCTCGCCACCGGCGACTCCTCCTGCGGCGCCGGGTGGACCTGGCTCGAACACGCCACGCGGGGCGGCGCCGACGCCGTCGGTCTCGGCGCCCGAACCGGCAGCGTCGCGGCGGGTCTGGCCGCCGACTTCCTCCTCGTCGACGTCACCAACCCCGAACTCGCGCTGTCCTGGGACCTGCCGTGGGAGCTGGTGCGGCGCGGCAACCGCGACCAGATCACCGCCGTGTTCGTCGCGGGCCGGATACGCCTGTGGTGCGGAAGGCCCACCGGATGGGACGGTCCCGCGCTCGTACGCCGAGCGGCCGAACTGGCCCGCGCCGTCGTGGCACGGGCCCCCATCACCCGGGTCCACCCCACCTCCGCGGCGGCCCGCGAGCGGAACACCGCCCGGTGAGCCCCGGGACGCTGACGGTGCTCGCCCTCACCGTGGCCCTCGCCGCCTTCGTCCAGGGCAGCAGCGGGCTCGGCTTCGCCCTGATCGTCGCCCCCGTGGCGGGCATCCTCGACCCCGGCCTGCTCCCGGTGTTCGTCCTGGCGTCGATGATCCCGCTGAACCTGTACGTCGCCTGGCGCGAGCGGGCCGCGCTGGACCTGCGGGGCGCCGGCTGGATCACCGGAGCCCGGCTCGCGGCGACCCCCGGCGGGCTGGCACTGCTCTGGCTGATTCCGGACCGCAGCATCGGCCTGTTCGTGGGCGCCGCCACCGTCCTGGCGGCGGCGGTGAGCCTGGCCGCACCCGCTTTCACCCCCGGCCGGGCCGCGTACGTCGGGGCGGGCGCGGTGACGGGGCTGACGGAGACCGCGACCGGTGTGGGCGGCCCGCCGCTCGCCCTGGTCTACCAGCACCGGCCGCCCGCCGAGCTCCGCGCCACCGTCGCCGTCTGCTTCCTCATCGGCGAAGTGGCCTCGCTGGTGCTGCTGTTCGCCACCGGTCAGGGCCGTGTCCAGGACCTGGGCTGGGCGATCCTGCTGCTTCCGGCGACCGCCGCCGGGGCGTGGCTGAGCCGCTTGGTGCACCACCGCCTGGACGCCCGCAGCCTGCGCGTGTTCGTCCTGCTGTTCGCCCTGGTCTCCGGCGTGGTCCTCATGCTGGGGGCGTGATCCGCAGCGAGGACGCCCGTACGACCAGCCGGGGCGCGGGCGGCGCCGCCACCGACACGGTGGGCGCCGCCCCGCCCCGCAGCCGTCCCAGCAGCAGCTCCACCGCGTCGGCCGCCGCCCGGTCCAGGTGCAGGTCGACGGCGGTGAGCAGCGGATCGCAGGTACGGGCGCGCAGTCCGTCGTACCGGGTGACGACCATGACGTCGTCCGGTACGGTCCGCCCGCTGTCCCGGACGGCCCGGACCGCGCCGACCGCGAAGGCGTCCACCAGCGCGCAGACGGCGTCGATCCCGGGATGCTCGGCGAGCAGGGCCGCGCAGCGCTCGTATCCGGCCTGCTCGCCGCCCGCCTCGGGGGCGGTCGCGACGATCGGCGCCCAGCCGTGCTCCGCTGCCAGGCGCCCGTAGGCTCCGAGCGCGTCGACGGAGGAGTGCCGTTCGCCGGACCCGATGATCAGCGCGGGCCGTCTGGCGCCCTGCTCGTGCAGGTGGGTGAGGAGCATCTCGGCGACGGGCCCGCCCCGCAGGTCGACGTACGGGGCCTCCTCGTCGGGGGAGACGGGCCTGCCGAGCGCCACGTACGGCAGCCCGCGCTCGCGCAGCTGCGCCGTCGCGGGGTCGTTCACGTCCGGTTCGACGACGATGGCCCCGTCGATGTCGACGGAGTGCAGCCCGGAACCGGACTGGACGGGTGGTACGAGGACGAGGGCGTAGTCGTGCAGCAGGGCGCTCTCGGCAGCGGCGGCGGCGATCTCCATGTAGAACCCGAGCCGGGACGGCCCGCCGGCCACCGCGAACGGCATCGAGGACGCGAGCGCGATGGCCTTGGCCTGCCCGTGCCGCAACCGCTGGGCCCGGAGGTTGGGCCGGTATCCGAGCTCGACGGCAACCTGCTTGATCCGTTCCCGGGTGCGGGGGTCGACTTTGCCGAGCCCGTTGAGGGCGTGCGAGACCGTCGTGCGCGACACCCCGGCGACGCGTGCGACGTCGGCGATCGTCGGAGGCTTGGGGCCGGGACCGGGCGCGGGCATCTGCGCGGGCTCCTCACGTGTTGCGGACGGGTGGCCCCGCCATCCTCGCAGGCCGTTCCTCAGCTGGCGGAGCCCGCAGCCGAACCCGTCGCGAGGTCCGCGCCCCAGCGTGCGATCGCGGCCGGCAGGTCGAGCGCGCCCGGGCGCAGGTCGGAGCCTTCGGCGGGCCAGTCCTCGCGGGGGACGCGCCACATCACCTCGAACTCGTTGCCGTCCGGGTCCTTGGCGTAGAAGGACTTCGAGACCAGGTGATCGGTCGCGCCGACCAGCGCGCCGCGGTCGGTGAGCTTGCGGCCCAGCTCGGCGAGCTCACCGAGCGTGCCGACCTCCCAGGCCAGGTGGTAGAGGCCGACCCGGCCCTGTTCGGGACCGGGCGCCTGCGCGCCGACGGAGAACAGTCCGAGGTCGTGGTCGTTGAGGCTGCCGGGAGCGCTCAGGAAGGCGGCGCGGCCGGCGATCAGGTGGTCGACCTGGAATCCGAAAACATCGGTGTAGAACGCGACGGAGCGCTCGACGTCGCGGATCCAGAGCACGGCGTGGTTGAGGCGGCGGACGGACATGGGGCGACGCTCCCGATGGCTCGAAGGGGGTGGCTCGATCTGGCAGGTACCAGCATAACGTTCAAATTCGAACTACTGGCAAGTGTCGTCGCCGGACAGGGTCGCCCGACCGGTCGCCCGCCGGGCCCTGGCGCCTTCCCGTACTGAAAAGATTCTTTTAGTTTTCCGTTCGGAAGCGTCCAGGAAGATTCGTCTTAGCGACACCGTTACATCCCGGCGATCCAAGGCAGTTGGGCACCTTCTACCTCGACGGCCGCCTCGGCGCCGGCGGCCAGGGCGTGGTGGACGAGGGCTACGGCGTCGACGGCCGGCGGGTCGCCGTCAAGGCCCTGCACCGGGTGGAGGACGGCGACCGGGACAGGCTCCGCAAAGAGGTCCAGGCGTGGCGCCGGGTGGCGCCGTTCTGCACCACCGAGGTGCTCCACTGCGACCTCGACGGGTCCGTCCCGTTCGTCGTGAGCGAGTACGTGGCCGGGCCGGACCTGCGGCGCGCGGTGTCCCACGACGAGCCGTACGGCCCGGAGGAGCTGCGCCGACCGGCGATCGGCGTCGCCACCGCCCTGGTCGCCATCCACCGGGCCGGCGTGGTGCACCGGGACCTCAAGCCCGAGAACATCCTGCTCGGCCCCGACGGCCCCCGCGTGATCGACTTCGGCATCGCCCGGATCATGGAAGGCACCGCCACCGCCGGCCTGCCCATGGGCACGCTGCGCTACATGCCGCCCGAGCGCTACCGCGGCGAGAACGGAGACGCCAAGGTCGACGTGTGGGGCTGGGGGCGCCGTCCTCCATCTACGCCGCGACGGGCCGGCACGCCTTCGACGGCGACAGCGCCGGGGCGCTGACCTACCAGGTCGCCACCCACGAGTCCGACACGTCGGTGCTGCGGGAACCCCTGCGCTCCCTGGTGTCGGCAGCGTTGTCCAAGGACCCCGCGGGCCGGCCGGCGTCCGAGCAGCTGCTGTTGTCGCTCGTGGGCCGCGCGGACCTCGCGGACGCCGTCAAGGGCGTCGCTCCCACCAGCCCGGCGGGGCCCGACGAGCCGTCCCGGTCCGAGATGGCGGAGGCGGTCTTCGCCGGCCCGGGCACCGCTGCCCAGGAGGTCGTCTCCCAGGTGCTGCTGCGCCTGGTCGCCCCGGGGGAGCGCGCCGAGGACACGCTGCGTTCGGCGTACCGGTCCGAGTTCGCCGACGGCCGGACCCCGCAGGAGGTGTTGGACCAGGTCCTGACCGCGTTCACGGAGGCCGGGATCCTGGTCTGGGACGGCGACTCGGTCACCTTGTCCAGCGCCGCACTGATCCGGGCCTGGCCCCGGCTCCGCGACTGGGCGGATGCCGAGCGCCCGGGCCTGGGCGTCCACCAGCGCCGGTCGGAAGGGGCCCGGCTCTGGGAGGGCAACGGCCGCAGGAACAACGACCTGCTCCAGGGCACGGCTTTGGAACGCACCCGCGACTGGGCCGCGGCGGGGCGCCGTCACCTCACCCGCAACCACACCGAGCGGGACTTCCTCGACGCCGGATCCGCGCTGACCCGGCGCCGCGGCCGCTTGCGGGTACTGCTCAGCGCCGTACTGGCCGTCCTGCTGGTCCTCGCGGTCGGTGCGGCCGCCGTCGCGTTCGACCAACGCCAGACCGTCCTCACCCAGCGCCAGACGGCCACCGGCCAGCGGGACCGGGCCGTCTCCGCCCAGGTCGCGGGCACGGCCCAGTCCGTCCGCCGTACCGATCCCCGGCTCGCCCGGCGGCTCGCGGTCGCTTCGGCGAGCCTGGCCGACACCCCCGAGTCGCGATCGTCCCTGCTGGCCCTGCGCTACCAGTGGGAAGCCGACGTGCTCAAGCTGCCCGGCTTCGTGGCGACGAACTCCGACCTCGACGCCACCGGGCAGACCCTCATGGCCGCCGCGGACACGAACGTCGAGTTCTGGAACGTCGATACCCGCACGAGGACCGGTTCCTACACGGCTCCGGCCAGGATCCACCGGGTCGACCTCTCCGACGACGGCAAGACGGCCGCCGTGAGCACCGACGACGGATACACCCGCGTGCTCGACGTCGCCGGCGCCCGGCCGCGCGACGCACACGCCTTCCCCACCCCCGAGCAAACCACCGGCTACTGGCCGCCGATGAAGCTCAGCCCTCTCGGGACCTACTTGACGGTCGAAACGCCCCGTCTACGGACAAGGACGAGTACTACCAAGAGGGCGTACTGAGCGGTGACCGGCAGACCCTCGCGTTCCCCCACGACGCCTCCCTCGACATCCGGTCCCCGCAGTCGGGCACCAA
Source organism: Streptomyces sp. NBC_00045 (assembly GCF_045041095.1). NCBI lineage: Bacteria > Bacillati > Actinomycetota > Actinomycetes > Kitasatosporales > Streptomycetaceae > Streptomyces > Streptomyces sp. NBC_00045. The sequence continues at coordinate 638,508 of NZ_CP108271.1, read as the reverse complement.
GCGGGCCACCGTGACCTCGCCCACCGGCACGTCGGGAAGCGGCATGGAGAAGGCGGAACTCAGCCGTGACGGGCGCCTGGCCGCCGTGCTCATGGGCACCACGATCGAGATCTGGGACACGGCCAAGGAGAGGGAGCCCGTCCTGGGCGCGCTGTCGATCCTGGACCCGCAGATGCGCGACAGGGCGACCACGGCTTTCGCGTTCTCGCCGGACGGGAAGTCGCTCGCCGTCCAGGTCGTGACGAAGGGCGAGGTCAACACGCTCACCTTCTGGGATCTGACCACCATGCGCCAGATCGGGAAGGTGGCCGCCGACCTCGGCTATCCGGCCAACGGAGGGGCGGTCGTGTTCCAGCCCGACGGCCGGTCCGTCATCACCGCGCCGATGTTCGGCCGAGTCGCCTTCCCCTCCGGCGAGGTCATCACCAAAGGCGCCCCGAGCCTGGAAGTGGACTCCATCAGCGACGACGGCACGACCCTCTACACCCACCCCCGCGGCTTCCGCCCCTACATCCGGCTCCGGGACGCCCGTACGCTCCAGCCCGTCGGCCAGGACCTGAGCACCGGTCCGGTCTACCCGCCCCTGTCCGCACCCGAGAGGGCGACCGCCGTCTCCCCGGACGGCCGGCTGTTCGCCACCGTGCACGAGTCTCAGCCCGGCTACCAGATCAAGGTGTGGGACAGCCGCACCCGTCAACAGATCGGGGTGCCTCTGACGGGGCCCACCGGAGCCGTGGGGGAATTCGGCGTGATCGGGTTCACCCCCGACGGCTCGGCCGTGACCGGCGTGGACGAGTACGGCAGGTTCTTCACCTACACCCTCGCCCCCGCACGGTTGGTCAGGGACCTCTGCGCCACATCGGGTCCCCTCACCGAACAGGAATGGAAACCCCACATCCCCGACGTCCCCTACCGCAAGACCTGCTGACGGCCCGTCGGCCGTCCGCAGGCCCGTCACGCATCACGCCCCGGCGTGGCCGGGCGGGTCCTCTGTCGCGACGGGGGTCCGCGCGCCACACTGGAGACTTCGGGGCGCCCCGCCCCGTCACGAGGAGGTGGTGGGGTGTCGTCGGTGACCCCTGCAGAGCAGCCCGCTCCGGTGGTGCGGCCCGAAGTGTGGGAGACGTACGGGCCGGCCGATCTCAGCGCCGTGCCGGTGTTCGCCGGAGGGTTCATCAACTTCGGCTACTGGCGGGAGGTCGATCTCGAAGAGCCGCTGACCCAGGGCGACCGGATCCGCAGCGAGCAGGACCTCTACCGGCACGTACTCGACGCGGTAGGCCCCGCGGGCGGTCGGGCCGTGGAGATCGGCTGCGGTCTCGGCCTCGGGTGCGCACTCGCCCTGGAGGAATACGGGCCCACGGAGATGACCGGGGTGGACATCCACCCCCAGCAGCTCCAGCGGGCCCGCGAAGCCAACTCGCCTCTCCTCGAAGCCCGGCCGCCCCGGCTGCGCTTCGTGCTCGGGGCGGCGGAGAGCCTGCCGCTCGGCGACGCCGAGTTCGACTGCCTGTACAGCGTCGAGGCGGCGCAGCACTTCCCGGACCTGCCCGCGTTCGCCCGCGAAGCGGCCCGGGTCCTGCGCCCCGGCGGGCGGGTGGCGGTCGCCAGCTTCTTCAGCGTCGAGGGCGCGCCCGCGCCCGCGGAACGGCTCGCGGGGCTGCTGGACTCGTTCGCCAGTGGCCTGGACATCGCGCGGCCCGTTTCCCGGCTCGACGAAGCATTGGCGGACGCCGGTTTCGCCGACGTGCGCATCGCCTCGATCGGCCCGCAGGTCTGGCCCGGCTGGGACCGCTGGCTCGCGCGCCTCTGGGCGCCGGGCACCTGGCCCCGCAACTTCCTGGCCGCCTGGGAGCAGCAGATCCTGGACTACTACCTGGTCACCGCCACCCGCCCGTAGACCGCACACCGTGATAGGTCACGGCTGACGTCGACGCCGACTGTGCGCAGCTCGCCGCGGCCGGAGTCGAGGTGACCGGTCCGGAGGACGCCCCCTGGGGGCGGATGGCCGGCTTCCGGGACCCCGACGGCAACAGGCAACAGCCTGATGCTGGTCACGGAGAAGGAAGGCTTCTAGCCCCGTGGTCACGACGGGTGCCGACGAAGACCGGGTGTTCGCCGCCCTCGTCAACGGCACCCGCCGTGAAGTGCTGCGCCTCCTGCGCGAGCGCGGCCCGCAGCCCGTCCAGGCGCTCGCGGACCATGTCGACATGCGCCGCCCCAGTCTCTCGGAACACCTCAAAGTGCTCCGGGAGGCCGGGCTCGTATCCGAGGAACGCGCCGGCCGGCAAAGGATCTACCAGCTCGAAGCCGCCCCGTTGGCCGATGTCCAGGACTGGCTGCATCCATACGAGCGGTACTGGCGCGGCAGGCTCAAGGACCTCGGCGGCTCCTGGACCGCATGCCCGACGATGAGACATGACCCCTGAGCGCGCACCCGATCCCGCTCCCGATCCCGAACACACCGCCGGGCCCTACGAGTCCGAAGACCTGACGACCGTACGGGTCGACCAGTTCCTGCCACACACGCCCGGCAAGGTCTGGCGGGCCCTGACCGAGCCCGAGCTGATCGCCCAGTGGCTCATGCCGTGTGACTTCCGCCTGGAGGTCGGCCACCGCTACACGATGACACCGCGCCCCGGCCCAACACCGGCTTCTCCGGCACCACGGCCGCGGAAGTCCTCGCCTTCGAACCGGGCCGCATGCTCGCGGTCCGCTGGCAGGACGCCTCCGGCACGAACCGTGCCGACTGGACCATCACCTGGACCCTCGCACCGGAGGGGCGGGGAACCTGCCTCTTCCTCGTCCACGAGGGCTTCGACCCGGACGACGACCTGCAGATGATGGCGCGGAAGATCATGGGTAGCGGCTGGCGGACCCACATCATGGACGCGCTGGACCGTGTGGTCGGGCAACTCTGACCGCAGGCGCCTCCTTTGGGCCTGGTACCGCCCAAACCCACACACCTCACAGGTCACCTGGGTAGAGTCCGCACGCAACACTGTCCATCGGAGGAGCCCGCATGTCCGCTCGGGAGATTCCCACCCTCAAGTCCCAGTACGCAGAGAAGGTCACCGCCGACCTCGACCTCAACACCGCCGAACAGGAACGCATCCGAGAGGAGATCGCCTCCCTCCAGGAGCGCCTGGCCGGTCTGGAGCAGGACCACGTACTCCTCGTCGGGATGCGGGCGGCCCTCGGTGACGTCGCAGCCGCGGTGTCGGTGCCCGCCCCGCGCGCCGGTAAGAAGGCGGCGACGGCCACCGCCGTGAAGCAGGCGCCCGTGAAGCAGGCGGCCGTGAAGAACGCGCCCGCGAAGCAGGCGCCCGCGAAGAACGCGCCCGCGAAGAACGCGCCCGCGAAGAACGCGCCCGCGAAGAAGGCGGCCGCGAAGAAGGCCAGCGGTAGGAAGACGACCGCGGTGAAGGCCGCGGCGAAGGAGCCCGTGAAGGCGACGGCCGTCACCTCCGAGGAGAAGGCCGCCTCCAAGGAGAAGCAGGTCCCGCTGACCGAGCTGATCCACCGGCACCTGAGTGGTCAGGCGGAGCCGAAGACGGCCCGCGAGATCGCCCAGGTCCTGAAGGTCGCGCACCCGGACCGCAGCGTCAGCGACAACCTGGTGCGCACGACCACCGAGCGATTGGTGGCCCGCAGCCTGGCGGAGCGCGTCAAGCAGGGCGCCACGGTCTACTACACGGCCCTCCCGCACCACGGCGGGGCGGTTGAGGCCCCGGTCGCCGCCGCAGGCGAGGCGGCGGCCGAGAAGGAGACGGAAAACACTCCGGCACCGGCCACCGCCTGACCGGCCCGTTCTGCGGGCGCCGCGACGCGGTGCTTCCCCGGGCCTGCCGGCTCTGCCTCAAGGCCCGGGGTGGGACGAATGGGCCGAACGGGGGAAATGGGGCCGTCTGCGCGTGACCTACCCTGGATCGGAATCGCGAGTTCCGGGGGCCGAGCGCAAAGGAAGAGCGCGTCCATGGGCATCACCATCAGTTCCGTGCGTCGTCGACGGGCGGGATCCGCCGTGGCGGGAGCCGTCCTCGCCCTTCTGGCGACCGCGGGCACCCCGGCCGTCGCCGCCACGGACGGCTCGGCGGGCCGGTCTCCGGCCGGCTCCGAGCCGGCCCGCGGCGCCTCCACGATCCCGCTGGGGATCTCCCGGCTGGCCCAGGGCCCGGGTCGCGACGTCGCCATCACCATCGACGACGGTCCGGACCCCCGCTGGACCCCCCAGGTCCTCAAGGTGCTGAAGCAGAACCACGTCAAAGCCACCTTCTGCATGATCGGAACCAGCGCGCAGAAGTACCCGGCCCTGGTGCGCGAGGTCGCCGCCGAGGGGCACCAGCTGTGCGACCACTCCGTCGACCATGACGTGACGATGGACCACAAGCCCGTCGCCTACCAGCGGAAGCAGATCCTGGACGCCAAAGCCATGATCGAGAAGGCCGTGCCGGGCGTCGCCGTGAACTACTACCGTGCGCCGGGCGGTGCCTTCACCCCCGACAGCCGTGCGATAGCCGTCGCGAGCGGGATGCGGCCGCTGGGCTGGAGCGTGGATCCCAAGGACTGGAGCCGTCCGGGCCTGCCGGCGATCGTCGCCGCCCTGGAGGGCAAGCTGCCCCAGCAGCCGACCATCCTGTTCCACGACGGCGGCGGCGACCGCAGCGAGACGGTCGCGGCGCTCAAGCGGTACCTCCCCTGGCTCAGTGCGAAGGGTTACGGCTTCACGTTCCCGGCCCGCACCACCCCGTAGGGCGTCCCCGCCCGCCTCGGGCTCACGACCCGGGCTCACGTACGTACGCCCCCGCCCCCGCGGCCACCGCCGCGGCCTTCGCGGCGCGATCGGCGTCGGCCTCGTCGAGCGGGAGGGTGGTGGTCAGGAGGCGGTAGTAGAGCGGGGCGGACGTCGCGCGGATCACCTCGTGCGCGTCCGTGCCCTCGGGCACCTCACCACGGGCGGCGGCCCGCTCCACACAGGGCGCCCATTCGTCGACGCGTGCGGAGTAGAAGCCGTACAGGGCCTCCGCGGCCTTCGGGTCGCAGCCGGCCGCCGCGATCACCGCCTTGAACAGGGCCCCCTGCCGGGGGTCGGCCAGCGTTCGCTGCACCAGCCGGGCGTTGGCCGTCAGGTCCCCGAGCAGCGAGCCCGTCTCCGTGCGCGGTACGGACTGCTGTGCCATGTCCAGCAGCAGGTCGGCCACGAGACCGGTGACCGTGCCCCAGCGGCGGTAGACGGTCGTCTTGCCGACTTCTGCGCGGCGCGCGATGTCGGCGAGGTCGAGATGGGCGAAGCCCTGTTCCGCCAGGACGTCCGCGGTGGCACCCAGCACGGCCGAGCGCACCCGCGCCGTACGCCCTCCGGGGCGCGTGGTCCCCGGGTCGGCCTCGCCTTCCGTGAACTCCATAACGGGACTCCAGTTCCATTAGTCGTCTCGCGTTGCTATGTTGGGGCCATCTTAACGGAACCACAGCCCCATTAGCTGGGGTTTGTGAGAGGGGGATTCGTCATGGAGTACAGGCGACTGGGTGCGTCGGGACTTCAGGTTCCGGCGCTCAGCTTCGGCGCCGGCACCTTCGGCGGGCGGGGACCGCTCTTCGGCGCCTGGGGCCGTACGGGCGTGGAAGAGGCGCGTCGCCTCGTGGACATCTGCATCGACGCCGGCATCACCATGTTCGACACCGCCGACGTCTACTCCGACGGCGCGTCGGAGGAGGTGCTGGGGGCCGCTCTCAAGGGCCGCCGCGACCAGGTGCTCATCTCCACCAAGGCCGGCCTGCCCACGAGCGACGTCCCCGGCGACGCGGGCACCTCGCGATCCCGCCTGATCGCTTCCGTCGACAAGGCGCTGCGCCGCCTCGACACCGACTACATCGACCTCTTCCAGCTGCACGCCTTCGACGCCGGCACCCCCGTGGAGGAGGTCGTCTCCACCCTGGACGACCTGGTCCGGGCCGGGAAGATCCGTCACCTCGGCGTCTCCAACTTCTCCGGCTGGCAAACGATGAAGTCCCTCGCCACGGCCGACCGCCGCGGCCGGGAGCGTTACGTCGCCCACCAGGTCTACTACTCCCTCATCGGCCGCGACTACGAATGGGAGCTGATGCCCCTCGGGCTCGACCAGGGGCTCGGTGCGATCGTCTGGAGCCCCCTCGGCTGGGGGCGGCTCACCGGCAAGATCCGCCGGGGTCGACCGCTGCCCGCCGGCAGCAGGCTGCACGACACCGCGGACTTCGCGCCGCCGGTGGTGGACGAACACCTCTACCGCGTGGTCGACGCCCTGGACGAGATCGCCGCGGAAACCGGCAGGGCGGTCCCGCAGATCGCCCTGCGCTGGCTGTTGCAGCGGCCCACCGTGTCCTCCGTCATCATCGGTGCGCGCAACGAGGAGCAACTGCGCCAGAACCTCGGCGCCGTGGGCTGGACGCTCACCCCGGAGCAGATGGCCGTGCTCGACCGGGCGAGCACCCGCTCGGTGCCCTATCCCTACTTCCCCTACCACCGCCAGCCGGGCTTCGCCCGCCTCAACCCCCCGACGGTGTAGGCGCATTGATCGAGGGGCCGGGTCAGGCGTTGCGTACGGCCGTGAGCAGGCGGGCGCAGCGGGCGCTCATGTCCTGGGCGGATTGGTCGGGATGGGCGATCCACCAGCCCATCAGCGCGCTGACGGTGCCCGTCCACACGTGCTTGAGGGCATCGGCGTCGAGGGGGTCCTCGTTGCCGCGGCCGCTCAGCAGCGCAGCGGTGCCCGTCGCGGCCAGTGCGTCGATGGCCTCGCGGTGTCGCTGGGTGGCGAGGCGCAGTTCGGATCCGGGGGTCAGGGTCCTGTCGTACAGCACGAACCAGGAGTGACGTCGTTCTTCGAGGGCCGTGAAGAGTCCGGTGAGGACGGCGTGGGGGAGCTGTTCCTCGGTGGTGGCGGCCGGACCGCCGGCCATCGCCGCGTCGATGGCCGCGGTGACGCGGTCGGCGATGTGTTCGAGGCAGGCGAGGTAGAGCCCGTCCTTCGAGTCGAAGTAGGCGTAGAGCATCGGCTTCGTCACGCCCACCCGCCGCGCGATCGCGGCCATCGATGCGGACGCATGACCGTGCAGGCCGAACTCCTCGGCCGCGGCGGCCAGGATCTGCTCCTCGCGCTCGGCGCGCGGAACGCCCTTCGTCCCCGCCGGCCTGCCCCGGCGCCTGCCGGGCGGTGGCGGGGTGGTCGGCTGGGTGGCCGGTGCGGCGCCGGCGCTTGTGGAGTCCATGGAGCGAACTATACGGTGGAGTAAATTACCAAGCGGTAAATTACCGAAGGGTTCTATCGCCATGGCCGAGACCGTGCCCGAAGCCCCTCTCGCCCCGCCTCGGCGCCGTCGCTCCTGGTGGGGCTGGGGCACCGATGACCAGGCCCTCCCCGACGCTCAGTGCGTCGCCCTCGGCGCGCTGGTGCCCGGGGCGGCCGGCACCCCGCTGCCGGTACCCGACGTTCGCCGCGTCGAACTGCCGAAGGCCCGGGCGGCCCCGCCCTCCTCCCTCGCCCACTTGATGTCCGACACCCCGCCGGACCGGGCGTCCCACGCCTACGGCAAGGCCTACCGCGATGTCGTGCGCGCCCTGCACGGCGAACTCGGAGCGGCTCCGGACCGGGTCGCCTTCCCCCGCTCCGAGCAGGACGTCGTGGACGTCCTGGACTGGGCGCAGGGCGCGGACGTGGTCGTCGTGCCCTACGGGGCCGGCAGTTCGGTGGTCGGGGGAGTGGAATACCGGGGGGACCGGCGGCGCGGCGTGGTGTCCCTGGACCTCTCCGCCCTGGACCGCGTACTCGACATCGACACGGCCAGCAGGGCGGCACGCATCCAGGCGGGCGTCCTCGGGCCCGACCTCGAAGCCCAGCTGCGGCCGCACGGTCTGACCCTGCGCCACTTTCCGCAGAGCTTCGAGTTCTCCACCCTCGGCGGCTGGCTGGCGACCCGGGCCGGCGGCCACTACGCCACCCTCCTCACCCACGTGGACGACCTGACCGAGTCCCTGCGCGTGGTCACCCCGGTCGGCGTCAACGAGTCGCTGCGCGTTCCCGGTTCGGGCGCGGGCCCGTCCCCCGACCGGCTGTTCCTGGGATCGGAGGGCACGCTCGGAGTGATCACCGAGGCCTGGATGCGGCTCCAGGAGCGGCCCCGCCACAAGGCGTCGGCCACGGTCCTGTTCGATGACTTCAAAGCCGCGGTCGGCGCGGTCCGCGCCCTCGCGCAGTCGGGCCTGCACCCGGCCAACTGTCGACTGCTCGACCCGGGTGAGGCGGCGCTCGCGGGCGTGGCCGGCGGCGGCCGGAGCGTACTCGTCCTCGGGGTGGAGTCCGCGCACTTCCCCGTCGCCGACCGGCTCGCCGAACTGGTCGCCCTGGCGCGCGATCACGGCGGTTCGCCGACCGTGACCGCGCCCGCGGCCGGTGACCCCGCCGGTCCCCCGGCCGACGACTCCGCGGCCGCCACGTGGCGTTCCGCGTTCCTGCGCATGCCCTACCTGCGCGACGGACTCGCACGGATGAGCGTGATCAGTGAAACCTTCGAAACGGCCTGTACCTGGGACCGCGTCGACGCCCTGTACGAGGCCGTGCACCGGCACCTCGGCGCCGTCGTGCGCAAGGTCACGAGCTCCGAGGGGATGATCAACTGCCGTTTCACCCACGTCTACCCCGACGGCCCCGCCCCCTACTTCACCGTCATGGCGCCGGCGCGGCGCGGCTCGGAGGTCGCGATGTGGGACGAGATCAAGTCCGCCGCGATGGACGTGCTCGGCGCGCACGGGGCGACCGTCACCCACCACCACGCCGTCGGCCGTGACCACCGGCCCGGATACGACCGGCAGCGCCCGGAGCCGTTCGCCCGGGCGCTGCGGGCCGCGAAGCAGGCGCTCGACCCGGCGGGGATCCTCAACCCCGGAGTGCTCTTCGACGGGGAGCGGAGCTGAGCGGACGGCGCATCCGCGGTGGGGCGGTCAGAACGCGAAGACGGCGTTCCCGTTGAGGGTCGCGGACATGGTGCACGCGTTGGAGAAGGTGTGCTTCCAGGAGATGCGGCTGCCCTTCCAGACGCCGTCCGCGGTGACGGTGACGGGGTCGTAGTGCATCGGACAGGCGCGGTTGCGGTCCGGGGCCGCCAGCAGCGCGTCCAGGTTGCCGGCGGTGGCGGTGAGGGCCGCGCAGGCCGCCCCGGGGTCCGGGTGCGTGCCCTGGGCGGTCGGTGCACAGCTGAGCGCGGTCGCTCGTGAGACGGCCGCGCTCGCGTCGCCGGGGGCGACTGCGAGGACCACGGCGGACGGGGCGTACAGGCTCGCGGGCTGAGCCTCCGCGATCCCGGTGGCCCCGGCGAGGGGGAGGAGGGCGGCGGCGGTGACAGCAGCGATGCGGTGACGCACGACAGTACTCTCTTTCAATTCGAAGGATGGATGCAGCATTTGGCTGCGGTGTATCGGCTGGACGACGTTGAGTCTCTCTGGTGCGAAGGGCGTGTGCACATCGATGACCGATTTACGGACACGGCGTTCGATTACAGGCGACCGAACGGTCGTTCTGGCAGCTCACGCCCCGTGCGCGCCCTTCGTGATCACGCGTGGACGGAGGGTGACACCGGGTGTGACGCACTGATCGCAGGCCGTTGACCTGCCGTCGGCCGTGCGCGGTTCACCGAACGGCCATCCAGGCTGACCGGATAGTGCTGTTCCGCGTCCTCCGCTTCCCCAAGGGCCTCGTACGACAGCGGAAGGACTGCGGGAGGAGGAGGGGGGTAGGCGCGGCCCATGAACCGAGCCGCTCTGTTCGACGTCGACGGGACGCTCGCCGACACCAATCATCTGCACGTGGTGTGCTGGTGGGAGGCCCTGCGCCAAGCCGGCCACGACGTCTCCATGCACGCCATACACCGGGCGATCGGCCTGCCGGGCGAGGACCTGCTCGCCCACCTACTGGGCGACGGCCGGGACACCGGCGAGGACGATGCGCTCAGCACCGCGCACGACACGCTCTTCGGCACGTTCTTCGAAAGGCTGCCCCGCATCGACGCGGCGGACGAACTGCTGCGCACGCTCGACCGCCGCGGCTGGCGGGTCGTCCTCGTCACCTCCGCCGCCGGCGGGGAACTCGGCGCGCTCAGGCGGGCCGTCGATGCCGATGACGCCATCGACGCCACCGCGAGCTCCGACGACGTCGACGAGGGCAAGCCCGCGCCCGACCCCATCCACCACGCCCTCGCCCTCGTCGACGCGCCGGCGGACGGCGCCGTGTTCGTCGGCGACACCGTCTGGGACATGAAGGCCGGCGCCCGGGCCGGGGTCACCAGCGTGGGCCTGCTCTGCGGAGGCATCCCGCGCCTCGACCTCGAAGACGCCGGTGCCCGAGCGGTGTACCGGGACCCCGCCGACCTCCTGGCACAGCTGGACGACAGCCCCTTCGCCGACGCGCCCGAAGGCGCGGACCGGTGAGCCCGCTCGGAAGGGAGTCAATGCGATGACACACGTCCCACCTCTGCGGATCGTCGTCGTCGGTGCCACCGGCAACGTCGGAACCAGCGTGGTGCGTGCCCTGGCGGCCGACCCCTCCGTGGGGTCCGTCCTGGGCCTGGCCCGCCGGACTCCCGACTGGCAGCCGGAGAAGACCGACTGGTGCGCCGTGGACATCGAACCCTATGGAGACGATCTCGTACCGCTCTTCGACGGCGCCGACGTCGTGATCCACCTGGCGTGGAAGTTCCGGCCCACGCACGATCCCACCGAGACCTGGCGGACCAACGTCCTCGGTAGCGCCCGCGTCTTCGACGCCGTCGCCGCAGCGGGCGTACCGGCCCTCGTCCAGGCGTCTTCGGTCGGCGCATACTCGCCCGGTCCCAAGGACCGCACGGTCGACGAGTCCTGGCCCACGCACGGCTGGCCCGGGGCCGCGTACTGCCGGGAGAAGGCGTACGTCGAACGGCTCCTCGACACCTTCGAACGCGACCACCCCGGCATCCGGGTCGTGCGGATGCGCCCCGGATTCCTGTTCAAGCGGGCGGCCGCCTCCGAGCAGCGCCGCATCTTCGGCGGAGGGCTCCTGCCGGCCCGGCTCGTGCGGCCCGGCCTGATCCCCGCCGTGCCCGACCTCCAGGGCCTGCGATTCCAGGCCCTGCACACCGACGATGCCGCGGCCGCCTACCTGGCCGCCGCCGTCCGCCCCGTCAGAGGAGCCTTCAACCTCGCCGCCGACCCGCCACTGGACGCCCGGGCCCTGGCGGGCGTGCTCGACGCGCGGCCCCTGCGCATGCCGACCGCGCCGGTGCGGACGGCGCTCGCCACCGCATGGCGCCTGCACCTCGTGGGGGCGTCCCCCGACCTCTTCGACGCGGTGCTGCGGCTGCCCCTGATGGACTCCTCCCGAGCCCACGAGGTACTCGCCTGGGAGCCCCGGCACACCTCCGTCGAGGCCGTCGCGGAGTTCATCGACGGGCTGCGCGAGCGCGCCGGAATGGCAACGGCCCCCCTGGCGGCGTGAGCCGCCGGGAGGCCGAGCCAATGGCTGAACCAGAGGTTCAGCAGATTCGGTCCGGGAGGTTCAGGAGTCCTTGCCCCGACCGCTCATCATGTCGCGGAGGCGGTCGACGAGCCCCATGCCGGGCGCGAGGATCTTGTTGGCCGGCGGCTTGTCCGGGGCCGACGGGTGCGGCCGGGTCGGCGCGGTCTTCTTGGCGGTGCGCACCTTGTCGCCGAGCTCGCCGAGCACCTCGGGCGGGCACGCGGCACGGAGCCGGGGGAACAGGTGGTCCTCCTCGTCGGCCATGTGCTCTCGGACGTCGGCCATGAGCTTGTCGAGCAGCCCGTCGAACCGCGGGTCGTCGGCGTCGCAGCCCTCCAGGTCCTTCATGAGCTGTTCGGCGGCGGCGTGGTCCGCCAGCTCCCGGTCCGCGACGGCGTCGCCGTCGGGCAGGTGTTCACGTACCGCCGGGTACAGGTACGCCTCTTCCGCGACGGAATGCCGTACGAGCTCGATCGTGGCCTTGTCCGCGTAGTCCTTCCTGCCGGAGTGCCCGGACGGGAGCGACTCGATGTGGGCGAAGAACTCCTCCACCTCCCGGTGGTCGGTGGTCAGCTCCGCGATGACGTCACCGCCGTGTCCCATGACTGCCTCCTCGATCGATCGGGTGCGCGCTCTGGCCAGCGGTCGGATGTCGGGCCGTGTTCTGCGCCACCGTCCGGTCCGTTCGGTTCCAATGCCGGTGGCACCGCCGCTATCGTGGCGTTCCTCCCGCTTCCCGCACGTGCCGGATGGTCAGCGATGCCCTCAGACTCCGCTCTCTCACCGCTCATAGCGGCGACCGCACACTGGCTGACCCGCGCCTACCCCTGCGGCGGCGGCGCATTCCAGCGCGGTTTGGCGGAAGCCCAGGCACGGCAGGCCGTCACCGTCGCGGCGTGGTTGCGGTATCCGACCGACCTCGACGCGCAGCTCGTCGCGCTCTCGGGACCGGGCGGCTCGGACCGGCTCGACTGGATCACCGGAGCAGACGCCGCCACCGCGCTCCCCGGAGACGACGAGCACGGCGAGCACGAGAACGCCTGGCGCACCTGGGTCGACGAGGTCGTCGCCAGCTGGGCGGCCTGTCTGCTGAGCACCCCGGCCCTGGCCGCGGACGCAGCGCACGCCCTGGCTTCTACCGAGCACACCGGCGCCCTGACGGCCGGATTCCGCCGCCTGAACGAACCCGGGGAGAACGACCGCCGTGCGGCCGCACTGCTGCGCCACCCGGACCTCCTCGCCCCGGTCGCCGAGCTGCACCGGCCGGAACTGCTGCAGGTGCTGGGCGTCGACGCCGCCCCGGCGGGCTGACCGGGCCGACCTGGCTGACCGGGCCGACCTGGCTGACCTGGCTGACCGGCGCGGCCGCGCACGCGAGTGGGACCGCGGTGCGGGGGTAGCCGCAGGGGGAGCAACGTCCCGGCATCCGATCCACGGGAGGTCCGGCCATGCACACGCCATCGGCACACGGCGATGCCCAGTACCTGCTCGGTCTCTACCTCAACGATCACCTGGCGGGTTCCACCGCCGGCGTCGATCTCCTGAACCGTGCGGCCAACAACCACCACGGCAGCCCCTTCGGGCCCCCGCTGGAACGGCTGGCACGGGAGGTCGCCCAGGACCGCGAATCCCTCAAGGACATCATGCGGACCCTGGACGTGCCCGAACGCCGCTCCAGGGCGGCCCTGGGCTGGCTGGGAGAGAAGGCGGGGCGCCTCAAGCTGAACGGACGCCTCTTCTCCAGGTCCCCGCTCAGCGACGTCCTCGAACTGGAGGCAATGCGGATGGGCGTCCAGGGCAAGCGGTCCTGCTGGCTCACCCTGCACACCCTCGCCGCGAGCGACCGGCGCCTCGACGCCGCGCGGCTCGCGGGGCTCCTGGCACGGGCTGAGGAACAGTCCGACGTGCTCGAAGAGCTGCGCACCCGGTGCGCCGTACGGGCCTTCACCGCCGGACACGCCGGCGCTGCGAGGACGGCCCGCGCCAAGCCCCGCCCCCGCGGAGCCTTTTGAACGGCTGCCGACCGTACGACGGCTCAGCCGTGTTCCGCCGAGGGCGCGCCCCCGGGGCACAGGGCTGCGGCCGCGTGCAGGGCCGCCCCGGTGGCCAGCGCCGCCTCGTCGAAGACGACCCGGCCGGAGTGCAGGTCGGGGACCTGCGCGGGCGGGGTTCCGGGCGGACGGGCCCCGAGGAAGGCCATCGCTCCCGGCACCCGCTGAAGGACGTACGAGAAGTCCTCGGCCCACATGAACGGCGCGGGCAGTTGGTGGACCCGTTCGGGTCCGAGGAGCGCACGGGCGGTGCCGTGGAGGGCGGCGGTGCGCGCGGGGTCGTTGACGACGGGCGGGTAGCCCTCCGTCAGCGTGACCTCGGCGCGGACCGCGTGGGCGGCGGCGACGTGGTGGGCGACACGCGTGATGCCCTCCCGTACGAGCTGGCGCGTGGCGGGGGAGAGGGTACGGAAGGTACCGACGATCTCCGCCGTATCGGGGATGACGTTGGCCGTCGTACCGGCGTGGACCGAGGCGACGGTGACCACCGCCGGATCGTGGACGTCGACGGTACGGGTGACCATCGTCTGCAGGGCCTGGACGATCTCGCACGCGACGGGCACCGGGTCCAGGCCCAGGTGCGGGGTGGAGGCGTGCCCGCCGCTCCCGCGGACGGTCACCCGGAGCAGGTCGGAGGCCGCGAACGTCGGTCCGGGCCGCAGGTGCAGGGTGCCGCTGTCGAAGCGGGTGGTGACGTGCAGGGCGAAGGCGCAGTCCACGCTCCCTCCGTCCGCCGTCCTCAGCACCCCCTCGTCGATCATGCGCAGGGCGCCCCCTCCGGACTCCTCCGCGGGCTGGAACATGAACACGACGCGCCCGGCCAGCTTCGAGCGCCGGGCCGTCAGAATCCGCGCTGCCGTGACGAGCATGGCGGTGTGGGCGTCGTGTCCGCAGGCGTGCATGGCCCCCGGCGCCCGGGAGGCGAAGTCCAGGCCGGTCTCCTCCGCCAGCGGCAGGGCGTCCATGTCGGCGCGCAGCAGGACCGTGGGACCGGGTAGGTCGCCTTCGAGGACGGCGGTGACGGAACTGAGGCCGGAGCCGGTGGTGACGTGCAGCCGGAGCCCGACCAGTGCGTCCAGGACGGCGCGTTGGGTGCGGGGCAGGTCCGTCCCCAGCTCCGGGTGGCGGTGGATGCTCCGGCGCAGGGCCACGGTGTCGGGCAGGAGGGAGCGGGCCTCTTCGAGCAGACCTGAGAGTGCCTCCCGGGCCGCGGTCACCGACCCACCGCCCCGTGCCGGGGCAGGCCCAGTTCCAAGCCGCACACACCTCGTCCGTATCGCGTACCCCTCTGACGGCAGAGGGTAGGGGAGAGCGTCCCCGGGGCGTCCGAGCCGCGCGGACGGCGCCCCGTTCGGGCCAAACCGTGCTCGCGGCGGCGGCCCACGGCCACGGGCTGCGTCCGTTACGGGCCCATTCGTACGGCACGTCGCAAACGAGTGATCGTTGCTCTCTGGTGAGGGGCAGTTCCGCCGTGTAGCGTCTGCGACAGCTGTCGTGGTTCGCAGTCCCTGCCCGCGCCCTGGCGTGGGCATTCTGCTGTGCAGTGCCGGACCAGGGCGATCACCTCCCGGGGCCGCGCGGTGCGGACCCCACATCGACTGAGAGGCACGAGCATGGCCAGCGGAACCGTGAAGTGGTTCAACTCCGAAAAGGGCTTCGGTTTCATCCAGCAGGACGGCGGCGGTCCGGACGTCTTCGCGCACTACTCCAACATCAACGCCAATGGCTACCGTGAGCTGCAGGAGGGCCAGGCCGTGACCTTCGACGTCACGCAGGGCCAGAAGGGCCCGCAGGCGGAGAACATCACGATCGCCTGATCGCCGACCTCTTCGCGAGGCTCCCGGAGCGGGACGCTCCGGGAGCCTCGTGCGTTCTGTCCCCGCCGGCAGGGCGGTCGTGGACCGCCAACCGGGCCGGAGTTCCGAGCCGCCCGGCATGGCGGCGGGTCGAGGGCGTGCCGTGTCGGGATGCTGGTGGTCGGACCAGGCAGGAGAGATCCCGTGGACGATCCCAGCCCCCAAGGAGCCCGGAGCCCTGCATCCACCGGCACGCGCAGTGATGCTCCCGCCCAGCCGGGAGTCATCGGCATCGCGCTGGGCGCCGTGCTGACGGCCGTGCTCGCGCAGGGTTCGTGGCAGTGGTTCGCCACGTACATCGGGGTGACGCTCCTGGCAGTGCTCTTCACCCTCTACCGGCTGCCGACATGGAGGCCCGGGGTCCGGTTCGCCTACGTGGGGAACCTGGCGGCGTATTCGCTGGTCGTCGGCCTGTGCGTAGCGATCATGGTGGCCCCCATGATGCAGCGCTGGGCGTGGCTGTTCCCGATGCCGGGCACTCGTGACCGATGTCCCGCGCTGGGCAGGTACGAGCGCATCCGGACGCGGGCGGTGCTGGGGGACCTCGCGGGTCGCGACCCCGTCGCCCTGGTGCAGACGCAAGAGGTCCAGAGCCATGTCGCCGTCGCCGATTGCCTGTCCGCGACCACGACCCTGTGGCTGCCGGTCTATGGAGCCGCGGTGGCCCTGTTGGTGGGCGTGGGCTCGTGGTCCCTGGACCGGGCCCGGTCGAGTAACGAGGCGCCCTGACCTCAAGCGGATGCCGTGGTCGGTCGGCGGACAGCTGCTCGAACGGGCCCGCGTCGCCGGCGCCGTACGCCCCGGCCTGACCTCCGACGACCCACCCCGCACGGCAATCCGATCCACCACGGCCGGGCGGTGCGCAACCCTGACGGGCTCCGGCCCCGGCGGTTGGTCAGGGATCCAGGCGGGCGGCGCGGGTCTGGAGGTAGCGGCGTTCCGGGAGGCTGAGGGTGGTGCGGGCGGCGAGACGGTAGGCGTCGGCGGCGGCCTTGCGGGCGCCGGTGCGTTCGAGGAGGTGGGCGCGGACGGCGTCGAGGCGGTGGGAGTGGGGGAAGCCGGGTTCGAGGGCGGCGAGGGCGGCCAGCCCCGCCTCCGGACCCTCGACCATCGCGAGGGCGACCACGCGCCCGAGCTCCGCCATCGGGTCGGGTGTCGGAGAGCGGGCCACCAGGACGTCGTAGAGGGCGAGGATCTGGGGCCAGTCCGTGCTCTCGGGGCCAGCGGCCTCGTCGTGGAGGGCGGCGATCGCGGCCTGGAGCTGGTACGGGCCGGGCGGGCCCTCCGCCAGGGCCTCCTCGACCAGGGCGGTGCCCTCGGCGATGGCCGCACGGTCCCAGAGCGCGCGGTCCTGCTCGTCGAGGGGGACCAGCTCGCCGCCCGGTCCCGTCCGGGCCGCGCTGCGGGCTTCGGTCAGCAGTATCAGGGCCAGCAGGCCCGTCACCGCGCCCTCGCGGGGCAGCAGCCGCCGGGCCTCCCGGGTCAGCCGGATCGCCTCGCGGGCGAGGTCGGCGCGGTGGAGGGCGGGCCCGGAGGTGGCCGTGTAGCCCTCGTTGAACATCAGGTAGAGCACCTGGAGGACGGAGCCGAGGCGCGCGTCCCGGTCCTGGGCGTCCGGCGGACGGAAGGGGCGGTCCGCCCCTTCCGCGCGCAGCTTCGCCTTCGCACGGCTGACCCGCTGGGCGACCGTCGCCTCCGGTACGAGATGGGCACGGGCGATCTCCGCCGTCGTCAGGCCGCCCACCGCGCGCAGCGTCAGCGCGATCCGGGCGGCGGGTGCGAGCACCGGGTCGCAGCACAGGAACAGCAGGGTGAGCGTGTCGTCGTCGGCGGGTGCGGCACGTACTTCGCGCGGTTCGAGGCGTACGGCCGTCTCCTCCCGCCGCGTCCGTGCCGTCTGCGCCCGCAGCGCGTCCGCGAGGCGCCGCGCCGCGACCCGGATCAGCCAGCCCCGCGGATTGGCCGGCACACCGTCCCGGGGCCACTGCCCGGCAGCGGCGAGCAGTGCCTCCTGTACGGCGTCCTCGGCGGCATCGAAGTGCCCGTAGCGGCGCACGAGCGCGCCGAGGACCTGCGGCGCGTGCAGGCGCAGCAGGTCCTCGACGGTCGTGGGCGCCGTCAAGCGTTCTCACCACCGCCGAGCTCGCTCCCGCCGGCCTCGTCGATCGGCCGGATCACGACCGGGAACACCGGTGCACCGGCCGGCGCCGGACACTGTGCGACCCGCGCCGCGATCTCGGTGACCCGCTCCAGGCTCGCGCAGTCGAGCACCCAGTACCCGGCGAGCACCTCCTTCGTCTCTCCGTACGGCCCGTCCGAGACGACCGGCCGCCCCTCCGCGTCCGCGGTCACGAACCGCGTCTTCGCGGGCTCGACGAGCCCCTGCCCGTCGATGAACTCCCCGCTCTCCGCGAGATCGTCGTTGATCGCGCTCATGTACGCGAACATCGCCCTGAGCTCCTGCTCGCTCCAGGCCGGGCTGTGCGCGGACGCCTTGCCGTTCATGGCGTCGTAGTCGGCCTGTGCACCCTGCACCATCACCAGGTACTTCATTGCGTTCTCTCCTCTGTGCGTCGCCTCCAGGGCCTTTGCACAGGAGACGTCGGAGCCGGGCGCCCCTTCTCGACACCTCACCGGGGGATCGACCGCCCCCGCCCCCGTCAGTGGCCGTGGCCGCCGTGGCTGGCGACGGGATCGCCGCCGCCGTGGTCGTCGTCGGCGACGATCGTCCACGGCCGCATCAGGTCGTCGTCCTCGTGTTCGAGGATGTGGCAGTGGTGGACGTACGTCGCCGGGAGCTCGGTGCCGCTGCCCGGAATCGACGCGATCGTGCCCGTCGGCGGGTCGAATTCCTGGATGATGATCCTGGTCACCGTCTCCGGATAGGACTTGACCGTGTCCTTGCTGGACCGTGCTTCGTCCGGGTCCGGCGGAATCGGCGGGCCGGTGAGGTAGTTCTCCAGTACCGGCCTGTCCTGCGGCTTGCGGCCACCGTCAAGCCACTTCTCGTAGTCCTCCTGGTAGGCGGTCGCGTCGATCGGCTGCCTGTTCAACACCTGGAAGTTGACGAGGTGGACGTGCATCGGGTGGGCGTCGTGATTGGGATTGATGTACTCCCAGATCTCGGTCGAGCCCGCCTTGATGAAGTCCTGGGACGGCTC
This sequence comes from Streptomyces sp. NBC_00045, assembly GCF_045041095.1. Classification (NCBI taxonomy): domain Bacteria; kingdom Bacillati; phylum Actinomycetota; class Actinomycetes; order Kitasatosporales; family Streptomycetaceae; genus Streptomyces; species Streptomyces sp. NBC_00045. The sequence continues at coordinate 619,921 of NZ_CP108271.1, read as the reverse complement.
CATGAACGGCACGGCGTTGAACGTCATGGTGGTGAAGAGCTTGTGCTGGTACAGGACCCATTCACGCCGGCGGGTGTGCGGTTGCAGCTCGACGGCCGCGACTTCCGGCAGCTTGAGTTCCTTGCCCGGCCTCGTCCTGTCCCCGCCTCGGGAGAGCTGTTTCGTGACCTGGAATTCCATGATTTCCTTGATTTCCGGTCCACCGCCTCCCGGATAGTGGACCGGTGCGTTGTAGTTCGTCAGCTTGATCTTCGTGCCCATGGGCATCTTGCTGAAGTCGACGATCAGGTCGTACCGCTCTGCCGGGCCGATCAGGAAGTTCAGCATCTGCAACGGTTCGCGGAAGCCGCCGTCCGTGCCGATCAGCCAGAAGGGCAGCGTGGGCTGGGGCAGAACGTCCGTGGGGGTGTCGAACCTCAGCCGCCAGAAACGCTCGTTCGAGGCATTGAGGATGCGCAGCCGGTAGCGTCGCTGCTCGACGGCGAGGAACGGGTACGCCTTTCCGTTGACGACCGGGGTGTCCTCGCCTTCCCGCAGGGTCATGGTGTAGGCGAGCGAGCCGTCCGCGTTGAAGGTCCGGTCCTGCAGGATGAGGGGGACCTCGTACTCGCCCTGCGGCAGCCCGAGCCGCTCGTCGGCGGGGTCGCGAACGATCCAGAGACCGGCGAGGCCCGCGTAGACGTTGACGCTGGTCATCCCCATGCCGTGATCGTGATACCAGAGCAGGCACGAACGCTCGCGGTTGGTGTAGGCGTAGATCGCCTCGTTGGGTTCGGCCCGGTCCGGGTCCAGGGTGGTGTAGGACTCGGCGTGGAACCCGTCCGGGCTGAACGACTGCAGCGGCATGCCGTCGGACTGCGGAGGCGTGAAACCGCCGTGCTGGTGCACGACGTTCCACACGTTGACGTTCGGCGGGAACGGCGGTTTGGTCTTGTAGGGCGGCGGGGCGATCGGGGTGAGCTGGGGGTTTCCCTTGCGGATTTCGTCGATCACGAACTGGAACAGGTGCGTGGTCGGCAGCTCGTTCCGGTATTTGATGACCGTCGGATGGTCCTTGGCCACGCTGATGGTCGGCCCCAGATAGCCCATGCCGATCGTCTTGTGCGGATCGTTCGGGTTCGCGGCCCAATAACCCCATACGGTTGCCGGTGCGAGATCCCGATGGAAGCGCCACGAGCCCTGCCGCATCGTGAGTTCGTAGTAGTCGGCGCCGGGATAGGCGGAGGGATCCGCGATGGCCGTCTTGGGGATGGGGAGGGGGTCGACGTATTTCTTCAGCGCAGGGGTGTGCGTAACCGTGGTGTCGGATTCGGTCCCGTGCCCCGACGCCGCGTACGCCCGCGCTCCCAGAACACCCCGTGGAAGCACGAGCGCGCCCCCGGTGGCTCCGGCCATGAGGAATTTCCTTCGCCCGAACATCGTCTCCCCTTCCGTTTCCTCACGTAACGTCCCAGGGATACAGCGACAGTTCGTAGACGCGCCGCAGCGCGCCGCTCCGATCCGGGAAGACACTCAATTGAGCCGAGCTCCGGCGTAATTCGGTAGACGTCGGAATATGGCTCTAATGACCAGCGCCAATCTGAATACATATAAGCCGGTGTGCGGTGTGCGGTCCGCCCGCGGCCGGACCGCACACCGCACGGCTCCCCGTACTCAGGCCCGCCCGGCACCACCGTTCTTGACGAGTTCGGTCATGTCGGCCGTCTCGTCCGCCGGCGGGACGGCGATGTCCTTCGCGATGCCGAAGGACAGGAAGTCCACATTCACACTGGCGGAACCGAACGCCTGGTTCAGCCGCGCGGGCATGCCCTTGTCATCGACCCAGATGTCCGAGACGAGCTCGCCGGCGCCGCCTCCCGCCGCGCCGAACACGGCGGCGGCGTCACCGAGTTTGTCCGCGGGGATCACCGCGCGATAGTGGACCGCGCTGCGCCCGTTGACGTCCTCCTTGCCGAGCTTCGTGACGTTGCTGGCCCACTTGAGCGTCTTCAGCCCGGCGGTCGGGTCGTTGCTGCCGGAATTCATGCTGGCCGCGCCCTTCTCGCCAAGGACGGCGGAGGCATCGAGCTTCAGCCAGCTCTTTCCCTTCATCGGACCGTCCGGCAGGGGGTCGACGCCGTAGTAGTACGCACCCTGGACGAGTCGCATCGTGACCGAGCCGTCCGCGACCAGGTCCTCCATCTCAAGGTCCTTGGCCGGCATTTCGGCTTCCATCGCGAGGCCGTTGCCCCAGGAGTAGACGCCGTTCATCTGCACCGGCTTTCCACCGGTGTCCGGCAAGGCCACGGTCATCTTGACCTGCGCCGAGCCCGCCTTCGAGGCCTCGTCGGAGGCCTTGCTGAGCGCTGCGACCAGCGTCTCCGCCGAGTCGGCCGCCTGCTTCCCCACGGTCGCCGCCGAGTCGGCCGCCCGCTTCCCCACGGTCGCCGCCGAGCACCCGCTCGCGCCCGCCGTGATGACGAGTGCTGCGGCGATGCCCGCGGCAGCCCTGCCTGACTTCATTTTTCCCCGCCCCTTTGTCCAGTCTTTCAACCAGGCGAAATCTACCCCCTCGAACTCATGCGCTCCTTCGGATTTTGTGGCGTCCGGCCGCCGTGGCCGTGGGATCGCCCCGACTCGGGGTGACAGCGAGCCCTTGGCCGACAAGTCCCTTACCAGAACGTCCGATTATCGCCCCTGCTCCGGGAACACGGCATGCCACCAGGACAGTTCCCCGGAGGGAACCGGGGCGGGCCCGCACGCCTCGGCCTCGATCGGCAGACCATTGGCAAGGAGAAACCGTGCGCATACTCTTCACCAGCCCGGCCGCGGCAGGCCACCTCTTCCCGATGATCCCGACCGCGCAGGCTCTGCGTGCGGCCGGCCACGAGGTGCTGTTCGCGGGCTCGCAGCCGCTGGACCGGCTGCGCGAGGCGGGTTTCCCGATCGTCGAGATCGGTGACGGCCGCACCATCCGGGACGTGTTCGAGCAGTCCACCAGTGAGGGGTCGCAGTACGTCACGCCTGACCTGACCCCGGACGAGATCCTCGACAGGGCGGCCCTCGGCTTCGCCCTCGTCTCCCGCTCCACCGTGGACGGCCTGCTGGACGTCGCCGAGAACTGGGGCGCCGACCTGCTGGTCTACGACTCCTTCCAGGCCTCCGCCCCGCTGGTCGCGGCCAAGCTCAAGATCCCGTCGGTGATCCAGAACTTCGGTGTCATGTCCGGCATCGACATGGTCGGCCGGATCGCCGCCAACTTCAGCGAGGCGTACGAGACGTACGGGGTGGCCGGGCCCGCCGGAGCCACCGCGCTGAACATCGTCCCCGCCTCACTCGGCGGCGACCCGGGCGGCCTGCGCATGCGCTACCTCCCGTACAACGGCGGCGGTACCGTCCCCGCCGAACTGCTCCGCCGCGGCACCCGCCCGCGCGTCGCCGTCACGCTGGGCACCGTGCTCACCGAGATGGACGGCGTCCGCTCCATCGTCTGCCTGATCGAGGCCGCCGCATCGGTGGACGCCGAGTTCCTGCTCGCCGTCGGCGACACCGACCTCACCGCGCTCGGTACGCTCCCGGACAACGTCCGCCCGTTGCCCTGGGTCCCGCTCGCCGAGCTCCTGACCGCCTCCGACGCCCTGATCCACCACGGCGGCTCCGGCACCCTGCTCACCGCCCTGCAGGCGGGCCTGCCCCAGCTCCTGCTGCCCCAGGGCGCCGACCACTTCACCAACGCCGACGCCCTCACCGCGACGGGCGCGGCCCTGCGCTCGGCCTCCGACGGCGTCGACACCCCGCTCCTCGCGCGACTCATCACCGACGCGTCCCTGCGCGAGGCCGCCGCCCGCCTCCGGGCGGAAAACGCCGCCCTGCCGACCCCGGCCGAAACGGTCCCCGCCCTGGAATCCCTGGTCACCTCCTGAGGCACGGCCACCCGCCGGTGGCGGGGTGCTCACCGCCCCGCCACCGGCACCGGCCGTCCTGGGCGGGTCAGTGGGTCGAGGTGAAGCCCGCTGACTGATCGAGGCGGAACGGTGCGCCCGGGCTCGCGGGTGACCAGCCGGCGGTGAGAGCGGTGCGGATGTCGTCCGCGACCCGGGCCGGTAGGACGGGGCTGCCGTGCGTTCCGAACCAGTTGCTCGGGTGCGGCTGGTTGGTGGTGACCACCAAAGTGGTTCCGGGAGACTCGGCGTGTTCGACCGCGTAGGCGAGCGGTGACACGGCCAGTCCCTGGTCGTACGTCGGCCGTCTGCGGAGTCGCCACCGGTAGGTGGTGCCGTCCACGGTGATGAGCCGCGAGCCCTTCTTGACCAGTGCCATGCCCACATCCTCCTTCGTCCACCGGGCTGGGCGTACACGGGGTGGCGTGTCCACCCGCGTCGCCGGCCCGGGGGCCGCTGTGTGGTCAGCGGCCGCCGGGGGCTTTGCCCGGGCCGGGCTGCGGGGAGGCATGGCCGCGGCCGTGGGGGCGTGCCTTGCGACGGGACGACGCAGGGGCGCGGTGCGGTGCCGGCGGGCCGTAGGCGGCGTCCCGGGGGGAGGGGGGTGCCGCCTACGGTCACCAGCTGCGGTGGACGCCCGTCTGCGGAGGCGTACCACCGTCATCGGCGCGTGTATCCCCGATTCCGGCCGCCAAACCCCGTCCGTCCACTCGTCCGCTGCGAGCTGGCCGCGGCGCGACGTGCCCGCTCATGATCGCCGTCCACCGAACTCCCAGTCGTGCACCTCGATTTCGGCGTACCGATGCGTGGTCAGGACGGCGCGTGCCGTCATCGGGGAGGCTGCCCGCAGCAGCGCCGCCGTGCCGAGCCATGCGCTGCCGTCGTCGGACAGCAGCGGCCCGTAGGCGATCAACGCGTCCCGGTCCGCGGGCACTTCCAGGTCGGCCGCGGCCCCCTCGCCGAGCCCGAGTACGAGGTACTGCTTGCCGCCCGTCCGGTCGCCGGGGAAGTCCCACATGGTGCGCCCGAGCGTGTTGCGCCAGCGGCGCAGGAGCACGTCGCGGTAGGCGCCGGCCTGGTAGCCCGGCTCGTCGAAGGCGAACGCGCGGGCTGCGGCGGGGTCGGGGAGGTCGAGGGCGTGGACGCTTCCGGTGAGCGTCTCGCCGTCATCGCCGAACGTCGGCCCCCGGGCGATCATTTCCTTCGCGTACCGGTCCATGTACGACCAGTGCTCTTCGAGCAGTTCTTCGCGCAGTCGCAGGGAACCGGGCCGGTCGCGGTGGTAGACGAGGAATTCCATGCCGAGAGGATGCGTGGCAGCGGCGATCTTGTCGAGCCACGAGGGCCCACCCCCCGCCTCGACCCGGACGGCCCCCGCCCCACCCTTGAGTTCTAGTGATCGTCGCAACACCCCGATTCGGGGAGTGCGATGGACTTCGAGATCCGGGACCGTTCAGTCAACCGGGGACGCCGTTCGCTGACCGAGGAACGGCGTGCCTACCTTCAGCTCATGCAGCAAGGCGTGAGCAGTCGGGAAGCGTGCCGGATCGTCGGTATCAACCTCAGGACGGGGAAGCGGTGGCGTAACGGCCGCGCCCCGTCCGGCAGGACCGGAAGGGCGCTACCGCTCACAGCGGTAGCGCCCTCGTCCGGTCCTTCGCGCTTTCTGCGCGAGGCGGACCGGATCCACATCGCCGACCGGCTACGCGAGAAGGCAGCCATCCGTACGATCGCGGCCGAGCTGGGCCGCAGCCCGTCCACGGTCAGCCGGGAGATCCGCCGCAATCGGCACCCGGGTAACGGCCAGTACCGGCCGCACGCGGCCCAGGCCCGCGCCGACGCCCGCCGGCCCCGCCCCAAGCCGGGGAAGATCGGCCAGAACCCCGTGCTGCAGGACTTCGTCCAGGACGGCCTGGACCTGAAGTGGAGCCCGGAGCAGATCTGCGAGAGTCTGCGCCGGACTTTCCCCGACCGGCCGGAGATGCACGTGGTCCACGAAACGATCTACCAGGCCCTCTACGTCCAGGGCCGCGGCGAACTGCGCCGAGAGCTGGCCCGCGCCCTGCGTTTGGGACGCGCCCGCCGCACACCGCGCCGCCAGGCCCAGCAGCGCCAGCCCCGCTTCACCACCCCGATGGTCATGATCAGTGAACGCCCGGCCGAGGTCGAGGACCGGGCCGTGCCCGGCCACTGGGAAGGCGACCTGATCATCGGCAAAGACAACGGCTCCGCGATCGGCACCCTCGTCGAACGCGCCACCCGCTACGTGATGCTCCTGCACCTGCCCGACGGCCGCAGCGCGGAACACGTCCGCGACGCCCTCGTCGAGACGGTTCAGACGCTGCCCGCACACCTGGTGCGCTCGCTGACCTGGGATCAAGGCAGCGAAATGGCGGCGCACGGCTCGTTCACCGATGCCACCGACATCCCGGTCTACTTCTGCGACCCCGCCAGCCCTTGGCAGCGCGGCTCGAACGAGAACACCAACGGCCTGCTGCGGCAGTACTTCCCCAAGGGCACCGACCTGTCCGTCCACGGACGCGACCACCTCGACGCCGTCGCGGCCCAGCTCAACGGGCGCCCACGCAAAACGCTCGGCTGGGAGACCCCAGCCGAGCGCCTGCATAAACTACTTGCCGCCTGATCAAACCAACCAGGTGTTGCGACGATCCCTAGAAACCGCCACCGTGCGGGGGCCGTCCGGAAGGGACGTGCGCAAGGTCAGCCCAGCCACGGCCGCCAGACCTGTTCGTGGCGCTCGACCCACTTCTTCGCCGCCTGCTGCGGCGAGAGCTTCTCCTCGGCGATCATCAGGGCCACCTCGTTCTGTTCCGCCGTGGTCCAGCGGAACTTCTTCAAGAACGCGGCCGCCTTGCCCCCCGACTCGGCGAAGCGCGTGTTCAGGTACTTCTGCAGCGGCGTGTGCGGGTAGGCGCAAGCCACCTTCTCCGGGACGTCCGCGCAGCCCTCGGTGTACTCGGGGAGCTTCACCTCGGTCATCGGGACCCGCTCGAACAGCCACTGCGGCTTGTACCAGTACGTCAGGAAGGGCTTGCCCTCCTTGGCGAACTGCTTGATCTGGGTGATCTGGGCCGCCTCGGAGCCGGCGAAGACGACCTCGAAGTCGAGGCCCAGGTTCTTCACCAGCGCCTTGTCGTTCGTGACGTAGGACGGGGAGCCGTCCATCAACTGGCCCTTGCCGCGGCTCTCGGCGGTGCGCAGCTGATCGGCGTACTTGTCGAGGTTCTTCCAGTCGGTGACGTCGGGGTGGGCCTCGGCGAAGTAGGTCGGGACGAACCAGCCGATGTGGCCCGTCACGCCCAGGTCGCCGCCCCGGGTGATCGTCTTCTTGCCCTCGACGTACCGTTTCTCCTGCTCGGGGTGGCCCCAGTCCTCCAGGATCGCGTCGACACGGCCCTGGCTGAGGGCGTCCCAGGCGGGGACCTCGTCGACCTGCACGGTGTCCACGCGGTAGCCCAGCTCGTGTTCGAGGAGGTAGGCGGCCACGGCGGTGTTCGCCTGCGCGCCGACCCAGGACTGGACGGAGAGGGTGACGGTCTTCGCGCCCTGCGCGGCGGCGTACGGGGAGGCCTGGCGGGTCATGTCGGCCGCTCCGCAGCCGGTGAGTACGGCGAGCCCGGTCGCTGCCGCGAGCAGGGCGGAGCCCCGGCGGCCGAGGCGCCCGCGTCTGTCGCGTCCTGCGTCTGCGGCATCACCGGCATGTCCGTCGCGTCCTGCGTGGAAGGGTCGGTTTCGCATCTCAGGCCTCCTTCGCGGGCTGGGTGACGCGGTCGAGCAGCAGGCCGAGGCATACGATCGCGGCGCCGGCCACGAGGCCGGTGGCCAGGTCGCCCTGCGCGAGGCCGAGGACGACGTCGTAGCCGAGCGCGCCGCCGCCGACCAGGCCGCCGATGATGACGACGGCGAGGACCAGCACCACCGCCTGGTTGACGGCGAGCAGCAACGCGGGCCGCGCCAGTGGCAGTTGGACCTGCCACAGCTGCTGCGAGCGGGTAGCGCCCAGCGACCGGGCGGATTCCAGCGCGGCCGGGTTCACCTCGCGCAGGCCCTGCGTGGTGATCCGTACGACGGCCGGAAGCGCGTACACGACCGCGGCGGCCGCGGCCGGCGCCCGGCCGACCCCGAACAGCGCGACCACCGGAATGAGGTAGACGAACTGCGGCAGGGTCTGGCACACGTCGAGCACCGGGCGCAGCGCCCGCTGCGCGCGGTCGCTGCGCGCGGCGCCCACCGAGATCGCGAAGCCGAGTGCGAGGGTGACGGCGACGGCGGCGAGCACCTGGGAGAGCGTGTCGAGGGAGGCGTCCCACACGCCGAGCACCCCGACGGCGGCGAGGGCGAGGACGGCCGTGAGCGCGGTGCGCCAGGTGCCGACGAGCAGGGCGAGCGCTGCGGCGAGCAGCAGGAGCAGCCACCAGGGCGCGGCCTGGAGACCGCTGCGCAGGGGGTCGAGGATCCAGCCGGTGAAACGGGCGGCCCAGTCGGCGCTGCCGCCGACGACGGGCACACCGGAGTACAGGTGGGCGGTCATCCAGGCGACCGCCTCGTTCACGGGCCCGGCGATGGACACCGTCCAGGACGTGGGCCACAGCGTCGTGCCCCCGATGCGGCCGCCGACGGCGACGGCCACCGCCACGAGGACGGTGAGCAGCCATCCGTACCATCCGTCGAACACGCGGAGCAGTAGCTGCCGTGCGCTGCTCCCGGGGGTCTCGGGGGCGCCGATCCGCTGGCCCGCCGCGTCGGCGGTGCGGTCGAGGACCACGGCGAGCAGCACGATCGGGATGCCCGCGGCCAGGGCGGCACCGACGTCGACGGACGCGAGGGCCTGGTAGACGCGGTCGCCGAGGCCGCCCGCGCCGATCACGGAGGCGATCACGGCCATCGAAAGGCCGGTCATGATGGCCTGGTTGACGCCGAGCAGCAGCTGCCGGCGGGCGAGCGGCAGCCGGGCGGTCAACAGCCGCTGGCGGCCGGTGGCGCCGAGCGAGGCGGCCGCCTCCAGCACTCCCGCGTCGGCCTCGCGCAGGCCGAGGGCGGTCAGGCGGGCCATCGGCGGGGCGGCGTAGACGACGGTGGCCAGTACGGCGGCGGGTACGCCGATGCCGAAGACCAGCACCATCGGCAGCAGGTACGCGAACGCCGGCAGGATCTGCATGGTGTCGAGCAGGGGGCGCAGGACGCGGTCGGCGCGCGCGGAGAGCCCGGCCGCCAGTCCGAGCAGCCCGCCGACGGCGACGGAGGCGGCGACGGCGACGACCATCAGCGCGAGCGTCTGCATGGTCGGCACCCACATGCCGAGCAGCCCGCATGCGGCGAAGGCACAGGCGCAGGTCAGGGCGAGCCGGACGCCGGCCAGTCGCCAGGCCACCAGGGCGGCCAGCGCGGTGACTCCGGTCCATCCCGCGGCGAGCAGGACGACGTAGACGGCGCGGACGGACACGACCACGGCGTTGCTGATGTGGCCGAAGAAGTAGAGGAACAGCGGGTGGCTGTCCCGGTGGTCGATGATCCAGTCGCCGGCCCGGCCGAGCGGGCCCGAGAGGTCCACGGCCAGGGCCGAGGGCCAACTGCCGGAGGCCGGAAAGACGATGGCGAGCGGGACCAGCACGGCGGCGGCCACCGCGAGGGGCAGGAGCAGCCCGCGGCCGAGGGGGCGTCCGAACAGGGACGGGCCGCTGCGCGGTCGGTCCGCCGTCCCGGCCCCGGCACGGTCCGCCCCGCGGCCTGCGGTGCCGCGGCCCCCAGCGGGGCTCTCCGCCGCAGGGCGGCCCGCGGCGAGGCGCTCCGCCTCCCCGGGCCGGCCGGACGACTGCGGGGCGCCGGGCCGGGACGGTTCGCGTGCGGGGGCCGTGGCCGCGGTCATCCGGACCACCGCCCGGTGCCGCGGGCGGGGACGGGGGGCCGGACGATGCCGGTCATGCCGCCACCTCCCGTCCGGTCGCGGCCGGGATCCCGGCCACCACGGCGAGCAGCGCGGCCTCGTCGACGACGCCGAGACACCGGCCGCCGTGGTCGACGACCCGGGCCGGGCCACCGCTGCGGACGACGGCCTCGATGGCGTCGGCCACGGTCGTGGCGGGGGGCAGGGCGGGGCCCTGCCCGGCCGTGTCGGCCGTGGCGGGGCGCATCGCGCTGCGCACGGTGAGGACCTGTTCGCGGGGGACGTCGCGGACGAAGTCCCGTACGTAGTCATCGGCGGGCGAGCCGACGATCTCCTCCGGCGTGCCCAACTGCACGATGCGGCCGTCCCGCATCAGCGCGATGCGGTCGCCCAGGCGCAGGGCCTCGGCGAGGTCGTGCGTGATGAAGACCATGGTGCGGCCCTCCTCGTGGTGGAGCCGGGCGACCTCGTCCTGCATCTCGCGCCGGATGAGCGGGTCGAGGGCGCTGAACGGCTCGTCGAACAGCAGCACTTCCGGGTCGGCGGCGAGGGCCCGGGCGAGCCCGACGCGCTGCTGCTGGCCGCCCGACAGCTGACCGGGACGGCGCTCTTCGAGGCCGGCCAGGCCGACCTTCTCGACCATCTCGGCCGCCTTCCGACGGCGTTCGGCGCGGCCGATGCCCTGGATCTCCAGGCCGTAGGCGACGTTGTCCAGGACGCTGCGGTGCGGGAGCAGGCCGAAGTGCTGGAAGACCATGGCGGCCCGGTGGCGGCGCAGTTCGCGCAGCCGGCCGGAGTCCATCGCGAGGACGTCCTCGCCGTCGAGGGCGAGGGCCCCGGCCGTGGGCTCGATCAGCCGTGTGAGGCACCGTACGAGGGTGGACTTGCCCGAGCCGGACAGACCCATCACGACGAAGACCTCGCCCTTACGGACGTCGAAGCTGACGTCGCGGACGGCCGCCGTGCAGCCGGTGCGTTCGCGCAGCTCGGCGGCGGGCATCCCGGCGTGTTCGGAACCGGGGACCTTCGCCGCCGCGCCCTTGGGGCCGAAGACCTTCCAGAGGCCCTTGACCGAGAAGACGGGAGCTTCGGCAGGTGTGGCGGGGACGTCAGGTGCAGGAGGAGCGACGGGCATGGCGTTCACCGGGTACCGCCTTCCAGGGCCAGCAGCTCGGCGGCCTTTTCGCCCACCATGAGGACTCCGATCATCGGGTTCACCGCGGTCATCGTCGGAAAGACGGAGGCGTCCGCGATGCGGATCCCCCGAAGGCCCCGCACCCGGAGGTCGGGTCCCACGACGGCGGTGGGATCGTCGGCGGCGCCCATCTTGCAGGTGCCCGCCGGGTGGTAGACGGTGTGCGCGACCGAGCGGGCGTACGCGCTCAGCGCCTCGTCATCGGTGACCTCCGGGCCGGGACAGACCTCCCGCTTCAGCCAGCCGGCCAGCGGTTCGGTGGCGGCGATCTCACGGGCGAGCTTGATGCCGTCCACGAGGGTGCGGCCGTCGTAGTCCTCTTCGTCCGTGAAGTACCGGAAGTCCAGGGCGGGTTTGACCTCGGGGTCCGCGCTGGTCAGGTAGAGGCGGCCGCGGCTGCGGGGCTTGGGGATGTTGGGGGTCATCGACACCCCGTGCGCGGGGCGTTCGTAGCCGATGCGCTCCGGGTTGTCCGTGAAGGGCACCTGGTAGAAGTGGAACATCAGGTCGGGGCCCTGGGATTGCGGGTCGCGCTGCACGAACAGGCCGGCGTCGCTGTCCATCGCCGAGTTCTCCGGGATCGGACCGTCGGTCTCCCAGACGATCACCGACTCCGGGTGGTCGAGCAGGTTCTCGCCCACCCCGGGCAGGTCGTGCACCGGCGGGATGCCGAGGGCTTCCAGGTCGGCGCGGGGGCCTATGCCGGAGTGCAGGAGCAGGCGCGGTGTGTCGACGGCGCCCGCGCAGACGAGCACCTCCCGGCGCGCGGTGATCAGGGATTGCGTGCCGTCCCCGGCACGTACGTGGACACCGCGCACCCGGGGGCCTTCGAGTTCGAGGCGGTGCGCCCAGGTCTCCAGGAAGAGGTGGAGGTTGGGGCGTTCGTCCAGTACGGGGTGGAGGTAGGCGACCGAAGCGGAGGAGCGCTTGTTGTCCTCCGGGTGGTAGGCGAGGTCGAAGAAGCCGGCGCCCTCGTGGAACGGCTTGCGGTTGAAGCCCTCGACGAGCGGTACGCCCAGGGCCGACTGCGCGGCGTCGACGAAGTCGCGGGCGATGGCGTTGCGGTCCTTCTCGGCCACCGGAACGATGTTGTTGAGGAGCTTGTCGAAGTAGGGCTCCATGGCGGCGGCGTGCCAGCCCTCGGCGCCGGCCTGCGACCACTCGTCCCAGTCGGACGGCAGCGGCTTGAAGGCGATCAGGGTGTTGTGCGAGGAACAGCCGCCGAGGACGCGGGCGCGGCTGTGCCGGATGTGGGAGTTGCCGCGCGGCTGCTCGGTGGTGGGGTAGTCGTAGTCGAGTTCGCCGCCCAGCAGGCCCATCCAGCGGCGCAGGGTGAGCACCTCGGGCCGGTCGACGTCGCTGGGGCCGCCCTCGATCACGGCGACGGTGGTGCCGGGGTCCTCGGTCAGGCGCGAGGCGATGACCGAGCCGGCGGTTCCGCCGCCGACGACGACGTAGTCGAATTCGTGCACGCTCATGTCGGTGTCGATGGTTCTCCTCCTCCTTCAGCCCGCGAACCAACGCACGGGGCGCGGAGCGAGGTTCTGGTACACGTGCTTGGTCTCGCGGTACTCGGCCAGGCCCGCCGGGCCGAGCTCGCGCCCGATGCCGGACTTGCCGAAGCCGCCCCACTCCGCCTGCGGCAGGTAGGGGTGGAAGTCGTTGATCCAGACGGTGCCGTGGCGCAGCCGGCCCGCGACGCGGCGGGCACGGCCCTGGTCGGCGGTCCACACGGCGCCGGCGAGTCCGTACTCGGTGTCGTTGGCGAGCGCGACGGCTTCGGCCTCCGTACGGAACGTCTCGACGGTCAGGACCGGTCCGAAGACCTCCTCCCGCACGACGCGCATCCCGCGGTGGCAGCCGTCCAGGACGGTCGGCCGGTAGAAGTAGCCGGGCCCGTCCGGGCGGCAGCCGCCGGAGCGCAGTACCGCGCCCTCGGCGAGGGCGGAGGCCACGTACTCCTGCGTCCGCGCGAGCTGGGCCGCGGAGACCAGGGGCCCGCACTCGACGCCGGGGTCGGTGCCGCGGCCGAGACGGATCCGGTCGGCCCGGCGGGCGAGTTCGGCGACGAAGCGCTGGGCGGTGCTCTCCTCGATGATGAGGCGGGAGCCGGCGGAGCAGACCTGGCCGCTGTGCATGAAGGCGGCATTGAGCGCCTGGTCGACGGCGGTGTCGAATCCCTCGTCCGTTGCACAGGCGTCGGCGAAGACGACGTTCGGGTTCTTGCCGCCGAGTTCGAGGGCGACCTTCTTCACGGATTCGGCCGCCGCACGCATGACCTTCGTACCGCTGGCGAGGCCGCCGGTGAAGGAGACGAGGTCGACATCGGGGTGGGCGGAGAGGCGTGCGCCGACGGGGTCACCGGCACCGGTCACCACGTTGGCGACACCGGCCGGCAGCCCGGCTTCGACCAGCAGGCCGATGAGTTCCACCGTGGACAGCGGGGTGATCTCGCTCGGCTTGAGGACGAACGTGTTGCCCGCGGCGAGGGCCGGGGCGATCTTCCAGCTGGCCTGGAGCAGCGGGTAGTTCCAGGGGGTGATCAGCGCGCAGACACCGACCGGTTCGTGGACGACGACACTGTGGATGTCGGGGGAGCCGGCGTCGACCACGCGTCCCGCGCTCTCGCCGGTGACCAGGTCGGCGAAGTAGCGGAAGGCGTCGCAGACGCAGTCCACGTCGACCCGTCCCTCTTCCAGGGTCTTGCCCGCGTCCCGGCTCTCCAGCAGCGCGATGCGCTCGCGGTCGCGCTGGAGCAGGTCGGCGGTGCGGCGCAGTAGGGCGGCACGCTCCGTGACCGGGGTCTGCGGCCACTCGCCGCCGTCGAAGGCGGCCCGGGCGGCGCCGACGGCGGCGTCGGTGTCCGCGGTGCCGCCCTCGGCGATGACTGCGAGGACGGTGGCGTCCGCCGGGTCCAGGACCTCACGGGTGGCTCCTGAGACCGCGGACCGCCACGTTCCTGCGATGTGGATGGTTCTCTGCTCCGACACGACGCGCTGTACCTCCGCTTCCGACACCGCGGCTCACCCGCGATGCATGTTGCATTTGGCGCGCTTGCCCAGGGCCTCGCCACACATGCCACATCGGTCACTGGAAGTGACGGGAGTCACGCCACGTAAAGGCGGCCCGCCCGGCGTCGGCGGGCGGGCGGCTGGTGGCGATGAAGGTCTATTGCTGGCTGCGGATCTCGTCGAGCTTCTCCGCGAACGCCTTCGTCTCCGCGATCAGCTGCGCGCGGGCGTCCGCCTGCCTCTTGTCGCCCTGGTCCTTGAACGCCGACGTGAAGTGCGGCTGGAGCTGCGTCCACCAGCCGTTGTCGAGCATCGCCCAGGCCTGGGGACACAGCGGGGCGCGGGATTTCGGCAGGTAGCCGGTATCCACCAGAGGGCCGCCGAACTTCTTGGGATCGCTTCCGTAGAGGGAGCAGAGGAAGTTGAAGACCCGCTGCTGCGTGACGGGGTGGTCGCTGGAGAGCCCTTCCAGGGTCAGCTCGCCCTGCCTGCGGGCCGCTTCGTCGAAGACGAGTGCCCCTGCCAGCGACGGATCCGGTCCGACCTCGTTGACGGTGTAGAACGATGCGAACCCGTCGGCGGCGTCCTCTTCGAGACCGAGGTTCGGCAACATGAGCTGACGTTGCAGGGCGTGGCCCAACTCGTGGCCGAAGACGAACTGGGTCGACAGCGCGGTCAGATCGTCGGCGTTGTACTTGTCCTGGGGGAACAGGGCGGGACGTTTGACGGTCTTGGCCACGTCGCCGGCGAGTCCCCGGGTCTGCGTGAGGAACGCCGGGGACACGTAGATCGTTCTGCCATCGGGTTGGGCGACCGCATCCGTAACGCCCGGCGGGAGCTTGCCGGTGACCTTCACGGCCAGGTCGTGCGGGAGGGCGACCGACTTGTTCATCCAATCGGCCGCCTGCTCCAGGACGCGGGACTTCCGGATCACCTCTACGGCCTGCCGGTCCTTCGGTTCGATCGTGTCGTCTTCGTAGACGACCGTGACCTTGCCCTTGGCGTCGTCCTTGCCGTCGTCGCTGGTGCACGAGACGACCGTGAAGCCGACGATGAAGAGCGCCCCCGCCACGGCGGTCCGCACAGCGCTTGAGTGGCCACCATTGCTCAGCACCCGGTCGGCTCCCTTCCCGGCGAGCGGCGTCGCGGGGTCGTACGGACGGTCCGCCGGCGGACGCAGCACCCGCATCCGACACGCGGACCAGTGGCATGGAGAGGGTCGACCCCATTGTTCCGGTCGGTCCCCGTCGCCGGCCCGCGACACGACGGTCGCGGCGCCCCGGCGCGACACGGCACCGACCGGGCGCGGGACCGCGCGCGGGCCGGACCTATTCGGGTGCGGTGCCGCTCCGGCGGGCGGTGACCAGGAGGTACTCCCACTCCATCACCCCGTCCTGGAGCGCGCCGCCCGCCAGTTCGTCGAGGGCCCGGTCCAGGGCGGCGGTCTTCTCGGGATCGTCGGCGATGTTCCGGTAGACCGCGATCGTCGGCCCGTAGGTGGCCTTGAAGAACGCGCGGAAGTCCGCGGGCTCCGCGAAGCGGTCCACGCGGACCGCCTGCCGTCGCGCCTCGACCCCCGTGACACGGTCACCGAGGAGCTCACGGACGTGTTCCTCCCGCCCCCACAGCGGCGGCGGCTGCGCCCCCGGCGGCGGTGGCGGCGCGTAAGGCTTCATGGTGGTGAACATGTGTCCGATGAACCCCTCCGGGGTCCAGCTGATCAGCCCGATCGTGCCGCCCGGCCGGCAGACCCGCAGCAGTTCGTCGGCGGTGTCCTGGTGGTGCGGGGCGA
Organism: Streptomyces sp. NBC_00045; assembly: GCF_045041095.1. Lineage (NCBI taxonomy): Bacteria > Bacillati > Actinomycetota > Actinomycetes > Kitasatosporales > Streptomycetaceae > Streptomyces > Streptomyces sp. NBC_00045. Next base: position 604,098 of record NZ_CP108271.1, on the reverse strand, counting down.
ACATGACCCCCACGCAGGACATCACCGTGTCGAACGCTCCGTCGGCGAAGGGCAGCGCCTCGGCGTCGGCCTCCTGCCAGCGCAGCTCGGCGCCGCGCGCCGCCGCCTCCCGTTGCCCGACGTCCATCAGCTCGGGCGTGAGGTCGGAGGCGATCACGTCCCCGCCGGCCAGCGCGGCCGGAATGGCGGCGTTCCCCGACCCCGCGGCGATGTCGAGCACCCGGTCGCCGCGCTTCACCCCGCAGGCTTCGACCAGGACGGGTCCGAGGGCCCCGACGACCTCCTTGGCGACGGCCGAGTAATCGCCGAGCGCCCACATCGTCCGGTGCTTCGCCTTGAGCGCGCGGTCAGCGTCGCGCGCGTCCGCCGTCTCGGTCATGCCGCCCGCCTCCTTCGCCTGGTGTCGGATCCCCACCTCCTTCGAGCATAGGAACCCGCCCGGCCCCCAGCCCGGCGAGCGGCGGCGGCCGGCGGGCGCGGCTCCCGTACGCGTGCGGACGGCCGCGCCGGGCGCCGGCCCCGAGGGGGCCCGCTGTGCCCGGACACCCCCAGGCCCGCCCGCCCGCCCCGCCCACCCGCCTGCCCGGCCCGACATCGGTCGCCTAGGGCAACTCCCGCTCCGCAACGGCTCGGAAGCTGCCCGCGGGACGTCCGGTGATGCGTCGGACGGAGTCGGTGACCCGGTCCTCCGCTCCCTCGGAGATGGCCCGCTCCATGCCCGCCAGCATCGCGGCGAACTTCTCGGGCATCAGCCCGGCGAGCCGGGTGCGCATCTCGTCGTAGCCGATGGGGCGGTGGACCACGGGGCGGCCGGTCACCTCCGATACGACGGCGGCGATGTCGTCGTGGCTCAGGGCTTCCGGTCCGGTCAGTACGAGATCGGTGTTGGGGGCGTGGACGTCGGTCAGCGCGCGGACGGCCACGGCCGCGATGTCCTCGGCGTCGACGAAGGCGACCCGGCCGCGGCCGGTGGCGGTCACGATGAGGCCGTCCGCCCGGATGCTCCGGGCGTGCTCATGGCCGCCCGTGAAATTCTGCATGAACCAGGACGGCCGCAGTACCGCCCACTCGTCGAAGACGTCCGGCAGCGCTTGGTGCACCAGGCCCACGGCCGGCCCGCCCTTCGGGATGGAGGAGGCGCTCAGGAGCACCGCGCGCCGTACGCCGACGGCCCGGGCCCGATGCAGGAACGGCAGGACGACCGCCGCGGGGTCGGGATCGCCCACGGGTGGGATCACGTAGGTCCGGTCGACGCCGTCGAGGGCGGCGGCGTGGGTGCCGGGGTCGTACCAGTCGAAGCGGACCGGCTCGGCTCCCGCCACCGGGGTGCCCCTGCGGCTGGCCGCCCGGACCGCGTGACCGGCGGCCGCCAACAGTGCGACGGTGCGGCTGCCGGTGGTCCCGGTGGCACCGATCACGAGCGCGGTGGCGGCGCCAGCGGTGACGCCGTCGGCCCGGGTCATCGGGAGCTCCCTGCGAAATCGGTGCCGAGGTCGTGTAGCGAGAGTGGGTTCCAGTAGTCGCGGTAGGACGTGAAGCGCCCGTTCTCGACGGTCACGACGGCGATGTACGTCATGTCGAAGGGGTCGCCGGTCCGCACCAGCCGGCCGACGCCCCGCATCTCGACCACGATGGTCCGCGGATCGGCGGTCCGGTGGATCCGCAGGTCTGCGTCGGCGAAGTCGTGCAGATCGATGTGGTCGGGGTAGGGGCGCATGTATGCGGCGATCGCCGCCCGCCCGGCCAGCCGCGCGGGGCGGCCCGGGGGTGCGAACGGGAACTCCATCACCCCGTCTTCGGCCCACAGGGCGACCCAGCCGGGCACGTCCTTGGCGAGCAGGAGGCGCAGGCCGTGGCGGTACAGCTGGTCTGGGGAGGGTGATACGGCTTCGGACATGGGTATCCTCCGTCTCATAGAATGCGGACCCTGGGTCCGGTTTCGACAATACGGACTGCGGGTCCGTTTTTCAATTGGAGGAACCCCGTGCCCGAGCCCGAGCGCAAACCCCGCAAGGACGCGGCTCGTAACCGGCAAGCCGTCCTGGAGGCCGCCGACGCCCTCTTCGCGCGCTCCGAGAGCCCCGAGGACCTCACGACGGCAGACATCGCCGCAGCGGCCGGCGTGGGGAAGGGCACGCTCTTCCGGGCCTTCGGCGACCGCGCAGGCCTGCTCCGCGCGCTGTACGAGGCACGGCTCGAACCGGTCCGGGAAGCCGTGGAAGCCGGCCCGCCGCCCCTCGGACCCGCCACCCCGCCGCAGGAGCGCGCACTTGCCGTGCTGGATGCGGTCCTGTGCTTCAAGCTCGACAACCGTCGCCTGGCGCTGGCCCTGGAGGAGGGCGGGAGTGACGGTCTGTACCAGGCCGAACACTACGCGCGGTGGCACGGCCTGCTCCGCTCCGTGCTGGAGCAGATCCCCGGTCTGACCGAGGCCGACTTCACCGCCCACGCCCTGCTCGCCGCCACCCGGGCCGACCTGGTCGAGCGGCTGGCCGGCCGGGAAGACGTGCAGCGTGAACGGCTGCGGGCCCAACTGGCCGGCTACGTCGCAAGAGTCGTGGCCCCGCACACGCCGTAGGGCGGGCGGAACGGGCCGGCACGACAACGGGACGCAACGGAGGCGGTCCAGATGGGTGCACGGTATGTCGCAGACCTGATCGGTTCGTTGGAGCGGAACGCCGGACGGCCCGCGATCGGGGCCGGACCCGTCGTCATGGGGTTCTCCGAGGTGCTGGCCGACACGTACGGGCTGGCGGCCGCTCTTGCCGAGCTGGGGGTCGGACGCGGGTCGGGGCTGGCCTGCGTGACGGGCGGGAACCGGCCCGAGGTGCTGTTGGTGCGATTGGCCGCGCACGTGCTGGGCGCGCGGTTGACCCAGGTGATCGTCGGCCCCGCCACCCACGGCTTGGACTTCGTGCTGAGGGACTGCGCGCCGGTCGTGGTGGTGCACGACACCCCGGTGCCGGAGACGGGGGTCGCGCACATCGCGATGGCGGAGCTGATGCGGCTCGCCCGTGCCCGGGAAGGCCGGGCCGTGCCCCTGCGGGCGCGCGAGGACGACGTGGCGCGGGTGACCTACACCGGCAGCACCACGGGCAGGCCCAAGGGGGTGGCCTCCACCTTCGCCGCGATGGCGGACCGGACCGGTACCCGCGGCACGGGGGGTGGACCTGCGGAGTCCGTCTACCTGTCCGTCACCTCGCTCGCGCAGCGTTCCGGGGGCCGGTGCCTGGAGCACCTGCGCGAGGGCGGTCGGGTGGAGGTCCTCGGGCCCTTCGACGCGGGGGAGTTCGCCGCCGCCTGCCGACGGCTGGCGCCCGTGTCCACGTATCTGACGCCCTCGATGCTGTACCGGCTGCTGGACGACCCGGAGACCGCCGACGGCGTGCCGGGTCTCGTCCAGGTGTCGTACGGGAACTCCCCGGTCCACCCGGAGCGGCTCCGCCAGGCTCTGACGCGCTGGGGCCCGCAGCCGAGGTGGCGGCAGGGCTACGGGATGAACGAGGCCGGGGTGATCTGCCGGCTGTCTGCGGCCGACCACGACGCGGGAGTGATCGACCGGCCGTACCTCCTGGGATCCGTCGGCCGTCCCGCGCCCGGGGTGGACGTTCAGGTGCGCGACCGGGACGGGTCACCACGGGCGGAGCCGGGACGCACGGGGGAGGTGTGGGTGCGGTCCAAGATGGTGATGGCGGGCTACTGGAACCAGCCCGACCTCACGGCCCGGGTGGTGCGCGACGGCTGGCTCAGGACCGGGGACCTCGGCCACTTCGACGCCGACGGGTACCTCTACCTCGACGACCGGCTCAAGGACATCGTGATCGTGGACGGTGTGAACATCTACTGCGGTCCGGTCGAGACGGCCCTCACCCGGCATCCCGCGGTGGCCGAGGCCGCAGTGGTGGGCAGGCCGAGCGATCTCACCGGCGAGGAGGTGTGCGCCTTCCTGGTGCCCGTGCCGGGCCGCGCACCTACGGGCGCGGCGGCCGCCGAGGCGTGCCGGCAGGTGGCCGAGGCTCTCTCACCGGCCCACCGGCCGACCACCGTCTTCTGGGAGCCGGCCCTTCCGCTGACCGACCAGGGCAAGCCGGACAAGCGCGCGCTGAGGAAGCGGGCAGCCGCATAGGGCGGCGAAGCACGTCGTCGGAGCGGGGTCAGTGCGGTCCGATCTCGGTCCACGAGCGGAGTTTCTCCGGGTTGCGGACCGCCCAGATGCGAGTGATGCGGCCCTCGGCGAGGTCGAAGGCCGCCACGGTCACGGTGACGCCCGAGCTCTGGGCGACGAGGCCGGGCCGGCCGTTGACCGTCCGCTCCAGGAGCGTCAGCCCGGGTGCCTTGTCCGCGATGTGGATCAGGTACTGGGCGATGCGGTCGCTGCCCTCGACCGGGCGCAGGACGGTGCCGACCAGTCCGCCACCATCGGCGGTCATCGTGGCCCCGGGGTCGAGGAGGCCGACGAGGGCTCCGATGTCCTTGGCCTCCCACGCCTCTTTGAATTCCCGTACGAGACCCGCCTGCCCGGTCCTCGCCCCCGTCGGGGCCTGCGCGTCCGCGATGCGCCGACGGGCCGATGACGCCAGCTGGCGGCAGGCTGCCGGTGTCCGGCCGACGATCTCGGCGACCTCCGCGAACGGGTACCGGAAGACGTCGTGCAGGACGAACGCCACGCGTTCGGCCGGCGTCATCGACTCCAGTACGACGAGGAAGGCCATGCTCACCGACTCGTCCAGCGTGACCTGGTCCGCGGGGTCGGCCGGCTCGGCCCCGCCGCCGCCCGCCGGCCCGCCGATCCACTCCAGGAGGTCGGGCAGCGGCTCGGGTATCCACGTGCCGACGTAGCGCTCGCGCCGGACCCGAGCCGAGCCGAGCAGGTCCAGGCAGATGCGCGTGGCCACGGTCGTCAGCCAGGCGCCGGGCGACGCGATGGCCTGCTGCCGCTGCCGCGACATCGCGTACCACCGGGCGTAGGCCTCCTGTACGGCGTCCTCGGCCTCGGCCAGCGAACCGAGCAGCCGGTAGGTGAGATTGATCAGATGGCGCCGCTCGCCGACGATCTCGCCCGGGCCCGACTCGGACGGGCCGTGCCACGACTCGGATCGGCCCAGCCCCGGCGCGGATGGGGTGCTCATGGTCGCGACCGCTCCCTGTTCCTGTCGCCGACTTCTGCTCTTCGCCTCACGTTTCGCGGGCCCGTCTCGTCGGACTACCGAGACAGTACCGATCCACCGCCGTGAGGCAGAAGAGGGGACCACACCATGGCCGCACAGACGACGGCAGAACACCGCAGCCGCACGTTCCCGCAGGTCGCGATCGCCCTACAGACCCTGGCCATCTTCTTCCAGGCGGTCACCGCCGGACTGTTGCTGTCCACGTCCTACGGCGAGACGCTCCACGGCGTCGGAGCACGCGTGATGTACGGCGCGTCGATGCTGTACGTGCTCGCCGCGGTCCTGGCGTGGCGGCCGGGCGGCGGGTCGCCCCGGCCCGTCCTGCACGCGTCGGGTTTCCTCGTACTCGCCTCGGTCCAGGTGGTGTTGGGCATCGCGCACATATCGGCGCTCCACGTCCCGCTGGGCGTGCTCATGTTCGGCCTGAGCGTGCTGGCGCTGGGCCGGGCGCTCAGGGCGTGGGCCGACCCACGATAGCCCCGTCGCGGGAGTCGGCCATCGCGGCCGTCCCTCAGCCCCCAGGGTGGTGATGCGGCGGACGAGTGACGCTCGTACGCTCGAAGAGTAGTCGAAATGCTCCCCGGGAAGGGTGACGGCCATGTGTCGATGGCTCGCGTATTCGGGCACTCCGCTCCTTCTGGAGACCATCCTCTACAAGCCCGAACACTCCCTGATCGATCAGGGTCTCCACTCCCGTCTCGGGGTGGAGACGACGAACGGGGACGGATTCGGCATCGGCTGGTACGCGGAGGACTCAAGCACCGGCACCCCCGCGGTGGTACGCGACATCGGCCCGGTGTGGAGCAACCGCAACCTGCGGGAGATCGCGCAACACGTCAGGTCCCCGCTGCTCTTCGCCCACATACGAGCCTCGACGGGCACACCGGTCCAGCAGACGAACTGCCACCCCTTCCGTCACGGCCGGTGGATGTGGATGCACAACGGCTCCATCGCCGAATTCCACAAGCTGCGCAGGGAACTCTGCATGGCCGTGGACCCCGTCCTGTATGCCGACCTTGAGGGATCCACGGACTCGGAAGTGATGTTCTTCCTCGCGCTGACCTTCGGTCTGGACGCCGATCCTCCGGGGGCGGTGGCCCGGATGGCGGGCCTGGTGGAGCGCACGGGCCAGGCGCACGGCGTCGCCTCGCCCCTGCAGATGACCGTCGCCGTGACCGACGGCTTGTCGGTCTGGGCCTTCCGCTACGCCAGCTCGGGCGTCGCCCGGTCGCTCTACTACAGCACCAGGGTCGACTCGCTGCGCGCGCTCCACCCCGACATGCCGATCTTCCGGGAGTTGTCGGACGACACCCGCCTCGTCGTTTCCGAGCCGTTGGGCAATCTGCCGGGGGCGTGGAACGAGGTGCCCGAACACAGCTACGGCGTGGTGCGGGCAGGATTGGACGAACTCCGGCCGTTCACCCCCGTGTCAGCGTGACGGCCGGGCGCCCAGAGATGTCACGGCAGCGACCATCCGGTCCCAGAACGGGCCGGTGTCCAGTGTGAGCGCAACCTGCGCGTTCACCGGTCGGCCCGTGTACTGGTGCAGGTCCACGACGGTGGCTCCCCGTGTGTACCGCCCGTTCAGTTCGACGACGACGTTCGCGTCCACGCAGTGCACGATGGTCGGGTCGATCACCCGGGCGACGGCGACCGGATCGTGCAGGGGTGGGGCCCGGAACCCCCACAGCCTGCGGTAGCTGGACGCGAAGAAGGTCAGCAGCTCGGCGCAGATGCGTCCCAGATCGGTGTCCAAGGCCTCGAAGCGGGCGACGACCTCCGCTGTGGCGAGCGCTTGGTGCGTGACGTTGAGGCCGCACATGGTGACCTGAACACCACTGCGGAACACGATGTCCGCGGCTTCCGGGTCCGCTTGGACGTTGAACTCTGCGGCCGGGGTCCGGTTGCCCCGCTCCGTCGAACCGCCCATGAGGACGATCTCCCGGATGCGGGAGGCGGCATCGGGATGCCGGGTCAGCAGCAGGGCGATGTTGGTCAACGGACCCGTGGGGACGAGGGTGACCGGCTCCGGGTGTCCGGTCAGGATCCGGTGCATGAGGTCGACCGCGTGTTCGGCGGCCACGTCCACGGTGGGTTCGGGGAATCGCGGTCCGTCGAGGCCGGACGCGCCGTGCACGTCGTCCGCCACGCTCAGGGCTTGCACCAGGGGTTTGGTGCAGCCGGCCGCGATGGGCACGTCGGTGATGCCCGCGACCGTGCAGACCCGGCGCGCGTTGAGCGTGGTCTTCGCGAGGGTCTGGTTGCCCGCGACCGTGGTGATGGCCAGCAGGTCGACTGCGGGGTCACCCGCAGCCAGCATGATCGCGAGGGCGTCGTCGTGTCCAGGGTCGCAGTCGACGATGATCGGTACGGGCACGTACCCTCCTGCGGGGGCGCTGATCCCGCCATTGTGCTGCTCCGGCACCGCCGTGGCGAGGAGGCTTTCGGGCGGGGCGCGGGAAACTCCACGACGTACGCCGCTCCCGTCCGCCCCCTTGCGTCATTGCCGGTAGTACTCCTCGATGGGGGCCCGGGCCTCGTCGAACAGGGCCGGTCCGTCCTGCGGCACCGTCGGCCAGGCACCGGACGGCGGGTTGAGTTCGATGAGTTGCCCGGTGGAGAGCGCGTAGACCACACGGCCGAGTCCCGAGCGGACGATGGCGCCGGTGCACATCCCGCACGGCTGGCAGCTGGTGTACATGGTGGTGCGTGCGGCCGTGGCGGGGTCGAGTTCACGAGCCGCCCAGCGCGCGAGTTTCAGCTCCGGGTGGGCGGTGATGTCGTTGTCGCGCCGCACCGTGTTGTGGGCCTCTACGAGAACCGTGCCGTCCGCGCCGGCCAGCAGGGTGCCGTAGGGCGCGTCGCCCAGGGCGACGGCGCGGGCCGCGATCGCGATCGCGCGCCGCAGGAGCTCCTCGTCGGCAGTGGTGATCATGACGGTGTCCTCCAGTGTGCGGTCACGGCGGCCAGCGCCTGCCAGGCCTCCTCGGGTCGAAGAGTGGCCTGCGGATCTCCGTGGTAGGGATCGAGCACCACGGTCTCGGCGCCGAGATGGTGAAGTTGGTCGAGATCGTCGAGGATCTGTTCGATGGTGCCGGTGCCCGCGAGCCGCTCGGGGTCCTCGACCGGGGCGGTGGTCAGCCGCAGCGCGATGCGTGGCGCGAACCCCGGCAGCGCATGGTTCGCCACCACCGAACGGAGCCACGCAACGGTGGGCCGCAGCGGGTGCCAGGCGTCGCCGAACCTGATGGCGCGCCGGATCGCCGCGTCGCTGCTGCCGCCGACCCAGACGGGGATCGAAGTGGTGCGGTTGCCGGCCCCGTCGCGCCAGGCGCTGCGCAGGACGTCCAGGTATTCGTCGGTCAGCCTGCCGCGCGCGGCGAACGGCACGCCGAGCGCGTCGAATTCCTGACGTGCCCAGCCGACGCCCACCCCGAGCACGAACCTGCCACCGCTGAGCTGGTCGAGGTTGGTGGCCATGCGTGCCACCAGCAGCGGATGCCGGTAGGGAAGTACGAGCACGGTCGTGCCCAACCGCAGCGTGGTGGTGATGCCGGCCATCCAGGACAGCAAGGTGAACGGCTCGTAGAACGGTTCGGGGTACCGCTCGGCCAGGTCCGGGGTGACGGCCACGTGATCCGACACCATCAGGAGGTCGAAGCCGAGCCCCTCCACGGTCCGCGCCCACTCGCGCAGCATTCCGGGATCCGTTCCGGGCCCGAAGTTCGGTATGTTGACGCCCAGTTTCATGATCCGAGGCTATCTCGGTGATCAAGGAATTCGGAACCTACTTCTCCTGGTGCTGGCGTCGTTCTGCCATGAACTTGCCGGTAGGGTCGCGATATGACAGGCAATCTCGACGACATCGACTGGGCAATCATCGACCAGTTGCAGCAGGAAGCACGCATATCGCTCAGCGAGTTGGGGCGGCGGGTGAGCCTGAGCTCGTCGGCCACCACGGAACGGGTGCGGAACCTGGAGGCGATGGGCGTCATCTCCGGCTACCACGCCGTGGTCGACCTCTCCAAGGTCGGCTACCCCGTACTGGCCCTCGTCCGGTTGAAGTACCCGGGCAACCGCCACCAGCCGCTGCGCCGACTCCTCGCCGAGCGGCGGGAGATCCTGGAGTGCCTGCGCACCACCGGCGAGGACTGCTACACCCTGAAGGTGGCCGCGACCTCCATGGAGCACCTGGAGGCGCTCATGGACGAACTGGCCGGCTTCGGCAGTACGACCACGAGCGTCGTCTACCGGCAGACACTGCCCTACCGCGGCCCCACCCGGCCCTGACCGACGGCAACGGACCGGCCGGGCTACCCCTCCCGATGCGGACACAGGTACACGGCGACCGCTGTTTCCGGACATCGGGGGATAAGGTCGCCAGGTGAGCCGAACCGAAGAGCGCACCGGGGGAGCGGGACCGTTCACCACCCGGCTGGCCTGGCGCCCCGCGGAGGGGGGCACCGCGGTCTGGGAGTCCCGTACGGCGCGCAAGCGCGGCCTGCTCACCGTCCGCGCCGAGGGTGAAACCGCCGCGCGCCCCCTCAGTGCTGACAGTGTGTCGATCGGCCGCCTGCGCAGGCTGAACACCGTCGCCGCGCTCGCGTTCACGGTCGGCGGGGCCCTGTTCGCGCTCGGAGCCGCGGTCGCCCAGTTCGGCTCAAGCGGTGCGACAGGCGCTTGGATCTATTTCGCCGGCGGCCTGTTCTTCAACACGGGCGGCTACACCTCACTCCTCCAGGCGATCAACGCCCCCCGCCCGGAGACCGGCGGGGGTGCGCTGGCTGCACGCCCCTGGGCGTGGTGGAGCTACGAGCCGTCCCGGATCGACTGGCTGAGTACCTTCGTCCTGTTCGTGGGCACCCTCGTGTTCGGCGTCAACCTGCTGAGCTCCCTACTGCAGGGACTCTCGCTACAGCAGGTGAACAGGCTGATCTGGGCCCCCGACATGATCGGGTGCATCCTGTTCCTGATCTCGGGGCACCTCGCGCTGGTCGAGGTCTGCCACGGCCGGCCGGGCGTTCGCGCCCGCGAGCTCAGCTGGTGGATCGTGGCGGTCAACCAGCTGGGATCCGTCCTCTTCCTCGTCTCGGCACTGGCGGCCTTCACCCGTCCCGCGACCGGAAGTCTGGTGAACGTGGACATCGCCAACTGGGGCACCCTGACGGGGGCTCTGTGCTTCTCGGTCGGGGGGATCCTCCAGCTCTTCGAGCGCCCCTGAGGAGCGGCCGCCCAGCCTGGAACCGATGGCCACGACCGCACGGCCCGGCCGGTCGTCCGACTCTCATCAGCCGCGCGGTACTGCTCGGTCGGGCCAATCCCTACGGGACGTGCGGGACGTGCCCGGTGTACGGGACGTGCGGGAGGGGCCCCTACGGCGTCGGGGCTTCGGTGTCGGTCTCGTGACCGCATGCCCCGAGGCCGGCGATCAGAGTGTCGAGGCCGCGCTTGATGCGGTCCACGTCCCAACCGCGCTCGGTGCGCTGGAACGCGAACAGGCCCGGCGTGAACGCCATGAGGAGCAGGTCCGCCGCGTACGCGGCGTCCACGCCGGGGGCGAGCTCCGCGACCATGCCGACGATCTGCTCGTGGTGCCGGCGGAAGGGGGCGCTGTGATAGCGACCCGCCGGCGCGCTCGCTTCCGCCAGGAGCAGCAGTTCCCTGTTGTCGTCGACGAGTTCGGTCAAGCCGTGCAGAAAGGCGCGCAGCCGGTCGTGTCCCGACGGGGTCCCGTCCTCGCAGAACCGCGTGAACGCCTCCTGGAAGCGGGTCTCGTTGTCCTCGATCAGCGCGTAGACGAGCCCTGCCCGGTTGTGGAAGCGCCGATAGACCGTGCCGACCCCGACCCCGGCCTCCCTGGCCACCGCGTCCAGGGACAGGTCGGCGAAGCCGTCGGCGGCGAGTAGGCGCCGCGCGGCGCCGAGGATGCGGAGGCGGTTGCGGACGGCGTCGGCGCGCTCGGTGGGAGGGGTCACGGGGAGCAGCGTAGCGGACGTACCGGAGGCTCCTCCGGTTATCCCTTGAGAATCGGAGAGCTCTCCGCTTAAGCTTGCGGCAAGCCGAACCGGAGAACTCTCCGGTTGGGATCGAAGCCCGCATCCCGCTTCCCCCGCCACAAGGAGAGCCCTCGATGACTGTCACCGCCGCCTCCGTAGCCTCCCCGTCCACCCCGCTCCTCAACGGCCAGATGATCGGCATCGCCTACCACGCGATCGCCGCCGTGCGGGACCGTCTCCTCGGGGCCTCGGGCCTCACGTTCCCCCAGTCCGTGGCGCTCAAGGCCGCCGCCGACGGGCTCGACCGTGCCGGTGCCGTCGCCCGCGTGACCGCGACGCTCAAGATCGCCGAATCTGAGGCGCACGCCCTGCTCGACGGGCTCGCCGACGCAGGGCTGCTCGACGGTGCAGGAACCTCGCTCACCGAAAAGGGCGACCGACTCCACCGGGGGTTCACGGACGCCGTGGCCGCGCTCACCGGTCGGTTGTACGGAGACCTTCCGGCAGCCGAGCGCGAGATCGCGGCCCGAGCGCTCGCCCATGTCACCGCCCGCGCGAACGCCGAACTCGCCGCCCAGTAGGCAGCAGGTGTCGGTGTCGGTGTCGTACGGGCGGGGCCGCGAGTACCCCACGCCGTGAAAGGGGGCGCCGGGAAACGGCGTCGCACGGGCGTGGAGACGGGTACGGCTGGTGGCGGAGCGTGACATTCGGGCACTCCCCAGGTGACCCGCCCCACGGGACGCAGGTCACATACGAACTCGGATCGTAGCCCTCACGGCCCCGGACGCCTCCCGTCGTCAGCCCGTCCCGACCCCGTCCCGCCCGGGCCGAGCGCCGTCGCTCCGAGGGTGGGGTAGGGGGGCCCGGCTGCGAGGGCGGCTAGTAGCAGGGGTCGTTGCCAGGCCCTGGGCGGCCTGGCTAACTGGTGATGTCGCCACGGCGGCGGGGCGCTTCGCCCCTCGCCCGACGAACCCCTCTCCTTTGCGTGAGTGGCTCACGCATGTCTTCGGCATGCCGCGACAGTCCTTGTCCCCGTCGGAAGGTTTCCTCCGTGTCCAACGTCATCCGCCGCATCGCCGCCTCCAAGAAGACCCTCGCCGGCTCCATCGTCGCCCTGGGCGTCGCCGGCACCATGCTCGCCACCGTGCCCGCCCAGGCGGCCCCGATGGACGCGAAGGCGATCGCGCACCAGATGATCAAGGACCCGGCCCAGTTCGCCGCCTTCGACAAGATCATCTCCCACGAGAGCGGCTGGAACCACACCGCCACGAACGCCTCCTCCGGCGCGTACGGCCTGGCCCAGGCCCTGCCGGGCTCGAAGATGGCCTCGGCCGGCGCCGACTGGAAGACCAACCCCCGCACCCAGATCAAGTGGGGCCTGGACTACATGAACTCCCGCTACGGCAGCCCGGTCGGCGCCTGGAACTTCTGGCAGGCCAACCACTGGTACTAAGCCGCCACCCCGGTGGCCCGCCTCCTGGATCCAGGAGATCGCCGCGACGCGTGCTCATTGACGTGCGGCGGCAAACAGTACGAAAGACGCTCGGCCGAGATTCCCCGGCCGAGCGTTTTGCGTTGATGCACATCCGGCATCCTCACGCGCAAGAGTCGTGGAGCGAGGTCGCCGCCCGAGCGAAGGCCCGTCCGGCGCGCTCGGCGGCAGCAGCCACATGGAACGCGTCGAGCGGGACGACGGTGTCGGCCCCGACGATCAGCAGCGCTGGCGGTGCGTCCGGGGCGCCGAAACGTTCGTGGGCGATCTCGATCCCCTGCCGGTGCGGGCACCGCCAAAAGGTCGGCGGGACCACCAGCCGTTAAAATGGTGCCATCAGGCCCGCGCGCAGACGGCATACGTCACGCCGTACACCGCCTTTCCCGGATCCCATCGCGTGGATCCCGCGATCCCACTGCGCCGAATGCGGACGATCCCTTCGCTGGCACAGGAGTCGGCATCATGAGCAACGTCCTGACCCGGGCGGCGACCGTCGCTTCCGCCGTCCTCTTCGCAACCACGGGGGCTGCGTTCAGCGCCTCCCAGGCATCCGCCCTGCCGGGCACCCCGCCCCCGGCTTGCAGCGTGGCCGACTTGAACCTGTCCATCGGCGAGCCGGACGGCGCCGCGGGGTCGCTCTATTACCCGATCCGGTTCACCAACACATCAACCCGTACCTGTGCGTTGCGCGGATACCCGGGCGTCAGCGTCATCGACGTCCGCCATCACCAGATCGGCACCTCCGCCACGCGCACCGGCGAGCCCGTGGACACCGTCTCGATCCGGCCCGGCAGGAGCGTGACCGCCACCTTCCGTACGAACAGCGCGGGCGTGGGGGCAGGCTGTCGGCCGATGTCGACCTACGTCAAGGTCTACCCGCCGAACAGCTACCAGGCCGTGAACATCCCGTACCACCTGCGGGTGTGCGGAGCGTTCGAGATCAGCCCGGTGCAAGCCGCCGAATGAGGTCCGTCCCGCGAACTCGTACCGGCCCGGCCCGGCCCGGGAGCTCCGCGCAGCGGAGGGCGAAACGGTACGGGAGAGAGGCGAGTTCGTCGGCCGCTCCGGCCAGGACCGGGTGGGCGAGGACATGCCGTTCGCGGGGGGTGGACAAGTGATGCGCCCTCACCGACCGGCGGTTGGCCGCCGACCCCTGCGGGTCAGGGAACGGCGCGTTCGACGGTGGAGACCACCCGCACCAGCGCCGGCGATGCGGGAGCCGATCCGAAGCCGAAGCGCACGGGCGGGACGAGGGGAGCCAGTGGGCCGAGGTCGGCCCCGTCGAAGGAGGCCCGGGCCGTGATGATCGGCCACAGGTCGCCGGCCGCGTACCACTGGCGGCACCCGGGGCGCGAGCTGCCCCGGGTTCGTACGCCGGTCATCAGGCGAGCAGGCGCGTCGGCCATCGCCGCCCACAGCGGCCGTCGAGCAAGTGGTCGGGGGACGGTTCGCAGGGCCCAGCCGAGGGCTCCTCGACGTCCGACCCGGAAGCACAGGTCCAGGGGTCCCGCTGCGACGTCCCACACGCCGTCGCGAGCGTGCACCCGCACCGGGCTGGTTCTGACCTCGTCGAAGTGGTAGACGGCGGCGACGTATTCCGCCGTCCGGGCGGTGGGCGCCAGCAGTGAGCGCCATCCGTCGGCGCGCTCCAGCATCACGTCGCTGAACGGCCCGAAGGGTGACCGTGGCCAGTGACCCACGACCAAGCGCGTACCGGACTCCGTTCCGACGGCAGCGATCCAGCCGTCGAACGCCAGCCTTTCGGATCCCACGGCTCACTCATACCCCACGACACACGGCGCATACCGGGCGGCGCTCCCGGCAGTGTCACGGGTTCCGCGACGCCCCGACCGTGAAGCGGGTCCGGCCTTCGGAACGGCATGCCGTGCGGCGGTACTGCGGGGCCCCGCACACGGATCCGGGGATCGGGCTGAGATCATGCACCAATGCCCGATGAGACGACCCCGCTGCCAAGCAGGTGGCCGCTCGCGCCCTCCGCCACGACCGACTGGCTGCTGGAGCTGTGCGGCGACGGAGTCACCGGCTTCATGCCTCCTGCGATGCCCGATTCCGTCTGGGTGCTCCACGCCATGTACGAGCACGAGCAGGGGCCTGCCGAGATGTCGTACCACGAGTACCGGCGGGCGAGGCTCGCGGACCGGAGCGTGCAGCCCGACGACGTCCTGGGCATCGACCTCGGCAGGGCCATCGCCACGGGAGGCGGCGTGGGCCGCGCCGAGCACCCCGGCCGCGGCTGGCGACGGTTGCGCTGGGCGGAACTCGCCCGGCGCACCGGCGATCCCATCGCGCCCGAGGGGGCACTGCCCTCCCACCGCTGTTTCCCCTCGGCCAAGAAGAACGGCAGCTGGCCGCTGGGCATCGTCCCGCCCACCGAGGGGAGCGTCGACCGGGAGACGTGGAACCGGCTGATCACGATCCTCACGGAGAACAGTCCCGCGGGCCCGGACGCTCCCTGCCTGGCCTACTACAACCCCCTGATGCTCGTGCCGGCCGACTTCGACAACCTCCACGTGCAGGTCGGCCGCCTCGCCGACGCGGTGACCCTCTACGACAACCCCGTGGCTGACTTCAGTCCCTCCAACCTCTGGCCACAGGACGGCTCGTGGATCCTGTGCACGGACTATGACCTGTGGGCCACGAAGGTGTCGGGACCTGCGGCTCTCATCGAAGCGCTGCTCGACGACCCCGAGATCGAAGCGGTCCGACTGCCCTGGGCGCCCTGACGCGGTCGGGCCCGACCGCCCCACCGTGTTGCTCCTCGTCGGTAGGGTGACAGCTTGCCGATCGGGGGGCCGACGATGCGCATGACCACACGGGGTCAGGTCGACAAGGCACGCAGTCAGGTGTTCGGAGCCCGCGCCGGCCGTGGCGGCGGTGACGACCACGGCGTCCATCGGGCTGGACGGCCCGTTGCTCGCCACAGCGGTGTTCAGCGTGACGTCCAAGGTCTGCCCGATGAGCACCTGCGTGGGCGGTGCCGGGACGGAGAAGGACGTGACGGCGAGGTCGGCGACCGCGACCACCCTGGTGCTGGTGGTGGCGCTGTCGTTGTCCGCCACCGGGTCGGGAGCCGCGAGGTTGTCCACCGTCGTCCGGTTGGTGAGGGTGACCGGGCCACCGGCGTCGTACACGAGGTCCGCCGGCACATGAGCGGTGATCGTGGCGGTGCGCGTGCCACCGGCGACGAGGTCGCCGACGCCGCACGTCACCGTCGCACCGGACGGGTGGCATGCCGCGTCGTCGCTGACGTAGGAAACCTGCGACGGCAGGGTGTCGACCAGTGTCACCGCGGCGGCGGGCCTGGACCCGTGGTTGGTGACGACAGCGGTGTAGATGACGTCCGTTCCGGCCGCGACCGGGTCGGGGTCGTCGGTGAAGGTGACCCCGACGTCAGTGGTGTTCTGCTCCTCGTGCATGGCGAGCAGCTCGCTGGAGGTGGGGACGTCGTCGTCCTCCGGGTTGACCGCGCCGCCGCCGCGCCGTCCAAAGCGGTTCGTGTTCTGCAGAGTCCGAATGCCCGCCGGTGCGTCCGGGGACGTTCTCGGACCCGTTGTCGGGCGGGACTTCGCGGACCCGGCCCAGGTGTTCTGACGCCGCAGCGCGCCCTCAGGCGCGCCGCTGCCACTCCTCCGCCAGCAGGCGGTAGGAGCGGACCCGGTCCGCGTGCTGGTGGGTGATCGTCGTGATCAGCAGTTCGTCGGCGGCCGTCGCCTCCTGCAGCCGCTCCAGGTGGTCGGCCACGGTGCGGGCCGAGCCCACGAACCGGGTCTCCAACCGGTCCGCCACCAGCCTGCGGTCCTCCTGCGACCAAGGAAGGGCGCGCGCCTCGGCAGGCGCGGGATAGGGGATCGCGCCCTCGGCCGTACGGATGCTGCGCACCCAAGGCCCGTACCCGGTGGCCAGCTCGCGGGCCGTCTCGTCGTCCTCCGCGACCACCACGTCGGCGGAGACCGTCACGTACGGCCGGTCCAGCTCCGCGGACGGCTTGAACGCCGCCCGGTACCCTTCGGCCGCTTCCAGCACCGTGGCCGGACTGACGTGGTAGTTCGCCGCGAAGCGCAGCCCGTTGCGGCCCGCCGTCTCCGCGCTCACCCCACCGCTGCTGCCCAGGATCCAGACCTGCACGTCGGCCCCCTCTCCGGGGACGGCGTGCGCCTCCACGCCCTCCGGCGTCCGGTACTCGCCGCGAAGCAGCGCGAGGACGTCGTCGACCTGCTCGGAATAGTCGTGCGGCTGCGCGCCGGGCAGGTTGAGCAGCTTCTGCTGGAGCGCCACGCGCGGGTGTCCCAGCAGGTGGGCGAAGGAGAACCGGTCCGGGATGCGCAGCCCGTTCGAGGTGTACCCGCCCGTGACCGCCGGGGTGGCCGGCGGCGCGGGCTCGCCCGCTCCCACCACCGCGCCCGACCCCACCACCGCGCCCGCGGCCTCGGGCCGCCGGCGATGCGGCGGCCCCGCCGAGCGGCCCAGTCCCAGGTCCAGACGGCCGGGGTGCAGCGCGTCGATGAGGCCGAACTCCTCCACCGTCGACAGCGCGGTGCGGTGCCCGAGTTGGACGGCACCGGAACCGAGCCGGATGGTGCTGGTGGCGGACGCGGTCAGCGCCAGGACGACCGCCGGAGAGGTCCCGGCCACGCCCGGATTGAGGTGGTGCTCGGCGAACCAGTAGCGGGCGTAGCCGAACTCCTCGGTACGGCGCGCCAGGTCGATGCTGTTGGCGAGCGCCCCGGCGGCGGTCGAGCCGGACGCGACCGGGACGAGGTCGAGGACCCCGAGGGGGATTCCGGACATGGCTGGCTCCTTAAAGGTCGGGGAAGGACGGGTCGGGTATCTCCCGGCGCAACACCGGGGCGATCTCCGACTGGAAGAGTTCGAGGGAGGCACGGTGCTCCGCTTCACCGAGGCCGCCCGCCTCGGCCTGCAGGTGTAGGACGGTGTGGCCGAACTCCGCGTGGTAGCGGTGGACCTTCTCGATCACCTGCTGGGGGCTGCCGATCAGCGCCGAGCTGCGCTCGACGAAGTCCTCCAGGGTCGCGAAGACCGGTTCCACGCCCTGGGCGCGGTGCGCCGCGAGGTACCGGGCGAAGGCCGGCCGGTACGCGGCGACGGCCCGCTGCGAGGTGCGCGCCGCGTGGTAGCCGGCCGTGCCCGCGCCCACGACGGCGTGGGCCGGGTCGTGTCCGTAGTGCTCCCAGCGCTCCCGGTAGTGCCGCACCAGTTCCGCGTACGGGGCGATGGGACGGGTGACGTTCGCCGAGAACAACGGGTCGCCGCAGCGTGCCGCGAGGTCCACCGACTCCCGGCTCGTCGCGCTGCCGTGCCAGACGCGCAGCGTGCGCTGGTACGGGCGCGGCAGCACCTCCGCGCCGGTCAGTGCGGGGCGGAAGCGCGGCTCGGCGGTCACCGCGTCCTCGCGCCAGATCCGTCGGAACAGCTCGTAGCTCTCGGAGTTGCGCTCCCACTGCTCTTCGGGGGTCACGTGGAACAGCTCGCGCTGCGCCGTTCCGTTGCCCTTGCCGATCATCATTTCGAGGCGGCCGTCGCAGAGGTGGTCCAGGGTCGCGTAGTCCTCGTACGCCCGCACCGGGTCCAACAGGCTCAGTGTGGTGACGGCGGTGAACAGGCGGATCTGCCGCGTCAGCGCCGCGATGTGGCCGAGCACCACGGGCGGCGAGGACGACAGGAACGGCCGCTCGTGGCGCTCGCCGACGCCGAACCCGTCGAAGCCGAGCTCCTCCGCGAGCAGCGCGCTCGCGACGACCTCGCGGAACCGCTCCCGGGTGGGGGCGGCGGCGCCCGTCACCGGGTCCGCGTTGTCGGTGATCAGGGTGATGGCCAGGAACTTCACGAGGCCGCTGCCCGCCGGCCCGAGGCCGCCCGCGGTGCCGCGAGGCCGAGGTGGTCGCGCAGGGTGGTGCCTTCGTACTCGCTGCGGAAGACGCCGCGTTCCTGGAGCAGCGGGACGACGGTGTCGGCGAAGGCGTCGAGGCCTCCCGGGGTGATGTGCGGGACCAGGACGAACCCGTCGGCCGCGTCCGCCTGCACCAGTGTGTCGATCTGCTCGGCGACGGTCGCGGCGGAGCCGACGAAGGTCTGTCCGGCAGTGGTGGCGATGACCAGTTCCCGGATCGAGAGGTTCTTGGCCGCGGCGAGCGCGCGCCACTGCCGGGCGGTCTCCAGCGGGTCGCGGAACTGGCGCACGCTCGCCCGGCCGAGGGCGATGGTGTTCTCCCCGGTCTCGGGGTCGATGTCGGGCAGGGGGCCGTCGGGATCGTAGCCGGACAGGTCCCGGTTCCAGACGTGTTCGAGGTACTTGATCGCGGTCTGCCCGCTGACCTGGAGGCGGCGCACCTCGTGGGCGGCCTCGCGGGCCTCGGCGTCGGTGTCGCCGAGGACGAAGGTGGCCGCGGGCAGGATCTTCAACTGGTCCCGGGTGCGCCCGTACTTCGCGAGGCGGCGTTTGACGTCGGCATAGAACTCCCGGCCCTCGTGGAGGGTCCCGTACCGGCCGAAGATCGCGTCGGCGTCGGAGGCGGCGAACTCGCGGCCCTCGTCGGAGTCACCCGCCTGGAAGATCACGGGGCGGCCCTGCGGACTGCGCGGCACGTTGAACCGGCCCTCGATGTCGAACTGCGGGCCCTTGTGGGCGAAGGCCCCGGCCCGGGCGTCGCGCAGGAAGGTGCCGGATCCGGCGTCGGCGACGATCGCGCTGTCGTTCCAGGAGTCGAACAGCTCGTGCGCGGTGGCCAGGAACTCCTCGGCCCGGCCGTAGCGCTCCTCGCGGGGCAGGAAGCCCCCGCGCCGGAAGTTCTCACCGGTGAAGGCGTCCCAGGAGGTGACCACGTTCCAGGCGGCCCGGCCGTCCGACAGGTGGTCCAGGGAGGCGAACTGACGGGCCACCTCGTAGGGCTCGTTGAAGGTGGAGTTGATGGTGCCGGTCAGCCCGAGGCGGTCGGTGACAGCCGCGAGGGCGGCCAGCACGGTGAAGGTGTCGGGCCGGCCGACGACGTCCAGGTCGTAGATCTGGCCGCCCTGTTCGCGCAGGCGCAGTCCCTCGGCGAGGAAGAGGAAGTCGAACTTCGCGCGCTCCGCCGTCCGGGCGAAGTGGACGAAGGAGTCGAAGTCGATGTGGCTGCCGGCCGCCGGGTCGCTCCAGACGGTGGTGTTGTTGACGCCCGGGAAGTGGGCCGCGAGGTGGATCTGCTTGAGCGGCTTGGTGGTCATGGGTCGTCCTTCCGGAGGCGTGGCGGGGCGGGGCGTGGTGTGGCGAAACGGGGCGGGGTGTGGGGTGGCGTGCGTCAGGTAGCCGGGAGCGTGGCCGTGGCGTAGCGGTTGGCGGGCCGGTCGAGGCCCAGCAGGCCGCGCAGGGTGTCCGCCTCGTACTCCTGGCGGAACAGGCCCCGCCGCCGGAGTTCCGGAACCAGGGCGCGGGTGATGGCGGGCAGGTCGTGGGCGATGACGGCGGGCCGCAGCAGGAAGCCCGACAGGCCCGCCTCCCGGCGCTCTTGGAGCAGATCGGCCAACTGTCCCGCGCTACCGGCGAACACGGCGGTGTCACCGTCGTACGGGTCGCGCGCGACCTGGTCGAGGCGGCCGCGGCGGTCGGTCGCCGCTCCGGCGCTCTCGTCGAGGAACACGGTCAGCTCCCCGAAGAGGTGCAGCGGCCGGTCGGCGAGTCCCGCCGAGGCGCGCAGTCCGCGGACGGCGGTGACGGCCGCCCGCGTCCCTTCGGTGTCGCGGGCGACGAGGTGGCCGATGTCGACGGACCGCGCGATGAGCCCGTACGCCGCGCTGTCCGCGGCGCGCGCGCTCACGACGGGCCGTCCCTGGGGCGGGCGCGGTGTGATCGACGGGCCGCGGACGCTGAAGTGGCGGCCTACGAAGTCGATGTGGTGCAGCTTGTCGCGGTCGACGAACCGGCCCGTGGCGACGTCGCGGATCTCCGCGTCGTCCTCCCAGCTGTCCCACAGACGCTGGACGACCTCGACGTGGTCGGCGGCCTCTTCGTGCAGCTCGTCCTCCGCGAGCGGTGCGGTGCGGCGGCCGAAGTGCCGCTCTTCGTGGGGGAGTCCGGAGACCTGGACGTGCAGGCCGGCGCGCCCGCGGCTGACGTGGTCGAGGGTGGCCACGGCCTTGGAGATGTGGAAGGGCTCGGTATGGGTGGTGGTCACGGCCCCCACGAGCCCGATGCGGCGGGTCAGCGGTGCCACCCGCGCGGCGGTGAGGACCGCGTCGAGCCGGCCGCGGACCCGGTCCGTGCGCTCGTCGTGGCCGGCGGGGGAGGAGGACTGGAGGGCCAGCCCGTCCTCGAAGGCGACGTAGTCGAGCAGCCCGGCCTCGGCCTCCGCGACGAGGCCGGCCCAGTAGCGGGCGGTGAACAGCTCGCCGGGCCGGGCCCCCGGCTCGCGCCAGGCGGCCGGGTGTCGGCCCGCGCCGTCCAGCGAAACGGCGAGGTGCAGTGGTGCGGAACCGGAAACGGGCATGGTGAATCGCGCCTTCCTGATCGGCGTGCGGAAACCGTCGTGTGCCCGGCCCCGCATGCCGGTACGGCATGAACGAGGGGGCGAGGGGGCGAGGGGGCGTCGGTGTTCAGGAGTTCAGGAGTTGGTCAGCGGTAGGCCGGGCGGGTTCACCTCGGAGGTGGTGACGGCCTCGTTGGAGAGGTTCCACGCTTCGAGCAGCTTCCCGTACTGGCCCTCCTTGATCAGGTGGTTGATTGCCCCGGCCACCGGCTCCGCCAGTCCCCCGTCCTTCTTGGCGGTCGCCGCGATCAGCCCCTGGAGCGATTCGCCCGCGCCCGAGAAGGAGCCGGCGTTGCGGGTGGGACTGCTGGTGCTCGCGGTCTGCGTGATGTGGTAAGCGATCGATGGGTTGGGGCCGAAGTTGGCGTCGATCTTCTTGCCGCTCAGCGCGAGGGCGACGGCGTTGGCGTCGGGGAAGTACTTGACGGTGATGTCCTTGCCCTCGGCCCGGAGCTTCTTCTGCCACTCCAGCAGGATCTTCTCCTGGTTGGTGCCGGAGCTGACCGAGACGGTCCTGCCCGCGAGGTTGCGGTAGTCGCCCCCGAAGTTCCAGGGATCGTCCCGGAGCACCTCGAACGCCAGGTTGTCCTGCCGGTACGAGGCGAACTCGTACTTCTTCTTCCGTTCCTCGGTGACGGTGACGTTGGTGAAGGCCACGTCGACCTTGCCGCTGTCGATGCCGAGGAAGAGGTTCTCCCAGGTGGAGTTCTTGACGACGGGTTTGAGACCGAGCGTGGCGGCCACCAGCCGGCCGAGGTCCGGCTCCGCCCCCGTCAGCGTCCTCTGGTCGGTGCCGACGTACGCCAGCGGCGGGAAACCGGCGGGCAGCGCGCCGACCCCGATGACGAGTTCGCCGCGTTCGCGGACCTCCGCCGGCAGCTGGGCGCGCAGCGACTCGACGACCGGAGCCGTCACTTCGGCCTGCCTGCCGGCGCCGTTGGAGACGGCGCCGACGGTGACCTCGTCGGAGGACGCCGGCCCCGTCGCCCCGGCGTCGCCGCCGCATGCGGTCAAGCCGGAGGCGAGGGCGACGGTGGCGGTCGCGGCGCCGATGCCGCGGACGAGTCTCAGACGCAGGGACGGGCGCAGCATGGTGATGGTGCCTTTCCGACGATGGGACGGACGAGGGGCCTACGGGGAAGTGGAGGTGCAGCGACGGGCCCGCGCTCAGAGGACCCTGCTCAGGAACTCGCGGGTGCGGGGGTGCACGGGACGGTCCAGCACCTGCTCGGGCGGACCCTGTTCGACGATCCGGCCGTCGTGCAGGAAGACGACCTCGTCGGCCACCTCGCGAGCGAAGCCGATCTCGTGCGTGACGATGACCAGCGTCGTGCCGCCGGTGGCCAGGTCCTTGATGACCGACAGCACCTCGCCCACGAGTTCGGGGTCGAGGGCGGAGGTGGGCTCGTCGAAGAGGATGACCCCGGGCCGCAGCGCGAGCGCCCTGGCGATGGCCACCCGCTGCTGCTGGCCGCCGGACAGCTGGCGCGGATAGGCGCCGGTCCGGTCGCCGAGCCCGACCCGCTCCAGCAGCTCGCGCCCCAGCGCCCGGGCCTCGGCGCGGCGAAGCCGGCCGGTGGCCACCGGGGCCGCGGCGACGTTGTCGAGCACCGTGAGGTGCGGGAAGAGGTTGAAGTTCTGGAATACGAAGCCGATCCGGCTGCGCTGCGTGAGGATCGCCCGCTCGCTCAGCTCCCTCAGCCGGCTCCCGTGCCGCTGCACGCCGATCAGCTCGCCGCCGACACTGACGTATCCGGCCTCCGGCTTCTCCAGGTGGTTGACGACCCGCAGCAGCGTGGACTTGCCGGAGCCCGAGCGGCCCAGGACCGCGGTGACCGTGCCGGGCCGTACCGTCAGGTTCACCCCGTCCAGGACCCGTCGGCCGGCGAACCACTTGTGCACGTCGTGGACCTCGATCGCGGCGGGCGCGGGCGCGGGCGCGTTGGCGGTGGCGGCAGGCGGGGTCGCGGCGAGCGCGGTGGCGGCGGTGGTCATCGCGCCGTCTCCTTCCGGTGGCGGCTGCGCAGCCCGCCCAGGCACGCCCGGACCCGCTGCAGGGGAGTGGGCGCCAGGGTGCGCAGGGCCCCGCGGGCGTAGTACCGCTCGACGTGGTACTGCACGGCCGAGAGGATGCTGGTGAGGATCACGTACCAGACGGTCGCCACCAGCAGCAGCGGCACCACGTCCCCGGGATAGGTGCTGCCCAGGCCCTGGACCGTGCCGAACAGGTCGAGCAGGGAGACGTAGAAGACCAGCGAGGTGGCCTTGACCAACCCGATCAGCAGGTTGACGTAGGCGGGGACGATCACGCGCAGCGCCTGCGGGAAGACGATCCGGGTGAACTGGTACCGCTTGGGCAGACCCAGTGCGGCCGCGGCCTCGTACTGCCCCTGGTCGACGGAGAGCAGCCCGGCGCGGACGACCTCGGCCGCGTACGCCGCCTCGACCGCGCTCAGTCCGACGACCGCCACGACCATGTCGGTGGCCAGCCGGGACTCGTCGAAGGTGAAGAAGGCGGGACCGAAGGGCACCCCGAGGCTCAGCGTGGGGTAGAGCGCGCTGAGGTTGTACAGGAAGAGGAGCACGACGATCAGCGGGACCGAGCGCAGCAGCCACACGTACGTCCAGCTCACCGAGCGCAGGACCGGGTTTGCGGAGAGCCGCCCGAGGGCGAGCAGGACTCCGCCCGCCAGCCCCAGCAGCGCACTGTAGGCGGCGACCTGGAGGGTGATCCACATCCCCTCCAGCACGACCGGCCGCAGGAACCAGTACGCGAACCGGTCCCACTGGTAGAAGGGGTTGGTCAGCAGCCCGTGGCCGGCCTGGGCGACCAGGACCAGTACGAGGGCGCCGCCGATCCACCGGGCGGGGGCGGCGCAGCGGGAGCACCCGCTCGGCCGGACCCGCAGGCTCGGGCGGGCCGACGGGTGCGGCGCGGACGATCGATTTCGCTCAAGGACACGAGAGCAGCTTCGATAGGGTCGAGAATCGATGTCAACGGTCCACATATCGATGGCCACACAAGCGTGTTCGCTTTTCATGCCCCGTACACAAAACGCCTCCGCTTGCAATGAAACGGGACGTGCGTTCACAGCCGGGGAGCCTCGGGGGAGGCGTAACGGTAGGCCCTCAAGGCGGAGTTCTGCGCCCCGGCGGAGGACCCCGGGCCCACGCCGTCGCCGCATCGGCCGACGCGTGAGCGCGTACGACCGTGTCAGAGATCAGATGCGGTGGGGGTCGTCCGACCGGAGGGCGGTGCGGACGCCCGTGAGGACCACGGCGATCAGGCAGAGGGCGATGACGGTCTCGGCCCACAGGAAGGCGAACCAGTCCAACACGCTGCCGATCGGCGGTGTGCCGGGGGCGGTGTTGCGAAACGCCGCCAGGGCGAACAGCGTGGCTGCCATCCAGGCGAGGGCGGGCCAGACGAGGCCCTCGCCGCGGGTCGTCAGGTACCAGGTCCCGATGAGTACGGCCGCCGCCAGCGCCCACATCACGACCATCATGAAGACCGCGAAGACGACCAGGCTGCCCGATCGGGAGAGCTTCAGTGCCGCAACGGCCTCCTGCTGGGAGGGCCCGGGGGTCACGGAAACCGAGAAGAGCGTGTCGTTGTTGGAGAACAGCATCCGTACCGGTACTTGCTTGCCGTCCAGCAGCGC
This sequence comes from Streptomyces sp. NBC_00045, assembly GCF_045041095.1. NCBI lineage: Bacteria > Bacillati > Actinomycetota > Actinomycetes > Kitasatosporales > Streptomycetaceae > Streptomyces > Streptomyces sp. NBC_00045. Next base: position 579,240 of record NZ_CP108271.1, on the reverse strand, counting down.
CCGGAACCCGATGTCGGTCTCGTAGGTGTCGAACGGGTAGTCGCTGACCGATCCGTCCGTCATGGCGACCTGTACGTCTCTGATCGCGATCCGCTCGTGCGCCTTGAACTCCAGGTCGCCGAGGGTCGCCACGGACGTCTGGAGGCTGAGATCGCCCACCGGGGCGCTCCCCACTTGTTCACCGAGGGTCCCGAGCGGGGTGACCCGGACCCGCAGCAGCAGCTCTCTGGCCGCCGCGTCGACGTGTTGGACGGTGGCCTCCACGTCCACCCGGTCGGCGGCGTCGGATCCGACCGTGTGGACCGTGTCGATCGCCTGCCGCTCGGTGAACTGCAGCCACGACCCCACCGACACCGCGACCACGATCAGGAGCGCGATGGGAAGGAGGACCGGTAGGAGCGACGCCCCGGAGCGGCGTGGGCGAGGTGGGTCCGAGGGTGGGGCCATGGTGACTCCGACGAGGTGAGAAGGGCAACGGTCTCGTCCGACCCGGCGCCGCGAGCGGACCCCGCGCCCGTGCGGCGCGGTCTGCCGAAGCCCGGCACGCACGTCGAGGGCGGCCGGCTTCTCCGAGGCGCGGGCCGGTGGCCGCGGTGCGATCCTCGTTGACCGGGGCGACGATCGCCCGCATCCGGGCACGCGTGTCGTCCCCGACGGGAGCCGTTGTGATCATGTAACTGGTCTGCGACAAGGCTGTCCTGGAACGAAGACGGCGGTGTCGCCTCGGCCCACCGCTCCCTCATAGTGATCGAGCGTAGTGATCGACCCAGTACGTCAGTACGCCAGTACCCAGTCCCAGAAGCCGACACCGCATCGGCCGCAACCACTGTTCACCCAAAGGGGATTTCATGTCCGGCAACCGTCGCAAGGCATTGCTCGTCTCCGCAGCACTCGTGTGCGGCGGCATGTTGATGACGGCATGCCAGGACACGGACGCGGCGGCCGGCACCGCCGGAGCCGGTGCCGCTGCCCCGCAGGGTTCGCCGTCCGCGACTTCGGCCGACAAGCCGGTTTCCCCGTCCGGCTCGCCGTCCGCGGGAGATGCCAAGGGGTCCGGCACCACGGGCAAGGGAACCAACGGCGGGGCCGGCTCCGGCGCCGACAGCGGCAACGGCGGGCGAAAGCCGGTCGGGCAGACCTGTGGCGCCAACGACATCTCCTGGAGCACCCGGTCCGAGTCCCAGGCCGGCGGATACATCCTGATCATCGCGAAGGCGAAGCCCGGGATCACCTGCGTTATGCCGGCCGCACTTCCCACCGTGGCGTTCGGTTCCGACGGCACCCAGGCGGGTCCCGCGGAGCAGGCCGTCGGCAAGCAGATCACGCTGAGCGGTAGCACCACCGCTTACGCCGGGGTGAACCCGAAGAGCACCAGCGCGAACGGCGGCAAGGAACTGGACAGCATCATCGTCGCCATCGGCAACGATGACCCCAACCCCGTCTCCCTGCCGGTCGGCACCATCACCGTCGACAAGCCGGTCGTCACCAACTGGCACACCTCCCCGAAGGACGCCGTTCCCTCCCACTGAGCGGCCCGGGGATCGTGACGCCTCGGCCGAGAGACGCCAAGCCGCTCAAATGTTTCAACTGCCCAACGGGGGCTTAAATCGGGACATCGTGGCGCGGATTTCGGCCGCGCACAGCCAAGTTGATTGCAGAGTGCACCGACTGTGCGGGAACCTCGATGTGCGACCGCGAAGGACGTTGAGTGGTCCGTCGCGGTGTGGGTGGTCGGCGTGCCCGTGGGCGCGGGGCCACCCTTCCCGCTCGATTCCCGTGAAGGAGAGATCGTGCTCTTGAAGTCGACCAGGCTCGTCCGATCGGCTGCCGTGGCGTTCGTCGCGGCAGCATCACTCACTCTGACCTTCCCCGGCAACGCCTTCGCCATCGATCACGTCGAGTGTCGGGGCGGTGAGAACTTCCTGAAGATCTGGTCGCACAGCGACGGCCGGGAGAGCGTGGACTGCTACGCGAATAAGGGGCGGATCGGGTTCGGGGGCTGGTGGGTCGACAAGATCTCCACCGGAAACAACGACCTGATCTATTACGACGCCAACGGCGACTCGGTGCGGGTCAACCGCTGGACCGAGATCACGTACCCCAACCGCCCGCCGAAGGTCGACTCCATCGAGATCCTGTGACGCCCTGACGCCCTGACGCCCTGACGCCCTGACGGCCGCCCTCGCAGGAGTCGAGCCCTTGGACGGCTCCTGTGGGGGGTGCGGCGCTCTCGCTGGTTAGAAGGTCTCACGCTATCTATTGCCCCTCACTCGGGGTGGGTTATAGCATCTAACTACCGCTTGAGCATCTGCCGTTCGGGAGGTGCCCGCCTGCTGAACGTCAGGGGAGAACTCCATGTCCGCCATCCGCCGCACCGGCAGCCACGCCGCTCTGTTGGCCATCCCGCTCGCCGTCGGCCTCCTCGGCGCCATCGCATTACCCGCCGGAGCGGCCGTCCCCCACAGCCCCCGCCCCGCCATGTCCCTCACCTGCCGCGGGGTCGGCGTCGACCCCGCCGCCCGCGTCCGGCACCGGGCCGAGATCCTCATAGACGCGCCGCTGCGCACGGTCTGGAAGCTGCAGACCGACGTCGAACGCTGGCCGTCCTGGCAGGCTCCCGTGACGAGCTCGGAACGCCTCGATCACGGCCCCCTCCGCCAGGGTTCGGCCTTCCGGTGGACAACTCCGGTACCCCCCAATCCGACTCCGGCCACCAGCTTGGAGATCACCTCGACCGTCGCACAGCTCCGGCACGACTCCTGCATCCGCTGGACGGGCCCCGCGATCGGCGAAGGACTGCACATCGACGGCGTCCACGTGTGGACCTTCACCGAGACCCCGGGTGGCGTCAGGGTGAGCACCGAGGAGACCCATACCGGCCCTCAGGTCGACGCGGACGTCGCCACCGCGACCGCCATGCTCCGGCAGGGACTCGAAGCGTGGCTGAACGACCTGAAAGCCACGGCCGAGGCCCACGCCCACCAGCGACCGCACTGACCCGCCCCCCTGCGTACGGCTCTCGGCGGAGCAGGACCGCCCGCCCCCTCGCGGTGGTGGATTCAGGCAGCTGCGACTCGGCGCGCGAGATCGGGAGGGAACTGGTCTGCTGGACATGCGGGGGGTCGTGTCCGTTTCTTGGAGTGCCGGATGAGTACCTATCGAGTCGCGCAGGTCACGTCCCCCGGCGGACGGTTCGAGATCGTCGAGCGCGAGGTGCCGCAGCCGGGGCCCGGCCATGTGCGCATCGCCGTGGATGCCTGCGGGATCTGTCACAGCGACGCCGTCTTCGTGGGCGCTCTGGTGCCGGGCGTCCGGTTCCCGCTGGTCCCCGGCCATGAGGTCGCCGGACGCGTCGAAGCCCTGGGCGAAGGGGTGCAGGACCGTGGCTGGCAGCTCGGTGACAGGGTGGCCGTCGGCTGGTTCGGCGGCAGCTGCGGCCACTGCACACCTTGCAGACAGGGCGATTTCATCGTCTGCGCGAACCTCAAGGTCCCGGGCTGGGCGTACGACGGGGGTTTCGCGGAGGCGCTGATCGCGCCGGCCGACGCCCTGGCCCGGATCCCCGACGCGCTGGCCGCCACCGATGCGGCGCCCATGGCCTGCGCGGGAGTGACCACCTTCAACGGACTGCGACGCAGTTCCGCGCGACCGGGTGATCTGGTCGCCGTACTCGGCATCGGTGGCCTCGGCCACCTCGCCGTGAAGTACGCGGTGGCGATGGGCTTCGAGACCGTGGCCATCGCCCGCGGGGCCGACAAGGCGGACTTCGCCAAGCAACTCGGTGCTCACCACTACGTCGACAGCACAGCGGGCACCGCAGTGGCGGACGCACTACGGGCCCTCGGCGGCGCCAAGGTCGTCCTGGCCACGGCTGCCAACTCCGGTGCCATCACCGCGACCGTCGACGGCCTCGCGCACCGCGGTGAGTTGGTGGTGATCGGCGCGGCTCCCGAGCCGCTGGAGATCAGCCCGATGCAGTTGCTCATGAGCGGGCGGATCGTCCGCGGCCACCCGTCCGGCACCTCGCAGGACGTGCAGGACACCATGGCGTTCAGCGCGCTGCACGGGATCCGGCCGACCGTCGAGGAGGTGCCGCTGGAACAGGCCGACGAGGCCTACCAGAAGATGCTCTCGGGCGCGGCACGCTTCCGCATGGTGCTCACCGGCTGACCTCCAACGGCCTTTCCTGCTCGCATCCCCGGGGCGGGACGAGGAGCTGGCCGTGGGACTGATCAGGCGCATCTTGGACGCCGCCCCCTCCCACCGCGCCATGGCCCATGCCGTCGCCGCGGTCCACCGGGCGAAGGGGCCGGTCGGGCGGGCACTGGCGGAGATCCTCTCCGCTTCCGGTACCGCCCGTGTCCGGAAGCTTCTCGCCGCATAGGCCCGGGGCGGGGTGCGCGGTCGCGTGTTCCCGCTCCCGCACGCCCGGCACGCACCACCGGCAGCCCGCAGAGGACTGCTGTCGGCCCCGTCAATACGGGCCGAGCGCGCTCAGGCTGATTGTCACTCTATTCCCGCTAAGGGATGGACGGCGTAGGTTCGTGGATCTTCGCGTGCTTATGCTTCACCCGCTATGACGGAAAGTCAGACACCTCGCGCTTTATGCGCATCAGCAGACGTGGTCATCCTCGGTGCCGGTCCGGCCGGGCTCGTGCTCGGAAACCTCCTGCTCGCCGCCGGAATTGACTGCGCCGTCCTGGAACGCGCCTCCTCCTCGCACGTCCAGACCCGGGCCCGCGCAGGGTTCCTCGCGCCGAACACGGTGCGGGTCCTGGACCGGCACGGCCTTGCCGACGGCCTGCACCGGTACGGCCGCCAGCACGGCGCGTGCGAGTTCCGAACGCGGGAGGGCCGGTTCCGTCTCGACTACGGGGCCCTCGGCCAGAGCGGAATGCACCACGTCTACCCGCAGCAGAACCTGGTCACGGACCTGCTGGGGCACTACCTCGACCGCGGCGGACGCATCAGCTTCCACACCGAGGCGCTCACCGTGCACGACGCCGACGGCGCCCGGCCGTCCGTCATGGCGCGCGAGCCCGACGGTCGCCCCGTCCGGTGGGCGGCCCGCTACGTCGCCGGGTGCGACGGGCGACACGGCGCCGCCCGCCGTGCCCTGCCGCCCGGCGTCGTCCACCACCGCCACGACCACGGCGTGACCTGGCTCGGCCTGCTGGCCCAGGCCCCGCCGAGCCTCGACGCCGTCGGCTACGCGATCCACGACCGTGGCTTTGCCGGGCACATGGCCCGTACCCCGGAGGTGACCCGCTACTACCTCCAGTGGCAACGCGGCGTCCCCGCCGATGCTTGGCCCGAGCAGCAGATCTGGGACGAGCTCGACCTTCGGATGCGCGCAGCCGAACACGGACCGCTGCACCGGGGCACGCTCGTGGAACGAGGGCTGTTCGACCTGACCTGTGACGTGGTCGAACCGTTGCGCCACGGCTCGCTCTTCCTAGCGGGCGACGCGGCGAGCCTGCTCGCTCCGGCCGCCGCCAAGGGAGCCAACCTCGCGGTCCTGGAGGCCGATCTCCTGGCCGGTGCTTTCATCGACGCCCTCACCCGGGGTGATGCTGCGGGGCTCGACGGGTACTCGGACCGGTGCCTGACCCACATCTGGCGGGCACAGGAGTTCACCGGGTGGATGACCCGGCTGCTGCACGCGGCACCCGACGGTGACCGGGATGCCGGATCGTTCTTTCATGCCGCCCTGCGGCGCTCCCGCATCGCTTCGCTGCGCACCTCGCGCAGCCACCAGGACTGGTTCGCCGAGAACTACGTCGGCGTCTGACCCCTGCTGCCCCGCACCACCCCCGTCCCGCCCCGTCCCGTCCCGTTTCGCCCTGCCCTGCCGCGCCCTGCCTTGCCCTGCCTTGTCTTGCCGTCCTGCCTTGTCTTGCCCTGATCAGTACCGGCCCGAGGACATTCCCACGATGACGACCACGTTCCCCGACGAAACGATGCTGCTGGACGACGCGGACCGCCTGCGTGCAGCAGCCGCGTTCGTCCGCGAGCACGACAGTGCCACCCTGCTCCCGCTCCTGCTGCCCGGCCTCGGCGGCCCGGATCTGAAGGAGCTGGCCGAACACTGCCGCTTCGCCCACGCCGGCGTGCTGCTCTTCCCGCCGGACACGGACGGCCTGCGGGCCCAACTCGCCGACTGCGGAATGGCGGTGGACACCCCTTCCCACCCCAGCGTGGTCGTCCGGGAACGCCTCGCCCGGCGCCACCAGCGTGATCCGGCCGAGCTCGACGTCCGGATCCTGCGCCCGCAGGTGCACGGCGCCGCCGGGGAAAGCCGCGCGGTCGAAGTGTTCGCGCTGATCGTTCCCCCGAACTCCGGCCTGGAGCGGATCGCCGCCTACGAACGGACCCGCCGGCACGAGGCACACCTCGCCTTCGAGATCGAGCACCCGGACCCGCTGGTGCTGCGGGACCTGTGCGCGATCCTCGCCCGTCACGGCGCGCGCCCCGACGGAGGCGGCTACAACCCGCACGAGGACGGCACGGTCCTGTACTTCACCACCCCGTCCGACGCGGCCTGCGGCTACCGGCGGCTGGAGCTCTATGCGCACGGCGGTCACCATGACGCCCTCGCCCCCCACCTGGACCACTCCGACGGGTATCCCCGCCCCCGCCGCGGGGCGCCGCAGCCAGCCGAAACGCTCCTTCACATGCTCACCGGTGCGTGGACGACGCAGGCCCTCGCCTCGTTCGCCCGGCTGCGGCTCCCCGACGCCATGGACACCCGCACCGCACACCGCGCCGAGGACCTCGCCCGGCTGACGGGCACCCACCCCCGGAGCCTCGCCACGCTCCTGCGGTACCTCGTGATGCTCGGCGTCATCGCCCAGGACGACCATGTCCCGGACCTCGGCCCCGGCCCGAACCAGGAGGGCGGGTTCCGCCTCACCGAACTCGGAGCCCTGCTGCGCGCGGACGCGCCGGCATCGATGCGCCCCCTGGCCCTGATGTACGGAGGCCCGTTCTACCACTCCTTCGGCGGCCTCGACCACGCCGTGCGGACCGGGCAGCCGGCCTTCGACCACCACTTCGGCGAGAACCACTTCGACCACTTCGCCCGCGACCCCGACCTCGCCGACCTCTTCGACCGGTCCATGGCCGCGAGCTCACGCATGTTCCAGCCGCTCCCCGCCCACCCGGCCATCACCGCCGCCGCCCAGGCACCCGCGCCCGCGACGGTCATCGACGTCGCGGGAGGCAACGGCGCGCTGCTGGGCCACGTCCTGACCGCCCACCCGAGCCTGCGCGGCGTCCTCCTCGAACGTCCGCACGCCGTCGCCGCGGCCCGCCGCCTGCTCGATGCCGCTGGCTGCGGCGCGCGCTGCGACTACCTCGCGGGCGACTTCGCCGACGTACCGCCCGGAGGGGACGTCTACGTCCTCGCCCGCGTCCTGCACGACTGGGACGACGACCGCTGCCGCGAGATCCTTCGCCACTGCGCCCGGGCGATGCCCGCTCACGCAGACCTGCTCATCGTCGAACGCCTCCTGCCCGCAGACGGTTCCCCCTCGCTGGCCACCGCCTGGGACCTGCACATGCTGTGCAACGTCGGAGGCCGCGAACGGCGCGCCGACCACTACGCGCGCCTGCTCGCCGACGTCGGCCTCCACCTCCACGGCCACACCCCCCTGCCGCTGGACGCGCACGTCCTGCACGTCCGCAAGACCACCGCCCAAGGCCCGTCGCGGGCCTGACCGCCACGCAGCCGTTCACCAGGGGCGGGCCACGACGCCGCTGGTGGACGGCGGCGCGGTCGCCGTGGAGCAGCTGAAACGATACGGCCGAGGCATTGGAGTGAACAGCCGTTCCCCGCGCTGCCTTTGATCGGTTGGACCGGCCGACGCGCACTGAGACCAGCGCGTCTTTCCACTGATCCTTAGGGGAATCATGCGTATCCGTTCTGCTGTCACCGCTTCCTTCCTGGCCGCCGGCATCCTGCTGGGCGGGGCCGGTTCGGCCCTGGCCGGCGGCGGGGTCGACATCGACCAGTTCTCCGCCGGCCACAAGGCCTTCGCGTCCGAATGCTCCACGACCGCCGCCGTCCCGGCGAAGTTCGGCCCCATCTACGCCTCGAACTGCGCCAAGGGCGGCGAGAGCGAGTGGCTCAAGGGCGCCCACCTGGGCGCCAGCTGACCCGAACGGCCCGTACCGCGGGGGCTGCCCGACGACGACGTCGACCGCCCCCGCGGTGTCCACGCATCCCGAAGGCCGCCGGCAGACGACGGCTCCTTCCTCGGGGCCCGGTCGACCGGGTCGACGCGCTGTGGGACGGTCGCTGGGCCGCGAGCCGCGCGTCATCGACGACGGAGGCCGGACCCGCATCGACGGCCGGCAGCCCGACGCCCGTGCCGGGGCGGACTGGTCCGGCCTGCCGGCCCGGGGTCCGCACGGGACTGCGGCCCGTGCCGGAGTGCCCGGTCAGGAGCGGCTGGCGTTCGACGGGCCGAAGAACTCGATCTCCGCGATGGCGACCTGTTTGTCGGCGGAGGCCGCGTGCGACGAATCGACGGTGAAACGGACCTTCGTGACCTCGCCGACGCCGAACGGACGCCGCTGGCCGCCCGCCCCCTGATCCAGGGTCAGCCGGCGCGTGGTGACCTTGCCGTCCTTCCCGGTGATCGTCGCCGTGACGCGGTGCGGCAGGGCGGACTCGCCGTTCTTGTCGGCCCGCGCGGAGACGCCCGGGGTGATGATCAGGTCCAGCAGCCGGGTCGGCTCGCTGAAGGTGGCCTCGATCCACTCGCCTTGGCCGGACTGCGATACGCCGGGGCCCCACCAGGTGTTGCTGCGCTTGTCCAGGGCGAGCTCCGGCTGGTGGCCGGGGTACGAGCGGGAGGCCGCGATCCGGTCCGGGGAGACCGGGGCGCGCTTGGCGAAGTGGTCCAGGGCGGCCTGGACGCCGTCGGGCAGGTACACGGAGCCGAGGATCGCCAGGGTGACGACGACGGCGAGGGTGATCCAGGTGCCGATGCGGTCGAAGACGCGGCGCAGCCGGGGACGCTCGCCCGCCCACGGCGTTTCGCGGTGCCGCCCTCCGAACAGGCGGCGCCACCACGGCGCCCGTGCCGGTGCGGCTGCCTCGCCGGTCTCGGCCAGCGGCATCGCGCAGCGCACGCAGTAGTGGCGGTCGGGGCGGTTCGGCGTCGAACACCACCGGCACGGCGGGCCGCCCGCGATGCCGGGCTCCAGTCCCGGGGCGCGTACGGCGGGCCGGGCGGCGTCCGGCCGGCCGGGCAGGACGGGCTCGGCGGCCGCCGGAGCGGGGTGCGGCGCCTCGTCGGGGTCCGCCACGGGCACCAGGAGGGAGCGCGCCCGGTGGGACATGGTGTCGCTCAGCGCGTGCGGAGCCGGGGAGGCGGGCACGGGCGCGGTGGGCGCGGTCTCCTCCGGCGAGGGGGTGCCCGGGCGCGCCGGAGCGGGCCCCGGAGGCTGCCCGCCGTCGGCGGCCCGCGCCAGACCCGCCGACCCCGAGCCCTCCGACCCGCCCGACCGCATCCACTGCCCGGACCCGTCCGACTCGGAGCGCCCGGGCGCGCCGGACGCTCCCGCGGCCCCGGACGTTCCCGTACCGCCGGCAGCTTCGGGCGCTCCCGTGACCTCCGAACTCCTGGCGCTCCCCGGGCCCTTCGGCTCCTGCGGATCCGGCGCCGGTCCCCGCGAACCACCGGAGGCCGGCATCGCGGCGGGCCCGGTGTCGTAGCTGGCGGCGCGTGCCGCCCGCGCGGCCCGGGCGGCCCGGGCGGCGTCCACGGTGCCCGCGGCCTGTCCGGCGTGCGCGGGCGTGCCGGCGTCCGAGCCGCCCGTCGTCCGGGCGTCGGGCGCGGTCGCGGCCGGCCGTGCGGCCTCGTGCGGGGTCCGCGCCGCGTCCGCGGCGGGTCCGCGCACCTGCGACGACGAGCTGGCGGGCCGCGCGGTGCGGGCTCCCTGGTCCCAGCTGAGCACGGCGCCGCACGCGTCGCAGAAGGACTGGCCCGGTTCTGCGGGCGTCCCGCACTCGGCGCAGTTCTGCGTGGTCATGTCTGCGGGGTCCTTTCGGAGGCGGTCACTTCGACCGTGTAGGGCATGTGGGCGGGGCGGGCGGCGGCGACGAGGGAGTCCAGACGGTGCATGTCGGCCGGAGTCGGGTCGGGCAGCCGGAGGGTGACGTGCAGACGGGGGCGCGGGGCGCCGGGGAAAGGGCCGAGCGGGCGGGCGTTCCAGGCGGCGCCGCCGCTCTCGGTGATCTCGGGTGCGACGCCGAACGCCAGTCGTACCGCCTCCGCGAGGCCGCGGCGGGTGCCGCGGACCCTGTGCAGCGCGACCGCCGCCGCGACGGCGGCCCGCAGCCGGGGCTCGGACTCGCCGCCGTCGGTCTCGGCGCCCACCCAGGTGCCGAGCCACCGCGCGAAGTCGGCCGGGGTCAGCGCCGGGTCGAAATAGGTGTCCAGACAGTCCAGGACGTTCAGGATGGGCGCGAGGACGTCGTCGAGTCCGCCGACGAACCGCTGGGCCAGGTCGTCGTCGGCGAAGACGGCGGGGAGCATCGTGCCCAGGGGGAGTGAGGAGCCGAGGCCGTCGACGGAGCCCCGGTGGGGAGGGGCCGTCATCCGCCGTCCCCGATCACCCGGACGCGGTGGTCGTAGGAGAAGACCAGAGAGGGCCGCTCCAGGTCGATGCGGTCGGTCGGGTCGCCGCGCTTGCCGGTGAGCGGGTCGGCGGGGTGCAGGACCACCTCGTCGACGAGTTCCACTCCGGGGACCCGCTGCAGGACCGCGAACACCTCGCCGCTCTGGACGGGTCGGCCGAACGGCCAGCCCTGGCCGTCCGCGCCGCCGGTCAGCGGGTCGAGGTGGCGGTAGAGCGCGTCGTGCGCCCGGCGGCGCACCCGGTCGGTGTCGACGCCACGGAAGGCGTGCACCGTGGCGACGACGGTGATGCCCTGGTAGTACGGCGGCCCGACGGCCAGCCGCGTGCCGATGAGCCGGCGCTCGTCGAGGTGGCGGGTGATCCGACCCAGCAGGGCGTCGCCGGGCACGAGCTGCTCGAACCGCAGCCGCCCGCCCGGATCGGGGACGGCGTGGGGGACGACGAGGACGCGGACCGCGTAGGCGCCGTGCGCGCCCTCCTCGCCCTCCAGGCAGGTGATGCGCGCGGTCTCGGGCGCGGCGCGGCGGGCGAGTTCCTCGTAGTCGCGCAGGGTGACGGCGCGGTCCTGGGCGCGGAGCGTGATCGGCGCCCGCAGCTTGGCCTCCTCGACGGTCTCGCCGTCGACGCCGCCGCGCGCCGCCTCGCGGTTGACGACCTCGGCGACGTACGGGATCGAGGTGCGCAGCACCTGGACGGCGCCGCGCGCCACGTTGCCGCCGCGTCCGCCGCCGGTGCGGTAGCGGTGGGCGCGGACGACGGCGCCCTTGGGGGCGACCGCCCCGTACTGGCGCAGCGTGCCGTCCGGCTCGCGGACGGCCGGGCCGAAGGCGATCTCGCCGGTGGCGGCGTCCAGGGTGACGTGGTGGTCGGCGGGCCGGGAGGCGGCGAAGTGCGGGACCACCAGCCAGTCCTGCCAGCCGTCGTCGGCGGCGGTCTGCAGGAGCAGCGGCGGGTCGTCGGCGACGACCGGGGCGTGGGCGAGCCGCAGCCGCTGGCCGGGCAGTCCGGTGGCTTCGCCGAGGGCCTCGTCGTGGACGGTCTCGGCGTGCACGGCGCGCGTGGTGCCGCCGACGGTGTACGCCTCGACGGAGCGGATGCTCGGCGAGGTGGTGTAGAAGGGCTGGCCCGGCACGGGATCGGTGACGCGGCAGCGGACCCAGCCGGCCTCGTGCCCTCCGCCCCGCGACAGCACGTGACCGCCGGGCAGGTGCAGGACGACGTCGCCGGGCCGGTTGAGACCGCCGGTGCCGTCCCGGTCCACCTCGCAGGGCTGCCAGCCGTCCTCGGTCCACGCCTCCCACGAGAGCGGCGGCTGGCGGGGATCGACACCGACGCCGTCGACGCGGCTGTCGATCTCCAGCGCGAGCGCACAGTGCGGAGCGGCCGCGGTCAGACCGATGAGCATGCAGTCGCCGGGGTTAGGGGCCTCGGAGAAGCACAGCACGTCCTTGCCCTCGACGAGATCCGTGGTGCGGTCCGCGACGGGCTGCCCGCGGTGCTGCACCACCAGGTGGGACAGCGCGCACGGGACGACGGCCAGGTCGTGCTCGGTGGCGAAGACGACGGCCTCCTCCCGCTCGGTGCGCAGCGTGGCGACCTCGGCACCGGCTGGGACCAGGATCACGTCCTCCTGGGGCGCGGACAGCCAGAAGGTGACGTCCGTGCGCGCCGCGGACGGCGGGAAGAGGGTGATGCCGACCAGGTCGAGGAAGGCGAGGTGGTTCTTCTCCGGGACGCGGTTGAGCCGGTAGACGATCTGGTCCGCCATGTGCGCGACCGTCTCCACGAGCGTGACACCGGGGTCGGAGACGTTGTGGTCGGTCCACTCCGGGGCGCGCTGCTGGATGTAGCGCTTGGCGTCGTCGACGAACTGCTGGAAGCGCCGGTCGTCGAGGTTGGGGGAGGGCAGGGACATCAGCGGTCGCTTTCCAAGGAGCCCGGCGCGCCCGGCTCGTCGTGGGAGGGGATGACGTAGAAGGGGAAGACGAGGCTGCGCGGGTTGTTGGTCCCGCGGATGGAGTACCGGACGTCGATGAACAGGACGCTCTGGTCGGTGCCGGTGGAGACCTCGACCTCGTGGACCTCGATCCGCGGTTCCCAGCGGTCCAGGCTCTGGTACACCTCGTGCTGGATGCGTCCCGCGGTCTGCTCGTTGACCGGGGCGAAGACCAGGTCGTGAATGGCGCAGCCGAACTCCGGGCGCATCGGCCGCTCGCCCGGGGCGGTGGCCAGGACGAGCCGGATCGCCTCCTCGACCTCGCGCTCGCCGCTGACCAGCGCGATGCCCCCGGTGGGTCCGATGCGCATCGGGAAAGCCCAGCCGGAGCCGACGAACTGTTCGGCCATCAGGGGGCCACCTGCCTTTTCCTTCGGCCGGCGCAACGGGCGCGCCGGTGCGGTCGTCCGGTCATGCGGGGAGGGGGTACTTCACGGTGTTGACGAAGACGAAGCCCTGGAGGTCGAGCCGGGCGGCGCGGATGCCGACGTTGGCGATGGAGTTGACCTGGACCGTGCCGCCGGAGGTGATCAGGGTGGCGCCCAGGGCCTTGAGGCTGAGCGCGCCCATCGCGTCCATGGTCACGGCGCCCAGCGACTTGATGTTGACCAAGCCGCTGCCCTGGATGTCGAGGGGGCCGCCGCTCTTGATGGTGAGCCGGCGCCGAGCGCTGAGCGTCAGGTCGGTTCCGGCCTCGATGGACACCGAACGGCCGCCCTTGATGGTCACCGCCCCCTTGCTGTCGACGGTGATCTCCGTCTGGGTGCGGTCGAGGTTGATGGTCAGCCGGTCGTCACCGCTGGCGATGCGCACGCCCTGTTTGCGGCCGCCGGTCCGCTGGCTGAGCAGGTCGACGCGGTTGCCCTGCCGGTCGGACAGGGTGTGCCGGGCCGCCTTCCGCTTCAGCCCGTCGTGCAGGGGCACGTCGTCGACCCGGGTCGGCAGGTCCCGGCCGTTGTAGAGACCGCCGATCACGAACGGGTGGTCCAGCGCGCCCCGGTCGAAGGCGACCAGCACCTCGTCGCCGACGTCCATCGGGAAGACGCCGCCGCCGCCCACCCCTCCGGACTGCACGCTGCGGGCCCAGTCGCTGACGTACGCGTTGTCCAGCCACGGGAACTGGAGCTTGACCCGTCCCTGCTTCAGCGGGTCCTGCACGTCGGTGACGATGGCGTTCGCGACCCCGGGCAGCCGGGTGGCGCTCGCGGCGTCCGCGCCGCCCCCGCCCGAAGCAAGCCCGTAGAGGGAGCGCCACTGGCGTCCGCTCACCGTAATCCAGGACTCGTAGTGCTTGCCGTCGCCGAAGACGTGCCGCACGGAGGTGACGGTGTACTTCCCCTCGAAGGGCTTGCCCACGTCTGCGAGGGCCACGGGCACGCCCGGCCGCAGCTGGGGATTGCCGTACACCGCGACCTCCAGCTCCGCGAACGACGACGTGACGTCGGCGGCGAGGGCCTTGGCTGCGTACTGGACCTCGTCCTGCCGGTCGTACGGCGTGCCGGTCTCGACGAGCTGCGCCGACGCGAACTTCCCGGCCGCCTGGCCGGGAGTGAGGCCGATGGAGATGCCCGGGTCGGTGGTGGCCGGGGCCGTCTCGACGATCTTCTTCTTGGTGGTGACGTTCCAGCCGCGCGACTCGACCGTGCCGACCTGGTCGGCGGCGGTGACCGCCGCCCGCAGCCGCAGGATGTCGTGGCCCGCCTGGAGGACGAAGGGGCTCTTGTCGCCGTCGGTCTGCGGGGACGGCGCCCCGGCCGACGGGGTCGGCGCGACGAACCGGAACTTCCCCACGGCGTCGAGGGACATCACCATGTTGTTCTCGTCGGCGAGCCGCGAGAGGAAGTCCCAGTCGGTGACGTTGGCCTGGCTGATGAACCCGTACGCGCCCTTCGTCGGCTGGATCCGGCCGATCGGTACGCCGTCCAGGGCGGCGAGCTTGCGGGCGATGTCGGAGGCCTTCTGGTTGCGGTAGGCGGCGACACGGCGCCGGCGCATCATCCGGTGCCCGAGGTCGTAGCCGCGGACCACGGTGAAGCTTCCGGTGCCGTCGTAGTCGGCCTCCAGCGCGGTGACTTCGCCGGTCAACAGGGGCTTGCCGCCCCCCTGGCCGTCGGCGATCGGGGTCAGGACCACCCTCGTGCCGAAGGTGACGCCGAGCTCGCCGAGGACCAGACGGTAGGGGTCGCGGAAGGTCAGCCGGAACGCGGCGGGCACGCCGACGCCCTGGTCGACCCAGCCCTCGACGAGCAACGGGGCGATGTGGTCGGGGAGCTTCGCGGAGCCGATCCGCACCTGCATGATGCTGGAGAACGCGGGCCGCACCATCAGCGCGACACCTCCTCGGGCGAGGGAAGCACCAGTTCCGTGCCCGTCCGCAGCCGGGCCGGGTCGTCGATGCCGTTGATCTCGGCGATCGCCCGCCAGACGGTGGCCGTGCCGTACTCCCGCCACGCCAGCGACTGCAGCGAGTCGCCGGCCACGACCCGGTGCACGCGCTGAGCGGTGAGCGCGCCCGAGGTCGGGTTCTGGCCCTTGGTCTTCCCCGGGATCTCCACCAGGTGCACCTGACAGGTGGCACGGATGGGCACCCCCGTAGTGCCGAAGAGGCTGTACGACGCCTCGACGGAGCTCACGTACGCGACGAAGCGGGCCGTGGAGAACGACCCCCACTCGAACACCACCCACGGCGGCGACGGCTGATCGGCGGCGATGCTCTTCGCCGTCACCTCACAGCAGCCCAACAGCGACTCGACCTTCTTCAGCACCGTGTTGCCGGACGGTGCGGTCGAGGAATCCAGGAAGATCTCCAGGGTCATCTCGCGCGGCTCGGCGCCCATGAACTCCGGCTTGGAGCCGTCGCGCACGGCCATCGTCGGCGTGGCCTTCCACTGCGCGCGCTGACTCAGGGACAGCTGCGCCGGATTGAACTCGAAGCCGAACGTCCGCATCAGCGCCCCGGGCGTCGTGCTCGTCCCGACCGGGGGCTCGTGGATCGCCAGTGTCGCGCGCACCAGGCTCTTGCCGGCGCCCCTGCTGCTCGTGGCCATGGGTGTGCCTCCTCTCCGCTCTGCCGCGCCGTCAGTCCGTGAACCCGTGGTGGGCGATCTCCAGGACCTCCGTGGCCACGGCGGGGTTCGCGGGGTCGAGGGTGGGGCCCTGCCAGCTCACGGGCAGGACGTCGATGAGCCCCCACCGGGCCACCAGCGACCCGTCGGCCCGCAGCGCCGCGATCTGTGCGGTGGGCCGCTTGATCCCCGTCTGGACCGACGAGATCCACTTGGCGACCTTCGCGGTGTCCGGCGTGAGCGGCCGGGTGAGCCGGATGGTGGAGAACGTGACCCGGGTGGGCAGGTGCCACACGAAGCCGTTGTTGCCGCCCTCCTGGCGGTGCTCGACCTCCACCTGGGACGACAGGCCTTCGCACCCGTTGAAGTAACCGAGGCTCTCGCCGTCGATGGTGAGGGTGAACCAGATGGTGGACCCGGGGTCCTGGCGGGGCATCCGAGGTGGGCCTTTCTTTCGTTCTGCGGGGTGGCGCGTACGGGTCCGGGCGGCGAGCGGTCAGGCGCGCGGATCGCGGAGCCTGCCGATCCGTTCGCGGTCCATGCGCAGTTCGGCGCGGACGAGGCGGGTGACCCGGTCGATGATCCGGTGGACGAGCTCGTCCAGCTGGAACTCGGTCAGATCACGCGGATCGAACGCGCCGACGGGGATCGCGGTGTACTCGGGCGGCGGGCCCTCCTGGGAGACCGCGGTCACGGCCGCCGGACGGCCGCCGGAGGGCGGCGCGCCGTGCGCCGCGGTCGGCTCGTACGGCGGTGGCGGCGGTTCGGCCGGCGGCGCTTGCTGCGACGACGCCCGCAGATGCTCCAGCGTCGAGGAGACGGTGGCCGACGCGGCGGCCGCGAGCGCGCCGATGGCCCGGCCGGAGCCGGAGCCGAACGAGGGGAAGCGCTGGACCGCGGGCGCTGATGGCATCGAACCCCCGGACGGTGCCCCGGCCGCCGGGACCGCGGGCAGTGCCAGGGGCGCGGCCGCGGGCGGGGGGCTCAGCGGCGCCACGGGGAGCGGACCGCGTGCGGTGGCGTCCGCGCCGGGCAGCAAGGCCCCGCGCAGGGGAACGCCCCTGGCGGGGAAGGCCCGTTGGACGGGGAGGGCGGCGGCGGTACGGGGAGGGGCCGGTGCGCGCCGGGCGACGGCCGTCTCGGGCGGCGCCGGCGGGAGGGCCGCGGCCGGCGTGACCGGTGGGACCGCTGAGGTTGCTGCGGTCGGCGCGCTCGGTGCGGTCCGTGCCGGGGCCCGCGGGGCCGCCGGAGCCGGTGCAGGAACGGCAGCACCGGTACGCGGACTGCGGTGCTCCGTTGCGGCGACCGGCACCGTCCGGGCGGGCACGCCCGAGAGCGGGGCTCCGATCGGGGAGCGGCGCTGCCCGGTGGCCGGTGTGGGAGTAGAGGGGTGCGGGGAGTCGGGGGAGCGGCCGGATGCCGGGCTCGGGGCCGTGCCGTGGGCGGGACCCGGTGCCGGCGCCGTCGGTGACACGGCCCTCGGGGCGCGGGCGGGAGCGGGCGTGGGAGCGGGGTGCGCCGGGGACGACAAGGGCGCACCGAGCCCCGCGCGGGGAGGTGCGGCACTGCGCTGCACCGGGCCCACGGGCGGGGAGCCCGTGGAGGTACGGGGGCGGGGAGTCGACTCCGTACGGCCGGGGGGCGGCGGGGGTACGGCCGCCTCGTCGCTGCGGATGACGGGCATCGATGTGTCGGCAGGCGCGGGCGAGCGGGTCGTGGAGCGTTGCACGGGCGTCGCCGTGCCCGGACCGGCGGCCGGGAGACCGGCGGCGGGCGGCGGGGTGGCCGGGGCAGCAGCGGGGGTCCGGACGCCCTGCGGGTGTTCCGCGTGTGCCGTCCGGGGCGGGAGGCCGGAACCGGTGGTCCGGTCGGCGCGCGGGGACGCGGGAACGGGTCCGGCCGGCGGTGCCGCCACGGTGTTGGTGGCCGGGGCCGCAACGGAGGGCTGGACGGGCGCAGTGCCGGGAACGCGCGCCGGCTCGGGAGCGTCGGACCGGGGCGTGGTGTGCTGAGCCGGTCGGGGCGTCGCCGGGGCGGCCGTCGGCCGGTCGGTGCGGACGGTGGGGCGTGCCTGCGGGGCAGCGGTGTCCGTCGCAGGGGCACTGATCTGGGCAAGCGTGGGCGTGGGCGTGGGCGGAGGCGTGGGCGTGCGGGGTCGGACGGCCCGCTGGACGGAGGGCATCGAAGACGTGCCGTCGGGCACGGCCGACGAGCGACGGTCGTCGGCCGGAACGGACGGTGTCGCTCCGGGCGCGGGCACCGCTCGCTGAACGGCCGCGCCGGTTCCGGTGCTCGGTGCCGGGGAGGCCGGTGCCACCTTCCGCGCGGGGGCGGAGGCACCGGATGCGGGGGACCCCGCGCCGGACGGGTTCGTGCCCGTCGCCCAGGAGCCGGTCGCTCCGTCGCGCCCGGGCGTCCGCGGTGCAGGCGCGGGGGCAGGCGCCCGGGTGGGCGTCGGCGCGCCTCCGGGCGTGCCCGTTCGCGGCGCCGACGGGGCGGGCGATGTGCTCTTCCGGAGCACCGCACCCCGCACGGTGGACGCCTCCTCGGACGCCGACGGCCCCGGCGAGCCGGACCCGCCGGCTCCGCGCGGCACGTCGGTGCGCGGCGCGGAACCCTCGGGCCGGCGCACCGCCTCTCGCTGCACCGGCGCGCCAAGTCCCGTACGCCTGACGGCCGGACCCGTGCGCTGCGCAGACGGGAGACGGGGCGGGGCGTCCCGTACGGGACGGTCCGGGAGGGGACGCGCGACCGGCGGCGGCTCGGCCGTGGACGGGGCCGCGACGACGGGGTCTTCGGGGGACGGAGCGTTCCCGGAGGCGGGCGGCCTGCCGGGGCGGGGAGCCGCAGCCCGCTGCGCCGGGGGCGCCGCGCTCGGGGCGGCGGCAGACGTGCCGGTGCCGCTCCGGTCGGCGTCGGCCGGAGTGGACGCCGGGCTCGGTGCCGTCGGCGCCGCCGCCGGTACCGCAAGGCTGGTCCGGCGAGCCGAGGGCAGGGCCCGCCGGCCGGCCGCGGGCGCGGCCGGCGCCTTGGTCAGGGGTTGCTGCTTCCGGGGCCGAGCCGGCAGCACGGGCGTCACCTGAACACCACGGTTCGCCGCCTGGGTCCGCGCCCGAGACGGAGCCGCCTGGTCGGCGCGCGAGCGCTGCACTGCAGTCGTCGGCGCCACGTGCACCGCCGGCGTGGCTCCCGTGGGCCGGGTGGCCGTGTGTATCGAGGGGGTTCCGGTTGTCGCGTGGGACTCCGTCCCCGGCAGGATCGTCTGGCCGGCGCGCGAGCGCTGCACTGCAGTCGTCGGCGCCACGTGCACCGCCGGCGTGGCTGCGGTGGGCCGGGCGGCCGTGCGTGCCGAGGGGGTTCCGGTCGTCGTGGGGGACTTCGTGCCCGGCAGGGCCGTCCGGTCGGCGCGCGGCCGCGGTACCGGAGACGTCGGGGGCGCCGCCGGCGTGGCTGGGGTGGGCCGGGTGGCCGTGCGTATCGACCGGGGTCCGGTCGTCGCGGGGGACCCCGTGTGCGCCGGGATCGCCCGGAGCGGCGCCACCGGCATGCGCTGCACGGCGGGTGCGCCGGCCGGGTGGCCCGACGGCAGGCCCGGCGCAGGCCGTTCGAGTCCCGCGACCGGGCGGGCGGACTCGGTCAGCGCACCCGAGAGCAGACCCCTGCCCGCCGCGGGGTCCAGGACTGCGGGGGAGTGCGCCCGGTTGAACGACGGGTTCTGCCAGGTCGGCAGTCGCCCGCCGAAACCGGCGTCCGCGACGCCCGTCGGTTCGTCGCCCGTCGTCCGCCGCAGCGGCGGCAGGCCGACCCAGGCGGCGACGGCCACCGGGGCCGCGGTGGGCGCGGGAGCCGTGCTCCCGGCGGCCTCTGCGGGCGCCGTGCCCGCGGGTCCGGCGCCCGGAGCGGGGGAGTCGCCGGGCACCGGCGCGCCGTCGTCGCCCCGCCGCCCCCGCAGCCGGTCCAGGAATGCCACCTGCTCAGCCCTCCGTCGCGCCGCGCGTCACGAGGGACGCGATCTGCTCGGTGTACCGACGCCGGTCCTGGTGCTCCAGGTCGAGGATCGCGTCCAGGCCCCAGTGGAAGTGGTAGGCGACGTACGCGATCTCCTCGTGCAGCCGGTCGGTCGCGTACGTCACGATTCCCCCAGGCGGCTCCCGCCGAGTTCCACCTCGAAGGGCTCCGAGCAGTGCGGGCACTGCACGGCCGCCCGGGTGTGGCCCTCCGCGTTGATCTGGCGGTAGAAGTCCTGGAGGAACGCCAGGTCGGACGCGAACATGTTCTCCACGATCCCGTCGTGCACCATCGGGAGAGTGCCCAGCCGGGTGATGACCCGGCCGAGCAGCACCACCGAGAGGTACGCCGGGTTCTCCTGCACGCGCACGTCCCGCAGCGGGATCAGCTCGTCGCGCGCCGTGGACAGCCGCATGACACCGTCACGGTGCACGGTGCCCGCGTCGTCGACGTACCCGCGCGGCAGCTCGAAGGGGAACTCGGTGATCAGCGACTGCCGCGGTGCCGGGTCGGCGGGCGGGCCGGCGGGTGCGGTGGAGGGAGCGGCGGAGGGAGCAGGGTGGGGGAGCCCCGCCCCCGCCGCCGCGGTCTGGGGCACCGTCGAGGCCGGAGCCTTGGCAGCCGAACGACGCATTATTCGATGACCAGTTCTTCGAACACGATGGTGACGGACTCGGTCAGTGCCGCCGCCTCGCCGGCCTTCACCGTGCTCGTCTCGATCTTGCTGCACCAGGCGTTGCGCAGGTTGTAGCGCTTCACCGGGTTGTCCTGGAAGTCCATCATGATGATGGAGGCGTTCTTGCGGGCCGTACTCATCTGGCCGCGGATCGAGTCGTTGATCCACTGCGTGAACGACGTCGACTGGGTCATGCCGCGCACGACCGTGCACTGGCCGTTCTTTTGCACGCCCGGCAGCAGTGCCACCTCGGGCCGGCCCTGCGCGCTGTTCTGCTGGTAGGTGATGACGTCCTGTTCGAGGGTGAGACCGCTGACCTCGGCGAGGTACTCGACCATCACTCCGTCGATCTGGAGGCCGAAGTTGTGTGACGTGAGGGCGTCACCCGGCTGGAGGCTCATGTGTTCGCTGTCCTTCTGGAGAGGGGAGGGGCACGGGGAGGCGACGGGCGCGGAGGCGGGCTCCGCACCCGGTTACTCCTCCAGCTCCCCGTTGCCGCTGGAGAACTGCGCCAGCCGGAAGATCACGAACTCGGCGGGCTTGACCGGCGCGATGCCGATCTCGCAGATGACCCGTCCGAGGTCGACCGACTCCGCCGGGTTCGTCTCCTCGTCGCACTTGACGTAGTACGCCTGATCGGGGCTCTGCCCGAACAGGGCGCCGCTGCGCCACTCGTTGACCAGGAAGGCGGAGACGTTGCGGCGGATGCGCGCCCACAGGTTGTGGTCGTTCGGCTCGAACACCACCCACTGGGTGCCGATCAGGATCGACTCCTCCAGGTAGTTGAAGTACCGGCGGATGTTCAGGTAGCGCCACGCCGGGTCGGAGGAGAGGGTGCGGGCGCCCCAGATGCGGATGCCGCGGCCGGGGAAGGCCCGGATGCAGTTCACGCCGATCGGGTTGAGCAGGTCCTGCTCACCGCGGGTGATCTGGAGTTCGAGGTCGACGGCGCCGCGCACGACCTCGTTGGCAGGGGCCTTGTGCACACCGCGCTCGGAGTCGTTGCGGGCCCAGATGCCGGCGACGTGGCCGCTCGGCGGGACCAGGCGCGACTGTCCGGTCGCCGGGTCGAAGGACTTGATCCAGGGGTAGTACAGGGCCGCGTACTTGGAGTCGTAGTTGGCCGTCTCCTGGCGCCAGACCCGGATGTCACGGGCGTTCAGGCCGGGCGGCGGGTCGATGATCGCGACCCGGTCGCCCATCAGCTCGCAGTGCGCGATCAGACCGAGCTGGACCGCCTTGACGGCCTCCAGGTCGAGCGCGCCGCGCTGGTAGGCGGCCATCAGGTCGGGTACGGCGACCATGGAGATCTCGTCGACGGCCTCCAGGCCGCCGAAGCCCGTGCGGTCCGACGAGTCGCCGAGGTACTGCGCCGGGCCGGCGTGCGAACCCTCGGCGCGCCCGGCCGGTGCGGCCGGCTCTACGGGCGCGGGCGCGGGCGTCGGCAGCGCCACGGTCTGGTTCTCCGGACGGGCCAGTTGCGCTGACGGCGCGGCCTCGGTCACGGCGATGAGCTGGGAACGCTCCTTGACCTGCGTGACGACGTAGGAGCGGCTGCCCTTCTTCGCGGTCACGTCGAAGGACTCGACCGGCGTGTCGCCGTCCTTGACGATCAGCTTGAAGCGCTCGGCGGGCCCCTCGCCCTCGGCGTCGGCGACCTCCACGGACAGCGGGCCGCTGCGGCCCTCCGCGGTGGCGGCCACGGCGAAGGTACCGAGTCGGCGGGGCTCGGCGGCGGGCAGCGCGGCCGGTGCGGCGGCACCGGTGACCGCGGCGGGCGCGGGCGCCTGCCCCTGGCCGGCGGAGTCCTCGGCGGAGCCGCCGACGCGCACGACGTACGCCGCCGAGCCGCCGTTGTTGAAGAACCCGTAGACGGAGTGCGCGAGGTAGTAGCCGTCGGTGAAATCGCCGAAGGCCGCCACGTACTGGGTCCAGTTGGTCACCAGCGTGGGCTCGTTCAGCGGGCCGGTCGGCGCCAGACCGACGAAGGCGGCCACCGACGTGCCGACACCCTCGATCGGGCGCGAACCGCTGGCCACCTCCTCGACGTAGACGCCGGGCGACAGATAGGACGGCATGCTCTGCTCTCCTCCGGTACGAGACAGGACACCTCACTTTGACGCGCGCGTCGCGCCCGGCGGAACGTCCCTCGGTACCGGAGCGGGGACACCGTCGTTGCCCGGAAGGGCAGCCCCGGGGGCACCCGTCCAAGGGGTCCGCTCCGGCTGCCCCGAGGTCTGCCCTCGCGGACCTGTGGGGTGGGGGAGCGCTCGGGTAAGGCTGGACGGCCGTCCGGACAGTCGAGAGGGAGCTTCATGCGCACGCACGGTAAGCGGAACCAGTCGTCGGACGAACGGGAGGCCTCCCGCCGTCCGGTTCCCCCGAGCGCGCCGGTCCAGCGGATGCTCGACCTCAATCTGGCGGCGGGCAACGCGGCGGTGGCCCGCGCCGTCGAGGCGCAGCGGCACCGGCACGGCCCGGGCTGCGGGCACGGGGAGGCGACCGTCCAGCGCAGGGAGTCCGTGCACCACGACCACGACCACGACCACGAGGGCGTGGAGGACACTCGGCCGCAGTCGCAGCTCAGCCTCCTGCGGTCCGCGCTGGCCACATCGAGCAGCCCGCTCCCCGATCCCTTCCTCAGCAGGGCGAAGGCGTTCTACCGCAACGACAACCTGGGCGCCGGGCGCGTCCACGACAACGCGGCGGCCCAGCGCGCCACCGCGGCCCTCGGTGCCCACGCCGTGACGGTCGGCAGCCACATCCTGCTCGGCCCCAAGGCCGTCGGCAACACCGAGATCCTCGCGCACGAGGCCAGCCACCTCGACAAGAACCTCCGGGGCGTCCGCGAGACGGGCCACGACAACGGCGCCGGCGTGCCCGTGACCGACCCCGGGCAGGGCTCCGAGCGCGCGGCGACGGCCGACGGGGCCGCCTTCGCGGCGGGGCGCGGCACCGCCCCGTCCGTCGCCCAGCAGGCGGCCGTCGAGGAGGAGGGCGCGGTGGACTCCGGCGCCCCGGCAGTCCAGCGCACGCTCTGGGAGTTCGAGCACGGCGGCACCTTCACGGACGCCGTCGACGGGCAGGAGGCGCGCTGGCGCAACAGCGACGACGCGCACGACATCCGTACCTCCGCCCAGCTGGGCGTCCCCCCGGGGACCGCACCGCGCCACACGGACGTCTACGACGACGAGACGGGCAAGGTCTACAGCAGCGGGAACGCGGCCTTCTCCAAGAAGGGCACCATTCCGGAGCGCGAGTACCCCGAGCGCGAGTCGAAGGCCCGCCGGGAACTGGTCACGGCCAAGCGGTACATCGCGTCGGCCCTCGCCCTGCTGAAGTCGGCGGGAGACGACCCGAGCGGCGCGCTCCTGACCGCGCTCCGGTCCGGATTCCCCGCCTTCCGGGCCGCGCCGCCCCGGCAGATCGCGGAGTTCCTGCCGCACATCGCGGAGGTCGTGCGGCGCATCCAGGTCGGCCTGGACGCCCAGGGCGCGCAGATCGCCCTGGCCGGCGAGGGCGCCGGCGCCCCGCCCTCGGCCATGGGCTGGGTCGACTGGCCTCTGAAGGAGAAGCTCATGCCGCATCCGCAGAAGAGCGAGAAGCTGCCGCCCATGGACACGGACCGCTCCGGTCCGATCCACCTGACGAAGGAGGGCCAGATCGCCTGGTACTTCATCCACGAGGCCACCCACCGGTTCGCCGGCACGCTGGACTACCAGTACAGCCCGCGCGAGGGGGAGCTGGCCCAGGACGACTACGTCACCGAAATGCCCGCGGACCTGGCCGAGGCCGCCGCGGCGCAGGAGAAGAGCAATCTCGGCAAGCGTGCCGTGCGGGATCCGGAGCAGTACAGCGGCAAGAACAACGACGGCGAGCGGCAGCCGAACTGGTACGCCTTGGGGCGGCGCGCGCTGATGAACGCCGACTCCTACGCCCAGTTCATCATGATCGCCAACGGCGCGCGGATGCCCCGGACCTGACGCGCGCGGGGCCGCCCGGTCCGCACACCCGGGCAACCCGAGGGGCTCCCGGGGCAACGGACCCTGCCCCCGTGGCTCCTGTCCGGGTGCGCGGGCGCGGTTAGCGTTCCGGGGTGAGCCTCTGGACTTCCCTGGAACCCGCCTCCGTCACCGTCGATCCCGGCAGCAGCACCCGCGTGCGTCTGCGCGTGCGCAACACCGGTGACGTGGTCGACGAATACCGCTTCGAGCCCGTTGGTGACGTGGCGCCCTGGACGACGGTGGAGCCGGCGACGTTGCGGTTGTACCCGGGCACCACCGGGACGGTCGAGCTGACGTTCGCGCCGCCCCGGACCCCTGACGCCACGGCCGGGCCCAACCCGTACGCGGTGCGGATCACGCCGACCGAGCATCCCGAGGCCGTGACGGTTCCGGAGGGGAACCTGACGATCACCCCCTTCGTCGAAGTGCGCGCGGAGATCGTGCCGCCGATCGTCAAGGGCCGTTTCCGCGGACGCCCCAAACTGGCGGTCGACAACCTCGGCAACACCAGGGTGACGGCGTCGATCACGGGCTCCGACAACGGGGACCACCTCACCTACGAGATACGGCCGGCGAACGTCCAGATCGAGCCCGGGCGCGCGGCGTTCGTCGACACGACCCTGCGGCCCCGGCAGGTCATCTGGTTCGGCTCGAAGGAGGAGCGGCCCTACACCCTCGCGGTGCGACGTTCCGGCACCGAGCCGCTGGAGGTCGAGGGGAAGTACGTCCAGCGCGGCTTCCTGCCCCGGTGGCTCGCGACGTCCTTCGGGATCTTCGTGGCGCTCGCGGTGGCGTTCGTGATGATCTGGATCGCCTACAAGCCGCAGGTCCGCACCGCGGCCACCGAACAGACCGAGCAGGCGGGAGCGGTCCTGCCGAACAGCCCGCCCCCCTCGCCGCTGGCCCCGCCGCCGTCACCGACGCCCGAACCCGAACCGTCGAAGTCCGAGAAGCCCAAGGACGCCGGCGGCGGCGGAGGGCAGCCCTCGAAGCCCGCGGGACCGCCGCCCGTGGTCCCCGCCGAGAGGATCCTGCTGCGCAACGCGGCCACCCGCATGTGCGCCGAACTACCGGGCCGCGACAAGGGCCAGATCAACATGGCCGTCCAGCAGAGCGACTGCGACGGCACCGACGGGGACAACCAGCTGTGGAACCTGGAGGTGAAGTACCCGAAGCTCGGCCCCGGCGGACAGCCGCTCTTCCAGATCCGCAACGTCAAGGACCAGTTCTGCATGGACCTCGGCGAGTACGGCGGCCGGCCCGTGGGCACCGGCATCGGCGAGTTCCACTGCGACGGGACCACCGCGGACAACCAGCTGTGGTGGATCGCCAAGCAGGAGAGCGGCGACTACTGGATCCGCAACTACGCCAGCAACAACAAGTGCCTGAACGTGAACGGCGGGGCGAGCGTCGGCGACCGGCTGAACATCTCCGACTGCAGCAACACCGGCAACCAGGAGTGGAAGATCGTCCACCCCAAGGCCGACTGAGGCCCGCGGCGGCCGGTCCGGTCACCGCGGTCCCCAGCCGGATCACCAGCCGCCCTCGCCCGGCACCAGCCGTCCCGCCTTGCGGTACTCCCGCCGGGCGCCCTCCAGGAGGTCGTCCGCCGTCACCTCGCCGCCGCGCCCGGCGGCGAGATAGGCGGCGGTGACCACCGCGCTGCGGATGGAACCGCCCGCCAGCTCGAAGTCCCGGGCCAGCGCGGCCGCGTCGATGCCGTCGGCGGACGGCACGTGCGCCAGGCCGTGCCGCCACAGCGCGAGGCGCTGCCCGGCATCCGGGAACGGGAAGTCGACCACCAGGTCCAGCCGCCGGGTGAACGCCGCGTCGATGTTCCCGCGCAGGTTGGTGGTGAGCAGCGCGATGCCGTCGAACGACTCCAGCCGCTGGAGCAGATAGGAGCTCTCCATGTTGGCGTAGCGGTCGTGCGCGCCCTTGACCTCGGAGCGCTTGCCGAAGACGGCGTCGGCCTCGTCGAAGAGCAGCACCGCGTCGGTGCGGTCCGCCTCCGTGAAGATCCGCTCCAGGTTCTTCTCGGTCTCGCCGACGTACTTGTCCACGACGGACGACAGCTGGACCACGTACAGATCGAGACCGAGGTCGGCCGCGACGACCTCCGCCGACAGCGTCTTGCCGGTGCCGGACTCCCCGGCGAACAGGCCGAGGACGCCCCGGCCGCGCCCACCGCCCGCGCTGAGCCGCCAGTCGCCGAGCACACGGTTGCGGTGGCGGGCCCGCAGCGCCAGTTCGCGCAGTTGCCCGAGGGGCCCGTCGGGCAGGACCAGGTCCCCCCAGTCCACGGCCGGCCGGATGCGGCGGGTATGGCTCTCCAGCCCCGAGGCCGACTGGTGGCGCGCGGCGCGCCGCACGTGGGCGGCGGTGACCGGACCGCCGTCGAAGGCGGCCAGCGCCCGTGCGGCCTGCGCGGCCCGCCCCAAGCGGTCCCCGCCGAGGCGGTACGGGGCGACCGTCGCGGCCAGGTCGAAGCCGTCGGCGTCCGGGCCCAACGCGGCCCGCCAGGCGGCCGTCCCCCCGTCCCGGCGGCCCGGCGCGTCCAGGACCAGGGGGTCCTCGGGGCACCAGCGGGGATCGTACGGGCGGGGATCGGCCAGCAGCACGGTCACGTCCGGCGCGGCAGCGAGCGCCCGCACCAGCGGGCCGGGCCGCTCGGGCAGCGCGGGTACGACGACGGCCCGGCCGCTGAGGCGGGCCTCGCGCAGCAGCTCGGTGACGTGCTCACCGGGTACGGCGCAGCACAGCCCGTCCAGGCCTGCGGCGCGCAGGGCGGCGGCGTACGCGGCCAGGCCGTCGCCCTCGCGCTGTTCCCGCAGGTAGACGGTGGCGGGGCCGGACTCCAGGAGGGCGGCGAGCTGGTGGGAGAACTGCTCGGCGGCCGTGTCGCAGGGCAGGGGGTCCGGCATCGGGCGCAGCAGGTCGAGCAGCGCCGCGTCCGGCGTGTCGTCGCCGAGGAGATGTGCGACCAGCCGGTCGGGCACGCGCAGCGAACGTGTCAGGAAGGGACGTTCGGGCTCCTCGACCTCCAGCAGCCCGAGGGCCGCAAGGGGCGCGGAGGCGTGCAGCCGGGCCCGGGCCGCGGCGGACTGCACGGGCACCCCGCACAGGTCGAGGGCGAGGCCGACGGTGGCCCGGCGCCTGCTCACGTCGTCGTTGAGATAGCCGTAGAGCGGTTCGAAGGCCCGGTCGACGTCGGGAGCGAGGGCGATGAGCACGACGGCGACGTCGAGCGCGGTCAGGCCCGCCCGTCCGGCGAGCCGGGCCAGCCGGTCGGCGGGCCCGGGCGCGTGCTCCTCACCGACGGCCCGACCGGCGCCGGTGCCGGACCCGGAACCGTCATGGCCCTCCGCCGTCTCCGGCCAGGTGACGAGGAGATGGCGCACCGCCTCCTCGGACAGGTAGAGGCCGCGCAGGGGGTCATCGGCCGTGGGATCGCCGACGGCCCGCCGTTCGACCAGCGTCGACACCCGCCCGCGCAGCTCGCGAAGACGGGCGAGCAGCGCGCGGGCCGGGGCATCGGAGGCGTCGGGCGGCGATCCGGCGCCGACCGCGTCCGGACCCGGCGCCGAGCCGGCGTACGGGGCGCTCATCGGGCGTCCGAGCCGCGGGAGGTCTCCTTGCGGGGGGCCGCGTCCTTGTGGGCGGCCCGCGCCGCCCGGGCGGCCGCCACCTGGTGGGGACGGTGCGAACGGCCCTCGGACGCCGCGGGGTCGCCGTCCAGACCGCCCACCCGGAGCGTCGCGCCCTCGGTGACCGGCGGCCCCGCGTCGTACTCCGGGAAGGCCGGGAAGGGGGCGGTCACCACCAGGTCGAGGGACGGCTTCAGTTCGCCGCCGAGCGCGGACCAGATCTCGGCGAGCGACCGTGCTTCCGTCTGGATGCCGGCCACCGTCAGGGGCACGGAAAGCCCCAGTGTCCGCAGCGAACCCGGCAGTTCGTCCGGCGCCAGCACCTCCCGGGGCAGCAGTGTCGCGAGCACGGCGGACAGCAGCCGGTGCTCGTCCTGCGGGGTCTTCGTCCACGCCGTCACCAGGTACGACAGCCGGAACCAGCGCGGCGGTTGGCTCCGCCGCACGACCACGTCGCGCTCGTCCCGCACCGCCACGTGGCCGCGCTGACGCCGGGCCACGTCCTCCCGGATGTCGTACAAATAGGTGTTGATCACCGGGGCGTTGCGCCGGGCCGCCCAGTCACGGGTCGGTGCCTCGAAGGACACCTCGATGCCCGAACCCGTCAACGCCCCGCCGCCGAGGAGGCCCTTGAGTATCTCGTCCACCTCGTGGATCACGCCTGCGCTCCCGCTCTGCCCGCACGGCCGTTTCCGCCCGGTCCGTCGTCCACCGTCGATCGTCCCCCGGGCGGCCACCCCGGCAGCAGGGGCACGGGGGACGGCCGCCGGGCACTGCGCCCTGCCCCCGCGGGCACGTCGGGCCGCCTTCGGTTGCCCGGACGGTCAGATGTAGCCTTCCCGAAGGGCAAATGCCACGGCGTGCGCGCGATTGCGCAGGTGGAGGCGTGTGGTGAGTCCGTGCATGACGTTCTTGACGGTCCGTTCGGAGTAGGACAGCTTGCCCGCGATCTCACCGGTGTCGAGGCCCTCGGAGACCAGGCGCAGGACGTCCACCTCGCGGGGCGTGAGCCCGAGGGGCGTGCCGGTCCGGCCCGCCGCGCCCCGGTGCAGCGAGCCCACCTGGTGGATGAGCCGGCCGAGCAGGTCGGCGGGCAGATCGCCGTCACCGCGGGACGC
The DNA here is from genome assembly GCF_045041095.1 of Streptomyces sp. NBC_00045. Classification (NCBI taxonomy): domain Bacteria; kingdom Bacillati; phylum Actinomycetota; class Actinomycetes; order Kitasatosporales; family Streptomycetaceae; genus Streptomyces; species Streptomyces sp. NBC_00045. The sequence continues at coordinate 550,076 of NZ_CP108271.1, read as the reverse complement.
GGCCAGCACCGCCTGCACCAGCCGGTCGGCGGTGGCCTCGTGGCGCCAGACGATCGCGCCGACACCGCACTCCACCACGTCCAGCAGTTCGTTCTCCCGCATCGCGCCCACCACGAGCACGGCGCGCGCCCCCTCGCTGCGCACGATCCGGCGCAGCCGGGTCAGAGCCGCCTCGTCGAGCGCGTCCTCCACGAGCAACGCCACCGTGCCCGGACCGGACTCCTCGCGCAGCTCGATCTCCGGGTGTCTGCGCAACTGGCTGACCGCGCCCTCGTGGCTGATCGGGTCCGGGGCGGACACCGCCACGGGGACGCGTCGGTCCACGGGGCCGGGGCTGCGGCCCGTGCCGGGCGAGGACATGGTCATGGTCCGGGGTGAGTTGAACAACCGTTTCCCCTGTTCAGCGGCCCGCAGCGAAGCGCGGGCCGGTGGCGGATGAGCACGCTCAACCCTTCTGCGGGCGCTGTGGGGACCGCAATCGTGGAGCACCACGAGCCGCACCACGAGACCGTGGCGCCGACCACCACGAGGCCGGCCGCCGCAGCGCGCGTCACCGCAGGTCACAGCGGGTCCCCACGGCATCTGGGGCGGGCGCGGGGACCGTAGTGAGGTACGCCACTTCCCACCACCCCGACACGGATCCCGTCGTCTCAACCGGCGGGGAACCACCCCGCTCACCACAGGAGGCACTGATGACCGGACCGCTCCGCGAACGCGACGGCGCCCGGGCGCTGCTCGCGGCCGAGACGGAGCGGGCCCGCTCCGGTTCCGGCCGTCTGGTGCTGCTCCAGGGGGCCACCGGCACCGGCCGCACCTCCGTGCTGGAGACCGCCGTCCGGGACGCCGAGGGCCGGGGCCTGCGGGTCCTGCAGGTGCGGTGCTCGCCGGAGGACACCGGGGTGCCGTTCGCCACGGTGCTGCAACTCCTCGGACCCGTCTCGGACTTCACCGAACTGGCTCCCGACCACGACGACCGGGGGAGCGCCGCCCGGCTGTGGCGGTTGCTGCGCGCGTACGCCGCCCACGGCCCGCTCCTGCTCGCGGTCGACGACGTCCACCTGGCCGACGCCCCGTCACGCCGGTGGCTGCGGGAGGCGGTGCGCCACATCGACCAATTACCGGTACTGCTCGTGGCGAGCGAACGCAGCCAGTACGACATCGACCCACGCCGCGCCGGGCTCGCCCAGTCCCTGTCCCCGTCCCTCGTCCGCACCCACACGATCGACCCGCTCGGCGACGGGGCCGCTGCGGAACTCGTCCGCTCCGCCTTCCCGGCGGCCGGCGCTGACTGGACGGCGGAGTGCGCACGGGCGGGCGCGGGCAGCCCGATGCTGCTCCACGCCCTGCTCGACGACCTCGGCGGCGCGCGGCCGGCCGGCCCCGCACCGGACGGGGTTCCGCCGCTCCCGGACACCTGCGCCGCGCTGTATCCCGGGAGCTATCCGGCGGCCGTCTCGTGGTGGCTGAGCAGCGCGGGTGAGGCGACGGCCGAGGTGGCCCGCTGCCTGGCGGCCCTGGAGGAGGCCTGGCCGGAGGAGACGAGGGACCTGAGGGAGACGAGGCAGACGGGGGAGACGGGGAAGACGAGGCAGACGGGGGAACAGCGGACCCGGGTCGGCGCGGGTGACCCGGTGGGTGCGGACACGGCCGGGCTGCTGGCCGAGGCGGCCGGCGCGGATCCCGCACGGGTCGCGGGCTGGCTCACCGCGATGACCCGCATCGGACTCCTGCGCCCGGACTCCGCCGGCCGGCCCCGCTTCGCCCACCGACTGCTACGGGACGCCGTGCTGACCGGCTGGCCGACGGTACGACGGGAGACGGCGCACCGGGTGGCGGCGGAGACGATGCTGCGGCGCGGCGAAGGAGCCGAAGCGGTCGCCGCCCATCTGCTGCGCGCCAGGGGCGTCGGCCTGCCCTGGGCATTGCGCGTGTTGCGGGACGCGGCGACGGTCGCGGTGCACGACGCCCGCCCCGGCGACGCCGCCGGCTATCTGCGCCGCGCCCTGGACGAACCGCTCTCCGACGACCGGCGCCAGCGGCTGCTGACCGAGCTGGGCTCGCTGGAGTACGCCTCGGCCGACGGTGCGGTGGCGATCGCGCGCCTGGCGGAGGCGCAGCACCTGGCGGCCGCACCCCGCGACCGGGTGAGTGCGGCCGTCGCCCTCGGCACGGCCCTCGTCGGCCGCGGCGAAGTCACCACGGCGCTGGAGGTGCTGCGGCGCACCGAGGGCAGCCTGGACGGACATCCGGGACTCACCCGCACCGTGCAGACCGCCACCGCGCTCCTGGCCGACGCCGACCTCGCGACCCGCCAGGAGACCTACCGCAAGCTCTCCGAGAGCGGTGCCCGCGCGCCGGAACTCGTCGGCACCGCCAGCCGGGCCCTGCTGGTGCGGTACGAGGCGACGGCCGGGCTGATCTCGGCCGGCGAGGCCATGACCCGCGTACGGGCCCTGCTGGCACAGCCCTCCGACCCGCTGGCCGAGCCGTTCCTGCTGGGGACGGCGGCGGCGGTCGCCGAATGGGCCGGCGAACTCGACGAGGCCGAGCGGCTCGTGGACCGCGGTCTGGCCGGCCAGCACCCCGCCCTGCTCCATCCCATGGAGCACGCGCTGCTCAACACCCGCGCCGACATCGCCGCGGCCCGCGGAGACGTCGCCCGGCTGATCGCCGTGCGGGGTGACGGCGCCGCCGTCGCCGCGCGCGCCCACAGCGGCCCCTCCAACCGGGACGCCCACGTGCTGATGGCACTCGTCCACACGGGGCGCGCCGAGGAGGCCGGCCGGCTCGCCGAGGCCTTCGACCTGAGCCGGGCCCCGGAATCGTGGGAGCTGAACCGCTTCCTCTACGCGCGGGGAGTGCAGCGCCTGGCCGCCGGCGACCCGGCGGGCGCGCTCCACGACTTCCTGGAGTGCGGCCGCCGCCAGACCGCCCGGGAGGTGCTCAGCCCGATCGTCACCCCCTGGCGGACGGCGGTCGCCCAGTGCCGCCTTGCGCTCGGCGGCGGCCAGGAGGCCCTGGTTCTGGCCACCGAGGAGCTGCGGCTGGCCCGGGTGTGGAACACCCCGCGCACGGTGGGACGCGCGCTGCGCGTCCTCGGCACCGCGACGGGCGGCCGCCACGGACTGCTCCTCGCCGAGGAGGCGGTGGAGACCCTCAGGGACGCGCCGGCCGATGCCGGAATGGAACTGGTCGAGGCCCTCCTCGCCCAGGGCCGCCAGCTCCTCGCCGCCGGTGAACGCGGACGTGCCCGTGACCGGCTGCGCGAGGCGGCGGAGCTGGCCGAACGCAAGGGCGGCCTGCGGCTGCTCGCCCTGGCCGAGCAGGCCCTGCGCGAAGGCGGCGCCCGGGTCCCGGCCGCGGCGCGGACCGGCTCGGGGGCCTTGACCGGCAGCGAGCGCCGCATCGCGGAACTGGCCGCGGCGGGGCGGACGAACACCGAGATCGCGGACCTGCTGCACTTGGCCCGCCGCACCGTGGAGACCCACCTGACGAGCACCTACCGGAAACTGGGCATACGCCGCAGGGCTGAACTCCCCGCCACCCTGGGCCGCCCGCGGCCCCAGGAACGGGCCTGACACCGGGCCGGGCACCCACCGTCATCCTGCCGGGAGGGGGATCGGGCGTACGCGTACGCGCTCGACCGCCCACGGGCCCGGGGCGCCGCGCGTCCGGCACGTTCGCACCGGTGGCCGACCCCCAGCACTCGGCTACCCCGGCCGGCCCCGGCCGAAGGGCGCAGCCACGGCCGGTCCGCCCCCGGACCGCTTCTGCGCGGCCGACCGGTCCGCAGCCGTCCCGCCCACCGCGAGGTCCAGCTCCTGCCGCAGCCGGGCGTCGATGCCGCCCCGGCTCCAGTACCAGCGGCAGAGCAGCGGCGGGACCGCCCCGGCCCCTGCGTCGTGCCAGGCGAACGAGGTCCGGTGAAGCGCGTGCGCGTGTGCGCCGAGCACGTTGAACTCGGAGAACCCGCGCGGCGGCCGCCCCGCCACGTACCGCTCCATCGACATCCCGTGGCGCTCCAGGCACAGGGCGCGCAGCTCCCCGTACAACCAGCGCGGGTACGTGAACGGAGGCTGCTGCATGAAGTCGTACGCGACCGCACGCCCGAGGAAGCCTTCCGTCGGGGCGATCCACGGTCGGTGCCGTCCGAGCTCGGCGACGGCCCGGCGGACGATCCACGGCCGACCTCCGACGAGCAGGTCGGCGGGGGAGACGGGGCGGAAGAAGACCATGTCGGAGTCGACGTGGCAGATGAGGCCGGCGTCGGTGAGCTCGTCCGCGTACAGCTTGCTCACCTGCTGTCCCAGGTAGTCGTCGGGGTAGTCGGGGCCCACCTCCAGCCGAACGCTCCCGCCCACGGCCCGGCGCACGGCGGCCGCCCCGGTGCCCGGCGTCACGACGACCACCTCCGCGAAGCCCCGGCACCACCGCCGGACGGAGGCCAGCGCGTAGTGCAACCAGGCGACATCACGGTGGTAGGTGCGGATGAACAGGGCCGTCGGCTCACTACAGTGGGCGGCGTGGTCGAGGCCGTGCCCGCCTTCTGGTGCCGGGCCCCCAGCCAGGGCAACGTCGGCGACCGGCTCACCCCCTGGCTGGTCCGGCGGATCTGCGGCGCCCCGGCACGGTGGACCGCGCCGCACGCCCCGCAGCGCAAGCACTTCGTCACCGGCAGCGTGATCTCCCTCGCGGGGCCGGGGGCCGTCGTCTGGGGCGCCGGCGTGATGCACGCCGGCGAGTACATCGATCCCCGTGCCGAGCTGGTCGCCGTACGCGGCCCCCTCACCCGGGAGGCGGCGCTGCGCTCCGGCGCGGCATGTCCCCCCGTGTACGGGGATCCCGCCCTGCTGGTGCCCAGGTTCCTGCCGCGCGGCGGCCGGGCCACCGGGCGGCAGCCCGCGGTCGTCCCGCACTTCGCCGACAAGGCCCGGGCGCAGCTCGGCACTCCGGCCGGCTGGCGGCTCGTCGACGTGCAGCGGCCGGTCGAGGACGTCGTCGAGCAGCTCGTACGGGCCCCGCTGGTCGCGTCGTCGAGCCTGCACGGGATCATCCTCGGCCACGCGTACGGGATCCCCGCGGTGTGGATCCGCTTCCGGGACCTGCCCAGCGGCGACGGGAGCAAGTTCCACGACTACTTCCTTTCGGTCGGGGTACCGGTTCCCCCGCCCGTCTCCGTCGGCCCGACCGGTGCGGGGCTGGATTCGGCGGGGCTCGCCGACTTCGCGACGCTCCCCTCGCGGCTCCCGGACGTCGACCTGCTCCTGGAGAGGTGCCCGTTCCGTTGACAGCCCACGAGCCGCCGACCGCCCCGCAACACGGCCCCGAACGCGACGCGGAACCCGGCCGGCGCCCCCACCCGGACCCGCCCCTCGCCCTGCAACGGATCCTCGACGGCATCCGCGACGCCAACTACCACCGCCCCGGCATCCGTTGCCTGCGACTGATGCAGGCAGGTCCCGAAACCGCCGCGCGACTGGCCGCCGAGGTGGCGTCGCTGCGGGACCGGCAGCGCCCTTCCCTGGCGGGCGACCCCGGTCATGTGACCGCATGGACCGGCCCCCGCGGCCAGGTCGAGCAGTTCAGCCTGCTCAACGCCTCCGGCCGCTGCGAGGACTTCTCCCGCGACCACGACCTGTCCTGCTTCGGCAAGCGCTTCCACCACGCGGCCCGCCACCCGGCCCTGGCCGAGCTGATCGGGTCCCTGCCACACCTGGTCAACTTTCGGGTCAACGTCCTGGGGCCGGGCGCCTCGCTGTCCCCGCACGAGGAGCACAGCGTGGTACGGGCGCGTTCGGGAGAGGTGGGCATCCGCGCCCGCTTCCACCTGCCGCTGGTCACCCGTCCGGAGGCGACCCTGACGCTCGACGGGGACGTGTACCACCTGGAGGCCGGCGCGGTGTACCTCGTCAACCACGGTTGTGTGCACGCAGCCGAGAACCGTGCACCCGCCGAGCGCATCCACCTCGTGTGGGACATGCTGCTGACGGCCGATGCCGCGGCCGCCATGTTCGGACGGGGCCGGGCGCCGGCCGGTTTCACCCGGCTCGGTCCCGCCAACCGCGCCGAACCGCCCGTAGGACGGCGTAGGGCGGTGCGGTGGGAGCGCATCGCACCGCACGTCAGCGAAGCCGAGGCGCGGAGCGTCGGCCTGCTCGCGGCGCAGTAGGGCCAGCGGCCCGTTGCGCGGCAGCTCCTCCAGCAGCAGCCCGTTCAGTACAGGGTCCTGCGGAACTCGGCCGGGACGTAGTGGAACAGCAGTGAGGTGTGGGTGCTGCCGTCGGGCAGCGGCGGGCGACCGTGGGGCACGCGCGTCCCCCTGAACAGGACGGCCTGCCCGGGCTGCTGGACCAGGGAGACCTCGCCTTGCGCGGTGCCCAGGTGCAGCGGCCACCCGCCCTCGATTCCCGGGCCGGACTCCCCGAGCAGCAGGGAGACGGTGTACTCGCACTGTTCGCGGTCCACGTGGCGGTCGAGGACCGCGCCGCCCCGGTACGCCGACACGTACGCGTACGACGGGCGTACCGGCCGGCCCACGGTGCGCCCCACGAGGGTGCGGAACTGGTGGTGGAAGAAGCGGGCCAGCGACTCGTTGTACCAGCCGTAGCGGCCGGCCACCTGGGCGTCTCCCAGTGGCCAGGAGCCGGAGGCGATGAGCCGTTCGTAGTAGTCGAGCAGGGCCTCACGGTGGCGTGGGTGCACCATGCGGTCGATCCGGCACACCTCGGTGCGCTCGAAGTCCGCGGTCGCGGCCGCCGCGGTGGCGTCGGCCCGGGCGGCCGCCAGGGCGCGCGCCCCGGCCGGTCCCAGCGCGCCTGCCCGGGCGAGCGCGGTGCACAGACGTGGGGGCAGGTCCGGCGGGAGGGGCCGCCCGGGGACCAGCGCGCGCAGCGCCGGGAAGTCCCCGGGGGAGACCCAGAACGGCGCGAGGGCACCGGTGCCGGGGTCGTCGGCCCACAGGATCGGATGGTCGGGCAGGAACCGGTCCCGGAACCGGGCCCGGCGTTGAAGGCCCAAGGGGATGGTGACACCGCCTTGGAGGACGACGGCCGGGTCGAGGACCGGGGCCGTGGCCGGGTCGGGCAGGCGACCGGTGCTCGCAGCACCGTCGGTGTCCGGGCCGCCGTCGTCGACGCCGCCGCCGTCGTCGAGCCAGCACACGAAGGAAGGGCGCCGGCGGGCATCGGATGACGTGGGTCGGGGTGGTCGGGGCACGGGCGTGGTGCGTCCCTTCGTGACGCGTCGCAGGGTCCTCGACACGGCATCCAGCGCCGACGGGTCGAATCCGGGTGTGCTGCGCCACTTGCCGGGCCTCGGCGGGGTGATCGTGGTGGCCGAGAGCGGCAGGTCCCGGCCGGTCGGCCCGGCGGGCAGACCGAGTTCCCGCTCCAGCCACCGGATCGTCCGGGCCGGTGCCGCACTGAGCGCGGCGTAGTCGACGTCCACCCAGCGGCCGGCCGGCCGAGCGGCACGGCAGTCCAGTACCGCGTCCACGGCGGCCGCCCACTGGTGGACCGCGATCCGCGACAGGTCGTCGCCGCACAGCCGCCGCCAGTCCGCCGGCAGCAGCAGATGCCAGGACCGTCGGGGCCAGCCGGGCAGGTCAGGGATGTTGACGAAGGCCGGATGGGTCCAGGCCCGCACCATGCTGGCGACGGTGTCGCGGGCGTCGCGGTGCAGGTGGACGACGGTGGCGTCCGGGAACAGCCGCAGCAGGAAGGGCAGCCTCAGGCAGTTCTCCGGGGTCTTCTCCAGCAGTCTCGGGGGCGGGGCCTGCGGACCGCCGAGGTCCAGCCAGCTCCGTCCCCGCGCGTCGCGCAGTTCGGCGAGGAATCCCGCGCGTACGGCCGCGCCGTGCCGGTCGGCGTGCTCGGCCTCCAGTGCGTGCGAGGCGTAACCGCCGGCTGCCGGGTGGAGTCCGGGTACGCCTTCGATCACGCTCTCGCTCTCCCCGCCGACCGTCCACAGCCCGGGATGCCGGGCCAGGGCGTCGAACAGGGCCGTGCTGCCCGAGCGCGGCGGCGAGATGATGATCACGGGCGCGGTGCCCGCGCCGGCGCCGGCCGCCGCCGGGACGGCCCGTACGGCACCGGTGACGGGTGGACCGAGACGGGCCAGCCCCGGATCCTGTGCGGCCCGGAACGCCGACGCCGACGCCGCGGATTCGAAGAGGTACCGGGCGCGTACGCCGTGGGCGTCGGGCCGGACGCCCCGCGCGACCAGACCCGCGACCTCAGGGAACGTGGTGTGGTGCAGGGCGCGCGCCGCGGGCCGGGCCAGTTCGCAGGGGAGTGCGACGTGACCGATCACGGCCCAGGCGGCGGCGGTCGCCCCGGCCTCCCGCCCGTTCCCGTCACCGTTCCCGCTCACTGACGGTGGACCCATCCGGTGACGCTGAAGCGGCCGTCCGCGAACGCCTTGCTCGGCACCCGGATCGGGAGCACCTCGTGGTCGTGCCGGCTGGGGAAGAACATCGCGAGGTTGGCGCGCGGCACGATGGTCTGGCTGCGGTCGGTGGGTACCACCTGCCCGTTCTCCAGCACCGTCTCGAACACCCTCAGTTCTCCGCCGGAGAAGCGGCGGGGTTCTCCGGAGAAGAAGTACACGAAGGTCAGCTCTCGGCCGTCCCCGTTGTCGCTGTCGCGGTGCATCCCGAAGTAGTCCCGGTCGCCGTTGGCGGTCACCTGGAGTTCGATGCGGCCCAGGGGGAACGCCGGAAGGCTCAGACGGCTGCACATCTGCTGCAGGTGTTCCTTGATCCGCTCCGTGAACAGGGCCTCGTACGGTCCCAGTTCGTGGAGGACGAGACTGCGGCGCACCCGTTCGTCGACCACCGGCCCGGTGGTCCCGGACATCCGGACCGTGGCCGGTTTGAAGTCGGACTCCCGCCCCAACACGTACGTGCGGAACTCGTCGTGTTCCGCATCGGTGAGGAATTCCCTCACGCCCTGCGCCACCTCGGCGATCGGATCCCGTTCGTACCGGCCGGTGCCGGTCGGCACGCCGGCCGGCTTGCTGTAGTGGCCGCCGCGCACCAGCCGGGCGATCTCGGAGGGGACGGAGGGCCGGTCCACGACCCATTCGGCGCGCGAACCCAGGTACACGGTGTTGTGGAACGCGGCGTTGAGCCCGAACGTCTCGTCGTCGAGGGCGCCCGAGAGGACGTCGACCGTGTCGGCCTCGGCCAGCCCCAGCCGGTCCAGCAGCTCGCCGACCGGGGCGCGGTACGTGAGGTAGCGCGCGGCCTCGGTGAGGAAGACGTCCTCCGTGCGCTCGAAGCCGACGCGGCGCAGCGTCAGGTCCGCCAGCCGCGACCCCTCGGCGACGAGGTAGTGCACCTCGGCGTTGGGGTCGACGGCCAGGGTCTCCAGGGCCTCCTTGTACACGGCGGCGCACAGGCCGACGTTCGTCAGGTCCTCGTCGGCGACGTGCACGGGGCTCAGCCCCCAGCACCCGTCGGCGACCATGTGGGTCTGCACGACGGCGACGATGTTGCGGGCACCCAGCCCCCACGGCGGCCACGGCCGGTCACGGACCCCGACGAACATCTGCGAATCACCCTCGCAGAACAGCGGCAGCACCACCTCGTCCATGAGGTGGGGTGCACCGGCCCGCCGGAAGAAGGTGTACAGGGCCGCCTTGGCGGTCTCGCTCAGCTCGTCGAAGATCTCGATCCGCGTGCCGCCGTTGCCATCCGTGTAGAAGTCGCGTCTGATGGTCGGGGTCAAGGTCATGGCCTCTCCTTCGCTGCTCGCCGTGGCGCCGTGGCGCCGTGCCGATTCGGGTGGGTGGACGAGGGTGATGGACGCGGATCCTGCCGCCGACTCGCCCTTCCTGCGGGTGACCGGGCCGGGCGGGGAACACCTGCCGTGGGTCCTGGTCCGTGCGCCGATCGTGACGCGCGCACACCACCTGCGGCTGACGGAACTGACCCGTACGGGGGCCCGGTTCGCCGGCGCCACCAGCTACTTGGGGTTTCCGAGCGGGCCGTGGCGGGACGAGCGCGACTACGGGCTGCTGTGCGAGGCGTGGCTGCACTGCTTCCGCGATCCGGACCGCTTCCTGCCGCCGAACGGTCCCCGACTCCTGGCGAGCGAGTCCGACTTCACGGATCCGCTGCGTGTGGATCCGGCGCGCGGAGCCGCCCCGAACGAGGTCCACCGGGCCGACGTGGTGCACGTGTCCGGCCGGGAGCCTTGGCGGCAGCAGGCGAAGAACTGGCCGCTCGCCGCGCGCTGCCTGCGCAAGCTGGCCCGGGAGACCGGACTGCGGATCCTCGTGGTCGACGCGCCCGCCGGCGCCGATCCGATCCACGGCGTACGACTGGTCGGACCGCTGCCGTGGCGGCAGCTGCTCGCCGTCATCGCCGGTGCGCGCGCCCTGTTCGTACCGGCCGTGCTCGACGCCTCGCCGCGCGTGCTGGCCGAAGCGCTCTGCCTCGACGTGCCGGTCGTCGTCAACCGGGCGATCCTCGGCGGATGGCAGTACGTCAACCCCTTCACCGGGACGTTCTTCGACGGGGAGGACGACGCGGTGGCGGCGGTACGGGCCGTGCTCGACGCCCGGCTCCGGCCCCGCGCCTGGTTCCGCGCGCACCACGGGCCGGCCCGGGCCGGGGCCCGGGTCCTCGGCCTGCTGCGCACCCTCGACGGCTCCCTCCCCGACCACCTCACCCACGTCCTGCTCACCCCCGACCGGGGCTCGCCGCCACGCGCGGTGCCGGTGACACGTTGAGGACCAGCCGGGCCGGGCCGTGCATGGGGGAGCGGTGGATCCAGACGTCGGCCACCGGATGCGCGGACCAGTGCCGGCGTACGTCGAGGTGGCGGAAGAAGACGGTCGCGTCGGACGGCACCCGCCGGACGACGGCGCCCGGGCGCAGGAACGACGGTTTCTCGTCCATGCTGCACAACTCGTCGAGCGCGCCCTCGCCGGGCCCGCCCGCCTCGCCCGCGCCAGCAGTGCTCCGGGCCCGGCGCGACAGCCGCTCGCGGCGCGCGAGATGGGCGTAGAACTCGCCCATGCCCAGGACGTCTTTGCCGTCCACGTACTCGGTGGTCGGACCGTTGTAGACCCGAACGGCCCCGATCGTCGTGCTCTGCGGCGGCACGGTGTCCACGTGGAAGCCGCACCGCCGGGTAGGAGCCTCGGTGAACAAGCGCACCATCACCCGGCCCGTCCGCGTCGTGTCCACCACCCGCGTCAAGACGGCGGCCATGTCGTCGACGAGGGGGCCGGCGACGGCGGCGGGTGCATGAGCCAGCGCCGTGTGCGCCCAGTCGGTGAACTCGTCCCGGGTGACCGACGCCAGGGTGGTGCGGGGGATGACCAGCCGCCCCCCGACGACGAGCTCGGCCAGCCCCCGCAGCCACGCTTCGGGCCGGCCGTCGGGGACGACGACCGCGCTCAGCGAGGGATCGTCCGCGAACCGGGCGACGTCGTCTGCCGTCGCCCCGTGCAGGACACCGGCGACCGCGGTGTTCCGGGAGTCGGGGGCCACGGACCGCAACGTACTCGGTGCTCGGCCGATCCCCGCCCCGACAGGCGGCGCCGACGGCCGCAGAACCCGTTCGGCCCACCGTCCGTCCGGCCCGACGATCCGGACCGCGGAGGGGCGCGTGCGGCGCACTTCGGCGTGCGGGACCAGGGGCGTGCTTCGAACGGTGTGTATGTCGTGGATACGCCGGAAGGTATCGGTGTACTAGCTTCTGTATGCCCGGGCCGATGATCGCGTGGGGGTTGTGGTGGCCGTCAGCAGCGAATCCTGGACGAGTGCGGACGGCGGCGGCCCCGGCCCGACGAGCACACCCGCACCCGCACCCGCGCCGCAGCATCCGCCCGCCGTGAGCGTGCCGAAGGGCGGCGGGGCGATCAAGGGCATCGGCGAGAAGTTCGCGGCCAACCCGGTGACCGGCGCCGGCGCCATGACCGTGCCGGTCGCGGCCACCCCCGGACGGTCGGGCTTCGGACCCGACCCGGTGCTCGGCTACGGCTCGGGCTCGGGCAACGGCCCGTTCGGGCTCGGCTGGAGCCTCGGGCTGCCCGCGATCACCCGCAGGACCGACAGGGGCGTACCCCGGTACGACGACGCGGCCGATTCCGACGTGTTCATCCTCTCCGGCGCCGAGGACCTCGTACCCGTACTGGTCCGTGACGGAGACCGCTGGGTACCGGAGGTGCTCGCGCCGCGCACGATCGGCTCCGCCCGCTACGCCGTCCGGCGCTACCGGCCCCGCGTCGAGGGCCTCTTCGCCCGCATCGAGCGCTGGACGAACACCCTGGACCCGACCGACGTGTTCTGGCGCTCGATCTCCCGTGACGACGTCACCACCTGGTACGGGCGCACCCCGGAGTCCCGGATCGCCGACCCGGCCGACGCCTCACGCGTGTTCGGCTGGCTGATCTGCGAGAGCCACGACGACCGGGGCAATCTCGTCGCGTACGGCTACAAGCCCGAGGACGACGAGGGCGTGGACACCACCGCCGGCCACGAGCGGCACCGGCAGCGCGCCGCGAATCGCCACCTCAAGCGGATCCGCTACGGCAACCGCACGCCCTGGCCGTCCTCCCTGGACGCCGCCACCGGCATGCGGCCGCTGCCCGCCGACGACCAGTGGCACTTCGAACTCGTCCTCGACTACGGCGAGCACGACCCGGTCGCTCCCACTCCACGGGACGCCGGAGCCTGGAGCGCCCGCCCCGACCCCTTCTCCACGTTCCGCTCCGGTTTCGAGGTGCGGACCCACCGGCTCTGCCAACGCATCCTGATGTTCCATCACTTCCCCGACGAGCCGGAGGTCGGTGCCGACGCCCTCGTCCGCTCCACGGACCTGCGGTACGCGTACGGGGTGCACGCGACCCTCACGGCGGTCACCCACCGCGGCTACCAGCGCGACGGCGACGGCCATCGCGCCCGCTCCCTGCCCCCGGTCGAGTTCGGCTACTCCGCGGCGGTCGTCGACCACACCGTCCGCGAGCTCCGGGAAGAGAGCCTGGACGGACTGCCCGCCGGCCTGGACGGCACCCGCCACCAGTGGGTCGACCTGGACGGCGACGGACTGCCGGGCATCCTCACCGAACAGGGCGGCGGCTGGTTCTACAAGCGCAATCTCAGCCCGCTCGCCGTCACCCCGGCCACCCAGGCCCGGTTCGGTCCGGCCGAGACCGTCCCGTCCCGTCCGTCGCTCGCCCTGGCCACCGGGGCCCGGTTCCTCGACCTCGCGGGAGACGGGAGTCCCGACCTCGTGCGCTTCGCAGGGCCCGACCCCGGGTTCCAGGAACGCGCGGCCGATGGGACCTGGGCGCCGTACACCTCCTTCGTCTCGCTGCCCGACCGCGACTGGGCGGATCCGAACCTGCGGTTCGTCGACCTCGACGGCGACGGGCTCGCCGATGTCCTCGTCACCGAGGACGACGCCCTGGTCTGGCATCCCTCGCTCGGCGAGGACGGCTTCGGACCAGAGCGGCGCGAGACCCGCGCCCGGGACGAGGAACGCGGGCCGGTGCTCGTCTTCGCCGACGCCGAGCAGTCGGTCCATCTCGCCGACATGAGCGGGGACGGTCTCACCGACCTCGTGCGCATCCGCAACGGCGAGCTCTGCTACTGGCCGAGCCTGGGCCACGGCCGCTTCGGCCCGAAGATCGTGATGGCGGGTGCCCCGTCCGACCGCCCCGATCGGTTCGACCAACGACGCATCCTCCTCGCCGACGTCGACGGCTCCGGCACCACCGACGTCCTCCACCTGCACCCCGACGGCGCGCGGATCCACTTCAACCGGTCCGGCAACGACTTCGCGCCGTCCGTACCGCTGTCGACGCTCCCTCCGGTGGATGCCCTCAGCGACGTCTTCGCCCTCGACCTGCTCGGCAACGGCACGGCCTGCCTGGTGTGGTCCTCACCCCTGCCGGCGGACGACCGCCGCCCCCTGCGCTACCTCGACCTGATGGGCGGGGTGAAGCCCCACCTCCTCACCCGGGTGCGCAACAACCTCGGCGCCGAGACCGACATCGGTTACGCACCCTCCACCGCCTTCTGCCTGCGCGACCGGCGGTCCGGCACCCCCTGGGCGACGAAACTGCCCTTCCCCGTCCATGTCGTCGAGCGGACCACCTCCCGCGACAAGTGGCGCGGCACGGCCTTCACCAGCCGCTACGACTACCACCACGGCTGCTTCGACGGGACCGAGCGCGAGTTCCGCGGCTTCGCCCGCGTGGAGCGGACGGACGTCGAGGACTACGGCACGTTCACGGCGGCCAACGCGGACAGCCCCTACGTCACCGCCGACCACCGGCTCTACCAGCCGCCCGTGCGCACGGTCACCTGGCACCACACCGGGGTGCCCGTCGAGGGCCGGGACCCGCTGCACCCGTTCCGGGACGAATACTTCCGAGCGTCCGACGAGTACGCCCCGCCGAGTCCGGACCTCGACACCCTGCCGCTGGATTCCGGCGAACGCCGCGAGGCCGTACGCGCGTTCAGCGGCGCACTGCTCCGCGAGGAGACCTACGAACTCGACCTCACCGTCGCGACGGGCGACGAGCGCCCGCCGGCCCCGGTCCGCGTCCTCACGGCCACCTCGCACGCCCACCGCATCCGCATCGTCCAGCCCCGAGCCGGGCGACAACACGCCGTCTTCCACACCTTCGAGAGCGAGAGCGTCGCCCACCACTACGAACTCGACCTGCGCACCCCGGCATCCGCACCTCCCGCACCACCCGCACCTCCGGTGCCGCCGACCGTGCCCGACCCGAGGATCGTCCACACCCTCAACGTCACCGTCGACGCCTACGGAAGCGTCGTCCAGTCCGTCGCCGTCGCATACCCGCGCACCCGGCCGGCTCCCCTCGCCGACCCCCTCCTGCCACCCGGGACCGAGACCCTCGTCGCCTCCGTCCAGGGCGAGTTCCACGCCGTCTACACCGAGATCCGCACCACCGACCCGCTCCCTCCCGACCCCGACCACCACCGCCTCCCGCTGCCCTGCGAGACGCGGACGTACGAACTGACCGGGGTCGGCCCCGCCGAGGCGGGCGACGGTCGGTGGGTGACCCTGGCCGGGCTGCGCCGGTTCCGGCTCGGTGAGCGGTACCAGACCGGCGGGACACCGGTGGCCGAACTCGACCACCACCAGCTGCCCGACCGGACGACACCGCAGAAGCGCCTCCTCGGACTCGTCCGCACGCTCTACTACGACGAGGCGCTCGCAGCGGCCCTGCCCCTCGGCGGCCTGACCGCCCGCGCCCTGCCGTACGGGACGTACACCATGGCACGGTCCGACGCGATGCTGACGGACGTCCTGGGAGACAAGGCGACCCCCGAGGTCAGGGCCGCGGCGGCGGACCGCGCGGTCAGCGGCCACCTCGGAGGGCCGGCCGCCGTCCGGCTCCTCGGCGAGGACGCCGCCGGCCGGTACTGGCGGTGTGCGGGAGGCCCGGAGTACGACCCCGACGCACCGCGCCGCTTCTTCCTGCCCGCCACGTGGACCGATCCGTTCGGCAACTCCACCAGCCTCGAACACGACCCGTACGGCCTTTTCCTGAAGGCGAGCACCGACGCCCTCGGCAACCGCACCGAGGTGCTCGCCCACGACTACCGGGTCATGGCGCCCCGCAAGACGCGCGACATCAACGGCAACCATGACGAGGTCCGCTTCGACGCCCTGGGCTTCCCGGCCGCCGCCGCGCGCAGCGGCAAGGACGGCACCGGCGATCACCTCAGCGGCCTCGACGCGGCTGCGCTCAACCCCGAACTCCCCGCCCTCACCGCCTTCTTCGTCACCGACGACTACGACCGGGCGCGCGCCCGCACGATGCTCGTCGGCGCGAGCAGCCGATGGCTGCTCCACTTCGGCGAGGAGCTGCGCGACGGTGAGGTCGTCTGGGCCCGGCATCCGCCCTGCACCGCCGCACTCACCCGCGAACGGCACGCTGACGAGCAGGCCGACAGCCCCCTCCAGGCCGCTTTCCTCTACGCGGACGGCCTCGGCAACGCCCTGGTCAGCAAAGTCCTGGCCGAACCCGACCAGCCGGGCGGCCCGTCGCGCTGGGTCGCCAACGGCAAGACCGTGGTCAACAACAAGGGGAACCCGGTCAAGCGGTACGAGCCGTACTTCAGCCCGCCCGAGAGCGGCCACCGCTTCGAGGAGCCCGGCGAGCACGGCGTCACCCCGCTGCTCTTCTACGACGCGATCGGGCGGCTGATCCGCACCGACTTGCCCGACGGCAGCCACCACCGTGTCGACTTCTCGCCCTGGCACGTCACCGACCACGACCCGAACGACACCGTCCTCGAACCGGGCAACGGCTGGTACGCGCGGATGAGCACCTCCGCCCTGCCCGCCGAACGCCGTGCGGCGAGCCAGGCCGCCGCCCACGCGGGCACCCCCGCACGCGCACTGCTCGACAGCCTCGGGCGCACCGCCGTGGCGATCGCCCACAACCGGGTCGACGGCGTCGACGAGAAGCACATCACCTTCACCCGGCGGGACGTGGAGGGCAACCCGCTGTGGATCCAGGACCCACGCGGCAACCGGGTGCTCCAGCACGCCGTTCCGCCCCTGCCGCCCGGCGCGTTCCCCTTCGACGACGCGCTGAACCTGACTCCGCGCGGGTTCAGTCCCGGCTACGACCTGACCGGGCACGCGCTGTACGAGCACGGCCCCGACTCCGGCGACCGCTGGACCCTCCGGGACGCGGCGGACGGGCTGATGTTCACCTGGAACGGCCGCGGGTTCCGTACCCGCACGACGTACGACGCCCTGCGCCGCCCCGTCGGCACGTACGTCACCGCGACCGGCGACACGACGCTCTCCGGTACCCCGCGCGACCCCGGGGCACCACCGCAACCCGAGGTACTGGTCGAGTACCGCGTGTACGGCGAGACGCATCCCGAGCCGGACCGGAACCTGCGCGGCCGGCCCTTCCGCGTGTACGACGGCGCCGGAGTGACGACCAGCGAGCGCTACGATTTCAAGGGCAACCTGCTCGCCACCGCCCGCCGCTTCGCGCACGACCACACCGGCGCACCGGACTGGTCCGCCCTCGGCTCCCTCACCGACCCGGACCACATCGCCGAAGCCGCCGAACCCCTGCTCGAACCGGGCCCCGCGCTGACGACGAGCACCGCGTACGACGCCCTCGACCGCCCGGTCGGGGCCGCCGCCCCCGACGGCAGCGAAACCCGGTGGTCGTACAACGAGGCGGGCCTGCCGGAGCGCATCGAGGTGCGGCTGCGGGGGGCGGCGACGGCCACGGCGTTCGTCACCGACGTCGACTACGACGCCCACGGCCGGCGCACGCGCGTCGCCCACGGCAACGGCGCTCGCACCGCGTACACCTACGACCCCTCCACCTTCCGCCTGACCGGCGTGCGCACGACCCGGCCGGCCGACCCCGACACCAACGCCTCGCTGTTGTTCGCGAACGCGTCCGTGGTGCAGGACCTGCACTACACCTACGACCCGGTCGGAAACATCACCCGTATCGAGGACACCGCGCTCGCCACGATCGCCGGCGCCGCAACCGCCCGTGACCACACCCATGACGCGCTCTACCGCCTCGTCGCGGCGAGCGGCCGCGAGCACACCGGCCAGACGGGCTTCCTGTTGGATCCGCCCGATGCCGGCCGCCGGGACTACCCCTTCGCCGGAGCCCGCGTCCACCCGAACGACCTCCAGGGCTTGCGAGGCTACGTCGAACGCTTCCGGTACGACGCGGTCAGCAACCTCATGCACCTGGCCCACCACGCGGGCGCCGACGTCGAGGCACCGGGCCCCGTCGTGTGGCGGCGTCACCACCAGTACGCCCTCGACAGCAACCGGCTCCTGGCCACCAGCCTGCCCGGCGAGGGCGGCGGCCTGCCCGACTACGCGGCGGAGGGCGGCTACGGCGCCCGGTACGGCCACGACGCGCACGGCAGCATCACACGCATGCCGCACCTGCCGCTGATGCGCTGGGACCACGGCGACCGGCTGGCAGCCACCGCACGGCAGGTGGTGAACGACGGCACGCCCGAGACGACCTACTACGTCTACGACTCCACCGGCGAGCGGGTCCGCAAGGTGACCGTCACCGCGAACGGGGCCCTCAAGAACGAGCGCCGGTACCTCGGTGGCTTCGAGCTCTACCGCGAGTACGGCGCGGGCGGCACCGTCCTCGAACGTGAGACCCTGCACATCGGTGACGACGGCGAGCGCGTGGCCCTCGTCGAGACGACCACGCTCCCCGCGGCTCGGCCCGCGATCCGCTACCGGTTCGCCGACCACCAGGAGTCGGCCTGCGTCGAACTCGACGAGAACGGCGCCCTGGTGGGGTACGAGGAATACCACCCCTACGGCACCAGCGCCTTCCAGGCCGGCCGCACCGCTGCCGAGACCGGCCTCAAGCGCTACCGCTACACCGGCAAGGAGCGCGACGACGAGACCGGCCTCTCCTACCACGGCGCCCGCTACTACGCCCCCTGGCTAGGCCGTTGGGCGAGCTGCGACCCGGCGGGCCTCGCGGACGGCCCGTGCCGCTACGCCTACGCGCGGTGCGGGCCGGTCCGGTTCCACGATCCGGACGGCCGGCTGGTGGACGAGGGCGGGAAGTTCGCGGCGGCCGCGGCGGCCACGGCCGCCGCACTCCGGAACGGCGCGCCCGCGGTCGGGGCGGCTCCCCCGTTCCTCAAGCCGTGGGCCGCCGTCCTCGTCGCAGTCGGTGCGCTCGGTATCGGCCTCTCCATGCTCGGAGACGGGAAGCCGAGCGCGCCCAACACGCCGGCGCCCGCACCGCCCGTGACCCCGCCCGGGGCACCGCCTCCGCCCGCTCCGCCGCCGGCGAAGCCGGTCGTCGTCCCGCCACCGCCCACACAGCCGGACCCCGGCGTCGAGCGGATCCACGGCAAGGTGGTGGACGGGAAGTTCGTGCCCGCCGTCCCGAAGGACTCGCAGGCCGGGAAGCCCCAGACCTCCAGCGGCGGCGCGGGAAAGCGGACCGGTTCCGGTACCGGCGAGCGGTCTGGTGCGGCGCGCAAATCCCCTCCCCAGCCTTCGAACCGCTGGCTGGACCAGTGCCGCCGGGAGAAGGAGAAGCGGCAGGAGGCGGACGATGACGCCGTCCGGACGTACTTGGACGCGGGCGGTGCGGTCCAACACATCTCGACAGAGACGGAGTTGCACCACGTGGCCACGAACAAGGACAAGACGTTCAGGCCACAGTTCGAGGAGATCTTCGAAGGAGCCGGTGTTCCCGGACTGCCCGACTTGACGCTCGACAGCGAGGAAAACATCGTCAGGGTCGAAGGTCACCAGGGGCCGCACGGCGTGGACTACCACAACGCCGTCCTCACTCGGCTCAAGGACGCCGTCGCCGGGAAACCGACGTGCACCCCCGAATACCGTAAGGCGCTCACGGACGCGCTGAAGTTGCTGAAGAAGGACGTGCAGAAGAAGGACACGTATCTGAACAGGCTCGTGACCCGGAAGTGAGTCGGGCCGGGCGGCGCCTCCCGAGGTGCCGCCCCGCCCGCGACGTCACGACACCCGCGTCACCTCGTACTGCCACACCAGCAGCAGGTCCACCACCGCGTCCGGATTCAGGCCTCCGTCCTTCCGCAGCCGCGGGTCGATGCCCTCCAGCGGGATCGTCACCAGCCAGTCCTCGTCGTGCTCGGCGACCCGCCCGTCGGTGTCGAAGCGTGCCCGCGGTTGGCCCTTGAGCTGCGGGTCGGCGGTGAGCGGGGCCGGTGTGGCCTGACCCTGGGGGGAGGTCAGCGTCACGGTCAGATCGGCGGCCCCGCCCGCATAGCAGTCCACGTACCGCTTGGTCCCGTCCGGGGCGAGGTCCGTGGAGAGCACCAGGACGATCTGCGGATCCGCGAGGGTGATGCCGTCATCGCCGAAGAGGCGCGGGAACCAACGCTTGGACACCGCGAACTTCAGCGCCGGGGTCGTCCCGCTCATGAACCGGTACCACTGGTCGCCGAGCTCGCGCCGGGCGCTGAACGCCCGCAGCAGGCCCTTGCCGCCGTGCGCGTGGAGCCAACCGTTCAAGCCGTCGCGGAGCTCGAAGGCCGCCCGGTCGGCGAACTCGGCCCCGCCATCGCGCGCCGTGTACCGCAGGTGCATGACGACGTCGGCGATCGACTCGTAGTCGAACTGCCGGAACTCCTGCGGCAGACTGAGCCGCCACTCGCCGATCACGCCCGCACCCTCGAAGGGCAGGAAGCGCTCGTCACGCAGATTGGTCTCGAACAGTCCGCTGTCGTCCTGCCCGGTGCTGGTCACGACCGACTGGACCGGCCCCGAGTAGTCCCGGAAGCGGGCGTCCGGCGTCTGCCGCGCATAGCGGTTGCCGGGCAGTCGGGGGTCCGTCCGCACGCTGCTCCGCATCAGCGTGGCCGTCAGGTTCACGCTGCCGTAAGGCCCGCTGACGCACGGCACCGTGAAGCCCACCGTCTTGATCCGCCGCAGATAGTGGCCCGGCGTGTCCAGGTCGAACAGAGCCTCCGGCAGCGACACGTAGCAGCTGCCGGTCTCCTTGAGCGCCAACAGGGCGGTCGGGTCCAGCTGGGCGAGCGACACCGACTTCGACATTTCGAACTCCCGTGCGTTGGCGGCGAGATACGTGGCGTCGAGCCGGTTCAGGTCGCCGGCGAGCCGCTCGCCCGCGAGGAGGCCCTTGCGGAGGGTGTCCCAGTGGCCGAAACGCACGAGGGGCGGTCCGTCGGCGCCCAACTCGTACCGCATGGCCTGCTCGGCCCGCTTCGCCGTCTCGTACGCGAGCTGGTACGCCTGGAAGTAGGACGTGGACAGCTGCCCCACCATCCAGTCGAATAGCTCCTGGCCGGTGTACTTGTCGTGCAGGAAGCGGTCCGCCTCCCGGGTGTGGGCGGCCTGGAGGTCGTGATTGGTGAGTTCCCGCCGGGCGATCTCGTGGCGGACGACCGCGGCCCCGATCTGGGCGTCATGGCTCGCGATCTCAAAGTCGGCCTGGCCCTTCTGGAACTCCCACTCCTGCGTGCGCCGTTCATATCCGGCGAGCGTCGCGGCCAGCGCCGCCCCGGAGTGGAAGGTGCCGGCGATCTGCGACAGCGAGCCCGACAGCCCCTTGAGCGCCTCGCCGAGGTTGGTGCCGCCCCAGGTCGCGCCGATCGTGGTCGGCGAACCGAGCTTGAGCTCGGGCAGCAGCCGCATCACGCTGACCGTCATGTCGATGGCCGCCGCGATGAACTGGGTGCCGATGCCCATGCCGCTGAGGACCTCGTGCACCTTCTCCCCGGCGTTCATCTTCTCGCGCGTCGCGTAGTACTCCTGCTTCTTCTGCGCTCCGGCGCGCGCCTGCCGCAGCCCCGCCACCGTGTGGGCGGCCTCGGTGACCTGGGCGTTGCGCACCTCCCGTACCGCGTCGAGCAGCGCGGTCTCGTGGCTGGAGCGCAGCCGGGCGAGCGCTTCCGTGTCCCGCTTCTCCAGTGCGGCGAGCAGCAGCGCGCCGAAGGACTTGACCTCGGCGGTGTACTCCCGGGCCTTCGCGACCATGGTGGTGAAGCGGTAGTGGGGGAGCGGCCCGCCCAGGTCCTCGGGTACGGACTCCAGGTCGGCTCCCGCTGCCACGGCTCCGACGAGCAGACCGGGATCGATCGGTGCGCCGAACAGCTCGAACGCGCGCTGGACTCCCTCGATGTCCTGGCAGTGCCGGATCTTGTACAGCCGGTCCTCGACCGTGTCCCAGTAGCCGAGCAGCTTGTCGTTGGGCGGGATGCGGAAGTAGGTCAGCCAGCCGAGGCCGAGACCGGGCGCGATCCGCGTCGGCGGCGGTTGCGTCCCGCCCGCCGGGACCAGGTGCTCGGCCGCCGTCACCGGATCCGGCGCCGCCGCGTTGAGCGCGCGCAGCTCGGCGTAACTGAGCGGCGCGGGTTCGTTCGGCGGCGGTACGGACACGGGGCGCGGCCCGAGGAGTTCGACGGCGAGCACGTACATCTGGGTCGCCAGGTTGACGGACTCCAGGGTCCCCTCGCGGAAGAGTTGGTCGCCCCAGGAGATCAGATTGTCCAGGTACCGCATGACCACCGCCTTCTGGTAGGCGGTCGTGCGGAACTTGGCGACCACGTCCGGCTGGAACGGGTTCGCCAGCCACTCCTCGACCCGGCGCTGTTCGTCCGTATTGCCCTGCGCCAGGCGCTGCAGGATGTCCTCGATCCGCTGCTGCTGGTAGTCCTTCTGCAGCCGGAACGGCTTGGTGATCCAGTAGCGCGCGGGAGACTCGCCGCCGGACCGCGCGGTCGGATCGAAGATCTTGTGGAACCACTGCTGGGCCTCGGCGAAACGCTGGTTCGCGCTCAGCCGCTGTGCCATGAGGAGCGGGATGTGGAAGAACAGCTCCCAGTTGTAGTCGGCGTACGTGCCCTCCGGCGTGAAGTCCACGTCGCCCTCGGACGGGCGCTCCGGCGACACGTTGACCTGCGGGCCGTACGAGGCGAAGTCGAACAGGGGCCACTGCGCGCCGGGGTTGAGCTGGACCGACCGGTCGAACAGCGCTTTCGTGCCGCCCTGGTTGAGGAGGCTCAGGAACAGATCGACCTGCGGGTGGTACATCGGCGTGAACCGGAACCGGGGCTGAGTGGTCCGCACGTCCGCCGTGACGTGGTAACTGCGGGCACCGTCGGTGACGGTGGCGGAGTCCTTGAACCAGCCCGTCGCCGAGGCGAAGCTGACCGGCAGCTGGATCCGGAAGAGATGGCCGCCCAGCGGATTGTCCAGGACCAGCTCGCTGCCCCAGAACTGGGTCAGCTCGGGGAGGTGGACCCGTTCGCGGTAGCCGTCCGGGCTGTTCGAAAGACGGTGCTGGACGAACTCGTTGTTGATGTTCTGGGTGTCCGTCGGCGCGATGAACCTCTGGCCCCTGGTGTTGTGCTGCGGGTCGTCCTCGTGGACGAAGAGCGTCGGCACGGTGCTCACCGCGCCGGTGCGCGGGCCGAACCGGAAGGCCCCGGACACGGTGCCGCGGGCGGGATCGGGGTTGACGTAGCTGGCGAAGTTGTGGACGCACCACACCGTCAGCTCCCCGCCGGCGGGGTCGATCTGCGGGTAGAAGCGGTAGGGGCCCGTGGCGTGGAAGGGGTCGGTCTCGTCCTCCACGATCTTCTGCGGCCACTTCAGTGTCGTGATGGTGTCCTGCGTGATCCGCTTCGGCTGCCACGCACCGCCGGCGTACTGGGTCCAGTTGAGCTGGATCTTCCAGTACGCGGACGGTGCATCGATCGCCGTGTCGTCCCTGCCCTCGACGGGCAGCGTCGTGATCGCCTTGGCGTCGCCCACCTTGACGAACGTCGGCCACATCAGGAGGAGGCGCCTGTTCCACACCACGGGAACGAGCGCCGGGGTGTCGATGTCGAGGTCGATCTTCTCCCAGGGCGTCCAGGTGGTCCGGTTCTTGATCCAGCGGCGGTGGTGGAAGGTGCGCGGCGCCGACTCCGTGCACGCGAACAGATGCGCCACCTCCGTGCCCGTGGACCAGTCGTGGTAGATGCCGCACGGGTGGAGCCGGGCCACCGAGTCGAGCCGGTCGACGTAGTTGCGGTAGACCTCCTCCATGTTGTCGCCGACCACCTCCCTCTGCATCAGCTCGTTGCGCAGACTGGTGAAGAACGGGGAGGCGCCGGCACGCAGATCGGGCTGGAAGTAGTTCTCCGGGTACAGGAAGACCTTCTGGTTCGCCTCCCACAGCCGGTAGCGCTTCATCCACTCCCACTGCTCCCAGGTCTCGTCGTCAGTGGGCACCACCCGGACCTCCAGGCCGAGCAGTACCCGCTGGACGAAGAGCTGGACGGTGTTGATCGCCTGCGCCATCCGGGTGGTGAGCCGGCAGCCGCCCGTCTCGACGTCGAGCAGGAAGTGGTCGAACAGGCCGTTGACGTCCTTCCAGAACGGGAATCCGACGGAGGTGGTCATCGGATACGCAACGAGATAGGACACCAGTGCGGCCCGCTGCCGCTCGCGCAGTGCGTCCGCCACCGGAACGGCGGCGGTCAGCCAGTCCTCGGGCGAGAACCGCGCCCTCGCGGCCATCATGACCGACTGCACGATGTCCATCGCCAGCAGCGAAGGGATCCAGGCGGCCGCGCGCGCCGCCGACACTCCCAGCCGGCGCAGCAGCGAGACGCCCGCCCGTAGTTTGCCGAGGCCCCGCTCGTCCGCGAGTTCGCCGGGCACGGTGATCTCCAGCATGCCGCCCGCGCACAGCACTTCGAGGTCGTCCCTGTTCCACCCGGTCCGCTCGCTCAACGTGTCGAACACCCGGTACCCGGAGGCTCCCGGGCCGCGGCCCGCGGCGAGTACCGCCCCGAGAGTGCCCGAGCCGCCGGGTACGGTGTCGCGCAGGGCGAGAAGATCGAGCAGCCGGACGAACGGCCGGTACAGCGGGGAAGCGCCCTCGATCCGTGACGGCGGCACCGCCGCCAGATCCAGCCAGCCGGCGCCCGCAGCACATCCGATCACCCAGGGCAGTTCCTCACCCGTGACCCGCAGCCGCGAGAGGGCCAGGGTGACGCGGTGCAGCAGCGCCAGGGCGGTGAACTGGACGGGGAAACCCGTGCGGGTGATGGACACCGCCTGGTCGCTGCCGACGAACGCGGGCGTGAGGAAGTCCAGGACGAGCGGACCGCTCTCGGACAGGGACCGCAGCCACGTCCCGAGCAGGGCGTCCGCCGCGGCGGCGTCGAGACCGGCCGCCTGGCCGAGCTGGAGCTTCACGGTCGTCTCGCTGAGCCGCCGGCGCAGCTCCGGCAGAAGGACCGACAGCACGAGGCGGAAGCGGTCGGAGGGCGGCGACGGTTGGTCGAACAAGGTGGCGGCGTGCGACTCGTCCAGGAACCGGTTCTCCTTCTCCACCGGTTCGTTCTGCGCACCCTGGAGCAGGAGCACCGCCTGCTGGAAGGTGCTGTCGCCGGACGCGGCGATCAGCGCGTCGATCTCGTCCTGACGGCAGTAGCCGTGGGAGCACAGCGTCTGGGCCGACGGGTCGTGGAACACCTTGCCGGCGAGCTCGGGCGGCAGGACGAGATCGGCCGGCATGGCCGTCAGGGGCGTCCGGTACACCGGGATCCGGAAGGCGTTCATCTGGGTGGCCACGAACTGCCGAGGGGCCGAGAACAGCCTTCGTACGGTGTCGCCCCAGAGCTCACCGGAGCCCAGGCCGTACATCCGCTCCTTCTGGGCGAGCGTCATCGGCCCGGTGAACCGGAGCATGCCCTGCCCGCCCGGACCGGGCTCGAAGCGCAGCGGCAGATCCGCGGGGTACGGGCGGGAGCCGACGTCGTTGGAGACCGGGGCGCCGTACACGGCGGAGCCGAGCAAGGTGGCGACCGCCTGCTCCACCCGGGCCGGTTCCCAGCCGAGCAGCGACAGTTGACGGCTCGTCAGTACACCCTTGTCGTCGCCGGTCTGCGCAGTCTGCTCGTACACGGCCCGCAGGGCCGAGCGCAGACCGGTGAGCACCGAGCCGAGGGCGGAATCGGACGGCACGGTCGAGCCCTCGGCGCCGGTCGTCGCGGTCAGTACGGCGTCAACCTCGGCCACGGTCAGGCCGCCGGCCAGGATCGACTCCACCTCGTCGGCGAACCGGGCCGTCTCCGTGAGCGACGCGCGCACCGAGGCGGCGGAGCCCCCTGCCGTCGGCGGCTCACCCAGCGCACCCCCGGCGCCGGTCGACGACCCCCGGCGTCCGGGGTCCTCGGCCGGCGAGGGGCTGAGCCGTACGGTCCGGCCGGCGGGCAGCTCCGTCTCGCAGTCCCGCGCCGCCGTCCCGTCACCGCCCGCCGGCCCCGTGCCGGGGCGCAAGGGAGCGCCGCCGCGCAGTTCGAACAGCCTGAGCAGGTCGGCGATCGGCAGCCGGACGGCGCGGGCCAGCGTCACCGTCCGCACCAGGGCTCCGAGGTTGGCCAGCGTCAGCTGCGAGTCCGCCACGACGGCCCTCGGCCCACGGACGAGCGCGTTCAGCTCGGCGTCCGTGACCTCCAGGCTCCCGAGCAGGGCGGCCGACACGGGATAGGACCGCAGATCACCCGTGGCCTCGACCTCGGTGCGGGACGCGTTCAGCACGAAGGGGTTGCGGCCGCCCGGCACGGGGGCGATCACCGCGTCGTCGAGGAACAGGCGGTCGTACAGCGGAAGGTCGTCGCCCGTGCGGTACACATGCGTGTCCAGCGGGCCGTACAGGCACAGGAGCCGCTCCACGGGCAGGCCGAGCCGGTCGCAGAGGCGTCGTACGGCGACCACGCAGAACAGGGTCGCGGCGGTCAGCTCGCCCGGGGTGCAGGTGGCGATGACCCGGTCGAGCCGGTGCGCCGGCCAGTCGAGCAGCCTGCGCAAACGCTCGAAGCGGTGCAGCCGGTCGAGGGTGTCCGTGCTCAGGCCGTTGATCCGCAGCAGCCGTGTGTCGCAGGGGTGGTCGGGATCGGTCGGCTCGATCACCAGGGTGCGGCCCGGGTCGACGAAGCGGGTGTCGAGCACCGACTCCAGCTCCGGATAGTCCAGTTGAGCGGTGTCGAGCATGGCTCGCACCGTCGAAACGGAGTCGAGGAGCTGGGCCGGCGGCATGCTGGAGGGCTTGCCGTAGAAGGCGGGCAGCGTATAGCCGGGCTCGGTGGTCTCCCGCGTGATCATCCGCAGGCCGCCCATGGTGATGCCCAGGCTCTCCGCGACCACCTCGATGGAGTCCGCACCGGCCGGGTGCAGCGTGGCCATGAGCTCCGCCCGCGGCACTCCGAGCAGCCCGAGGTAGGTTCGGGCACGGTCGGCCCAGAGGTCGTACGGCAGCGTCCACGGGTACGAGGCGTTGGCCAGCCGGTTGTAGGCGTTGTGGTTCGTCCACTGCGGCTGGATCCGCAGATGCGCCGAGTCGCCGCTGCTCTGTCGCAGTTGGTCCCCGGTGGCGGGGTTCTGGACGACGGCGTTCTCCAGCACCTCGTTGACGAGGTCGATGTACGGGAGCACGAGGTTGGTGTTGTCGCAGCTGAGCTTCAGGTGCCACAGGTCGGGCCGCCGAGCGTACAGCGTGTCCGCCATCGGGCTCTCGCCCAGCTCGCCCATCGTCCCCGAACTGTGGGCCCGCTTGAGGAAGTAGAGCAGGTCCACCAGGTAGGCGGGCTGACTGTAGAGGGTGCGGCACTCCTTGCAGGCGCACTGGTCGGCGGAGCCGAACAGCTCCCCCCAGTCCGGGACCAGATCGGCCTGCGCCTCCACCCGGGGCAGCCACGGGACGTCGAACTGCGCGGCCGTCCGCACGTCCGCCACCAGGTTCACGGCTGCGGCGTGCACCCGCAGCGCCCGCGTGTGCACCGCGTGCGCTTCCGCCTCGCCGAGGTGTTCCGCCATCCGCGCGGCGAAGGTGTCCCGGGCCAGCCCGGCGATGGAGGCGGAGGAGTCGAACCCCTGGTCCCGCAGCGCCCGCACCGCGTCGAAGCGCGGGGCGACCCGGTACACCCTCTGGAGGGCGGCCAGTTCGGGCCGTGCCTCCTCGTCGGGCACGCTGCGGGCGTCTACCGGGGTGCTCACCAGGTCGAAGTCCGGGTTCGCGTTGAGGAAGCGGGCGGCCGGGGCGACAGCCGGATCCGGCGTGACGGAGAGCCGGTGGGCCACGTACGCGGTCGGGTAGGTCCGCTCGACCCGGGAGCGCAGCTCGTCGGCGTACTCGGCGGGGGAGAACGCTGCCGGACCGGCGTGGGGCGGGCCGCCCGCCTCCGCGACGAGACCCTCCCAATGGCCGTCGAGCCGTGCGAGCTCGCGCGGATGGGCGAGCTCGCCGCTGTCGAAGCGGTCCAGGAGGGCGCCCACCAGCTCGGGGTGCCCGTCGGTGATCTGGCTCAGCTCAAGGGCGAGGCGCAGGCGTGCGGTCGCATCGGGCGGCGCGTCGACGAGGAGGAGGGCATCGTGGGCGGTGTCCTCGGGGCCGTCGTGGTCGAGGTGGGCGGAGAACAGCCGCTGCCGCACCTCCGGGTCCGCGATCGTGATCGTGAAGAGGCGGGCGAGGGCGGGCGGCGGTGTCCCGCCCCCGAACCGGTTGGTGGGGTCGTTCCCGTCGTTCCCGTCGTTCCCGTCGCTGCCTTCGGAGGCGAGATGGCGGGCGCGGAGGGACGCGACCAGCTCCTCGCCGCCGTCCGCCGAGTCGATCAGGCGGGCTTCGACGGCCGCCGCGAGCGCGTCCCGTACGGCACTGGTGCGCCGCACGGCGAGGGCCCCGAGATCCTCCGGCAGGCCGCGGCGCAGCAGACCGTAGAACGGCTCGGGCGACCGCCCCGTGGCGGCGGCGAGCCGGGCTGCCGCGGCGAGATGACGGACGCGCCCCGGGTCACTGCCGGCGGAGTGGCCGAGGAACCCCGCCTCCTCGGAGGTCAGTTCGGCCGGATCGGCACCGTCGAGCAGCGGTGTCACCGCCGCGAGGAGCCGGGCGTACTCACTGCGCGGGTCGGTGGGCAGGGCGAGGTCCAGGACCTCCTCGGCGCGGGGCACCGGACAGGTGACCTCGGCCGACCTGTCGTCGGGGGACGACACCCGCACCACCAGCGCGGCGGGCTCGGCCGGCGGCTCGTACTCCAGCCGGTAGCGGCCGTCGCTGCCCGTCCGGGTCTCCCCGAGCCGGTTCGTGGACCGCAGCCGCCGGGAGACGAGCTCGACCCGGGTTCCGGCGGCCGGCCGCCCGTCGTCGGTGACGGTGCCGGTGGCGAGGTGCCGCACCGGTGGTGGGGCGGAGTCGGGCGGGCCCGCGGTCGCTTGGGTCATGACGGAACTCCTCTGTGCGGTGCGGGTGGTGACGGGCTAGGCGGTGAACAGCTCACTGGTGTCGGTGAGTTGGAAGGGAGAGGCCGAGGACGTCGCGGGTCCGGTCCGTACGGCGCCGCCCGCGACCAGGACCCGGCCGTCGGCGAGGAGGGTCGCGGCGAAGGAGATCCGCCCCACCGCCATCCCCGGCCACTCGGACCAGGTTCCGAAGCGCGGGTCGTAGCGCGCGGCGCTGCGGTATCCGGCTTCCCCGAAGATGTCGTTCGTGCCGCCCATGACCAGAACCTCCCCGGTGGGCAGGCGCACGGCGTGGTGCAGCGACCGGCCACGGGGCATGTCCGCCTCCCGACTCCAGGCACCGGTCGCGGGGTCGTAGCGCTCGGTGGTGGCGCGGCTGTAGGGGTCCAGGCGGCCCTGGGTGCCCCCGTCCGGGTCGCCGCCGCCGGTGGCGAGCACCGTTCCGTCGGCCAGGGCCGTCAGCCTGTGCCCGGCACGCGCCTCGACGAAGTCACCCGTCGGGGTCCAGCGGCCGGTCGCGGGGTCGTACCGCTCGCAGTACGCGAGTCCGACGCCGCCCCGCCAGTTGCGGCCCGTCGCCGCCCAGCCGCCCGCGACGAGCACCCCGCCGCCGGTCAGTGCGACCGCCGGGTGGAAGGAGCGGGCGTCGGACATCGGGCCGGTCGGGGTCCAGCGCCCCGACACCGGGTCGAAGACCTCGGCCGAGGTGAGGGACCGCTCGCTGTCCGGGGAGCGGGTCGCGGTTCCGCCGGCCACGAGCACCCGGCCGTCGGGCAACCGGGTTGCGGAGTGTCCGCACCGTGCCTGCCCCATCCGCCCCGCGTCCGACCAGCTCCGCTCCACCGGGTCGTACACCTCGGCGCTGTCCAGCGCCCGGGCCGGATAGCTCACCGGACCGCCGCAGCCGCCGACGACCAGCACGCGCCCGTCGGCGAGCACCGTCGTCGAGTGCATCCCACGGGCCTCCCGCAGCGGCGCGGCCCCGGTCCACGCCCCGACGCGCGGGTCGAAGAGCGCGGCCCCGTCCTGGGCGGTGAGCCGGTCGTCGCTACCGCCCGCGATCATGACGCGGCCGTCCGCGAGCCGCACGGCGGAGCTCACCGACCCGAACAGGTTCCGTGCCCACGGCAGTTTGCCGGCCGGTGCCCACTGACCTCGGCTCATGGCGTGAACACCTCCGCCGCGCCGGACGGGACGCCCTCCCCGGTCGTCGCGGCGGCCGCGCCGGCGCGCGAGACGCCTCCCGTCGCGAGCACCCGCCCGTCGCCGAGGGCGGTCGCCCCGAACGCCCAGCGGCCGGTGACCAGCGGACCCTCGGGCGACCAGTGCCGGGCACCGACCGTCCAGCGCAGCGTGCTCGCGAACCCCACGTCCAGGCAGGCGCTTTCGGTTCCGCCGAAGACCAGCGCTCCGTCCGCGGTCGGCACCGCGCGATGGTAGGCGCGGCCCCACGGCAGGGGAGGACCCGGGCGCCACTCGCCGCTCGTGACGTCGTAGATCTCCGTGCTCGCCAGGCTCCGCAGGCGCAAGCGTGCGTCGTCCGCGGCGATCCCGGGTTCGCCGCCGATCGCGAGCACGGAGCCGTCGGGCAGGGGCACGGCCTGGTGCACGGCACGGGCGGCGCCCAGCGAGCCGGTCTGCGCCCAGGTCCCGCTCCCCGGGTCGTACACCTCGCACGAGCCGACCGCCGTGCCGGCTCCGTACCGCTTGGTGCTGACCAGCCCGCCCACGGCGAGGACGCGGCCGCCGGGCAGCGGGACCGCCAGATGGCCCCAACGGGCCACGGTCATGGCGCCCGTCGTCATCCAGGTCTCGCGGGCCGGATCGAAGATCTCGGCGGTGGTGAGGGTGAGCATGTCCTGGAGCGAGCGGGGACGCTGACCGCCCGCCACGAGGACCCGCCCGTCGCCGAGCACCGAAGCCGAGTGCCCGTTACGGGTCTCGGTCATCTCCGTCGTGGCCCGCCAGGTCCCGCTGCCGGGGTCGAACAGCTCGGCGTGGCCGAGCGTCGGCTGCGGAAAGGCCTGCCGTCCCGGGGTGCCTCCGGCAGCCAGCGCGCGGCCGTCGCGGAGGGCGGTCAGGGAGTGCAGGCGCCGGTCCTGGAGCAGGGGGCCGGTCACCGTCCACGTGCCCGGACCGGGGTCGTACACGGCGGAGTCGTCCAGGGAGAGCAGCAGGGGGCCCGCGCCGCCCGCGGCGAGGGCCCGGCCGTCCTTGAGGGTGACCGGACCCTCGTACTGGCCGTGCCAGTAGACCAGGGGCACCGGTGGCTCCCCGACGGCCGTCCAGCCGCCCCCGGCGGCCCGTACGGTCACGGCGTGCCGGTCCGGTTCCGCCCCGGCCCCCGCTCCGCCGGCGAGTAGGTCACGCAATTCCACTCCTTTCTCACCGTGCGCCGGCCGCGCGGCCGGTCAGGGCGTGTACGTCTCGGTGGTGGCGGTGACCTGATCCTCGCCCGGCACCGGGGCCGCCGCGCCGGAGTACGTGAGACCCCCCATGACCAGGACCCGCCCGTCGGGCAGGGCGAGCGCCGCGGGAGCCCAGCGGCCCTCGGCCATCGGGAACCCCGCCGACCAGGAGCGGGCGTCCGGGTCGTACAGCACGGCGTTCTGGTAGCCGACGGCGAGCGAGGAGTCGTCCGTGCCGCCGAGCACGAGCACGGCGCCCGACTTCAGCCGCAGCGCCCGGTGGTGGCTGCGGCCCCACGGCATGTCGGCGTCGGCGCTCCAGCTGCCCGCGGCCGGGTCGTAGCGCTCGGTGGTCCACTGGCTGTACGGGTCGTAGGCCCAGTCTTCGTCCCGGAAGCCCCGCATGTCCCCGCCCGTGACGAGTACGCCGCCGTCTAGGAGCAGGGTCGCCTGGTGGCCCTTGCGGGCCGTGGCCAGGGTGCCGGTGGGCGTCCAGGTCGAATCCGCGGGGTGGAACAGCTCGCAGTGACCGAGTGCGGCGTAGCTGCCCCGCCCCACCGCGAGCGCCCCGCCGACCAGGAGCACGCGGCCGTCCTCGGTCCGCACCGCCGGGTGTCCGAACCGGGCGTCCGTCATCGGGGCGCGCACCGGCGTCCACCGCCGCCTGTCCGGGTCGTACAACTCGGCGGTGCGCAGGGTGCGCAGGGAGTGGTCGTCGCGGGCCGTGCAGCCGCCCGCGACGAGAACGCGCCCGTCCTTGAGAGTCGTCGCCGAATGCGAGAACCTGCCCTCGCCGAGCCCGCCGACGGGCGTCCAGCCACCACTTCCGGGGTCGTACAGCTCGGCCGAGGCGAGCCCTGTCGGGGGAGCGCCGGGGCCCGCGCCGATACCGCCGACCACCAGCACCTGGCCGTTCAACAGACGCGTCACGGTGTGCAGCCGGCGGGCCTGCCCGAGCGGTGGCGTGGGCCTCCAGACACCGGTCGACGGGGTGAGGAGCGTGCTCCTGTCGGTCGGCAGCCGCCGCCCGTCCTCACCGCCCGCGATCAGCACGGCGTCCTCGCCGAGTACGGCCGCGGCATCGGCCGGCTGCGCCCAGAACCCCGCGTACGGCATGTCCGTTGCCGGACGCCACTCGCCGGGTGTGACTGCCGTCGCGGCGCGCGCCGCCGCCTCGGGGACGCCGCGGACCCGCGGCGGGCGCATCCGTTCCCACACGATGCCGCACCTCATCTCGTCGGGGCCTTACTCCCCTAGGAGTTGGGCGCGAACACGGGGCGTCATCCATGCGGAGTAGGAAGAAACGATCACCCCGGCCGACGGCGCCCGCGCGGCAGGCGCGGCGGGCGTGGTCGGGGACGGCGTGGTCGGGGACGGCGCGGAGGGCTGTTGTCAGTGGTGGTCGGGAGGATGGAGGCGTACCGATGAGCCGGCCATGTCTTCGAGGGGTTCCCGTGTCCGTAGTCGTTTCTGATCCTGGAGCAGATGTTGCGTCCGTCCGGTTTCCCACCGGCTGGTGCGCTACGGACCTCGGGCGTTTCCGGTCGTGCGCGTCCACTTACGAGGTGTACCCGTTGGGCAGCCTGCCGCCGCTGGACGCCGTGCAGTTCGACGGCACGTTCGGCTGGCTGGGCGGGGTCGACGGTCCGCGGTCGGAGCACGGCGAACACCTCGCGGCCGTGGAGCGGGACCTGGCGGCGGTCGGGCTGACGCTCCCCGCGGACTTCGCCGCCTTCTACGCCAGTCAGCGCGTCTGCCAGTCCTTCGACGAGGTCTCGGTGACGGCCTGCTGGAGTGACCTCTCCCGTCCGCTGCGCAGCCCGGCCGAGCACGGTGCCCGTCTCGTGCGGTTCCTGCGGGACCAGCAGGACTGCGTCATCTGGTACCTGTACCTGCGCCCCTCCGGTGAGGCGTTCGTGGTCTGCTCGCCCGTGGAACTGGAGTCCGCCGGGTGGTGGTCGGACGGGGAGCCGGCGGAGGAGGTCCGGGTCGCGGTGGCGTCCTCGTTGATGAGGTGCGCCGACACCTTCGAGGAGTTCGCGTACCGCTTCGTCGTCGAGAACGAACTGTGGGCGCAGGTGAACTCCGCGGGCGCTGACGGCCCCCTCCCTCCGCACCTCCAGGCGTACGCGGACCACTACGGGGACACCGCGTCCTGATCCGCCGGGCTCGCGCGCATCCGGCGGCTCCGCGCGGGCTACCGGGGCGCTGCGGACTCGGCGCCGCCGTCGGCGACGCGGCGCCGCACCTGGTTCTCCTGGGCGAGGCGGCGCAGCAGTTCGAACACGGGCGCGCAGATCGCGAAGACGATGACCGCCCGCTCGGCGAGGGCCACCGGGTCGTCGACGCCCGCTGCCCGCTCCAGGTCGAGCCGGGCCACCGACTCGGCCAGCCTCGCGTAAGCGGCGAGCTCTCCCGGGGCGTACCGGGCGTCCAGCCGTCGCAGTTCCTTCAGCGCCGACGCCAGCCCCTGCACGTGCGGTGAGGTGTCGGGTGCATGCCAGTCCAGGGCCGCGAGCAGCTCCGCCACCTCGGTCCCGGCGGCTGCTTCGGCCTCGGCCTCCTCCTCGGTGCCGGTGGCGCTCTGGGCAGCCACTGGCACGGGAAGGGCGTAGCTGACCGCTCCGAGGGCGCCCTCCGAGGTGTCGGCCTGGTCGACGGCCCCGAGCACCTCGCGGGTGGCGGCGATCGACAGGCCGCCGAGCGTGGTCAGTGCCTTGATCAGCCGCAGCCGCTCCGCGTGCTCCTCGCCGTACTCGGCCAGGGTCGCAGCGGTCGCCCGCCCCGCGGGCAGCAGGCCCTGCCTTCGAAAGTACTTGATGCTGGCGACCGGGACGCCGGTCCGCCGGCTGAGCTCCGAGATCTTCATTTACGGCTTCCCTGCTGGTTACGGGGTCCGGTACCCGTCATCGGCGATTGGACACCACAACAAGATACTGCCACTATCCAGTGACTGGATACTTTCAGTATCCAGCTAGTACACGCCGCCGCACCGGAGAATCGATGCCCCAGTCCACACACCCCTCCGTGCTCCGCCGACCCCAGTTGTGGATCGGAACGGGACTCATCGCCGCAGTCGTCTCGATGCTGTTCGCCCTGCTCTACGTCGGCGGCAACGTCAACCCCAAGGGCAACCTGCGTGACCTGCCCGTGGCCCTGGTCAACACCGACGCCGGCGCCGACGCGGGCGGCCGCCACGTCAACATGGGCGGGCAGATCGTCGCGGGCATGCAGAAGGCCGCCAAGGGCGACAAGAGCATCGACTGGCAGGTCATCAGCCGCGAGGAGGCCGACGAGCGGCTGGGCCGGGGCAAGCTCTTCGGCGCCCTCGTCATACCCCGGGACTTCAGTGCCACGGTGACCGCGCTCGCCGCCCCGCAGCCCACTCCGCAGGGCAAGGCCGCCGCCCCGCCGACGCTGACCGTGCTGACCAACCAGTCCGCCGGCAGCATCGGCTCCTCCATGGCCTCCCAGGCCGCCCAGAAGGCCGCCCACGCCGCCTCCGCCCAGCTCGGCCAGGAGCTCCTCAAGCAGGCCGCGGCCCAGAAGACCCCGCTCCCGACGGCCGCCCAGCTCAAGCTGGCCGACCCCGTGACCGTCACCGTCGCCGACGGCCACCCCGTCGGCTCCCGCAGCGCCATGGGCCTGAGCGCCTTCTACTACGCGCTGGTCCTCGTCGTCTGCGGCATGCTCGGCGCCAACCTGGTCAATTCCCAGGTCGACACGGCCCTCGGCTACCTGCACACCGACTACGGCCCGGTCCGCAAGCGCGAGCCCGTCCAGCACACCAGCCGCGTCCGTACGCTGGCCATCGGCATCGCGCTCATGCTCGGCATGTCGCTCGTGATGGGC
This sequence comes from Streptomyces sp. NBC_00045, assembly GCF_045041095.1. Classification (NCBI taxonomy): domain Bacteria; kingdom Bacillati; phylum Actinomycetota; class Actinomycetes; order Kitasatosporales; family Streptomycetaceae; genus Streptomyces; species Streptomyces sp. NBC_00045. Next base: position 515,044 of record NZ_CP108271.1, on the reverse strand, counting down.
ACCCTGGTCGAGGTCGCCACCGTCACGATCCTCGACATGGACGCCTCCCACCTCGGCCTGCTGTGGCTCTACTCCGTCGCCACCATCGCCGTCGTCGGCATCGGCGGCCTCGCCCTGTTCGCCGCCTTCGGCACCCCCGGCATGCTGCTGGCCACCATCGTCTTCGTCGCGATGGCCGTCCCCTCCTCCGGTGCGACCGTGCCGCTCCAGGCGCTGCCCGGGTTCTTCCGCGCCCTCGCCCACTTCGAGCCGCTGCGCCAGATCACCGAGGGCATGCGTGCCATCCTCTACTACGGCGCCCAGGCCGACGCGGGCCTGACCCGGGCGTGGGTCGCGATGGGGGTGGCCCTCGTCGCCGCGCTGGTCTTCGGCTTCGCCGTCACCCGCCTCTATGACCGCCGCGGGCTCCACCGCATCCCGCGGCCGGCCGCCGAGTCAGGGGACCCGGCCGAAGCCCCCGAGTCCTCCGGGGCCGCAGCGAACGCCACGGCCTGAGACGTCCGCCCGAGACGTCCGCCCGGGACGTCCAGGCGGGCGGAGACGACGACTGGGTGAACGGCCCCGGTCCGCAGCGCGTGGCTGCGGACCGGGGCCGTCTCCGTCACGGCACGGGGCTGAGCGGTGCGGGGCGGCCCGGTGGCGTGGTGAGGAGGGCGCGGAGGTCGATGAGGCGGTGGCCGCGGGCGCTGATCGCTTCGAGGACGTGTGGCAGGGCCTGGGCGTCGAGCACCTCGGTACGGTCCTGGACGCGCCGACGTGCATCTGGAGGATCGCTCCCGGCCGCAGCGCGTCGAGCGCCCTGCTCACGGCCCGGTCCACGGTCATGCCACCCTCGGTGCCCATCCATCCGTTGGTGTCCGTGGTGAACTCGATGTCCGCGAAGCCGAGTGCGTTGACTCCCGCGATGTGTGCGGGGCTGGTCTTGCCGTAAGGGAACCGGAAGTAGGGGGTGAGGGCCTCTCCCGCACCGGCCGTCCGCAAGGCCCGGTTCGCTGCCCGGACTTCACCGCTCCGTCCAGCAGCGGTCAGGTCCTTGAACGAGGGGTGGCTGTAGGAGTGGTTGCCCAGCCCGTCTCCCGCAGCCGCGATGCGCTTGACCACCTCGGGGAAACGGTCGGCGAAGTCGCCGGTCAGGAAGAACGTGGCGGGCGCGTGCCGGCGGGCGAGCTCGTCGAGGACGCCGTCCAGCCCGGCGTCGTTCCAGGCCGCGTTGAACGGCACCGCGACCACCCGCTCGGACGTGCGGATCCCGCCGTTCTCCGATGCGAACAGCGACCGCAGGCCCTCCTCTTCCACAGCCGCCGCCGGACGCGGCGGGGCGGCCTCGGCCGTCATGGCCGTGGGCCCGGGCGCCACCACCCAAAGGGCGGCGCACAGCCCGGCAAGCCCTCCGCGGAGCCGGCGGTGGACGAGAGCGCGTACGACGGCGAGGGAACGCGTTTCCATGGCACTGCCATCGGCCCGACGGCGCCTCTCCTTGGGCCCGTACCACCAGGAGGGCGCACCGGCCTCCCGGACCGGCCCGGAAGACGGAACGGCGGCGCGGAGCCGGGGTCCCGCTCGTCGACGTGTACGAAGATCCGGCGGGGCGTGGCCTGCGGGGGCGGGCGTCGGGCCGCCGGTAGTGTCCGGCCCGTGTCTGAGCTGCAGCGTGATCTCGTCGGATACGGTGCCGAGCCACCGCATGCCGCTTGGCCCGGTGGTGCCCGGGTCGCCGTGAGCCTCGTCCTCAACTACGAGGAGGGCGGCGAGCGGAACGTTCTGGAAGGCGACCCGACGTCGGAGGGCTACCTCCACGAGATCGTGGGCGCACCGCCGGTGGTGGGCGGGCGCGACCTGAACGTCGAGTCGCTGTTCGCCTACGGTTCGCGCGCCGGGTTCTGGCGCATCCACCGCACGCTCGCGGCGCACGGGGCACCGCTGACCGTGTACGCGGTCGCGCAGGCGCTGGAGCGCAACCCCGACGCCGCGCGGGCGATGGGCGCCGCCGGGTGGGAGGTGGCGAGCCACGGCCGGCGGTGGATCGACTACCGGCACGTGCCCGAGGACGTGGAGCGCGCCGACATCGCGCGTGCGACCGCGACGATCGAACGGCTCGTCGGGCGCCGGCCGGTGGGCTGGTACACCGGCCGCACGAGTCCCCACACGCGGCGCCTGGTGGCCGAGGAAGGGGGCTTCCTCTACGACTCCGACGACTACTCGGACGACTTGCCGTTCTACGTGGAGGCAGCAGGCCGCCCACACCTCGTGCTCCCGTACAGCCTCGACGCGAACGATTTCAAGTTCCTGATCGTGCACGGGTTCACGACGGCCGACGACATGCTCACGTACCTCGTGGACACCTTCGACACCCTCCACGCCGAAGGCGCCGACCGCCCGCGCATGATGAGCGTCGGCCTGCACTGCCGGATCACCGGCCGGCCCGGCCGGATCCGCGCGCTCGACGGCTTCCTGAGGCACGTGGCGCAGCTCGGTGGCGGGTGGGTCACCACCCGCGAAGCCATCGCACGCCACTGGCTCGCCACGCACCCGCCCCTGTCCTGATCCGTTCCCACGACGAGTACCGCCGCCTCCGGATCCGCTGGGGGATCCGCGGCTACGTCCATGGAGCCGTCCCGGCTCCCACCCGCGCGCTCATCCGGCCCCGCAAAGAATTTTTCTGCGGGGATGTCGAGAATCCGGCGTCGGCTCCGTCCCAGGGGTGAGCGCGGCCAGAATGGACGCGTCGGACCGGATCGAGGAGAACCGTCATGGCCAAGTACCTGCTGCTCAAGCACTACCGCGGCGCCCCGGCCCCGTGCAGCGACGTCCCCATGGACCACTGGACCCCGCAGGAGGTCTCGGCCCACATCCAGTACATGCGAGACTTCGCCGCGAAACTGGAGCAGACCGGCGAATTCGTCGACGCCCAGGCCCTGGCGCCGGAGGGCACGTTCGTCCGGTACGACGGCGAGGGGCGCCCGCCCGTCACCGACGGCCCGTTCGCCGAGACCAAGGACCTGATCGCCGGCTGGATGGTGATCGACGTGGACACCTACGACCGGGCCCTGGAGCTCGCGGCCGAGCTTTCGGCGGCTCCCGGCGCCGGCGGCCGGCCCATCCACGAGTGGCTGGAACTGCGTCCCTTCATGGCCGAGCCGCCCACGATCACGGAGTGACCGGCACGGCGCGCTGGCCCGCGACCGGCTCGGCGAGTACCAGGCCCAGGCAGCCATCGCCGCCCCGCACGCCGACGCCCGCACCGCCGAGGCGACCGACTGGCCGCAGATCGTGGAGTGGTACGACGAACTCGTCGGCCTCACCGACAGCCCCGTCGCCCGCCTGAACCGGGCGGTGGCCGTCGGGGAGGCCGACGGGCCGCGCGCAGGCCTCGCCGCGCTGGCCCGGCTCGACCCGGAGCTGCCCCGGTACACCGCCGTCGCCGCCTGGCTGCACGACCGGGACGGCGACCGGGCCGGCGCTGCCCGGCTCTACGCGGAGGCCGCCCACCGGGCTCCGACGCTGGCCGAGCGGACCCACCTCACCCGGCAGGCGGCCCGCCTCAACGCCGAGGCGGCCGGCCCCTCGTGAAGCCGGTCCCGAGGCGCACCGGGTCCCGTTCCAGCCGGCCGGCCGCGCTGAAACGATCGTCCCCGCCCGCGGCTCCCCTACCGTTGATGGGGTGCAGGATCTGCTCGCAGGACTTGCGGCCTTTGCCGCCGTACTGGTCATCGCGCCGGCCCCGACCCGTGCCGCCGGCGCGGCACCGTGCATCGCGAAGTCCGGGAGTGATGCCACCGAGACGCGGCAGGACAGCTCGGTCGACGACGGTGAGATCCGGTGGACCGCGAGCACGAAGTACAAGGCCGAGTACCAACACGCGAACAGGGCCTGGTCGTACTCCGGCGCGAAGGTCAAGATTGCGCCGGATGCGGCGACGACCGTCAACGACCTCAACTACGAGGACTTCTCCGACGCGAAGAGCGCAGCCGCGGGGGTGTGGTCCCGTCATCCAGGGCCGGCGGCGACGGACCTGATCCGCTTCAACAAGGCGCGGATGGACACCTTCGACGCGGCCACCCGTCGGATGGTCGCCGCCCACGAGCTCGGCCACGCGCTCGGCCTGTGCCACAAATCGGGCAGCGGCAAGGACGCCGTGCAGTCCGTGATGTGGCCGGAGGTCGCCCGGTACCCCGATGCGCCGACCGCCGTTGACAAAGCCAACTACAAGAGGCTGTGGGGCTGATCATGAGCGCGAAGGCATGGGTGGGAGGGTGCCTCGCGGCCGGCCTGCTGGCGGTCGGTGCGGCCTGGTTCACCGTCCCTCCCGAGGAGACCGACACGCACGCCGTCTGCGGACCTGACCTGAGCCGCGACGACGTCGTCGCGGCGAAGTCCCAGAGCATGGCCGTCGTCGAGGCCGTCGAGAACACCCGCTACCGGGAGGACGGCGGGAGCGCCTACCTCACGACCCGGGTGAAGACGCTGGAGACGCTCAAGGGGGAATTCGGCGACGTCTTCCATGTCACGCAGGGCGTGAAGAACGGTGGCACCCCGCACCGGTACGCCACCGAGGACCCGGACCGCTACGCGGTGCTGGAGCCCGGCCGCCAGTACGTCATCGCGGTCCAGTCCGGATCGACGGCAGGAACCGCGGACACGGAAGCCTGGGCGTGGTACGCCCGGCCGGTGCAGCGCGGCGTCGCCGGGGAACGGGCGCACTGGCAGGAGGCCTTGGCCGAGGCGCCCGAGGCCGCTGTGAACAGCGGCTGCGAGGAGGTGTATGCGGGCTGATCCCGGAGCACGTCCTCTACCGGAGGCCATGCGGGAGCGGGCGGTGGTCCGGGTCAGCCGTCCGGGCCGGGCCGGGCCGGGCCGGGCCGGAGCCGATGCGGGTCTTTGCCTGCCCACCGACCCGCCCATGGGCACCGGCCGGGGTTCCCGTACCGTCCCTTCCATGATCGCCCCCGGTGCCGTCGACGCCCTCGTCCGCCTCTGCCCGCCGCCCACCGGTCCACCGCCGGCGGTGGACTGGACGCGAGCCGAGCGTGTCCTGGGCGCGGCGCTGCCCGCCGACTACAAGCAGCTCGTCGAGACGTACGGCGACGGCATCTTCGACGACACGATCTGGCTGCTCGTCCCCGACTCCGCCTACGGAGAGTGCGACCTGCACGCGCAGACGACGGAACGGGACGAGATCCTGGCGGACCTGTGGGAGATGGGCGAGGAGAAGCCCGCCGGCCTGCTGGAGGCGGGGGCGCGGGTCCTGCCGTGGGCGTTCGAGGAGGGAACGGGAGCGTTCCTGTACTGGCTGGCGCGACCCGGTCAGCAGCCCGACGAGTGGACCGTGCTCTACAACGAGGGGCGCGGCCCGATGTGGGAGCACCACGACACGGGGTGCTCGGCCTTCCTGCTGGCGGTGCTCACAGGAACGGCCGAAACGGCGTATTTCGGCCACCTCTACGAAGTGCTGAAGCCAACGGAGCACCGCTTCGCGACGGCCGACCAGATCCTCGGAGCGTCCCGGCGCTGACACCGTCCGGATGCTCTCGTTGACGGGGGCCCCGGCCGTGACCGGTCGGGGTGGACCTGGGTACACCCCGACCCGGGGGCCGGGTGCAGTGCCCGGAGCCGCCCCGCCCGGCATCGTCGTCCGCGTAGGGATACGAACGGACGGGCGGGATGGTCATGACACGGGTGCACGGGGTGGAACGGGTGGAGCGCGCGGGGCGCGGCGGGCCGTGGGGTGCGGCGGGGGTGTTCACCGCGGTGGCCTTCGTGGCGGCCGGGGCACTGGGGGCGGTGCAGCCGGCCACCGGTGTGCCCGCCGAGGTGGTGCAGCTGACCCAGTTCGGGCCGGCTGCCGGGGTGGGTGCGGTCGCCCTGTACCGGTGGAGGCGGACCCGCGAACTGCTGCGGGGCGGGGGAGGGCGCGAGGGCCGGGGTCGGGGCCGGGGCGGCGGGCGTGCGGCGGCTCTCCTCGGTTCGGCCGTCTTGATCGTCGCGCTCACCGTGATCGCGTACGGGGCGTTCCGCGGGGGCGTCGGCTTCACGCCGCCGGGGGCCCTGCACCACCCCTTCGTCCTGATCGCGGCTGCGCAGCTGGTGGGGGCGTGCGGGGAGGAGATCGGCTGGCGCTGCTTCCTCCAGCCGCTGCTGCGGACCCGGTTCGGGACCATCATCTCGTCAGTGTTGGTGGGCTCGGCGTGGGGGGCTTGGCACGTACCGGTCTTCGCGCAGGCCCCGGCCTACGCCGCGGGCTTCCTCGTCGCCACCGTGGCCATGTCGGTCGTCCTGGGCGTGGCTCTCGACGGTACGGGCGGTCCTCATCGGCTGTTGCTCGCGGGCGGATTCCACACGCTCGTCAACCTCGGACTGCTCCTCTTCATGGACGAGGAGTCGGGGGCGGTCACGCCGATGCTCTGCTTCGGGCTCTCCTGCCTGGTGGTGGCCCTGGCGTGGGCGGCGCGCAGCGCGTCGGCACCGGCACCGGCACTGGTACCGGCACCGGCCCCGAAACCGGCCCGGGCAGCGGAACCGGTACCCGCGTCGGAGGCCGGATCCGCGCCGACTACCCTGCACGGGACATGAGTTCGATCATCGCCCGCTCCAGAGCGGGGACCGCGCGCGCCCTGACCGCCGTCGGCCGCTGCCAGCTGGCCGGACTCCTGGGTCTGGTGGTGGCCTTCGTCGGGCCGGCCGTCGTGGGCGCGTTGCTGTTGCTGCCCGTCGGCCTCGGCCACCGGCTGCTGCCGCCCGCCGCGGGGGTGCTGCGCCGTTGCGCCGACTTGGCCCGGGAACGGGCAGCGCGCTCGTCGGGGGTGCCGGTCAGCCCGCCCGCCCCGCTCCCGCGGGCGGCGGGCGCCCGCGCGGTCCTGGCCGACGCGGGGTTCTGGCGGGACCTGGGCTGGGCGTGGCTGGAGCCGCTGGCCGGTGGTCTGCTGGTCGCCCTACCCCCGTCGCTCGTGGTGTACGGGGCGTTCGGGGCGTTCGTCCAACCGTTCGTGTGGCGGCTGCTGGGCGACGGCAACTGGTACGCGTTCGTCCTCGTGGACGGCACCGCCGCCACGGTCGGGGCTTTGGTCCTGGGCCTCGCGTTCACGGCCGCCGGTCTCCTCCTGGCCGCTCCGGTGCTGCGTCTGCACGCCCGCTTGAGTCGGCTGCTCCTCGCCGCGCCCCGCACCACCGAGCTCGTCCGCCGCATCGAGCAGCTGACGGACACCCGGGCCGTCGCCCTGGACGGCCGGGCGGACGAACTCCGGCGCATCGAACGGGATTTGCACGACGGGGCCCAGGCCCGGCTCGTCGCCCTCGGGATGCGGCTCGACAGTGCGACGCGCCTGCTGCACGATCCGCCGGCCGCCCGCGCCGCCCTGCTGGAGGTGCGCGAACTGTCCGCGCGGGCCCTGGAGGACCTGCGCGATCTGGTCCGGGGCATCCAGCCGCCGATCCTCACCGACCGGGGCCTGGGCGACGCCGTGCGCTCCCTGGCCCTCGACAGTTTCCTCGACGTGCACGTCGAGGTCCGCCTGGCCGCACGGCTGCCGGCCGCGGTCGAGTCCGCCGCCTACTTCGCGGTCAACGAGCTGCTGGCCAACGCGGCGAAACACTCCGGCGCCGACCGCGTCGACATCGTCCTCACCCACACCCCTGCCCACACCCACACCCCTGCCCACACCCACGGCCGCGACCACGGTGACGGCGCGGGACACGGCGGCGGCCGGCTGCGCGTCACCGTCACCGACGACGGACGCGGCGGGGCGGACCCCGCCCGGGGGACCGGACTGCTCGGCGTCCGGGCCCGATTGGCTACCTTCGACGGGAGCCTCGCCCTGCACAGCCCGCCGGGCGGACCGACCACTGTGACCCTGGAGATCCCGTGCGCGTCGTCCTTGCCGAAGACCTCTTCCTCCTGAGGGACGGCCTGGTCCGCACGCTGCGGGAGCACGGCTTCGACGTCGTCGCCGCCGTCGACAACGGCCCCTCCCTGCTGCGCGCCCTGGTGGAGGAGGAGCCCGACGTCGCGGTCGTCGACGTACGCCTGCCTCCGACCTTCACCGACGAGGGCCTCCAAGCCGCACTCGAAGCCCGCCGGCACCATCGCGGCCTGCCCGTCCTCGTCCTGTCCCAGTACGTCGACCAGCTCTACGCGAACGAGCTCCTGGCGAGCGACGACGGAGGCGTGGGCTACCTGCTCAAGGACCGGGTCACCGACACCGGCCAGTTCGTCGACGCCGTACGGCGCGTCGCCGCGGGCGGCACCGTCCTGGACCCGCAGGTGATCGGCCGGCTCCTGTCGCGCGGCGACGCCCGCGGCACCATCGCCGCCCTCACCCCACGGGAACGCGACGTCCTGGAACTGATGGCGGAGGGCCGCTCGAACGCCGCCGTCGCGGCCACCCTCCACTTCAGCGAGAGCGCGGTCGCCAAGCACACCGCGAGCATCTTCGCCAAACTCGGCATCGCCCCCTCCACCGAGGACAACCGCCGGGTCCTGGCCGTCCTCGCGTACCTGCGCCGCTAGGCCTTTGCCGGTCTCGGCCGGCCGAGGTGACCAGCGGGCACCACCCCCTTGTGCGCCCGACCCGGATAGGGTGCCCTCGAAGTCGGGCAGGGGAGGGGATCGCGTTGGAGCGACGGACGGTGATCGGGACGGGGATGGGGCTGGGGCTGGCGGTCCTACCCGCCTGGTGGCTCCTGCAACGGGTGGCGAGCGGGGGCAAGGGGGACTGGCACACCGACACCGCACCGCTGGAGCAGGCGTTCCCGCTGCTCGGCCCGCTCAGCGACGCCAAGTGGGTGAGCAGCCGGGATAACGACCGGGGCGGCATCCCGTCGCCGGAGCTGGTGATCTCGGGCTTCGCCCGGCTGGCCCCGGGGAAACTCGCCGAGCTGACGGCGGCCCACACCTTCGTCTCCGAGGGGCCGACCGACGACTTCTCCTCGTGGTTCGAGAAGTCGCTCAAGGGCGAGGGGCCGCAGAACCCGCAGTGGGTCCGGTCGCGGGAGCTGGACCGCGACGGCGGCGGCCACTCCACCCATCTGTGGTTCGATCGCCGCAGCGACACCGCCCGCTTCCGTGCACTCAACCCGTACGGCTAGGGCGCGAACCCACTCCTTGCCATACCTATCGAAATTCAATAGATTTCCATCGTAGATCGATGGAGGGATGGGTCATGGGAAAGCTGACAGTGGGTGCGCTGCGAGCCGTGCTCGTGGTGGTGCTCACCGGCACCGTGTTGGTACAGGCAGCGATGGTGTGGGCGTTGGTCACCCACCCGAAAGACGAGTCGCTCCCGCTGACCCCGATGCGCGTGATCGTGGTCCTGGGCATGGTGGCGGCCCAGGTCGCCCTGGTCTCCGTATGGCGCCTGGTGGCGATGGTGCGCCGGGGAACCGTGTTCTCCCACGCAGCCTTCCGGTACGTGGACCGCGTGATCGGCGCGATCGTGGCGGTCGCCCTCCTGTGGTTCACGGTCACGGCCCTGAATGCGCCCGGCCAGCGGGAGGACCCGGGCGTCTCCGTCATCATGGGCGGGATCGGCCTGGCCATCCTGGGGGTCGCGCTCATCGTGCTCGTCCTGCGGATGCTGCTCGCCCAGGCCGTCGCGCGCGACGTCGAAGCGGCGCAGATGAAGGCCGAACTGGACGAGGTGATCTGATGCCGATCGCCGTCGACATCGACGTGATGCTGGCCAGGCGGAAGATGTCCGTGGGCGAGCTCGCGGACCGCGTAGGGATCACGCCCGCCAACCTGGCGGTACTCAAGAACGGCCGCGCCAAGGCGGTGCGCTTCGCGACGCTCGCCGCGCTCTGCGAGGTGCTCCAGTGCCAGCCGGGCGACCTGCTGCGCTGGGAGACCGACGACACCGTGGAGGAATGAACCCACGCCGGCCGGCGGGCACGGTCCTGGCCCAACTCGACGTTGGCGAGAAGACCGACCGGATCACCTGCCCGCCGGCCGCTTCCGGACGGTACGGTCGGCGCCCCCGACGTCTCCCGCGTCGTCCTCGGACAGGAGGCGGGCCCCTTCAGCCGGTCCGTGCCGACCGCCAGGCCGAGGCATCGAGGAAGTGCACGTCGTAGCGGTCCTGCTCGGCACGGAGACCGTCGAAGGAGTCCAGGCCGTACTGGACGCGCCCCAGCGCACGGAAGTAGCCGAACCGGTCGACCCCCGGAGTCAGCACCACGAGCAGCTCAGCGGTGGAACCGGGAGCGGCGCCGAAGGCGTGCGGCATCCGGGGCGGGACGACCACCAGCCCACCCGGCCCCACCGTCTCCATCTCACCGTCGAGGAAGAACTGGACCGTGCCGCCCAGTACGTAGAACAGCTCCGACGACTGTGCGTGGTAGTGCGGCCCGGCACCGTCGGCGCCCTCGCCGAGGACCAGGCTGTTCGCGCCCAGCGCGCCGCCGGTCGCGCCGGCGTCGGCCAGCAACCGGAAGCCGCCGCCGTGCGGCAAGGGGACGTGCTCGGCCTCCTCGGCCCGAACGATCAGTGCCCCCGCACCCTCACCGCTGTCCCGCATCATGTTCTGGCTCCTGTCTTTCGAGTCTCCTGGGCCGGGTTCCATTCCAGCCCGGGAAGAAGCCGCGGACCAGAAGCAGTTGTCGCCTACAGAAATCACCAGTCGTGATCAATCGAGGGGGCGCATGGAACTGCGGCAGCTCCAGTACTTCGTGGCCGTTGCAGAAGAGGGCGGCTTCGGCCGGGCCGCAGCGAGGCTCGGCATCGTCCCCTCGGCGGTGAGCCAGCAGATCCGCCGCCTGGAACGGGAACTCGGGGTATCCCTGTTCGAACGCTCCACCCGCCACGTGCACCTGTCCGGTGCCGGCGGGCTGCTGCTCCCTGAAGCGCACGCCGTCCTCGGGGCGGTCAACCGCACCCGGCAGGTGGCCGCCGACATCGTCTCCGGCAACGAGGGCCTCCTGCGCCTGGGCACCGTACAGGGGCCCGGCGACCGCATCTACCGCCTCCTGGACGCGCTCGCCGGCTCGGCCCCACGGCTCCACGTCCGACTTCGGCGCCTGCCCCTCGCCGAGCGGCTGGTCGCCGTACGTTCCGGCGACCTGGACGCCGCCCTCGTACGGGCCCTTCCCACCGCGCCGGAGCTGGAACTCCTGCCGGTGTGGACCGACCCGCTGTACGTGGCCCTACCTGACGGCCATCCGCTGGCGACCGAGTCGGCCCTGAGCCTGGAACAGCTGGCGCACCTCCCGCTGAGGCTCGCGCCGCGGGAGAAAAATCCCCCGTTCCACGACCTGATCACCGACGCCCTCCGTGCCGCCGGAAGCGAACCCCTCCTGGGTCCGCCGTTCACCACCTTCCAGGAGACCCTCACCGCGATCGGGACCAGCCCGCCCTCCTGGACGGTCTTCTACGAGGTGGCCGGCCTGCCCCCGGTCCCACGAGTAGCCCTACGACCGTTGACCGGTCTCGCGCTCACCACGTCCCTGGCCGTACTCCCCGGACCACCCGCACCCCCACTGCGCCACCTGCTCCAGGCACTCGCCCAGACCGACACCGGCCACCCCGGGGACGCCACGGGGTCACCCGGGCCTTGACCCGGCTCCTACCTGACCGCGAGCCGCACTTTCGGCAGGTAGCCGCTCGGAGACAGGGCGGGCGCCAGGCTCACACCGGCGTACGGGCCCGGATCCAGGGCTGCCAGCACTTCGGCGGCCGGGTACCCGAACAGGTCGACGTCGTGGAGGACCACGGGCACGGCGGACGGCCCGGTCGGCCCGGTCGGCTTCGAATCGTACCGGCGCAGGTGTACGGCTGCGAGACCGTGGTCGTCACGGTCGGTCCGGCCGAGGCGGTCCGTGCAGTCGCCGTAGACGAGGAGTTCCAGACCTTCGTAGTCGGCCGTGAAGGCCCAGCCGGCTCGGCAGACCCAGGTCTCGCGCACATCCGCCAGTGTCGAAACGGCCCACTGGGCGTCCTGCCCGGACATGCCGAACCGCAGCACGCCGGCACGATGCGGCAGAGCGAGACCCGTTCCCGGCAGCACGTCGAACACCCCTAGATCATGGCCGGGCGAGCCTGCCGGATCAACGCCTGAAGGGACTGGCAGCCGCGGTCGGTCCTGCACTCCAAGCTTGTTGGGCAGCCGAACTGTTTCAGGAGCCCTCAGCGCACTCCCCTGGCCGGTCTCATCGAAGTCCGTCGTCTGCACGGCGCTGTCTGGGGAGGTCCCTAGCCGACCAGGCGGCGGCGCCAGTCCAGGGGAGTGATCGTGATGGCCCGGGCGGGGTCATGGTCCCACTCGGCGTGGAGACCGGCTACTTCGAGGGCGGCCACGACCTCGTGCCCGATGGCTGCAGTGGTCTCGGCCGAGTCGTCGAACCCTCCGTAGAGGAGCATCAGTCCGTGGCCGGCTGCGGCGGAGTCCGTGCACTGGGTGTGGAAGTAGACGAAGCCCCGGGCGCCGGAACCGCCTTCGCCACCGATCTCGGACTGGCCGCAGCTACGGCAACAGGTGAAGTTCTCACGGGCGGTGATCCCGGCATCCTGCAGGGCAGTGAACGCGCGGGTCAGCCGCTCAGGGTCGGTCTCGCCCTCCCACGTGGCCTGCTCCGCGACCATCTCCAGCCACAACCGGTCGGCCAGCGCCACAGCCTGCTCGCGCGAAACGGGCCGACGGTCCTCGGTGACCAGGTACTCCTCAGCAAGCTCCGCCAGTTCGGCGCGCGAGGCGTACCCGCCTGCCAGCGCTTCGCGGACGCGCCTCTCCAACTCCGCGCGCTCGTCTTCACCGACGCCGAGCGGCGGCACCTCAAGGGCGGGACCCATGTCCAGCAGCGACCAGGCCAGACCGCCGTCCCATCCGGCCCCCTGGCGGGCCCATCCGGTAAGCGCCGCAATCACGGCCTCGGGACCGTCGGCCATCGCCTGGAAGTGCCGGTCAGGGGCACCGTCGCGGTACTCCAGCGTGTAGTCGCCGCCGGCCTCGTGCCAGACCTGCGCGAAGACGTCAGGCAGGTCGGGTATCCGCTGAACCACCAAGAACCGGTCACCATCACCACCGATCCGGCGGACCAGCCCGGCCAGCTCCTCGGCGGACACACGGACGTGCCGCTCCCAGTTCTCCGTCTTCACCACGATCTCCAGCATGTGCAGACTCTGACACACCCTTCTGACAGCGGACGTCCCAGGACCAGGCACGCAACTGCTGCTGCGACAGCTCGACCAGCCCTGTTCACGGGTGGTCAGCGGCCGAGGTCTGACGGCAGCTTCTGGGGGTTCCGATCATCGGATCGGCGTTCCGGTCGTGAGGGATGGGGAGATTTCTGACACTGCGTGGGCGGTGATCGCGCCACCGGCCACGAGCCCGGGGTACGGGGTGATCCAGAGCGCGTCGTACTTGATGAGGACTGCCCGGAGTTCGCGGGCGCTCCGAGGTGTCATGGCCAGGAGCACCCGGTCGAGGAGCGCACGGCCTTCCAGGGGGTTGCCGCAGCAGTACCAGTGCACGTTGCCCCACTCTCATTCGTCCCACAGCCGGCGCTCGGGGCCGCGCACGTACTGCTTCCACCGGTCCAGGGCCAGGATGACGTCTCCTGGCTCCAGGTAGTTCCGCGTGTGTTCGAGGCGTGCGACCTCCGCCACCGCCCGCCCGGAGAGACCATCGATGCCCGGCCTCGAAGCGTGTGTCCGGCGCTGCTGCGGGAACGCCACCCGGAGGTGTCCCGGCCGTCTACGTGGCATGGACCTTTCTAGTCGTAGTCATGCGGCACATGCTGCCATGCCGTGAACGACGACGGGCAGACTTTGTCCGCGGACAAGAGTCGGACCATGGCTAAGGTGAGCCGTTCGTCAGCAGCAGGTAGAAGACCGGCCCGCAGTGGAAGAGCGTGGCGGTATCGCTCACGGAGCCGTCGAAGTACACGGGGTACAGGGGAATCTCTTCCGTGTAGTACTCCGTAGAGCGCAGGAAGTCAGGCTCCACAGAGGCGAACGCCCACCCCCGCTCGGGCCCCATCACGCCTCGCGCATCATCTGCTCGAACAGGTCGCTTCGTAGGTACGCGTCCAGCAGTTCCTGCCGATTGCCGCCAGTCAGCGAATGGCCGGCGTCGACCTTCAACAACAACGTGTTGCTGTTCATCGCCACGTCGACAGCCGACAGGAACCGGTCGACGGCATCTCGGTCCAGCTCGGCCAGCAAGAACCGCACAATCCCCCACCTCCATGCCCTCGGTCCACCGGGCTGTTGCCGTGTGGCCACCCTGGCGGATGATCTCGCACAGCACGAGCCGTGGCCGCCGCGCTCAGGTCGTTGGGGGAGCAGCCTTCTCAGGCACGACACCTGCAAGGCGGTCCTCCAATCCCGCGGCGGCGGTACGGGGGAGCGCCTCAGTACGGGCCGCCGCGGAAGAGCGCAGCGCCGTGGTGGCGCGGGCGGCCACCGCGTTCGTGGGCCGCGTCGGAGCGGTCGGCGGGGGCCGAGAGCTGGGCGAGGTTCCCAAGGGCGGCGAGGCCAGCCAGTACCTCGTCACGGCGCTGCGCAGACTTCATCCAGGCCGGAAGCCGGGCGAACATCGCCATCGTGGGGGAGGCGCAACGCTCACGGAGCTGGGCGCCCACATACGCAGCGAGGGCCTCGACGTGCTCCTCGTTGTAGGCCCACAAGATCCGTCCCGCGCATCGCGTCTGTAGCCAGAGCGGCTGCCGGACGAAGGAATCCTTGGTACCGCCGGGGACGACACCGGCCAGAGCGCCACCCCGCTCGCCGGCCGCCCATGCGGCGATTGCGCCGCAACCAGCACAGGTCAGGCGGCCGGGCTGAAAGGAGAGGGAGCTGAAGTACTTCGGGTTCTCCAGATGGGGCAGGGGCAGGACGACCGCTCGGCCCCCGCACCGCGGGCAGACGACAAGCACCCGATCGGTGAACCGGCCGAGCCACTGGCCGTGGTCGTGGTGGCGGACCGGTCGGGATCGCGGAGGCTCGGAAGACATGGTCGACACCCTGCCAGCCCCGGCCCACCCCGGTCGAACGAGATCCGGCGCGCACGTGCTGCAGCCCGACTCTTGTCCGCGGACAAAAGTCGGATCCCCGAGGTCCTCCCGAAGCCGGCCGCGAAAGTACCCGTTGCGGAAGTCGAGCCGGTCCCCGTGAGCCCGGTTCAGCGGAGGTCGGCCGCGGCCTGGCGTCGGGACAGGGACAGCCTGCGCCGTTCTCGGTCGACATCGATGACGGCGACCGAGACCTCGTCGCCAACTTGAACCAGTTCCTCCGGAGCTTCCACAGGTGTCGACGCCAGCTCTCGGAGATCGACCAGTCCCTCAATGCCGTCGGCGACCCGAACGAAAGCACCGAACGGGACCAGCTTGGTGACCCGGCCGCGCACCGTCTGACCCACCGAGTGGCTGTCTGCGAAGGTCTGGAAGGGGTCCGGCTGCATCGCTCGCAGGGACAGCCTGGCTTCCCCGTTCCACGTGTCGAAGTAGAGGAACTCGCACGAGACGCGTTCCCCGACCTGGATGACGTCCGATATCGCCTCGAAGCGCTGCCAGGAGAGTTCGGGGATCGAGATGAATCCGACGCCCGGGAAGACCGGGTGATCGGGGCCCTCGTCCATCGCCACGAACACTCCGAACCGCTCGATGGCAGCGACCGTGCCGCAAAGGATCTCGCCAGGGCGAAGGGGTTTCAGAAAAGCCCAGAGCTCAGGGTTCTCGGCGGACGCCATCGACAACCAGGCGACCCTCTCCTCCAGATCAACGGAGGTCACCTCTGCCGTGACCCTCTGACCGGCCTGCAGAGGACTGGCCGGGTACGGCCGCCACGACACCTCCAAGGGGCTGACCCTTCCCAGCGGGCGCGTGGAGAACCCGTCCAGGGTCACCGCCACCCCTCGCGATCGGCCGACCTCTGCAACCGTCCCGCGGTAGAGGTCACCGACGCGGATCGATGCCAAGAACTCCCGTGCAGCCTGATCGTCCAGCCCAGCGCTCATGCTGCCCAACCTCTCACGAGGGCCACGGCCCCGTGTACGGGAGATCGCCATGGTCGGGAGGCATCGGCTGGCAGCGATTGACAGGCGGAGCCTTCTGGCGGCGATGTGGGGCAAGAGCAACGCTTGCAGGCCAGGCCTCTGCCGCTGCTTCCTGAAGAGGCCGACTTTTGTCCGCGGACTCAATCTGACCCCGTCTCCGGGCCGCCCGGGGAGCTGAAACCATCGTCTTGTAGCGGTGTCGGACGCCAGCAGGCTGCCAAGCCGCGTTCCACCAAGTGATGCTCCGCCAAGGGAGTCGTGCGAGTACCGTCCAAGGTGTCGACCCGAGAAGGGAGTTCCGGATGCTTGAGGAGCAAGAGGCCATCGGGCAGCGGATTCGCCGGCAGCGCTTGAGCGTGGGCCAGACACAGGCCGATCTGGCAGCCGCGGTCGGGAAGACCCAGGCCTGGGTTTCCCGAGTCGAAAAGGGTCAGATCGAGCTCGACCGCGCCACGCGGTGTACGCCGTGGCCTGCAAGTTCACTCACACCGCCGCGCACGCCCTCGGTCAGCCCGAGTTGGTGGCTCTGGCATGCGAGCGGGTCGTATGGGCGGCCCAGCGTTCCGGGGATCCGCTCCTGCCGGCCGTGGCGGACTGGATGCGGGTGTGGGACATGTGGGCCACTGCCGACTACGGCGACGCCCTCGCTCTGGCGGACAAGGCTTTGGCGGGTATCCAGGAACTCTACGACGACGGGCAGCCGCTGGCCCTGCGGGTGAGGGGTTCGCTGCAGCTGCGGTCGGCGGTGTCCGCCGCGCGGGACGGGAATGCGGGGGAGACCCGGATACGGATGCGGCACGCTGTCGAGGCCGCCGACCGGGTCCATGCCCACGTGGGCCCCACCCCCTTTGACCGGCACTCGCTCACGTTCTCCATGGGAACGTGCAGATCCACGAGATCAGCGTGGCATTGGAGATGTCCAACCAACGCGAAGCCCTGCGCCTGAACCGGGACACCCATCCGGTCCACATCGCCGCTCTGCCGAAATCCCGGCAGGGGCATCACCACATGGACCTGGCCCACGCATGGCTGTGGGACGGCAACCGCCGCAAGGCCCTGGTCGAGCTGGAGAGGGCGGAGACTCTGGCCCCGCAACTGGTGCGCAACCATCCCATTGCCCGTGCCACCCTCCGGCAGCTCGTATACGCAGAGCGGCAACTGACCCGGCAGAAGCTGCGGGGCATGGCGGAGCGATTTTCGCTGGATGACCTGTAGGTATACGCCGGATTCATATCGGCCCACATACGGGCCCTTACGGTCTGCTCATGCCTGAGCGACCGACCATCGACCAGGCCGCGTCACGCCGCTCCTTACCTGCGGCGGGCGACTGGAGGCCCCAGCGCGGCGGCCTTGCCATCGACACCACCTGCGGACGCACCGGAGTGGTGGTGTCCCTCCCAGAGGAAACCGCCACCCGCGTCTACCTCCTGAGGCCCCAAGGCGGCGGCGCGGACTGGACGGCTCACCGGACCAGTCTTGCTCCCGCTACAGAGGCCCCTGGCAGAGAGGTGGCGGGGTGAGCCGCGCGAATGACACCGGGAGCCCCTCGCTCCCGTCCCCGCAGGGAGGGCCCAGCCGGGAACTCCAGGCCCGGGAGGTGGAAGGCTTGATCCGGTTCCTGGCCAGTGTGCAAGCGCACGAGGACATCCGGTGTGCGCCGGTCGCCAGGCCACAGAGGGGGGCGGTGATCACCATGGTCGGACCGCGTCGGACCGCGCCGTACCGGGTCGGCGATCTGGTCTCGGGTACGTCGTACGTGGACCCGCAGGACCGCGGGCGCGAGATGCCGGAGCCGATCACCGGCCGTGTGGCGCAGGTGGGTTCGGGGTGGACCGGAGTCGATGCCGATCAGGCATACGTAGGGTCCGGCTCGGCTCCGGGCGTGAGAGGCAGGCCCTGATACGGGACATCCAGAAGGTGCCCCTGTGAGCAGGCGCCGGGCCAGGCTTTGCTTGAAGTGCATGGTGCTCGAAACGACATAGCCGCCGGACAACCCCCACACCGCCGATGGCGTCGTCGACTGCGTCCCGGTGCCGCGGCAGCGCCCCCCTGTGGAGGAATCGGGCCGGCTGCCCGCGTGTACGCCGCAGCAGGAGTTACGGCGGAGGCGGATCCTGGAAGAGCTGGCGGCCTCCAAGGACCTGTTTGCCGAGGTTGGTGACCAGTACCTTTCGGTGATCGGCCTACGCAAGGCTCGCCCGACCCGTTTCGGTGGCATGGGGTGAGCCGGCTCCCGATCCTGCAGAACCCGCTCCGCCCGCCCTCCCCGGTGCCGGCCGACCCGCTTGATGCTCCTGCGCAAGCGCACCACGGCCTGGGACCGCTTCGACTCGGCGCCTCATCTACAGGAGAACCTGCCGTTCCCAACAGCGAGCTGCCGGCGCAAAGACCGAGTCCCCCGCTCCGCGAGGACGGGTACTCCGTAGAGCGACCCTTCTAGGGTGGGGCTTGTACGTCCGCATCAGGAATGGGGCGAGACCGACGGTTGCTTTGCAGCACTCGGCGCTGGTGCTCGTCCAGCCCGGTCAGGCACTTACCAGCGGTCCGACAGCAGCTCGGAAGCCAATCGCCGCACCCGGCGGCGGGGTTCAACTCGGGCGAACCGGTCCGCAATCCGCCTCACCCTCTTATGCCTCCCGCCAGTGCGCAGGTGCGACACGGGCGTCCGAAGCCGCCGCATGATCATTGGTTGTCCACCCAAAATCTAGTGATCAACGGCGGCCTCACCCGCACGGACGCCATCGGAACCAGTAGTCCAGGCCTTCAACCCGGTAGCGAGCCCCGGCGCTGAACCGCAGCTCGCCCACCAGGCGCCTCGCGTCACCCGGCGCCTGCCGGTACCGCGCCAGAAGCAGAGCCAGCTCGTCGCCAGACCTCACCCTCGAAACCCACCCGGCTGCTCTCCGATCCACGTCCTGGTATCGCTGCCAGCCTTTCACGCGGGACTGACAAGGGGGCGGGAGCCCCAGCGCGCTGCTGGCCAGGGCGCCGGGCAGGTGTCAGTGGTACAGGGTGGTTCTGCCGCCGGGACTTGGGTCACCATTCGGTTGAGGAGAGGCACCGCGCCTCCGTCGGCAACGGGTAACGGCGCCAACGTCGACCTGTCGAACGCGACCTGCCGGGTGGGTCCGGCAGGCTGTCGGCGGGTTAGGCCGTGGGGCTCGTGATGATCGCGAAAGGGGCTCCGAACGGGTCGAGCACCATCGCGAAGCGTCCCACGCCCTCGGCGTCCATGGTGGGGATGATGACGGTGGCGCCCAGTTCCGAGGCCCGCGAGAGCGTCGCGTCGCAATCCTCGACCTCGAAGTACGGGTGCCACTCGGAGGTCGATCCGGCGTCCAGGTTCTCCTGGGGCAGCTGCATGAGGCCGCCGTGCATGGTCTGCGCGCCGCCGCCGGCGGGACCGGCGATGGTGTAGACGATGCCTTCGCCCATGGACATGTCCCGGGTCTCCCACGACAGGACGCTGCCGTAGAACTCCTTCGCCGCCGCAGCGTCGGTGGTGTACAGCTCGATCCAGCTGACGCTGCCGGGCTCGTTGACGAGCTCCAGGCCGTCCGTGTCCCCTGCCTGCCACACGGCGAACTCGCCGCCCTCCGGGTCGGTGAAGCCGGCCATCCGCCCTGCCGTGAAGACGTCCGTCGGCGGGAAGCGGACCGAGCCGCCCGCCTGCTCGACAGCCTTGGCGGTGGCGTCGGCGTCCACGGTGCGGAAGTACACCGTCCACGTGGAGCTCGTGCCCTCCTCGGCCAGCGGGCCGACGGCCGCCACCGTCCGGCCGTCCTTGCGCAGGAACCCGTAGCCCCCGGCCTCCGGTCCCGCGGAGACGAACTCCCAGCCGAACACGCCCCGGTAGAAGGCGACGGCCGCGTCGATGTCGGGGGTTCCCAGGTCGAGCCAGTTCAGTCCGCCCGGAACCTGTGTAGAGGTCAGCATGAGGTGCTCCTGTCGCGTGGGGCGTTCTCCGGGCCGGCGGCCCGGCAGCCTGACGTCAGCCTGGCAGCGGACGCCACCCCGAGGGGCGCACCGGACGATTTGGTTCAGCCATTCGGCGAGAATTCGCTCGCCGCCGTGACCAGCACCGCCGCAGCCCGGCTCCGTGTTGGGCGACGCGAACGACAAAAGGGCCCCGCTCCCGCCGACCGATGGTCGAGCTGGAGCAGGGGCTCCTTGCGTTCCGGGTGCTGCCAGTGCCCCCGCCTGGGACGAGGAGGTGATCACCGTCCTCACCCTGCGGGGCCTTGCGTGACGAGCCCGACGTTACGGCTGCGACGGTACGGAGAAGGCGCCGCTCCAGGCCGTGAGGGCGAGGTTGAACATGTCCATCGCGGTCGCGGGCTGGCCGGCCATCAGCATGGCGATGCCGGTCATGAACAAGGTGGTGCCGAGCATCACCATGGCCGGCTTGCCGTAGACGGCCAGGGTCGCCACGGCCTCGCGGCGGGTCTGACGGCGCAGGGCCTTTCGCCGGCGGCGCGCGGCGCGGCGCAGCAGGTCGATGTCGGCTTCGAACTGGTCGAGCATCTCGACGTACGTCGTGTTCATCGTGTCGAAGTCGGGGTTCGTCTCGCGGTTGAAGCCGTTGGACGGCAAGCTGTTCATTAGGGTTTCCTTGATGCCGAAGGACTCCCCGCTCGCGGTTGGTAGCCGAGGACGAGCGGGCGAGACCGGCTGTCTGAACCGGTATCAAGAAACACCTAGGCCGGGGCTCTTCCCGTGAGGAGAGCCCCGGCCCAGTTGGTGTGTTCTGTTTCACTCCTTAGTTACGCGACGGCCGCTCCATTAGGGGCGTGTGCCTGTCGTGTCCCGGGAGCAACCCCGTGAGCGCCTGGCGGACGGTGCGAGCGAGAGTGTCCGGCACGGCGCGGCTGCGCCGGTCGGAGATGACCGACATCACTACGTGATCGAGAGCGCGGTGAAACGTGGCGATGAAGATGAGCAGCGTCGACGTCAACCACAGCGTCAGGCTGTTGTTCGGTGCCCCCCAAAGCTTGGACATTCGATAGTTCTCCATTTCGAGTCGGAACCGGAAGGCAGGTAGTCCCTCCCTTGGGTGCGCGGGCCGGCTGGAGACGACGGCGGCCTGCCCGTGCACCGTGGGCAGGTACCACTACTCGGGCGCGAGCCCCAAGTTGCCGCGGAGCCTGCTCTGTACAAGCGGGCTGTCCAGCTTGTCCCTGGCTCGTTTCACCGACTGCCGGACCGAGCTCGACGTGGAGTTCGTCAAGTTCGCGATCGTCCGGCTGTCGAGCTGGTACTTCTCCGTGAGGAGCCACGTCGTCAGCTCGCGCGGGGTGAATTCCTCCTGGAGGACCTTCATGGCGCGCTCGACCTCGTCGCGGACCTCGACGAGCGACAGGCCGTTCGTGGCGATGTGCACGTGCTGGGACGCGTCTTCGAGGGCCTTGCTGTTGTCCTCGATGTAGTCCTGCGCGAGCTTCCTGATGGAGGCGAGGTGGTCCAGTGCCTCGTGGTGGCAGATCTTGGCGAAGTAGGCGAGCGGGCTGCCCGCGACCGGCCCGTGGGCGCGCAGGTGCCGGTGCCAGTTGATCCGGGACTTCGCCATGACGTCGTCGACGTGGGGGGCGCCGACCATCGCGTTGACCCGGAAGCGGTAGGCCTGCTCGTGCGGCTCGACCTTCTGCCACTGGACCAGAGCCGCTGGGCTCAGGTCCGTTGGTGGCTGGCCGAGCACCTTCAGGTATGTGAGTCGCTTAAGCACGTTCCGAACCTTCCTGACATGACGGCTGCGGGGGCCGGTGCCGATCCGTAGACCGGGCGCGCCAAGGCCATGCCGTGTCCACCCCCGTTGGGGTCCAGCGCGTGACTGTGTGCTGCGTCACGTAGTCAGTTGAGTGGCGTGGCGCCGTCCGCCCCGACGGACTGCCTTCCGTGACCGCGAGGGGCGTCGTCGACCAGGTGGCGAAGGGCGGTGGACGTTGAACCGAGTCAGAGGAGACTCGCACCCGGCCCGGCTGCAGCGCCGTGACTGCGGTGGCACCTCGGGCCCGGGCCTCGGGGAATCTGCCCGGACGGACGACCCCGCTCCCACATCCGCGGCGCCATCCGGCCCGCCGAGGGCGGAGCAGTCCGGGCATCGGTCTCCCCGGCCGCTGCCGAGTGGGCGGCGGCCGGGGAGGGGAACCCCCTAGACCGGGCCGAACCATGTACAGGGTTCAGCCGGCGGGCAGCTCCAGCCCCGGTCGTCCAGACCGTCCGAGGCGGACGGGTCCGCAACGGCGGAGCCGAAGATGGACTTGGGCGGGGGCTCCTCCATCAGGTAGCCCACTTCGTCGGGGTCCTCCTCAAGGTGGTAGACACCCACCGCCTTCAGGAAGGGCTGGTACGTGTCCCAACGGCGCTCCACCGTCCCCAGCACGGGGAGGTTGAGCCGGGTTCCGCGATCCGCGGCGCCCGCTTCGGACTTGTGGTACATGCTGCCTCCTTTCCCTCGCCGACAGCGGCAGTGGAACCCGCCGCCGACACGAGGCCCTCACCCGAACAGGGAGCCGATGGCCTTCGCGGCCAGAGGGATCAGCCAGGCGAAGTCCGCCTCGACGCCGCCGCTCTCGGTGCCCGCGGCACGCGCGGCAGCGGCGGTGCGGTCGACCGCGGGCGCCTGGAAGGGTGTCTGGAGGACGGCCGGCGGGCCGGCTCGGGGTGAGAAGTCTTCGTTCATGTCCGTGTCCTTTCCTTGCGGTGCGGAGGCACTAGTCCTTGCGGGAGAGCCAGGCGTCCAACATTCCCTTGGCTCCATGGCCGATGAGTGTCCAGGGAACTTCCCAGTTGGCCTCGGCACCCGGTGTGTCGGCGGCGGCGCGAGCCGGAGCGGTGGGGCTCCGGTCGACCGCGGGCGCCTGGAACGGCGTCCGCGGGGTGGCGGACGACGCTGCACTCTGCCGGATCTCTCTGTTCATCCCGGCGTCCTCTCAGGACGGTGCAGCGGTGGCGGGGGACCCACGCGCCCGCCACCGCTGCGACGGATGCTGCATGGCGGTCCCTAGAAGAGGACCTTCTTCGCGATGTTCCAGATGTCACCCAGGCCGAAGTTGGCCTCGACACCGTCGACGCCTTCGCCGGAGCCCTTGGGCCCGGTCGGGTCGCGGTCGATGGCGGGGGTCTGGAACGGCGTCAGCGGAGTGCCGGACGGAGCCGACCTCTCCTCACGCCGCGCAAATGGCTCGTTCATCTTTCTCACCTTTCACCTGGTGACTGGCCGGCGGGCGGTTTCCCGCCGGAGGCTCGTCTCGTCGTACTGCTCCCTCTGAGGTGCACTCAGAGCGCTTGCGCCCGCTGCGCGTAACACATCTGCCGTGCAGGTCCCCACAGCTCCGCGCAGCCCGAGCGGGCCGCCTCCACGCCGTAGCCGTTGTGCCGCTCCTGCGGCTCTTGTGACGGTTCGCGGGAGACCGGCGGTGCCTGAAGGGGGAGCGAGTGGGGTACCGGGGTTCTGGTCTTGTCCATGGGGGCTCCTTGGTTCGGGCCGGCAGTCATACGCTGCCGATGAACGTGTGGACCGGAGCGAGGCTTACGGGCAGGTCGTCGCTCACGTCGAACGTGAACAGGTACGACACCGGCGCCCGCTGGTCGTTCTCCGGGTCGAAGAAGGTCAGGGTGACGTCCTGGCAGTCCGAACCGGGACGGCAGAAGGGGCTCTTGGTGACGGTGACGGTGTCCAGCGCGTAGAAGTTGGCGTTCTTGCCGGGGACGTGCTCCGCGGAGAGGATGCCGTCCTGGATCTCCGCGCCGACCAGGAACGCGTTGGTGCCCGCTGCGTTCAGCGCGCGGTCGCCGGAACTCTGGCCGAGGTTGCGGAACTTCCAGTAGATCTTGTCCAGCATGGCGCGCACGGTGTTCTTGAGGAACTTCCCCTTCTCCCCGGCGAACTCATCGCGGACCCGCTTCTCGGCAGCGTCCTGTGCCTGATCGTTGCCACCGGCCTCCTTGCGCGCCTCCCTCACCTTGATGGTGACCACTGCTGCGAAGACGGCGTTGACCAGCAGCGCCTCGTTCCAGGTGAACAGGCCGCGGCTCTTGACCTCGACCACAGGGACGACCTGGCCCGAGAACAGCCGGACGGTACGGTCCGTGAGGACTCCGGGAATCGAGACCCGGGAGACGAAGTCGAGGTCTTCCTTGTCCTTGGCCTGTCCGAGGAGCGCGTCCCGGAAGGTCCGGTAGACGAAGGAGACCGGCGGGTACGAGAGGGTTTCGAGGAGTTCGCTGAGCTGCTTGGCATCACCCGCAGCGCCGGCCGCGAGACCGTGCACCTGCTCCGCTGACGCCTTGGGGTCCGTGATGATCGGCCGGGTCCAGTCCATGCCGACCGGCATCTCCGCCTCAAGGGCGTAGAGCGGGGTCGCGTCCGCGTTGAGCGTCCAGGTCAGTTTGTCCGAGGCCCACGGGTTCTTGCTCAGGTAGGCGTGCAGTTGCTTGGGGTCGTAGATGTTCGGCTGGACTTCCTGTTCAGCCTGACCCTTCGTCGCCGGAATGACGATGTTCGGCATCTGCTGGCGGAAACTGTCCCGGCGGGCCTCGGTCTGGAAGTCGAACCCGATGGTGCCGATCGCGTAGATCAACTGCTTCCCGGGGGAGGGCACCGGGGCGGACGGTGTGGCACCGCCTGCGCCTGGATGCCCACAGGTACCGCCGCAGCCGGCGCACGACGGGCAGACGCCGGTGTTCGCCGGGTAGGCGGCAGGTGCCGTATGGGTCACGGGCGTCGCATAGGCGACGGGCGCGGCGGGTGCCGCGTAGACCGGGGGTGCGGCGGGTGCCGCGTAGACCGGAGGTGCGGCGGGGGCCGCGTAGGCGGGAGGTGCGTAGACGGGAGGTGCGGCGGCGGGTTGGACCCCGGCCTGCACCCCGGCCTGCACCCCGGGCTGCATCGCCGGAGGCGCGGGCGGCAGGGGAGGCGGCGCGGGCCACGGGTCCGAGGACGGGGCCACGGGAACCGGCGCCTCACCGGGGACCGGTGCCTGCGCCGGTGCGACCTGTGCGGGCGCGGTCTGCGCTGCGGGCAGCGGGGTTCCAGCGCCCGCGGGCGCCTGGGACATGGCTGCGGGTACGGGCTCGTACGGTTCCTCGACCTGCGCGTTTACGGCGTGCGTGTCCATGACGATGGCTCTCTCTTTCTCTTCGGTGTGCGTCGTGCCGTGAGCGCCGGATGGTGTGCTTCCCATCCCGCTGACCAACGCGAAGGCGCCGGCGGCGTTCAGCCGGCCGCCGAGCAGCCTGCGGCACTCGGGTGCGTCGTCCGGGCCGCAGGGCGGCCGGATCGCGGACTCACGTACGGCGCTGCCCGCGGCAAGCGGGTCGGCCTTGCGACCATCGGCCAGCTGCCGTGCCACCAGCAGCGCAACGACCCCGGTCACCGCCGGGGCGGCGAAGCTGCTGCCGGTCAGCGAGGCGAGCAAGCCGCCGGGCGCGGCGCCCTGGATGTTCTGTCCGGGGGCCAGAACTCCGTTCAGCCGGTACGCGGCGCCCCAGTTGTTGATGTCGAGCGGCGCTCCGGCGGCGTCGGCCGCCCCCACGGCGAGCACGGACGCCGTGGCAGCAGGGGCCTGCAGGCAGTCGCACCCGTCGTTCCCGACGGCTGCGACCACCAGCACGCCGTTCTCCTCGCACAGGCGGAGCGCCCGCTCCAGCATGCTGTCCGGCGCACCCTCGGGGGTCCGCTCCCCACCGCTGATGTTGATGACGTGGGCCCCCGCCTCCACGGCCTGTTCCACGGCACGGGCCAGGTCCAGCTGCGGCACGCGCGTCACCAGGCCGTCCGGGGACTCCCGGAACACCGGAAGCAGCAGTCCCGTGCAGCGCGGCACGAGACCGGACACCGACGAACCGTGACCGAAGAGCAGGCTCGTGACATGTGTGCCGTGCAGCGACATCGGTCCCGGACCGGCCGGGCCCGACACCAAGGTGGGCAGCCGGGTGAGGTGCGATCCCGCGAAACAGGGATGCGCCAGGTCCACCGGGCCGTCGAGGACCGCCACGCGCACCTCAGGGCTGCCGAGGAGCTCCCGCTCTCCGGCTATCCCGCGCACCACCGACCGGATGTCCATGCTGAACCTCCGCGTACCGCAGTATCTCGACGTGCACTGATTCGGTCCGATGCGGCCCGGCCGTCGCGTATGACGCGCCGGGCCATGAGAAGGGTGTCCCACGGGCGCATTTCGGGATCGTTCCCCCGTCCGGTGGAAAGCGTTCGACGGGCGTCGTGGAGGCGTTCGGAGGGTCTCGGCACACGTTGGAGAAACGTTCCTGCATCGTGTTTGGCGCACATGGGTGGCCTCGGGGCCGCTCACGCTCGGCACAAGTGGCAGCCGGCCGATACGCTCCGCCCGGTTGCAGCCGTATTTGCCGTCGCGCAGAGTGAGAATCGTGTCGCAAGGAGCCCATCTCGAAATCCTGCGGCCCTTCCAAGTTACCTGCGGAGGGCGGCAGGTCGCCGTCTCCCACGCAGCTCAGCGGCTGCTGGCCTTCCTGGCCCTGCACCGCGAGGGCGCGCACAGGCGTTCGGTCGCCGAGCAGTTGTGGCCCGACGGCACCCCCTGCCGGGCTGCCGCCAATTTGCGATCCGCGCTCTGCCAGGGCAGAAGGCTCGGCCCGGTCCCCGCCATCGACAGCGTCGATCACAGCCTCGCGCTCGCACCCTCCTGCTCGGTCGACTTCCACGAGGCGTGGGGCGCGGCCGACCGCCTCGTGTCCGGTGACGGCAAGCTCCCAGACGGGGACCGATTGATGGCAGACCTGAGCCAGGTCCTGCTCCCCGGCTGGGACGACGAATGGCTGCTCCTCCCACGCGAACGCTGGGACCAGCTAAGGCTGTACGCCCTGGAGGCACTGGCCCAGCACTTCCAGGCCGAGGGCCGCCATCTGTCCGCGTTGCAGGCGTCGCTCGCAGCCGTCTCCATCGACCCGTTCCGCGAAACCCCCCACCGGATTGCCGTCGAGGTCCATCTGGCCGAGGGCAACGTGGCCTGCGCGGTCAAGCGGTACCAGGCCTACCGGCGTTTGCTGCAGATGGAGTTGAAGGTTGCCCCGTCGCCCCAGCTGACCCGTCTCGTCCGTGACCTGACGCGAACGTAGGCGTAGGCGATCAGACAGATGCAGCGGGCCGCCGACCACTCGATCTGCGTACGTGCGGCCCGATCCAGCGCGTCGAAGCGGAGGTACTCCTGCGTCTCGGGGCCTCGGCGACGCCTGCCGCTTCGGTGGGGGCGAGCAACGCGGTCAGCAGTACCAGCCCGAGGCGGCCGCGGGCGCGAGGGTGGACGGAGACGAAGTGTTCGACGACGCCGGCGTACGCGCACCGGTCGGAGACCGGGAGCACGGGGGACATCGATGTCGGGCGACATGGCTGTGCCAGCGGTCGGCGACACATGGGGTTTCAGTGACTCTCTGGACTACCGGGCGGCCTGACCTCGTCCCCGGCGAGCGAATCGGTCGAGGGCCTGGAGTACACGGGCGCGGGTCGTGTCGCTGCCCAGATGACCTGCGTCGTCGACGACGCTCAGCTCGGCATCAGGCCAGACGCGGGCAAGATCCCATGCGGTATCGAGCGGGCCGGCCAGGTCGAGCCTGCCGTGGACCAGCACCCCCGGGATACCGGCCAGGCGGTGCGCATCGCGCAGGAGCGCGCCCTCCTCCAGCCAAGCGCCGTGGGAGAAGTAGTGCGAGCAGATGCGGACCAGGGCCA
Organism: Streptomyces sp. NBC_00045; assembly: GCF_045041095.1. Lineage (NCBI taxonomy): Bacteria > Bacillati > Actinomycetota > Actinomycetes > Kitasatosporales > Streptomycetaceae > Streptomyces > Streptomyces sp. NBC_00045. The sequence continues at coordinate 487,363 of NZ_CP108271.1, read as the reverse complement.
GTTGCGCGGCTGCGGGGCGGTCGCCGTACGGGTTGGAGGCGCCGTTCGTTTCCCCGGACAGGACCGCGTCCTCCCAGGCGCACCAGTCTGCCGTGGCCTTCTCCCGTACTGCGTGGTCCGGGTGTTCCGTGAGGCGCGCGTAGGCCGCGACGATGTCACCGTCCCGTGGTGTGCCGCCGGCTCCTTCGAGGAAGCGTCCCCACTGCTCGGGGAAGAACCGACCGGCACCTCGGTAGAGCCAGTCGATCTCGGAGCGCCGAGTGGTCGTGACGGCGGCGATGACGATCTCCGAAACCCGCTCCGGGTGGGTCTCGGCGTAGGCCAGGATCAGCGTGGAGCCCCACGAGCCGCCGTACAGCAGCCAGCGGTCGATCCCCAGGTGCTCCCGCAGTCGTTCCACATCGGCGATGAGGTGCCGGGTGGTGTTGTGCCGCATGTCGGTCTCGGGGTCGCCGGCGTGCGGTGTGCTGCGGCCGCAGCCGCGCTGGTCGAACAGGACCACCCGGTACCGGTCCGGGTCGAAGTACTGGCGCGCCCCGGGCCCGCACCCCGATCCCGGGCCGCCGTGAACGACGAGCGCCGGTTTGCCGTCCGGGTTGCCGCAAGCCTCCCAGTACACGAGGTTACCGTCGCCAACGTCGAGCATGCCCTTCTCGTACGGCTCGATCGGCGGGTACAGCTCGCCCATTTCCAAACCTCCTGAGAACCGGATGCTTGAGACACGAGGACACCATCGACATCCTGCCCGACCATGTCGCGGTACAGCCTGCGGATGCTCTCCGAGCGCGGACTGGCACTACCGAGCACCACGGCTCGTCGGCAGGCGGGGCAGGTGCCGGTCCAGGTGGCGATGAGGTGTTGGAGGAGGTCCAGGGCCTGGTAGGGAGTCAGGCCCTGGCAGGGACTTTTGGGTTCCTCCGTTGCTCGGTGAGGAACAGGTGGGCGGCGGTGGCGAGGGTGACGTGGCGGTGCCAGCCGGTGAACGAGCGGCCCTCGAAGTGGTCGAGACCCAGGGCCGTCTTCAGCTCTCGGTGGTCGTGTTCGATCCGCCAGCGTGACTTCGCCAGACGCACCAGGTCCTTCGCGGGGATGTGGGCGGGCAGGTTCGAGATCCAGTACTTGGTCGGCTCGTCCTCGCCTTCGAGCCACTGGGCGATGAGCCAGGTCCTTGCGCCAAAAAACCACGGATCGCCCTCGCTGCCGTCCGGCGGCCAGCACGTGCTCGCGTAAGGAGATCGGGCGGGTGCGGTAGCGCGGCAGCGGCCGTGGCCCCAGACCGCCATAGGCGGGCTGGTGCGGTTCGGCGCTCAGTGCGTGGGCGGTCATCTCGCCCTTCACCTGAAGGACGTAGCCCAGTCAGCGGTCTTCCAGGCCGTGGCGGAAATCCGCGTTCGCGCCGTAGCCGGCGTCCGCGACCAGGGCTGTGGGCCGAAGCCCGGTGCCGGCGAGTTCGTCGAGCATGTCCAGCGCGAGCCGCCATTTCGGCTGGTGATGCTCGTTCTCGGGGATCCGGCAGGCCTTCCGGCGGCCGGCCGCCTCCGGGCCGTCCCAGGCTGCGGGCAGGAACAAACGCCAGGCCAGCGGGCACGAAGCGGTATCGGAAGCGGCGTGGACGCTGACGCCGATCTGACAGTTGCCCACCTTGCCCAAGTGCCGGAGTACTGGCGGGCCACCCCCGCGGACGCCTTGCCGTCCTTGCGGAAGCCGGTGTTGTCGACCACCCACACCTGCGGGCGGACCGCCCGCACGGCCCGCCATGCGAGCCGGGCCCGGACCTCCTCGATGGGCCAGGTCGAGGAGGTCATGAACTGCTGCAACTGCTGATGGTCGACACCGAGCCGCTCGGCCATCGGCTGCATCGCCTTGCGCCGACCTTCAAGCAGTAGCGCCCGCAATACAGGGCGCCCTTTTCACGCCGGTCCCGCCGCACCAACGGCGCGAACACCTCGGAGGTGAACTCCTCCAACCGAACCCGACACTCAGCAAGGTCCCCAGCCCTCATACGAGCAGCGAACTACCAGGTACCCAACGTGACAAGACCAGCTAACAAAGCACTACTAGTGTCCTGCGCCGGAGATCCGTCGTTAGTTTATGTATGACTGCTTCTGCGGATGTGCCGGTGCCTCGTCGTGGTCCGAAGTTGGAACCGTTGTTGTTGTCTTCCGATGAGCGTGTGGTGTTGGAGCGTTGGGTCCGCAGGGCGTCATCTGCGCAGGCGGTGGCCTTGCGGGCCCGCATCGTGTTGGCGTGTGCCGGTGCTGATGTGCCGCCGATTGTCGTGGTGGCACGGGAGTTGCATATCGCGGCCGACACGGTCCGCAAGTGGCGTCGCCGGTTCCTGGCGGCCCGGCTGGACGGGCTGGTCGACGAGCCCCGGCCTGGCCGGCCACCCACCATCAGCGTTGATCAGGTGGAGGCGGTAGTGGTCGGCACGCTGGAGGAGATCCCGAAGAACGCCACTCACTGGTCGCGTTCATCGATGGCCGCCCGCAGTGGCCTGTCGAAGTCGACAGTGGGCCGGATCTGGCGGAAGTTCCAGCTCAAGCCCCATTTGAGCGACACGTTCAAGCTGTCGACGGACCCGCTGTTCGTGGAGAAGCTCTACGACGTGGTGGGGCTGTATTTCAACCCGCCCGAAGGAGCGGTGGTGCTGTCGGTGGACGAGAAGTCCCAGATCCAGGCTCTTGACCGCTCTCAGCCAGTGCTGCCGATGATGCCCGGCATGCCCGAGCGCCGCACTCACGACTATGTTCGCAACGGGCTGACCACCTTGTTCGCGGCCTTCGACGTCGCGACCGGTGAAGTCATCACCTCACTGCACCGTCGCCACCGGGCCGCGGAGTTCAAGAAGTTCCTCATCAAGATCGACAAAGAGGTCCCCGAACACCTTCAGGTCCACCTGATCTGCGACAACTACGGCACCCACAAAACCCCGGCCATCAAGACGTGGCTGGCCAAACACCCACGGTTCCACCTGCACTTCACACCCACCGGCTCCTCCTGGATCAACCAGGTTGAGCGATGGTTCGGCTTCCTCGCGGACCAGAAGATCCGCCGTGGCGCCCACAAGAGTGTGCGCTCCCTGGAAGCCGACATCCGAGCCTGGGTCAAGCAGTGGAACGAAAACCCGACCCCGTTCACCTGGACCAAGACAGCCGAAGAGATCCTCGACTCACTCGCCCGCTTCTGCCAACGGATCTCCGGCGCAGGACACTAGCCGACCGGCTCGGGATGGTCCGACGCGACCTGCGCTACGGCGGTCGACATGAACCCCGCGACGGTACCGGCCTCCGCCTGGGTCAGCGAGAGGACGCTGCTGATGACGACGAGTGAACTTCCCACGCGGACAACGGTCGCGTCCGCGCGTTCCGTGCCGCCCTCACCCCCCGTCGTCACCATCGCCTGGACGACCAGGCTCTCATCCCCGAGCCGGGGACCCTCGGCGATGGCGAAACCGGCGGTCTCGGTGGCTTCCCACGCCGCGTGCGGCAACTCCAGGCTCCGGCACCGGGCCACCAGGGCGCGCATGTCCTCCATGGCCCGGTGTGCACCGTCGTCCGGGAACGAGTAGAGCTTCTCCATACCGGGGATCACGCCGTTCCCGACGGAGTGGCCACCGCTGAACATGGCTGTCGCGTACGCGGACGCCGCTTTCGTACTCGCGTCCACGACACTCTGCCCGTCCAGCAGCTCCGCGCAGGACGAGGGCGTCGCCGGCGCGCCCGAGGCGCCCTTCGGGCTCTCGTCCTGGGGTTCGGCCACGGAGGTCCAGCCGCCCGGCAAGACCGCGGGCAGGAGGTGCGTCCGCAACTCGGCGGCCGACAGCGGTGCCGACCGCGTTGCCGCCACCGAAGGGCGCGGCTCCGTCGCACTTCCACACCCTGCGACCGACACGAGCAACACGAACCCGGCCACGTACCGGATCCCGGAACTGGTCACCTCTGAGCGCCTCCCACCCCGCGTGATCAAATCGCTCGAAGCTAGCAGCGCACTTGTCCTCCGGCAAGAGTTTCACCAGGTCAGAGGTGATGAGCATGAGCGCCTTCCCTCTCCGGGAGGAGCGAGGAAGCTCCTCCGAACCTGTCGCACTGCGCCGCCCCGTCCGCCAGCGCGAAGGCCTCCCGTCCCGACCCGCGAGCGCGTCCTGCACCGCTGCCGACACGGGGACGGCCGGCAGGCCGAGCAGGTGGAGACGTTCGGCCCGATCGGCGGACACGAAGTGCGCGGACGGCGTGTGGCGCACGATCGCGGCCGGCGGTGAGGACCTCCACCGCTACGCCCACCTCGTTGACGAGATCGCCGAAGGCCGGCTCCGGGCCCGCCAGACCGAGTCGTACGGGGCCCGCTTCGAGCGGTCCGCGACCGCCGGGGCGTGGGGGCTCGCCGGCATCGACGACGGGCTGCGGGATCAGCAGGCCGGCGAGGACGCCCGCGCGAGCGGAAGAAGAAGGCGGCCCACAGGAGTCCGGAAGCCATGGAGGACGCCGGTCCGGGTGCGCCCAGGGAGGGAGGACGGCCGTGTGTACCCCTGTTCCCTGTGTCCGGAAGAGGGCCCCCGCCGGTAACAGGGGCCCTCTCATTCCGTGGGGGTGTCCGCGCCCGGCCCAGGAGGACTTGACGGGGGTTCACGGTCACGGCCACCCCGGAGGGGCGGCTGCTTACGTTCAGTCTCACCGCGTTCGGCTGCCAATGGCAAGATCGAATGACCGTTCCGCTGCGTTCTGAATGCCGAATGGCCAGGTCAGCGTCCCTCGACGGAACGGCGGTGGTGCCCTGTCCGGAATGCCGGCAGACCGGTCGCGGAACCGGTCGGGTGCTGGCGATTCGGGCCGGAATCCTGGTCGCTCGGGCACGGAACGGATCGTTACCCGAACGGATTTGAAGGCTGCGTGTTCTGGTGGGACCAAATGCTTGCCAGGCGCTGGCCGATCACAGCAGGCTTGGACTCCATCACGGCCCGTGACCCGGCGCTCCGGTAAAGCACCGCCCGGGCCTGATCCGCATGCCACGTCGCCCAGGAGGCCGTTCTCGTGTCCGTTCATCGATTTTCCCGGCGTCACAGCCGGTCCGCTGCCGACGCCCCGTTCTGTACAACGGGCGTGCTCTCCGGCGGCCTTCGGGTGGTCGGCTTACTGGTCGTGATGGCGGTCGTCGTCGCCTTTCTGAAGTCCGGCCCCTCGATGCTCGATGCGTTCGGGCTCGTGACGGTCGCAGCTGGCGCGGCCGTCCGGATCAGTTCGTGGCCGGGCCAGTCCGACGCTTCTCTCTCCGGGGGGCCGGCGTAATGCACGAATGGGGGGACGTGCTCCGTGCGGTGGCCGACCAGAGACAGTTCCGCGCGCAGCTGATGGCTCTCAAGGTGCCCATGTCGTACGAAGAAGTCGAAATCGCTTCCGGGGGAGACCTTACGGCCGACACCGTCGCGATGATATTGCGCCTGGACACGCTACCGACTCTCAATTTCGTGGGACGGTACTTGACCGCCTGTGGCGTGACCGCAGTCGACCAGGTCCTGTGGAAGGAGGTCTGGCGAGCCGTGGCAGACGGCCGGGCCCCCCTCGGGGAGCCGCAGGACGCCGAGCCCCCCAAGCCCTACACTCCGGTTCTGACCGAGGAGGAGGACTCCGGAGCCGGCGGGTCCTCGGGTTCGGCTCGACTTCCCCAGTTCGTGCGTGATTGGCTTCCCCGGCTCATGCACCGGCGCTGGCTGGTCACGCTGACCGCGGCCGCGATCGTCGTCCCGGCCGCCGCCGGCGGCGGCGGGCTGTGGTGGTACAGCGCCCACTGCGGCACCACGAACCCGGCGCTGCTCAGCGTGCCGGGCGGTGAGTGTTCGGGGGTTACCGACGGCGGCGACGGGCACGGTGTCTTCGGCCCGGGTCTCCAGCCGGCCCTCGCCGCGATCGATGCCGAGAACCGGGCGGTGGTGAAGGACGGCGGCTACGTCACGGTGGCGCTGATGGCGCCGCTGACCAAGGGCGGCAAGAGCCTGACGGGCGACCGTGCCGTGCATCAGGTCGAGGGGGCCTTCATCGCCCAGCACGAGGCGAACAAGGACAAGGCCTACCCCAGGATCCGGTTGGTGCTGGCCAACATGGGCAGCGACGAGTCGAGTTGGCGCGACGTCGTCGACCGGCTCAAGACGATGACCGGCGGAAGCGACCGGCTCGTGGCGGTGACCGGGATGGGCCTGAGCCAGCAGGAGTCGATCGACGCCGCTCGCTCGCTGTCGCAGGCGCACATTCCGATGGTCGGTGACCTGATCACCGCGGACGGTTTCGACAAGAGCGGTGCGATCGACCGCGGCGCCGAGATTCGAGGCCTGGTGCGCGTGGCGCCCAACGTCAGCACGCAGTTCAAGGCGCTTGCCCAGGAACTGCGCAAGCATCCCGAGATGAAGACCGCGGCCCTGGTCAGCGCGCCGTACACCCCGAACGAAAAGCCCGACTTCTACACGCAGTCCCAGGAAGCTGCCATCCGCAACCCGGACATCGGACTTCTGCCCTACCTGCAGGCGGGCGGCCTCTCGTTCAACTTCACGGTCCAGCAGGGCGCCGAGGACAGCAGCCTGAACACCATTGCCGACAACCTGTGCGGCAAAGTCTTCCCCGACGTGGTGTTCTACGCGGGCCGCGCGACGTACCTGCAGCAGTTCATCGAGAAGCTGCACGACCGCCAGTGCCGCACCACGCCGATCACGGTGGTCACCGGCTCCGACGCAGCCACCCTGAACCCCGAGCTCAAGCAACTGAACGACCCCGGCGCCCCCATCTCCGTGCTCTACGTCCCGCTCGCCGACCCCGACCAGCTCGCAGACAGCACCAACCCCGACCAAACCCTGTACCAGGACTTCGCCACCGAGTTCAGCACCACCCACTACGGGCAGCAGTTCGACAAGAGCCACCTGGCCAGCGGCTGGGCGGTCATGGCGCACGACGCCGTGCTCACGGCGAAGCAGGCCGTCCGCAAAGCCACCGGAACGTCCCGGACCCCGCCCAACCTGCGCGCGGTGGGAGACCAGCTCTATCTGTTCGCCAGCACCAACGTCATCAAGGGGGCCGGCGGTGTCTTCCGCATCGACCCGCAGACCGGCAACCGCCAAAGCACCAACGACCCCCGGGTCGTTCGGAGGGGAACCCCTGGCCGTGGCTGAGCAGCCCTGGTAGATCCTGTGGGGTCCTGTCGGCTCCTGCGGCGGCTTGCCGAGCGGCGTTCGATACCCTCCCCGTCCAGCACGGCCGGGGCGACCGGGGCCGTCACTGCCCCTCGATGCAGCGGCACCCGTCCCCATGGGCAGGGGCACGGGCGCCGCGGTCGCCATCCCGTGCCGACGGTGGCCTCGTTCCGAGCGACCGAAGGAGGTCAGCCGGCGCGGGCACCTTCATCTCGGGTGGGCACCGGGGTCAGTTCACACGTACGGGCGCCCAGAGGCTGACGCTCCACACGTCCCCGTGCCCCACGCGGTAGCCCCTCTCCTCCTCATCGTCGTCAACGACGAGTACGGACACGCAGGACCTCTCCGCCCGGTAGTCCCGGAAGCCGCCCTGGTCGGTGACGGTGAACTCCGGGGCCGAAGGGACGCCGGAGAGCGCCTCTCGCACGTCCGCCCAGGCGGTGTACCGGGCGAACTCGACGCCCGTGCTCTCGCTCCACCGCGTCGCGAGCTCGGGGGCGTGCGCGAGGCGTTGCAGCTCGATCGAGCCGCCGGACATCACCCACTCCTCCCCGGGGTTGAAGTAGAGCTCGACGAACCCGTAGTCGCGGCGCAGCGAGGCGCCGCCCTCGTCGACGACGTCGACGCAGCGGTGCCGCAGGGCGCGGTCAACCTCGCCGAGGGTGGAACCGATGCCGATGCCGTGCAGGCGCCCGGTCGTGATGAAGGAGGAGAGGGATTCGATGCCGGTCACGGCCAATTCTCCAGTTCGTCGTCCCGGCTTCCCCGGGCGTAGGCGGTCACTTCGTGGATGGCCGCGCGATCGGCATCCACCCGGGCGCGGAACCGTCCGGCGTCCAGCCTCGCGCCGACCGGCGTTCGAGCCCCTGCGCCGAGCGTGATGCTGCCGGTCGGACGGCAGTCGTGGGCCGCCTCAAGTGCCGCTGCCACTCCGGTGAGTCGGAGCTGCACCTGGACCGTGTCGAAGCCGCCTTCGCACCACGCCTGCGACGGGTCGGCCGGATAGGTCGGCAGATCGAACCGGATCAGGATTTCCGGGCCGTGCTCCCAGAGCCAGCGCAGCTCCCGCACGACGACGCCGTCGAGTTCGGGCACGGATTGCTCCCCGTAGACCAACCGGACCGCTTCCGGGTTGTCGACGAAGTCGAGCCAGCTCGCAACCGCGTCGGCCCCTTTCTGCACCGGAGGCGGGACCTCGTCGGGGAGCGGGGGCCTGACCCTGCCTACGCGCCGCCGCTCACTGGCACCGAAAGCCCGGTAGTTCTCCCGGGCCATGCGCAGGGTGACGTGGTTGGGGCCGCCCACGTAGTCATCGGGGTCTCGATAGTCCCCGCCGTCGTCCTGCCATCCGCAGACGGGGCAGATCTCGTGGTGCCCCTCCACCTGGACGGTCAGGCTCACGCAGACGATGCAGGGGAAGGCTCCTGTGGCCACTGTTGCTCCAGACGTGGTTCGTCGTACCCCCATCGTGCTGGGCATGGGCGTGCATGGATGTTCCGCCCCCGCGAAGGGGATTCCGCCCCACCGGAGTCGAGGCACGCGCCGGCGTAGGGCCCCGCTCCGGGGGCGTGTGCCGGAAGGAAGACCGCGGCGGAGCTCCGGTCGTGTGTCAGGCGAGTTCCAGGAAGCCGTAGGGGGTGAGGACGATCCCACAGAGGACGAAGACCGTGCCCAGGCAACGGTAGAGCCGAGCTGACATGATCAGCTGGGGCTGCCCGAGTTCCCCTCGGGCGTGCATGGCGAGCTCCGCGTTGCCGGCGGCCTTCCGTTCCAGGGCATGGGCACATCCCCGAACGTTCAGTGCGAGGGCGCCGCCCGCCACGAGGCAGACGAGCCCCATGGTCAACAGCAAGAAGGCCAGGCTCATGAAGTTCCCCCCCCGGGTCAGTGTGATGATCGCTGGAGATTAGCACCGGTCAGGGGGGCGCGATCGTGCAGACTTCCCTTGCTCGCGCACGTACCGTCTCCGAGGCGGCTCGACCACATCGGCGGCCGCGAGCAGGTCTGACAAGAGCGATGGCAAGTGAAGCGGCGACGAGGGCAGGATTCGAACCTACGTCCACCCGGGAGCAGAGCCGGGCGCTCCTCCGCAGAGCTTCCTCGTCGCCACGTCGATCATGGCTGCGGCTGCCGTCTCGGGCAACCGATTTCCCCAGGGATCCGGGGCGAACAGTCACAGCCACTCCCTCGCTGCTGCGCGCTTGCCATTGCCGGAGAACACTCCTGCCGACCGGAGCGCACTGGCCATGAGAGGGTCCGCCACGGCCACACCGTGTACGAGTTCGGGCGTCCGACGGAAGGCGACGGCCTCAGCCGTCGGCCTGGAGGCGGTCCAGGCGCTGGCGACGGGATCCCTTCGATGCCGGGCGCAGACTGCCTCGACCAACGAGCGTGGGCATTCCTTCTCCCCCCGGAGCACTTCCCAGGGCAGCGGCAGCTCTGCCCATATGTAGGTGTCGGGGTGTAGTCCGCCGCCGCTCATGCGGTGCCAGTACGCCACATCGGCAGCCATCAGGCGGGGAACCTTGCCCGGGCAGAACCGGTCCAGAATCGTCTCCTGGCCCAGTTCGGACAGGATCGCGAACCAGTGGGCCCGGGCCGTGTTCCACGCCTGCGCGGCCTGGTTCCACGTCGACGAGTCGTCGCCGCGGCGCACGATCATCGTTTCGCGTTCCAGAGGGTGCCGGTTCCAGGCGTCCTCCAACAGGTCCGCGACCTGGCGCAGGAAACCGTTCCATCGGAGCAGTAGTTGAGTGAGGTCCCCGTCGGAGACTGAGGCCAGCACTTCCGACGTGGGATGCACATGCGCGACCGCAGACCAGCAGGTCCGCTCGGGCTGCGCGCGCAAGCGCCGGAACAGCGCCTCGGCGACCTCGTCGTAGGCCTGGCGCTGGCGGCCGTTGGTAAAAACGCTGCGCATGTAGCCCCGCGCCGTGATGTACGCGATGAAGGCCGCCGTGTCCGGGTCCGCGGCGAAGAGACCGTACGGCAGAACGTGCGCGAACGCTCCTTTGCCCGTCATCGTCACCTCGCGTCGGCGTTGCTCGTGGATCAGCCGCGCCAGTTTGGCCTCCATGCGGCGCAGGAGGCGGAAGCGCTTGTTGTACTGGCGCTTGGAGACCTCGCCGAGGCCGGCAGCAGTTCGCTCGGCCCGGTCGAGACGGTCCAGGCCGAAGTCGTTCTGGCCGTACACGCGTCCGATGGACTCACCTGCACGCCGGATCACGGCCTCGATCTGGTCCGGATCGTCTCCGGCGCCGTCCGGAAGCGCTGGCACATCCGTGAACAGGCTTGCCACTCGGGCGAGCTGGCGCTGTGCGCCGACCGGGCGGGCAAATTCCTCCCGCATGGAGGTGTAGCCGTGCCAAAGGTTGCGGAGCGAGTGTTCGGCGGCCTTGCCGAGGGCCGCCTCGGTGACCTCGTCGAGTTCGGTGCCCCGTGCCGCATACAGATCCTGGATGAGCCGGGCCACATCCTCCGGACGCTTGCGCAGTGCGAGCGAGGCGTGCAGTTCCCGGAGGATTTCTTCGACGGTGGGCGACAGCATGAGCCTCACCTTGTCATTCCCCGACCGCGTGCCCAACTGGATATCTAGGGGCCGCAGCCAGGGACCGGGCCGGGCCGGCTCCACCGAGGCGGGCACGCGGCCGGTCAGTGCACCAGCAGGTCGATCACCCCTGTCAGGTCCTCCTCGCCTTTGCCTTCGGCCAGGCGGCGGCGCATCAGATCGAAGTAGGGGCTGAGCAGTTCCGTGCTGACGCCCTGGTGTTCGGCGGTGCTCAGGAAGGTCGGCGTACCGGCCACCTGCATGGCGAGAGGGGAGACGACCCCCTTGGTGTAGTCGTCGCTCCGCAGTTGCTCAGCGGTCTGGTGGACCGACGGGGCCATCGCGACGAGCCAGTCGGCGAGCAGCGGGGCCAGCGACATGGGGTCGATGTTCTCCTTGCGGATCAGGGCGAAGGCGTGCGCGGCCCCGGCGAACATTCCGTACATGGCGCTGAGCAGGGCCACGTCGTGCAGGGCCGCGAAGCCCGCGTCCTCGCCGACGTAGGTGGTGCCGACCGGGACGCCCAGGGTCTTCCGGTGCCGCTCGAACAGCTGCGGCGAGCCGCTGTAGAAGACGTAACCACCGGCTTCCGGGACGCCGATCATCGGAGGGACGGCCATGATCCCGCCGTCCAGGTAGCGAGCGTGGCGCGCGCGGGCCCATTCGGCGCGGGCACGTGCCTGGGCCGGGGTGCTCGTGGTCAGGTTGACCAGGTCCTTGCCGGCCAGGTCGGTGCCGGCCAGCACCTCCTCGACCGAGGAGTCGTCCAACAGGCAAGCAACGATCAGCGTGTTCGCTGCGACCGCCTCAGCGGCGCTGTCCGCGACCCTTGCGCCCTCGGCGGCGAGCACGGCGGCGCGTGCCGGTGTGCGGTTCCAGACGGTGAGCGGGTGGCCCGCGGCGAGCCAGGTGCGGGCCAGCGCGGTACCCATCGTGCCGAGGCCCAGCAGGGTGACGGGGATCTTCTCAACAGTGTGCTGTGTCATGTGGAACATGCTGGCCACCGGCCCAAAGGTGATCAAGTACGTACTTCGGAGTGGGTGGTTACCCTGGGGTGAGCAAGCACGTCAGCAGGGTTCGAAGGGTGGGGCATGACGACGCTGAACCGGCCGGCCGCACCAGACGGACACGTCTGCGGGATCGACACCGCGATGGAAGTGATCGGCGGCAAGTGGAAGGTGCTGATTCTCTGGGCACTGCACGAGCACCCCTGCCGGCGCTTCGGCGAGCTGCGGCGGCTCCTCCCGGGGATCACCGAGAAGGTGCTGGCCTCCCACCTGCGCGAGATGGAAGCGGACGGCGTCGTGCGCCGCGTGTCCTACGACGAGGTGCCGCCCCGGGTCGAGTACTCGCTGACCGAGAACGGCACGCGCCTCAACGAGGCACTCCAGCCGCTGGCCGCCTGGGGACGCGAGCAGTCGACCACTGAGCCGCCGGGCCCGGGCCGTGGCGTGACCTGTTGAGCGGGGACGCCGAGGTTCGTGGCGGCGGAGTCTGCGGAAGTCGGAGAGCCATGACACCGTCCGCCCCACAACGCATCGGTGCCGGCCGGGTCGGTTCGACGGCTCGATACCCGTCCGGGCGATGCGGTGGCGGATACCGCGTTCACGCAGCCGTCTCCGCAGGCGGAGGTGGAGGTGGTCGTAGTCGTTGTCGCCGTGGGGTTTGCCGGGCCGGCGGCGTCGTGTCCGCGGCGGGACCGGAGCGGCGGGATGCCGCGGACGAGGGGCTGGAGGGCACCGGACGCTCAACGATCCCTACGATGAGCAACAGCCCACTCGTCACCGCCGTATGAGATGACTTCCCAGTGGGGATTCGTGGATGCCCTCCGGTGGAGGCAGCTCAGCCAGTCCCGTACGGCCGACACCGGGTCGTAGAGGGTTGGGCGGCCGGGTCGGCCGGGATGAACGTGCTCTCGCCCTTTGCCTCTGGGGCCGTTTTGGAGTGGGCGATCCAGAGGTCGACCTGGCCCACCGGGAGCGCGCACCGGTCCCGCAGTCCAGCGGGTGTGCGCAGGTCGCGGGTGTCGACCATGGCGCGCAGTATCGGCTCCGTGATCGGTAGGGCCCAGCGGACACGGTTCCGTTTGCCCCACCGTTGCGGTACGCGGCGAGCATCCCGCGCGCCTCGGTGGTGCCGGGCCGCTGGTCCTCCGGCATCCACGTACGGACGTTCGGCACGTGCGTCCGGATCGTGTAGGTCGTCCTCGATTGAGTTCGGCCAGGGGATACGGGCTCACGCCCCCTCGTCTGGCGGCCGGGTCCGCCAGGTGGTGCTCCGGGGCCATCCTCTCGGTGGATCTCCGGGGCGAGTACGTGCAGCCCGGCCATGCACCGGTCACATACAGCTCAAGTGCACACACCGACCGAAGGACCGGTCCATCGCCGGACCACGTCGGTCGTACGTCAAGTCCGCCAGAACGACCCGTGCGAAAGGTAGTCACCATGACCTCACAACGCGAGACGCGCAAAGTGAGCGATGCCGTCTTCCGCGCCGTCTACGACTCGCCTGCCTCGCTGCCCGGCTGCTACCGGTGGGTCACTCCGGAGGAGGACGTACGGAAAGTCGAGGAGCTCCTGGGCATGGAGGCGGGCACGATCGGAGCCCCCCTCTGGGTGAGTGGCGACTCGCGGCAGTGCCGGGCATGCGGGCGGGAACCGAGCTGGCTCGACATCGTTTCCTCGGCGCTGGACAGCACGCACGAGCGCGCCATGATTGCAGAAGTGATCTTGGGCGAGCACAAATACGTGAACACCGAGGCCCCGGAGGCGATCGCCGGGTTGCTCTGCCACGGTTGCCGCAATCCGATCACGGATCTGCGCAGCTTCAAGTGTCACAACTGGGCGTATGCCTTCGAAGACCTGCAGAAGGTCTTGGAGCGGATCGGGTAGATCTCCGGCCGGCTCGGCTCGGTCCGGTCCGGTCCGACTGAGCAGATCCCGTGGTCGCTGCGCCGTTGACCTGATCGCGTTCGGGAACGCCCAAGGCGCACCGACAGGCGCGTTGGCAACACGGGAGCGAGCAGGCACCACCGCCCTCGTGCGAGCCGTTCCGCACCCTCTCCCTCAGCCTTGGCAGGCTGGAAAGGGCTCCTCGTCGTGGACAGCCTGGCGTCTGCCGGACACACTCCCCTAGCACGGTCGGTCGCCCCCGGACAGGAGATGACACGTTGAGGAAATCCCGCGCACTCCTCGTTGCCGCGGCCGCGCTTCTGCCCGTGGCCCTCGGGGCCTCCCCGGCCGAGGACCCCCTCGAATACGCCGTACCGGGGTCCTTTCCCCCAGACGCCATATGCATGTCCGTTACGAGTGGGAACGGATGCTTCAGGAAATACGGCGACCAGTTCTGGGTCCGGAACTGGGACTCTCCCAGGGTCGGTCTTGAGGTGCGGTGGGAGAACGATCTGTGGGACGGCAACCGGTGGCAGACCTACCGCCTGGGTAGTTGCAGCGCCTACAAACTGCGCACTGGCCAGTGGGGAGCGTGCAACAAGGACTTCTACGAGAACACCAGCACCAACAAGTGGGGGTCCCGGGGCAGCAGGCTGCGGTGGCAGATCGTGGCGGGCACGACCTTCGGCCCCTGGTCCCCGTGGTACCTGAACGACGAGTGAGCCCTAGCCAGCCCTGACCTGGACGAATCGACCGTCGGGGATCGTGACTACAGTTGCGGGTCCCCGTGCCCGGCTCCTCATCCGCTCCGGGGTTGATGGTCGTGCAGTCGGCTTTGCCGTCGCCGTCGCCGTCGTTGTCGGCGAACCGGACCCGGTTGCGGTCGGTGGTGGAGCCAGTCGTGACGCGGCCGAGGGCTTGCCAGGGGCCGACCTGGTCGCCGCCGTGGTTGAGGTGGACGTCAGCAGCGCCGGAGCAAGCGCGGACGCGTGGCTGTGTTCACGAGCGGTTCGGCGCGCTGACCCAGCTCGCGCATTCCTGCGCTGTCGACCCGTTCTCGCCCTGCTCGTCGTTCACCCGGCCTTCCACCCTGCTCCGAGGTCAACCTCAACCGTGCTCCAGCGCACAGCCGCTGACAGTCAGCACGACCGTCAGCGGGAACGCCCAGCGCCACTCCGGTCGTTGCCGCCGCCTCGCTGCCCCGCGATGGCGATGGCCGTGCCGGGCGCAATGGTCGGGTCCCACGGTGCGGCACGCGTGCCTCCTGGTCTGTCGTCAGTACTTGCGCACGTGGGAGAGGGCGTGACCGCGGCGCGGTCACGCGACTTTGCCAGGCCTTTACCGAAGTTCTATCAGACCGCGCAGCGATGCGGAGTCCGGTTGCTCACAAGCCCCGAGAACGTGCACACTTGCGCGAATTCCGGCCGGGCGCAGCGTCGCACCCCACTGCCCACCTGCGCGGCATTCGCCGTGCCGGCCATCAGCACGTCAACGGGAGCAAGGTTGAGCACATCGGGAACTGCCCACCAGCAGGACCTCCACGACCTCAGCGACGCACAGCTCTGCGCGCTGCTCCGCGAGCGCGACTCGGCATCGGGTGCCGATGTCAGCGACGTGATGGGCGAGGTGTTCGCCCGTCACCACGACGCCGTACGTGCGTACGCCCGCACCTGCTGCCGCGACCTGGCCACCGCCAGTGACCTCGCGGCAGAGGCCTTCGCCCGCACCTACCGGGCGGTCGCCTGGGGAGCCGGCCCCGAGTACGCCTGGCGGCCGTACCTGCTGACCTGTGTGCGTCGTGTCGCAACCGAATGGGCGCGCCGCGGCGCCCGCACACAGCTGTCGGCCGACTTCGACACGTGGGCCGCTGAGCTGTCCGGCGACCAGGACGTCGAAGGCGCCGCCCTGTCGGCGGAGGAGGGCTCGCTGATCCTGCGGGCGTACCGGTCGCTGCCGGAGCGCTGGCAGTCCGTGCTGTGGCACGCGGTCGTCGATCCCGAGCCCGCAGCCGAGACCGCCCGGCGCCTCGGGATCTCGTCGGGAGGCGTCAACTCCTTGGCGGCGCGGGCCCGGGAGGGGTTGCGCGAGGCGTACCTGCGCGCCCACCTGGACCAGAGCGCGAGCGACGAGTGCCGGCACTACGGCGGCCTGCTCGCCGCCGCGCTCCGCCGACCGGGCAAGCGCGTCACCCAGGACCTGGGACGGCATCTACAGGCGTGCCATGGCTGCGGACGGGCCGAGCGTGACTTGCGGGCCGTCAACAACCGGTTGGGCGCGGTGCTGCCGGCCGGAGTCCTACTGTGGCACCCCGCCTCCTCTGCGCTGTCCGCCGGCGTGCACGGTGCCCACCACCTGGCGGCGGGCAAGGCGGTGGGGCTCAAGCTGGCCGCGGCGCGGTTCGGCGCGGGGAAGTGGACCGCGGCGGCGGCCGTCGCGGGTACGACGTTGACCGCGTTCGTCCTGCTGCCGGCCGAGGACCGGCCCGAGCGAGCCGCACCGGCGCCCACGGTCACGAGCCCGATCCCCGGCCCGAGCGAGGAGCCGAACCCGTACCTGCTTCCCTACCCGACGGAATCGGCGTCGCCACCGATCGTGTCCATCGGCGCCCCCATGTCGGCCGTCGTCGCCCCGTCGGCCCCCGTCACGCCCAAGCCGTCCTCCGCGTCGACCGCGTCGACTTCGCCGACCCCTACCTCCACCGGCCTGCGCTTCGTCAACACTGGCTCGGGGCTGTGCGTCGGCTTCGCCGGCAGCGGGTCCGAGGGGCCGTTGGAGCTCCAGCCGTGCACCGGCGACGCTTCCCAGGGCTGGCAGCGGCTGCCGGCCGGCCAGGGCGCGTACCAGTTCCGGAACACGGGCACCGGCACCTGCCTCGACGGAACCAGCGCCGGCGGAAACACCGTCGACGTCGCTTTGCGCACCTGCCGCTCCGGCGCCGGCCGTACGACGCAGCTGTGGAGGTCCGAGCCGGTCGGAGGATCCGGTGCCTTCCGGCTGTGGTTCGTGCCGCCGGTCTCGAAGAGCGACTACAGCGACCACCTGCTGGGCCCGCGGAACTGGCCGAAGACCGATCCTCCGCGCCGAGGTTCGGACCTGGTACAGCTGCCCAACTATTACAACTCCGTCAATTTCCTCTTCACCCTGGGATGAGCGCACGGGCGAGCCGGTGCCCTGCGACACACCGCTGGTGAGAGGCCGTCACCTGTGGCGTGGGGCTGGGTCTTGGCCGGGGTCGGCACGCGGCTTGAGCTGACGCAGCGTGTAGCCGTTGCCTGCCGGGTCCAGGGGTTCGGTGGTCGACTCGAAGGGGTAATCGGCCCGCTCGTACGACAGCCGGCGCCGGCCCGTTTCCGGGCGCAGGTCGCCCGGCGCGGGCGTCCGGGCCGGGCCGGGCCGCCGGGCGGAGAGGAATCCGGGCCACGGGTCCGGCCGGCCAGCAGCCGGGGCAGGAGGCCGGCAGCCGGGGCAGGAGGCCGGCGGTGCCGGAGC
This sequence comes from Streptomyces sp. NBC_00045, assembly GCF_045041095.1. Classification (NCBI taxonomy): domain Bacteria; kingdom Bacillati; phylum Actinomycetota; class Actinomycetes; order Kitasatosporales; family Streptomycetaceae; genus Streptomyces; species Streptomyces sp. NBC_00045. The sequence continues at coordinate 470,262 of NZ_CP108271.1, read as the reverse complement.
GCCAGCTCACCCGGGTACGGCCGGAGCGGGCCCGGCGGTCGTCCAGGTCCAGGTCCTCGACGTTCAGCGACAGGATTGCCTTCACCTCCGTCCGGGTCGCTCCACAGTGCGCTGAGCCGCGCGGAGCCCAGCGCCCGGCCCAGGCGCGGGGGCGGGCCCGGAGCGGGTCTGCGTACGGCGGTCTGGCCCGGCCACGAGGTCGTCCAGGGACGCCCGCGCGCCGAAAGAGCGCCACTCGCAAGCGGGACACGTGCTCCTTGCCGGTGAGGGCGCGGGACTTGAAGGGCCGGGACTTCAGGCCGGGGCCTCGGGAACCGGCACGGCTGACGGCTCGGGGACCGAATACCTGCTGACCACAGGTCACTCGCCCGCTTCATGCGGGGTCATGCCGTACTCGTCGACATCGAGAACGGCTCCGGTAGCAGTGAGGAAGTCCAGTACGTCGCGGTCCAGATGCCAGCCGAACAAGTTGGGGCCATCCGGGCAATCCGGACTCCCCGGTTGGAGGGACTGCTGTTCCTGATCGGTGTCGTTGAAGTAGCGCACGACCTCCAGGACTGCGCCGCCGTGTTGGCCTTCCTCTGCGGCCAGCCGACCGGCGAGTTCGGCGATCCGTGCCGTGTGGGGCCGAAGCCTGTCCAGGACGCGGGTGATCTGCTCGTCGACACACAAACCCGGCTCTCGGCACACGATCTTCCAGGAGTGGCTCACGGGTCTCACCGCGGGTTCCGTGAAACGGCTGCCGCGGACGGCAGAGCGTGGAGCAGCGCGGCGGGGCTCTGGCCGGTCAGAGCCGCCAGCCGGGGCCGTGCGCCTCCTCCGCCTTGCGATCGCACGCACCAGGCCCCGCCAGCCCCGCCCTTCGGGCGGCCGACGCTGCTTTGACGACGCTCCTAGCGGCGGCGGTGGTGGGCGTCGCTGGATGTGGGCGGTGTGTTGTACATGGACATGGCGTTGAAGGAGGTGCGGTCGAGTGCCGCTTGCACGCGTGCCTGCTCTTCGATGCGAAGTCCCTCAGCCGTCTCCGTCTGCTTCCCGTTCCGACGCAGGAGCGTGATGATCAACAGCAGCGCCGTGCCCCCCAGAACGCCGAACAGCACTATGAACGCCATGGTGTTGCCTCCCCGTATCGACGTGAAACGATCGCCGTGATTCAAGTATGCGTGTGGTCGTTGAAATGGGCTATGACTCGTCCGGCTGATCACGCGACTGCCCGGTGTCCGGACCACCTCGGCCGTTTGCTACTGCTGCTGCGGCCCGGTCGTCATCGTGCACCAGCGGATATTGCAGACCGCCCAGGATCCGGGCCCGGCGCTGCGCGACGGAGGCCGCGTGCGACAGTCCCAGCTGTTCGAGGCAGGTCGCCGCGTCGTTCAGACGGTGTGCTCCCGTGCGGACGCCGAATGCGGTGAGCAGCGTGCGGATGCCGGGGGGTGTGCCCCGGGCGACCATGTCGGAGAGTTCCTCGGCGGCGGCTCCACGCAGTGAGCCGGGCGGCACGGGCGTCGGCAGGAGTGACCCGTCGATGGCGCACGAAGCCGGGTGGCCGTGGGGGTCGTGGAGTTCGATGCCGTCCTGGTCGACCGCGAGCACCACGACGTAGTGGTCACCGCCATCGGCGTTCGGTGTGCCGGGCTGGTACAGCAGCAGGCCCATGTCCACCGGCCCGACGAGGACCGGCCCCGGCGAGCAGGCGGTCTGCAACCGTTCCAGCGCCTCGGCCGGCGTACCGCCGTCGCTGCGCTCACAGCTCCAGCCCAACAGCGCGATCGCGGCGTCGAGTCCTGCCTCCGGGTGCCAACCGTAGGGGTCGAACACCGGCAGGGAACCGGCGATGAGCTGGGCGTAGCGGGGCGTACGGCGGGTGGCCTCGGTGGAGTGGCTTCGCGCTGCCGGGGCGGACGCCCCTCGGCGTCGATGTACGCGGCAGGCTTCAGTGAGATCGAGCGAGGATCGACAAGATGCGGCCGCCGTCAACCGGCTTGGTGAGGTAGTCGGCTGCGCCGGCGGACAGGGCCTTCTCCCGGTCGCCCGGCAGGGACTTGCTGCTGAGCGCAACGACGGGCGTGGCGCAGAGGTGGGGCGTTTGCCGGATCGCGCTCATGGTTGCGTACCCGTCCATGGCCAGTATGGAGTCGTCCATGAGGATGACGTCGACCTCGTGACCGTCGTTCAGCAGCTGGATGCACTCTTTGGCGTTCTCCGCGAAGAGGACGGTGTACCCGCTGGTCTCCAACAGATAGACCAGGGCGAAAGCGGTCCGGACGTCGTCGTCGACGAGGAGTACGGCGCGAGTACGTGCCGCTCCTGGTGCCGCTCCTGGTGCCGCCGTTGGTGTGCTCGGCGGGTCTGCGACGTGTCGACCCGCCTGCTCCGGGCGACGGGGACGGGAAGCGTCGGGTGCCGGGAGCGCCGTGGTCGAGGCTGCCGACCGCCCTTCTTCCGGTAGCGAGCCGAAGGGCAGGTACAGCGTGAAGGCGGAACCGGCGCCGAGTCGGCTCACGGCGTGGATCTCTCCGCCGAGGAGCCGGGCGATCTCCCTGCTCAGTGTGAGACCCAAGCCCGTGCCTCCGTGCGTCCGGCTGACGGTTCGGTCGGCCTGCCTGAAAGCCTCGAAGATCGCTTCCATGTGTTCCTCCGCGACCCCGATGCCGGTGTCGATGACGGAGAATGCGATCACCTCTTCATCGGCGTCCCGTAGCGATCCGGCCGCGAGCATCATCTGTTTGACTTCCGGCGGCACGTCCCCGGCAGCCGTGTGGATCACCAGTTCCACGGAGCCCTCGGGGGTGAACGTCACCGCGTTCGATAGCAAATTGCGCAGAACCTGCAGCAGTCGACCTTCGTCCGTGTACAAACCGGCGGGGGTGCCGGGGGTGACCCGCGCGGAGAGCTTCAGTCCCTTCTCCATGGCCAACGGATCGAAGGTGGACACCACGTAGTCGACGACCTCGGCGAACGTCGTCCGGGTGGGTGTCACGTCCATGCGGCCGGTCTCGATGCGTGACTGGTCCAGAATGTCGCTCACCAGTTGCAGCAGGTCCGACCCCGCCCGATGGATGGTCTTGGAGAAGTCCACCTCCCTCGGCGAGAGGTTGCCCTCTCGGTTTTCGGCCAGCAACCTCGCCAGGATCAGGAGCGAATTGAGAGGCGTACGCAGCTCGTGCGACATCGTCGCCACGAAATTGCTCTTGTGCCTCATGGACACGGCAAGCTGTTCCGCCCGCTCTTCCAACACCTGCCGTGCTTCCTCGATCCGCTCGATCCGGCTCTCAATGTTCCGGTTCTCCTGCGCCAGCAGCTCGGCCTTCTCCTCAAGCGTCGAGTTGGCCACTTGGAGGTCCCGCTGCCGCCTCTCCAGCTCCGCGGAGCGCTCGCGCAGCTGCTCGGTGATCTCTTGTGACTCGCTCAGGAGCCGGCGGGTCTTCTGCTGTTCCAGGATCACTGAACTGCTGTGCTCGATGAGGTTCACGACCGCCTGAGGGATGTCGGGTCTGCGCTCCCCGAGCCAGCGCTGCGCCTCGGCGACCCGAGTGGCGGAGAGCAGATCGCCTTCGGAGGCGCGCTCTTCCAGCACGGCGAGCCACTGTTGGAAGTCCGCGTCCTCGTCGACCCACGTCGCAAGCCGCCGCCACTCTCGGATCAGTGCTTCGTGCGCGATCTCGGCCGTGGCCGGCCCGCCGGGCCCGATCACGACGAGCCGGATATCCGGAGCGGCCAGAAGCTGGGCCACGTACCAGTCCTCACCCAGGTGGGAACGCTGCGCGGTGACCCGGACGGCACTCTTGGCCCCGCCGCGGGCCCGGACCATCGCGAGCAGCACGCGGCGGATGCGCGCCGCGGGCACGTGTTCCGACAGGAGGTGGTACGCCTTCTCCGCATGCTGGTTCAGTGCTCCGGAGACACCTCCGAGGCTGTAGTAGCTGTCGAAGCTGATCCGCCGGTCCTCTTGCAGGGGCCACAGCTCCGTGAGGGCGAACTCCAACAAGGGAAGGCTTCCCGAGGACCTGCCGGCCTCGGCGGCAATGGCCGCCGCGAGGCCCGGCGTGAAGGTGACACGGCTCATCGCAGCGGGCTCGATGATCACACGGCTCAATGCCTCTTCGTCGAGGGGCGACACGTTCAGTTGCCGGTCCTGGAGCCGCGGTCCGACATCGGGCATCGAGAGCAGGTCGGGCAGGAAGTCGGCCCGTAGCGTGCAGACGAGGCGTACGTGCTCGCTCTGCGCCGTGTCGGGTGGCGGGAACATCGCCTGGAGGAACTCCAGGGGCTCGTGGCTCGCGGGACCGCCGTTGAGCACCTCCTCGAACTGGTCGCAGACCAAGGCGATACGACGACCGGCCAGGAGGGCGACCTTGTTGGCGACCGCCCAGAACCCTTCGACACGCAACGCCCGGATGCGCTGTTCCAACTGGTCGAGGGAGTGCTCGGTGTCCGGCTGTTCGAGTACGAGCAGTGCCCGGGCCACGGCCGCGAAGGCGGAGCTGCCCGGCCGGAACGTGGCGACCGACCAGCCGTCGCCGGCCAGGGCGGGCTGGAGGCCGGCCGCCACGAGGGAGGATTTTCCCACTCCCGAAGGGCCGGTCACCACCACGAGGGGCTGAACGCGCACCATGTCCCGCAGGCGGTCGACCTCTCGTTCCCGGCCCACGAAGTACCCGGCTTCGGCGTCCTGCGCCGTGAACGCCTGCAATCCCCGGTACGGGCAGGCCGGCAGCGCGCTACGACCGAGTACCTCCGGCCAGGCCGCAACCACCTCGGCCACCGGAACTGCGTAGGCGTCGCCTTCGGCGCCGTCGTGGCTCGCCACGGCCAGCATCCCCACGACGGCGTCTCCCCAACGGTCGGAGGTGATGACCGGAGTCCCGCTGTACCCGGGCTGGGCCCGCAGGGCGGACTCGCCCCCGGAATCCAGCTGGATCAGACCACCGCCGACCGCACCCCGCAGTAAACACGCGGTCCACGCGCCGTTGACCTCGCGGGGCGGAACGCCCGGGTACCCGAAGATCGCTACTTCGCCTCCACCCGCGTCCCCGAGCCGCGAGTCGAGCAGCCGGGCCGCACCCGCTCCGACGGGAACCAGGTCACCGCCCACGATCGTGAGGCCGGCGACGTCCCGGCCGGCCGATCCGCCGCCCGGCGGTGGATCCCAGGCGTCGATGCGACAGTTCCGGAGCGGCCCTCCCTCGGCGTCCCCGAGCAGTACGAACTCCACCTGGATCCGTGCCCGGTCAGACGGTTTGGTGCGGTCTTCCTTCGTACGGCCCAACGCGACGTTGACCACGTGGGCACATGTCACGAGCTGGTTCGGGCCCACCATGAAACCCACGCCGGCGGGGACTTCCGACGCCTTGCTGCGCACCTTGACGACGAAGCCCTCGCGTCGCACGGCCCGGGTGGTCAGCTGCGGGTCCAGACGAGGCGGACGGCGAAATTGACCTCCGTGGTTCCCTTCGCGATCACCACCCCGGTCTCGCCGCCGATCTTCAGGCCGAACTCGATCTCGGCTTCCTGCGGTCCGAGGTCGCGCACCATGTCGGACACCCGCGTCAGGGTGGGCCTGACCTGGTCCAGCGCCTCCTGGAGCGTGATGCGTGCGCGGGTGGTCAGGTCTCCTCCCGAAGCCAGTTCGAGATCCGAACCCTGACGGTCGCCCGAGACTTCGAAGACGGCGACCCCACCGTCCTGGTGGTCCAGTGGAATGCTGACGAGATGGTCCATCGAATCCCCCTCCGCCGGGCAGCAAGGTACGGCCCGCACCGAAGGCTCCATTCTGGGACAGGCGTCCTCCTCCGTGCAGGCGAACCGGCACGGATCCGTCAGGCGCACGGCGCCGGCGGCGAGGACGGCTCCGTCGCCCCGCACGATCACGCTCGTCGGGGCCGCCGGATCTTCATGTCGTCCACGCTGGTGACCTGGGTGCGCAACGCACCGTGGCGGATGCCGCGTTCGGCGAGAGCCGCGGCCGCTCGGTCGCAGGCCGCACCGCCCGCCGCCGCACCGTCGAGGTCGGCTGCCTGCCGGACCACGCAGCGGAAGGTGAAGTTGCGCAGCCCGCGGTCGTAAGCACGAAGCCCTGGACGAACGCGCCGAGCAGGTAATTGGTCATGGCGGCGTCGGAATCGGAGAAGCCGGCCTCCCGCAGGCGACCGAGCTGGTCCTCCATCAGGCGCAGCAGGTAGGGGCCCGGGGTGAGCCGGCCCGTGACGACTTTGGCGGCGTCGCGCCTGGCCAGTAGGTGTCGGCGGCGACCGGCGTCGGCACGTAGGCTGCGATCATGGACGACCCCGTGCTCACCGCCCGCGCACTGGTGCGGGACCGATTTCCCGCCGCCCGGGCGGCCTTCCTCGCCGGCAGCGTGCTGACCGACCGCCGGACGCCGACATCCGATCTGGACATCGTGGTCCTGCTGGACGGGCCGCCCGCCCCCTGCCGGGAGAACCTCGTGTACCGCGGCTGGCCGGTGGAGCTGTTCGTGCAGACAGAGGCCGTCTGGCGCGACTTCGCCGACCGGGAGACCGCGAAGCGGAGTTCGCCGCTGCTCGCCATGTGTGCCCAGGGCATGCTCCTGGTGGACACGGACGGGCTGGGTGCTTCGCTCCAGGACGAGGCGCGAAAGCGTTGGGCTGCCGGCCCGCCGCCCCTCTCGGACCATGAGCGTGACTACCAGCGGTACGTCCTGACCGACTTGCTCGATGACCTGCGCGGCTGTACGGACCCGGCAGAGCGGCTGTACTTGGTCTCGCACCTGCTGCAGCGTGCCTCGGAGCTGGTCCTCTTGGTCGGCGGGCGGTGGCTCGGCGGAGGCAAATGGCTGTCGCGGCGGCTGGCCGCGGCCGACCCCGGGGTCCATCGTGCGTTGTCCGAAGCTGCCGCGCAGGCGATCGCGGGGGACACGGAGGTCTTCGCCGCAGTCGTGGGAGAGGTCCTGGAACTGGCCGGCGGCCCGCTGTGGGACGGGTACGCCATCCGATGAGTCGGGCGGGGCGCATCACGCCCGTCGGAGCGCCCCCCCGATCCAGGGCCAACTGAACTTCCTGCGACCGTTCCTGTGCTGGCGGATCTGCTCCACGTACTGTCGCGACCTGCTGTTCGTGCGTGTTCGCCGGCCGTGTCCGGTAGTTGGGAGAACCATGAGACTTTCGTTCGAGGCGCCCCCGGCGTACGACCTGGGGCCGGATGCGGACCTCGGTATGTGGCTGGCGGAGTGGGGCGAGTACGCAGACCGCATCGTCCACCTCGGCCCGGACGACGGCCGCAGCCACGGGCAACTGTGCTGGGACGTACTGGCGTCCACCGGGTTGCTCGCACCGCACTGTGGCCACTGCGAGCACGGACACGGTGGCCCGCGGAGCCCACGGCAGATGGACTCCGCCCTGCACAGGCGGATCCCTCCTCACCAGGTGTCGTCCTGGACGGCCGCCACGCTCATACGCACCCTCGCCCATACGAACGGCGCTGTGGACGGCCCGATGCGCCCCGTGGCCGACGCCATCGGCGAAGGACTGGCGGCGCTGCTCGGGCCCGAGGCCGACTGGCGCGCCAATGGCAGTGCCGCGTACCGGGAGGGCGCGGACGGGAACGTGTCCTGGATGCCGGTCACCGAAGCCACCTTCGACGCGGCCGTGGTGGGTATCGGCAATGGCCGTGCCGTGGTCATCGTCGCCACGGACGAGGACTGAGGCGGCGAGACGCGCCCGGCGCCGGGCGGCGGGCAGCCCCCGGCTCCCCCCTGCCGAGCCGCCGAGCACGACCGGCTGCCTCGTCGGGGAACACCCGTACGATGCCTGCGTGGCAGAGATCATCGACTATGGACAGTTCGCAGAGCGGCTCCGGCGCCAAGAGGGTCGGCCCCGTTGGGAGTTGCTCGACGCGGTACAGCGCGAGTGGGGCTACGAGGACCCGGGAGGCGAGCCGGTCGCTTCCCGCTGGGACGGGGAGAATCTGGGTTACGGCATCGACGAGAGCCTGCCCGTCCCCGCGGCGCTCGCCGAATGGTGGGACTCCCCGGTCAACTCCTTTTCCTTCCGGCCGCGGCTGTACTGGACGCACACCCAGTGGCCGCCGAGCATCTGGGTCGACGAGTACGGCGAGCAGGACGCCGACGAGGACGCCTACGACGACTCGTACGCCGAGGACGTCGAGGACGCTGAGGACGTCGAGGACGATGCGAGCCTGGACCCGGCGCGGGCCGACGGACTGCCCGAGGGCCACCCGCTCCTGCCGCCGGATGCCCCCGACCGGCGGATCTGCATCTTCATGTCCGAGTACCAGTACTGCAACCAGTGGGGCTATCTCGCTGCCGAAGCGTCGCACCCCGACCCCCGGGTGCTGGTCAGCACCGGCGGTGGCTGGCAGTTGCAGAGCCGGTCGCTGTCGGAGTTCTTCCTCCAACTGGCCCTGGAACGGCTGCCCGGGACCTACGGCTGGACCCTCAAGGTGCGCGGCGCGGACATCCAGGACGCCCCGGCGGTCCTGGATCGGCTGACGGCCTCGTACGGGGAACTGGGACTGCTGCCGTGGCAGGAGCTGGCGTGCGATGCGCTGATGTACGGCGGGCCGGACGCGCTCATATCCCGGGCCTGCGGGTCGGGCGCCGGCTTCGACCTGGTGATCTACGGCCGGACCCGCGAGGCACTGCTCCAGGTCGTCGAGACGCTGGGGCTCGCCTGCACCGAGGAGGACGTACAGCCGCCCGGCGAGGTCCCCGAGCCCCTGGAGGAGCTCGGCGCGTTCGCACTCACCGACGGCGACGCCGACGACCACGGGCGCTGGCGGGTGGACTCCACCGGCACCGTCCCCGCCGCCGTCACGGTCCCCTCCGCCCTGCGGGCCCTGCCGGACCGCACCGCCGTCGCCCTCGACGAGGAGGCCTCGCTGGCCGCCGCGGGCGACGCCGAAGGCCGCGTCCACCTGTGGGAATCCACCGCCGAGGCCGCCGCCGACGGGCCCGCCGAGGCCGTCAGCAAGCCGCTGCACCGGGCGCCGGTGACCGCCCTCGCCTGTTTCCGTCCCGACGATGCCCACCGGGCCGTGGTCAGCGGCGACGCCCACGGCGTGCTGCGCTACTGGCGGACGGACTGCGACCCGCGACCGCAGCCGTTCGACCGACGGCGCACTGCGGTCACCGCGCTCACGGCCGCCGGACTGGCCACCGGCCCGGCGCTGGCCTGCGCCTGGGCGGACGGGCTGGTCCGCATCTGGGACCTGGACTCCGGCTCGGTCGCCCGGCTGCGGCTCGGCACGGGCATCGAGGACCTGGTCCTGGAGGGCGACGGCACGCTGTACGTCACGGGACCGGCCGGCCAGGTGGCGCTGCGCCTCGATGCGGAGGGGCTTTGGCCGCACCGCGAGCTCCAGCTGCGTCTGCACGACGTCGACTGGGGGTCCTACTGGTCCGCACGTGGTCCCGCCCACGCGGTGCGCGGTCTGATCGGCAAGGTGGCGTCGGACCACAAGGAGACCGCCCTGGGTGCGGTCCACGACCTCTACCGGCTGCTGGTCTCCAAGGGCTCTTCGCTGACCGCGGCGGCACCCGCGGTGCCGTTCCTGGCAGAGCTGATGACCGACCCCGCCAACCAGGCCCGTCCCACCCTGCTGCTGCTCATCGCGGACATAGCCGACTGCAGCAGCGCGGAGAACAGGGCAGCGGTGCGGGCGGTGCTGCCGATGCTCCGCCACCTGCACGACGATCCGCTGTCGTCGATCCGTTGGGCGGCAGCGGAGCTGGAGAAGCACTGTGCGCCGAGGCCGGGGGAGGAGTGAGCAGTGGGCTCGGGAACCGGTGATGCGGGGGCCGCGCAGGCGGCGCTGTACTTCGTGCCCGCGCGGCCGCTGCCGCAGGTGAGCCGATCGCTGTGATTCGAGGCACCCGTGACCAGTGGAACGAATCAGCTCCGATACCATGTTCGATCAAACAGTTATCAGGTGTAAATATGAATATCGGCTGAAGAAGTGGCATCTACGGTATCGCGAGTGTTTTCGAGGATAGGCGGCGGCATCAAGTCCGCTGCGTGGCGTCAACCAAGGGTCGTGCTGTGGGCTGCGGTGAGCGTGCTGGCCCTCGCGTTCCTCGTCGCACTGGAGATCGCCGCCAGCCGCTACGGGGTTCCGGGACCGGTCACCAGTCAGGCGCGAGAGGTGATCTTCGCGCCGCGCTCGGGGACGGTGCTGTACGCCGGCATGGCGTTGATGATGGTAGTGCTCAGCTGGAGGCAACGGTTCATCGCGGTCGGTGCCGCGATCGGCATCGACCTCGTCTTCTGGCTCGTGCGGTGGTTGGTCGGCGCGGAGATGATGTTCGGCAACGGCGCGTTGTGGGTGACTTTGGCCTGCGCCGTCATCGCCGTCACGCGCCGCACCGGCAATGAGCGCGTCCTGCTGCTGAAGGGCGTCGCCCTGGCCCTCCTGCTGGTGGCCGGCCGCAAGACCGGCTACACCTGGCTGCTGATCACGTCGAAGACGCGGCCGATGGTGCTCGACCAGTACGTGGCGACCGCCGATCACGCCTTGGGCAACCCGTCGTGGGTGGTGGGCCGGATCGTCGAGGCCACCGGCACGGTCGGCTTCCGCGTCCTGGAGTTCGTCTACATCCAGCTCGCGGTGATGGCCGTCGTCGTCGCGCTCTACCAGCTGCGCAACGTGGCGGTCGAGCGCCGCCTCCCGCGCCATCACCTAGTGCGCACCTTCCTGGTCATCGGCCTGCTCGGGCCCGGCATCTACATGCTCTTCCCGGTCGTCGGACCGATCTTCGCCTTCGGCGGAGACGGGGGGCAGTGGGCAGTGGCCGACCTGTGGCCCCACACGCCCCCGCAGGTCGCTACCCCGCACCCGATGCTCTTCGACGGGGTCACCCCGCGCAATTGCATGCCCAGTCTGCACACGGCGTGGGCCACCGCGATCTTCATCCACTCCCGCAAGGGCCCGCGGGCCCTGCGCATCGCGGGCGTGTTGTGGCTGATCGCGACGCTCGGCGCGACGCTCGGCTTCGGCTACCACTACGGCGCGGACATCATCGCCGGGGTGGTGTTCACCGTCACGATCGAGACGGCGCTGCGCTCGTTCGACCGCGGCTGGGACCGGTCGGGAGTCCGGCTGGTCGTCTACGGCGCCGCGGTCTTCGCCGGGCTCTTGGCGTCGTACCGCTACCTGTCGCTGGAGATGGCCACGTACCCGTGGGTCTTCGGACCGCTGCTCGTCCTGGCGACGGCGTCCGTGGTCTACGGCTACGTCCGGACCACCAAGCAGTGGGAACGCGATGCCGCGCCGGTGCACGTACCGCAACCGCGTGGGGCGCGGGAGCCCGAACTGGTGTGAGCCGTGTGCGTGCGGGCGTGCCGACCCGGTCGACATGCCCGCACGGCCCACCGCCAAGGCGCCCGGCCCCGACGGCCACGGCCTCAGTACACGTGTCCCACATGTGCGAGGGCCTGCTTCAGCAGCACCGCATGGCCGCCCGGCATCTCGTTCTGCACGGCCGGTGAGACCGCCTCCTGAGGGCTGAACCAGACGAGGTCCAGGGCGTCCTGCCGGGGACGGCAATCACCCGCCACCGGCACGACGTAGGCCAGTGACACCGCGTGCTGGCGAGGGTCGTGGTAGGCGGTGATGCCGGCCGTGGGGAAGTACTCGGCGACCGTGAAGGGCTGTAGGGAAGTGGGCACGCGGGGCAGGGCCACCGGCCCCAGGTCCTTCTCCAAGTGGCGCAGCAGCGCGTCACGGACCCGTTCGTGGTGCATGACACGGCCGGACACCAGAGTGCGACTGATCGTTCCGTCAGTGCCGATCCGCAGGAGCAGCCCGATACGGGTGACTTCGCCGGTGTCGTCCACGCGTACGGGGACGGCCTCGACATACAGGATTGGCATCCGTGCCCTGGCCATGTCCAGCTCGTCGCTGGTCAGCCAACCGGGCGTGGTTTCGGTCATGTCAGACATCGCTTGATCATACGGTCCGGGGCGGCCCGCGCCCAGATCATGTGTCTGACGGCCCGGGGGAGAGCGGGCAGACCGACGACGGCTTCGACGCGCGCGTTCGTACGGTCCTGAAACGAGGGGGCAGTCCCTCGGGGCGGGAACCTCGACGCTAGCGTGATCGTTATGTACGAGATCAAAGGCGTGAGAGCCACGCCAGGCGGACGCATAAGCCTCCGGTTCCACGAGCACGGCTTCGCCGTCAAGCCGGACCGGCGCGGTGGCCGCGTCGCCGACAGACTCCTCGGTGAGGAAGCCGGGTGCGTCACCGCACTGGTGCTGCTCGCGTCGGTGGGCGTCTTCAGTCTGCTCCGCAAGGTCGGAGCGCCGGATGCCGCCCTCACGGCCTGCATGTGGGTGTTCATTGCCGCGGTCTGCTACGGGGCGCTCCTCGCACTGTTGCACTGGACCGCCGGAGTGGTCGCGAACGCCGTGCTCTTCCTGCTCGTCGTGATTTCACTCCCGGCCCTGCTGATCCCGGGCTACCGACGAACAGTGCTGCGCCGGTGGCGCGGTGGCGGCGCGGAGGCCGAGTCGGGCTGGGTGCCCGGTACCGCCCTCTCCGGAGTCTGGCACCACGCGGACCCCCGCGTCGGCACGGTGGTGACGGTCCGGCAGACCGACGGATCCGTCACCGCCTACGTTCCCCCGCCCGACCGGGCCCGCGACGTGTACGACCGCTTCGACGCGCTGCTGCGCCGCCACCACACGGCGCCGGCCCCCTACCAGCAGCCCGCACAAGGCACTCCGGGGTACCAGCCCTGGCAGGGGTACGCCCCCGTCCAGCCCGGCTACGACCAGGGCCACCCGCGCGGCTGACGCAGGCGGGTGGCGGACGCGGAGGACTGCACCGCCGGCCCCTTGAACCGGGGCCGGCCGTCGGCGCCGGGCGGCCGCCGCCTCTTCACAGCATGGGGTAGGAGTCGAGGAACGACTCCCAGAACTGCGCCCCACGCTCGAACGGCAGAGGATCCCAACGGGACATGCCCTCGCGGACGATCTCCTCGACGTCGGCCCAGTCGTAGGGGTCCGGGTCCTCCTCCGGGCCGGGCCGCTCCACGGCGAACTTGTAGACGAGGTAGCTGAGCGAGGAGAGGTCCTGGTGGATCAGCTCGTACTCGATCTCGGAGTCCGGATCCGAAACCCAGATCGTCCCGTCGTCGAGACTGACGAAGACGTCCGCTTGAAAGAGCTTCCCCAGCGGCTGCAGTCTGCCGTGCGGGGTGTCGACCGGCTCGGAGGTCACCCCTTCGGCAAAGGCCCTGTCGGGGGTGGCCGGATCCCGGTCCGCCAGCTCCTCCAGAATCCGGAAGAGCCCTCCCGAGTGCGGGATTCCGACCTCCGTAGCGAAGTTCGCGCCGTCCCCGTCCGGCCATATCCGTGCTGCCGTCTCAGGTCGGAACTTCAGAAGATCACCCGGCACGGCCTCCGCCGTGATCACGCGCCAGTCAACCCGGACCAGCATCGGTCACCATCCTTCGGGATTCACCCGCACGGGTCCATCCGTTGACATCGCCGGAATCCTAACCGGCCAGCGGTTCCGGAGAACACGGATGTCCTCCGTGCCCGGCCGGGGTCGGGCTGTGAGGGCGGGCGCGACGGTCTCGACGACGGGGGAGGGGGCGGGGGCGGTCCGAGCGGACCGGGTGCTTCCGGACAGGTTTTCGAGCGCGTGTGCGGCCTCGGAAGGGGCGGAGGCCTTGCTCCTGCCCGGTGTCGCGGCGAGGTCGGCTGGCCGGTATTCGACCGTATCTCCCGTATGTGCGGATCTCGGCGCAGTCGGTGAGATGTCCGTACGTTACGGTAACTTCGCTGTCCGTTATTCCCGGACGCACCCTGCATCCCTCTGCCATCCACCGCCCCGGCACCCCCATGCCCCAAGGCGGATCGCCACGGAGAGCGACACACATGAGCACGACCGCATACAGCCGAATAGCCTCCTTAGGCGTCCGGCTCCCCGCAGCAGTCCAGACCAACGCCGAACTCGCCGCCCAGGTACCGGGTCTGGGCGACGTGGACATCGAGAAGATCACCGGGATCGCCGAGCGGCGCGTGTGCGACCCCGACCCGGCCGCCGGCGAGGACTCGTTCGGGATGGCCCTGGCCGCCGCCGAGGATGCGCTGGCGTCCTCCCGTTACCGGGCCGCCGACCTCGACATCGTCATCTCCGCTTCGATCACCCGCTTCAAGCAGGGCGATCGCTTCACCTTCGAGCCGTCCTTCGCGGCCATGCTGGCGAGAGAGCTGGGCGCACGCTCCGCCATCCATTTCGACGTCTCCAACGCCTGTGCCGGAATGATGACCGGCGTCTGGCTGCTCGACCGGATGATCCGCTCCGGCACCGTGCGGCGGGGCCTGGTCGTCAGCGGCGAGCAGGCCACCCGCGTGGCGCAGACCGCTGCACGGGAGATGACGGATTCCTACGACCCGCAGTTCGCCTCGCTCTCCGTCGGGGACTCGGCGGCCGCGGTCGTCATGGACGAGTCCACCGATCCGGGCGACCGCGTTCACTACGTCGAGCTGATGACCTGCTCGGAGTACTCCCACCTGTGCATGGGCATGCCGAGCGACCGCACCCGGGGCATCGCCCTCTACACGGACAACAAGAAGATGCACAACCGCGACCGGCTCAGGCTGTGGCCGCGGTTCCACGGGGACCTTCTGGCCAAGAGCGGGCGGTCGTTCGCGGGCGAGGAGTTCGACTACGTCATCCAGCACCAGGTCGGCACCCGTTTCATCGACTACGCCAACGAGATGGCCGAGGACGAGTTCGGCACCCCCATGCCCACCTCCCTCTCCGTGGTGGAACGCTACGGAAACACCGCCACGACGTCGCACTTCCTGACGCTGCGCGAACACCTCAGGGCGGGGACCGCCCGCCGGGGGGCCCGGTTCCTGCTGGTGCCCGCGGCCTCCGGTGTGGTCACCGGCGCCCTGTCCGCGACCTTCACGAACGTGGGGGTGTGAGCCATGGGCATGGTCATCACCGCCGCCGAAACAGCCGTCCCCGCCCCGACCGCCCCGACCACCGCGACCGCCCCGACCACCGTTCCGGGAGCGCCCGCCCAGGCCCCGGCGTCCGTCGTGGACCTCGCCGGCCGGGCCGCCCGAGGTTGTCTGGCCCGGGCCCGGGTGTCGGCCTCGTCGATCGGCGTGCTCGTCAACGTCGGCGTCTACCGGGAGCACAACACCTTCGAACCGGCCATGGCGGCCCTGGTACAGAAGGAGATCGGCATCAACCTCGACTACATCGCCGACCCCGAGCCGGCCGCAGGCTTCTCGTTCGACCTGATGAACGGGGCCTGCGGCGTACTCAACGCGGTCCAGGTGGGGCAGGCACTGCTGGCGACCGGAAGCACCGAGCGCCTGCTGATCACGGCCGCCGACGTCCACCCGGGGGGCGACGCGGACCGCGATCCCGGCTACCCGTACGCGGACCTTGCCGGCGCCTTCCTGCTGGAGCGCAGTGCCGATCCCGGTGCCGGGTTCGGGCCCGTGCGCCACTACACCGCAGACGGGCCCACCGGTGTCGAGGGCTACCTCGACACCGCCGCCATGGGCACGCAGGGGCGGACCGCGATCACCGTCAGGCACGAGCCGGGCCACCGGGCGCGGCTGAGCGAGCTCGCGGCGCGCGTCGTCACCGAGTACGCGGAGGAGTTCGGCGTCGACCTCGACCGGACCCTGGTGATCGGCCCGTCCGCGACCACTGCCGCGGACACGGCCGGGGATGCTGCCCGGGCCGGGGGAGAGCCGCACACCGCGGCGCCCGTCCTCGGCTACCTCCGGGCGATGGACGGCGTACGCCGGGACGACTACGACCAGTTCCTGTTCGTGTCGGTCGGCGCCGGACCCAGCGCGGCGTGCGCCGTCTACCGGCCCGAGGGGTGGTGAGTCCGGTGAGGCGTACGGGGCGGTCCGCCGGACGGACCGACACGGGCGAGGAGCCGACCGGGCAGCCCGCGGACCGGTCCGGGGAGCACCCGGCCGGCGCCACGGACAGCGTGCCCGGGTGGCTGGAGCGCAACGCCCGCGCCTTTCCCGACAAGCCGGCCGTGATCCACCCCGTCGGCCGCGGCTCCCGGTACGGCACCGTCTCCTACGGGCAGTTGCAGGAGACGGCCGAGGAACTGGCCCTCGGATTCGAGCGCGCCGGGATCACCAGGGGCACCAAGACGGTGCTGATGGCTCCACCCGGCCCGGAGCTGTTCGCGCTCGTCTTCGCGCTGTTCCGGGTCGGGGCCGTGCCCGTCGTCGTGGATCCCGGCATGGGTGTGCGGCGCATGCTGCACTGCTACCGGGCCGTGGGCGCCGAGGCGTTCATCGGGCCGCCCCTCGCCCAGCTCGTGCGCGTCCTGGGCCGCCGTACCTTCGCCGGAGTACGGGTCCCCGTCACCCTGGGACGGTTCCGGCTCGGCCGCGGTCACACGCTGGCCGCACTGCGCGCCGCGCCCGGAGCCGGCACCGGGAGCGGCACGCGCCCGGACGGGGCGCCGACGGGCGGGGACGACCTGCTGATGATCGGCTTCACCACCGGAAGCACGGGCCCGGCCAAGGGAGTCGAGTACACCCATCGGATGGCTCTGTCCATCGCCCGCCAGATCGAGGCGGTCCACGGCCGCACCCGTGACGACGTCTCCTTGATCACGCAGCCCTTCTACGGGGTGCTCGACCTGGTCTACGGCTCCACCCTGGTGCTCGCGCCGCTGGCCCCCGGCCGGGTCGCGCAGGCGGACCCGGTGCGGCTCGTCGATGCGCTGGAAAGGTTCCGCGTCACCACCATGTTCGCCTCGCCCGCTCTGCTGCGGAACCTGGCCGGGCACCTCACCGGCGCCGCCCGGGGTCGCCATCCGCTGCCCGACCTGCGCTGCGTCGTATCCGGCGGGGCCCCGGTGCCCGACGCGGTCGTGGCCGCGCTGCGCCGGGTACTTCGAGAGGAGGCACGGATCCACGTGACGTACGGGGCCACGGAGGTGCTGCCGATCACCTCGATCGAGGCGGCCGAGATCCTCGGCGAAGGCGACGGCCGCGACCGCGAACGCGGCGGTACCGCGGCCCGGGCCGCCGCGGGCGACGGAACGTGCGTCGGCCGGCCGGTCCCCGGCACCCGTGTGACCATCGTCCCCGTCACCGACGGCCCGCTCGCCCGCCTGGACCCCGCACACGGCCTGCCGGCCGGGCGCGTCGGCGAGATCCTGGTCCACGGCGACTCCGTCAGCCGGCGTTACCACCGCGCACCGCAGTGCGACGCCATGCACAAGGCGGCCGAGGAGCGCCCCGGAGGCGAAGCCCCGCGCATCTGGCACCGAACCGGTGACCTCGGTCGCCTCGACGACCAGGGGCGGCTGTGGTTCTGCGGCCGCGCCGCGCAGCGGGTGCGCACCGATTTCCGGGACCTGCACACCGTGCGCTGCGAGGGGGTCTTCAACGCCCATCCCCTCGTCCGGCGCGCCGCCTTGGTGGGCATAGGGCAGGCCGGTGCACAACGGCCGATCGTCTGCGTGGAGATCGAGACCGGGACGCAGGAGGCAGCGCTCGACGACAGCGGGTGGCGAGCGCTGGTGGCCGAGCTGCGCGCGATGGCCGAGGCGCACGCCGCGACGACCGGCCTCCGGGAGTTCCTGCGCCACCCCGGTTTCCCCGTGGACATCCGGCACAACGCCAAGATCGGCCGCGAGGAGCTGGCCCGCTGGGCCGAGCGCCAGCAGGTCGGGACCGCCCCCCTGTTCTCACGCGCGGGGCTCGGGAGCCGGGGGCGGGCGCTGTGAAGGTCCTGGTCACCGGAGCATCCGGATTCCTGGGCGGGCACTTGGTCGACGGCGCGCTGCGCCAAGGCCATCAGGTCCGCGCCCTCGTGCGGCCCGGCAGCGATGCCGTACGGCTGCGCTCCTTGGCCGGTGTCGAGGTCGTCACCGGCGATCTCGCCGACGTCGTCTCACTGGGGCGGGCGGCAGAGGGCTGCGAGGCGGTGCTGCACAGCGCGGCACGTGTCGTCGACCACGGCAGCCGCGCGCAGTTCGAGGCCGCCAACGTCACCGGCACGCTGCGGCTGCTGGCGGTGGCGCGGTCGGCGGGGGCGCGGCGGTTCGTGTTCGTCTCCAGCCCGAGCGCGCTGATGCGGGTGCGGGAGGGCGATCGCCTCGGCATCGACGAGAGCACCCCGTACCCGCAGCGGTGGTTCAACCACTACTGCGAGACGAAGGCGATCGCCGAGCAGTACGTACGGGCGGCCGACGGCCCGGAGTTCACCACCTGCGCGGTGCGTCCGCGCGGCATCTGGGGGCCGCGCGACCACGCCGGATTCCTGCCGCGCATGGTCGACGCCATGCGCTGCGGCCGACTGCCCGACCTGTCGGGCGGCAAGCGGGTCCTGGTGTCGCTGTGCCACGTCGACAATGCGGTGGACGCCTGCCTGCGGGCCGCCGTCGCCCCCGCCGGGCGGGTCGGCGGCAAGGCCTACTTCATCGTGGACCGCGAGGAGACGGACCTGTGGCCCTTCTTGGCCCGGGTCGGCGCCCTCTTCGGCTGCAGGCCGCCCTCCCCGCGCATCCCGCTCCGCCTCGGCCGCGGAGTTGCCGCGGCGGTCGAAGCGGGCTGGCACCTGCACCACCGGTCAGTCGGCAGGGGCAGGGAGCCGGACACGGGGCCGCCGCTGAGCCGCTACATGCTGGCGCTGCTGACCCGGTCGGCGACGTACGACACCACTGCCGCCCGGTACGACCTCGGTTACACGGCTCCGCGCACCCGGGCCGAAGGACTGCGCGCGCTGCACGAGTGGGTGACGGCGGGGGGCGGGGTCGCCGCCTGGACCGCCGGCCCGCCGGCCCCCACCGGCTCCCTCGCGCCGGCCCGCCCCGCGCCGCGCACCGCACCCGACCACACCGGACAAGGGGACACCCCGTCATGACATCCCGTCAGGCCGTCAATGAGGCCCATGAGGCCCATGAGGCCCATGAGGCCAATGCGGCCGATTCCGCCACCCGCTACCGGCGCCCGGTGTCGCCCACCGAGCGCCTCTACCTCGCCGCCGGGGACGCGCGGGGGGCCATGGCCCTGCGCATCGTCGTCGAGGGCGACGGCATACCCGACCGCGGACGGTTCCAGGCAGCCCTGGCACAGGCCGCCGAGGCATGCCCGGGGTCCTCGCTCGCGCGCGTCGGCTCGATGTGGAGCGCCGAGGGGCCGCCGCCGCGGGTGCGGTACGCCGACCCACGGGCCGGTGGGCCCGCCGACTCGAAGCGGCGGACGGTCGTGTTGCCCACCGGGCCCTCGCAGCGAGCAGAGCCGCCCGGCTGCGAGGTACTGATCGTGCCCGGCAGCAGCAGCAGCAGCGGCAGCGGCACCGGCACCGGCACCGGCGCGGACGGGACCGCGACCACTGTCGTCTTCAGCGCCTCGCACGCCGTGATGGACGGTCACGGCGCCCTGACCTGGGTACGGGAGGTCTTCCGCGCCCTGCGGGGCGAGGCCCCACGTGCCGCGCTCGATGCGGACACCGACGCCGCGCTGCTGCGCCGGCTCGGCAGCACCGGGCCGCGGGCCACGCCGAGGCCCGCCCGGCGTTCCCCGCTCGGCACGGTGGGCGGCAGCGGCCCGACCCGGACGCTGTGGCTGCGCCGTACCCTGCCCGGGCGTCATTCCGCGCTCACCGCCCGCCTCGCCCAGGCCCTGACCGACGCCGCACGGCTCGACACCCGCGTCATGGTGCCGGTCGACCTGCGCCGGCACCGACCCGGGATCGCGGCGACGGGCAACCTGAGCTTGCCGCTGTTCCTGGACCTGCGCCCCGGGGCCGACTGGACGGCCGCGCACACCCGCCTGCTGACCGACCTGGCCGAAGGCCGCGAGCTCGCCGCCGGATTCGAGACGATCCTGGCGCGGCTACCGTCGGCCGTCACCGCCGGTGTGCTGCGCACGGCCCAGGCCGTGGCGTTCCGCACCGACCGGCACCTCGCCTCGGCGGTCGTCTCGCACCTGGGCCGCCTGGACCTCGCCGAGTTCTCCGGCGGTGGTTTCACGGCGTCCGCGGCCTTCGCTCTGCCGGTGCACGCCCCGCTGGTGCCGCTCTCCCTGGTCGCCGCCGAGACCGGAACGTCGACGGAGACCGCAACGGCGACCGAGATCACGCTCGGCGTCCGCGGCACGGGCCCGGACCTCGCGGCTCGTGCGGCGGAGCTGCTGGACGCGACGCTGGCCGGCCTCGAAGCCCCGGCGGGGGCCCGCCGGGCCCGGCCGGACGTGGCGGCCCTCCGCCCCGCACCGCCAGCGGCCCCATCGGATGCGGCCGTCGCGGAGCCCACCGTCGTGGACGCCTTCCGTGCCCGGGCCGCCCGTACCCCCGGTGCGCCCGCTCTCGACGGGCCCGAGGGCGTGGTCACGTACGCCGAACTCGACCAGCGCTCCGAAGCGGTCGCGGTCGCGCTCGGGCGGCGCGGCATCGGACGCGGGGACCTGGTCGGCCTGGTCGTCGACCGCTCTCCCGCCGGAGTGTGCGCCCTGTGGGGCGTCCTCAAGGCGGGCGCCGCCTACGTACCGCTCGACCCGGCCCATCCCGGCGCCCGGATCAGGGAGATCCTCCAGAGCTGCGCCGCCGGGCTGTGCCTGACCCGGCGACACCTGGCCGAGGAACTCGCCCCGTTCGTGCCCGGGCCCCTGCTCGCCGTCGACGACCTCCTCGACGGTCCCGGCCCGGACGCGGACGTGCTGGACGCCGCCGCAGCCGGTGAAGCGGGACCCACTGCGCCGGCGGACGTGCGGCCCACCGCCGGGGACCTGGCGTACGTGATCCACACCTCCGGTTCCACCGGTCGCCCCAAGGGCGTGCAGATCGAGCACGGCAGCCTCATGGGCTTCGTCCGGTGGATGACCGGCGTCGGCCGGGTCACCGACCGCACCCGTTTCGGCTTCGCCTCCTCCTACGCCTTCGACATCTCCTGCTTCCCCCTCTTCCTACCGTTGCTGGCCGGCGGTACGACCGTCCTCGCGCCCGGCACCCCCTCGCCCGCCGTCCTGCGGGAGCTCGTCACCGAACACCGGGCGGACACCCTCGCGCTCACGCCCTCCCACCTCGCCCTCCTCGGGTCTGCGAGCAGCCACCCCGCGCGCTCCCTGCGCACCCTCCTGCTGGGCGGCGAGCCGCTCACCCCCGCCGCCGTACGGTCCGCACGCACCGCCTTCGGGACCGGATGCCGTGTGATCAACGTGTACGGGCCCACCGAAGCGACCGTCGCCGTACTGGCCCACACCGTGGACGGCAGCGAGAGTGGCGCCACCGTCCCGATCGGCCTCCCCGGGCCGTACGCCCGGGTCGACCTCGTCGGCGAAGACGGCGAGACCATCGGCAGTCGTCCGGGCGACACCGGCCGCACCGGCGAGATCGTCGTGCGCGGGATCCAAGTGGCCCGCGGCTACCTCGACCCCGTCGACACCCCATCCGTCGGCCGGCCTTCTTCCTTCACCACCGGCCCCGACGGCGTCCGCGCCTATCGCACAGGTGACCTCGGCCGTCGGCTGGCCGACGGCGCGATCGAGTTCGCCGGGCGCATCGACGACCAGGTCAAGATCGCCGGGCACCGCGTCGAACCGGCCGAAGTCGTCGCCGCCCTGGAGGGCAACACCGCCGTCCACCGGGCCGTCGTCGTGCCCCGCCGGCGCCCGCACTCCGCGTCGGCCGTGCTGTGCGCGTACGTGGTGCCGCACCCCGGCCACCTTGGAGCAGGCGCAGACCTGGCCCGTGCCCTGCGGGCCGAACTCGCCCGGAACCTGCCCGTCCACCTCGTCCCCGCCCACGTCGTCGTGGTCGACGCGCTGCCCGGCACGGTCAGCGGGAAGACGGATCTCGACGCCCTCCCCGACCCCTTCACCCACACGACGTCGAGCGCACCCTCCCCGGTCGACGACCCCTCTCCCGTCGACGAACCCTCTCCCGTCGAACCCTGGGCGGTCACTCTGGAGGGGCGCGTCAGGCACCACTGGGCGGAGATCCTCGGCGTCGACGCAGCGCGGCTGAGGGCGGACTCCGACTTCCACGCCCTCGGCGGCGATTCCCTGGCCCTCGTCGAGATGCTCGCCGCCGTCTCCTCGGACCTGCTGACCCCCGACCAGGCCCAGCTGTTCACGCGCCGCCTGGACTGCCTGGTGCGGAACCTGACGCTCGAACAGGTCTGCGACCACCTGGCCGTCGCCCGCGAGGGGGCCGCCGCATGATCTTCGTCGGAGAGGGGGCCCTGCTGCGCCGCGCCGTCACCCACTGCGCCACGCGCGGCCACCCGGTCGACCTGGTCTGCTCCGCCGATCCGCTGGATGCCGCTGCCGCCGACGCGCCCCACCTGGCGGTGGCGGACATCAACGCCCACGCCGCCGTGCTGGCCCGCGCCTGCACCGACGGAATCGTCTGGTCGCTCAACAACCGGCAGATCTTCCGGGAGCCGCTGCTCCGCGCCGAAGGCCTCCGCATCCTCAACATCCACAACGGGCTGCTGCCCCGGCACCGCGGCCTGCCGTCCGTAGCCGTCCTGTTCGCCCTGCTGAACGGCGACACGGAGTACGGTGCCACCGCCCACGAGGTCGACGCCGGCATCGACACCGGTCCGGTCCTGGCCGAACACCGCTTCCCCGTCGGGCCCGAGGACCGCTACCACCAGGTCATGCTCCGCGGAATCCGGGCCTGCCACACGCTGTTCGAGCAGATCCTCCCGGCCGTAGCCGCCGGAACGACGCAACCCGCACCCGGTGCGGGAGCGGGACCGTCCGCCTACTACGGCCGGCGCGCCCTGGACCGGATCACGGCCTACCGAGACCACCCCGCCTACGCCCGGGCCACCGACCTCGGCCCCTTCGCCGCCCACGCCCACGAGCTCGCCCGAGCGCTACGGCCGTCCCGGTCACCCTGACGGACTCCGGCCCGCGGGCGTGACTCCGGTGGGGGCCCCGGGGTGGATCCGGGGCCCCCACCCGTCGGTCCGCAACGCCCAGCCGTTCAGGTCTGGCATTGCCTCGTGGATGCGGGGGACCAGCCGCTCCAGGCAGCGCCGTCGGCGCGAGCGTGCACGCGGACTTCGACCTTCACGGGGCCGCACACCCTCGTCGTGCTCCCCACCTCGACGGGGCCGATGGCCTCGCCGGCCCGGACGTAGGAGCGACCGCTGCCCACTTTCTCCCAGTGACCCCCGTCGACCACGCGGAAGAACGCCTCGTAAGAGACGTTCAGTCCCTTCGGTCCCGTGTTCCGCGCCTTGATGTACGCCGTGATCTCCCGGGTCGGGAACTCGCCGACGGATCCACGCTGGGCACTGATGCAGCCGTTGATGGCCACACGGCCGGTCGACACGCCTCCGCCACAAGCGACTGCTGCAGCGTGTGCGTTGGTCGGGACCGTCAGCACGGTCAGCACGGCTGCTCCCAGGACCGTTCCCGTACGCCTCATGTGCAACGTTCCACACCTCTCTTCGAGCCCGTCTCCCTTGAACAGACCACGGCTCGCTCCGGGATTCGACGTCCCGTCGACCTTTTCCCCCGAATGGCTGCACGACCGGTGCCCGCCGGCGATCACCAGCCCGGCCGGCCCCGGTGGCGCAAGGGGGTCAGGGGGTCAGGGGGTCGGGTGTCGTGGGGCGCTGGCCACCCCGGACTCCCGCCCGCTGAGCTCGCAGTCCAGGGTTTCCTGGGCGATGCGCATCGATTCCGCGTACTTCGGCTGGGACATCCGCTGCCAGGCGCGGTCCGCCGCGATGTCCTCGACCCGGCTCATCACCCACCAGATGTTGCCGAACGGGTCGCGCACCCTCCCACCCCGGTCACCCCACGCACTGTCGGCGGCCTCGGTGACGACCGTCGCCCCGTGCGCCACGGCGGCGGCCATGGCGGCGTCCGCGTCGGGGACGTAGAGGCGCAGCAGCGCGGGCATCACGGGCCAGTCGGGCCGACGGTCGAAGGCCAGGACGACCGTGTCACCGATGCGGATCTCGCCGTGGCCGATGGTGCCGTCTTCGACGGGCACCCGGGCGAGCTCTTCGCCGTCGAACGCCGCGGTGATGAAGTCGAGCAGTGCGCCGGTGTCGTCGGTGACGACCCACGGTGCAACGCTGGTGTAGCCCTCGGGCGCGGTGTGCTTCATCAGTACGTCCCCTCTGCCGGCTCTTGCTGACGTGGCCACAGTACGACCGGACTAGGTCAGGTACCGTCCTAGTTCCTCCATCAGCTGGGGTGCCCCTGCCTCACGTGCCCGACTTGCAGAGCTGCGATGCCAGGGTGGCTGCCGCGCCGGCGTTGTAGCCCCTCTCGCACTCCGGGTCCAGGGGGCGGCGACACCCGGCTTCGGAGGTTCCTTCTTGCAGTCCTCCTTCGCGTCGGCGAGTCCCTGCCGGAAGCCCTTGCGGTACTGGGCCTGGGCGTCCTTCTGCTCGGCCTCCTTGACCGTGCCACAGGTGACCGGGGGCTCTCCCTCCTGCTTCGCGGTGATCGGGCCGATGTTGGAGTTCGCTATGGCCGTGAACGTGCCCTGCGCGCCCACTACTGTCGTGGCCGAGCCGCTCTTGACCGAGAGCGTCAAGGGTTCTCCCGGCTTGAAGCCCCGCCCCTTGACGTCGAACGACACCCCGTTGGCGCTCTGCGACACGCTGCACGAGGCAGCGGGCACGTCCGCTCCGGCCGTGCTCTGCAGGAACGCCGACGAACCCGGCACCAAGGACGACAGGGCGCACGCTGGCGAGCGGGCGCGGTGGTCGGGCCGGGCGCGCCGCGGGCGACGGCGCGGTGTCGCGGCCCGCTCCTACACCAGGTCCGGCTTCCAGATGACGCGGTCGGGATAGACGTGGGCCGTGGGGGAGAGCTCGTACGAGCCCCCGTTCGACTCCTGCGCCACCACCCAACCCACCGCCTGGTACGCGAAGGGCGTCTTGTCCCGGGGGACGGTGCACTCTTCGGGATCCGTGATGACGGCCCCTCCGGCCGGGACGTCCAGGGAGCGGGTGCCCGGCTGCTGCGGACAGGGGTGGAACGCGGACAGTCGTGCGTACTCCAGGCGGATCCTGACGGCGGATGCCGTGCCGCCTCCATTCGTGATCTTGAGGGCGAAGGAGATGCGTTCCGGTCCCACCCGCGTGCACACCCGCCAGGTGATCGCCTCCGGGCCGGGGAAGGGGGAGCTGCACCGGCTGTCCTCCCCGAGGGTCCCCTTCTCCAGGTCCAGGATCTTGGTCGCCTCCGGCCTTGCCGGCGGACCACCCACAGCGGCAGCGTTCGAGGACGCGCGTTCGGTCCCGGAACGGGATCCTGCCGCAGGACCTCCCTGCTCGTCGGCCGGGAGCAGCAGGGCTGCGGTGGCGAGCACGGTCGCCGTGGCGGCCACGGCAGCCGCGCCACCCAGGGCTTTCGCCCACACCGGCTGCCCGCGCCACGAAGGCCCGTGCCGCTCAGGCCGCGAGCCCTCGGGTAAGGCGGCATCTGCCAAGGCGGCATCCGGTAGGGCGGCATCCGCCAAGGCGGCATCCGGTAGGGCGGCATCCGCCAAGGCGGCATCGGGTAGCGCCGTCTCGGGCAGCGCGGCCTCCGCTCCGTTCACCCCCCGACCGGTCGCGGCCGCTGTGGACTGCCCGAGCAGGTGTGCTTGGGCAGCGACCCTCCACCCGCCGGGAAACCTCCGCTCCAACTGGGCCTGAACCAGATCGATCCGCTCACCGAGGCGCATCAGCCGCTGGGCGCGTGCGCCTTCCAGGCCCAGGGCCCGGACGATGTCGCGGGAGACGCCCCGGCCCGGCAGGCCCGCACCGCCGCTCGTGACGATCCTGCGGCCGCTCAGCCACTTGGAGACCCGGGACGGGGTAACCGTCCCCCGCCGCGTCAGCTCGGTCATCCTGCCGGCGAGCTGCTGGTGCTGAACTCCCGCGGCGCGGCAGGCCTCCCTGACCGCCCCGGCCCACTCGTCCAGCGCGTCCCCGAACTCCGCGATGAGTTCCTCGTTCGTGCTTCCCACCCTGTAGATCCCTCTCCCACTTGCACGTCGACGCCGGATCGCGCAGGTCAGGCGGGTGCAAGTTGCCCTGCAACATGCACCCGCCCCGATCGCCTGGCCTCCCGTTCATCGGGCCCGGCACTGTGATTCTGACGGCGCGACCACCCCGCCGTGATCCCCAACTCCCTTAGTCACGAGAGAGGAACACGTCATGATCGGATCGAGCATCCACGATCGACGCACGTGCTCGGCCTTCCTGGCTGCAGCGCTGCTCGGCGCCCTGACCCCCGCTCTGCTGCCCGCCACGCAGGCAGAGGCCGCGCCGCCCGGCCGTGTGTGCCTGTTCCAGGACCGGGAGGGCGCCGGGGGAGCGGGCCACGTGGCCTGGGCCATCCGTGACCCGAAGGACTCCGGCCACTGGATCTGGGGCGCCACCGAAGGGCCCGCCAACGGCACGTACGTGCCGGCCGGCTCCTCGAACGGCAGCTGGATCAAGGGCGGTACCTGGAAGCAGTTGCGCGCCAGCATCAGCCTGGCCCGCTACGACAACTACCGGTGCACCAACACCGCCGGCGGGAACCTCAAGGCCGCGCAGCAGACGTACGGACGGATGAAGGCCAACGGCTACGCCGTGTTGACGAACAACTGCCTCACCAAGTCCCTGGAGATCTTCCGCAGCTTCGCGCCCGCACTCACCGGGTCCTCGCTGCCCGAGGGCAGGACCACGCCCAACGACTACTTCGAGAACTCGCTGGACGGTGCGCGGGGCTGGGAGGCCGTCCGCTCCTACTGAGCCGCCCGGCCGCTACCCGTCCATCCACCGACCAGTGCGTACGACCACCACGAGAGGAACGACCGGCATGTGCCAGCGATGCAAGGGCGACGGCAAGTGCACCACCTGCGGCGGCTCCGGATTCCGGGGCTGGAGCGGGGCCAAGTGTGACAGCTGCCGGGGCAGCGGCGACTGCAAGGCGTGCGACGGCCGCGGCTGAGCGCAGCCGACCGGGCGGGAGGGCGCTCCGGCTCCTTCCCGCCCCCACACCCCTGCTGACACCCCTGCACACCCTCGACAAGGAGGTTCATCGATGTCCACCTGGCTGATCCTCATGGAGGAAACGGTCACGACCGACGGGTCGGCAACGACGCGGCAGGTCACGACCGTTCGCCCGCTCAGCGGAAACAGGACCAGGGAGGAGGCGCTCGTCGAGCTGTTCAAGGCGGCCCGGAGCCACGTACCCGACTCCTTGCGGTCCACCGCGCGCATGGCCTGGCGTGACGCGGACGGGTCCTTCTGGATCCTGCCGAGGAACGCGAACGGCAAGGTCCACGCTTCCTGCAACATCCGGCTCGTCGAGCAGATACGTCCCTGAGCAGTCCCGTACTGCCGTGCCCCTCGTACGCCGGCATCACGGCCGGTCGTACGAGGGGGTCGGCATGGTCCATACCTCCGCCGCCGGGCGGGTCGGGCGCGCGCCGCCGTTCCTCCGGGCACGCGGCGCCGACGTGCGCCGCGGATCGCCTGCGCCGAGAGTGGAGGGACCGAGTGTAGAACCGGCGGGCCGGCGGTACCGCGCGAAGGAGGCCACATGGCGCGACACCAGCCGGGGGAGGCCGGGCGGGGACCATCGGGCGGCGACCGGCACGGTGGGAGCCGCTCGGCCCCCTCCGGTCGTGGCGCGCCGGAGATCCCCTCGCCGGGCGTGCCCGCGACCGTGCCCGCGACCGTGGTCCTCGTGACGGGCGTGGCGGGGTCGGGCAAGTCCACGGTGGCGCGCCTGCTGGCCGACCGGCTCGGCTGGGCCTACCAGGACGCCGATGACTTCCACGCCCCGGCCGACCTTGCCAGGATGGCGGCGGGGGAGGCCCTGACGGACGAGGAAAGACGCCCCTGGCTCACCGCGGTCGCGGCATGGATCGACCGGCGGACCGCTGCGGGGAAACCGGCCGTCGTCGCGTGCTCCGCGCTCAAGCGCGCCTACCGCGACCAGCTGGTCCACGGGCGCACCGACGTACTGCTGGTGTACCTGCACGGTTCACGGGAGCTCATCCGCTCCCGGCTGCTGGCGAGACACGGCCACTTCTTTCCCGCGCGGCTGCTCGACAGCCAGTTCGCCGATCTCCAGGAGCCGGAGCCCGACGAACACGCCTGCGTGGTGGACGTCGACCGGCCGCCCCAAACCCTGGTCTCCGCCGTCGTGGCCCGGCTCGCCGCCGGCACGGAGGTCGCCCCCACCGCACTCACCGAGGAGCCGTACATGCCCCCCACAGCGTCCGGAGAACAGTGGCGGCTGCGCCACGGCGCCCACGAGGCGGTGGTGGTCGAACTGGGCGGCGCGCTGCGCCTCTACGAAGTGGGCGGGTGGCCGCTGCTCGACGGGTTCGCCGCCCACGAACACATCACCGGAGGCCGGGGACAGCTTCTCGTGCCCTGGCCGAACCGGGTGGGAGCCGGACGCTACGTCTTCGGGGGCGAGGACCTGCAACTCCCGCTGACCGAGCCGGAGAACGGCAACGCGATCCACGGACTCCTGAGATGGGTACCATGGCGGCTGCTCGCCCGCGGCGAGGATGCGGTCATGGTGGGCACCACCCTCTTCCCGCAGCCCGGATACCCGTACCGGCTGGAGGTCACCGCCGAGTACCGGCTCGGCCCGGACGGGCTCGAAACCACCGTCACCGCCACCAACACGGGGGACACGGCCGCGCCCTACGGCGTGGGCCAGCACCCCTACCTGACCGTGGGCACCGACGTGGTGGACACCGCGCTGGTGACCGTGCCGGCCCGCTCGCGCCTGCGCACCGACGAGCACGGACTGCCGGCGGGGGAGGAGCCGGTCGAAGGGACGGCGTACGACTTCCGAGAGGCCCGGCCCATCGGCGGGGAACGACTGGACACCGCGTACACGGGCCTCGACCGGGACTCCGCCGGCCACTGCGTCGTCCGCCTGGCGCACCCGTCCGGGCAGCACGGCATCGACGTACGCCTCGTCGAGGGCGTCCGGTACGTGCAGCTCTACACCGGGGACACGTTGGCGGAGCCCGGGCGGCGCCGGCGCGGCATCGCGATCGAGCCGATGTCCTGCCCGGCCGACGCCTTCCGCAGCGGTACGGCGCTCACCGTCCTGGAACCGGGCGGCACCCACGTCTTCCGCTGGGGCCTGGCCCCGTGGGGCATCCGGTGAGCCCGGGCGGAGGGCCGTCGACGCCCGGGCCCATGACCGGTGACGAGTTCCGTGCCCTGTACGAGGAGCTGCGCGAGCGGACCCCGCGCGCTCCCGACGACCGGCGCGGCACGCTCGGCCACCTGACCCCCGAGTGCGTGGTGGCCGCCACCGCCGAAGTCCGCTCCGGGCTCACGGTGTCGCTGGCCGCGCCCATCGAAACGCTGCCCGGACCGGACAACCCCGACCCCGCCCGCCATACGATGATCGCCCCCGTGGCCGGTGGGGCCACCGCCGACGGGCTGCACTTCGCACGCGACCGGTTCGCGATGAACGTGCACGGGGACGCGGACAGTCACCTCGACGCGTTGTGCCACGTGCTCTTCGACGGGGAGCTCTACAACGGCGTGCCGGCCGGCAGCGTGACGCCCGAGGGCGCCCGCGAGCTCTCCGTCGAAGTCCTCCGGAACGGTGTCGTCGGCCGTGGCGTGCTCCTGGACGTCCCACGGCTACGGGGCGTGCCGTGGCTGGAGCCGGGGGAACACGTGGGCGCCGGTGACCTGACCGCGGCGGAGGAGGCCCAAGGGGTGCGGGTGCGGTCGGGGGACATGCTGTTCGTGAGGGTGGGGCACCGCCCTCGGCGCGAGGAGCGCGGCGCGTGGGAGGCGGCCCGGGCCCGGGCCGGACTCCACCCCACGGCCGTACGGTACCTCGCCGAGCGGCAGGTCTCGGTCCTGGGATCGGACGGCAACAACGACACCGCCCCCAGCCCGGTGGCGGGGATCGGCTTTCCCGTGCACGTCCTGACGATGCACGCCATGGGACTGCCCCTGATGGACTACCTGCAGTTCGAGGAGCTGACCCGGGCATGCGCCCGTGCAGGCCGATGGTCGTTCCTGTGCGTGGTCGCGCCGCTCAGGCTCCCGGCGGCCACCGGCTCTCCCGTGAACCCGGTTGCCGTTCTGTGACGGCCGTGCGGGAGCCCCGTCCGGTCGCCGTTCGAGGCGAGGAAGGATACGTTCGAAACGGTGGGGTGGCTGCCGTGTCGCGGCGGCGCGCAGAGAGAGGCCCGCCGAAGGGGCGCGGCCCACGAGCGCAAGGACGGTGGTCGCGGTGGGCGACTCCCCGCACTACGACGTCGTCACCATCGGTTCCGGCGCCGGCGGCGGCACGCTCGCGCACCGGCTCGCTCCGTCCGGCAAACGGGTGCTGATCCTCGAACGGGGCGACTACCTCCCCCGTGAGCGGGACAACTGGGAGTCCACCGCCGTATTCGTGAAGGCCAAGTACCGTGCCCCGGAGTTCTGGCTGGACGAGCACGGCAACCAATTCCCGCCCGAGGTGAACTACTACGTCGGCGGGAACACCAAGTTCTACGGCGCCGCCCTCTTCCGGCTGCGGCCCGAGGACTTCGGGTAGCTGCGCCACCACGGCGGGCTGTCGCCGGCCTGGCCGATCCGCTACGAGGACCTGGAGCCGTACTACACCGAGGCCGAGCACCTCTACAAGGTCCACGGCCGCCACGGCGAGGACCCGTGGGAGGGGCCGTGGAGCGCCCAGTACGCCCACCCTCCGGTCAAGCACGAGCCGCGGATCCAGCAACTGAGCGACGACCTCGAAAAGCGGGGCCTGCACCCGTTCCACCTGCCCATCGGCGTCGACCTGTTGCAGGACGAGGACGGACGGGCCACCAATTCCAGCGTCTGCATCCGCTGCGACCGCGTGGACGGCTTCCCCTGCCTGGTGCGCGGCAAGTCGGACGCCCAGGTCATCTGCGTGGAGCCGGCGCTGCAGCACCCCAACGTCGAAATGATCACCAACGCCCGGGTGGTCCGACTGGAGACCGACCCGACCGGACGCAGCGTCAGCAGGGTGGTGACCCGCGGTGAGGACGGGGTCGAGGACTCCTACTCCGCGGACATCGTGGTCGTCGCCTGCGGCGCCGTCAACTCGGCGGCGCTCCTCTTGGCCTCGGCCGACGACCACCATCCCCGCGGACTGGCGAACAGCTCCGACGTGGTCGGCCGGCACTACATGCGGCACAACAATCTCGCCCTGATGGCGGTCTCGAAGGAACCCAACCCCACCAGGTTCCAGAAGACCCTGGCCCTGCACGACTGGTACCTGGGCGCCGACGACTGGGACTACCCCCTGGGCGGCATCCAGATGCTCGGCAAGTCGGACGCCGAACAGATCCACGGCGAAGCCCCCCGCTGGGCGGGCGCCGTGACCCCGGACATGCCCTTCGAGGTCCTGGCCCACCACGCCGTCGACTTCTGGCTCTGCGGCGAGGACCTTCCGCTCCCCGACAACCGGGTCACCGTCGACGGCGACGGCAGCATCCGACTCGTCCTCGACGAGAGCAACAACATCGAGGGGCTGAAGCGGCTGCGGCACAAGCTCCAGCACATGCTGGGCCACCTGGGCATGAACGAGCACCAGCTCCTCTCGCACAGCATCTACCTCCACAAGGGCATGCCGATCGGTGCCACCGCACACACGGCGGGCACCGTCCGGTTCGGTGACGACCCGGCCACCTCCGCCCTGGACGTGAACTGCAAGGCCCACGATCTCGACAACCTGTACGTGGTCGACACGAGCTTCTTCCCGAGCATCGGCGCCGTCAATCCGTCCCTCACAGCGATCGCGAACCTGGGCCGGGCCGGGGCCGACGTGGTCGTGAACTACGTTGCCGACGCGGACGAAGCGGCGAAGGTGGTCGAGGAGATCGCCTCGTTCGGCGTCCGAGCCGCCGCGTACGAGTCGGACGTCTCCCAAGAAGACCAGGTCGTGGCCATGATGGACCGGATGGTCCGGGAATTCGGCACGATCGACATCCTGGTCGCCAACGCAGGACTGCAGCGGGACGCCCCGTTCGAGGAAATGACGCTCGCCCAGTGGCAGAAGGTGCTGGACGTCAACCTCACCGGCCAGTTCCTCTGCGCGAGGGAAGCGACGAAGGAGTTCGTGCGGCGCGGTGTCGTCCCGGAGGTGTCCCGCGCGGCGGGGAAGATCATCTGCATGAGCTCCGTCCACCAGGTCATTCCCTGGGCGGGTCACGTGAACTACGCCTCCTCCAAGGGCGGCGTGCAGATGTTGATGGAGGCCCTGGCCCAGGAACTCGCCCCCAAGAAGATCCGCGTGAACGCGATCGCTCCCGGAGCCATCAAGACGCCGATCAACCGCAACGCCTGGGAGGCGCCGGAGGCCCGCACGGACCTCCTCCGGCTGATCCCGTACGACCGCATCGGCGAGCCCGAGGACATCTCCCACGCAGCCGTGCTGCTCGCCTCGGACCTCATGGACTACGTGGTGGGCACCACGCTCTTCGTGGACGGCGGGATGACCCTGTTCCCCGGCTTCGCCACCGGCGGCTGACCCTGCGCCGGCCCGTCGCCCCGAGCGTGACGTCTTCGGCATCGGGTTCGGCGTCGAGGCCTGGGCGTTTACCGAAGCGTCCGGGCGGCCTCAGTCCTGCTGCGTACGGTTCAAGGTGTCGTCCAGGGTGATGGCCGCATCGATGAACGCCAGATGGGTGAACGCCTGCGGGAAATTGCCGAGTTGCCTTCCCGTCAGCGCGATCTCCTCCGAGTACAACCCCAAGTGGTTGGCGTACGTCATCATCTTCTCCAGCACGAGCCTGGCCTGGTCGGTCCGCCCGGCTCGGGCCAGGGCGTCGACGTACATGAAGGTGCACAGGGAGAAGGTCCCTTCCGAGCCGCGCAGACCGTCGGGCGAAGCTTCGGGGTTGTAGCGGTAGACCAGGCTGTCGGTGACCAACTCCCGGTCCATGGCGTCCAAGGTGGATGACCACATCGGGTCGTCGGGGGTGATGAAACCCACCGTCGGCATGCGCAACAACGCCGAGTCGAGCACCTCGCTCCCATAGTGCTGGACGAAGGCCTTGCGCTCGGGGTCCCACCCCTCGGCGAGGATCTGCTCGTAGATGCTGTCGCGTTCGGCGGCCCAGCGATCGCTCTCCGCCGGTCGGCCGTGGGCGACCGACAGGCGCAGCGCCCGGTCGAACGCGACCCAGGACATCACGCGGCCGTAGGTGAAGTGCTGGCGCCCGCCGCGGGTCTCCCACAGCCCCTCGTCGGCCTGGTCCCAGTGGTCCACGAGCCACTCAAGCAGGGTGCGCAGTTCCGACCAGCCCCGGACGTCGAGGTGGATGCCGTGCTGGTGGGCGAAGGACATGCTGTCCAACGCCTCGCCGTAGATGTCAAGCTGCAACTGGGTCGCCGCGCCGTTGCCTATGCGGACCGGGGCGGACCCCTGGTAGCCCTCCCAGTGGTCCAACGTCTCTTCGTAGAGGTCGGAGGAACCGTCCACCCGGTACATGATGTTGAGCGGCCCGGTGTCCGTGTCCCGGCCGGCCTGCTCCTTCACGCGATCACCCAGCCAGTTGATGAACGCCCTCGCCTCCTCCGTGAATCCCAGGCCCAGCAGGGCGTACACGGAGAAGGACGCGTCACGGATCCAGGTGAACCGGTAGTCCCAGTTCCGCTCGCCGCCCAACTGCTCCGGCAGGCCGGCCGTGGGAGCCGCCACCAGGGCGCCGCTGGGGGCGTACGTCATCAGCTTCAGCGTCACGGCCGAGCGCTCCACCGTTTCGCGCCACCGACCCGTGTACCGGGACTGTCGCAGCCACGTCCGCCAGTAGCGCCGGGTCTCGTCGAACAGCTCCTGGAACTCGGCGACGCGGATTTCGCGCGGCGGCCCCACTGCGGCCGACTCCATGACCACGCCCCGCTGTTGACCCGCCTCCAGTGACAGGTCCAGCCGCAGGTCGTGATCTCCGGTGACGGAGTGCGCCAAGTGTTCGTCCTGCGGCTCCCGCACCACGCTGAGAGTGAGTTGCAGGTCGTCCGAGGCGAACACCGCCCCGTTCTCGGTGATGTTCAGGGAGTGCTGTTTGCGGCCGTAATCGAACCGCGGAGCGATCTCGACCTGGAAGGTGATGGTGCCGCGAACGCATCGGAGCATGCGGACCAGGCAATGACGGTCGGTGGCCGTCTCCCCGGTCACCGGCATGAAGTCGACGACCTCGCCCGCACCGGACTCGGTCATGAAGCGCGTCACGAGAATTGCGGTATCAGGCAAATACAACTGCTTCGTGGTATAAGCGCTTCCCGTTGGTCTGACACTGAAATGCCCGCCCTTCTCCCAGTCGAGAAGAGCCCCGAACACGCTGGGGGAGTCGAAACGAGGACAGCAGAACCAGTCGATCGTTCCGTCCGTGGTCACCAGCGCCGCGGTCTGCAGGTCACCGATCAGGCCATGGTTTTCGATCAGCGGATAGTCAGTCATGGGAGAACCCTTTCAGACGCCACCCAGTCAGCTTAAGTGCGGGATTCCTCCCGAGCCCGTCGATCGCCCCGCCGCACCTGCGGGCACCGGGGAGCGGCTCTATCATGGGAAAGCGTGAACTGCACGGTCAGGCCGCTGAGCCGCTTCGCACCGGGAAATCATGGGAGCCGATGATGATGTCCTGGGCGGCACGGTTCCGGTTGAGGCAGCACGCCAAGGCCAGCCTGTGGATCGTCCCCCTCATCGGACTCCTCCTGGGGGCGTTGCTCGCCGAATGGGCCGCCGGCGTGGACGGAACGGACGGGCTGCCGGGCGACTGGCAGTACTCAGCGACGACCGCGAGCAATGTGCTCAGTTCCGTCGTCGGAGCCATGATCGCGCTCCTGGGTTTCGTCGTCACCATCGGTGTCCTCGTCATCCAGCAGGCGACGGGCACGTTGTCCCCGCGCTACATGCGCCTGTGGTACCGCGACCGGCTGCAGAAGGCCGTGCTGGCCACGTTCACGGGAACCTTCGCCTACTCCTTCTCCCTGCTGCGGAAGATCGAATCGGACTCCGTACCCGATCTCGGGGTGACCCTGTCCGGCGTGGCCGTCTCCGTCAGCCTCATGCTCCTGCTCATCTACCTCAACCGGTTCACCCACAACCTCCGGCCCGTGGCCATCGCCGACCTGGTGGGACGCCTGGGCGCGAAGGTGGTGCTCCAAGGGACGGAACGCATCCGTCGCTCCGCGGCAGCCGAAGGGGCCTCGCTGCCGTCCGGTGGACCGGTGACCCGCATCCGGTGCGAACCCGGCGGAGTCCTCCAGGCGTTCGACGTGGCGGGGTTGGTCGCCGCTGCCGTGCGCCACGACTGCGTCCTCGTCACGGCCCACCAGGTCGGCGACTTCGTTCCGCCCGGCACCACCCTCGTGGAGGTCCACGGCCCCACGCGGCCCGACCCGCGGCGCGTGGCGGGCCTGTTCGCCCTCGGAACCGAGCGCACCATCGAACAGGACCCCGCCTTCGCCCTGCGCATCCTCGTCGACATCGCCATCCGGGCCCTCTCGCCCGCCGTCAACGACCCCACGACCGCGGTGCAAGTGCTCAACCACATCGACACGTTCCTGCACGTGGTCGGACAGGCCCGACTCGGTGCCCGGTACGTCCTCGCCGACAGCCAGGGTCGGCCGCGGCTGGTGGTGCCGGGCCGTGGCTGGGAGGACTACCTGCAGCTCGCGGTCACCGAGATCCGTGAGTACGGGGCTACCTCCCCGCAGGTGTGCAGGCGGCTCCGCGCGATGCTGGAGGGCCTGCTCGAATCCCAGCCGCCCGAACACCTGCCGGCGCTACGTGCGGAGCTCGCCCTCCTGGACGATTCCGTCCGGCGGACGTTCGCCGACCCCGCGCGCCGCGCCGCGGCGAACACGACCGACCGGCAGGGCCTCGGCGGCGGGCGGCACCCCGGCCCTTGATCGCAGTGGTGCGCAAGGTGTTGGGCAACACTGCGTACGTTGAGTAGACGAGTGCGCGCGTTATGCAACCACGGGTGTTCGGGCGGTCGTGATCTCGCCGGCCGTTCGGTGAACCCGTGAACTGCGCAAGGAGTCAGCTGATCACGTCCACCCCTGTCGTCGACGTCTGGGGCCCGGTCGCCCCCGGGGCCCGCTCCTCGTACCCGCCCGCGCCGGAACCGCACGACGAGTGGAACCTCGCAGGCGGTACCGCCTGCGTCTACTACAGCCCGCTGAACCGCAGGCAGCCCATCAGGCCCGTCATCGTCTCCGACGGCTTCTCGGCCGGGTCGTGCAACCTTGACCAGCCGTGGCACGGCCTGGAGGAGAACGGCGACTACCGCTTCGTCTCCGAACTCCACGCGACGGGCTGGGACGTGATCATCCTCGGCTACGCCGACCGGACGGCGTCGATCGCGGACGACGCCGACACCGCCGTCGATTGCATCCGCCGGGCCGTCGCCGAGCGGGTGGGCCGGGCGAAGCTGGCCGTGGGCGGCTTCAGCGTGGGCGGAATGGTCACCCGTTACGCGCTCGCCAAGATGGAGCACGACCCCGGGCTCCCTGACCACGAGACGTCCCTCTACTTCTCCACCCGCGTGTTGTCCGGACTGCTCAACAGCCCCGCCGCGAAGCAGATGGCCCGGTGGCACATCGAGAAGGCCGACGACGCCCCGCAGCGGCGCCGGAGCGGGTGGAGTTCCTCCAGAAGCTCGACGAGCTGGGGGGATGGCCGCGCGACGTCCGCGAGATCGGTGTCGCCAACGGAGTGGCCACCGGCGCCGGCAGCGGCGTCCAGGTCGGCGCGACCGCGGTGAAGTGCGAAGGCGGAACGCTGCACGACACGTGGCTCAAGACCCAAGCGGTCGGGGCGCAGGTCGTCGCCAACCTGCAGAAGACGGGCGAAGACCCGACCTCGGTGCGCACCAGCGGGCTGCCCGACATCGACGGCGCTCCCGGGGGCCTGTTCACCATGCCGTCCCCTGAGGGCGACCCGGGCAGCTTCGGCCCGGCCGGTCTCCTCATGGCCCTTCTCGGCAACACCGTGGACCCGGACGTCATCCGCACGTCCTGCTTCATCCCCAGCATCAGCGCCGTCGCCGCCGCGAACATGTGAACGAGATCATCGCGACCGGGTGACCGTAGGGGTGGGCGGGCCGCACCGACGGGCCCGCCCACCCCGGGCCTGCGTGCCGGAAGGCGCCGTTCGGGTCAGGGACGGGCGCGCGTGGTGGTGAAAGTCGGGCTGCTTGCGATCGTGGCGGTCGCCGCGGGGGTAGATCGTCCCGGCAACGACCGCCCCCGGCAGCCACAGAGGAGTCAGGCATGTACGCAGCAGTCCGGCGGTACGAAGGGGTGACCGATCCCGCCGAGGCGGCACGCATCGTGCGGGAGGGCTTCGTGCCGCTCATGCGCGAGGTCCCCGGCTTCGTGGCCTACTACTGGCTCGATGCGGGCGACGGCGTGATGGTCTCGACCAGCGTCTTCCAGGACCGGGCCGGGGCCGAGGGGTCGATCGCGACGGCTGCGGACTTCGTGCGGGACAACCTCGCGTCACTGCTCCCGACCCCTCCTCAGGTCCTGGCCGGGGAGGTCGTGGCCGCCGCGTAGCCCCCGGGCTCCCGTGCGCAGCGCACCGCCTGCACGGCTTCCGCTGACCCGTCGGAACGCGAGCGCCTTCGCGGAATGCCGGTACCGGGGGTTGAGGCACGCGCCCGGGTGGAACCGTTGGAAGGGACGAGGGGGAGGTTGACATGGGGGGAACTGCTCGCCGTTGGGCGGTCGGAATCGGGTCCGCGTTCGTCGTGTTCTGGCTGTGCCTGTGGCTGGTCCGGGCCGTGTCCTTCGGCTGGCTGCCCAAGGCGGAAGCGGACCGCTGGGCAGTGGCCGGGGCCTTCGCGGGGGCCATGGCCGCAGCCGTGGGCGGGCTGACGGCGTGGTGGGCCGGCCGCGGAACCCAGGGCGGGGCCGGCGCAGGCCCCGACGAGGGAACGGTGCGGCAGCAGGCCCGGGCTGGCGGGGAAGCCGAGGTGGAGCAGGTCGCGGGCACGCTGGGCCGGCAGGCCGCGCAGCATCGGCGCCCAGGCCGGAAGAAGGTGTCGCAGAAGGCGAAGGCCTCCGATCAGGCGAAGATCAGGCAGGTGGGCGGCGATCGGATTCCCTAGCCGGGACGAGGCTGGCGACCGGCAGGGCGAACCGCCGGCCCTGCGGCGGAAGGTGCCGCAGAAGGCCCAGGCGTCCGGAGGAAGTTCGGTGTACCGGCGGGTGACCTCTGCGTGGTCAGCGGGGCGCCCCGACCGGCACCGCAGGCCCTGGCTGCGTCCCTCGCGGAACTCGATGCCGCCTGGAACCCCGGGTTGATCACGGGCGTGCTCCGGCTGGCCCGGCCCGGCGATCCGCGGCCGGCCGCCGAGCCGGAGGGCGTGGACGCGCTCGTGGCGGCCTACGGGCGGCTGCCACTGGCGCTGCGGGTGGCCGCCGCGCTACTTGCCTCCGAGCCGGGCTTGCCGATGACCGCGGCCGGCTGTCGCAGCTCGTCTTCGACGGCGGGAATGATGGGGACGGCGGGAGGGACGGGGGTGGGGCGGGCGACTCGCTGGCGTACGGGCGACCTTCGAGCTCTCCTACCGGCGGCCGCGCCCCGACCTCGCCCGCAAGCTCCTTCCGCTCACGGTCAACCCCGGCTCCGGCTTCTCCACCGGGACGGCTGCCGTCCTGACCGGGTACACGCTCCGCGAGCCCGCCGGGCCCTGGCCGGGCTGGCCGCCCACAGCCTGCTGCCGGAGCATCCCGTCGGCGGAAACGCCTTCAACGCCCTCGGGCCGGCCCTGCCGGACCTGCGCCGGTTCGACGGGGTCGTCGGGGTACTGACCGAGGCCGCGGAACCTTGCGCGGACGACCCCGGCTCGGAGGGCACGGCGCCGACCAACCCCGGCCGGGTGCCGGCCGCTGCGGACCGCTCCGAGGCAGCCGTCCGCGCCTACGAACGAAGGTTGCTCAGCCCGACGGGACGGTACGAGCGGACCGTCGAGGCCCACACCGGGGACGTGGAGATCTGCCGGGGGCAGCACCACCGCCACGGGGAGGCCAGGGAGGCCACCGCCCTGTTCCGAACACCCTCGGCACGGCCTACCGGCTCGCCGAGCTGTTCGGCGCAACCGGGGACCGCGAGTCCGCAGCGGGGGCCGAAGGCCGCCGGGCCACCGCGCACGCCGCCGCGGAGAGCACCGACGCGGGGTGAGGCGGACGGCACTTCGGAGTTCGGCGTGGCGTGATCTTCCCGGCCGGAAACCCGCTGTCACGGGGCCTCGATCAAGCCGTAGGAATGAGCTGCCGTTCCCGACATGCAGTTTTCAGAACCAAGGAGACCACTATGACCCGTTTGCGTACCACCACCATGGCTCTCGCCGGTGCCGCGGCGATGTTCGCATTCACAGCCGCTCCCGCCCAGGCCGCCCCCGGAGACGTGACCACGACCTGCGCGAACACCGCCACCCCCGCCGGCTACGTCGATGTCAACTGGGGCTACAGCGCGAGCTGCGGCACCCAGAACTTCTCCCCGAACATCAAGCAGATCAAGCAGCTCACCGGCCTGCCCGTGGGCACCGTCGTCCAGGCGTGCGGCTCCACCTACTACCCCGCCGGCTGGGTCCAGACCGCCTCGTACTACAGCAACAGCTGCGTCGCCTTCCCGAACTCCGGCTTCAACAACAACGCCTGGACCCTGAAGCGCGTCTCCTGACCCTCGACTCGCCGCGCCCGCCCTGCGGTCGGTCGTCGCGCGACCGGGGCTGGCGCGGCCGTCCGACGGGACCGATCGATTCCGCACACTGCCTTGAGCCGTGCATCGGAGTGGCCTGCGGCGCCGTTGATGGCGTGGCTCTCGTGACGCCCGCATCCACTGCCTAAGGTCGGCTGGAGCAGGCCGGCACGAGACACGGCCGGCCGGTCCGGAACAGGTGGGTGAATCGTGGAACGCACCACGACCGAGTCGCACGCAGCCGAGCCCCCGGCCCCTGTCGGCCGGATCCGGCAGCGGCTGACCCGGCGGCTTCCCCGGCGCCTCGCCGCCCTCACCGGCCTCGCCTTCCCGCCGCGCACCGGCGCAGCCGAGTAGCGCCCGCCGGGCACCGGGGCAAGGCGGTGACGCGGACCTGCCCCGCCGGAAGGGGTGGGTCGTTGAGGTCGGACGTGCCACGTCGTGGTCCGGTCGGTGGGGATGGACCGCCCGATGCCCGTGCCACCACCAGCCCCAGCCCGTGCGACCGGTGGTCCGATCGGGCCGGACTCCGAGGAGACGATGCACATGCCAGCCGGACAGCCCGCCGAGCCCGCCGAAGGCGCCGAGGGCGCTACAGCGCCGAAGGACCCGCTGGCGATCGTCCGCAGCCGCGGTTACGTGTCGGTGTTGGTGATCTCGGCCCTGCTCGGCATCCCGATTTCGGCCTGCGCGTTCGGCTTCCTCGCCCTGGTCTCCGAACTCCAGTCGCTGCTCTACAAAGACCTGCCCAAGGGCTTCGGCTTCCACGGCACCCCCGACTGGTGGGCGATTCCGCTGCTCGGAGTGGCCGGTGTACTGGTCGCACTGACGATCCGGTACCTGCCCGGCGGCGGCGGCCACAAGCCGGCCGAGGGCCTCAAAACCGGCGGCACGCCATCGTTCGCGGCGGTGCCGGGTGTTGCGATCGCCGCGATCGCCTCGCTCAGCCTGGGTGTCGTCCTCGGCCCGGAGGCCCCGCTGATCGCGCTCGGCGGCGGGCTCGCCGTCGGCGCCGTCAGACTCCTCAAACGCAATGCCCAGCCCAGTGCCGCCGCCCTGATCGGCGCGGCCGGCAGCTTCGCGGCCATCAGCGAACTGCTGGGTTCACCGCTGGTCGGCGCCTTCCTGCTGATGGAGGCAACAGGAATCGGCGGCCCGATGATGGGCGTGGTGCTGGTGCCGGGCCTGCTCGCCGCGGGCGTCGGCTCGCTGATCTTCACCGGCCTCGGCGCCTGGACCGGTCTCGGCACCTACTCGCTGGCGTTGACCCATGTGCCGGCCGCCGGCCGGCCCTCCCTCGCGGAGTTCGCCTGGGCGATCGTGGCGGGCGCCATCGCTGCACTCCTCGGCGAAGCGATCCGCCGTTCCTCGGTCGCCCTGCAAGGCCGGGTCGAGCGCCACCGGCTGCCGCTCACCGTCCTGATGGGCCTCGCCGTCGGCGTGATCGCGCTGCTGTACGCGGTGATCACCGAGCAGCCGGCCACCGGGGTGCTGTTCTCCGGGCAAGACGCACTCGCCCCGCTGCTGGCGGACAGCGCCGGCTACACCGCGGCGACCCTGATCGCCCTGCTGGTGTGCAAGTCACTGGCCTACTGCGCCTCGATGAGCGCCTTCCGCGGCGGCCCGGTCTTCCCCGCCCTGTTCACGGGCGCGGTCGGCGGCCTCGCGCTCTCCCACCTGCCCGGCCTGGGAACCACAGCCGGTTTCGCCCTCGGGATCGGCGCGATGGCGGTGGCGATGCTGAAACTGCCGCTGACCTCCGTCATGCTGGCCACCCTGCTCCTCGGCGCGGACGGTCTGACCGTGATGCCGCTGGTGATCGTCGCCGTCGTGGTCGCCTACGTCGGCACGCTCCGGCTCACCCGGCTCCCCGCGGGGCCGCCGCCCGGAGCGCGACCCCGGCCGACAGCGCCCGCCGCGTAGCCGCCGCCCCGGCGGTCGCCGAGCTGCTGCTGTACCCGGGCCCGGGGAACGCCCCGCGCGGAGAGGGCCTCGCTTCGGGGGCGTTCGGGGGCGTCGGCGTGGCCCGCTTGACCCGTCGGGCCGGGAGCCGCAGAGTCGGACCGCGGCGCCACGCCGGCGCCGGCACCCCTGCCCGCCGGGCACGCCCGTGCACCACGCCCGTCCGGGGACGCCGGGCGGCTCTGACCCCCGGGAGTGGTCGTGCCGATGGTCGTCGACCTGGTCGTGATCGGTACGGCCATCACCCTCGGACCGCTGCACAACAGCGCCTTCATCCTGCTGCTGGCGTCGCGCCGCGGTGTGCGCAAGGGGCTCGCCTTCCTGCTGTCCTGGCTGGCCGACCTGGTCGCCGTGATCGCCTGTGTCGTACTGCTGACCGGCGGGACGCCGCCCGTCCACCTCAGCACGCCGTCGACCGCCGCGGTCGCCGCCAAGCTCGCGATCGGCGTCGGCCTGGTGCTGTTCGGCAGCTACCGGATCCGGCAGCCGCCCCGCCCGCACCGGCCACCGAGCTGGACCGCCCGCATCGACAGCGCCTCGCTCGGCACCGCCGCCGCACTCGCCTGGCTGCTCCAGCCGTGGGCCCTGGTCGCTGCCGGCGCCGCGACAGCCGTCGACGCAGACCTCTCCACCGTCGCCGACTGGCTCGCCCTGACTGGCTACTGCCTGCTGGCCACCCTCAGCCTTCTGGTCATGGAGCTCTACACCGTCTGGGCGCCGGGCGCCGCACAGGCTCGGCTGAACGCTCTGCGGAGCTGGCTTGAGCATCACCAGGACCAGCTGATCGTCACCCTCTCGCTGCTGGCCGGACTGTGGCTGACCAGCAGCAGCATCTATGCACTCGTCGCCTGACGGCTCGCCGGTGCCCGTGGGCGGGTGGACTCCTGTGGGTGCCGCGTTGCCGTGTTGCCGCGCGCCTGCGCGCCGCGGTGAGCGCCGCGGAGGGGCCCGCAGAACCGGCGGGCCCCTCCGCAGGCGCTGTCCGCTACGGCTTCACAGCTTCTCGGACTCCGCCACGTCGCAGTCCGTGAAGACGGGCGGCCGCTTGGAGAGGGCCGCGAGCTGCTTGGCGAGCTCGGTCGTCTCCGGCGCGTTGCTGTTGGCCATGGCGTCCTCGTACGAGTCGAACTCGACCACGGCCAGGTAGCGGTTCGGATTGGCCCGGTCGCGCAGCAGCGTACGGTGCGTGGGGCTCGGCTTGCGGCCTTCCGCCCGTGCCGACTTCTCGTACTGGCGGATGAGTTCGCGCATCTCGTCGGCGCGCTCGGTCTCGAAGTCGATGATCTGCGCGAACTTCATGGGTCCTCCTGGTTCAGGGCGCCCCCGCAGGCCGGGAGCTCTCCCCGTCCAAGCAAGCACCGGCCGACCGGTACGGCAACTCCGCGCTCGGCCGGTCACCGGCGCGCGCCGGTGCGGATGCCCCGCGCGCCCCCTGCGGCCCTCCACCGCTCACGCGGCTACGCGGACCTGCGGCGGAGGAAGCGGACGACACCGTAGACGACCACGAGCACCAGGATGGCGACGACCACGAAGATCACGAGCTTCTTGACGAACCCGCCGCTCTTCTTCTTGCTCTTCTTCTTGGGCTTCTTGTCCCCGGTGGTGACCTCTACCGGGGACGACACCGATGTACGGGCGAGCGCAGTCGAGTGGGTACCTGCTGCCGGGAGCCCGCCCGGCGTGAGCGCCGTCGAGGCCGCGGGCGCCTGCCGCACGACCGGTGCGGCCGCCGAGGCGGTCGCCGCAGGACCCAGCAGCAATCCGGCCAGTACGAGGACCGGCAAGAGCGCCGACGCCGCCGCTGGTATCGGGAACGTCTTCACAGCATGGTGCCTCTTCATGTTTCCCCTGTTCTGCGATGTCTCGACCGGGTCCGGTGGAGGCCGGGCGGTGGGAGCCCCAGAGCATCGTCGGTG
Source organism: Streptomyces sp. NBC_00045 (assembly GCF_045041095.1). NCBI lineage: Bacteria > Bacillati > Actinomycetota > Actinomycetes > Kitasatosporales > Streptomycetaceae > Streptomyces > Streptomyces sp. NBC_00045. The sequence continues at coordinate 426,737 of NZ_CP108271.1, read as the reverse complement.
ACTTCGACCGCCCCGGCAAGGGACATCGGGCATGGCCGAAAGGATTCGACGCTCGGGACCGAGACCGCATCACTCGCAAGTCTCTTGCTATTGCATATGAGTTGCAATAATTTTTGGTCGGCCCTTATCCCTCGCCTGCCCAGGATGCGGAGCACACCATGCCCCATCTGCTACCGGACTCCGGTCCGCAGCGCACCATCGCCGCCTCGAACTTCGTCTACACCGTCGGCAGTGGCCTCTACCTGACCGCGGGGGTGCTCTACTTCACCCAGGCGGTCCGCTTGCCGGCACCGCAGGTGGGTCTCGGGCTCGGAATCGCGGGCGCTCTCGCGCTCGCGGCGGGCATCGCGGGCGGGCACCTCGCCGACAGGCTGGGTGCAAGGGGGGTTTACGTGGCCACCCTCATCGTCCAGGCGCTCGCCACGGCAGGCTTCCTGTTGGCGGACAGCTTCTGGCCGTTCGTGTTCGCGGTGTGTGCGGCCACCGCGGCGAAAGGGGCCGGGCTGGCCGCACGCAGCCCGATCATCCGGTACCACGGAGGGGACCGACCGCAGGAGTTCCGCGCCCATCTGCGCGCCGTGACCAACATCGGCATCTCCCTGGGCGCAGTGCTGGCGGGCTGGGCCGTACAGGTCGGCACCCACAGTGCCTACCAACTCCTCGTCATCGGGAACGCGGTAGCCTTCGCCGCCTCCGCGGCCATCGTGTTCCGCCTGCGCCCGGTCAAGCCCGAGCCGGTCGTGAGCGGTCCTCGCTGGATCGCCCTGCGGGACCGGCCCTACCTCGCCCTCACCGTCTTGGACGGCATCATGGCCATCCAGTTCAAGGTGCTCACCGTCGCCGTACCCCTCTGGCTGATCGCAGCCACCTCCGCCCCGCGCTGGCTCATCTCGGGCACCATGCTGCTGAACACCGTCGTCGTCGTCGCCTGCCAGGTGCGAGCCAGCCGCAGCATCGACACCCCCACCGCCGGCGCGCTCGCCTACCGCCGTTCCGGGTTCGCCTTCCTCCTGGCATGCGTGCTGATCTCGCTGTCCGCGGACATTCCGACCCGGGCGGCCGTGACGCTCCTGCTGGCCGCGGTCGCCGTCCACACGATCGGCGAACTCTGGCATTCCGCCGCCGGGTTCGAGATCTCCTTCGCCCTCGCGCCCCAGCGGGCCACCGGCCAGTACCTGGGAGTCTTCGGCCTCGGCGCCGGCCTGGCCGAGGCCGTCGGGCCCGCGCTGCTCATCTCCCTGTGCATCACGTGGGGACGCCCCGGTTGGTACCTCGTGGGAGCCCTGTTCGCCCTCACGGGCCTGGCCGCCCCGCTCGCCGTCCGCTGGGCGGAGCGCCAACGGTACGGGAGGCAGCCGCAGCCCGAGAGCACGCAGAAGCAGGTGGCCGCCTGAAGGGGCGACTCGTTCCTCCGGCCGACCCGAACCGCCGGGTCGGCCGGTGGATACCGCGGTCACCGGACGTTCCGGCCCGTCGTAGGGCGCGAAGAACTCTTCGAGCTACAAGCGTGGGTACGAAGAATTCCGGAGAACAGTTGTTACCTGACCAACTGCTCCGGTTGGGTGAGGCGACGCGGGAGTGCGCCTGGTGGTGCGCCGGAGCATGCTGTTCCCGAGTGCCGCTCGTAGGGCGGGTGGGTGTAGCGGTCAGCGGATGTCAGGACCACGCCCGACAGGTGTGTGTGGGGTGTGCAGGCGAGTGTGACGGGAATGTCCGTGTCTTGTAACCGGCCTCGGCAAGGGCTGTGGTGGGGCGGGGCGTCGGGTCGAGAGTGTGGCTCTCGGCCCACTCCGGGCCGGGAATCCGAGACCCGTCACCGCCGCTTGTTCGACTGGCGGGGGCCGTTCTTGAAGGAGCGTCACCCATGTCGTCTGTTTCTTCCTCCGTCCGTCGTGTCGCCGCCACCGTCCTGGCCGCCGGGGCCGTGGTCGGGGCTGCCGCGTTGCCGGCAGCCGCGCAGGACGGTGCCCGTCACCAGCAGCAGCACCCGCGGGTGGAGATCAGCCGGGTCCAGGCTGACAGCCCCGGACACGACGACCGATCGAACCGGTCCCTGAACGCGGAGTGGGTGGAGATCACCAACACCACCCGCGACGCCGTCAACCTCCGCGGCTGGACCCTGCGCAACGCCGACGGCAACCGCTACCGCTTCGACAACGTCCGCATCGGCGGCCGTGCCACGATCCGCATCCACACCGGAACCGGGCACAACACCCGCACCGACCTGTTCCAGGGCCGCCGCGACTACGTCTGGGACAACCGCACCGACACCGCGACGCTGCGCGATGACCGTGGCCGCACGGTCGACACCGAGTCCTGGGGCAGGCGCCACCACTGACCGGTGCAATGTACCGGCGGCCACCTGGACGGCGGGTGGCCGCCGATCGCCTCAGGCGCGGGAGCTCTCGGAGATCGTGAGGGCCGGTCGGGCGGCGCAAGTGGTCGAGACGGCCACTGAAGGCGATCGACGAGGCGGCAGGCTCGTCGCCGGTCACCGGATGGAACGGGAACCACACGCGCGGGAAGTGGGGGACAACCCGGCCCCACCACCGGTGAACCGGTCAGCGGCGGGCCCCCGGTGAACGAGCGGACGATCCGCCGTGTGGTCACGCCGCCCGTCGGCGGCGGGCACGGGCCAGTGCCACCACCGCGGCAGCGCCGGCGGCGGCGCCTACGGCCCGGGCTCCGTGCGAGCGGAGCCCGGTCCAATTCCGGCGGCTCAGGCTGCCGCGTACGGCCTGGGTGACGCCTCTCGCCCCTTCAGCGAGCGGGGCGGGCAGCAGCGTCAGGCTCCGTGGCACCCGGTCACGGGGCCGCGCGGCCCGGTCGGGGGCGGCGGGCTCCGCGGGTGCGCGGTGGTGGGATCCCTCGGAAGTGGTCACGTCTTCGCGTTTTCACCGCACCGGCGCTGCGCAAACCCTTCCCGACGGTCCCGCGCTGCCGTGCACCGCGATCGGCCGAGGTGGCGGGCCGCGGATCCCCGCGGCGCGGAAGCCGCCGTCCGTGGAAGGTGCCGCCCCGTCGCTGTTGGTCCGTGCGGATCCCCGGCCGACCCGGGTGCCGCCGGGCCGCGGCCCCTCTGGCACCACGGGCAGGGACGAACATCACGTTGGTGAACGCCCCTGAAGCACGAGGACATCCGCACGGGGCGCGTCGACCAGGACTATCTGCGCGGCCGACGGCTGGGAAGCTCCCACATCCCGCGGGCCGCCCCGCCGGCCTAGGAACCTTCGTCGTAGGTGCCCGCCTCGACTTCCAGGGCGAGTTGCTGAAGGACCTCGACCGAGGAGATCTCCGTGTGCCCGTTGTCGTGTGCGATGGCGAGGCTGGTGAACGCCAGGCTGAATCCGGAGACCATCGTGTGGAGGGCCGGGCCGAGCGCCTCCGCCACCACCGTCGCCACCTGCTGGGGCGAGGCGTCGGCCGGGACCTTGATCGGTGGCAGCATCTCGTTCAGCAGCAGCGTGGCCACTCCGGCCGTGGCATCCGGGCCCGCGTCGTCCTGCCCGGTCTCCACGGCCCGGCGGATGTCCTGTGCCTCGGTGAGGATGCCGATCACCCGCTTGAGTATCTCTGAGCGTTCCATCTTCGGGAGCGTAGCGCCGCGCGCCGTGTAGCGCCGCCGGGAACGGGGATGCGCACTCCGTGGACCGACCGCAGCATGGCGGTGTACCCGGCCCCGGCCGCAGGCGGTCCCCGACCACCGACCCACCCGGAAGGAGACGGCCGTGTTCCCCGACCCCGGGGCCCGGCCGGCTTCCCCGGCCCCCGACAGGGCGGCCGGATGCCGACTGCTGCTGGTGAGGCACGCCAAATCCGTGCGGAAGGACGAGGCGATCGACGACTTCGACCGCCCCTTTGAGCGAGCGCGGAAGGGCTGACGCACCCCGGACGCGCCGCTGGCTCGCGGACTCCGGTTTCGAGCCCGACCTGGTGCTGTGTTCCCCGGCCCGCAGGACGCGGCAGACCTGGCAGCTCGCCGTCCCGGCACTGCAGGACCCGCCGCCCGTCGTGTACGACGAGCGGGCATGGGCTCCTGGCCGTACCGGTCGCGCAGGCGGTCCCGGTCGATGCGCTCGCGCAGCATCCGGGCCATCGGCAGTAGGTCCCCGAAATCGCAGTAGTGCTCGCACAGGGCCGCGAGGCGGCTGTCCATCAGGTCGGTGGGGGCCAACACGGGCATCCGTACGGAGTCCACGAGCCGTACCTCGGCGCGGTTGAGGATCGAGGCGTCGACGGGGCGGCGGGCCAGTTCGAAGATCAGGTTGATCTCCTCGCCCCCGGAATGCCCTTTGACGAGCCAGTCCTCGGTGGCCTGCCGCATCCGGATCCCCCCGTGCTCCAGGGAGGAGGCGATCTCGTCGGCGACCTCGCGGCGAGCGCGAACGGGCGGCCGGACGCCTTGAGTAGCGAGGCGACCCGTTTGGTCGTCTCCAGGATGGCTTGGGTGTGGTCCTTGGGGAGACTTCCGCGGTCGTCTTCCGTATGGGCCGACGTGCTCGGGACGTCGTACACGGGCACCTTCCGGCCATTGCGACGTTGCACGCAACCCGGTGCTCTGGGCGACTACCCGCTGAACGGCGACCATGCTCGGCCAGGTGGTCGAGTCTGCGGACATCGTGGACACGGCTGGTAAGGGATGGACCGTCAGCTCTCGTGCATGCGTCATTCGTTGCGGCACCGAGTGCGGTGGCGCGGCACTACGCGGGCTGGCGGCGCCGACGTCGGCGCGGTGGGGCAGGCTCCTCCTCGTCCTCCTCCTCGTCCTCTTCGTATTGCTCCTCTTCTCCTTCCGCTTCTTCGGGTTCCTCGTCGTCGTACTGAGCCTCCTCCTCGCCCTCCTCGGCCTCCTCGTCTCCTTCTCCGCCTTGTTCTTCGTCCGAGTCCGCGTACTCCTCCCCGTCTTCCTCGGCGACGCCGTCTTCGGCTTCGTCTTCGCCTTCGTAGTCCTCCTCCTCGCCCTGCTCGGCCTGTTCCTCTTCCAGGGCTTCCTCGTGGGTTCGGACGACTTCGCCGTCGCGGATCTCGCCGCGCCAGCCTTCCGGTTCGTCCGTGGTGAGCATCGCGTGGCGCAGGAAGTTCTTGAGGTCCAGGCGCAGGCGGCGGCCCTGGGCCCGCCACAGGTTGCCGGTCTTTTCGAACAGTCCGGAGGGGTAGTACTCCACGATCATGACGATGCGGGTCAGCGACGGGGCGAGTTCGTGGAAGGTGACGCAGCCGCGGGTAGTGCCTTTGGCTCCTTCGGAGGTCCACACGATGCGGTCGTCGGGGATCTGCTCCTGGACGGTTGCCTTCCAGCTCCGGGTGGAGGGACCTACCTTGACCTTCCAGTCGCTGGTGGTGTCGTCGTCGCGGGAGACGTCGCGGACGCCTTTGGTGAATCCGCTGAAGTCCTCGTACTGCGTCCAGTGGTCGTAGACCGTACGCAGAGGCAGGCCGACGTCCAGGGCCTCGACGATGTTGACGATCTTTCCGCCGCTGCTCTTGCGGCCGCGGCCCTTGCCGCCACCGAAGGCATCGGTGACCTTGTCCTTGAGGTCGCCGAGTTTCTGGCCGGCGATCGCTTTCAGGGGGGAGTCGCCCTGAAGGAGACGGCCGCCGATGCCGGCGACGTCGGAGAGGCTGCCGCCGTTGTCGGCGACGTCGTAGAGCTGTCCGGTGAGGTCGGAGAGTTTGTCCGTGGCCTTGTCGGCGAGCTGGTCGGCTTGGGCGCCGAGGTACCCGGTCACTTCCTTCATCAGCTGGTCCAGCCCTGACGGGGCTGGTGAGGAGCTGGATCGGTCTGAGGTTGCCATGGCCTACCTCCGCGAGGACGGCTTGCGGGCCGCAGTCTTCTTGGCGCCCGTCCCGCGGGCCGAGCTGCGACTGGTGGTCTTCTTGGTGTCCGTCTTGCGGGTCGGGCTGCGGCCGGTGGACTTCTTGGCGGGGGAGGCCGAGGCAGGGCTCTTGCGCCCCGGGGCGCTGGTCTTCTTGGCGGTCGCCTTGGACGGAGCTCTCCTGGGCGCGGACGTCTTCTTCGCCGACGACGGGGCCTTGGCTGCAGGCCTACTGGCAGTCTTCTTCGCCGTCTTCTTGGCCGGGGCGGCCTTCTTGGCCGGTGCCTTCTTCGCAGGGGCAGCCTTTTTCGCCGGGGCCCGTTTGGCGGGCGCCGCGGATTTCTTCGACGCCGTCCTCTTCGCTGGTGGCGCCTTGCGTGCAGCAGCCGGACGTTCTGCCCTCCGGGCGGGGGCGGCGCTGCGAGAGCGGGTCGACGTGCGGGTCCTGCGCGGCGGCGGGGGAGGCTCTTCCTCTTCTTCTTCCTCTTCCTCGCCCTCTTCCGGCTCCTCCTCGGCTTCTTCAGGCTCTTCCTCGGCTTCCTCCTCCGGCTCCTCCTCGGCTTCCTCCTCCTCTTCGCCTTCTTCTTCGCCTTCCGGCTCGGCGTAGCCCTCCTCGTCCTCGTCCGCGTAGTCCTCGGATTCCTCGTCCTCGTAGGGCTCTTGCTCCTCGTCGTCTGCGTCCCGGCGGCCTGCGTTGCCGCGAGTGAGTTCGAGGGTGCGCTCGTGGAGGGCGTCGGCGAGGTCGGCGAGCTTGCGGTTGGCCGCCATGGCCAGCGCCTGGCGGCCGGCGTCGAGGGCTTCTCCACGCAATTGTTCGCCGAGTTCGGCGAACTGGGGCATCTCCTGGAGCCGCGAGGCGCCCTCCTTCAGCAACTGCCCGGGTTCGAGGCCGAACCTGCGGCCGGCGAGGTAGGTCGCCACGGTGAACGCGAGGCGGCCCTTCTTGGTTCGGCCGAGTACGTAGCCTCCGGCTACGGCGGCGGCCAGCGCAATCTTGGTGGTGTCGTCCATGATCATCCCCTTTGCGGGGCGCTTCGGGGTCGGGTGGTGCCGCCCGCGGACAGCGGGTCACGACAGACGTGCTGCCCGAGCGAAAGGGGGTCCTGTGGGGGCCGCCTCGAAAAGCTTCTGCCCCTAGCGCGGGACTAATACCCCCATTTGGTGACATTCTAGTTTCCGTGAAGCCGTCTCTCCAAGGGAGCGGTATATGGCCGCAGCGGAACCTGCACACCCCCGCCGGCGCCCTTCGCGGGCCGGTGGCGAGGACGGAGAGCAGGACAGGAAGGCGCCCCGGCGGGCAGCTCCCCGGCGCCGCCCCAGGGCGCAGGGAGCGGCGGATGCGATGCGGGCCGCGGCCGAGCAGCTCGCTGAGCTGCTCGGCCGCTTCCCCGATTCGGTCTCCTCGCTCAAGCCGACGGAGGACGGCTGGGTGGCGCAGGTGGAGGTGGTGGAGCTGGAACGCATACCGGACACCACGAGCGTGATGGCCAGCTACCGGGTCGCGCTGGACGAGCAGGGTGACCTGATCTCCTACGAACGAACCCGCCGCTACAGTCGCGGCATGATCGACCGGCTGACCTGAGCAAGGTCATGCCGGCGGAAGGAGGCGCCATGACCATGGTGCCGCAGGGCGGCAGCCCCGTCGCGCGGGGGCAGGGGGGCGGTACGAGCAGCCTCTACGACGTCCTGGAACTCATCCTCGACCGCGGGCTGGTCATCGACGTCTTCGTCCGGGTTTCCCTGGTGGGCATCGAACTCATCAAGATCGATGCCCGGATCGTGGTGGCCAGCGTCGACACCTACCTCCGCTTCGCCGAAGCCTGCAATCGACTCGACCTCGAAGCCGGCCGCAAAGCCCCTGCCCAGCTGCCCGACGTCATGGGGAAGGTCATGGAGGGCGGTGCTCGCGGAAAGAGCAAGGGAGCCCTCAGCGGAGCCGTCGAGGCCGTGACCGAAAGCCTTACGGGGAAATCGTCAGAGACCCAGGAACCGGAGTATGCGGACGAGGAAGAGGCGGAGGAAGCACCCCGCAAGCGTCGCCCCGCTGCCCGGCGCCCCGCACGGCGGGAGAGGGAGTAACCGATGCCGCTCTACGTGTACTCGATCACGGCCAAGGACCACCCCCGCCGCCTGGACGGCGTCCGTGGCGTGGGCTCCGAGACGGTCCCGCTGCGTACGGTCACCGAGGGGATACTGTGTGCAGTGGTCAGCGACATCTCCGAGGAGATCCGGCCCAAGCGCCGCGACCTCACCGCGCACCAGGAGGTCCAAGAGCGACTGATGGCCGACGGTGCCGTCCTGCCGCTGCAGTTCGGTTACATCGCCTCCGACGACCTCGCGGTCCGCCAGGTCCTTGAGTCCAACGCGGACGGCTACCTGTCGGCCCTGAAGCGTCTGGAGGGCTGCGCCGAGTACCACGTGAGGGTCTCCCAGGCGGACGACGCCCCCCTGCTCCAGCAGATCCTCCAGGATCTGCCCGAGGCGAGGGACCTCAACGACCGGATCCTCGGCGGAGACCGCGACCCGAGCCTGCCGCTCGCCCTGGGCGAGATGGTCGCCCACGAGGTACAGGCCCGCCAGGAAGCCCTCGCAGCCGGCCTGATCGAGGCGCTCATCGGCTTCTCCCGGGAGCACGTTGCCCACCCGTCCTCGGGAAGCGACTTCCTCAACCTTTCCCTCCTCGTACCCGAGGAGGACGAGGAGGGCCTGCGCACCGCGGAGGGCCAGATCGCCCGCGAGATCGGCAGCGGCATCGACATGCGCTTCTCCGGCCCCCTGCCCCCCTACAGCTTCGTTAACTGACCGGCACCGCCGTCCACCAGGCGGGAAGGGAGGACAGTCCCATGGGACTCCTGACGTACCTGCTGACGCTTCCCGTGGCGCCGGTACGCGCTGTCACCTGGGTCGCCCAAAGGGTCGTCGACGAGGCCGAAGAGCTGTACTACGACCCCGCACCCGTGTGGCATCGCCTCGCAGAACTGGAGCAGCAGCTGCTGAGCGGCGAGATCGACGAGGAGACCTTCGACCGCGAGGAAGACGAACTTCTCGACAGGCTGGCGGAAATCAACGAGTTCCACCAGCAGCCGTGACCGTGAGGAGGGGTACGCCACCGTGAGCGACAACCTGCCCGGCAGACCCGGATCCTTCGCCTCCCGTGCGCCGATGCCGTACGGGCAGACGTCCACCTCCAGCCTCGCCGACATCCTTGAGCGGGTCCTGGACAAGGGCATCGTCATCGCCGGCGACATCCGGATCAACCTCCTCGACATCGAGCTGTTGACCATCAAGCTCCGCATCCTGATCGCCTCGGTCGACAAGGCCAAAGAGATGGGCATCGACTGGTGGGAACACGACCCGTCCCTGTCCTCCCGTCACTCCGGCAGTCCTCTGGAAGTGGAAAACCGCCGCCTGCGCGCCGAACTCGAATCCCTCCGCGGAGAACTCGGACACGCCGGGCAGGACGAAGAAGCCGAACCGGGCGAGGAGTCGAGCGGTCGGCCGTCCGACCGACGCCGGCGGAGCGCACCGTGAGCACCCCTGCCGCCCTCACCTACGTCTACGCCGTGACCCAGCCGACCGGCTCCCTCCAGCAGGCCCTTCCCACCCTTCACGGCATCGGCGGAACCCCTCTGCGGCTCCTGTCTCCCACCGCGGGCACCGCCTCGGACGCCACGGGCGTCGCGCTCGCGTTCGTCGTCGGCGACGTACCCGAACGCGACTTCAACGAGACTGCCCTCAAGAACCACTTCGAGGAACTGGAGTGGCTCGAATACGTGGCCCGCACCCACCACGACGTCGTCCAGGCCGTCGCCGCCCACGCCCCTGTCATCCCGCTGCGCATGGCCACCGTCTACCAGGACGACCACCGCGCCGGCCAAGCCCTCACCACCCAGCGCCACGCCTTCGCCCAGCGAATCGACCAGCTCCGCGCCCACACCGAGTACGGGATCAAGATCTACCTCACGCCCTCCGCCGCCCCCGATGCCGACCCGCCGGACGCCGACGGCCCCGGGCAGCCCACCAGCCCGGGCAAGGCCTACCTGCGCGCCCGCAGAGTTCAGCACCACACACGCGAAGCCGTCTACCAACAGGCCCAGCACGCCGCCCGGACGATCGAATCCATCGCCGCACGCCACACCACCCAGCGCGTCCGCCACGCGCCCCAGCGCGGCGCGCTCACCGGCACGCAGGAGAACGTCCTCAACGACGCCTACCTCATCCCCGACGACCAGGCCGACCAATTCCGGACCGCGATCGCCGACGCCGCCCGCGACTTCCCCGACCTCCGCATCGAGGTCACCGGCCCCTGGGCGCCGTACTCGTTCGCCACCCCACCACCCGACCCCCACGGCCCGCCCGGTCCCCACCACGACACCGACGCCCGCCAGCCGCCGCCATGACCCTCAGCGGACACGACGAGCCCCTGCCCGATCGCCAGGTCGCCCTCGTCGACCTCCTCGACCGGCTCCTGAGCGGTGGAGTCGTCCTGACCGGCGACATAGTCCTGTCGATCGCCGACATCGATCTCGTCCGCATCTCGCTGCGCGCCCTCATCGTCTCCGTCAGCTCAGAGACCACTGCCACCGGGGTGTACGGCGGAGGTTCCGATGAACCATGAACCAGATCCGCTCCCGCAACCAGGCCGCGGCCATCTCCAAGACGTCGGCGACAGCCTCTCCCGCGCCTTCCGCCTCATCCAGGCGCCCCCAGCCCGCCACGACCAGCCCTCCCGGCCCGCACAGCGCATCCACACCAACCCCGAAGCCGTCGGCGAGGACCTCCTCAAGCTCGTCCTCACCCTCGTCGAGCTGCTGCGCCAGCTGATAGAACGTCAAGCCCTGCGCCGCGTCGACGCCGGCGATCTCACCGACGAGCAAGAAGAGGAGCTAGGCGCCACGCTCCTGGCCCTCCACGACACCCTCGCCGATCTGTGTGCCGAACACGGCTACGCCCTCGAAGACCTCAACCTGGACCTCGGCCCCCTCGGCCCTCTCCTCCCACCCGCTGACTGACTTCCCACATCGGCAGGGAGACCGGGGACCGCGGCAACCCGGTACCGACTCGCCGCGGTCGTCCGCCGCGCTCGACGAAGTCAGTGCGCGAAGTAGTCCTTTCCGTGCTCCTTCACCGCCCGGGCCTTCCCGCGGGCCTCCAGGGCAGCCCCCTTGGCCTTGGTGGTCTTGTTGCCCACGGCATGAGCCGTCTTCCTCACCGCCTTCCCGACGAGTTGCTCGGCCCTGGCCTTGATCTTCTCGCTCGTACTCACGGTGACCTCTCCTTCGGTCGGGTCCGCGGAGGTGAGGGCCAGATCCGGCACGCGCTCCAACCCGTGTTCACCAACCGCGGTGCCTGTGAAGTCCGTTGGGTGTCGTCGCCCGGAATGCATTGCGCAGCACATGCCGGAACGCCGCGAGCGCGCCCACCGCCATCAGCTTCATGCCCCCTATCGCCGCCCGCACCAGAATGCGGCGGACGACGGCCCGGGGCGTCCAGTGCGCAAATGCCCGGCTGCTGACCCACTTTCTGCGCCTACGCCGGCCCACGGTGCACTTCACGAATGTCGCCGGCCAGCCACAAGGCGATAGATCGCCAGGAGGATGAGGGAACCGACAACGGCCGCGATCCACGTGGAAAGATCGAAGAAGCCGTCAATGGAGTCGACATCGAAAATCACCTTTCCGAGCCATCCGCCCAGAAGGCCGCCAGCAATGCCGATCAATATCGTGATAATGAATCCTCCGGGGTCCCGGCCCGGCATCAAGGTCTTCGCGATGATGCCGGCGAGCAGACCGAGAAGAATCCAGCCGATGATGCTCATGGAGCGCCCTTCGCCAGCGTTTGAACCCTGTGTTACGGCTTCTGCGTCATTCGGTGGATTTTAAACGCCGAGATTTAGGATGCCGAATATCGGGACAGAGAATCTTTCGACGAAAAGGTCTGCCTGGCCGACGTCCCGGGCGCCACGCCACCGAGATGGCCTACGTCGGGAGGTGGAGGAGCGCGGTATCGACGGCTGTCAGCGCGCCCCCGTCCCGCCGGGCGGTCCCTCGCGCAGTCGCCGTTCGAAGCGCTTCGAGCTTTTCCGCCCGGATCATCAGACCGGAACGCCATCATTCCTTCATGATGACCGCAGACAGCGTTGCCCAGCGGCTCGCAGGCCGCATTCAGCGCCTCCTTGGCGACGGCCCGTTTCCCCAGCCCGGCGGATGGACCCACATGGGCGCTGTCATCTGCGACGGGAGCTTCCACGCGCGCTGCAAGTACGAGGCGACCCTCCGCCCGCGGCTCCTGCGACTTCAAGCACATTGGCCCGATGCGGTGACCGTCCGCGGCTTCCAACGACGGCTCGCCTCGGAAGACCTTGCCGTGGCCATGGACTTCAACGACTCGCGCAAGGTCGCCACGGCCCACGCCATCACCGATCTGCTGGCTGCCGACGGAGTCGACACCCGGGACGATCTCCACGCGTGGCTCGACCACGAGGCCAATCGCGCCGCTCTGCGCGGAGTGAAAGGAGTGGGACCGAAGAGCATCGACTACATCGGCAACCTCGTCGGCCGTTCACAGGTCGCCGTCGACGTACACCTGCGCACCTTCGCCGCGGATGCCGGTGTCCCGGGCCTCGGGTACGAGCAACTGCGAGCCGTGTACGAGGAAGCCGCCGCACTTCTCGGACACGAACGGGGCGGGTTGGAGCATGCCGTCTGGCGGTACGTGTCGGGGGCCGCGTAGCCCCATTCCTGCACCCCAGCCTCCGGTCGTCCGTCTCGCCTCTCGCCTCTCGCCTCTCGCGTCACGGCGGAGGGAGGGGTTGACGCAGGGTGTCCGCCAGGATGCGCAAAGCCAGTTCCGAGGCCGCCAGAGCAGCTGCGCCGTCACCGTCTGCCCGCGCCTGGCCAGCTGTGTCCAGGGCGGCCCGCGCGGCGGCAACGGTCGAGAGGGGGTAGACGTTGGAGGCGAGTGAGACCTCGGCGAGATGGATGTTGCGGCGGGTCTCTTCGTCGGAGGTGTCCATGACCGCTACGCGGAGCGGACGGGGAAGAGGTCCGCCGAGCCCGTCAGGTGGAGCAGTCGCAGCAGCTGGTGGCTGGGCGCCGCGAGGACGACGAGGGTGTGGCCGGCTCGGAGGCCGAGCTCACGTGCCCGCAGCAGGGCGTTGAGCCCGGACGAGTCGCAGAACGAGGAATTGCTCAGGTCGACGACGATCTCGGTCGGCCCGTCAGCGTCGGCGAGGACGGCCAGGAGCGCTTCGTCGACGGCGCGGACGTGGTCGAGGCCGAGCTCACCGACCACGCGGACGACGTTCCGTCCGGTGATGCCCTCGTCGGCCGGCCGGGAGGGCCGCGCGTCGCGTTCGGCAGGCATGACAAGCCTCCTTGGCCCCTGCACGCAACGATGGCGATCGGCGGATTGATCGCCGCTGCCGTTGCACGCACCAGGATCGGACGCACCGATCCTGCCCGGGTTCCCCCGGGGCATGCCTGGCGGGCCGGGCTTCCGGGAAGACGCGTGCTCGACGGTGACCCCGGTGCACCCGGTGCACCCGGTGCAGGGGAAGGGCTCGGGCGGGCATGACATCGCCGATCAGGGGGATTCGCCAGATATGATGAGAAACGGTCTCGTAAGCAACCCGGACCCCGAACTTCGTGTGACGCCCACATGCGCCCTCGTGCTGATCCTTTGACCTGGGAGCCGCCATGAGCAGCAGCACCGAGTCGTACGGTGACGAGGTCTACCAACCGCAAGAGAGCGACGACCCGGCCGAGACGCGGCCCGACATGGACAACGCCTTGGACGAGCCCGACCTCGACGAGACGCTCGATTCCGGGTACTCGCCGCCCGAGCGACCGCTGGCGATCGACGATCCCGCGACCACCGCGGAGGGCCGCCTCGCAGGGGAGAACCTCGACCAGCGTCTCGCCCGCGAGGTTCCCGAGCCCGACCCCGACGAACCGGCGTGGGCGGAGTTCGCCGACGAAGGCGGCGGGGGCCCGCAGCCCGGTCCCGTACGGGCCGGGCGGCTGGCCCCGGCGGAAGAGGCGGCCATGCACATCATCGAGGAGCCCGACGAGGGGGAAGGCTCCGGCCCCAACGACCCCGACGACCCCGACGGCCCCGCCAGCGGCGAGTGACGCGGCAGCCGACGGGCAGCGCGGCCGTGTGACGCCAGTACCGTCGAACGCGTGCGGCCCTCGGCCCTACCGTTTGTGCGGCCAGGCCGGCCGACGGCGGGAGATGCGCGGCCTGCGTCCGGACGGGGCCTGCGGGGCGAGGGCGAACGACACCGTGATGCGGGCGCCTCCCAGGGAGCTGCGTCCGATGTGCACCGAGCCGCCCGTCGCGGTCGCGGCCCGCCCCGCGATGTCGAGACCCAGTCCGGTGGAACCGGTGCTGCTCCCGCGGGAGAGGGCCAGGTCCGGTTCGGGGATGCCCGGCCCGCCGTCCTCCACGACGAGCTCCACGGCCTGGGCCGTGCGCACCACCTCGACGCCGAACGCGGTCCCGGGCGCCGTGTGGCGGAAGATGTTGCCGATGAGCGCGTCCACCACGGCGGCGACGTCGTCGTCGGAGAGGCCCACGGTCGTCGGTTCCTGGGTCAGGTCGAGGCAGCAGGACCGGTTCTGCTGCTCCGCCAGGACCGACCAGAAGGAGGTACGGCGCCGGACCACGTCGGCGGCCTCGCAACGAGGGCCGGACGCCCCGCCCCCCACGGCCTCGTGGCCCGCGGGCGCTTCCGTGCCGAGCATGCCCTGGCCCATGGGGCCGACGGCGAGCGGGGTGCGCGCCGCGGCGATGATGGCCTGCAGCTCCGCCTCCAGTTCACCGACGGCCGCCTCGACCCTGGCCGATTCGGGCGTCCCCGCCATGCGCTCCGAAGCGAGGTGCAGTGCGGTCAGCGGCGTGCGCAGGCGGTGGGACAGATCGGCCACGAGTTCGCGTTCGACGGCGAGCAGCTCGGTCATCCGGTGCGCCATCGCATTGAAGGCCACGCCCGCGTCCCGCAGTTCCTTGGGGCCCACGGGATCCACGCGGGTGTCCAGGTCGCCCTGACCGAGTGCGCGCGAGGCCTGGGCGAGTTTCTTCGAGGACCTGACGACCTTCGCGCCGAGACGGTCGGCGACCAGGACGGAACCGCCGATCAGTGCCACCGCGAGGAAGGACATGACCGCCCACGATTCCGTCACCCCGTGAGTCAGTTCCTCCTCGGGCACGAAGTTCTCGATCACGGCGACCCGGTCGCCGGGGAGCACCACCGGCTGCAGGCAGATCCAGCCGTCCGGGATCTCCTGGGAGATGGACTCCCGCCCCTGCTGCGCCCGTTCGAGCAGCGCGGCGGGCGCCTTGGAACTGCCGAGGGCCCCGGCGTCCGCCGGCAGGTGCACCACCAGCTGCTGGGCCGGGTCCAGGCTGGCGGCGGATTCCCGTAGGGCGGAGGGATCCGTGGTCAGCGTGAGGATGGGCGCCAGGGCGGCGGCGCGCTGTTCGGCCGCGGTGACGGCCTGCGCCTTGACCAGCGACATCACCAGCGCGGCCAACGGTATGAGGAAGGAGAGGGCGACCATGGAGGTCACGGCGAGCGCCACTCCGGCCAGGGAACGTCTCAACGCGGTGCCACCAGTTTGATGCCGACGCCGCGGACGGTCAGCAGGTAGCGCGGGGCCGCCGCCCGTTCGCCGAGCTTGCGGCGCAGGGACGACAGGTGGACGTCCACGGTCTGGTCGTCGACGTACGGCTCGCGCCAGACCTCGGTCAGCAGACGGCGCTTGGAGACGACCTGGCCGGGGTGGCGGGCGAGGAACGCGAGCAGGTCGAACTCCCGGCGGGTGAGGCGCAGCTCCACCCCGGCCAGGTACGCGGTGCGCGCGCCCGGGTCCACCGCGAGTTCGCCCACGGTGGTGGGGCGCAGCGCGTCGGTCGCCGGAGCGACCCGTGCCACCGGTGCTCCCCGTGCTCCCGGCGCGGGTCCGGCGGCGGGAACGTGCGTGGTGCGTCGCAGGACGGCCGAGAGGCGGGCGACGAGCTGG
This sequence comes from Streptomyces sp. NBC_00045, assembly GCF_045041095.1. Classification (NCBI taxonomy): domain Bacteria; kingdom Bacillati; phylum Actinomycetota; class Actinomycetes; order Kitasatosporales; family Streptomycetaceae; genus Streptomyces; species Streptomyces sp. NBC_00045. The sequence goes on along the minus strand of NZ_CP108271.1, from coordinate 410,896 downwards.
CCGCCGGAGAAGGGCTTGACCAGGTAGTCGTCGGCGCCCGCGTTGAGGAGGCTGATGATCTCCCGCTCGTCGTCGCGGGCGGTGGCGACCAGGACGGGTACGGAGGAGATGCCCCGGATCATGCGCAGTGCGTCTCCTCCGTCCAGATCGGGCAGGCCCAGGTCGAGGACCACCGCGTCGAGGGGCGTCTGGGTGACCTCCCGCAGGGCTCCGAACCCGTCGGCCGAGCTGCGTACGGCGTACCCGTGTTCCACCAGGACCTCGATCAGTGACTGGCGGATGCTGGGGTCGTCTTCCACGACCAGGACGCTGGGCATGGGGGACACCTTAGGCTCGACCGGGTGAGTTGCGGCTAGTGGGGGCTGAACGTAGTGCGGCCGCCGGCGACATGCAGGTGCACGGGGCGGTCGGAGACCGGAATGGTACAGCCGTCCCTGGTGCTGCAGCTCGCGTAACCGATCAGCACCGTCGCGTCCCCGTTTCCGTCGGCGCGGACGGGCAGCGCGGTGGTGACCGGGCCGTCCGGGTAGACGGGCACCGGGGTTTCGACACCGGGCACGGTGATCGACCGTACCTCCGCGGAGGCCGCCAGCCTGCCGTCCGCCGCCAGGGCCCCGGTGACGGCCATCGCCGTCGGCCTGCCCACGCCCTCGACGCCGCCGGCCGGCAGATCGGTGCTGTAGAGGTGGAAACCCGCGCGCTCGGGGGTGAAGACCGCGGTGAGCGTGCCCGTCGAGGCGTGCCAGTCGGACACCGAGAGCGTGACCGTGACCCCTTGCTCGGTGAAGCTCGTCGTGGGTGCGAAGTCGCGGGCGCCCTCGGAGTGCTGACCGCCGCAGGCCGCGAGGGCGACGGAGGAGACAAGGACGGCCGCGATCCGGGCAGTCCGGGAATGCCGTACGTGTAGCGAAACGTTCATGAGCGTCTCTGCATCTCTGGATGTGTGTGTCTGTGCGTGTGCGGATCGGAACAGGCGGATGGGGTCTAGACGGCGGTGGTGAAGTCCGCGCTCCACAGCTGCAGCGTGTACACCAGCTCGTTCCACACCCCGGTGGCCAACAGGACGCCGACGAGGACGAGCAGACCTCCGCCCGTCCGCAGGACCCACGGGTAGTGGCGTTTGACCAGGCCGAAGGCGTCCAGGGCGCGACGGAAGGCCAGCGCGGCCAGGACGAACGGCAGGCCCAGCCCGAGGCAGTAGGCGGCCATCAGCAGGGCTCCGCGGGCCGCACTCGCCTCGGTCCATGCCAGCGCCTGGACGGCGGCCAGCGTCGGGCCGATGCACGGGGTCCAGCCGACCGCGAACACGGCCCCCAGCACGGGGGCTCCGGCGAGCCCCAGCGCGGGGCGCCGGTGGATGCGGAACTCCCGCTGTGCGAAGCCCGGCAGGAACCCCATGAAGGACAGCCCCATCAGCACGGTGAACCCGCCGACCACCTGGGTGACCGCCTCCTGGTGGGCGAGGAGGACGCGGCCGAAGTGGCCGAACAGGGCGCCTCCGGAGACCAGGACCGCCGTGAAGCCCAGGACGAACAGCAGTGCTCCCGTCGCCATGCGGCTGCGGCGCCCGCCGCGCGCGTCCGTCAGGTCGGAGACCGACAGACTGGTCACGTAGCTGAGGTAGCCCGGTACGAGCGGCAGCACGCACGGCGAGAGGAAGGAGACGAGTCCCGCGATGAGCGCCACCGGGGCTGCGATCAGGAGCGTTCCGTTGACGAGGGCGGGGGCGTCCGCGGCGGCAGGCGTCATGACTCCTCCTCCACGACGTGCGCGAGCACGGGCCGCAGCTGCTCCTCGGTGACGGCGCCCCCGATGCCAGCGGCAATGCGTCCGCGGCGGTCGATCACGAGGGTCGCGGGGACCGCCTGCGGGTTCAGCAGCGCGGGCGGGAAGCGGAGCAGCAGTTCGCCGGTGGGGTCGGGCAGGCTGGGGAAGCTCAGAGCGTGTGCGCGTACGAAGGACCGGGCGGCGGCCGGGTCCCGGTCGCGGGTGTTGATCCCGAGGAACCGGACCCCCTCGGCCCTGGTCTGGCGGCTGAGCCGCTCCAGGTCGTCGGCCTCCGCCCGGCAGGGTCCGCACCAGGAACCCCAGACGTTGAGGACGACGACGTGGCCCCGCAGCCCGGCGAGGCTGACCGGATTGCCGTCCAGGTCGTCGCCGGTCAGCACGGGCGCGTCCGGTCTGGAGCCGGGGTCCATGACCCTGGCCCGGGCCGCGGTTCCCACGACCGTGCCCGCCTGCCCGTCCGAGGCTCCGCCCCCGCCGCCGTCCGTGGCGAGGCCGGCGAGGACCAGGGCGGCCGCGACCGCGAGTCCGACCCCGGCCGGGGCGAGGGCGGACCGCCGGACCGGTCCTCTCATGACGCCCACTGGTGCAGGAAGGAGTTGATGCCCTCCGCGGTCAGGGACGGGTTGCCGGTGACGTGGGTGTCGGTGCGTACGGTGCCGGACGGGGAGACGACGACCAGCACGGGCATCGTGTAGGTGCCGCCGGACGGGCTGTACTTGCGCAGGAGCGCGGAGTTGGCGGAGCTGTTGCCGCCGATGTCGATCTTGACCAGCTGGTAGGAGTTCCCGAGGATCGCGGCGGTCTGGGGCTGGGCGAACACCTTGTCGGCGGCCTTGCAGTTGCCGCACCAGTTCGCTCCGAAGTCGAGCAGCACCATCCGCCCCTCGGACTTGGCCGTGCGCAAGGCCGCGTCGATGAGCTTCTGCGCGTCGGCCGAACTGTCGTAGCCGGGCCCGGGTACGGCGACCGGCTTGGCCGCGGTATCCGTACGGGACGGCTTCGTCGACGCTCCGGCCGCGGCGGCCCCGGTCCGGGTGGGCGAGGAGCCGGGCCGGGGGGTGTTGGAAGCGGACACGGAGGCCGATGCGGTCGGGGACGCCGCGGGTGACGCGGTGGCGGACTCGGTGGCGGAGGCTGCGGAGGGCAGGGACTCCGGGGACAGCGAGGCCGCCGACGGCGCGGCGGATCCGACGGGCTGGGTGGACGGCCCGCAGGCGGCGGTCAGCCCCGCCGCCACCACGGCCGCGGCGACCAGGGGCAACCGCATCCCGCGGGGCGCGCCGGGGCGGGGAGGCTGCGTACGGAGGTCGGCGCGAACGGGTCGGAGCATGCGAGAACTCATGGCGAAGACACCCCAAGGCACGGATCGGAACACGGGAAGGGCAGGGCGCCCCCCGGAACGGTGAATCCGGCGGTACGACGGATCGCCGGGGGTCAGGCCCCGGCGCCGAAGGCCGCTCGGCTGAGGCGAGCATAGGACCGCTCCGGGCCGCCGGAACCGGCTCCGCCCGATCTTGAGAATGCCCTAAGGAACAGCTCACCTTCCGCTTCGCCGGACCCCGCCCAGTTGCGGATGAAGGGGACTTGGCGGATCCGATCGGACGAACGGGTAAAGGGTGATCGATCGGAGTGAACCGGCCGGGATCGGCAACCGGCGTGAGCGGGCCTCAGAACGACGACTCGTGGACGGTGGCCTTCGCCGTCGGCTCGATCGTCGCCGTGACGACCGACCGGTGGTCGGCACTGTTGAACGTGACCGTGATGGTGTCGTCCGAGGTCTGCGAGGTGCTGGTCTTGAAGCCGCGGTCCGGGACCGCGGAGATCAGGCACACGCCGCGGCTCCCGTACCGCACCGTGACCTTGCCGCCCTGCGAGGGGACGGTGTACAGGCCCGCCCCGCCTCCCTCACAGTCCACGGTCTTCGGAGCCGCGACCCGGGGGGTTTCCGGCGAGGCCTTGACGGGCGCGCGGGACGCGGCCGAGGGAGAGGGCCGTTGCGTCGGCGAGGGGCTCGCGGTCTCGGTCGGGGACGGCGCGCTCGGAGACGGGGTCCCCGCCTGCCATGCCGGCGGAGTCTCGATGACCGTAGGGGCGGACCGCGCGACCGGCGGCGTGTGCCTGGTAGAGCCCACCACGAACTGGACCGTGAGGAGCACGGCCGTCACGCTGGCAGCCGTGCACGACAGCCATATGAGCAGGTAACGCGGAAGTCGGGGCACGGCCCCATAGTGACCGACGCGCCGACGCTCCCGTCACCGCCTCCCTCCCCGCGCTACCCGGGGGCCGGGGGCCGGTGACCGGAGGAGCCGGTCCGAGCGGGCGAACGCCGACGTCCCCCGCACCCGCGGACGGGTTCGGAGGACGTGGGGGAGGGGCGGGGAGGCCGGGCAGGGGGAGGTTGCCGCCCGGGTCCGCTACCTTGAGGCGCCGAAGTCCTGCGTCCACCACGGGCCGCCGTCGCCCTTGTGCACGCCTATGCCGATCTCCTTGAAGGCGCAGTTGAGGATGTTGGCACGGTGGCCGGGGCTGTTCATCCACGCGTTCATCACCGCGTCGGGGTCGGCCTGACCGCGGGCTATGTTCTCGCCCAGGTTGGACCAGGAGTATCCGGCGGCTTCGACCCGGCTGGTCATGGTGGACCCGTCGGGCCCGGTGTGCGACATGACGCCGCTTCGAGCCATCGTGTCGCTGTAGGCCCGCGCCGCTGCGCTCAGCTTGCCGTTCGAGGCCAGGGGGCCGCACCCGGCAGCGGCCCGCTCCTTGTTGACCAGGGCGAGGACAGCGGATTCGGCATCGCTGTTGACGGTGCCGGAGCCACTGGAGCCACCGGAGCCACCGGAGCCACCCGACCCGTTGGATTTGCCGCCCGTGGTCGTGGGCTTGCGGGTGGGCTTGTCCGCCTGGGTCGAAGCGGACTTGGCCGCAATGCTGCTCTCCGCCGTCGCGGGCTGCGTGGGAGTGGCCGATGCCGACGCCTCGGGCGTACCGGACGGGCTCGGGCTCGCCGTGGCCGAGGCCTCGCCGGTGGGGAGGGAACTGGCAGGGATCGGCGTCCCGACGCCGTCGGCCGCCTTCCCGGACGTCGGACCGGCGGCGCCGTCGGCGCGTCCGCCCCCGTGCGCACTGCCGTCGGAGTCGGCCACCGCGACCCCGACCGCCACCGCTGCGGCCGCCGCGGTGACGGACAGCACGATACGGGTGCGGACCGTCTTCCTCCGGCGCGCCTCAACACGGGACGGGGTTTCGGGAGTTCGGCTGCGGCTCATGCCGGTAACACCTCATAAGACAAGGGGAGGAAGGGACTCCGTCCGACCCTAGGCTGGTGACCAGGTGAAAAGAGCGCTCTGGAGGGGTTCTTCAGCTTCCCTTAAGGAAGCCCGCAGGATCGACGCAGGGGCGATCCGGGCAATCACGCCAACCTATGACAAAGTGCGCAAGGCCCCGAAAGTGGCCGTGGCGCATCCGCCCCGCGCACCGGCGCGCGGGCAGGCCAAGAGCCTCGACCCGTACGCCTGCTGACCCACCGGCACCCTTCCGGCCACCGAGCGCCGTACCCTGCCCGACGTCGTCGCCGCCACGTGGATCGGCCTGCCGGCGGGGTGTCAGAGGCGGTGCACCGTGTGCCGTTGACCGTCTTGCGGCTGGATACGAAGCGTGCCTTGCCCAGCGCGTCAGTGCCCAAGTGGATGCCGACGTGGTCCACTTCCTCGTCCTTGTCCGTGTCCCAGAGCAGTAGATCGCCCGGGTGGAGCATCGCGATGACCTGGGCGGTCGAGCCGGTGGTGCGGGCGAGGCGGACTCCGGGTGCGCGGTCGGCCATCTGGGCCGAGGTGCGCGGCAGCCGGGCCGGCGAGGTGTCGTGGAGCTCGGCCACGTGACACCCGTGTGATGGCCGTACACCATGCGCGTGAACCCGGAGCAGTCGAGCGAGTTCACGAAGGACGCGTCCGCCGTGACCTTGCCGGTCGGGAAGAGTCGGTCGACGCCCATGAACTCGTGGAAGTCGGCTCCGATCCTGCGTTCGCCGTAGGCGTCGGCGGGGCTGTAGTACGCCTTGCCGAGGACCTTCTTGCCGGCCGTCGGACCTCGGTGCGGGCCGGGGTGCCGGGCCGGACGGTTGCGGCGGGCGGGGAGGCGAGGTTGACGTGCGTGAACCAGGAGGCGTCCAGGGGTGCGATGGTCACGGACGACGTGGGTCCGGCGAGCCCGTTGGGGGGCACCGTAGTGGCGGCGCCTCCGGCGACCCCCGCGCCCGAGCTGCCTGCGGCCTCGCTAGCCCGGGCGCCGGGGGCGGCGGCGAGCGCAGGGAGCGGAGCGACGGCGGAGGCGGCAGCGATGGCCGACAGCGGAGCGCGGCGGGAGGTGTGCGTCATGCCTACATGATCGGCTCGGAGGTCCGACCGGATCGAGCGCCTCGGTGCCGGCACCGCCGGTCGGCGTGCGGGCGAGTCCGTACCGGTCGGTCAGGCGTTCCGTGCGGAGCGGGAGCCCAGGCCCTTGAGGAGGCCGTCGATCGAGGTGTCCACGGTCTTCGGGGCATGGGTGGAGGGAATCATGCCGGTGCTGAGCAGGACGGCGAGTCCGTGGACCGTGGAGAAGACGAGACGGGCCGCGTCCTGTGCGTCCAGTCCGTCGGCAAGCTCGCCCGCACGGTGGGCTTCCTCGATCACCGCGTAGGGGACCGCGTACGCGGCACGTGCGGCACCCGGTGCCGCCAGGGTCTCCGCGCCGTGCTTGCTCGCGTACATCAGCTCCACGAGCGGCATCCGCTTCCCGGTGTAGGCGATGTAGGTGTGGGCGATCGCCCGGAGCCTGTCCTCGAACGACGGGCCGGCGCCGGAGATCGCCTCGGCCAGACGCGCTGTGAGGGTGTCGAACCCCCGCTGCGCCAGTGCGTCCAGCAGGGCCGCCCGGTCGGGGAAGTGCCTCCGCGGCGCGGTGTGACTGACTCCGAGCCCTCGGGAGAGCTCGCGCAAGGACAAGGCGGCGACGCCGTTCTCGATGACAGAGCGTTCCGCCTCCTCCAGTAGGGCCGTCCTTAGATTGCCGTGGTGATAGCCGCGCTCCTGCATGCCGCCCATCCTACCCAAATGTTTCCACTGGAAACTATGTGTCCATTGACAACATCGAGGAGGGTTGTCAGCCTGAATCTGAGCGCAAAGAACCACACCCCCTGGACCGCCGCCGACCTCCCCTCCCTGGCCGGCCGAACCGTCGTCGTCACCGGAGCCGCCAGCGGCCTGGGCGCCGTCACCGCCAAGGAACTGGCGCGTGTCGGAGCACGCGTAGTCCTCGCCGTCCGCGACCCGGCCCGCGGCGAACGACTCGCGGCCACTCTGACCGGCAGCACCGAGGTCCGTCCCCTGGACCTGGCCGACCTGTCCTCCGTCCGGGCCTTCGCCCGAGCCTGGGACCGCCCCCTGGACGTCCTCGTCAACAACGCGGGCGTCATGGCCATCCCCGAGGCGCGCTGTGGGACCTCTCCGAGCAGCTCACCCAGGTCCGCTTCACCGCGCCGGCGCCGGGCCACCGAGACCGGTGAAGGCGCACGGTGACGCCGGATGTCGCCCCCGTACCGTCCCGTCCGTGATGCGGTTCCGTAGCCCGGCCGCGTCGACACGGGCGGCGACTGCCGGGCGCGCAGGTGTCGCGGGCCGCCCGTAGCGGGTGGCGTCATCCCCGTCGGGGATGTGTGGACGGGCGGCTGTGGCCGCCTCGTGCGAGCGGCGAGCGGGTCCCCACGCGGCCAAAAATACCCCCGGGGGTACCTATGTTAGGCTCGAAATATACCCCCGGGGGTAAACGTGAGCCGAAAGGAGCCGTCGTGTTCTTCATCGACACCATCGAGACCGAGAGCCTCGGAAACCGCAGCTACCTGGCGGGCGGGGCGGACACCGCGGTGGTGGTGGACCCGCCCCGCGACGTCGACCGGGTCCTGGTGGCGGCGGCCGCGCGGGGCGTGCGCATATCGCACGTGGTGGAGACCCACGTCCACAACGACTACGTCACCGGCGGCCTGGACCTGGCCCGCATCACCGGCGCCGCCTACCTCGTGCCCGCCGCCGCCCGCGTTGCCTTCGCCCGCACACCGGTCGCCGACGGCGACACGGTGCGCGTGGACGAGGGGATCGCCCTGCGGGCGATGGCCACACCCGGACACACCCCCCACCACACTTCCTACGTCCTGCACGAGCGGGGGAGGGTGACCGCGGTGTTCACTGGCGGGTCGCTTCTGATCGGCTCGGTCGGCCGCCCCGACCTGGTCGAGCCGCGGCTGACCGAGCAGCTGGCCCGTGCCCAGCACGCATCCGCGCACCGGCTGGCCGCCCAGCTCCCCGACGAGACGCCGGTGCTGCCCACTCACGGGTTCGGGAGCTTCTGTTCCTCCTCCCAGTCCGAGGGCGGCGCCACCACCATCGGTAAGGAAAGGACGGTCAACGACGCTCTGCTCAAGGACGTCGACTCCTTCGTCGCCGCCCTGCTGGGCGGCCTGGAGGACGTGCCCGCCTACTACGCCCACATGGGCCCGGCCAACTCCGACGGCCCCGCGCCGGTGGACCTGACCGCGCCCCCGCTGGCCGACGCCGCTGAGATCGCGGAGCGGCTGGCCGCCGGCGAGTGGGTGGTGGACCTGCGCAACCGGATCGCGTTCGCCGACGGCCACGTCGCGGGATCGTTCAACTTCGAGGCGGAGGGGAAGATCGCCACCTACCTCGCCTGGATGATCCCCTGGGGCAAGCCCGTCACCCTCCTCGCCGAGTCATCCGCCCAGCTCGCCGCCGCCCAGCGCGAACTGGCCCGCGTCGGCATCGATCGCCCGGCCGCCGCGGCCACCGGCACCGTCGGCGATTGGATACCCGACGGCCACACCCCGCGCGCCTTCCCCCGGGCGACCTTCGCCGACCTCGCCGCCCAGGAACCCGGCCCGGACGTGGTCCTCGACGTGCGTCGGGAGTCCGAGCGCGCCACGGGCTGGATCGACGGCTCCGTACACATTCCGATCCACCATCTCCACCGCCGCCTGGCCGACGTACCGGACGGGACGGTCTGGGTGCACTGCGCGGGCGGAATGCGCGCGGGTATCGCCGCCTCCCTGCTGGACGCCGCAGGCCGCGACGTCGTCGCCGTCGACGACTCCTTCGACGCGGCGACCGACGCCGGGCTGCCCCTCACCGCGGGCACCGGCAGCTGACCTGCGGCCCCTGCCTCCTGTCACCCGAGCATGGAAGGAACACGGATGTCCCTCTTCCGCCGCTTCACCGCCCGCATCACCCCCGACCGGGCCCGCCGGCGCACCACCGAGGGCGAAGCCGTCCTCCTCGACGTGCGGGAGAAGGCCGAGTGGAACGTCGGCCACGCTCCCGGCGCCGTACACCTGCCGCTCTCCCGGCTGGTCGCCGGTGCCGGCCTGCCCGCCACGGCCGAGGGCCGGCCGCTGGTGGTGATCTGCCGCTCCGGGCACCGCTCCCGGCAGGCCGTCGAACTCCTGGCCGGCCGCGGGGTCGAGGCCGTCGACGTCAAGGGCGGCATGAACGCCTGGGCGTCGGCCGGGCTGGCAGTCGTCGACGAACGAGGAAACAGCGGCGGGATAACGTGAGTGCCCTCCTCCTCGCCCTCATCGCGGGGGCCGTCATCGGCCTGGCCCTCGGGACGCTCGGCGGCGGTGGCAGCGTACTGGCCGTCCCCTCCCTGATCTACCTCCTCGGCTTCACCCCGGCCGACGCCACCACCGCCTCACTGGTCATCGTCACCGCCACCTCCGCGACCGCCCTCTACACCCACGCGACCTCGGGCAACGTCCGCTGGAAGACCGGCGCGCTGTTCGCGGCCGCAGGGATCGTGCCCGCGATCGCCGCGGGCACCCTCGCCGCACGCCTGCCCGGGGCGGTACTGACCGCCGCGTTCGCCGTGATCGCGGCCCTAGCCGCCCTCAGGATGCTGGGGCCCTCCGACCCCCACCAGCGGCCCAGGGCCGCCCGGCCGACGAGGGCCGCCGGCGTCGGCGCCGGACTCGGCGCGGTCACCGGCCTCCTCGGCGTCGGCGGAGGCTTCCTCGCCGTCCCCGCCCTCGTCTCCGTCCTCGGACTGCGCATGCGGGCCGCGGTCGGCACCAGCCTCCTGGTCATCACCATCAATTCCCTCGCCGCGCTCGCCGCCCGAGCGGGCACCTCCACGCCCTTGCACTGGGCGGTCATCGCCCCCTTCGCCGGCGCCGCGATGCTCGGAGCCTGGGACGGCAAACGCCTCGCCTCCAAAGTCTCCGGCCCCACCCTCCAGCGGATCTTCGCGATCTTGCTCCTGGCCGTCGCCGCCCTCATGCTCACCGACGCCCTCCGCTGACCACCCGCCCATGGCCCGCATCGGGACCCACAGCCAGTCAATGGCGAGGCGTCCACCACCGGGCACCGTCGACAAGAAGGACGGAACACCGCCTCATGGCCACCCCCCACGCCCTCGACACGGCGCAGGCCCGCACCCGCCTGCACGAACTGATCGTCCTGGACGTCCGCACCCCGGGCGAATACGCCACCGGCCACCTCCCCGGCGCCCTGAACATCCCCCTGGACCAGTTCGAACGGGCCCTCCCCGACATCCGCCGCGCAGCCCGGCGCGGCGACCTCCTCGTCGTCTGCGCCTCCGGCGCACGCTCCGAGAACGCCGGCCGCATCCTCGCCGCCCACGGCATCACCACCGCCACCCTCACCGGCGGCACGGCAGCCTGGGCAGCGGACGGCCACTCCCTCCACCACCCCGACGGCGCCCGGCGCACCGCGTGGAACATGGAACGCCAGGTCCGCCTTACCGCGGGCACCGTCGTCCTGAGCGGCCTCGCGCTGGGCCGTCTGCGCCCCGCCTTCCGCCTCGCCGCCGCAGGCATCGCCGGAGGGCTGGTCTACTCCTCCCTCACCAACACCTGCGGCATGGCGGCCCTCCTTGCCAAACTCCCTCACAACCGCCCTCACCAGGGCGACCTCGACGCCACCTTCGCCGCTCTCCGGGCCGGGTGACCATCAACCGACCTGATACCCCCTGGGGTACCATGGGTGGGAGAGCACGCGAGGCCAGGAGGCAACCGGTGAAAGTCGACGACGACGCAGTGAAGGCAGTCCTCAACCGCCTGCGCCGCGCCCAAGGACAGCTCGCCGGCGTGATCGCCATGATCGAGGCCGGCCGCGACTGCAAGGACGTCGTCACCCAGCTCGCCGCCGTCTCCAAAGCCCTGGACCGCGCAGGCTTCAAGATCGTCGCCAGCGGGATGCGCCAGTGCATGACCGGCGCGGACCAGAACCAGGCCCCCATGACCGAGGAAGAACTGGAAAAGCTCTTCCTCGCCCTCGCCTGACGCCCGCACCCCGTACGGCCCGGCCGCCACCACGAGCCGGGCCGTACGCGTACCCGCGCCGGCCACGGCATGGCGTCGCGACCCGCCGTGAGCCGCGCCGCTGGGTGGCCGGGCTGGTCCGGTCGCGACCGTGGCCACCGCAGCCGCCCTCGTCAACCGTCACGGGCGGACAATGGAACCAGCGCGATGGGTTCTGTGACCTGCTGCGGAGACGTCCCGCATACGCAAGGCGCGTCATGGGTGGGCGTCTGGTCGGGCACCGGGGAAAGGGCGGGCCCGAGGGTCGAAGGGGCCGTCGGACGTCCGACGAGGGCACGATTGCGAGGTGATGGCGGTGCGCAACCGTTTCGAGCCCGACCGGCAGCTGACCGCCCGCATGGCGGTGACGATGTTCCTGCTGGGGCTGGTGTACGTGGCGTTCATCGCCGCGCTGATCGTACTGCTGAAGTCCACCGTGCTGGTGCTCGTCATTGCTGCCGCACTACTGGGCGCGCAGTACTGGTACTCGGACCGGGTCGCCCTGTACGCCATGCACGGCCAGCTCGTCACGCCCGAGGAGCAGCCGGAACTGCACGGTGTCATTGACCGGCTGTGCGCCACGGCCGACATGCCCAAGCCCCGGGTCGCCGTCTCGCACATGGACCTGCCCAATGCGTTCGCCACCGGCCGCAACGCCGATCATGCCGTGGTGTGCGTCACCACCGGACTGCAGCGCCGCCTGACCGTGGAAGAACTCGAAGGCGTCCTCGCACACGAGCTGTCCCACGTCGCGCACCGGGACGTCGCGGTGATCACCATCGCCTCGTTCCTGGGCGTGATAGCCGGTCTCACCGTCCGGTTCGCGTTCTACTCGGGGCTGTTCGGCGGGCGGGGACGCGACCAGAACACCGCTGTCGTCTTCATGGCCGTGATGGCCGTCTCCGCCCTCGTCTATGCGATCAGCTTCCTGCTGATCCGCACCCTGTCCCGCTACCGCGAACTGGCTGCCGACCGTGCCGGCGCCATGCTCACGGGCAAGCCCTCCGCCCTCGCCTCCGCCCTGACCAAGGTCAGCGGGGACATCGCCCGCATCCCGACCCAGGACCTGCGCACCGCACAGGCGTTCAACGCGTTCTTCTTCACCCCCGCCAGCGGCCCCGGCACCGTGGTCGCCAACCTGTTCGCCACCCACCCCACCCTCGAACGTCGCCTCGACGCCCTCGCCGCGATCGCCGCCGAGCTCGGCGGGCCGGGCAGCGAGACACCGTGAGAGGGAGCTGAGCTCCGTGGGCTTCTGGGATTCGCTGCTCGGGCGGTCCAAGCCGGTCGAGCCCGACCTGGACCAACTCTTCGGCCTGCCCTCGGCGGCCCTCACCCTCCAGGCGGCCATCTCCTTCACCCCGACCGGAGCAGGATCGGTCTGCTTCGCCTCCATCGAAGGAGGGGCCTTCACACAAGTCCAGCAGGAGGTGAGGGCCCTGCTGGACGCCGACTCCGAACGGGCCCATGCGTCCGTGGAGTTCAGCCGTGACGCATACGGATACTCGTGGCTGCTCTCCCGCCGCGGCGCCGACGACCTGCCCGCGCTGGTGGGCGACCTGCACGCCGTGAACACCGCTTTGCAGGACGGCGGCTTCGGACCACAGCTCCTGTGCTCCCTCGTCCCGTTCCGTGACGCCGAGATGCGCCCCCTCGCCCTGGTCTACCTCTACAAGCGAGGCACCTTCTACCCGTTCGCACCGCTCCCCGGACAGATGCGGGACAACCCCCTGGAGCTCCAGGTCAAGGCCGTGATCAAGGACGAACTGCGCATCGAGGAGGACCTGAGCCGTTGGTTCCCGCTGTGGGGAGCCCCCGGCCTGTGATGGGGGCCGACGACGTCTGCGACCCGCGGCCCTTCGAGTTGGCTTCAACCCCGCGTCCGCGGATCCGGCCGCCGGCCTTCGTCTTCGATCAGGCCCAGGTAGACGGCGACCTTGCGCATGGGTGACGTGCCGTCGTCCCGCCTGTAAGACTCAGCTCCGGCACCTGACGCGGGCCGGAGGTCGCCTTCGATCAGGCCGAGATACACGGCCATCCTGCGCACGAGCGGAGCGTTCTTGGACGCGGGCGCCTTGTCACGAGGCATGTCGCCGTCATGTGCTGCGGACGCGTCAACCATGGCGAGTGCCCGACCGATCGTCGGACGGGCCGCCGGGTCCTTGGCCATGAGGGCCGTGATCAGGGGGACCAGGTGGCCCGCGCGACGCATCGGTGGGGCCTGGTCGTAGCGGACTGCGTGAGCGGAGGCCAGCCAGGAGTCTCGCTGGAACGGAGAGAGGCCCTCCACCGCCTCGTACAGCGTCACGCCCAGTGAGAACAGGTCACTGCTGGCCTTGCCGGGCTTGCCGTCGACCCGCTCCGGGGCGAGGTAGGCGGCCGAGCCGACGACGACCCCGGTCGAGGTGAGCCCGGTGCCGGTCTCGGGAGCGGCGATGCCGAAGTCCGCGAGGAGGACATCACCGACGTCGGTGATCATGACGTTGGCGGGCTTGATGTCGCGGTGCACGATGCCCTGCGCGTGCGCGGCGCTGAGCGCGCCCAGCAGCGCCGCGGCGAGACGCCCGGCCTCGAAGACCTTCAACGGCCCGTTCCTCAGCAGCTGTTGGAGCGTACCGCCGGAGACCAATTGCATCACGATCCAGGGGACGTTGCGCTCGACGACCACGTCGTGGACCGTGACGATGTTCGGGTGGTCGCGTAGCCGGACGGCGCTGATCGCCTCCAACTCCGCACGCCTGATGAGCGCAGCCCGTTGCCTGGGCTCCATCGGCCCGGTCAGCCACAGTTCCTTGAGGGCCACACCGGTTCGCAGGCGCTCGTCGTACGCCTTCCAGACACGGCCCATGCCGCCCGTGCCAATCGATTCGATCAGCTGGTACCGGCCCCCGATGACATCGCCCGCCCGTGCCTGCTGCGTCACTGCGACCCCCGCTCAGCGCGTCCGTATGCCCGAGAGCGTAGAGCGCCGGAGTTCTCGGCGCGCCGCTCTCGCGGAGTTCGGTTTCCGCGACGCACCAAAGATCCGGTGCGCACGTCGGTGGCCTGCACCTACCCGACAAGCGGGTGCAGGCCACCGACGGGTTCCCCGCCTGCTACCGGCTGCTGGGCCGGTCGGTGGTGCCGCAGCGCCAGGCACGGTGCGCATCGAGCAGTCCGGCACGCTGCTCGGGACTGGTGTCCCGCAAGACCATGCGCAGCGTCAGTAGGTCGCGCAGTCCCCTGGGCAGGTCACGCAGTACCTGACCCCTGGTCCCGCGCCGGACGAGACGACCCAGCAGTGCGATGACCAACGGTGCGCTGAGGCCGAGAGCCAAGGCGCTGTCATGTGAAAGGTGCATGGCGGTTCTCCTCTGGTTCTGCATCGCGCACCGCTTCGCCCCGCCAATTCCTGGAAGGCCGAGCGATGCCTGCCAGAGACTTAGTAGCTTTGCGGGGGGCGTTCATCAGTGGGTGTGAACGAGAGTGAAGCGCGGAGTGGCGAATGGCGGCTCAGGATCGTTCGGCGCCGCAGGAAGCGCACAGGCGGCTGGTGGACCTCATGAACGAGGCCGTCGCTGCACGAAAGGGGACCCGCGCAGCACTGGCGACGAAGGCGGGCATCTCCGCCGGCGCCCTCAGCAATGCCCTGAGCGGCCACGCGGTGCCCAACTTCCTCACCGTCCAACAGATCGCCGATGCCCTGGACGTTCCGGAAGAGGAGTGGCGGGAGTGGTCTCGGCTGCGCGACCAGGCGGACCCCCGTTCCCACCGCGCGCAGACGCGGGACGAAGCGCGCAGGCGGCAGCTCGACGGCTACGTGGCCGCCGCCCACAAGGCCGCGCGCCTGCACCCGTACCCGGGATTCTCGCCCGCAGTAGCGCCGCCGCTGGACAAGATCTACCGACCGCAACGCATCGTCCCGCTCCACCCGGACGCACTCGGCAGGCATGCTGCGACGGAATCAGAAGGTGCCGGAGGGGGACGGCCGGCCGTTGAGGAAATCCTGGCTGAGGAGCGGACGTGCATCGTCGTAGCCGGTCCGGGCGGTGGGAAATCCAGTCTCTTCCGTACCTGCCTCACCGAAGGGCTCAGCCGTTGGTCAGAAGGCCGCACCACAGAGGTGCCGGTACTCGTACCCGCCCCGGCCCTGACCGGGCGTCCTTTCAGCGAAGCTCTGGCCGCAGCGGTGACCACGCGACTGCACTCCCACGGCCTCGTCGGCAGCATCCCCGCCGAGTTCTTCGCCGATGCACCGCGGTCGGGAACGCGATGGCTCGTCCTCGTCGACGGATTGGACGAAGTCGCCGACCCCGCCGGCCGCGAGCACGTCCTTGAGACCCTGGAGTCCTTGGCGAAGGGCCAGCACGCACACCTGTACCGGTTCGTCGTCACCACCCGGCCGCTACTCACCGGCACACTGGACGTTCTAGGAGCCGGAGTTCGGCGGTACGAACTGCTGCCGTTCAGCCCGGAGAACGTGCAGAGTTTGGCCCGCAACTGGTTCGAACATCTGGAACTGCCCGATCCGGAGCAGATGGCCGAGCGCTTCGCCCGGACCCTGGCGTCCACGCGGATCACCGAACTCGCTCGCACCCCGCTGATGACGGCGATGCTCTGTCAGCTCCATGCCGAAGCACCGGATGAGGATGTTCCGGGCAGCCGTGGGCAGATCTATCGAAAGTTCACTGAACACCTGCATAGACGCCAATACGCCGTACCTCCGGGAGCGCACCGGGATCACTTCGCCGGCTTGGACCGCACCTACGGCGCCAATGTTCTTGCCCATGCCGAACGCACCTTGGAGCAGCTTCCGGAGCTCCTTGCCCACTTCGCCACAGAGCGCCGCCGAAACCAGCACGTGACCGCTCTCAAGGCACTGGAGTCGCATCCCGCAGCCCAGCGGCCGACGCCGGTCCTGCCGGACGAGTGGAGGGCGTTCCTGGAAGAGGCCCTGCTCCGCAGCGGTCTCCTGACGCTTCGCGAAGGCGACTTCGACTTCGTGCACCAGACGCTGCTGGAGTACTGCGCTGCCCGCAATGCGAACCAGCAGGAACGGACACAGGTACTGCGCTTCCTGGTGAAGCGCTGGTGGCAGCGCTGGAAGTGGCCGCCGGACCCACGCCTCGTCACTTGGCAGTGGGGCGGCGGGCCGCCACGCATGGTGGAGGAGGCGTCCTACTACAGCTTTCTCCTGGACGACGGCGTCCGCGACGCCTCTGAGGTGGAATCGGAGCTGCGAGCCCTGGCCACTCGGTGCGGAGCGGACGGGTGCGCCTTCCTCGCCGTTCAGCACCTTCTCGGGACCGCCCTTCCGCAGTCGGTGCCCCGTGCGGCTGCCGACACGCTCGCCAAACTCTCCCGCCTCAGCCATCCGGCACGGTGGGCGGCCAGAGCGCAGCAGCTCCTGGGAATCGACGGGGAAGCCTCCCTGGGCCCCGATTGGATCCTCTGGCGTTCGGCGGAGGTGATCGCCATCGACGATCGAGTCAATGCGGCCTTGCTCTTGGACCTCTTTGACGACGGCCGTAGTAGAGCAGCCCTGAACGAACTGGCCCGTACCCCCTATGCCGATGGCGTGTGCGGAGCACGGGCCGCCTTCAGGCTCGCGAGATCCGGTGACCGAGGGGGCGTAGAACTGCTCGCCGACTTGGCCCAGAACCCACGCCTGAAGGGTGCCGAGCGTGTCAGGGCCGCCGGGTTCTTGGCAGAGCACGGCGATGAGCGTGGCGCACGACTGCTGATGGAATTGGCCCGCGACCCCGGCACGCGACGCACGCTTCGAGCAGAGGCCGCGGCATGGCTGACCGACGTCGAACGCCGCGCGGCCGACGCGGCAGCCCGGCAGAGCGCCGCCCGGGTAACTGCAGCGGTCGGCGAGAACGGTGCAGACCTGCTGGTTTCCTTTGCCGGCGACACGTCGTGGCGTGGTACTCACCGGCTCGGGGCCGCAGAGTTGTTGAAGGTACTCCGTGACGACCGCGCCAGCGGCACCTACTCGGAACTGGCAGGCGACCCCACCCTGAAGCCCTGGCACCGCAGACGAGCGCGCCGTGAAGTGATCAGGCAGACCCAACAGGAGCCCGAGCAACGAGAATCCTTCTGAAGGGGAGACCTCGGCTCAGCGGAGAAGACCGGAGCGACCGGGGCGCGCCAGGAGGTGGTGTTCTCACTGGTGAGGCGGCGGTGGAGCATCCACCATGCGCGGGTCCGTTCGACCGCTCAGCGTTTCGGGGGCAGCGTGAAGCCCCTGCTGGTCGTCGGGATGCGGCACGACCGGACCACTCGTTCGTCGTTCAGTCCTGGTGCCACTCCAGGTAGGTGAACTCGTCCGCCGGGCTCGCGGGGGACGAGTAGCCGTTCGAGAGGACGGCGACGTTGATGGTCGCGGACTTGTTCAATCCGAGGGTTGGGCTGGGTGCCTGGACGAGCAGTTGTTCGGGGGCGTAGTCGAGGAGCTCGGCGAGATTGTCGCCGAAGTAGACCTGGGCGTCCGCGGCGAAGTTGATCCCGTTGACTTGGACTTGGACCTTGTCGATGGCCCGGCCGCTGTCGGGGCTGATGCCGGTGACCACCACGGCGGCGGGCCCGCCGTAGGCGAACTGGCCGCGCGGGACGGCCGGGGAGGTGCCCAGATTGCTGGTGGCCCGGACGTCGACCACGCCGACGCCCTCGGGCGCCCAGGCGACCATCACGTCGTCGCGCAGGACGTGCTGTCGGGAGGCCGGCGCCGTGCCGAAGTCGATCATTACGCCCTGGCTGAACCCGCTGCCGACGATCTCGACCGGGGCGCCGGCCGTGCCGACGGGGGTCACGACGGTCACCACCGGACCCGACGGCACGTCGGGCGCGCCGAGGAGGCCCAGATAGGTGGAGTTGGCGTGCTGGAACGCCACCTGGCCCATGAAGTCCTGGACCGACGCCTTCACCAAGTTCGGGTCAAATGGTTGGTAGCCGTCGTTCAGCGGGTCGTCCTTGCCCGGCTGGACGTAGACGTTGGGACCGGGGAGGCCGATGAGCGTCCCGATGACGGCTTTGACGTCGGTGTTCGCCGCCGGGCCCGGACTGGGGTACCACTGCTTGGTCGCCTCCAGGTTGTTCCAGGCCTGCGGCACCATGTCGTTGGTGTTGTAGTGGCGCTCGTTCGCCTGCCAGTCCAGGGAGTCGACGTAGGCGGCGAAGTCCGCTCCGCCGGCGGTGGGGGCGGCGAACGTGTGCAGCTCGAAGTTCGGCTTCACGTTGGGCCAGGTGAGCGTCTGGAGGTAAGGGGCGACCATGGTCGCGATGCAGCCGCCCAGGCTGTGGCCGGTCACGTAGACCGTCGGGTTCGGCTGCGCCCGGCCCAGGGCGGTGGTGAGCGCCTGCGCGAGGGTGACACCCGCCGTGCTCATGGTGACGACCTCGGTGAAGGCCTTCATCGCACCCTTGGCAACCGGAACCGGGGACGGCATCCCGACGAGGTTGAACGGGACCACCGTGCCGACGTCGAGGTCCTCCATCAGATCGGTCTCGCTGCCGACGGTGCCGCGGATCACCACGGCGAACGAGTTGGAGCCGTCGGTGTTCTTGGCGAGGTAGGCCATGTTGGCGTTGCCCGGACTCACCCCGAGCCAGGACAGGACCCAGCTGCCCCCGGTCGCGAGCGAGACATCGGCCAGCTGCTGGTTGATGCCGAGGATGATCCGGGTGCTGTGTTCCGCGAGGGTTTCGCCCGAGGGGCGTGGGGTGGCGGCGGTCGCCGCGATCGCGGAGAGCGTCATCGTCACCTGCGGGACGGTCGGCTGGTTCGAGTCGGTCGCCATGCTCGCTCCTCCTGGGGATCACCCGGTCCGGCCGGAGCAGGTTCGCGTCCAACGTAGGTTTCGCCGGGTCACCCCGGCGGGAGGCGCCGCCCGAGGTCACGCGATCGGTCCAGCCGGCCCCGGGGCTGTTCCTGCTCGGCGGCTTGCGCAGCTGAAGGCGGAAGTCCGGGCAGGTGTCCCGGGTCCGTATCGGCGTAAACGAATGTCCGCTTCCCCTCAACGCCTTGGTGGGGTACGTGGGGGTGCGGGGCCCGGTGTGGACACCGCACCGGGGGGCTATTGGCCGGCCACGGCGTTCGCGGCTGCTTCGATCAGGTCTGTCACCGCGCCCGGCTGAGGGACCACGCCACCGCGCCGCGCCCGGCCGGCACACACATGGGTCCGCAGGACCGACGGCACGCTGCCCGACGTGTCTTTGGACCGGCCGGTGACGGACCGGACCGAGCTCGTCACGGACGATTCCCGTGCCCGTGCCCTGCCCTTGCCCTGGCGCCGGCGGCCGAGCCCGGACGGCGCCCGACGCGCGGCCCCGACCACCGTGAACGCGGCCACGAGGGAAACCGCCATGAGCTACACGCTGCTCAGACGCTCGGCCCGGTTGCGTAGGCTCCTCGTATGCCACAGCCCAGAGAACCCCGCACGCCGGTGTCGGGTAAACACGTACGCCAGGCCGTCGCCCACTGCCTCGACGCCCTCGAAGGAGTCCCAGCCGCCCAATGGTACGACCGGGCCGGGGACTTGGAGTGGACCCGCTGGGAAACCCTCGAACACCTCGCGGACGACCTGCTCACCTACGCGCTGCGGTTCGGACTGGCGAAGCCCATGGGCGTGGCGCGCGTCCCGCTGCGCGTAACCAGCGATCGACCCGAGGGCCCGGCCAACGTGATCTTCGGGGACCACGAGGCAGGGCCGGAGGGACTCATGACCATCGTGGAGGCTTGCGGCGGACTGCTCGCAGCCGCCGTGGACACCGCGCCCGCAACCACTCTGGCCCCACACGTGTTCGGAGCCTCCGACGCGGAGGGTTTCGCAGCCATGGGTGTCGTCGAGACGCTGGTCCACACCCACGACATCACCCAGGGCCTGGACCGGGTCCGGGAGCCCGCACAGGAACTGAGCGAGCGGGCTCTCGCGCGCTTGTTCCCCGACGTGGCCGTCCTCGACACCCCCTGGTCGACCTTGTTGTGGGCGACGGGCCGCATCGAGACGCCCGATCGCCCCCGCCGGACCGACTGGCGCTGGTACGGTGCGCCGCACAGCCGCAGCTGACTCGAACGCCGCAGCTGCACCGGGGTTCGGATGCCCCGACAGTGGAGGCGTGCAGGGCGAACGGTCGGCCGGCTGCCGAGGGGACTTCGGCCGCCGGAGCCCGAGGCCGGTACGGGTCGCCCCAACGGCTGCGACTGGGCCGGGCCCGCACGCCGGGCCCGCACGCCGGGCACGCACGCCGGGCCCGCACGCCGGGCCCGCACGCCGGGCCGCCCCCGGTGTGCTGCCGCCGAGACCACCCGGCGTAGCCCGCTGACGGGCAGCTCCACTTGATCCACCGAGGCAACGCCGAGTCCCTCTCCCCTCGTCTCGCACGAGCCTGACGGTTCCGCGCGGGGCCTTGCCTCCGACTGTTGTCTGGTGGACATGCACCGCGGCGCCCGCCGCCCCCGTTGGTCGCGGCCACCGGGAGGCGGTGCGCAGCACTTCCGGCTGGATGACCCGGCGACGTCGAAGGGCACGACCGGCTGCCGGTGCCCGTTCCTGCGATGCGGGGAACGCCTGGAGCTCACACCGGCACGGTGTTCCCCAACTTGATCAATCGGTGAACGTCGGCGGCGAGACGATCTCTTACCCAGCCTCTTGCCAAGCCAGTTGGGTTCAAGGAGGTTTGGAGGAGTTCAGTGAGCAGGCCGGCCGGGAGCATGTGAAGGGGCGTTGGATGGCAGAGGATCCCAGGTTACGCAGGATTCTCCGTGCTCTTGCATGGAGCGGGGGGTTTCTCGCTTTCATCGGCGCAGTAGCGGTGACCCCGTTCGTTCTGAACCTCGTCGCACCCAACACCCTGGACTGGAATCGCCTGAGTGACATAAGTCAGTCTTACGGTGCCGTGTCGCTTGTGATCTCTGCTGCAGCCCTTCTGGGGGTCGTCACTTCCATCGCATTCCAGGCCAAGCAGGCTCGACTGGAAGGCGAGCAGACGTTCCGTGCAGCCCATCGGGAGCTGACGATGCTGACCTTGACGGACTCGGCATTGCTGCGTTGTTGGGAACCGCCGAGGATTCCGATGACGGAAGCAAGGTGGAAGCAGCTCATCGTCACGAACTTGATCGTGAGCATGTGGGCCAGTGACCATCACCTGGGACGTCTGAACGACGGCGCGCTGCGGGTGGTGCTCGGAGCACATTTCCGAGGAGAGGTGGCACGAGCTCATTGGGAGAACAGCGGTTCCATGTGGCGTGACCACATGGCTGCGCTGGAAGAACCGCGTCGCCTCCGATTCGTGGAGATAGTGGACGAGGTGTATCACCATGCGGGGGAGACAGGACCACCAGTCATGGATCGAGAGTTCTTCATTCCTGGTGACTGAGGTCCGTCGAGGAGGCGCAGCCACCCGTAGACCGCAACCGTGAGCGGGGGAGTCTCGCACGGGCGAAGCGGGGAAGCGTCGCCGGCGGTGGCCGAGGGGGAGGGCGCTGGCCAGGCGGGCACTCCTCGGCTTGGCTTACGCGGTGGGGGCGTGCCGGTGACTCTTGTAGGCCACTGGCTTTCTACGACGCGTTGACACAGGCCCTGCGCCCCCGCCCTCCTGGTTCGGCTTGGGACGTTGCGACGTTGGGACGTTCCGGCAGATCGGGCCTGGGGCTCGCCTCGGTCAGTGAGCCGTCTCTGGTGGGACCGAGATCCTTTGGACGGGCCGTGCACCGGGGTGCGGGTCCTGGCCGCGGTCCGTCGCGGGAGTCGACGCCGGCATCCTCGCCGTCGACCAGGTGCGCTCCGTGTGCGTCGGCGACGGCTCCCAGGTCAATGGTCCAGACCTATTGACGAGGCGTGTCGGCGCTCCTACGATCCGGTCCGGCACAGCCCCACATGTCCCCATCTCACCCAGGCCGGGCCTCACATCCCCACGCATCGGTCATGCCCATGACGCTCGGCGGGAAGGGAGCGCAGCATGTTCCGTCGAAGGTCGCGTACTCCACGTCCGTCGGGCGATCTCCACCCCAGCCCCGATCCCGGCCTACCTGAGGGCGGCGAGGTCGGGAGCCGGCCGCTCGGGGCTCCCGGCCAGTACGGGGAGGGCGTGGAGCACGCGTTGCGGGTGATCCGGACCGGCCGGACCCAGCACAGACCGGCTGCCCTGAGGCGCCTCCTCGCCGGAGTCAGCGCCGCCGCCGTCATCGCTACCGGACTCGCGGTGGCCGGCTCCTTCACGGCCGGGGCCGCCACCGCCAACCTGGTGGCCAACTCCGGCTTCGAGAAGGGGCTGTCCGACTGGACGTGCCCCAGCGGTACCGCCGAAGCCGTCGGGGGTCCGGTCCGCTCCGGCATCTCCGCGCTCAAGGCGGCACCGACCGGTCAGGACGACGCCCGGTGCACCCAGACCATCAGCGTGCAGCCCAACTCCCAGTACACCCTGAGCGCCTACGTCCAAGGCAGCTACGTCTACATCGGCGTCACCGGTACCGGCATCACCGGTGCCCCGTCCACGTGGACGCCGAACAGCCCGTCGTACAGCCAGCTCGGCGTCGGCTTCACGACCGGTCCGGACACCACCTCGGTGACGATCTACCTGCACGGCTGGTACGGGCAGCCCGCGTACTACGCGGACGACGTGTCGCTCAGCGGCTCCGGCGACACCGACCCCCCGCCGACGACCACCCCACCGACCACCGCCCCGCCCACCACGGCCCCACCGACCACCGCCCCGCCCACCACGGCCCCGCCGACCACCGCCCCGCCGGGCGACACCTGCCCGACCAAGCCCAGGCCGTCAGGCAAGGTCCTCCAGGGCTACTGGGAGAACTGGGACGGCGCCTCCAACGGTGTCCACCCCGGAATGGGTTGGGTCCCCATCACGGACAGCCGGATTGCCGCGCACGGGTACAACGTCATCAATGCCGCCTTCCCGGTGATCCTCTCCGACGGCACCGTCCTGTGGCAGGACGGCATGGACGCCGGCGTCAAAGTCTCCACCCCCGCCGAGATGTGCCGGGCCAAGGCGGCCGGTGCGACGCTGCTGATGTCGATCGGCGGCGCCACCGCCGGCATCGACCTGAGCTCCAGTACCGTCGCCGACACGTTCGTGGCGACCGTCGTCCCGATCCTCAAGAAGTACAACTTCGACGGCATGGACATAGACATCGAGACCGGCCTGACCGGAAGCGGCAACATCAACACGTTGTCCGCCTCCCAGTCCAACCTGATCCGCATCATCGACGGCGTCCTCGCGCAGATGCCGGTCGGCTTCGGCCTCACCATGGCCCCCGAAACCGCGTACGTCACCGGTGGAAGCGTCACCTACGGGTCGATCTGGGGCGCTTACCTGCCGATCATCAAGAAGTACGTCGACAACGGCCGCCTGTGGTGGCTGAACATGCAGTACTACAACGGCAGCATGTACGGCTGCTCCGGCGACTCCTACCAGGCCGGCACCGTCCAGGGCTTCACCGCGCAGACCACGTGCCTGAACAATGGCTTGAACATCCAGGGCACCACCATCAAGGTGCCCTACGACAAGCAGGTGCCCGGTCTGCCCGCCCAACCCGGCGCGGGCGGTGGTTACATGGCGCCGACCCTGGTCAGCCAGTCGTGGAACGCCTTCGGCGGATCGTTGAAGGGGCTCATGACCTGGTCGGTCAACTGGGACGGCTCAAAGGGCTGGACCTTCGGCGACAACGTCAAGTCCTCGCAGGGACGATGACGTCCGGCTGACTTCCCGCGCCCCGGTGCACCGCTTCGGGCTCGATTCGAGGCGCGGGCCGCGCTGCCTGACCCCCGGGTGCGGGCCCCCTCGGGGTGCGGGGGGAGGTGCGGGTGATCGACCGTTCCGTTCGGGGTCCGTCGGCCTGCCGGTCACGGTGGAGCGGCGGACCCGCCCGCCGGCCGCGGCTACGGCGAGCTAGTGTCCTGCGCCGGAGATCCGTCGTTAGTTTATGTATGACTGCTTCTGCGGATGTGCCGGTGCCTCGTCGTGGTCCGAAGTTGGAACCGTTGTTGTTGTCTTCCGATGAGCGTGTGGTGTTGGAGCGTTGGGTCCGCAGGGCGTCATCTGCGCAGGCGGTGGCCTTGCGGGCCCGCATCGTGTTGGCGTGTGCCGGTGCTGATGTGCCGCCGATTGTCGTGGTGGCACGGGAGTTGCATATCGCGGCCGACACGGTCCGCAAGTGGCGTCGCCGGTTCCTGGCGGCCCGGCTGGACGGGCTGGTCGACGAGCCCCGGCCTGGCCGGCCACCCACCATCAGCGTTGATCAGGTGGAGGCGGTAGTGGTCGGCACGCTGGAGGAGATCCCGAAGAACGCCACTCACTGGTCGCGTTCATCGATGGCCGCCCGCAGTGGCCTGTCGAAGTCGACAGTGGGCCGGATCTGGCGGAAGTTCCAGCTCAAGCCCCATTTGAGCGACACGTTCAAGCTGTCGACGGACCCGCTGTTCGTGGAGAAGCTCTACGACGTGGTGGGGCTGTATTTCAACCCGCCCGAAGGAGCGGTGGTGCTGTCGGTGGACGAGAAGTCCCAGATCCAGGCTCTTGACCGCTCTCAGCCAGTGCTGCCGATGATGCCCGGCATGCCCGAGCGCCGCACTCACGACTATGTTCGCAACGGGCTGACCACCTTGTTCGCGGCCTTCGACGTCGCGACCGGTGAAGTCATCACCTCACTGCACCGTCGCCACCGGGCCGCGGAGTTCAAGAAGTTCCTCATCAAGATCGACAAAGAGGTCCCCGAACACCTTCAGGTCCACCTGATCTGCGACAACTACGGCACCCACAAAACCCCGGCCATCAAGACGTGGCTGGCCAAACACCCACGGTTCCACCTGCACTTCACACCCACCGGCTCCTCCTGGATCAACCAGGTTGAGCGATGGTTCGGCTTCCTCGCGGACCAGAAGATCCGCCGTGGCGCCCACAAGAGTGTGCGCTCCCTGGAAGCCGACATCCGAGCCTGGGTCAAGCAGTGGAACGAAAACCCGACCCCGTTCACCTGGACCAAGACAGCCGAAGAGATCCTCGACTCACTCGCCCGCTTCTGCCAACGGATCTCCGGCGCAGGACACTAGGAACCCAGCGTCTTGTCGAGCCAGTCGAAGACGACCTCGCAGTGCAGTTGTGGGGCCATGGGGGAGCAGTGCAGTTGCGCTCCCTGGGCCGCCGTCAGCTTCAGGTAGTCCTTGGGGGAGGTGAGGGCGTCGTACAGACGGCGCGGCTGGCCGGGGTAGAACTGCTCGCCCTCGTAATCCAGCACCAGGGTCGGCGCCTTGATGCGGCCGACGACATTGGTGATGGACATGGCCTGGATGCGGCTGGCCGGGGTGTAGAAGTCGGTGAACAGCTTGCCCTGGCGTGCTTGGAGCATCGCGGCCGCCGAGAACGGCTCGAACCGTTTCTTCAACACAGCCGCCGCCTCCGGGGGCAGTTCGGGGACGACCTCCTTGTTCCAGATGTCGTTCGTCTGCTGCTCGTCCGGCGTGAGGATCTTCCGTATCTCGGGCGGGAAGCCCAGCCACGGCTCGACGCAACCCGGCATCGCCACCAGCGCGGCGATGCGCGTCTCGAACGCCGCGGCCCGCGGTGCGAGGTCGCCGCCCATGCTCAGACCCGTCAGGGCGATCTTGCTGGAGTTCACATCCGAGCGGGCCGTCAGCCAGTCGACGAGGGGCGTTACCACCCGCTCCCAGGTGGGAGTGAACACCACACGGTCCACGAAGAGCAGTTGTCCCTGGCCCGGTCCGTCGTAGACGAGGGCGTTCCAGCCCCGTTCCAGCGCGGCGGCGACCCCGTACGTCCACATGTCGACGTTCTGGCCGTCGCTGCCGTTGGTCAGGATCACCGTCGGGCGCGGAGTGCCGGACGTGTCTGGCCGGAAGAACCACACGGGCAGCGGCGTGGTTCCGTAGGGCACGTTCGCCTTCACCGGGGCGGGCTCGCACAGGTTGCAGAAGATGTCCCAGGCGGCGCGTCCGGCCCTGTAGAGCTGTTCCTCGCTACCGGGGTCGTTCGAACCCAGGACGAAGAACAGTGCCTGGCCGTAGTACTGGGCAGCGCGCAGGGCGCGGAACCGCCTGGTCTGGCTGTCGGCGGGGGCGCCCGGAGGCGCCGCCACCAGCCGGTCACCGAGGCTGCGGAACGTCTTGACGTACGACTGCGCAGTCAGACCCGCTCCGTTGATCGCGTTCACGGCCGTCAGGACCTCACCGACCTCCGCGGCGCCGGCACCCGAGGCGCCGAGCGCGAGGAGTCCGTTGAAGTTGTACGCGGGGTCCTTGAACAACGTCATGGCACCCGGGGTGAGGCCGCCAGCCGCAGCGGCGGCCGAGCTGCTGGAGGCCGCGGCCGGGGCGCCGGGGGCGCCGCCGCGGGCGCAGCCCGCCAGGAGCGCGGCTCCCACCCCGGCGGTGAACAGGGTGCGACGCGTGGGTCCGGAGTGCCGATCGCCGTGTACGGGACTCATGGCACCGGAGCGTAGAGCCGGCCCGGCACCCCGGCACCCCGGCCCGCCCCGCGCAGAGCGAGCCGACCACCCCTGCGACCTGCCCCTGAACAGGGGGATCGCAGCCCCACACCCCGCCCCACCTGCCTTGCGCCGTTCGTGCGACCCGGCGCGAATCCGCCCCGGGCCACGCATGAGCCCCCCGAGGCCCGGGCCCGGCCCACGGGCACCACCACGGCCCCGTTCCATCGCCTCCGACCGGTCACGGACCGCTGCGCGGGCGGTGTACGCGGACGACGCGGACGGTCGTAGGCGCAGGAGATGGCCTGGTCCGGCCAAGGGGGCCGAGCAGTATCGGCACGTCAGGGAGGCGGGCGGAGGCCGCCAGTTGCTTCGGCCCCCCAATCGCCCTGGTCTCCGGGCAGCCCGGCCTGGGCAAGACCGCAAGACCGCCTTGGCCGTGCGCGCCGCCCACACCTTGGCGCCGTAACTTCCGGGACGGGTAGTCCGCCGTCGACGTGCGCGGCATGGACCCGCGGCCGACTTCTCCCGCGTGACGCGTCTGCCCGGTTGCTGCACGCCCTGGGCATCGTGGGCGGCGCTGTACCCGCCGGAACCGACGACCACCGCGGGAACAACGAACAGGCCCGCAGCCGGGCCGGAGGCCGAGCGGGCCCAGTGGCTTGCCGCCCCGGGCCGGGCTGAGGCGGCCGGCCGCCAACGGGAGGCCATCGGCGCGGCTGAGGCGAGCGAACTCTGTCGGCGCGACCTCGGGATGGCCCTGCGCCTCCCCGCCCCGTACCGGGTCCCGGCCGCGATCGGTGATCCGTTCCCCGCCCCGCCCGTCAGCGCGCCCCTGCGACCGTCCGTCGGGTGCTGCCCAGGTCCACCGCGGCCTTCGCGAAGTCGATGTACGTGAGCGGGGCGCAACATCCCAGTGACATCGCCGCTGGATCGGGCACGCTGGCCGGCTCCCGCTCGGTGCGTCCGGCACTGCGGACGTCCCGGCTCGGCATGCAGGGTCGTGGCTGCGCCCTCGGCAGCAATGGCCTGGGCGCCGCCGGCCTGGGCTGGGCCGGGCTCGGTCAGAGGCCGGGCGGGGGCGTCAGATGGAACCGGGAGATGACGTCGGGCAGCCAGGTGGGCCGCCCGAACTCAAGCCCGTACTTGGCGGCGAGCACTGGTAGGGCATCCTCTGTCGGCGGCGGCCCGTCGGCGAGCATCTCGGCCAGCTCGCGGAAGAAGTGCTCGAATCCGGCCGGACTGATGATTTCGATCATCCGGGCCGGGACGGGGCCGGCGTTCCACATCGTGTGAAGTTCCCCGCGCGGCTTGGTGATGTAGCCGCCGGAGCCCAGAACGGTTTCACGGTCGCCGGAACGGAATCCGATCTCGCCCTCGGTGACGATCGAGTACTCGTCCTCTCGGGTGTGCAGGTGCGGCGGCACCAATGCCCCCACCGGGAAGGGGTGCTCGACGACGGAGACTGCGCCACCGGTGTCCTCGCCCCACAGCTTGAAGACGACCCCGATCGAGCCGAGGAAGCCCTCGGTCCCCTCGCCGAGGCGAACGATGGTGAGTGGCGGGGCCAGCGGCTCTGTCATGGCGATCACTCCTCGACAGGATTTGGAGATACACTGGCGTTCTCTTAAAAAGTCTCCGCCGCAGACCTCGGGGCGTCAAGTTGTGAGTGAACAGAAGCGTGCGACGAAATCGCGTGGCTACGAGATGCGCAAACGCGCGGAGGACGTGGGGCGGACGCGGCAGCGCATCATCGAGGCCGCCGTGCATCTGCACGGCACCGCGGGCCCGGCGTCGACGAGCATCGCAGCGATCGCCGAGCGCGCCGGCGTCACACGTTTGACCGTGTACCGGCACTTTCCGGATGAGGCGGCGTTGTTCGAGGCGTGCTCGGGACACTGGCTCTCGCGGCAGAGGCTGCCCCGGCCCGAGGGGTGGGGCGCGAACGAAGACCCCCGCGAGCGGCTGACGGCCGGGCTCGCTGACATATACCGCTTCTATCGCGCGGGCGAGCAGATGCTGGCTCTGGTCATCCGTGACCAGCACGTCGTACCCGAGCCGACCCGCGAGGCCCGGGAGGAGATGACCCGGAAGTACGTCGAGGTGCTGGCCGGTGCCTGGCCTGAGGACGATGCCCCCCTCCGGCGGGCGGTGATCGGCCATGCCGCGGCCTTTTCGACGTGGCACTCCCTGTGTCGGGAGCAAGGGCTCACGGACCGCGAGGCAGTCGAGGTCATGGTCACGTTGGTGGAAGCGGTCGGCACACGGTCATGAACGACCTGCCGGACGGCCCCCTTCTGTGCGTCGATCCGCTCCAGGAGCGGCCGGTGAGCCGGCGCGCCATGACGTCGATCATGGCCCAGCGCACCCTGGGCTGGGAAGACTTCAGCCTGCTCCCGTAGCCGAGTAGTGGTCGCCGGTCGTGTGTTGACCGCCGCGTGGACGCTCTGCATGTCGATCACGTCCGGGCTAGGCATTCCTCCGAATGCTGGCCTTCTCCCACTGAGCTCGTTGAGCGCGGAGCACTGACCAGGGTTGAGGTCGCTGCGGGGGCGGCCTTCGGGCCCATCGCGCATGCGCCGAGCTTCATCGACTCCGGTGCGCGTTCGCCCGCGACGGGTGAACCCTTCTGGGTAGACGCGGGAGAAGCGGTGCTCGTTCCCTGGCGATCCGCTGGACGGCCGGCACCGCGCCCCGCTGGAAGGCCGATGACGCCCGTCCCGGGCCCGGCGCTCGGTGGCGGGGCGCGGGTCGGTGCCGTCGTCCAAGGGCGTCGCCTTCGCATGGGACGCCAAGTTTGCATCGGACGCCAAGTTCGCATCGGACGTCAGGTTCGCACCGGACGTCAGGTTCGATGTCGGGGAGGAGGCCGTCTGATCGATGTCGGTCTGGACCTCCCGGAGCAGGCGTTCTGAGGCTCCATCAGTCGACTCCAGTCGTGCGGTTCGCAGGCCGTCTTCCGCAGCCGATCGGTCCAGGCGGGTCCTGCCACCGCATGCCGGTCCCGCAGACGGTGCCGAAGCCGGTCGATCACGTGACCGTGGCTCCGCCGCCTGCCGCGACGCCGGCTGCTGGGCCGGCAGGGAACGGCCGCAGCCGTGCCCTCTCGGCACCACTCAGCGCACCCCGCCCCACGTCCACATCGATGACCCGGTCAGGGCTGCCGGACGATCAGCCGGGCGTGTTCCAGCCGAACGGAATCAGGATGTCCGGTTTCAGGTGCCACGCTGGCCGATTGGTGCCTGGTACATGCATATCCCGTATGCAAATGTTCATGATCCGTGCGGATGTGCTGCCGCCAGCCGTCCGCTTGGCTCCCCCTGCGCCAGGCAAAGGAATGATGTTGAAGGTACTGCTCGCGAATGCCCCGAACCCCACCGACAACAGGAACGCCTCGAACTACGCTTGCTACCCGCACATAGGCATCGTCCAGCTCGCCACGGCGACACGAGAAGCGCTGGGCGACCGCGTTGACATCCAAGTCGTCGACGGAGGCATCAGCAACACCGAGACCGTCCAGCAGGCCGTTCGGGATTTCGCGCCCGATGTCGTCGGTATCAGCGCGCTGACACCGACCTATTCGGAGGCTCTGAAAATAGCTGAGACGGCCAAGGCGTGCGGGGCCAAGGTGGTCCTCGGTGACGACCATGCGATCTTCTTTCCCGAGATGATCCTGCGCAACCGGCCGCAGATCGACTACGTCATAGCCAACGACGGCGGCGAGATCCCCTTCGTGGAACTGATCCGCATGCTGCTCGACGACACTGGATCATTATCCGAGGTCTCCTCGCTCGCCTACCGGCGGGATGGCAGGATCCATGTCAATCCGGCGCCGAAGTATGCGCTCTCGCTACGCAACACGATTCCGGATCTGTCCTTCATCGACGACGTGCTCGACGTCTACGCAGACAATTACCGCCAGCAGTTCGGCCACCTCCACGGCCACCAAGTGCGGCCGGTGACGGTGAACAACGCACGCGGCTGCGAGAACGGCTACAAGCGCTGCACCTACTGCTCCATCGCGGACCTGACCGTCAATACGGGCGATCCCCGAGGGTTCTGGAAGACGATCGACCAGTACAACCGCGAGCACGGCATCAACCTCTTCTTCGAGGTCTACGACAGCTTCACCGCCAGTCCCCGGTACGTCGACGCCCTCATCGACTCCACGCCACCGCACCTGAAGCGTCGCATTGACGACGGCGAGCTGCAGGTCATGGTCTACGCGCGCGCCCTCGGACTGACCAAGCGGAACAACGTCGACAAGCTCCGACGGCTCGGCGTCACGCGGGCCAACATCGGGCTGGACGCCGCCGACCCCGAAATGCTGGAGGCGCAACGGAAGAACAAGACGACCGGCGAAACCAACCTCGAAGCCATCCGCATGCTGAACAAAGCGGGCATCTCGGTTCACGCCTCGTACATTGCCGGAGCTCCGGGGGAGCGGCCGGAGACGCTGGACCGCACCATCGCCGGGATCCGGCAGATGCTCGGCGAGGTGGAGCTCTCCTCGGTGGAGTTCTCACGGTTCATTCCATTGCCGAACAGTCCCGCGTGGGATCTGCTGGTCGACTACGAGCAGCCGAACTTCTTCAAGAGCAGCGAAGAGATCGACAGCTACCTGACCGCTCTGGGAATCACCGTGACACGGCAGGACCGGGAGGAGATGTTCGCCAGGTTCGGTGAAAAGGATTTGCTCGACATCGACGAGCTGGGCGCTTTCTGGGCGGACAATTTCACTCACATCACTGAGAGGTACGCCCTTGAGCGCATCGGTGAGGTCGATGAGATGGTGAGCGCGCACAACGTGCGCACGGGAAACAATGTCGGATAGCTGTGCCGCCTGGAGTGCGGTCGCCCGCCGGACTCCGGTGGGCGAGTAGAAGGGTGCCGGAATGCTAGGAGTGCAGAATCTACTGACCTATGCCTTGGGGGCGTTGCTGATCATTCTGCTCCCGGGGCCGAGTTCTTTGTTCACGCTGTCGGTCGCCGCGCGACTCGGGGTCAGGTCCGGCTATCGCGCCGCGGCCGGGATGTTCCTGGGTGAAACCCTGCTGATGGTCGCGACGGCTGCCGGGCTCGCTTCGCTGCTGCAGGCCAACGAGCTGGTGTTCGCCGTCGTGAAGTACGCCGGCGCCGGCTACCTGACCTGGATCGCGGTCGGCATGATCCGCGGGGCGTGGGCGATGTGGCGACGCCGCAACGAGAGGACCGCGGAGGATGCCGCAGCCGTGTCTGACCCGTCGACGGGCGGAAAGCTGTTCCGCCGGTCCCTGGTGATCACCGTTCTGAACCCGAAGGCGATCTTGTTCTTCATCTCGTTCTTCGTGCAGTTCGTCGATCCCCAGTACGCGTACCCGGGGTTGTCCTTCGCGCTGCTCGCAGTCGTCTACCAGGTCATCAGCATCGCGTACGTCACCGTGTTGATCTTCAGTGGTACGTACCTCGCCTCGCAGTTCCGCCGCCGCCGAAAGCTGTCGGCGGGACTCACGACGGCGGCCGGAGCGGTGTTCCTCGGTTTCGCGGCGAAGCTGGCCACGACGAGCAACTGAGCGTGGCGGCGGTGTCCTCACGCCCGCGCCCCCTCACTCGGCGCGACAGTGAACTTCGCGGCGGCGCGGGCGTGGAGGACAACGAGGTCAGAGGTCCTGGATGCGCCGGAACGGGCGGTCGGCCTCCAGCTCGAACGCGACCTCCAGCAGCTTCCGCTCACCACCGGGGCGGCCGGAGAACATGACGCCGATGGGCAGCCCGCCCCCTGCGGCGCTCGCCGAGGGCACCGAGATCGAGGGCGTGCCGACGACGTTGTCGACGGGTGTGAACGCCACGTAGGCGAGGATCCGTTCGATCAGGGTCGGGTAGGGAACGGTCGGGCTGAGGTGACCGATCGGCGGCGTGGTGTGGGCGAGCACGGGCGACAGCAGGAGGTCGACCCCCCGGAACGAGGCCGCGTACGCCTCTCTCGTACGCTTCAACCTCCGCAGCACGCCGGGAGTGCGCCGCCAGTTGCGCAGGTACTCCTCGCGCAGCCCCCGGCTGAGGCCGTCCATGCGACGCCGGTCGAAGTCCGCGCCGAGGGTCCGGCCCGTGACGCCGACGAGGAAGGACAGCATCCCCCAGTACGCGAGGAAGTCGTCGGTGAAGCTGGGATCGATGGCCAACTCCACGGGCTCCACCGTGTGGCCGAGCCGTTCGAGCGTGGTCACGGTCTGCGTGACCGCCGCGCGGGTTGCGGCGTCGGAGCGGACTCCGTTCGGCGAGTCCAGTAGGAAACCGATGCGCAGCCGTTTGGTCGAAGGTCCTTCGACCAGGCCCAGGGGCGCCAGCTCGGGGCTCCGCCAGTACTTCTCGGCGGCGGCCAGGAACGCGGCGGCGTCCCGCACGGAACGGCTCACGATCGCGTCGGAGACGAGGTCGAGGGGCAGTTGACGGCTCTGGGCGTTCGCGACGACCCGGCCCCGGGTCGGCTTGAGGCCGACCAGTCCGCAGCAGGCGGCCGGTATTCGGATCGAACCACCGCCGTCGTTGGCGTGCGCGATCGGCACCGCTCCGGCCGCGACGAGCGCCGCGCTACCGCCCGACGAACCGCCGGCCGAATACCCCGTGTGCCACGGGTTGCGAACCGGTTCGGCGCCTTCGTACTCGGTGGTCGGACTGAAGCCGAACTCGGGCAGCCGGCTCTTGCCCAGCACCGTGACGCCGCTGCTCAGGAACTGTCGGGTGAACGGTGCGTGCCGCCGCGCCGCCCTCGGGCGGAACGCCGCGCTGCCGTGGCCGGTGGGCAGGCCGAGGTAATCGGTGTTGTCCTTGACGAAGGTCGGCACCCCGGCGAAGGCACCGCCCGTTGCGCCGGTGTGCGCCGGGACGTCGGCGTGCGCTTGGACCGCGCCCAGCCGTGCCTCGACCGCCCGTACCCGCTCCCCGGCGGCCCGGGCGGCCTCGGTGGCGGAAACCTCGCCCCGCCGGATCGCCGCTGCGAGACCGACGGCGTCGTGCTCTCCCAGGGCGTCGTCCGAGAAGGCGTGCACGATGGCCCGTTCGTCGAAAGTCGTCACCGCTGTCTCAGCCCCCGGCCTCGTGGATGGTCGCCGCCATCATTCCTTACCACCGGGTAACACGCGAGGGTCTCGCCACCCGATCATCACACCGCGCTCCTCCGGCCGGCTCCGGAGCCGGCCGGAGGAGCGCGGTGGGTCGCGTAGGCGCCCTCGGCTACGGGAGGGTACGTGCTCCGGCGCTACCGCGGTCGCCACCGTTCATCGTTTGTCGCGTTCGAAGGTCCGCAGCAGGTCCGCTGCGACGCTCACGGCGATCGTGGCGGGTTCCTTGCCGGTGATCTCGGTCATCCCGATCGGGGTCTTGATCCGGTCGATGGCTGCGGCCTCATGCCCACCCTCGGTGGTCAGGCGTTGCCGGAACCGCGCACCCTTGGCGGCCGAGCCGATCAATCCGATCGAGCCGAGCCCGGCGGTGCGCAACGCGGCGTCGCACAGTGCGGCGTCCTCGGCGTGGTCGTGGGTCATGATCAGGACGTGGGTGCCGGGTGCCAGCTCCGCGAGCGCGTCCTCCGGAAGCAGCGGTGTGTGGTGCACGTGGATCTGCGCCACCGCATCGGCGAGCACACCGAGCCGTTCGTCGGTGAGTTGGTCGGGGCGGGTGTCGATCAGGTGCAGATCGAGGTCGTGGCGGGCCAGGATGCGTGCCAGCTCCCAGCCGACGTGCCCGACGCCGAAGATCGCCACCGCCGGGACCACCGGGAGCGGTTCGAGCAGTACGCTGACGGTTCCGCCGCAGCACTGCACGCCGTGTCGGCCGGTGACCTTGTCATTGAGGGCGAACTCCATCAGCTCCGGTTGCGGATCGGGCATCCCGATCACCTCGCGGGCACGGTCGATGGCGACGGCCTCGATGTTGCCGCCGCCGATCGAACCCCAGGTCCCGGTCCGCCCCACGACGAGTTTGGCACCGGCCCGGCGGGGCGCGTGGCCGCGCACGGTCGCGACGGTCACGAGCGCGCCGGGTTCCCGGCGGGCCCGCAACCGCGCGACCGCGGCCATCCAGCTCATGTCAGACATTGCTCAAAGCGTTTGTGTCGGTGGGGACATCGCTGCCCCTGCGGGCGTGGCCGTCGTGCTGCACGTCGCCGCTGCGGGCTGCTTCGATCGCCCAGTACACCGCCTCCGGCGTCGCGGGCGAGGCCAGCTGCACGCTGACTCCGGCTGGCCCGAAGGCCGCTGCGCCCTGCCGCAACGCTTCTCGCACCGAGAACGCCAGCATCAACGGAGGCTCACCCACCGCCTTGGACCCGTAGACCGCGCCCTCTTCGGTGGCGTTCTGCAGCAAGGTGACGTTGAATTCCTCGGGCATCTCCGAGAAGCTCGGCAGCTTGTAGGTGCTCGCCGCCTGGGTCAGCAGCCGACCGCGGCTCGGCCCGTCCCCGCTGTCCCAGCGCATGTCCTCAAGCGTAAGCCAGCCCGCGCCCTGTACGAAGCCGCCCTCGACCTGACCGATGTCGATCAACGGGGAGAGGCTGTCACCGACATCGTGCACGATGTCCACGCGCCGAATGCGGTATGCCCCGGTGAAGCCGTCCACCTCCACCTCGGTCGCGGCGGCGCCGTAGGAGAAGTACTTGAACGGCGAGCCCCTGAACGCCTTCGCGTCCCAGTGCAGGCCCTCGGTCCGGTAGAAACCGGCCGCCGACAGCTGAACCCGCTGCAAGTACGCGGTGCGCACCAGGTCGTCCCAGGCCAGCTCCTCGTCGTTGCCGACGACGCGCGCGACGCCCTCGACGATGCGCACGTCCGAGGCGTTCGCGCCCAGCTGGGTACCGGCCACCTGCAGCAGCCGCTCGCGCAACTGCTCGCAGGCGTTCTTCACCGCCGCACCGTTGAGGTCCGCGCCGGCACTGGCGGCGGTGGCAGAGGTGTTGGGCACCTTGTCGGTGCGCGTCGGGGCCAGACGCACCTTGTGCAGCGGGATGCCCAGCGTGGTCGCGGCCACCTGCAGCATCTTGGTGTGCAGGCCCTGGCCCATCTCGGTGCCGCCGTGGTTGATCAGGACCGAGCCGTCCTTGTAGATCAGCACCAGCGCGCCGCCCTGGTTGAAGGCGGTGAGGTTGAACGAGATCCCGAACTTGATACCGGTGACCGCAAGGGCCCGTTTGGTGTTCGGGTGCGCGGCGTTGAAGGCCGCGATCTCGCGCTGGCGATCGGCGAGACGGCCGTTGTCCTTGACCTGCTGCCAGACGGCGGAGATCCGTTCGGGCTGGGCGACCTGCTGTCCGTACGGTGTGAACTGGCCCCGCCGGTAGAAGTTGCGCTCCCGCAATTC
Source organism: Streptomyces sp. NBC_00045 (assembly GCF_045041095.1). Lineage (NCBI taxonomy): Bacteria > Bacillati > Actinomycetota > Actinomycetes > Kitasatosporales > Streptomycetaceae > Streptomyces > Streptomyces sp. NBC_00045. Next base: position 374,975 of record NZ_CP108271.1, on the reverse strand, counting down.
CGTCGGATCCAGGCCGAGCAGCGGCGCGCACCGGCCCATGATGTCCTCGATCACCAGCATGCCCTGCGGTCCGCCGAACCCGCGGAAGGCGGTGTTGGAGACCTTGTTGGTCTTGGCGACGCGGCCGGCGACGCGCGCGTGGGGAATCCAGTAGGTGTTGTCGATGTGGCACAGAGCGCGGGCCACCACCGGCTCGGACAGGTCCAGGCTCCAGCCACCGTCCGCGGTCAAGGTGGCGTCCAAGGCCTGGATGCGGCCCTCGGCGTCGAAGCCGATCTTCCACGTGGCGTGGAACCCGTGCCGCTTGCCCGACATGGTCAGGTCCTGAGTCCGGTTGAGCCGCAACCGGACCGGCCGACCGGTCAGCTTCGCGCCGAGCGCGGCGACCGCCGCGAATCCGTGCGGCTGCATCTCCTTGCCGCCGAAGCCGCCACCCATCCGCAGGCACTGCACGGTCACCTCGTGGCTGTGCAGACCGAGCACGTGCGCGACGATCTCCTGCGTCTCCGAAGGATGCTGGGTGCTGCTCTGGACGAAGACCTGCTCGGCCTCGTCGACAAGGGCCAGCGCCGCATGCGTCTCCAGGTAGAAGTGCTCCTGATCGGAGAACTGGAACTCGCCGGTGAACACGTGCGCGGAGTCGGCGAAGCCGGCGTCGACATCACCGGTCAGCATCACGGGCCGGGCGCCGTGGAAACTACCGGCCGCGATCGCCTCCTGCAGCGTGATCAGGGAGGGTCGTTCGTCGAGTTCCACCTCGACGGCCGCCGCACCGAGACGGGCCGCCTCCAAGGTCTCGCCGAGCACCCAGGCGACAGCGTGGCCGTGGAACATGACCTCGTCGGGGAACAGCGGTTCGTCGTGCTTCATTCCGGCGTCGTTGACACCGGGCACGTCGGCACCGGTCAGCACGCGCACCACACCGGGCACGGCGAGGGCGGGCTCGGTGCGCAGCGCGATGATCCTGCCGTGGGCCTTCATGACCTGGACCGGGTACGCGTGCAGCACGTCCTTGGTGCGGTGGACCAGGTCGTCGGTGTAGAGCGCAGAGCCGGTGACGTGCTGGCCGGCGCTCTCGTGCGGCAACGGAACGCCGACGACGGGCTTTTCGGGGCGCTGGGACAAATGGCTCATGACGGCACCGCCTCGGTGGTCTGTGCGTACAGCTTCAACAGGCTCTGCCCGAGCATCGCGGAGCGGTACTCGGCGCTGGCGCGGTGGTCGTCCATCGGCGTGCCCTCGGCCTTGAGCACCCGGGCCGCGGCCTCGACGGTCTCCGCCGCCCACGGCTTGCCCTCCAGGGCCTTCTCGGTGGCGAGGGCGCGGATCGGAGTGGCGGCCACGCCGCCCAGGCCGATGCGTGCCTTGCGGACGATCCCGCCCTCGACGTCGAGCGCGAATGCGACTGCCACGCTGGAGATGTCGTCGAAGCGCCGCTTGGCGATCTTGTGGAAGGCCGCGACCGGCGACAGCGGCAGCGGGATGCGCACCGCGCGGATCAGCTCGCCGGGACGGCGTACGCTCTGCCGGTAGCCGGTGAAGTAGTCGGACAGGGGTACCTCCCGCTCTCCGTCCTCGCCGGCGAGTACCACCGACGCCTCCAGCGCGAGCAGCACGGGCGGGCTGTCACCGATGGGGGAGCCGGTACCGAGGTTGCCGCCGAAGGTGGCACTGTTGCGGATGAGCCGGGACGCGAACTGCGGGAACAGCTTTGCCAGCAGCGGGACGCTGCCGTCGAGGCGGCGTTCGATCTCGGTGAAGGTCATCGCCGCCCCGATCTCGATGCGGTCGGATCCGACGTGCAGCTCACGCAGTTCGGGCAGCCGGTCGATGGCGATCACGCAATTCGCCCTGCGGGCACGGATGTTCACCTCCACGCCCCAGTCGGTGCTGCCCGCGACCACCACCGCGTCGGGACGCTCGCCCAGCCGCCGCAGCGCCTCGGCCAGGGTGCTCGGCCGCAGGAACACGCTGTCGTCCCGGGTGTATGCGGTGGCGACCGGTGCGGGCGCGGACTGCTCACGACGCTGCGCCAGGGGGTCGTCTTCGGTGGGCGTACCGACGGCGAACGCGGCATCGCGGATCGGGCGGTAGCCGGTGCAGCGGCACAGGTTTCCGCTCAGCGCGTGCAGGTCGAAACCGTTCGGACCGTGCTCGGGGTCACTGCCGTCGGCCGGGTCCAGGTCCAGGTCCAGGTCCAGGTCCGGGTCCGGGTCCGGGTCCGCGTGCGCTTGTGCGCAGCGGTCGGGTCGGTAGTACTCGGCGGCCATGCTGCAGATGAATCCCGGTGTGCAGTAACCGCATTGGGAGCCCCCGCGGACCGCCATCTCCTCCTGCACCGGGTGCAGCGTGGGCGGTGTGCCGGGCTCGCCGGCAGTGGTGAGACCTTCGGAGGTGACGATCTCCTGACCGTCGAGCGCCGCTACCGGGACGAGGCAGGCGTTGACCGCCACCCAGTCGGTGGGCTTGTTGACCCCGGGACGGGCCACCAGGACCGAACAGGCCCCGCATTCACCCTCGGCGCACCCCTCCTTGGTGCCGGTGAGGCCACGCTCGCGCAGAAAGTCCAGCACCGTGGTGTGGGGCTTCGCGGGTGCGATCGGTGCTTCTTTCCCGTTGATCGTGATCCGCGCCGCTACCATGGCGCATCCTCATTTCGGTGCGCGGTGGAACTGATTGTCCTAGTCGCCATCTCAGGAGCTTTCTGTTTCAGTGGCGCAGCTCTAGAACCCGGAGCGCGCACGTCAGCACGCAACCACGTGCCGCAGGCGGTGACAGAAATGGAAAGGTGCCGGGGCCACGATCGGGCACACCGGAAGGGGGGCTGCTAGCAGCCGTGTGCCACACGACCCGGAGTCCAGGCGACCTGGTGGGCGAGGCGAATTTCGGAGATGGTCGACATCCGGTTTCGCCTCCTTCCATCAGCTCACGAGTCGGTCTGCCAGAAGTTACGTCGCTGCAGGTCCATCGGTCAAGCTGGTAGAAGCTGCTGTTACCGGACCCCGAACCCATTCGGCTCAGGAGCGAAGGACATCACGTTCACGACGGCGATGCTGCCAGCTGCCTCTACAGAGGGGGCGGGAGCGCCCCGGGCCGGTCGTGGTGTGCCGCTTACGATGTTCTTGTCATGGTCACATTGAAGGTACTCGGCTCGCTCCGGGTCGAAATCGACGGCCGCGCGGTCGATGCGGGCGGTCGGCTCGCCCGGATGGTACTGGTCCAACTGCTGGTCGCCCGTGGGGCGGCCGCGCCCACGGAGCGGATAATCGAACGGCTGTGGCCACCCGCATCCCGTCGAGTGCCCAGGCATCGCTGCACGCCTACATCGCGCGTCTGCGGCGCGTCCTCGAACCGGAACGCGCGCCGCGCACGCCTGCGCGGCTGCTGATCAGCGCGCCCTACGGCTACGCCCTCGCCCTGGAGCCGGACGCCAGGTACGGTCCGCTTCACCCACGCGCTCGTTCGGGACGCCCTGGAGGGCGACCTCACGCGGCTGCGGCTGGCCCGCATGCATTCCCGCCTGGGCCGGGGCCTGATCGCCCTCGGCTCGGACGACGTCGCCGCCTTCGCCCACCACCTCCTGCAGGCGGCCGCGGTCGTGACCGCCGACGGCGGGCCGGCGGTCCGGCACGCCCGGCTGGCGTGCGAGCAGGCGGTGCGCCGCTACGCCCCGCAGAACGCCGAGGCCCTGCTGAACGCCGCCCTCGGCCTCCTCGCCGACCATCCGGCCGCCTTCGCCGACCAGGATGCGGCCCATGTTGCGGGTGATGCTGCTGGGGCAGCTGGTGGAGGGCCGGATCCGGATGGGGGCCGTGGTACCCGCCCGCGAGGCACAGGAACAGGCCGTACGGGTGGCCCGTGTGGAGGGCCGGGCCGACCTGCTGACCGCCGCCTACACGACGTGGACCGAGCCGACGCCCTGGCGCGTGCGCCCGTACGCGGCGTCCGACCCCGAGGCCGTCGAGGAGCTCGGTCGGCTGTTGGGGACCCGGGGCTGACCGACCGGCAGCGCTGCCTGCTCCTCGACCAGCTGTCCGACGCGCTCGACGACACCGATCCCCGCGCCGTCGCCGAGGCGCGCCGGGCAGTGGAACTCGCCCGCGTCGTGGGCGAGCCCCGTCTGTTGGGCCTGACCCTCACGTCGCTGCTACGCAAGGTCGACGGCGAACTCGAACCCGCTGCCTACCTGGAACTCCACCGGGACTCGCCGAGTTGGGTGACGGCCAGGACAGCCCCGAGTGCTCCTGGACGAGCGCCTACGTCGCCGCCCGGATCGCCGCCGGCCACAACGACCCGGCGGTGCCTCGTGCGGGCGGACGAGATCGCCCGCAGGTACGAGCTCCAGGGCGCGTGCGCGGTGGCCCGGCTGCGCCATCCCGTGCTCGCCATGGCACAGGGCCGTTTCGATGAGGCGGAGCAGGCCCTGGGGACGGCGGTGGCGGAACTGCGGGCCCGCGGGGCGGTGGACCTCAGCGGGCTGGCCGCCCTGAGCGTCGGCTGCATCCGTCTGCAGCAGGGTCGGCTCGCCGAGATGCTGCCCGTACTGCTCGCGGTGTGGGAACAGTCAAGCCGCACAGCGAAGCCCTCACCGCGCTCGCGCTGCTGGCCGGCGGCCGCTGCGAAGAGGCCCGGGAGATCTTCGGCCAGCGCGTGCGGCTGCGGCGCGACTTCGCCTTCCCCGTCCTGGCCGGGCTGCGCGGCCGCCATCGTCTTGCGCGACGGGGAGGCGGCCGTCGAGCTGTACGAGGACCTGCTGCCGCTGCAGGGGCTGGCGGGCGGGGCGAGCAGCCTCAGCCTCGTCTTCCGGCCCGTCGCGCAGACCCCGGGCGAACTCGCCCGGTTCCTGGACCGCCCCGAACGGGCCCGCCGCCACTACCTGGAAGCCGCGAGGGTGGCGGCCGCATGGGACTCGCCCCTCTGGGCGGACGCCGCGCAGACCGGCCTTGCCGGCCTGCCGCCGGCGCCCGCTTTGGTGTTACCGGCTGTCCCCCGGATCAGCCGGCCACGTCAGAGCTCCCAGCTGACCTGCTCCACGGTGTCGTTGTGCTGCTTGGGCTCCTCCAGCTTGTCGCCGGCCCGCAGGATCCGCGTACCGGCTCTGCTGATCAGCTTCGCGTCGCTGTCCGTGTTGTTGATCCACGACGACACGTTCTTGGACATGCTGCCGCCGTCGTGGAGGGGCAGCATGCTGAGGTCGACGTCGAATCCGGCCCCGATGCCGTACCCCTCGCCCCCACAGTTGTAATGGCGCCAGAGGCCCAGCGTCTGCGGCGGGCACGGCGATCCCTCGGGGGCGATCTCGACGACGCCCGGCGGCAGTCCCTTGGTGCTGCTCACGACTCACTCCGCTCTCTCGCCCGCCGGCAGTTCCGGCGGGGCACCCCCAACGTCCCACCTTGACGGCCGGACTATGACGATGGCACATGCTTGATCGTTTCTGCCGTGCACCTGACCACTCGTCCGGCGCAACGCCGCCCGCCGTCCCCGTGCCCGGTCGTGCGGAACGGCAGGAGGCCGCCCTGCCCCTCGGTACCGCCGCACTCATGATCAACGAGCAGATCGCCGACACCCCGCCACGAAGGCCCGTGGGCGACGACGACCCGCTCATCACCGAGCCGCTCGAAGCCCCCGACAGCAGACCGCGGTGCACGAGCGGCCCAGAGCCGCACCGGGGGAGGGCCGATGGCCGGTGACACGCTCCCGCCCGCACGTTCCCCGCGCCGACAGCTCGCCGCCGTCCCCGCCTGTACGCGTACGGGGACCCGGCCGACGGCGGCGGCGCGGCGAGCGACCTCCCCAGCGCACCCTCTGCCTGCCCGGACGTGATGTCGCACGCCGATGTGGACGGAAGACGCGGCCGAAGCCGCTCCGGGCGCCCTCACCACCGTCGGCGCCGTCGCGCAAGACCTCGTCGGTCCTGCCCGCCTTCGACGGCTCCCCGGCAGAGATCCTCGTGCGCGTCTAGGCCAATTCGGCCATGAACTCCGCCGCGAGGTCGAGGAACTCCTCGGGCGAGTCCGTCGTCAACTGGAGATCCACGAGCACCTCGCCGGTCCCCGCCGCGCACATCACCTTGAGGTGGTCGCAGATCTGTCGCACGGTCCCGCGGTGATGCGTCTGCGCGGGGTCGGCCTCGGCCGTGGTGACATCGGGGTCCACGCGGAACACCCGGCGCAGTGCCACCGGGCCCCGCCCCGAGGCCGGTGTCGGCCCTGGCCGGGCGCCGCCACTGACGCAACGGCCCCGACCGGGGTCCGCGTCCGGGTCGGGGCCGTCGTCGTGGTGTGCGGGCACCCGCGGGACATCAACGGCGGCTCCAACGCCCCGCCGCACCCCGCGTCCCCAGCGCTTGGCGCCGTTTCGGTACCCGGGTTGCGGTTCAGGGAGCGACGGGTTCGTAGATGAAGCCGGTCAGCGGTGCGAGGACCTTCCAGTCGAGCGTTTCGTAGAGCGCTCGGCCTTGGACGGTCGCGCCCAGGATGCCGGTCGCCGCACCGTTCTCGATGGCCGCGTTGGTGAGTGCGCCCATCACGACCGTCCCGAGGCCGAGGCGCTGGTGAGCCTGCTCGGTGATGATCTGGTCGAAGACGCAGGCGGCACCGGTCAGACCGATCTGACCGCGCGCGGCGAGCTCCCCGGCGGCAGCCAGAATGCGCACGCTGATGACATCGTCGGCGGTCTCGACGGTGGCCGTGTAACCGCCAGGTGCGCGCACGACCGACGGACGCAGGTCGACGGCCATCAGGAAGCCGGGATCGGTCGGTTCCCACTCGGGCCCGAACCACGGCGCCATGACGTCTGGTTCCAGGAAGGCCTTGATACAGGTGGTCGGCTCGGTGATCGCGCCGACGAGCCCGCGGGCGGTCTCGACATCGGCGTCGAGGAGGACGTGACGCACCGCCTGGGTCGGCAGTCCGACCTGGATGCTCAGCCCCCACGGCACGTCCACCGGCTTCGGTACCCGCCGTGAGACGGTCCATCCGTCGACCCACGAGCGCGCCAGCTCCCACATTCAGACACCCCTTCGCGTAATGACCGATATCCGCATTCGGATATTACACAAGCATGGTGACGGCCATCGACGGATCGGCACACACGTCACGGGGGGGCAGGTCACTAGGCACTGGCTGTGGGCCTGACCACGAGTTCGTTGACGTCGACCTGTGCCGGCTGGGATATGGCGTACGCGATCGCCCGGGCGACGGCGGAGGCGGGCAGCGCCACGGCCCGGTACGTCTTCATGGCTTCCCGGGCTACCGGGTCGCTGATGGTGTCGGCGAGTTCGGACTCGGTCACGCCGGGGGAGACGAGGGTGACGCGGATGCTGCCGTCCGGGGACTCCTGGCGCAGCCCTTCGGAGATCGCGCGGACGGCGAACTTGCTGGCGCAGTACACAGCGGCCGTCGCACAGACCTCGTACGCGCCGACCGAGGCGATGTTCACGAAGTGCCCGCCGCCCTGGGCCCGCATCACCGGCAAGGCGGCCGCGATTCCGTGCAGGACACCGCGCACGTTCACGTCGATCGTCTGGTCCCACTCGTCGACCTTCAGCGCGTCCAGCGGCGAGAGGGGCATCACGCCGGCGTTGTTGACCAGCACGTCCAGGCGGCCGTATCGCTCGCGGGCAGCGGCTACGAACTCGCGCACGTCCGCGCTGTCCGTCACGTCCAGGCGGCGGAACGCCGCGCAGCCGCCGACGGTGGCGATGTCGCGGGTCAGTGCTTCGAGGCGGTCGGTGCGGCGCGCACCGAGGAACACGTGGTGCCCGTCGGCGGCGAGCTGGCGGGCGGTCGCCTCCCCTATGCCGCTGCTCGCTCCGGTGATCGCCACGACCTTGGCTGCGTTCGTCATTCCCGTTCATCCTCTCCGCGATGGGCAAGGCGAGCGGAGCCGAGGAACGTCGGCCCCGCTCGCAGCAGCGAGTCTGCGCACCCCGCAGGCCGCCGACCAGGACGGCTGCTGCCTGGGTGCACCGCACCCAGGCAGCAGCCCGTCGTCGTTGCCTAGCCTGACCCCATGCCCGACAACCAGCTGGGAGAGTTCCTCCGTGCCCGCCGAGCGGGCTTGCACCCCCAAGACGTCGCCCTGCCCACCCATGGGATGCGCAGGGTCAGCGGACTGCGCCGGGAAGAAGTCGCTGTCCTGGTCGGCATGAACGCCGACTACTACACGCGCCTCGAACAGGGACGCGAACGCCGTCCCTCGGCGCAGCTCCTCGATGCGCTCGCCCGCGCCCTGCGTCTTGATCCCGACGCCCATGCGCACTTGCACCGACTGGCAGGGACGACCCCACCCCGCCCGCTCACCCCCACCCCCCTGGACCAGACGAGCCCCGCCCTGCGGCAACTGCTGGACGGTTTTCCGGGCGCCCCGGTGTTCGTCATCAACCGGGCCCTGGACCTTCTCGCGACGAACGCCCTCGCCGAAGCCCTGTACTCGCCCTTCGAGCCGGCGGACAACCTCGCCCGCATGGTGTTCCTGGACTCCGCGGGGCCCCGATTCCACACCCGGTGGCTCCACACGGCACGAGCCGTCGTCGGCCACCTGCGCCAGGCGGCCGGCCTCGACCCCGACAACTCGCGCTTGCACGGCCTCGTCCGTGACCTCGACGAGCACAGCGCGGACTTCAGCCGCCTCTGGAACACCCACACCGTCCGGGGCAAGACCTCGGACGCGAAAGACTTTCACCACCCGGACGTCGGCCCCCTGACCCTCAGGTCGCAGACCTTCGACGTACGGGAGACACCGGGCCAGCAACTCGTCGTCTACCAGGCCGAACCCGCCTCGCCCAGTTCCGAGGCCCTCACCCTCCTCGGTACCCTCCACGCCACCACCCGATGGCGCTGACACCGAGGCGCTCCGGCGCGAAGGCCACCGGCGGATGAGGCATGCGGCGCAGGTCCCGGTTTTGCGACGAGGTGCAGAAGGCTACGGGCAGGTCTCTTCGGTCTTGGCGACGGTGAAGCTGACGGGCTGGCCGGTGAGCGGGGTTCCGGCGGCCGGGTTCTGGGTGCACACCTTCCAGTTCGACTCTTGCAGGACCATGCGGCTCTGCACCGCGTCCTTCACCGTGATCGAGGCGTTGCCGGGAAGGGCAGCACGGACTGCCTTCATGCCCTGCCCGACGAAGCTCGGCATGGTGTCGCCGGCAGGCTTCGGCGCGGGTGCGTCCGCGGCAGGGCAGGTCTCTTCGAGCTTCACCGCTCCGAAGTCGACCGTGGTGCTGGTTTCGATGCTCGTACCGGCGGCAGGCTGCTGCGAGCACACCTTCCAGTTCCGGTCCAGGGCCTGGAGCCGGTCGCGTCCGAGTGCGTCATGGGACTTGAGGAGGAAGAACCCGGCAGCCTGAGCCTCGTCCTGAGCGGTCTGGAGTCCCTTTCCGACGAGGTTGGGAAGGGTGGCGGTCTTCGCGGCGCGCGCCGGGCCGGAGGGGGCCGGGGTGTTCGGTGCGGCGGTGCTGGGAGCCGGGGGCTTGCCGGTGTCGGCGGTCTGCGGGTTGCAGGCGGTGAGGGTGAGGGCTGCGGCGGCCGCGAGCAGGACGGTCTGGGCGTGGTGTGTGCGCATCGAGTCATGGTGGCCGGGTCTGGGTGACGGTGTGGCCACAGTGACCAGTCTGTGACGGAGAACCCCACCTGGTCCTGCCCGGGGCCCGGCCGGCCGGCCGGCCACCACCGGTGACTGGTCGCCGAACGGGACCGGCCCGACACCCCGGCCGCCACCGTCTCCCGCCTCTTCGGCGGCATCCAGCGCGACCGGTACGAGGGACCGGTACCAGGACGGCCCGGCGACTTCCCCGAGCCGGGCGGACGCTGCGCAGAGCGAAGCCACTGCTGCCCGTCCGGCGCGGGATCCGGGTCGGCCAGTACGGTCACGGACCGCGCGGGCCTGGTGCATCGAGCACCGGTGCTGCGGCCCCGCACACGCGGCGGGCCGCGCCCGGAGCGTCAGTTGAGCTGCGCGGTGTTGCTGGCGACGAGTTCTCCGCCGGCGAAGCCCTCCACACGCGCCGAATGGGCGGCGGCCGCGTCGGGGACGGTGACGTCGGCCTGGCCGTCGGACAGGTCGACGGAGGCACGTGGGCGCTGGTCGAGGTAGACGTCCAGCCTGTCGATGTTGGTGGCCTTGACCTTGATCCGCAGTGCGCCGCCGGCAGCGGCGGCCGCGTCCGTGATGCTCACGGCGTGCGGCGTGAGGCCCTTGAGGATCTCCCCGGCGCGCTCGAACAGGTCGGTGTTGCCTTCCATCAGGTCCCGGCGGGTCATCCGGTAGGGGACGTCCGGGGTGATGCCGAGGTCCTCCACCGGCGTGCCGGAGTTCGCGCCGACCCGCAGGCTGCGGCGGATCGCCACCCGCATGCCGGCGCCCTTCGGTAGGGACCGGTACGGCGTCTCGGGATCGCCCGTGAGGAGCTCGACGAGGTGCTTGTGCTCCCAGACGTTGGCGCCTCCAGCACCGGTGTTCTCGTCGGTGCCGAGGACGGGGCCGATCTGGTGGTCCTGGAAGCCGGCGGCGAAGATGTCGGTGGCCGAGTAGCAGCGGGCGCTGGTGATGAGGACGACCGGGCCGACGTACTGCTGGCCGATCGCGTTGGCGTCGTCCCCGGGTGTGAGGGCCACGGCGCTGGAGTAGGTGGCCCCGATCTCCACGGCCTGCTCCATGGAGGGAAGCCAGGCGCCCAGGGCTTCCTGGTTCTTGCGGCAGATCCGCAGGTTGAGCGGGCTGTTGATGAACTGCGTCGGCTCGGGGGTGATGCGGTGCGGGGTGAGGGTCTGCAGCGCGAGTTCGGAGTTCCAGATGACGCCGCCGCCGTTGTCCCGGACGTCCAGGATGAGACCACGGTCCGGCATCTGGCGGAGCAGTCTGATGAATTCGTTGATGAACCCTTCCACATTGGTTTCGTTGAAGGTGAAGATCCGGATGTAGCCGAAGGCGCCGGCGGCCGTCTGCACCTCCTGCGCCCGGAACACCTTGGGCATCGAGGAGGAGATCTCGCCGGCCCGCACCTCGGGGGCGGCCTCGCCCGCATCGAGGGCTCGCTGCCGGGCGACGACCTTCGGCGCGAACAGCATGACCTTGGCACGGTTGGCCTCGTCCATGTCGAGGTCCAGGCCCATGGCCAACGCGGCTCCCGTCGGCGCCGCCGCGTGGACGAACGTCGGGAGGAGGTTGTTCTCCACGATCCGCCAGCTCTCGCGCAGTTCGCGTGCGGTGCCGTCGGTGTCGATGTAGCTGACGGTCACCCACTCCTCGAAGGGGGGAAGGTGCATGACGAGCGGCCGCAGGGTCAGCGACTGGATGCCGCGGCTGCGGCGGGCGGCCGCGTTGCTGCCGGCGAAGCGGGCTGCGTTGAGGTCGACGGCCTTGGCGATGGGGACCCCGCTCCAATGGGTGATCTCGACGCCGGGCGCGAAACCCGGGGCGGAGAATCCCTCGGCCACGTGGGTGACCATGAAGTGTTCCCCCTGCGCGTCCTCGTACCGCTCGATGAGGAACGGCAGGAAGGCGATCTTGCCTGCGTAGGGGGCCGGGAGCAGGTAGTTGGTATGGAGGTCCCGCACCGAGTGGAAGATCTCCGACAGCTCGGCGTGGAACAGCCATTCCAGGGGTTTGGTCGCCTCGGTCTGGCGCTCCAGCCGGCGGTGCAGCACCCGTAGGCGCTGCACCGGGTTGACCGCGTACATGGCGGACTTGAGGGGCAGGTGGACGTAGTTCTGGTCCAGCATGGTCAGGGCCTGGTCGACGATGAGGCGGCGCTCGGCCAGCGTCAGGGTGCCGGCGCCCGCGAGGAAGGCGGGCAGCGCGGTGGCCGCGGCCAGATGCGCCCGTACGGGTTCGGCGGCGCGGGGGACGAAATCCGGGGCGGAGCGGTCGGTGGGGTGTGCCATGGTGTGCCTCCCGGGCGGGATCGGGTCGGGGTAGGGCTGGCCGGCGGCGGTGCGGCAGACGTCGACTGCGGTCAGTCGTTCTCAGGCCTCTTGGAAGACCGGGTCCTCGGGCGGGCGCGTCATCTTCACGGTGGTGCCGGAGACCTCGACGACCGCGTCGAGGCCGGTGGTGAACTGTCCGGTGGACAGGACCAGGAACTCGTCGGCCTTCTGGGCGAGGAAGGCGGGAAAGCCGGACAGGTCCGTACCGCCGAGATTGAGGTACTCCACCAGCCGGCGGAACAGCTTGGGATGGATGACTGCGCCGCCGGCGACTGGGCCCGTCTCGGCTATCGAGTCCAGTCCCGTGACGGTAACCCCGGTCATGCTCTGGTCGACGGCCCACACGCCCTTGGCGGATGCCCTCTTCGCCTGCTGGACCGCGACCGTCAGTTCGTCCCGCAGCTCGTGGAAGAGCGTCTGGTAGTACATGGGGTAGGCCAGCCCGGTGCTGATCTGGTGGTAGTTGAGGCTGCTCTGCAGCAGGGTGCTGTCGACGTGCACATGGATACCGCTGGCCGCGGGGTGGGCGCCGAGCCCGGCGAAGGCGATGCAGCGGTTGTCGGGGTCCGCACCCCGGGTCCGTCGGGTCGGGTTCCCACGATCTCGTACGAACCCTTGATCAACAGCATGGGCATGACGGTACGGCTCCCCGCACGCTGGAACAGAGTTGATGTCGCTCAACGTGACGATAGGGTGCGGTGTCGATACTTTGCGTTACGCGCGCGCGAGAATGTGTGGGGAGCGACCGAACGGCCGATCGGACCATCGAACGTTTCCGCGAGTTGCTGGAGGGTCGCAGTGGAGCGATTCGACCCCGGCGGGCGTGGAGGAGTCACCCGCCGCGGCGCACTCTGGGAACGATCGGCACCCCGACGGAACCCGTCGACTCATCGGGTGAACCGGCCTGGCGCACACGCACGACTCCGTGGGACCCCGCCAGGCGACGTACGTCAAAGCGGGCGTTGACTGAGGGGGGAGAACTGGCACCGAGCTGAAGCACCCGTGCTGATGAACGGTGCACCCGCGCGTGCGGCGGCCGAGGCAGAGACCACCGGAAGCGGCGGCAACCACCACCAGTCCTCGGTGAACGTGCAGGCCAGCGCCAGCGCCAGCGCCTGCGCCGACGCCGACGACGCCGGCCTGGTCATGGCCTCGGCACGGCCCGCGCCGGGCGACAAGGCCCACGCCCGCGTCCGGCGCGACTCCGATCTACCCCTCCCCCCCCGAGCCGGACCTTCTGCAGCACCCTTGAGGTGTTCTGACCGGTGAGGTTGGCGAGGCGGCCGGCGGGTGTCGTGCGGCGAGCGTGGTGTGCCGCGGTGGTGATCGTAGGTGTGGGCCACCGCGCCGGTCCGGCCCTCCTCACCGCGGGTACGCGATCGAGCCCAGCAGCGGGCAGGGGACGAGCATCGTGCCGGCGCCGGGGCGTTCGACGAAAGCCCGGGCCTCGGCGGCCCGCAGGCGCTGGGAATCCAGCTCGTCGGCGTCCCGGGCTTCGCGCCTGGAATCGCTCTCGTCTTCGAGATCCCGACGGACGCGATCCGGGCCGCATAGCCGCGGAACCGGCCGAGCGGCTCCACGTTTGAAATCGTTGCTGGAAAGGCGAGTTCAAACCGCTCGAATTTGTTCGTCGGCGGATGGGTCATCGAGTTCCACCGCCAGCGGACGCGTTCGGGTTGTCCGGGGCTGGGCGAGGATTCATCGGTCAGCGGTGCCGGGGCGCATGACCGGTGGAGATGCGGGAGGGGCGTTGTGCGATCGACGCTAACACGCGGGGGACGAGCCCTTCTGGCCGGTGAGGTCGCGGTTGTACAGCCAGCCGGTGGTGTTCGTCCCGTCCACACGCACGTACGTCCATTGGTTGCCGTACGAGTTGACGACGTAGCACTGGTACCAGAGCTTCGTACCGCTCTTGACCAGGGCACCGGCGGGGCAGTTCTGGTACGGCGCGGAAAGCAGGTGGTGGTCGCCGGAAATGTAGCCGTAGGTGCCCGGCTGCGGGTCCTTGTGGGTCCAGCCTGCGCACCCCGTCGGTACGGGGCCCGGATGGGCCGGCGCGGGGGAGGACGCCGTCGAGGAGGGCGGCGCCGTGGCCGGCTTCTTCGACGCAGCGGCGGACGGCTTGGCCCGGGACCCGGAGCCGGAGGGAGAGGGCCCAGGGGTGTCCGTGCCCGGCTGGCCGCCGGCCACTGGGGAGTCGCTACCGGGAACCGGCGTCGGAGCCACCGCCCGCACCCGGTCGCCCCCGCCGCCCCCTGTGGTCACGGCGTAGGTGACACCGGCGGCTGCGAGTACTGCGACGGCCGCCGCGGTCATCACGACGCGGCTACGGCGGCGCGCCCGGTCCGTGGCCCCGGGGTTCCCCGCGGCGGCCGGCGGCCGGCCCGGCGGGGAGAATCCGTCGTAGGGAGATGGGACATGGGGTTGCAGGAACGATACGGCGCCCGCACCGCCATCAACCCCACCACTGATGACCGGAGGCGGCCCGAAACCGACAGGCGGTCCGACGACGGACGGCCCCGTCGGGGTCGGCACCTCGGCGGCAGGAACCGGCTGGACGGGCGGCGCCACCACGGCAGCGGGGCCCGGCTGCACGAGCCGCGCTCCGGCCCCGCCCGCCGCCACCCGCTCCAGCATCGCGCGGGCCTGGTCGGCGGTGGGCCGACTCTCCGGCTCCTTCGCCATCAGGGCCAGCAATACCGGGGCGAGCGGCCCCGCCCGCCGGGGCTCGGGGAGTGGTTCGGCGACGATCGCGGCCAGCGTGGACCACACCGAAGTGCGGCGGAACGGCGAGACGCCCTCCACCGCCGCGTACAGGGTCATCCCGAGCGACCAGATGTCCGATGCCGGGCCGGGCTCCCTTCCCTGCGCGCGCTCCGGCGGCAGGTAGTCGAGCGAGCCGACCAGCTGACCGCTGCGGGTCAGTTTCGCCATGGCCTCGTCGTCGGAGGCCTCCATGGTGGCGATGCCGAAGTCGGTGAGCACGACCCGGCCGCCCGGCTCCAGCAGCACGTTGCCCGGCTTCACGTCCCGGTGCAGTACGCCCGCCCGGTGCGCGGCGTCGAGCGCGTCCATCAGCTTGGCCCCGATCGCGGCGGCCTCGTACGGGTCGAGCGCGCCGCGCTGCGCCACCACGTCGTCGAGCGAGGATCCGTCGACGAGTTCCATGACGATGACCGGGAGGCCCCGCTCCTGGGTCACGTCGTGCACGGTGACCACCCCGCCGTGCCGGATCCGGGCGGCGGCCTGCGCCTCGCGCTCCATCCGGGTGCGCAGGCCGGCCAGTTCGGACTCGCTCGCGTCGGTGAAGGCCCGCAGGACCTTGACGGCGACCTCCCGGGCCAGCAGTTCGTCGACGGCCCGCGCGACTACTCCCATGCCGCCGCGGCCGATCACGGAGGTCACCCGGTAGCGCCCGCCGAGTACCTTGCCGACGAGGTCCCCGTCGTTGTCTTGTCCCTCTTGCCCCGCTGGCACCACATGCTCCGTTCCACGACCGGTCACTCGCGACGATGTGACCGGGCACAAGCGTAGATGCATGATCGGCGGGTCGGCCGCGCGGCCGGCGCCGGCGCCCGGCTGGTCCGCGATTCGGCTGCGCTCCTCCTGACGCCCGATCAGGCACTCGCCGCGGTCCGCGCCTCGGCGATGACTACGTCGAGCAGCGTCAGCAGGGCGTCGCGGGCGTCGGAACGGGAGCGGGCGTCGAGCAGGAGAACGGGCGTGGCCGGGTCGCGCAGGTGCAGTGCGGCGGCGATCTCCTCTGCGGTGTACGGCTGTTCGCCGTGGAAGCAGTTCGCGCCGACGACGAACGGCAGTCCCCGGCTCTCGAAGAAGTCGATGGCCGGGAAGCCGCGGTCCAAGCGCCGCGTATCGACGAGTACGAGGGCACCGAGGGCCCCGTTCAACAGGTCGTCCCACACGAACCAGAACCGCTCCTGGCCGGGTGTGCCGAACAGGTAGAGGACGACTCCGGCGTCGGCGAGGGTGATCCGGCCGAAGTCCATCGCGACGGTGGTCAGTGTCTTGGACTCGATGCCGTCGAGGTCGTCGACACCGACTCCCGCACTCGTGAGACGCTCCTCCGTACGCAGCGGCTCGATCTCGGAGACCGCTTCGACCAGAGTCGTCTTGCCGACGCCGAACCCGCCGGCAACGAGGATCTTGACGGGGGACGCTTCTTGGGAAGGAGCGTCGGAGGTGTCATATCCGGGCAAGGTTGTCCCTGATTTTCATGAGCAGGTGGACATTGGTGGTCTCGGCCCTCTCCAGGGGCGGCCGATGGCGGATGAGCCCCCGGTCCGCGAGTTCGCCGAGGAGAAGCGTCATCGGAGTGAGGCGCATCTGCATCCGCGCGGCGATCTCGGCGACCGCCAGTCCCCCCGATGGCGCGCACATGGCAAGGATGGCGCGCCATTCGGTGGGCAGCCCGCTGAGGGCGTCGTCGTCCGTGACCGCCGCCGCGATCGTGGTGTCCATGGTGAGGACGGTCTGCGGAGCGGCGGCAGTGCGTCCGTCGGTCAATGCGTACAACCGGGTCCGGCGCAGGCTTCGGCGGTGCTGCGGCTCGTCCCGCATTACGACGTCGACGTCGGTGTTGACGTCGACAGCGGGGTCCGGTCGGAGGTGCCCAGCCACTCGCCGAGCGCCTGGGCGGTTCGCACCGCCTCGCCTCCCAACTCCCCGAGCCGCGCCTTGCGGGACGTCACGACGATGAGCGTGCTGCCCTCCCCGCACCCGACGATGCAGAGGTACCGGTCGCTCATCTCCACCAGCTGGCGGATGACCCCGCCGCCGCTGACCTCCCTCGATATCGCCTTCATCGTGGCGGCGATCCCGGATGACGCGGCCGCGATGCGCTCCGCCTGGTCGCGTTCGAGCAGGTAGGCGCTGAGCTTGATCCCGTCGTTGGACAGGAGCACGGCCCCCTGGATGCCGGCGATCCTGCTCAGGTTGTTGTCCAGGACGCTGTAGATCATGTCGTTGGCTGTCGTCGTCATGGCTGATCCTGTCTGAGCTCTGCTTCCACTTTCTGGGTCCCCTCTTCGTAGTCCGCCCAGGCGTCGGCCACCTCTTCGGGTGTCGCCGTGTCCTGGCCGGCGTCCGGCTCCGGGGCGCGGGGCCCGCGGAGTTGCCGGGTGAGGTGGGTCTGCGGGACGCGCTCGGGGAGGGGCGGCCGCGCGCCGTCCCCGTGTCCGGTGCGAGCGGGCAGCGCCCGCTCGGTTCCCAGCCGCACGGGCATGGCTGCGGAGGCCGGCCGGACTTCGAGGGCGGGTGCCCGTACGGGGGTGACTACGGTGGCGGGCTCCGGATCCCGGTCGGATGCCTGCCCGGGCTCCGGAACCGGCACCCGCTCGCCCTCCCGTTCGGTCGGTACGAGCAGCTCGCTCGGCAGGATGACCACGGCCGCCGTTCCCCCGTACACCGAGCGCCGCAGCGTCACTTGGGCCTGGAGCTGGTCGGCCAGGTGGCCCACCACGAAGAGGCCGAGCCGGTGCGCGTTCTCTGCGAGGACGGAGTACGGCGGCGCGGTGTGCAGTCGCCGGTTCATCTCCTCGTACCCGTCGGCCGCCACGCGTGGTCCGCGGTCCTCGATCTCGATCGAGAGCCCGTCCGCCGCCAGTTCGGCGCGCACGACCACCTTCGAGCGCGGCGGCGAGAACCGGGTCGCATTGTCCAGCAGCTCGGCCAGGAGGTGGCTGATCTGACTGATCACGTGCGGCTGCACGCTCGCCTCGTCCAGCGCATGGCGTTCGATCCGCCGGAAGTCCTCGACCTCCGCGGCGGCTTCTCGCAGTAGGTCGGCCAGGCGCATGGGCTCGGTGTGCGGGTCCGGGACCTCGCCTCCGGCGAGGATGAGGAGGTTCTCGATCTGGCGCCGCATTCCCACCGTCAACTGGTCGGACCGCATCAACTGGGCCAGGAGCGCCTCGTCGTGGCCGAAGGCGTCCTGGAGGTCCTCGGTCAGGCTCAGCTGGCGAGTGACGAGGTTTCCGGTGCGTGAAGCGATGCCCGAGGCGAAGAGGCCGAACCCGTGCCGCTCGGCCGCGAGCTGCCGGTGTCCGTCGACGGACACGGCGACGACCCGGGCGAAGGCGTCGCTGATCCGCCCGATCTCGTCCTGGTGTCCGCCCACGGCCGGCAACGCTTGGGTGTCGACGGCTTGATCGCGTTGGAGCCGGGCCACCACCTCGGGCAGCGTCTCCTCGGCGATGGCGACCGTACGGGTGTGCAGGCGGCTCAGCCTGCGCAGCACCGACCGCGTGGTGAGGACGACGACGCCGGTGACCAGAAGGAGGGTGATGCCGCTCCCCCCGACCAGCCAGTACACCTCGGTCTCCAGCTCGGAGGCCTTCGCATCGGCGTGCGCGAGCACGCTCCGCGACCGGTCCGCGTTGAGGGCGGCCAACTGCGGTGCGAACGCGTCGTGCGCGGCACGCCAGCCGGAGACATCGGCCGGCAGCTTCACTCCGGACGCGGTGTCCTGGTGGCTGCTGACGACCGCATTTTCGATGCGGGTCTTGGTGCGCCAGGCGTCCGAGGCGGTGAGCTCGTCGTACGAGGCCTGTTCCGCGGGTGACAGGTACGGCACGATCCAGGTGTCGTACAGGTACCGGTGGGTGCCGAGAGCATCGAGCAACCCGGAGAAACCGGTGGACGCCAGCTCCTTGGACGGCCCGGCCAGAGCGAGGAAGGTGTCCTCGCGCGCGACCATCTCCGCCGCGGAGAACATCGCGATGGCGGGCCTGCTCTCTTGGGCGAGTTCCGCGTCCTCCGCGTGGCTGAATTCATACTGGTACGCCCGGATGATGTCGCCGATCACACCGGTGTAGTAGTCGACCACCTGTTCGGCGCTGCCGCTGTGGGCGTCCGCGCGTTTGCGGAACGCGGCCAGCTGGTCAAGCCGGGCGCTCACCTCGTCGAGGCTCCCGTCGGCCTCCCCGGCAGGCCGCGCAGCGCTGCCGTCGTTGCCCGAGACCTGCCGGAGCGCCGCCGCCGCGCGATCCGTTGCCGCCCGCTCCTCACGGAGGTCGTCGTCGACGGCGGAGGTGCCCGACCACCGCGCCGCCGTCGTCGCCCGTTCTGCCTGTAGCCGGGTCAAGAGCCCGACCAGCGGTACGCCGATGCGCTTGCCGGCTTCCACATCGGAGCGCAGGTGCTCGGCCTGGGCCAGCAACCGCTGGGCGGTCACGGTCACCTGGGCGGTCATCGCCACGGTCGGGACGACGGCCAGGCAGACCAGCATCGTACGCAGGCGCACGGTGCGGCGCCGCCGACGGGGCGGCGGGCTTGGTGGACCTTCGGGTTCCATCGGAGACATCGGTCCTCGGGAGCGGTGCAACAGGGAGGGTCCCACTGACGGCTGAGCGCAGTCCTCGGGAGAGGGCATGGGGGAACTGCAGGCGCGACCCCGTGGGGTGAGGGTGCCGATCGATCATATCCAGCCATTCCGAATAAACGCAGAGCTTACTTCGCTGCTCATGCGTGGTATGGGTGTCGACCTCTCCGGCCACCACATCTGCTGCGGGCGCGTCGGTCCGGCCGGCCGCGACCGACCCGCGAGCAATCCGGCAGGTCAGTTGTTGGGGCGAAGTCGGTTCCGGACGTGCAGCGGCTGCCGTACGCAGTACCTGAAACCGTCTCCTCGTCCTGGTCCTCGTCGGCGTCGGCGTCGGAGGCGTGCACCGTGCCGGTACCGGGGTCGAGGGCGAGATGGCTGTGGAGTAGCCGGCGGGGGCCGGGGGCTCTCAGTGGACGGAAGCGGTCGCAACAACAGCATTGCGGAGAGGCGCTGTCCGACGACCTCGATCCCGCCCCGCCCGTTCACCCGCCCTCTCACCGGCGTGCGGCGCTGTCAGCGGCGGGGGAGAGGATGCCGGTATGACACTGCTGCCGATCACCGCGCCCGCGTCTCTGCTGGACGTCCACCGCATCGACCCCGAAGCCCCCGGATGGGGCTTCAGGGCTGACCATGCCGTGGCGACGGCGGCCGGCGACACCTACGTGCTGACCGGCCTGCGACGCTACCGCGCGCAGGCGGCCGGCTCGGCCGACCCCGCCGAGCAGGATTTCGGCTACCAGATGATCACCCGCTACGGCTCGGACGGAAAGCCCACCGCCACCGCCGTGTTCGGACAGGCGGTGCCGGGCGGTGGCCCGTCGGCCATACCGGAGGGCGACACGACGACCCTGGCCGTCCTCCCGGACGGCGCGATCGCCGTCAGCTCCAAGCCCGGCAGCACCCACCTCCTGTCCCCGGACCTGGACGAGGTCCTCGCTTCCTGGCCGATGTCCTGGGTCTGGGAAAAGCAGCAGGGCCCCGGGGACGAACCGTTCGCCGCGTCGATCGTCGTCACCCCCGCGGGTCGGCTGCTGTGCATGACCTCCGAGTACGGGCTCAGCAACTGGGCCGGCGCCCACCCCAACATCGTCGCCGTCTCCGAACCCGGCACCCGCCTCGGCCCGGGCTCCAAGCCCGTGCTGCGCGCCATCGCGACCCTGGACGCGCGCACCGACCGCCAGAGTGACGCCGACTCGTACGCGCATGTGAGGTACGGCGACGAGCCTGTGGGGCGCGGCAACCGTCCCTCGCCCTCGTTGACCGAGGCCCTGTCGGAGCTCACCGGGACCAGCGGCAGCCTCTACGGCTACCAGGACTCCAAGATGACCCGCCCGGTAGCGCTCGGCGACGACCTGTTCGTCATCCCCGTCTTCGGGAAGATCTACCGTTCGACCAACCGGGGGCAGGAGTTCAGCTTCGCCCTCGTCGACGAACGCGGGGCGGTGCGAGGCAGGCTGGGAGGCTTGCACCTGCGCGAGGACAGCCCGTTCACCGGCTTCGACTTCACCGTGGTTGCCGACCCGCACCGTGCCCGCGCGTTCCATCTCAACCGCTACGGCCTGTACGCCTGGAGCGCCGACGGCCAGCTCCGCGCCCGGATGTCCACTGCGGAGAAGCCGTTCAAACCCCTCGTCCACTTCGCCCTGCTGGAATGCACACCCGCAGGAGAGCTGCTCCTCGCGCACCGCAAGCAGCACCTGATGCTGCGCGTGCCCGTGCCGCAGGACCTGGACGACCTGGGGGTAGCGGTGGAGGCCGCACTGAAGGGATACGGGCGCGAGCGCACCGCACTGAAGAAGCAGTACGCGCCCGTGAACTGGCTCTGGTCGGACAGCGCGGCTACCGTGAACCACCTCTGACGATCCGCCACCTCGATCCCTCGGCTCCGGCGGGGGAGGCACGAAGGTCTGGGTTCTGGCGACGGATCGATGCATCGTGCTGCGTGAGCCTCCTGCTCACCCTCGCCATCCCGTCTGGGGGCGAGCCGGCTGGCCTCGGTCCCGGACGACACCGCTGCCGGATGAGGCGCCCGACCTCCTCCGGCACGCGCATGCAAAGGTGCCCGGAGCCTCCAAGGCTCCGGGCACCCTCTTTCCGGTCAGCTGATCAGAAGGTCAGCTGGTCAGAAGGTGAGCTTGAAGTCGGTGATGGTGCCGACGTCAGCGGCGCCCTTGTCCTGGACCTTCAGCTTCCAGGTGCCGTTGGCCGATACGGCCGAGGCGTTCACCGTGTAGGTCTTGTCCAGGTTCGCCGTAGAGTCGGACGAGGAGTTCTGCAGGCGGAACGAGGTCCCGTTGGGGGCCACCAGGTCGATCTGGAGGTCACCGATGTAGGTGTGGGTGATCTTCACACCGACCTTGAGGGCGCTCGGCGCGTTACCGGTGATTCCGCTGACGGCGACCGACGAGGTGACCGCGGGCCCGGGGGAGTCCGGAATGGCCACCCGGGACGTGCTCTCGAACGTCTTCCCCGGGGTCGGGGTGCCGCCGTTGGAACGGACGCCCACGTTGACGGCGGCCCAGGCGTCGGTGATCGCGTTGACCTCGGGGCTGCCGGCCCCGTACAGCTCGGTCGCCGCGGCGATCGTGCCGGCGCGGGCACCCGCGTAGTCCGTGCTGGAGTTGAACTTGGTGGTGAGCGCCTTGTACCAGATGAGCTGCGCCTTGTCCCGGCCGATGCCGGTGACGGGCAGGCCGTCGGAGGTCGGCGAGTCGTAGCTGACCCCGTTGACCGTCTTCGCGCCGGAGCCCTCGGAGGCCAGGTAGAACCAGTGGTTGGCCGGGCCCGAGGAGTAGTGGACGTCGAGGTTGCCGACGCCGGAGTACCACGCGTCCGCGGAGCCGCCGTCCTTGCTCGGCTTGTCCATGTAGCGCAGCGGGGTACCGTCGCCGTTGATGTTGATCTGCTCGCCGATGAGGTAGTTGCCCGGCGCGCTGGGGTTGTTCGCGTAGAACTCGACGGACGTGCCCATGATGTCGGAGGTCGCCTCGTTCAGGCCGCCCGACTCGTCGCTGTAGTTGAGGCCGGCGGTGGCGGAGGTGACGCCGTGCGTCATCTCGTGTCCGGCGACGTCCAGCGAGGTCAGCGGGTCGTTGTTGCCCGTTCCGTCGCCGTACGTCATGCAGAAGCAGCCGTCGTCCCAGAACGCGTTGACGTACGCGTTCCCGTAGTGGACCCGGGAGTAGGCGGCGACGCCGTCGCCACGGATTCCGGATCGGCCGAGGACGTTCTTGTAGAAGTCCCAGGTGACCCCGGCGCCGTAGGCGGCGTCGGCGCCCGCGGTGGCGGCGTTGGAGTTGGCCCCGTTGCCCCAGGTGTCGGTGGACTGTGTGAAGAGCGAGCCCGTGCCGGACGTGCCGCGGTTGAGGTTGTACGTCTTGTGGCCGCCGCGGCCCGCGTCGTTCAGGGTGAAGTTCGAACCGGAATTCGACGTGCCGAGGGTGACCTGGCCGCTGTAGTGGGTGTTGCCGACACCGGTCTCGATGCCCTGCCACTGGTGGAGCTTCGCGCCGGTCTTGGCATCGGTGATGACGTGGAGCTGGTTGGGGGTGCCGTCGTCCTGGAGCCCGCCGATGACGGTCTCGTAGGCCAGGGTCGGCACGCCCTTCGCCATCCACACGACCTTGCGGGGCGCGGCGTCGGCCTTGTCGGCCTTGGAGTCGATCGCCTTCGCGGCGTCGAGGGCCTTCGCGGAGGCGGCGGCCGGAGCGTCGGTCGGGGCCGAGGTGGAGACGCCCTGCAGCTGGGCGGTGGACGCCTTGCTCACGCTCTGCGTCCGGTCGGCCGCGGTCCGGTTGACGACCAGGTCGCCACCGAGGACGGGGAGTCCCTCGTACGTCCGCTCGTACCGGGTGTGGGTTGTACCGTCCTGGTCCTTGGCCACATCGTGGACGAGGAGCTTCTCCTGGGGACTGAGGCCGAGTTCCTTGGCCGTGGCGGCCGTGGTGCTCTGGGCCTTGGCTATGAGCTCGGCGCGCTGGGACGGCGAGAGCTGGGCGGGCAGCGCGCCCGGGTTGCGAACGGGCTCGCCCTTGGGAGCGTTTGCGTTCGCAGGGGCTTCGGGTTGCGCGCTGGCGCTACCCGCCTGGACGCCTACGGCGAGCAGGGCGGCGGCGAGCAGGGCCCCGGTGGCGGTGGCATTGCGCCGGTGCGTGGACTTCACGCGGACTCCTTCTGCGTGTGGGGGGTTGAACCGGCGGCCTGGACGAGGCCGGCCGGGTAGAGCGTGTGGAGCTGGTAGTGCTGGGGATGGGGAGAGGTTGCCAGCGATCTCCGTGATCGCCATGGACGCGTCAGGAATTGGCCGAAACGCGTCCGGATTTCATCGGGTCGCGTCCGATGAGCGGACGCGGCAGGGCGGAGCAGATGCGTTGGAATGCTCCCAACACGTCATATAGGGGACGGGATTTGACCAGAACCCGGTACTTGGCTCCGTCTTGCGCATTCAGGTAAAGCGTTCGACATCAAGCGTCAAACAGTCTTGTCCTGCACATGACTTGGCGGGTGTGATCGCGAGAGCCGTTTCGAACGGCGCCACCCCCCAAGGGAGTCCGCAATGCATTCAGTTCGTCGCACGTGGCCGCGCGCCGCGGCCACCACGGCCGCCGCCGGCCTCGCGCTCACCGCGATGGCGGCCGCCCCCGTGACCGTGACCGCTTCCGCGCACACCTCGGCGGTCCCGCGCACCGTGGCCCGTCCGGCCGTCGCCGGGCACCAGCTGGTCCGCGCCGTGGGAAGCCCGCTCTCCATCGAGGAGTGCCGGACCAAGTGGAAGATCGCGTGCTACACCCCGTTGCAGTACCGCGAGGCGTACGACCTGAACCCGCTGTACAAGGCGGGCATCACCGGCAAGGGCCGCACGATCGTGATCGTGGACTCCTTCGGCTCGCCGACCGTCCAGCACGACCTGGACGTCTACAGCAGGCAGTTCGGGATACCCAGCACCAAGGTGCAGGTCGTCAAGTGGGGCAACGTCCCGAAGTGGGACCCCAAGAACGAGGACATGCTGGGCTGGGCCGGCGAGACGACCCTCGACGTGGAGATGGCGCACGCGGTGGCACCGGACGCGAAGATCGTCCTGGTGGAGACCGCGGTCGCGGAAACCGAAGGCACCACCGGGCTGCCGGAGATGATGGACGCCGAGAAGGCCCTGATCGACCACGGCATCGGCGATGTGATCACGCAGAGCTTCGGCGCGACCGAGAACACCTTCCCCGGCTTCGACAAGGGTGACTTCTCCAGCATCGGGAAGCTGCGTTACGCCTTCGAGGCCGCGGCGCGCAACCACGTCACCGTGCTCGCCTCCTCCGGCGACGGCGGAGCCACCGACTACAACGCCGACGGCAGTGCCTACTACGACCACCCCGTCAACTCCTGGCCCTCCTCGGACCCGCTGGTGACCTCCATCGGCGGCACCCAGCTGCACCTGGACGACGCGGGCAAGCGGACCGCCCCCGAAAGCGTTTACAACGACAACGGCGCGGGCGGCGGAGGCCAGTCGCACGTGTTCAAGCGTCCAGCCTTCCAGAACGGGGTCAAGGGCATCGTTGGCGCGCAGCGCGGCACCCCGGACATCTCGATGGCCGCCGCGGTCGACGGCGGTGCGTGGCTCTACTCCAGCTACGACCCGGCGGCCACGGGCTGGGACGTCTCAGGCGGCACCAGCGAGTCCAGCCCGCTGTTCTCCGGCATCGTGGCCCTGGCCGACCAGGCTGCGGGCAAGCGCCTGGGAAACATCAACGAGGCGCTGTACTGCCTGTACGGGCGCTCCGCGCACGACCGTTCCACCGGCCTCGTCGACGTCAATGACGGCACGAACAACAGCTACCAGGGCGTCACTGGCTACACGGCGGTGAACGGCTACGACATGGCCACCGGCGTCGGCACCCTGGACGCAGCCCGCTTCGTGCCTGCCCTCGCCCGCGAAGGACGCGGCTGACGGAGGGCGGGGCCGTCGGTCGCCGTGTCCGGTTCGGCCACCACGGGGGACCAACCGTAGGCGTTGCTGTCCGATCCGTGAACCAGGGCGAAAGTGACCGGCGGTTCACCCGCACCAGTTGAGTTGCTCATGACTCGCTTGGCCTGCCTGCCTGCCTGCCTGCCTGCCTGCCTGCCTGCCTGCCTGCCTGCCTGCCTGCCTGACCTGACCTGACCCGGGCTGCTCTGCCTGTCCCGTCACTCTTCCGGGGGACGGATCACCGGCTTGGGTATGAGCCGGCCGAGATCGTGTGTCGTCCTGCTGGGCGACACACGACCGGCATGCCCACAGCCAGCAACGGCACGAACGTCGCGCCGGCCGCCTGTCCGAGCAGTACCGGCGGTACCGGGTACGCGTGCAGCGGCACCGGTACGTCGGCGCGTTCGAACCCGGCCAGGCGTGAGCGGCCTGCGAGGACGGTGACCGCGGACCGGAGGCCGGTGGTGCCCACCGGGGCGCGCACGGCGGTGTAGCCGAGACCGGTCGCGGCGTCGCCCGAGTCGTACGCCGCCGCCAGGGCGGCGGGCGGGTGCGTGTACGCCGCGGCGGGCCCGGAGGAGACGGCGTGAGGGTCGGTCGCGGCCGGACGCAGCGTGAGCGTGAGCGTGCCGGGCGCGAGCGGCGCGTCGGCCACGTCGAAGCGAGACGCCACCGCGGCGACCGACGGCGCGGCCTGACCCGCGGAGCCGCTCCACACCTCGGCCCCCGCGGTGAGCGTCGCGACCGCCCTGGTCATGCCCGCGCCGCCCGGTGCTCAGGCCACGTTCCTGGTCCCATGTCCCGCAGGCGTACGGGATGTCGGGTGCGGCGGTGCCGTCGCATGCCTGCCAGCGGAGCGTGAGGAACCGGGGACCGTCGGGCACGTACTCGATCGACACTGGTCAGCACGACGTCCAACGGCGATACGACGCTCTCCTCGCGGGTGCGCACGTCCCGACCGCAAGCCGCCGCGGGCGAGATCGGTTCGACGCGCTGCGGCTGCGGCCCTCGGGAGCGCCCTTTCACCCTCCGTGGGCACTCGGGACCCCGCCGCCGCATGAGCCGGGAATGCCGCACCTGCCGCATGACGCACCCCGCGTACGCGCATGCCCTGGGCTGGCTGTTCGCGCGGTACGCCGGTGAAGGTCAGGGGCGTGACGCGGTGCGTGGTGATGTCGCTGCGCAGGGGCGGTGGCTGGTCGCCACGGTCCGGGCAGCAACCAGCTCAGAACAGCTTCTTCGGCCGAGCAGTGTGGGCCATCGAAATCGACAGTCCCTCCGTCAGCCATCTATGAGCCACTGTCATGTTCAGCACGCGTCCCCCTGTGACCGTGCCAACCAGGGCCCAGTAGTGCTCCAGGCGGGGATCGAAGCCGGACGACCGCGACACCAGCCCGTGCAGGAATGCGCGGAAGGCGGTTGTGTCGGGCTCCCGTCGAGCTCGCGCGTGGGCGGATACGAAGGCGTCCACCGCATCCCCGGCGTGGGGCGGCAGACCCTGGGACACCGCGGCGGCCGTGAGGACGGCAGCTTCGTCTATCTCCCCGTAGAAGGCCGGGGCGCTCCGCATCTCCTCCTCGTGGTCCTGGGTCCAGCGAGTGAAACTGGGCGTGTTGATGAGCAGATGAAGCTCGGCGTAGGCCAGGACCGTACCGGGAGCGGGGTCCTGCGGCGGTTCGGGGGACAGCATGGCGACCATGATGTCGAGGCGTCGCTTGGGCATGTTCGAGGACAGCTCACGACTCCAGTGATCGGTGAGCGTGCGATGCGCCTGCGGGAGCTCCTGCACGCGAGCGAGGATCTCCAGACGCCGGAGGCGCTCCTCGCTCGGGCAGTCGTCCAGGGCCTTGAGCGTGGCCTGGCGCCAACGCAGTTCGGTCAGTCGTTCCTGCACCACTTGGAGCTCGGTCGTCACCAGTTCGCCGAGGGAGGACTCGCCGGTGACCACCTGCGTGATGGCCGCGATCGGAGTGTCCAGCGAGCGTAGCCGTCGTATGAGACGGATTCGCTCCCATGCGTCAGTGCCGTAGCGCCGGTGGCCGCCGGTGCTACGGCTGGCCACGGGCAGCAGACCGCTGTCGGAGTAGTAGCGGAGGGTCTTCACCGGTACCCCCGTTCCGTCCGCGAGTTCACCGATGCTCCACGTGGTTTGCGTCACAGACTCTTGAACCTCCAGTGCGCGGGAGCTCTTAGCGTACGAGCTGACCGCGCGGGTCCATGTCGGTGCTGCAGGTCATGGCTCGATGCGGCCTGACCGGCCTCGTGCGGCCCCATTCGACGAAGAAGGGTGTTGTCCGTATGTCTTCAGCCCTGACCGCATGGTCCACACGCCAAAGAAACAGGATCCGTGGGGTGCTCTTCCCCTTGTTCTGCGCGGTCGCAGTCCTTGCAGCCGCTGCCGTACCGGCGGCCGGCGCACCGTCCGACTCCGCGCATCCGCCGGGACAGGGCGGCTCCGTCGTACGTACCGACCATGGCCTGGTACGTGGCGTTTCACACGGCTCGTACAGCACCTATGACGGTATCCCCTACGCGGCGCCGCCGACGGGATCGCTGCGCTGGCGGCCACCGGGGCCCGTCGCCACGTGGCGTGGCGTCCGGGACGCGACGGTCAAGGGGGAGCGCTGTGTGCAGATGCCGGCGCCCGGCGCGGTCACCGTAGTCGGCGCGGAGGACTGTCTCTACCTCAACGTCACGACGCCGACGCCGACTCCCAAGCGGGCCGGCGGCAAGCGGCCCGTGCTGGTGTGGATGCATGGCGGAGCGTTCCTCGGCGGTTCCGGCAATGACTACAGCGCCGAAAAGCTCGCGGTCAGGGGCGACACGGTTGTCGTGACCGTCAACTACCGGCTGGGAATCTTCGGCTACTTCGCCCATGCCGGTCTGGGGTCCGCCCCACCGTTCGGTCTGGCAGACCAGCAGTCAGCCCTGCGCTGGGTGCGGGCCAACGCGGAACACTTCGGGGGTGATCCGGACAACGTCACGTTGTTCGGCGAGTCCGCGGGCGCCCTCAGCATCTGTGCGCACCTCACCTCACCGACGGCAGCCGGGCTCTTCCAGCGGGCCGTGCTCCAGAGCGGTTCCTGTTTCATGTCCTTCCCGCAAGGCGCCCTTGGACCCGCAACACCGGCATATGAGCCGTTCGCCTCACAGCGCGATGTCGAGATGACCGGTGCGCAAGCCGCTCGGCAGCTGGGTTGCACGACGGGTGGCGCCAGTGAGGTGCTGGCGTGCCTGCGCAGAGAAAGCACGGATCACCTCGCCACCGCGCAGCTGATGCAGTCCTTCAACCGGCCCGCCTTCGGTAACGCACTGCTGCCCCTGGCGCCGGAGGAGGCGCTGAGGACGGGGCGCTTCCACCACGTACCGCTCATCCAGGGCACCAACCACGATGAAATGCGGATGTTCGTCGGACTGTCGCTCGCTGCGTTCCCG
This sequence comes from Streptomyces sp. NBC_00045, assembly GCF_045041095.1. Lineage (NCBI taxonomy): Bacteria > Bacillati > Actinomycetota > Actinomycetes > Kitasatosporales > Streptomycetaceae > Streptomyces > Streptomyces sp. NBC_00045. Next base: position 346,315 of record NZ_CP108271.1, on the reverse strand, counting down.
ATCCGCACCGAGGAGGACTACCGTGGCCGCCTGGCGGACGCCTTCGGGGCCACCGCCCCTGCCGTCGAGGCGCAGTACCCGGTGGCAGACCACCCCACGCCCGCACTGGCCTGGGCCGCGGTGCTGACCGACCGGTCCCTTGCCTGCACCACGCTAGCGGCCGACCGGGCCATCGCCGCCCACGCCCCCGGCCTCCCTCTCTACGGGTACGAGTTCAGCGATCCGGATCCTCCGACCCTCGCCGGTCTGCCGGCGAACCCGGACTTCCCGTACGGAGCGGCTCACGGCTTCGAGCTGCCGTTCCTGTTCTCCTCGGTCCAGACCGAGGAGCCGTTGACCGACGCTCAGCATGCCTTGTCCGACCAGATGGTCGACTACTGGACGAACTTCGCGCACACCGGCACCCCGAATGCCCCTGACGCCCCGCTCTGGCCTGTCCTGCGCTCCGAGTCGCCTCGGAGCCAGCAGCCGGTGCAGTCGCTGGCTCCCGGACCGGGTGCGATCCACACCGTGGACCCGGACTCTGCGCATCACTGCCAGTTCTGGGACCGCCAACCCCGTTGAGAGCGTCGCCCGAGGAGGAAGGAGGAAGGAGGAAGCCGGCCGTCCCCGCCCCCTTCCGGGGGCCGTCTCGTCGTCCCAGCTGGCGCGGGCACGGCGGGGCGGTGGCCCGGCCGTGCCCCGCCGAAGAGGGGGCGACTCGCCGCGAAGGTCCGTTGGAGGGCTAGTTGCCGATGCCCGAGCTGCCGACCCCGGAGTTGCCGATGCCCGAGCTGCCGATTCCGGAGTTGGCGATGCCGGAGTTGCCCAGGCCCAGGTTGGCGAAGCCCGAGTTCCCAACACCGGTGTTCCCGATACCGGAGTTCCCCACTCCGGAGTTCCCGATGCCCGAGTTGCCGACGCCGTCGGCACTGGCCGCCGCGGCTCCGGCCAGGCCGAGCGCCGCGGCGGCACTCAGGACGACGGTGAAACGGAGAAGACGTGTACGCATTGCATACCTCCAAGGTGAGATGTGACTGAAATACATCAATAGCACTTAGGTCATGACATACACGGCGTATAGGCCAAAGGTGGACATGCCGCCGTCGGTCGGCCTTGGATCCGATCCGCTGGCCGGGCACGCCGTCCAGGGCGTGGCCGCCACAGGCGCCCTGGTCATGGACGCCCGAGTCGCCATCGCCGACTGACTCGAAACTCCAGAATTTCTCCCCGCCGCGCAGAGGGGAGCAGTTCACTCCGTTGCTGGAGATCACCGGCGCGGGGGAGGTGTTCGGCATTGATCTGGTGCCTCCGTTCTGACACGCACGAAGCGGTCGGCGGTGACGGTGTGGTGGGTGTGGCGGAAGAAATCGGCGCGCCGGACCGGACGACGGCTACCCCGCGTCCCTGTGCTCAGTCCGCCAGCCGTCGCACGGCCCGCACGACGGCGGCTGCCCCGTCATCGGTGGCCATGTGGCCCGCGCAGGCCATGGCCGCCTTTGTGTACGACGGTTCCCTTACGGCGGCCGTGAGGGCGTCGGCGAGGCGTTCCGCCGTCAGGGAGCGGAAGGGGATCGGGGCCGGAGCCGCGCCGGTTGCGGCGAGCCGCGCGGCCCAGAAGGGCTGGTCCGCGGCCACGGGCACGGTGACCGACGGGATCCCGGCGCGCAGGGCTGCCGCCGTGGTCCCGGCGACGGCGTGGTGAACGACGGCGGCGAGCCGCGGGAACAGCAGGGCAAAGGGGAGGGTCAACTCGGCCGGGAGCGCGAGCGGTGCGCCGGTCCCGGACCGTCGCAGCGCTGGTGTTCAGTACGGCCACCAACGGGTATGGCCAGCCGTGGATGAACGGCGAGGCCGTGCGTTTTCGCGCGGCCGCAGACATGGCAGAAGAGCCGTTCCGGCGAGCACGGCGCGTCCGACCGAAACCGCGTCCCACCGCAGCCGCGTCCGACCGCAGCCGAGTCCGACCGTAACCACGGCGGGACGTCCACGGCCCGGACCAAGCGGCTGTCGGGAAGCCGCAGAGCGGCGGTCGCAGAGCCGCCGTGTCGGCCGCGGCCCGGGCCCGATCCGCTACCGCGACGTCGAGGCCTGGGACTTCGGAGCCCCCTGACCGGCCGGGCCGCCGGGCCCGGTGCCGGTGCCGGTGCCGGTGAGAGCGTCGGCCGACGGGGTGCGGCGGTAGAGGACATGGCGGCCCTGGCGGGCACGGGTGGCCAGGCCCGCGTCGTACAGGACGCGCAGGTGCTGGGAGACCGCGCTCGGCGTGACCCGCAGTCGACGGGCCAGTTCGGCGGTGGACCGGGGTTCCGCCAGGAGGGTGAGCAGCCGAGCCCGGGGTGCGCCGAGGAGCCGGACGAGGGCCGCGTCGGTGGGGTCGGGGGTCGGGCTCCACAGGGTGGCGACCCCGCGGCTCGGATAGAGCAGCCAGGGGGGTTCGTCCGGGCCGACGGGCGGCGCTGGCTTGTGACAGAAGACCGAGGGGGCGAGCAGGAGTCCCCGGCCGGAAGCCTTGGTGTGGTAGCCGCCGATCGTGCGGTGGATGCGCAGGACGCCGCGGGAGCCGTCGTCCTCCCAGCGCAGCTGGGGATGCATGTCGGCGAAGAGCATCCGGGCGCCGCCGCGGGCCAGTTGTCGGGCTCGGTAGGTCATGTCGGCCTCGGCGACCAGGCGAATCTGCGGCCAGAAGGGCCGGACCGCGAGCTCCCAGTAGGCCGCCAGGAGCGCGCAGATCCGGTCGCGCAGGGCGGCCGGCTCCTCGGTGAGCAGGGTGTGCGGGAGGGGGTTCGGGGAGTGGGCGGCGAGCAGGTCGCGGGTGACGGTCGAGGGCGGGGTCCGGCGGACGACGGCGAGTTCGTCAGCGAAGGACGGCTCGAAGACGGTGGGCCGCGGGGTGAGGAAGTCCGGGAGGGTCAGCCGGTCTGCGACCAGGGCGCGCAGCAGCTCCCGATCGAGTGCGCCGAGGCGGGGCAGGACCGAGCGGTACCAGGGCAGGTGGAGGGCCGAGATGCCCGGGTCCCGCAGGATGCGCAGGCTCAACACGGTCTCGCCGAGCGGCGAGAGGGCGAACCGGGTATCGGCGAGGTCCTCGACGCCGAGCTCGAAGCTGATCATTAAGCCGCACACTACATCGATTGGCACGGCGCTGGGCGTGTCGTGGACTGCCTGCCATGACATCCCGAAGTGAGCCGGGCCGGGGGCTGGTGCTGCTCCTGGCGGTGACCTGCGCCGTGGCCGTGGGCAACCTGTACTTTCCGCAGGCCGTCGGGCCGCTGGTCGCCGAGGGGCTCGGCACGGACGCGGCCGCGGCCGCGTCCGTGGTGACGGCCACCCAGATCGGCTACACCGCGGGGATGGTGTTGCTGGTGCCGCTCGGGGACCGGATCCGGCACCGGACCCTGCTGGTGGTGTTCCTGTCGCTGTCCGGGCTGGCGCTGCTGGCCGCGGGGTGCGCACCGGCGCTGGGGCCGTTGCTCGCCGCGAGCGGGCTGGTCGGGCTGACCACCGTGGCCGCGCAGGTCGTCGCACCGATGGCCGCCGGGATGGTGGCGCCCGAGCGGCGCGGGGCGGTCCTCGGGACGCTGCTGAGCGGGTCGACCGGGGGAATGCTGCTGTCCCGGACGCTCGGCGGGGTGCTGGGGGACCGGTTGGGGTGGCGGGCCCCGTACCTGGTGGCGGCGGCCCTGGCCCTGCTGCTTGCTGGGGTGTTGGCGTACGCGGTGCCGGTCACGCGGCCGTCGCCGCAGGCGGGGCGGGTCCCGTACCGGCTGTTCCTGCTGGAGCCGCTGCGGCTGCTGCGCACGGAACCGGAACTGCGCCGGTCGTCCTTCTGCCAAGCCATGGCCTTCGGCGCCTTCTCGGCGGCGTGGACCGGTGCGGCGCTGCTGCTGACGGGGCCGGCGTACGGATTGGGGGCGTCGGCGGTGGGGCTGCTGGCGCTGGTGGGGGCGGTCACGATGCTGTGCACCCCGTACGCGGGGCGGCTGGTCGACCGCCACGGCCCGGGCCCGGTGAACGGGGTCTGCCTGCTCGGGGTCCTCGCCGCGGCCGCGGTGCTGGCGGGGGGCGGGACGGGCGGGACCGGAGGGCTGGTCGCGCTGGGCGCGGGGACGCTGCTGCTGGACGTGGCGATGCAGTGCGGGAGCGTCGCCAACCAGGCGCGGGTTTACGCAGTGCGGCCGGACGCGCGCAGCCGGCTGGGCACCGCGTACATGACGTGCGCGTACCTGGGCGGGACGGCGGGTTCGTGGGCGGCGGTGCAGTTGTACGCCGCTTTCGGGTGGGGGTCGGTGTGCGGACTGATCGCGCTGATGGCGGGGGCGGCCCTCGTGCGGCTGCGGCGCGGGAGCGGACCGGCAGAGATCCCTTCCCGCAACGGTCACACTCGTGCGGGGGCTCCGTCAGAGAAACAGGAAGCCGATCCGGATGACGCGAAGACGACCGACGAGCGCCTCCTGAGCGCGAAGACAGCCGCCACCCCGACCGCCATCGACATCCCCGCCGGCACCGGGCCCCGCGGACTCGGATGTCCCACCCGGTCGCGCTGATCCCGAGTTCAAGGAGCTGGCCGGGCTGCTCTCCCGGGCGACCGGGAACCGGCCCGTACCGCGGACCACGATCGACCTGGTCCAGCTCCGCGCCGCGCAGATCGTCGGTAACACCGACCTGACGGTCATGCACTCCACCCTGCTGCGCAAGGCTGGTGCCTCCGAGGAGCGCATGACGGCGGCCGCCTCCCGGCGGCACAGCGCGCCTCCGAGCGGATCGCGCTGGAGCTGGTCGAGACGATGCTGCCTGCTGCCGTTCGCGGCCGGGCCGGGGCCGGGGCCGGGGAGCGGGTCAGTGACGCGAGCGTACGGGCGGGTGGCCGAGCACTACTCGGAGAAGGTGCTGGCCACCCTCACGGTCGCGGGTACTCGACGGCTCGCCGCCCCTGCCGCCTACCGATCAGCTGGAGCTCGATCTTGATCTGCTGAAACCCCGCTTGTAAGAACGTCACTTGGCGGGGGGTCGGGGCTCGGCCTGGGGCGCGGGCCACCGAGGAACACTTCCCTGTCACAGAGGCGGCCGTGCCGGTCGATCCGGTAGCCGCCGATCTGCGTCCCGATGAGGCCCGAGGGCACTCCCGCAGGCAGGCCCAGGTTCGGCGCCGTGCCCATCGGAACAGCCTATCGAGTGATCCATACGCCTGCCCGGTGCGCGTGCGCGTTCGGGTCCCGGGACGGGAGCCTAGCCTCGAAATGAGGCGACGTTCTTCCTCCGCTCCCCCTCTGGAGGCCGTCATGAAGGGTCGCCACTCCCTTTTCCTGGCCGCACCGGTCTGCGCGGCGCTGGCCCTGGGACCCGCCACCGGCGCCTTCGCAGCGTCCGCGACCGCGCCCGCCCCAGCTGCTCCCGCCGTCAGCTGCTCCCTGACGGAAGTCTCGCCGGGCTCGTTCGAGCTCGTGAGCACCGACCTCGTCGGGGTCGCCGTCGTCGACGTCAAGAGGGACGGCTTGCCCGAGAACCCGCTGCCGGTCGGGGCGGAACTCGGCCCGGCCTACGACGTGGAGGTCCTGCACCGCCTCCTCGGTTACGGCCCCGGCGACGCTGCTCAGGTCACGGGCGGCGGCATCGGCACGGCCCGCTGTCGCGCCGCGGCAACCGTGGCCCGGTCTCCCACCAGCCTGTTTCCCCGGCCGCCAAGCGCTACCACGGGCGGCAGCCTGAAAGACGAACGCGTGGGCGTCGGGGCGGAGTTCGTGCCTCGTAGCCCGCGTGCTTACATCGTTGATGCAGGTATGCAGAGGACGGCGCGAAGGGGCCGGAGCTCTGAAGGGTGGAGACCGTGTGAGGGCGGCCTCGGCAAAGCAAGATCCCCCGCGATTGCAGCGCGGGGGATCCCTTATCCGAGGGGCACGTCCAGCCTGACGAGTGCTCGGATGCCGAGCCCGGCGAGCGGGCTCCTGCGTCCATGAAACGAGCCTATGGACGCACCGTCTATGGTACGCGCTCCGCAAGACGAGTCTCGGAAAACTGAAAAACCGCCAATTCGGGCCTGACCTGCGAATTCGGCCACGCCGCCAGGAGCAATGACGAGGAGAGACCTGTTTTTTCACACCCGAACGGACTCCCGATTGTGACGTGAGTCATAGCTCAAACGGCGCATAAGCCCCAGGAGTTATCGTGCATGAGTGCCCATTGTCCCGCGCCTCACGCCTTTCCTGGAGGTGCCGCTAACGTGGGAAGTTTGATTCCGGTTAAGTAGCGGATTCGTCCCCTCCGCTTGTGTGCGCCGGTGCAGGCCACCTCGCGCCCTTTCCCTCCGCCCCGGCGTGCGCCCGCCTGCCGCCCGGTAGCGAAACGCGTCCAGGGCCGCTAGCCGTTGCCCGCTCCCGGTTCCCGCCGAGCGGTGTCCCGCACGCCTTCGCGACGGGAACAGGCCGCCATGGCTGGCGGCTTCAGGGGCTCCGCAACTACTCGATCCACCGGGATGCATAACTGCCGCGTGCATATATCTGCATCACCCCAAGAACACATGTGCGGTAGTCAGTTCACGCCGCCGTGCGCCCCCTTGTAAGCCGTTAGTCAGCTTAAGTGTGAGGGTTTTTCGCGGTCTCCCTGTCATGTTCCCTGGAGGCGTGCTAGGTGCCATGCTTTCGTTTGGGCCAGGCAAAAGGAACCGTCGCGCTTGAGGCATTGCAGGCCGAGCGACGGAACTCCCAAACCTGATGTCCAGCCAAAACAGCAGGTCCGCCTGCTCGGACCCCCGCACCGCACGGTGCGGGGGGACCGGCGCAAGACATCACCTGCCGTACAGCACGAGTGAAACGGATTCATCGTCATGCAGTTGCACGCCCCGCGCGAGGCATCGCTGTGCCTCCCTACCCGCCCGTGGCGCCTGATCTGGGGGATCACGGCTCTCGCCCTCGGTACCGCTGCCGGCCTGCTGTTCCAGCACGCCTTCGCCGAGCCCGCCCAGGCGGTCGGCATTGCCGTCACCACCACCGAGATCGCCCTCCACCTCGGCGAGCTGGCGATGGAGGTCACCCCCCTTGTCCGCGCCACCCCCCACACCGCCCGTGTCCTGACCCACCGCATCACACCTGCCCTGCTCGCCGTCACCCTCGGCGCCGCTGCCGGCGCTTCGTTCCACCTCCTGTTCGGCCACCTGTCCGAGGCAGTGGCCGTCGGCGTCACCTCGATGGCGATCACCCTCCACCTCGCCGTCACCCTCGTCCATGCCTTGTCCGCACCGATGCGCCGCGCCAAGGCCGAGGTGAGCACTTACGCATTCCGCCTGCACCGCTCAGCCCGGCATGCCACCCTCCGCGCGGCACAAGCCCTCCGCGACCTTCGCGAGCGACACTTCGGTGGCTTCGGTGGCTTCGGCGGCACATCCGCACTCAAGGCCGGGGCGCGGTGATGGCTACCCGCCCACCCGGCCGGCCGACCCGCAGCCAGCTACCGAAACGAATCGCCCCGAGCCTGGCCCAGCTCGTGGGCGAAATGGCCGCCGCCCGCGACGGCCTGACACTCGCCGAGGTCTCCAAGCGCTCCCACTACTCGGTCAGCGCACTGTCCGGCGTCACTTCCGGCGTCAACATCCCCACCGCCGACCTCATCGCCGCATACGCCCAGGCCACCGGCCGTAGCGACGACACCGACCGCTGGCTGGCCCTGCGCCAGGCCGCCATCAACGAGAAGAAGGCCGGAAAGACCACCATCGACGATGACGGCAACAGCCCAGCGGGAACCGCATCACTGACACGCCCCGCGCCCAACAGCCCCGCCACCCCTGACAGCGGGCGCACCCTAGCCCTGCTGCCGTCGATCGCCCGGATCCGCACCGCACGCCGCGAAGCCGACACGACCGCGCACACGGCCGCCCCCAGTGCAGGCAACACCCACATGGCCAGCCTCGTCCTGGAAGCGGTGGAGGCGGCCGAGCGCACCAGCGCACCCATCCACGTCGACCCCGTCACGGGCGCTCTCTCGCTGTGCACCATGCCCCGCGACCTCATGGAGCTCCTGCGCACCCTCCGCAGTACCGCCGGCGCCACCTTCGACCGGATGGAACGCGACGTCCAGGGCTACGGCGTGTCCCTCTCCCGCACGACCCTGTCCCGGCTCATGAGCAGCGACCAGCTCCCCCCGCCCAACGTTCTCGCGGCCGTCCTGGACGCCCTTTCCGTTCCCCAGGACAAGATCGACGTCTGGCTCTACCACCGCGCCCGCCTGGAGATCGCCGACGTCCGACACGCAGGCCGGCACACCCCGCCCAGCAAGACCAGCAGACGACCGCGCATGACGGCGCTCCAGCCCATCCCCTACGGCTACGCCCGCGTCGTCCCCCTGATGATCGCCGCAGTCAGTCTCCTCGTCGCAGTCCTCCCCCTCCTCCTGCGATAAACCACCCGCTGCGCACACCTGTGGGACCCGAGGCCACCGGTCTCGGGTCCCACAGGCTTGAGGACCCTCGTGGCACTCGGCGCCCAAATCTGCTGCCCACCATGCCGGATAAGAAACGCGTAAAGATCGAACGCATGGCCGGGAGGCGGCCGGGCAGAAGCCGCTTTGGAGGTTGACAACTATGGTTCCCCTGCTTCTTGTTCTTCTACTCGCCCTGGTCCTTTTCGGTGCCGGTTTCGCGGTGAAGGTCCTTTGGTGGGTTGCCATCGCGGTTCTGGTCCTGTGGCTGATCGGCTTCGTTGCCCGCCCGAAGGGCAGCAGTGGCCGCTGGTACCGCTGGTAGCCGTACACGCAGCGCGGGCCTGTACCGGGTGACAGCGGACGCCGGGGGTATCCGGGGCAACAGCCGGGGCGGTCGCCGTGACGCAGCAGGGAACCTGCTCACCTCCAACGATCGACGGTCGTCCCGGCCGGGGGCACAGCCACATGACCGAGCAAGCCCGTATGCTGCGGGAATGATCAAGCCGATCGAGCTCGTCATATTCGACTGCGACGGTGTACTGGTCGACAGCGAACGCATCGCCGTGCGCATCCAGATCGCGCTGGGGGCAGAACTCGGCTGGCCGCTGTCCCAGGCGGATGTCATCGACCGGTTCATCGGGCGCTCCAGGGAATCCATCTGTGAACAGATCGCCCAGCGACTGGGCGATGAGACGGCCGCCTTCTGGTGGAAGCAGCTGATTCAGCGCCACCGGGAGGAGGTTGACGCCGGGCTCCAGGCCGTGGACGGGCTGCCCGAGGCGCTGGCCGAGATCACCTTGCCGGTCTGCGTCGCCTCCAGCGGCTCCCACGAGAAGATGCGTCACACTCTGGGTGTCACCGAACTCTACGAGCGGTTCGCCGGCCACATTTTCAGTTCTACCGAGGTCTCCCGGGGCAAGCCGGCACCTGACCTCTTCCTGCACGCGGCACGGCAGATGGGCGTCGACCCCGCGGCCTGCGCCGTGGTCGAGGACAGCCGCCCCGGTGTCCAGGCCGCCCGAGCCGCCGGGATGCGCGCCTTCGGCTACGCAGGCGGGCTTACCCAGGCCGAACGACTCGAAGGCCCGGGCACCATCGTCTTCCACGACATGCGCAAACTCCCCCACCTGATCGGCGATCAGTAGATCCACCGTCCCCTGCCCCTTCTAGCTGAGCATCCACCAGAACAGGTCACCACCGAGCTCGATGGTCAGGCCGAGTCTTTGACGCCGATGTGGACCGGTGCGCCCGGGCGGGCGCGTTCGTACCGGCGGATGGGCTCGCCAGTGGCCCGGTCGAGTACGGCCAGCGGCGGTAGCCGGTGGCGGGCCAGGACGCGGTGGGCGGTCGAGGCTGGGATCGCGGTGTGGGCGGCCAGTGGCAGCGGCCTGCCGCACCGGCCAGCCGTCGTCCACGACGCAGCGCGCCAGGCGAAGCCGACCGGTCTCGGTCAGCGGGGCGCTGCGGTGGACCATGAGGGCCTCCTCGGCTAGGTGGAGATGTCGCAGTCCACACCGGGCGCGGGACGCGTCCCGGTCGTGCGGCGGTACCGTCCTGATCGTGAATCTGAACCTGCACGGCGACGCGATACCCGAGGGACTGTCCCGGCGAGCACGGTCCTTCGTTTCGATCCACGGTGTCAGGGCCGACGTCGGGCCCCTTGCGCCGTACCGCGAGCCGTGGCTCGCTCTGGGTGTTCCCGGGGAGGTCATCGGCCGAGACCGTGGGGGTTCCTTCAGGCGGCGCGGTGGTAGAGGGGCAGGGGCTCGGCGGCGCGGGCCTGCAGGCGGCGCTCGATCGCTCCCGCGGCCTTCATGAGTGGCAGCCGGACCAGCGCATCGCGCACGCAGCGGCCGCCCTCGGTCTTGGGCACCATGAGGCGCACGTTCGGGCCGATCTGCTGTTTGCGGTCGACCAGAGGCCGGTGGACGGCGTCGTAGCGGGCGAAGGCGCCCCGGTGGTTGCCGCCTGCCGCAGCCAGCTCTCCCGCCAGCCGGTACGCCCCGACCATGGCCAGTTCGGCGCCGGCGCCCGAGGCCGGGGAAGCGCACCATGCCGCGTCACCGACCAGCGCCATGCGGCCGTTGGACCAGGAGCCCATCTGTACCTGGCCGAGGGCGTCGAAATAGAAGTCGGGGTCCGCCAGGGCCGCTTCCAACAGGCCCCGGGCGGGCTGCCACGGCTGGTCGGCGAATGCTTCGGTGACCAGCCTCTTGTGCTCGGCGACGTCGCGGTGGTCGTAGTTCAGCCGCTCGGAGCGGAAGATGAAGTACGCCTTGGCCTGGGTGTGGTTGCCCGACCGGTAGATCCCGATCATCTTGCCCGGAGTGTTGAACATCGTCACCCAGCGGTCCTCGCCCAGCCTGCCGTCGGCGTTGGCGAAGGCGAAGTAGTGGTCCTTGTGCTGGACGAACCGGTCCTCGGGGCCGAAGGCGAGCCGCCGCAGGTGGGAGTGCATTCCGTCGGCGCCGACCACCAGGTCGAAGCGGCGGGCGGGAGCGTGCTCGAAGGTGACCGTCACGCCGTGGTCGTCCTGCTTGAGGGCCCGGATCGAGTCACCGAACAGGATCTCCGCTTCCCCGGCTGTCTCCTGAAGCAGTGCGACCAGGTCGCCCCGCATGATCTCGACCGAAGCGTCGTCGCGGGTGTCGATCCGGGCGACGGCGCGGTTGGCGGCGTCGACGAACTTCATGCCGTGCACGTCGGTGGCCAGTTCGCGGATGCGGTCCATGAGGCCCATCCGCTCGGCCACGGTGACCGCGTCGGCGCGCACGTCCACCCCGTTGCCGCCGGCGCGCAGTTCGGGGGCGCGCTCGACGATGGTGGGCCGCAGGCCGTGCCGGGCCAGCCAATGGGCCAAGGTGAGTCCGGCGATGCTGGCTCCGGAGATCAGGATCCGCTCGTTCATGGATGCGCCTCCCGCTAGACTTAAGTGAAACGCACGTTCCAGATGATTATGTGGAAGGGGCATTTCAGTTGTCAACGCCTTCGGAGCAGCCGGGCCCCACGCCCACCCAGAAACGCCGCGCCGATGCCGTGCGCAACCGGGACCTCGTCCTGGACGCCGCCACGGCACTACTGGCCGAACCCGGTGTGTCCCTCACCGTCGAGGTCATCGCGAAGCGCGCCGGACTGGGTGCCGCCACCGTCGTGCGCGCGTTCGGCGGCAAGGACGCCCTGCTGGACGCCGCTGTCGCCCGGCTGCTCGAACCCGTCGTCCAACGCGCCCGCGATCTTCTCGCCGCGACCACGCCCTATCAGGCCTTGCGCACCTTCCTGCGCGAGCTGATTGCCTTCCAGAGCGCACACCACGCCATCAACGACCAGCTCACCGGCCTGGACCTGCCCGCCACCACCGCACTGCGCGCCGGCCTGGTCGGCGCCGTCGAGGAAATGATCGACGGCGCACGCCGTGACGGGCAGGTCCGCGCCGACCTCGACCCCACAGTGATCACCGCCCTCATCGCCGCCACGGCCTTGGCCGTCGCCCGCGCCGAGCCGTCCTCGCCTGACCTCGTCCACGCTTACCTCACCGTCCTACTGGACGGTCTCACCCCACCTCCCTCCACCTGACACACCAAGGCAGGCGGCCCAGCTGGCGCCCCAAACCGACCGGCCCACGAGAGCGCCTCGACGGCGTTGTCGGCGCCGCCGTGACCCGACCAGATTCCGCGGGGCGTAGTCGATGGGGTGAGGCGGTCGAACAACTGTCCGGCGCTACCGCGGCAGTGACCATCGTCCTGGCAGGGCCCGCCATTTGAGCCGTGCCGGAGCAAACCGCAGTCCCGTGGGTGGGCGCCCTCTGGCGGACGTTGACGTCGCGCAGGCCACCGTAGAGGGCGGTGGCGCTCTGGCGGATGACGGCTTCGTACGGGCCGGGTGCCCGGTCGGGAGTGATCGCCGACGTGGAAGCTGGAGCTGGTCAGCACGGCGAGCCTAGGAGTGGCGAGACGCACGCCGGGCTGGCCCCCGCCGGACATCACACGGCGCGGGGGCCAACGCCCCACCCTGGCTGGTCCGGTCGGAGCTTGAGCCGCTGGCGTTCGAGCAAACGAGCGGCTCCAGCCGGGAAGAGGAGCAACGGACCCCAGCGTTCTTGTCGCGGCGGCCGTGTCCGGGATTGGTACACGCCCGCGGAGCGGGCCTCGCACTCGACCGGACGTCGGATACCGGCCTGCCCTGTCCGGGGTCGCACGGGTTGCCGCCGCGCGTCGGGCCCTGCGGCAACCCGGTGATTGCCGGGCCTGACCTGACCAGGCGTCACAGGGGCGCCCGCCCGATGGACAGCCCGTTCCGGGGGCGATCCCCGCCTTCGGCGACATGCGCTGACGCCACGTGGTCCGCGCCGCTGACCCGAAACCGGCCGGGGCCGTTGCTCAGGGTCAGCGAGGGGTGAGGAGGCAGAACTCGTTGCCCTCCGGGTCGGCCAGAACCGTCCAGGAGATGGCGGACTGGTCGATACCGGGGTCGGTGGCTCCCAAGGCGCGCAGTCGAGCTGCCTCTGCTGCCAGGTCGTCATCGGGGTAGGGGCAGACGTCGAGGTGGACGCGGTTCCACACGCTCTTGCCGTCGGGGGTGCGGACGAATTCCAGGTAGGGGCCGACGCCTTTGGCGGAGCGCATGGTCGCGTGGTCGTCGGTGACCTCGTGCAGGGTCCAGTCCATCGCGCCGCCCCAGAACCGGGCCATCTCTCGTGGGTCGGTGCAGTCGACCACCACCGCGGCGATCGGCCCGGTGTCCCGGTAGATCGGGCGGGGCTCCAGGACGCAGAACTCGTTGCCCTCCGGGTCGGCCATGACCGTCCAGGGGACGTTGCCCTGACCCACGTCGGTGAGCGTCGCACCGAGGTCCTTCAGGCGCGTGACCAACTCCGCCTGATGGGCGGTCGAAGTGGTGGCCAGATCAAGGTGCACCCGGTTCTTGACCGTTTTTGGTTCCGGGCGGGCGACGATGTCGATGCAGACGGCCACCGGGTCGGGGTAGTCGAACCCCACCGGTTCGAGGTTGGTCACGCCGGGGCCCTCGCTGTCGACACCCCAGCCGAGTGCCTCCGCCCAGAACCGGCCGAGTACGGAGTCGTCCTGGGCCTTCATGTTGATCTGCACAAGTCGCGTTGCCATGCCGCAGATCCTAGGGCTCGATGTTTGCTGGTCAGACCGCTTCGGCCCCGAACGGCATGGCCGACCCGGGCAGCGGCACTTCCGGACCCGATGTGGCGGTGGCCGTCTTCGGGCGATGAACGCGGAACGGGGGCAACCACCAGAAAGCTTCAGGGGGTCTGCCCCAGTGTGCCGAAGATCGCAACGCATGAGGCTGAACTGACAGGCTCAACCGGCATTCGCCGAGACACATTTGGGGGAACTCATGGCCGTCTTCGTCTCCTCATCCTCGCGCGGCAGGCCCCTGTACCGCGGCGGTCTCAAAGTGGCAGCCATCTGCTGCGGCCTGCTGCTGTTCGCGCCCGCCGTCGCCACCGCCGCCGCCACTTCGCCCGCCGGCGGAGTCCAGGCGCAGCAAGATGAACGCGGCCGGGGCACGCTGGTCTCCGCCGAGAAGCTGTACACGCTCGCGACCCCGCAGGCCGTGTCCGTCGAGCTCGGCGCAGCCGGGTTCGAAGTCGACACCGTCCGGCACGGCGTGGTCGCGTACCGACTGGTCTACCGGACCGTCGATGCGTACGGACGGCCCACCACGGCGAGTGGGCTGTTCGTAGTGCCGCTCAACAGCAGCGGACGATTGCGGGCGGTCTCCTTTACGCACGGAACGGGCAGCCACAAGGATGATTCCCCGTCCATGCAGCGCGGCAAGTTCGTGTCCGCTCCGGTGATCGCGCACGCGGCGGCCGGCGCCGCCGGGGTCGCGCCCGACTATCTGGGGATGGGGAAGGGGCCCGGCTTACACCCCTGGATGGACATCGGCTCCGAGACCACGGCATCCCTGGACATGCTGCGGGCGGCCCGCGCCTTCGCGCCCCGCACGGGACACTTGCTGGAGCGCGAGGTCATGGTCACCGGCTTCTCGCAGGGCGCCTCGGCCGCACTGGGTCTCGGCCGCGCTCTGGAGGCGGGTGAGGACCGGTGGTTCAGGCTGGGGGCGCTGGCACCGGTCAGCGGCGCGTACGACTTCGGCGGCGCGGAGCTTCCCGCGCTGCTCGACGGCAGGCTGGAAGCCAAGTCCAGCGTGCTGTACGCGGCGTACACCCTGGTGGCCTTCCACCGGCTCCACCACATCTACGACAGCCCTGGCGAGGTCTTCCGAGCCCCTTATGACAGCACCGTCGAGGCGCTCTTCGACGGCACCCACACGGGTGAGCAGCTGATGCGGGGGACCCCGGGCACTCTGGAGGAGCTGCTGACCGAGCAGGGCCGCGAGATGCTCGCGCACCCGACGGGGCCGCTGGCAGCGGCGCTGCGCACGACCGACGCCGTATGCACCGACTGGGCTCCCCGTGCTCCGGTCCGGCTCTACATGGCGACCGGGGACGAACAGGCCGTCACCGCCAACACCGAACACTGCCGGGCGGCTCTGCTCAGGAACGGCGTGCACGCTTCGATCGTCGATCTCGCCGAAGTCGACCATCACGGATCCCGTCACCTCGGGTCCAATGTCGCCGCCACCTCGGCGATCGTCCGGTGGTTCGGTGAGTTGCGCAAGCAGTGAGGCGAACGACTCGGCTTCGCGAACTCTGCTTCTCGGGGTCATGGTTCCTGACCGACCGACCTGTGGTGTCGGGTTCCCCCCCACACACCGCGTCGAGGCGTTGCCGGCTGATGTGTGCGGTGGAGGACCGAATCCCAGCCCCCGGAGTGCTCGGCCGGGGGCCGAGGACGAACTCGACGGATGGCGCGAGCCAACGGCGCGGGTCGGGGGCGGGGGCCAGCTGACTGGAGACGACGCGTTGCACCGACGAGGCACTCGTACGGAAGCGCATGCGTACGGGGGTGGGGAACGCCGTCCTGATCAAGGGCAACCAGATCGGGACGCTCACCGAGGCGCGCGGAACGGTTGGCGCTGCGCGGCGGGCCGGATGGGCGGCGCATGGCCCACCGTTCCGGTGAGACGCAGGACACGACCGTTGCGGATCTGGCCGTCGCCACGGGGTGTGGGCAGATTCGAGAATCCGTGGAATGCGTTGCACCGCCACTGGTGCGCCTCGTCGTCCCGATTCGGCCGCCCGTCGGTGGCCGCACGGAACCGATCACCGAGCTCGTCGAGCTCTGGTTGCCGGATCACTCGCACCCGGGTGGGCGGCAGCCGCAAGATCCTGGCCAGTGCGCCTCGCCACCGCCACCGCCAGCGCGAGACCGAGAACGCCCAGCACCGGCAAGGACGCCGCGTGTAAGGCCTCCCTTTCGTGGCCGGTGAACCGCGCGTACGACCCACCCGCGACACACGCACCGTCGACCGCACGGTGACCTCCTGGTCCGCGATAGCGCAGCCGACTTGCGTCGACTGGCCGGTCGGATCACCGCCCTCACCGGCCTGCCGGCCGGCGCCCAGGGCGCGGTCGACGAACTGAACCCGGTGCTCGCCGACAACGACGCGGCCCATCCTGTCCGCCCCCTGGCCGAGCTCAGCACGTGCCCCGTGCCCTCCAAATCGCCGGCTGACCTTGACCCGTGGGCTTCCACGCGCCGCGCTGGGTTCGGCCGGACGCCGTCGAGTTGCTTCGCGCGGACGCTTCCGCCACCCGCGGCGATTCAACGTCGTGAGCCCGCCGACACCGACGGGATGCTCGTTTCAGGGCGAGGGTGGCGGAGTGGGTGATTCGGCGGCGCGGCGGTATTCGGCGTTGATGCGCTGGGCTTCCTCAAGCTGGTCTTCGAGGATGATGATGCGGCAGGCGGCCTCGATGGGGGTGCCCTGATCGACGAGTTCGCGGGCGCGGGCGGCGATGCGCAGCTGGTAGCGGGAGTAACGGCGGTGGCCGCCCTCGGAGCGGAGCGGGGTGATCAGACGAGCTTCGCCGATGGCGCGCAGAAACCCCTGGCTGGTGCCGAGCATTTCGGCGGCCCGGCCCATGGTGTAGGCGGGATAGTCGTCGTCGTCGAGACGGCCGAACGAGTCGTCTGCTGTCATTGAACCTCTCTCATGGAACGCGTGGAGGGGCCTTGGTGCCGTACGGCACCAAGGCCCCCGAAGGAACTACTACACCATCCGCCGACCCTGGTACTGCGCCGGCCTTCTGTTTCCGCTGCCCCGACCAAGATGTTGTCGGAGTGCGGGGGTCGCGATGGGGTCGTCTCCGAGCCCGCGGCGAAAGCACCGCGTCAGAGGGACCTGCACCCTGCAGGTGACGGCCCACGTGGAGGGCTTGAGGTGGCCGTCCACGACTCGCGCCCACGCGCGCTGCGTGTACGCACCCTTGAGATGGAGGGCGGCCGGTTCGTTCGGCCGGCCCATGGTCAACCACCTCGCCCGAGCGACCGCGGTCACAACGGGGGCCTCCGGCGGGAAGCCGGTGAGTGCCTTGCGCGCCCGGTAGCGCGACCACCGGAGCCCGCGGGACGGCCGGCCACCGACGCACCTGCCCTGGTCTCACCCCCGGGACGCGGGGACGCGGGGACGCGAAAGGGCCCGACCGGCGCCTGCCGGTCGGGCCCTTCTCGCTGTTCGGGTGCCACTCGCGCCAACTGGCGCCGAGCCGTCGGTCAGATGGCCACCGAAGTACCGAGCATCGCGGAGGCGTGCTGGAGCGGGTCGAGGACGCGCGTGGGCGCGGCGGCTCCGGGAAGGCCACGGCAAGTGAAGCCGAGGCGGGTCATGGCCCGCAGGACTTCGCCGGCACTGAAGTCCCGGCGGTCCTGGCGAGTGACGATCTGACCCACCTGCTTGACGGGGTAGGCACGGCGCCCGATGATCACGGATTCGCCGACGACCTGCTCGGGCTTGACGCCCTTCATCGATTCCAGGACACCGCTCTTGGTCAGGTCGAACGGGAAACGAGCGATGACACAGCGCATGATGCCTCACAGCAAGGAGTAAAGGAGTAGGGGAGGGTAGTGCCACGGTGAGGCGGATCAGCGTGCATGGGCGAGGACACCCGGAGCGCTTCCCGGCTCATGGACGACGGGCAGGGTGAACGGCCCATGATCGCCGAGAACAGCGCGAAGACGGATCCGGTCCGTGTACGCCGCGCTGTCGCGGATGGCGATGAGCCGACCCTCGGTGATCAGCCCGGTGCACGAGCCGTCTTCGTCACTGACGAGCAGATGACCTGCGCGGGCGCTGGCCATGACGGCCAGGGCCACTTCGACCGTCATGTCGTCACAGACCTGTGGGACGGCCGCGTCCAGCGCGTCGTCCGCCGTCCGGTGCGCAGGGTTGGCGTCTGCCGAGTGGGACTGCATGTGGACCAGCGTCACAACGTGCCTCCTGCGGAGATGGATCAGGGTCCGGACCACGCAGCTCTCAGGCCGCCGCATCGAAGGAGGACCGGGGCCGCACGCTCAGGCGCCGGCCGGCCGGAACAGACCTGCGCCGACCGCGGGAAGCGGCTTCGCGCTTGGACCGCTCCGAGACCGGAGCGGTGATGGTCACTGGGACGCCTGAGGGGGTCCGGGCACCGGTGATCCGGCTGAGGGCTTCCTCGCCGGAGCGGACCTGGGTGGTCTGGGGGGTGATGCCGGCGGCGGCCATGAGGTGGATCATGCCGCGGCGCTGGTTGGAGGTCACCAGGGTGACGACACGGCCGGACTCGCCGGCCCGCGCGGTGCGGCCGCCACGGTGGAGGTAGTCCTTGTGGTCGGCCGGAGGGTCGACGTTCACGACGAGGTCGAGGTCGTCGACGTGGATGCCCCGTGCCGCCACGTTCGTCGCCACGAGGACGGCGACGTGCCCGGCCTTGAAGTGGGCGAGGGTGCGGGTGCGCTGCGGCTGTGACTTCCCGCCGTGCAGGGCGGCGGCCCGGACGCCACTTGCGAGGAGGTCCTGTGTGAGGCGGTCCACGGCATGCTTGGTGTCCAGGAACATGATCACCCGGCCTTCGCGTGCCGCGATCTCCGTCGTCAGCCGGTGCTTGTCCGCGCCGTGCACGTGCAGGACGTGGTGTTCCATGGTGGTGACCGCCCCCTGGGCGGGGTCCACGGAGTGAACGACGGGGTCGGCGAGGTAGCGGCGGACCAGGAGGTCGACGTTGCGGTCCAGGGTCGCGGAGAAGAGCAGGCACTGGCCCCCAGTACGGACCTGGTCCAGGAGCGTGGTGACCTGCGGCATGAAGCCCATGTCGGCCATCTGGTCGGCCTCGTCCAGGACGGTGATCGCGACCTGGTCCAGCCGGCAGTCACCGCGGTCGATGAGGTCCTTGAGCCGTCCGGGGGTGGCCACGACGACTTCAGCACCACCCCGCAGGGCGCTCGCCTGCCTGCCGATCGGCATCCCGCCGACGACGGCTGCCAGGCGCAGCTTCACGGCGCGCGCGTAGGGGGTGAGGGCGTCGGTTACCTGCTGGGCGAGTTCCCGGGTGGGGACCAGGACCAGGGCCAGCGGTTGGCGGGGCTCGGCGCGCTGTCCGGCGGTGCGGGCCAGCAGGGCCAAGCCGAATGCGAGGGTTTTGCCGGAGCCGGTCCGGCCGCGGCCCAGGACGTCGCGGCCAGCCAGGGAGTTCGGCAGCGTCGCACCCT
This sequence comes from Streptomyces sp. NBC_00045, assembly GCF_045041095.1. NCBI lineage: Bacteria > Bacillati > Actinomycetota > Actinomycetes > Kitasatosporales > Streptomycetaceae > Streptomyces > Streptomyces sp. NBC_00045. Next base: position 327,302 of record NZ_CP108271.1, on the reverse strand, counting down.
GGATGGGGAACGGCACGGATACGCCCTGCGCGGTGAGCTCGGCCAGAAGCTCGGCGGGCATGCCCAGGTCGGCGAACGCCTCGACAGCAGGCAGCGCCGCAGTGATCGTCTTCGGCAGGGCGAAGTCGCCCTGCACCGCGGTCGGCAGCCGGCGGTAGCCGCCCGAGCGGTTCGGTGCACCCGAGCGGCTCGGAGTGGATGACGGACCGAAGCCATTGCCCCGAGCGGAACCAGTGCTGGAGCCGGTAGCGGGGCCACCGATGCGGCGGGTGCGGGAGGAGCGGCTGTTCGTACGGGCGGGGTTCATGCAGAACCTTCCTCGATACGGCACGTATCGAGGAATTCCGCAGGCGAAGAGCAGCGCGAGGAATCACTGGAACGGACCGAATGAAATGCGAACGCGAGCGTGGACGACGGGGAATCCGTGGCGACGCGGGCGAGAATGGTGGATGATGCCTGGAATGATTCCGGGGCATCGATGGGTCCGGTTCCGAGGAGGCTGCGTCCCTCAAAGTCGTGCTTCCTGAGGTGAGACTCTGCGGAAATGCGTGCAGCTGGGGCCCGCACCCCCGAGGGATGCGGGCCCCAGCTACTATGTGCGCGTCAGCGTCAGGCGGGAACGATGTTCTCGGCCGTCGGGCCCTTCTGGCCCTGCGCGATGTCGAAGGTGACCTTCTGGCCCTCCTGCAGTTCGCGGAAGCCCTGGGCAGCGATGTTCGAGAAGTGGGCGAACACGTCAGCGCCGCCACCGTCCTGCTCGATGAAGCCGAAGCCCTTTTCCGCGTTGAACCACTTCACGGTGCCAGCAGCCATGTTGTATCTCCTTTGGGCAGTACACCGGTATCCGCATTTTACGGATACCGCGTCGCCGCGATGATGCCCTGCCCGGAAAAATGACCGGAAATACGAAGCGCTTCCATGCGGCGGGAGGCCTACTGGAGACGCTTGAAGTTTTTTTGGGTACCAAAACTGCAACCGACTTCGACAGTAGCACGCCGTCGCGGATCGTGTACGTCGAATATTTAGCCCTGCGTGTTACCGGCAAAAACCCTCCCTGCCGGGGCTGTTAAATTCTCAGGCCGCGAACACAGGTATTTGTGCAACGCAAGTGCAGGGGTTTCGAAAGAGGGCCTGCGTGCATCCGCGCGCCGTGAAGTTGTCCCGGGACGACCGCGGGCCATCCGGTCTGACCAGGGGCCGGGGCGCGTGCTGTGTCAGCGGTCGTAGGTCTGGTGGCACAGCGCGTTGACGGCGGGGCTGGTCACACCGTGGGCAGCGCGGTGAAGCTGGCTCATGTCCGCGGCCCCAGCCCCGGGCCTGGGGGCCGGTCGCGCTGGGCGGTGTGTTCCGGGTGCGCGGGTGCGCGGGTGCTCGGCCGGGCGGTGCTGCGCGTACGGGCAGGTCAGCAGGCCGTCGCGATGGACCGTCGGCACCCGCCAGGCCCTCGGCCCCGCCCTGAGCGCCGTGCGGGACGGCGGCACCATCAACCGCCCGGGCGTCTCCCCGTACGAGCAGGGGCCGATCGGCCCGTCCGGATTCCATGCGCAACATCACCCTGACCGGCGGCGCCGGCGGAGGTGACGTCACCGCCGCCGCCGAGGTACGCCACCCACAGGCATGCCAGAGGACGGTTTCGCCGAGCAGGATGACGAAGAACAGCCGGAGGCGTTCGACCATGTGGGCGGCGTCGAACCAGAGCTCCCGGCTGCTGAGGGCGCGGCCCGGAGCTGAACGAGGCGCCCGTCATCCACAGCGGGGCGGAGAACGCGACGCCGAAGGTGTAGGGGGTTCCCTCATGCTTCGGCCGGCCCGACACGGAACGCTGATCCGGGCAACACGCCGCCGTGGCGGCGAACCGAACAGAAGGACACCCATGAGACGTCTCTCCGTAATCCGCAACGCAAGGCACGCAGTGCTCGTGTCGGGCATCGTCGCAGCGCTGCTACCGGTCGGCGTCGCACACGCCTCGGATGCCGAGCCGGGGCCGGCAGGCACGGCACCGATCAGCAACTCCGCCAGCGGGCCGTCGATCTCCGCCGACGGCCGCTACGTGGCTTTCGCTTCGCCGGCACGGGACTTGGTCGCCGGGGACACCAACCGAGCGGACGACGTGTTCGTGCGCGACCGGCAGACCGGTGTCATCACCAGGGTCAGCGTCGACTCCGCAGGCATCCAGGCCAACAACGTGAGCCGGAATCCGTCGATCTCCGCGGACGGCCGCTACGTCGCCTTCGAGTCCTTCGCGACGAACCTGGTGGACGGTGACACGAACCGCTACCGCGACATTTTCGTGCACGACCTGCAGACCGGTGAGACGACCAGGGTCAGCGTCGGAAGGCACGGCGAGCAGAGCGACAGTGAGAGTTCCCATCCGTCGATCTCCGCCGACGGCCGGTTCGTCGCGTTCGACTCCTTCGCATCGAACCTCGTGTTCGGCGACACCAACGACATCCACGACGTGTTCGTGCGCGACCGGCAGACCGGTGAGACCACCAGGGCCAGTGTCGATTCGAACGGTCGACAGGGCGACGACATCAGCCAACTCCCGTCGATTTCGGCAGACGGGCGCTACGTCGCCTTCTCTTCCGGGGCGAAGACGCTGTCCCTGTTCCCCGACACCAACCATGCGGACGACGTGTTCGTGCACGATCAGCTGACCGGGTCCACTGACCGGATCAGCGTCGGTCCCGACGGCGGCGAAGGCAATTCCGCCAGTCGCACGGCGACCATCTCGGCCGACGGCCGCTACGTCGCGTTCGAATCCACGGCGTCGAATCTGGTGGCGGGTGACACCGGCGGTCCGAACGACACCGACCTCTTCCTGTACGACCGGGTTACCCGGACGACGACGCAGGTGAACCTCGGCCCCGACGGCCTGAGCGACAGCAGAACCCCCGGCCAGGAGCGGACGACGCTCTCCGCCGACGGCCGCTACATCGCGTTCGTGTCCGGCGAGGACAAGCTGGTGACGGGCGACACCAACTCAAGCTGGGACGTGTTCGTGCGCGACCGGGTGACGGCCACCACGACCAGGGTCAGCGTCGCCAATGACGGCTCGCAGAGCGACGGGTACAGCTACAGCCCCTCGATTTCGGCCGACGGCCACCACGTCGCCTTCACGACCAGCGCGACGACCCTGGGCGGTGACGGCACCAGCCGGAAGTTCAACCTGTACGTGCGCGACCTCGGCAACTGAGTTGTCGGCTGCCGTGGCGTCCTCAATCGCGCGCCGCGGCGGCCCACACGCCGGCCAGAGCAGCACGGCCGGAGACTCCGACCTTCGCGTAGACCCGGCCCAGGTGGACTTCCACGGTCTTGGGACTCAAGTGCAGCCGCAGACCGATGTCACGGTTGGTCAGGCCGTCCGAGACCAGGTTGACGATCTCGACCTCACGGGCGGTCAAGTCGAACCGTTCGGCGCCGCTTTCGGGCCGGGGGCCGCGCGCGTTCAGACGCCGCTCCTCGCGCGCGACCTGCGGCAGGAACAGTTGCGCGTCACACCGCGTGAACAGCGCGCGGGCGGACAAGAGGTGCGCACGGGCCTGGTCGATGGCCCCGCCGCCGCCGAACGCCGTCGCGGCGAGCAAGTGCGCCCGCCCGGCCTCCACGGCCGCCCCGATCCGGCCGAACGTGCTGGCAGCGGCGACAGCGAGCAGTGCGGCTGCCGCCGGATCCGTTGGCAGCGTGGCGATCGCGCGGGCCTGCTGCGCCATGGCGGTGCGCAGCGGAAGCTGGAGCTGACCGGCCACTTCCTCCGCTCGGGCCGCCCATGCCGTGGCCGCGGCAACGCGGCCGGCCGCGACCTCCGCCTCCGTGAGCATCAGGTAGACCAATGGCCTGGTCCGGAGGCCCACTGCGGGCAGTTCGGCCCCACCGCTACTGGTGAGCAGCAGCTTGATGCAGGCGTGCGGATCACCCGAGTGCAACATCGCCTGCGCTAGCATCGCCTCGGCCTGGCCACTGCGCCAGGAACTCATCGCCGTCGCCTGGTTGTTGACGACGATGGCCTCCTTACCCAGGCGGATGGCCTCGGCCAGGTCGCCGCGCCAGGTGGTGATCCAGCACCCGAAGGTCAACGCCATGACGCGCAGCTCCTCGCTGCCGGTCAGTTCCGCCGAATCCAGGCTGTCGTCGAAGCAGGTCGTCGCCGCCGCCAGCTCGCCGAGGTAGGCATGCACCATGCCGCGGACCGCGGTCAGCAGCGCGATCTTGTGGGACTGCCCGCTCACGCGGGCCAGTTGCAGGCCACGGCTCATGTGCCGGCTCGCCGCCGTGAGCCGGTCGGCGGAGACTTCCGACCAGCTCAGCCAGAACGCCGCATCGATGTCGCGGACCAGGTCGCTGTCGGGCAGCGCGTCCAGGAGTGCGGCCGCCTCGTCCAGCCGGTCCGCCCGCCGGTCGATGAGCGTTGCGGCCGACAATGCCGTCACCAGCAGCATCGGGTCCCCGACGTCCCGCGCGGCGGCGATCGCCTCGGCCACCCGGTCCTGTCCGCGCTCGTGCTCGACGCTTTCACCGGCAACGAGCGCGACGAGCAGGACGGCCGCCGAGTGTGCGTCAACGCCCTCGACGCGTTTCCACTCGCTGTGCAGCATCGCCCTGGCCTCGGTGTAGCGCCCGAGGATCTGCTCCACCGTCGCACAGGCCCGCGCCGTCTGTGCCCGGATCTGGGTGAGTTCGGCAGGCAGGAGCCGCAGCACCTCGTGCATGGCTTCCCTGGCCTGCCGCAGATCGCCAGTAGCGCCCAGTGCGTGTGCCAGCCGGCCGAGCAGGGTCAGGCGCTGCGGCGTGGCCGACTGCGAGTCGGGGAGCAACCGGATGGCCGCCCGCAGGAAGTGCCCGGCGGTCGCCGGCGTGGTGTGCATCGTCGCCTCGGCCGCCTCGGTGAGCGCCGCGACCGCCTCGTGGTCACCACGGACGGCGGATCGCTCCACGTGCCGGGCGAACTCGGCGGGCGGCGCGCCCCGGCTCCGGAGTGCCGACGCGGCCCGGCCGTGCGCCTGCAGCCGCCAGCCAGGGCCGGCGTCCTGGTAGGCGACGCTGCGCACCAGCGGATGCCGGTACCGGAACCGGCCGCTCGCGCCGTCCAGTCGCACCAGGTCACGCTCGGCGAGCCGGTCGAGCGCGGCGAGCACGGCCCCGGCGTCCATTGCCGCCGTTTCGGCGAGCGAATCAGACTCGAAGTCGTCACCCACGACCGCGGCGGCGTGCGCGACGACCCGCTCTTGCGGTGTCAACGCGGCCAACTCGGCAGCGAGCACGGCGTGGACCGCCACCGGGATCGCCGCGTCGGGGTGGAGCGCCGCATCGCCCACGGCGATGCTCCGCTCATCGGCCCGCACCAGGGCTTCCAGGTAGAACGGGTTTCCGCCACTGGCCCGGTAAAGCTCTTCCCGCCGGGAACGGCTCAGACCTTCCGGCATGACGTGGCCGGCATCGGCTCGGCTCAGCGGCGCGAGTTCCAGCAGCTCGGCCACCCCGTCGGACGCGGCGCGGGACAGCGTGTGCCACAGCCGCAGCGACGTCTGCCGGGGCCTGCTCGCCAATGCCAGGGTCAGCCGCGCCTGGGGCGGGTGCCGCAAAAGGTGGTCGAGCAGCTCGACCGAACCCTCGTCCGCCCAGTGCAGATCGTCGAAGACGAGCACCAGCCCGGAGGGCTCGGCGACCAGCTCCAGCAAGGCGCGCACCGCGCGGTGCAAACGGTACCGCTCGGCGTCGACCAGGTCGGCGGGACCGGGGGCGGGTATCGCCGGGAACACGGTCGCGAGAAGGGCGAGCTGCTGTTGCCCGAGGGCGGCGAGACGCTCCGGGCCCAGCTCGGCGAGCCGGTCGTCGAGCGCGGTGACGAACAGACCGAACGGAATGTGGGTCTCGAACTCCGCCGCGCGTGCGCTGCGGACCGTTCGTCCTGCTGCGTCTGCGAGCTTCCCCAGCTCCGTCAGCAGCCGGCTCTTGCCGATCCCCGGTTCGCCGGTGACCGCGACGCACCAGGTGCCGCCTTGGCCCGCCAGCACCGTGCGCAGGATCGCGACTTCTCGCGCCCGGCCGGGAAATCCGCCGCGGGGTTCCCCTTTTGCCTCTTCAGTCATCCTGGCGTCGACTCACTTTCCATCCGCGACCAGGCGATGGTATCGAGGCTCACGCGTCGTCAGGCGCCCAGCCGATCACCTCCTCGGACCACATTGGACAGATGACGTGCTGATCGACATCCGTAAATGCCGCATTGTGCACCGCGACATCGGCAATGCGGGTCAACAGGTGCCGCAGGGCCGGGTGGTCACCGACTTGACCGTGAGGACGATCCGGTCGATGACTGCCTCACCGGCCTCCGCAGCGGTCGGCGCTGGGCCGACACCCGTTCCGCCCCTGTGACGGCATGGCAATGGGTCAGCCAACGGCACCGAGGATCGGCGACCAGACGGCACCGGTGAGTGCGGCCACCACCTGCTGTTCGGAGAGCGGGGGAGCCGTACGGGTCGGCTTCGGTGTGTCGGCGTCACTGCCGCCGCCGGCGCTGTTCCACTGCACCATTTGAAGCTGGGCGCCGGTCGCCTTCAGGGTCACCGTCACCGTCCAGCGGTGAGCGGTGTCGGTACGGGCCGGGTGCTCGGCCGCGTTCCGTTCCGACATCACCACGGCCCCTCCGGGAACCGCGGCGCTGCTCGGCAGCTCGCTCAGTTTGCACGTGTCGCCTTTGGCACGGGCGGGCGTACGCTCGCAGCTCAACCCGTCGCCGTCCCTGAGCGGCAGCTTGAGCCGCACGGCCGAGACACCGACCATGGCGGCGCCCTGGCCGTCGTCGACGAGCAGTCGACCGTTGGCAACCTTCCCACTGGACGGGTCCGAGGGGTCGTTGCTCTGTCCGGCGGCTTCACTGAACCGGCTCCCGGGGAACGTCTTCTCCAGAGCCTCGACCATCTGGGTGCCGGTGATCGCGGAACGGGGCATCGCCAGCGCCACCGCCTCGATGTCAGATCCTGCGGGTCGGGCTCCGGCGAGCGCGCCGGGGATGACCAGGCCGGCTACGGCAATCACGGCGCAGGCGCCGACCCCGGTGATGACGGCGACACTGCGTCGGCGCCGACGGCTGCGTCGTCCGCGCTCGACGGCTCCGCTCAGAAGGGCGGTGAGATCGGGTTCGAGGGAGTCGGTCGTGCGGTCCAGGGCATGTGCGAGGTCTGCTTCGAACGGCATGCTGGCGTCACCTTTTCTGTTGCTGATGGGGGCTTTGCGGCGGGTTCGACCTGGTAGCACCGGTGCTCAGTGCGGAACCAGGTCGGGCAGGCTGTCGCCGAGCAACGCCCGCAGCCTGCCGAGTGCCCGGGTGCCCTGGGAGCGGACCGCGCTCCTGCTCAGCCTGAGCATCTGCGCGGTCTCCTCGATGCTGCGGTCCTCCCAGTAGCGCAGCAGAAGCACCGCCCGGTCGCGGGGCGGAAGTTGGCCGAGCGCGTCCATCAGGGCGAGCCGCAGTGCAGTGTCCGGGCCGGACGTCGCGCTGTCGGGCATGTTCCCGAGGGGGCGCTCGCCGGTGCTCCGCCGACGTCGCAGGCTGAGGAAGGTGCGGACCAGAACCGTCCGGGCGTAGGCCGCCGGGCTGTCCGCACCGGCTACCCGCTTCCAGTGCACGTACACCCGGGCGAGGGTTTCCTGGACCAGGTCTTCGGCAAGATGCGTATCACCGGCCGCGAGGACGTACGCCGAGCGGTACAGCTCCTTCGCCCTCGCTGCCACGAACTCCAGGTACTCATCCTCCTGTGCTGATTTCACTCGGCCCCCGCCTGTTCTCTTGTTCTGTGATCCCTGTGCATACCTTTCTTGACTACGTGAGACGTCAGGATGTCGCGCGGCAGAGGCACCTTCTTTTCCACCGCCGCGTCAACAGGTCCCCTCGTGGCCGGAGGAGCGACGCCCGGCCCGGTGGGGGCCGACTGCGGCGCGTTGTCCATACCTCCCAACCACCTCACCCAGCCTGACCTCAGCCGCGTCCCCACGGCCTGCGCAGAAGGGCCAGCACTCCTCGGCTGGTGTCTGGGCCGGGCTCCTGGGCTCACTTCCTCCCGGCAGCCCGCGGACGCCATCAAGTAGGAGGCCGATGCCGTCTCGCCCGGTGCCGGCCTCTACGGCGAATTCGGCGATGCCGAGGAGGTCACGGCCCCCGAAGTTGTTCACCCGGTGCGTCGAAGACCACCACAACGCACAGCGTCGCCGCCAGCGGCAGCGGGACCAGCCCGCCGAGCAGGCCGCGCCCTCCAGTCGGTGGCTGGCGGCCTCACCGTGACTTCAGTCCCACGGCGTCGGCCGCCATCGGCCCGTGACAGCGGGATCGTCGGCCGCTGACGCGGACCGTCCGCAGTCCGCCCGGGCCGGGCGACCCCGGAGGTTCCCGTCCATTGTCCAGCCATCCTGCTGACCCGGGCCAGCATCGCCGTCGCGCTGACGGAGGAACCTTCGACCGCCGCTTGGAGGGCAGCCTCGTTCAGCTTGGGGAGGTCCGTCTTGGAGGCCGCCACGACGGCTGCGGAGCTGGCGGTCGGCGCGGCGAGAGCGGGGGTGGCGGCGCTGAGGACCACTGCAGTCAGGGCCGTGCAGGCCAGCCCCGCCAGCGACAACCGCTTCCTACGGCCCCTCACGGTGGCGGTCGCGCGGTCGGCCGGGGTGTTCTCTGAAGTCATGCCCTGACTCTGACGAAGGATGACTGACCAGCCATCAGGGACCGACCCCGAGACGCCCCGGAGCCACCCCTGATGGAGCCGGGACACCTGGCGCTCCGCGACGAGGCCCCGACTGTTCGGTCGCGGACCGTGGCCAGGGTGCCGTCCACGATCCACAACCGGTCGGCATCCGCCACCGGCTTCCGCGCCGGCTCCAGCGCGAGCACCGGGCGCAGGCAAGAAGTGAAACAGAGCCGACCGTATGAAGGTCGGCCCTGTTCGTGCGGCAACCTGGGCAGTGCGGCCCGTGGTGTCAGTCGCCTCCGCCGCCACCGCAAGACGAGCCGCCACCGCAGGACGAGTCGCCGCCGCAGCCGAATCCTCCGCCGTCGCCCCAAGAACTGTTGCTCCGCCTCCGCGACGGCTTGCCCCTGCCGCGGACCGCTGCGATGGCTATCACGATCAAGGCGATCGCCAAGACCACGAGATATCCCATGTTTCCACCCCCGTTTCCTCACCATTGTCATCAACATGAGGAGGAGGGCCCCGCTACTTGAGGAACATGAGAGCTTGAGCTCTTACGCCTCTCGCATCCGCCCCGCCCGCAGCCCGTGCTCTGGGCGGGGCGTCCGTGGCTGGGACCGACCCGGCTGGGAGTGCCCGTGCGACCCGCTCACAGGACCGCGACCGTGAAGGGGTTGTCGACGTAGCTCCCCTTGAGGTCGTACGTGTAGACCGTGACCGTGTTCGCGCCGCAGACCGGATTGGGCGCAGTGCTGAAGCTGCGCCGGTTGGAGTTGGGCAGCTCGACCTGAACCACGCTGAACGCAACGTTCACCTGGTCGCTGACGTTCACGCAGTACCGGCCGGTGTCGACGTGGCGTACCCAGTCGATGTTCTTCGCCCGCTTCAGTGCACCGTCGGCGGAGACGTCAGCGGCGGCCTGGACGTAGGGCGAGGTGATCGGCGTCGGGCCGTCCGCGGCAGCAGGAGCAGCGAATGATCCGGTAACGGCGACGGCAACAAGCAGGACGGGCACAGAACGGTGCATGACTCACACTCCCGGCGACGGTGGCCCCACAGCGGGCCGCGAACCATCCCACCACCCTCACCGACTCCTCTGTACGACGCGGCCGCAACGCCGACCCGGTATCGGCCAACCGGGAGCGAGGCCACCCACCTGGCCCCCGGGACGCATTTCACAAGGCCGCGGAGTTCTGATCGCCCCGCCGGGATACGGGAGCGCCTTCCCCTGCACGAGGGGCCCAAGTCGGCCATTCGTGTCCCATCCGCGGAGGCAGAGGGCCGGCTCGGAGTACGGTGGCCACCCGCTCACAGCCTTGCGGAAAGGAGGCCGGTGCCGGCTGAGGCCGGCCCGGACGACATGTCGTACTCGATGAAGCGCACTCCCCGTGGTGGCCTTCGTGTCGCCGCCATCGCCACCGCCACCGTCACTGCCCTCGGCGGACTTCTGCTCACCCCTGCCGCGGCAACTGCCGCACCTCCCGATGCGTGCCGGTGCGCCGCCCTGCAGCGCGACCTCGACGCCTACCGCCGCGGTGAGGTCCAGTACTTCGTCGACCCCGTCCCCGCATGGACGAAGGAAGCGGCGCGGCACGGGTGCAACATCCGCGGCCTTGACCGACCCGGGACCCTCCAGGACGGCTAGCGGCACGTACTGCGCCCGCGATGGAGCGCCTAGGTAAAACCGGCGCGGGGTGATCTTCCTGAGTTCCCACCGGGCCGCGTACTCCCGGGTCGGCGTCGTCTCGTGACGGGTGTTGATCTAGTCGGTCAGGCGGCCTGGGACCAACCGTGCCACGCTACGTAGTTCGCGGATCAACTGCCCGATGCCCATGCCCCCCGGTTGCCGCCGGGGCTGGATGGGAAGTATCCGACCGCCGCGACCGACTCATGGGGCCATGACGGTCCGACGCGACGAACATGAGCAACGTCGTGCCGCTCACGTGCTCCTTGAGGCGACGCGTTTGCGGGCAGCAGGGAGGCGTTCCATCGCGCAGCAGGCCCGTGCGGCGCCGCTGACCGCAGCATCGACCAGCTGAGCCGCCCGGGGCATGAACCACGCAGCTCCACGCCGTTCGGGTGTTTCGGTGGCCCCGAGTGCGCGGCTGCAAGCCGTGCACTCGGGGGGAGAACTGCCCGGCCCCTCCGGTGCGTGTTCCGGACTCTCGCTGGAGCCCGGAGGCGAGCCGGCGGGCCCGCCGATCGGGCATTCCCGGTGGGCACGTACCCTCACCTGCCATGACGTACCGCAGGCGTATGTGGCAGGCGACATCCTGGCTGGCGTGGAAGGGCGGGGCCCCGGCTCCGTGGCATCTCGCTGCTCTCGACGAGGCCTACGCGCTGATGGACGAGGGCCGGTTCGAAGAAGCGGAGGCGCGGGCAGGCGCCCTCGTCACGGCCCGGAAGAGCCGGAGGGGACGGGACCGCCGGCCGGGCACCCTCTGGCTGGCCGCCTACGTCGCCGCCCGCGCGGCACGCGCCCACGGACGACAAGAGCCGTCACTTCTGGCCGAGTTCGAGGCACTGATCACAGAGGCCGAGCAGACGTACGACATCCACCACAACCTCCTGTTGCCCGCCCGCTTGAACCGCGCGTGGGTGCTGATCGACGAGGAACGGCCCGCCGAAGCGGAGGCCGAAGCCCGAGACGTCTTGCGTGCCCTGGCGCGGCGGGCACAGCCCGTTGCGGACAAGAAGTTCGAACTGTCCGCCCTGATCTGTCTCGGACACGCCTTGTGCGAGCAGGGACACCACGAGGAGGCGGAGACGATCGCCCGCGCACACCTGCCACGGGCCGACAAGGGTGTCGTGCCCCCCCTTCGAACCCTGCTGAGCCGCAGCCTGTCAGGGCTGGGGCGCTACGAGGAGGCACTGGCAGAGTCGCTGGAGACCCTCCCCGAGCCGCTGCCCCAAGCCGCCGGGCACCTGGAGCTCCACAGGGCAACCGCCCTGCACGCCCTCGGACGCAGTGACGAGGCCCGGGCGGAAGCCGGCCGGGCACTGGCCGCCTGCGAGCGGTACCTCCACCCGGAGCACCCCCGCACCGCGGCGATCCGCGCACTGCTGTCCCGCATCACCCCGCCCCAACCGTAGGTGCCATCACGCCCCGTGCCCTGCATGGGCGGTCGGTGTGCCGACGGTTTCGGGAGGGCTCGCGGTTGGGCCCAGCGAGGCCGGTGTGGGCCCGCGCGCATCAAGGTCAGCACCTGATGGAACGGCTACGACGCGCTCGTCGGCGCGGGCGACTACTCCGCGACGGGCGGGCCGACCTGCTCGCCCGGTACACCTCGACGGGCGACGCCGGCACCGCGACCTTCGCCGCCCGGGTGAATTTCGGCACCGGTTGGAACCTCTACAAGAACATCATCCGAGTCCCGCGGCCGCCCGGTCGCGCAGCACCACGGCGCGGGCCCGTCCACCGGCATCGGCCCGGCCGGCCGGGCCCGCGTCCGCCGCCGGCACCCCCGGCTATGAACGGGCAGCCGAAGAGTTGCCGCAGTGGCAGTCGCCGGCTTGGAACGCGCGCGAAGCACATCCGGACACGCCGCCGATCTGTCCACCTGACCCAAGCCCACTAGCGCTTGGCGAAGTCCTCGACGAGGCGTTCGATGCCTTCCTGGATGCCCGTCGTGGCCCGCCACCCGAGGACGCGCGCCGCGCGTGCCGGGTCGCCGACGAACCGTCCCACGTCGTAGTGCCGTGGCGCGGCCATCCTGATCGTGCCACCGGAAGCGCAGCGGACGGCCAGGTCCGCCAGTCGGGACAGGGAGGTCGCGCGGCCCGAGACCAGGTGGAGCGCGGGTAGTCGGCTGCCCGACGACAGCCGCTCCACCATCCGGCTGAGGGCCTCGGCGACATCGCTCACATGGGTGAAGTCGAGTGTGGTGTCGCCACCGTCGATACGCAGCACACCGCCTTCTGCCGCGAGCCGGGCGAAGGCGGGCGCCACCCGGTCGGGGTGGTCGGCCACGGAACCGTACACGCTGGAGAACCGCACGATGGCCGTGTTGAGTCCGCCGGCCCGGGCCTGCTCGACGAGGAGTTCCGCGTCCAGTTTCGACCGTGCGTAGCAGTTCAGCGGCGCGAGTCCCGCCGACTCGCTGACCGGAAGGTGTCGAGCCTGTCCGTACACCTCGCGACTGCTGCCGAAGAGGAACCAGGGGCGGACCTCGCGGAGCGAGGACGCGGCGGCGAGGACGTTGCGGGTACCGATGACGTTGACCGCGTGGCACGCACCGGGATCGTGTTCTCCCCAGATGACCCGGGAGACCGCGGCGAGGTGCACGACGCCGGAGCAGCCCGCCATGGCGGATGCCAGGGCGTGCGGATCGACGACGTCGTGACGCCTGTCGGCAGCGATGTCGTAGCCGACGACCTCGTGGCCGTCCGCACGCAGCCTTTCGGACAGGGCGGAACCGATGAGCCCGTGACTGCCCGTGACGAATACGCGAGCCATGCGTCGCCTCCCGTCAGACCTGGTCCCGAGTGACGATCGGAAGGACCAGCCGCTCCCCGGTGCCCCGGCGGACCGCGGGGCGGGTCGGCGCCAGGAGATCGGGAACCCGCTTCACCACGTCCGCGTAGTAGGGCGGGTTGTTCGTGGTCGCCACCGAGACTGAGCAGTGCCGTTTGATGGGGCAGTGCTCGCAGTAGGGGATGCGGCCGTCCCGGAACCCCTCCATGCTCTCCCCGGACCACACCTCGCGCAGGCTCTGCCGCAACACGTTGCCGATGATGGGCTCGTGCGCGTACTCGATGCCGTTGCAGGGCAGGACGGATCCGTTCGGGTAGACGAGGAGAAAGGTGTCGGGCTTGTCGCACCGCTCGTGTGCTTCCTCGACGGACGCCCAGTACTTGCCGAGCGCGTAGTCCGCCCCGACGAGGTCGTCGGGGAACATGACCGGGAACTCCTCACCGAACCGGCCCAGTTCCCGGTACCTTTCGGTGGCTTCCGGAAGAACCTTTTCCCGGAACTCGGATATGTCGTCCCGCGTCATCAGCAGGGACCGGTCGATGTGATCGTTTTCCGGATACACGAAGGCCAGCGAGTTCGCCCCGTTATCGAAGGCGAAAGAGATCACTTCCGGTAACTCGCGGAAGTTCTGCCTGCTCAAGATGAAGTGCAGCACCAGCCGCAGCGGGCTTTCCGCGACCGCTCGCATTCCGGCGAACATCCGCTGCCATCCGTCCCTGGATGCACGGAGCCGGTTGTGGGTTTCCGGATCGAGGCTCATGATCGATATGCACGCCTGGTCGAGCCCGGCCGCAGCCAACTCGTCTGTCTGCTGCTCCAATTGGAAACCGGTGGTATTGATCGAGACGAACCAGCCCAGACGCTTCGCCTCCCAGACGACGGCGGGCAGGCCCGCGTAGATGGTGGGTTCCCCGCCACTGATGTCGAGATAGCTCGCGCCCAGCTCGTCCGCTTCTCTGATCACCCTCGCCCAGTCGTCCACGCCGAGCCGGACGTCCTTCGACGCCTGGAAGAGCATCTGCCGGGAAGAGCAGTAGGGACAGTCGCTGGTGCAATGGATGTTGGGCTTGATCGTGAGGTACTTCAGCGTGGGTACGGGCCTGTTCATCAGATCACCTGCTCAGTCGGTCCGGAGCACACCCGTGCTCGCGTGGAAGAAGATCGCGGCGGCGTTCCTCGATCGCTCACCAGGGCCCACCCGATGGGTCAGCGGTCGTACGGTGGACACCCGGCCGAGGGCCCGTCCCGCACCGAGGAGCGGCGCCGACTGTAGATCCGCCGCACGCCACCCGCCACCTTCGCGTACGTCCAGGCCCGGCGGATCCTCGTACATGTGGAGGGTGGCCACCCCGCTGTCCTGGTGCTCGGGGAAACGGTCACCCGGTCCGGAGCCGGTGTAGTGCAGCAGCCGGACGGTGATGCTGCCGCGAGCGAGGCCGATGCCCGGTTCCCTTCCCCCGGTGAGCGACAGGTGCGCAGCGACCGCGTCCAGGAGCGGCACCACCATGGTGCACGCGAGGGTGATGAGTTCGGTCATTGCGGCGAGTTCGTTGCGCAGCGAGCGCGGCCAGTTCAGATCGGGCTCCGCGGCGCTGACGTGCCACCGCTGGGTGTGGGGCGCCCCGGGTGTGACGCTCCACCCGGGGTCGTGATTGCGGACGAGACCCGACCAGCACTCCTCCTTCTCGGCGGCGGGAAGCGCGAAAAGACCCTGGCAGGCCAGTGCAGCGAGCTCGGCGAGCCGCGCACCGGCGGACGTCGCCGACCAGCGCAGCAACCCCTCCGCCGCGAACCGCTCCACCTCGTCCTGGTCCGGCTGCCGGTCCAGCCGGCCGATCAGGTGGGAAGGCTCCGCCGTCGCCGACAGGTCGTCCGGCAGACGGGCTCCGCGCAGGTCGGCGGCGGCGAGGACCGCGCCGGTCAGCACCGAGTCCCGGACGTCCGCCTCCCGCAGGTCCGCGTGGCGCAGGTCCGCCTCCCGCAAGTCGGCATGGCGCAGGTCCGCCCAGCGCAGATCGGTGCGCCGCAGGTCGGCGCCGGCCAGCCTCGCTCCATTGAGCCGCGCCCCGCGCAGGTTGGCACCGACCAGCCGGGCACCGGAGAAGTCGGTGCCACGCAGGTCGGCCGTGCCCTCACCATCGCGGAGGTTCCCGCCGCTCAGATTGGCGTAGGACAGGTCCAAGCCCGCGGCGTTCGCACCGCGGAGCACGCCCGGAGCCGACGCGGGGCCGTCGACGGCCCACTGTCGGCGTGATTCTCGTGGTGGTTCCGGCACGCTTGCTCCCTTCGCTACCAGTAGCACTGCCAGACGTCGTCGATCTTCAGGGCGTGGCCTTGCAGCGTGATCCGGGGTCTGTCGGGGGAGAGGAGCGAGGACGGGTGCAGCGGGGCGATCTGGTGGAGCTCGTGCCCCGAGTGCAGCAGCATCGCCCCCGGGGCGTAGTCGATCGCCTCCCTGCGCAGCGCGTCGAGCCGGTGGTCGCCCGTAGGGCCGGTGGAGTGCAGCCAGAAGACGACGCCCGCGCCCCCGGTGGGGACGAGGAGCGGAACCGTGAACGACGCCTGCTCGCAAGGGCGGTCCACAGCCGCGTTCCACCAGCGCAGCTTGCGGTACTGCAGGTCGTGGTGCATGGCTGCCACAGGACGTGTGAAGTCGGCATGCGGCTCCATGATCTGGAACCCCGGGAGTGCCAGGCCCTCGGCGGGTACGGTGGGGGACCCCAGGAGTTCGGCGAGACGGGAGAACAGCAGCTCGTACAGACCCGCGAACCGTCCCATCAGGAACGCGTTGGCCGCCGGCAGCTCATCGCGGTAGGGCGTCCCGTCGGCGCCGACACTGTCGAGGAAGACCGCCGAGCCGAGTGAGTAATAGGGCAGTTGCGGATGGCGCCGCCGCCAGAGTCCGCGCGCGGCAAGCACCTCGGACGCCCAGCGTTCGGCCGTGGCGCTGTCCGTCAACGGCACGAGCCCCGGTGCGTCCGTCGTCATCGGCTTCGCTCCGTTGCGCCCTGGCGGTGCTGGTTCACCTCTGCGATCAACAGGTCCTGGCCGGGGTGGTCCCGCCGTGAGCGTCCTCGGGGGCGGATCCGGGGATCCGCGGCGTAGCTCCTCACCAGACGGAGTCCGGCGCGGCGCATCTCCTGTTCGATCCATGGCCGGGTGACGAAGGTGTCGCACGCGTTCGTGCCCGGCAGCCGCTCGTTGCGTACGGCGATCCCGTCCGACCCGAGCCGGTGGAGCTCCTCCGGGTTCAGCTGACCCGTGTACGCCTCTCCTCTCTCCGTCATCACGATGCGGCCGTCCGGTCCGAGGATCCTGGACAGTTCGCAGAGCCAGCGCGTGTGCAGCGGTGCGGGGAGGTGGGTGAAGACGCTGATGGCGTAGATCAGGTCGAAGGTGTCGTCCTCGTAGGGCAGGGGCGGCTCGACGCGGTTGTTCACGTACCGCACGGGTTGCAGGTTCCCACGGCACCAGGTCAGCAGGTCGGTCTGGATCTCCGCGGCATGCAGTTCGAGACCGGGGGACGTGGCGAGATGGCGCAGGACCCGACCGCATCCGCACCCGAAGTCGAGTACCCGCGCGGGACGGTGATGTCGAGGGACTTCATCCTGCACGATCGCCGCGATATTCCTCCCGGACTTGTCGAACCAGGCTTTTCTTGAGGTCCCGGATACGCGCGAGCGCAATTCCGCAGGAGCCATGGGGATGTTCACCGATCGCAGATCGAAGATCCGGTCGGACACCAAGGACGTCCACTGTCTGCATCGTCGTAACGTGACGGGCCGCGACATGCTGCGGACAGTATCCGCTGCCACGGGGGTTGGGAAGGGCACCGTGAACGAGAGCGGGGGGACGGGACGCGGTGTAGACACGGCTCCGGAAAGCCGGTGAGAATGACCGCCGAGCCGCATGACCTTCTTGCCCTGTCACCGCCTGCCGCCACGGACGACGAGGAGTGAACAGGTGGACGAAAATTCGAGCTCTCCCGCCGAAAGCACGATCCACCCCACGATCGAAGTCGTCGTTCCGGTACGTCTCAGCCACACCGGTCCGCCCGGGCTGCGGCTCGACAGGCTGACCGAACTCAAAGCCTGCATAGAGTCAGTCCTGCGCGCCATTCGCCACAACCAGGACGAGGTGGAGGGCGTCGATCGCTGGCACAAGGCAACTTTGACGGTGGTGGACGACCATTCCGAGCCGCCGCTCGTGGAGCAATTGCCACGGGACCTGCGGGAACAGCTGGTGATCTTACCGAACCGCGGTACGGCGGGTCAGGCGGGCGCCTTGAACCACGCGCTCAGCCGCACTCCGGCCAGCCACGTGGCGTTCACCGACTCCGACTGCACCGTGGCGCCCGACTGGCTCTCCTCGATCGCGCACCATTACTCCCTGCACCCGGACCACATCGGAGTCGCAGGCCCCAGTTGGCTGTTCGGGCGGTCCGAGAAGCTGTGGAGCAGGTACGTCACCCTGTGCGAATCGGAGCTGATGCGGTACAGCTTCACCCGGTACGTCGACCGCCGGGCCGGCTCCTCCTCCCGCCTGGACTGCCGGAACCTGTCGCTGGAGGTGGCGGGCGCGGCGTCCCTCCTCGGTGACCGGTTCTTCACCGAAGGGCGCGGTCCGAGCGTCAGCGGCCAGACCTCCCACCGGATGAGGGCGGCTCTGTCCGGCGCGGGCCGGACCCTGGGGTACTCCGACGCCATGACCGCCAGGCACAAGCCGGTCAGTTCCGTGAAGGAGACGGTCGCGACCTACTACCTGCGCGGCCGGGACGGGACCTACCGCTCCCTCTACGCGCCACACGGCAGCCTCGTTTCCGCGCTGGGGCGCCGCTACCTCATGGGTCACTTCGTCCGGCCCGCCCTCGCCTCCCCGGGCACGGCCTGGTACGCGCTCGTCGCGCACACGGCCTACTGGATCGGCATAGCCAGGTCGGCGTGACCACCGGATCCGGCACCCGCGTGTACGTCCTCGGTGACAACTGGCTTCCCGGTGTGGGGGGTCTGGAGAACCACACGGCGGCGCTGACCGACCGGTTGTCCGCCACCGTTCCCGTCGAGATCCTGACCTCCGAGTCCAACACCGAGGACCACGGCAACCCGGCGGTGCCCGTCAGACGATTTCCGGTCGCCGGGGACGCGGGCTACTACGAGGGCGTCAGGGACCACCTGCTGGCGGCCCGTGGGCAAGGCCCCTTCGTCCTCCACGTGATGGGCTTCTCGTACTTCTGGCCCGAGGCACAGGCACGGCTGGTCCAGGAGGTGGCGCACCGCACGGGGTGCCCGGTCGTTCTGAAGGTGCCCACCAGCGGCCATGCGCAGCGGTACCTGACCGCAGAGTTCAGTGCCGCGCGGGCGAGCATCTCGGCCTTCATCTGCCTGAACTCGGGCACGTACCGGGAGATCAGGGACGGGGGAGTGCCAGCGCACCGGGTCGTCTCCCTGCCCAACGGTGTGGACACACGACGTTTCCGCGTCAGCGACAGGGCGGCCCGCGCGGCCGCACGGGCGCGCCACGGCGTGGGCCCCGACGAGACCGTGGCCCTGTTCGTCGGGCGGCTGACCTCGCAGAAACGCGTCGACCTCCTGGTCGACGCCGTTTCCGCGGCGAACGCCGAAAGGCTGAGGCTGCTGTTGGTCGGCCCGAGCGACGCGACGTACGGACCGGCGTTCGACCCCCGGGGGCTGCCCGCCGGGGTCACCTGGCTGGGTACCACCAAGCATCCCGAGCGGCACTACGCCCTGGCCGACGTCTACGTCTCCACCTCGCTCGCCGAGGGGATGCCCAACTCCGGGCTCGAAGCCATGGCGAGCGGGCTGCCCCTGCTCCTGTCGGACATCCCCGGGCACCGGGAAATCGTCGAAGCCGGCCGGAACGGGTGGCTCGTCCGGCCAGCCGTCACGGACTTCGCCACGGCTCTCGCGGAACTGCCCGCGCGGGAACAACTGGAAGCCATGGGCGAGGAGTCCCGGCAGCGCGCCGAGACGGAGTTCTCACTCACCACCGTGACGGAGCGATACCTCCAGCTGTACCGAAACGTGTGGGACGCAAAGAGCGACGGTGTGGCCGCGACCGAGCTTCGCCCCGGCCGCCGGGACGAGGAGGCTTGACGTGACGGTGCCACCAGGACCCCGCATGCGCATCTGTGTCTTCTGCGGATCCCGGGCCGGCAGCTCACCCGCGCACGCGCGTGCGGCGCGGCAGGTCGGACGCATCGTGGCGGAGCGCGGACACACGCTGGTCTACGGCGGGGCGGGTTCCGGACTCATGGGCGAGGTCGCCTGGGCGGCTTCGCGCGCGGGCGCCCGTATCGAAGGGGTCATGCCCCGCTTCCTCTTCGGCCGGGAGGCGCCCGGCGAGGCGCCGCCCCAGGACTTCACCGTGACCGACACGATGCACGACCGCAAGCACGAGATGTTCGAACGCTCGGATGCCTTCGTCGCGCTGCCCGGTGGCTACGGGACCCTCGACGAGGTCATCGAGGTCATGTCCTTGACGTACCTGGGACGCATGAACAAGCCTCTGGTCCTTCTCGACGTCGACGGGGCCTGGCGGCAGTTCGTCCGGCTGGTGCGCGACATGCGCGACCGCGGGTTCGCCGACGGGCAGGCGCGCGACCTGTTCTCGATCGCCGATGACGCGCCGGCCGCGGTGGAGACGGCGGAGCGGGAATGGGCGCGGCGGTCCCGCCCCCACGGAGGCACGGCCTGATGCGGGCCGTCGTCACAGGCGCTGCCGGATTCATCGGCTCCCACCTCTGCGCGCACCTGCTCGCGGCCGGGGACGAGGTGGTGGGCATCGACGCGGTCACGGACACCTACGATCCGAAACTGAAGGAACGCAACCTGGACGTGCTGAGACGCTCGGACGGCTTCGACTTCCGGTTCGCCGACCTCCTGGAAACGGACCTGGCCCGGGCTCTCGACGGCGCCGAGGCGGTCTACCACCTGGCCGGGGAGCCCGGCGTACGCCCTTCATGGGGACGGGAGTTCCCGCGCTACACCAGCCGCAACGTGCTGACCACTCAGGCTCTCCTGGAAGCCGCGCGAGGGATGCCGTTGCGCAAGCTCGTCTACGCCTCCAGCTCGTCCGTGTACGGACACACATCGCACCTCCCCACGACCGAAACCCTCTGCCCACGGCCGGTCTCCCCCTACGGGGTGACCAAGCTGGCGGCCGAGCACCTGTGCGAGCTGTACCGCACCGCCTTCGGCGTGCCCACCGTGTCACTGCGCCTCTTCACCGTCTACGGGCCCCGGCAGCGACCCGACATGGCCTTCGCCCGGCTCGTGGCCGCCGCGGTGCGCGACGAGCCCTTCGCGCTGTACGGGGACGGCGGGCAGACCAGGGACTTCACGTACGTGGCGGACACGGTGACCGCGATGCGCGCAGCCGCCCGCGCGGAGTTCACCGGAGTCGCCAACATCGGTGGAGGGAGCCGCGCTTCCATGAACGAGGCCATCGCCATCGTGGAATCCATGACCGGCCGGGTCGACCTCCGGCGGACGGCCTCGCAGCCGGGAGACATCCGGCACACGGGCGCAGACATCTCGGTCGCCGCCGACGCGTTCGGCTTCGCCCCGCAGGTGACCCTGAGCGAAGGGCTGGCCGAGATGGTGGCGCGGGAACGCTTCTCCGGCGGCTCGCGCCACGGACCCGGACCGTGCTGAGGGCGCAGGGGTGGTCCATGCGCCGCTCCTGCCGAGAACGCCCCAACCGCGATGACCGTCCAGGACCTGGGCCACCAACTCGCGGGGGCGGGCACGCTAACAGCTCCCCCTCGCTTGGATCACCTTGGCCGCGTTGCGTCGGGCCTTGGAGGGCCGCGCATGTTCCAGGAGGGCTCCGACATCGTGTTGACGGAGCTTGGGGATCAACTCAGTTGCCGAGGGGGCCCTTCCCGTCGATCCTGTGTGTTCAGCACGCAGAACAGGGGGAGCGCATGGGGCTGATTCTCTTCCCGGGTGATGGGGACAACAGCAGTCCGGACGCCACTTGGTCCTGCGTGCGCTTCCACTCGTTTCGGCAGCGCCTGGCCCGATCCGAAGGGTTCGACCTCTGCGAGATGTGGGGCTTCGGCGGCGAGCGGCCGTGGAGCGATGTGTCCACCGTGCTGGAGCCCCTGCTCGATCATCCCGATGTCGGAGGTGACGAACTCTCGCCCGCCAAGTGCAAGGTGATGCTGCCCCGGATGGAAGCGATCGCCGAGGAGTGGGCGACGGGCAGCGACGACCCGCTTCTTCACCAGCACATTGAGGACGCCTCCAACCTGGCCGAAGTCCTGCAGTTTTGCGTTGATGTGCGAGTGCCGCTGCTCTTCGGCTGAAGGCCGCGTTGGCAGCAGAACGTGTTCGCGGGACAGCTGAGGACACTTGGGACACCACTCCGGCGGCTGGCCGACCGGAGAGCTCTGCGTGACGTGGACGTGGCAGCTCGATGCCGAGGCGGGTCCGGTCGCGGCTGGTGAAGGCGGGGGAGGAGGGCTGGCCTCCCCGGAGCCGGGGTCAGAGGTGCGGTGTGACCACGATGACTGGTGCGCGAGGCCGTGAGCGAAGCCAAGTGCCCCCGGTACACCGAAGCCTCTGCAGCTGCGGGTTCCAGCAGCGCCGCACCAGCCGGGAACGCATCATCGAAGGGCACCAGCCGCCGGCCGGAAGCCCGGAGGTGCCTGAAGACGCCTCCACAGAGCAAGTACCTGCATGGTGAAACCACCTGCGAGTGCCCCGCTGAGGCAGCGCAGGAGCAAATGGGCAGCAGGCGCTCAGCCTTGCGCCGGCTGTGATCCGGCCAAGGAGGCTTCCGGCTCCGTGGAAGACGGCGGGGAGGACCTCCACCCGGACCGGACATCTCCGGGCCGGGCCGGACATGGAGGAGCGAGAGGGGCCCGCGGCCCGGCCCACGCCGTCACTCAGGTCATTCCGTTCACGACGGGACTCGATCCGAACGCCTCCAGAGCCTCGGTCATGGGCTGGTAGAGAAGGTCCTGCCCTTCATTGAGTCGCCGTTGCCGCCTGACGCGATGCCCAGGGCGAGGGGTGTCGGCGTACTCGTACTGGAGGCCGGGACGCTGGTGGAGGTCTTGACGCTCTGAGCGTCGATCACACAGGCCGACGGCTCGGCATCTCGGCCTTCTTCCTCCCGCAGGAGCTGCCTGAGCAGGCCGTTGAGCTGGGCGAACACGCCCTCGTCCGCCCACTTGGCGAAGTATCCGTAGACCGTGTTCCAGGGGGGAAGTCGTGTGGTAGGTAGCGCCACTGGACCCCGGTCCGGGCCACGTACAAGACCGCGTCCATGATCTCGCGCAGATCGCGCTCGGGCGGCCGACCGAAATCCAGGGCCCTGCCGCGACGCTCGAAACGCCAGGCCGAGAGCACCGGCTCGATCAACTCCCAGCGGGCGTCGGACAGATCGCTCGGATAGGGACGTCGCTTCGCCATGCTTCCGGCATACCGCCACCGACCGAGTGCGCCCAGGCGCACAGCCGCGACGAAGGAAGCACGCGGCCCCGAAGACCGGACATCGTGGGATGAGACAGGGACGAGGCGCATTCCACCCCACCCTAAGAAGCACCTGATGTCGCGGCGATCCAGGCTAAAACGACCTCTTTAGGGCTGGTCCCGTTGTGCGAGGTGCTCCTTGAGTGAGGTGAGCAGGGTCGCGAACGCCGGGGACATGGTGGCGTCCGACTGTTCGAGTACCGTAGCGCGGTCGTGGTCCTCCACCGTGATGGTGTAGGTCATCGCGTCCCGGGCGCGGTCAGCCTGGTCCTCCACGGACATCGCGATGGCCGCCGCCACCAGCTGGGTCAGCTCCGCTGCGGCGTTCTCGGGCATGGCCGCTGTGTCCAGCACCTCGGGCCGGCGGCGGATCACCGCCGCCAGGCCGCCGTATGACTCCAGGGTCACCCTCATCGTGCGCGACCGGTGTTCACTTGGCTCCCCTCAGTGTGGCCACTTCCTGGGCCAGCGCGGACACCTTAGTGTTCAGTTCCCCGATCTGCCTGGTCAGGGCCGCCAGGCCATCCTGTCGGCCCAGGCTGCCGTTCCCGTTGATCGGCATGCTCCGCGCCCTGCCGAGCCCCGCTGGGACCCCGCTGACCTGGATCTCCACGCCCTGCCACGCCGCCAGCACGGCCGACTGCTCGGGGCTTCCGGTGCCGAAGAGTTCCCCGGCCTTCTGGAAGGTGGTGTCCGCGAAATTCTGGAAAGTGGCGTCCCTGCTGGAGGATTTGAGCGCTTCGTACCAGATGGCTCCGGCGCTTTCCCACGCGAACCCGCCGATGCCCACGGCCGCCAGGAAGAACGCCTTGTTCGGAATGCCGGAGTTGAAGTGCACCCCGCCGAAGTCGCCTCTTGGGGTGTCGGGCAGGTGCATGAATTTGCTCATGCGGTCGGGCTGGGGATCTTTTCCGAACTGCGGATTGTTGTACGCCTGCCCCGGCGACTTCATCGAGCGCAGGGCGTCACCGGCGATTCCCGGGGTCCACACATCAGACCCGATCAGCCAGTCCGCGTCCTCGGCCGTCTGCTTCAGCGACCATTGCTTGACCAGCGACCCGAAGACGTCAGAAATCGACTCGTTCAGGGCCCCGGACTGATTGTGGTACTCGAATTCCGATGTGTTCTCGGTGACCCCGTGCGTCAGCTCGTGGGCGATCACGTCCAGCGATCCCGTGAGGTTGCTGAACTCCCTGCCGTCCCCGTCGCCGAAGACCATCTGGCCTCCGTCCCAGAATGCGTTGTTGAATTGCGCGTCGAAGTGGACGTATCCGTCCAGCCGCATCCCCCGGTCATCGATCGAATTGCGCTGGAACACCTCCTTGTAGAAATCGCGCGTCAGGCCGAGTTTGTCGAACGCCTGGTTGACGGCCGGGTCCTCGGACTGCGGTCCGTCTTCCGGTCTGGCCAGGACGGCGTTGGGGAGGGCAACCCCCTGCTCGCAGTCGAAGATGGTGCGCAGGCCGTTGCCTGCGGTTGCGGCCGCGCCGGCGAGGGAGGCCCGGACCGCTCGCTCGCCCCGCAGGCGCGCAGTGGTCAGCAGGGTGTCCATGGCGGCTTGGCGCACCTCTCGGTCTTCGCTCTCCAGCATCTTGTCGAGGATGTACGGGGGAATGATGCAGTTGATTGGGCGGGTCCTGCTCATGTGACACCTCACTGGACGAGAGGACCAATGGTCAACCATTCATCAGTTGATGTTTGGAAGTTCTCAGATCGCTGCTTCGAGTTCGTTCCCGGCCATGGAGAGGCCAAGGAAACAGCCGGTACCGGCTGATGAGACAGCAGCGGGAGCAGCGTTTTGACCCGGCCGGTCCGTATTCCAGCCCGGGGCCACGCCGATACCACCAGTCTCCTGCCGTCCGTAGCGACTGGCAAGCGTAAAGAAGGCTTGCGGAGATCTATCCCGGAGGACCGCCGGACGCCAAGAAAATGGGCGGCTCGTGGCCATCCGGCGGGCCAACCTCAATCCTTCGTGACGGGCCGTCGGTTGCACTGACACCCCACCGGAGCCGTGGAACCTGGCGCTCACCCGACGCGGCACAGCACCCAGGGGCGTTTCAAAGTCCCCGCAAGCGCTTGAGTCCGCAGGTCGCGGCTGTGCAGGGGGCGGGACTGGCCCGTCACGAACGCAACGAAGCTCCGGTTGGACGGGGTGACCTCCAAGTCGCCTCGAACCACCGGAGCTTCGATGTGCCGCAAGTCTGCCACCGTCTGCCTGATCAAGTCGCCGGTCCTGGACAACGTGGCGGGACTGTCGCTGGTGGAGCGGCTGCGGCTGCTTCCCGATCCGCGTCGGCGCCGAGGGGTGCGTCACCCGTTCGTGGCCGTGCTGCTGGTTGCCGCCTCCGCCGTCGTCGGCGGCGCGCAGTCGTTCGCGGCCATCGGCCAGTGGGCCGCGAACGCCCCGCAGCACGCCCTGGCCCGGCTGGGCGCCCGCGTCGTTGGGGCACTCGGCGTACGGGTCACGCCGAGTGTCGCGACAATCCGCCGGGTCGTCGGCATGGCCTGCCCCGGCGGCCTGGCCGATCTGACCGGCGCTGACCCCGCCGGCTCGGAATCACTGGCCATCGACGGCAAGGCCGCCCGCGGCTCCCGGCACGGCACCTCGCCCGCCGCCCACCTCCTGGCCGCGATGACCGGCGACGGCCGGACCGTCACCCAACTACGCGTCCCCGACAAGACGAATGAGATCACCTGCTTCGCGGCGCTGCTGGAGCCCTTCGACCTGACCGGGGTCACTATCACAGCGGACGCGCTCCACACCCAGCGCGGCCACGTCCGCTTCCTCGTCGAGGAGAAGAAGGCCCACTACCTGTTCGTGGTCAAGGCCAACCAGCCCGAACTGCACCGCCGGCTGCGGTCATTGCCATGGAAGGACGTCACCTCGCGCCGCTACGACCGCGAGACCGGCCACGGCCGCCGGGAGACCCGGGCGACCAGGGCACTCACCGTCACCGACCTCGGCCTGGACTTCCCCCACGCAGCCCAGGCCGTGCGCATCCTGCGCCACCGCACCGACCTGACGACCGGCAAGGTCAGCCGCGAGACCGTTTACGCGGTCACGGACCTGACCTCACATCAGGCATCGCCGCAACGGCTCGGCCGGCTCGCCCGCTCGCAGTGGACCATCGAGAACCGGCTTCACTTCGTTCGTGACACCACCTTCCGCGAGGACGCCTCGAAGATCCGAACCGGCCACGCCCCCGAGAACATGGCAACCCTGCGCAACCTGGCGATCAACACCGTCCGCACAGCCGGGCACCAAAACGTCGCCGCCGGCCTCCGACACGCCTCCTACGAACCGTTCACCCGCCCACTTGACCTCCTGGGCATCGCCTGACCAGCCCGCTCACAAGATCATCAGACTTTGCAATGCCCCTGGCACAGCACCTTGATCAGGGAAGTCCGCGCCATTATCGGTAGTGCATTCGGTGGGCCTCGGTCATCCCGTCACGGAAGAGGCTCCGGGGTTGAGGCGAACAGGTACGGGGAGGTGCTGGTGCTGTCGCTGTGGCGGGCGACGTAGACCGCGGCACGGACGGTGTCAGGGGCCGGCGCGAGGGTCCCTTCCAGCTGGGGGAAGGGAGGCAAGGCCGTCGAGGGCGGGGCCGGGCCGTAGGTGCCCTCGGCGAGAATGGCGGCACGTTCTTCCTCGCACAGCGCCAGCACCGGCGCCAGCGCCTTCTCCGCGAGCTCGGCCTCACCGTCGGACCGTGCATTGTGCACGCCGACCCGGTGTCTCTCCAGTACGTGCACGACAGCACGGGCGGTATGGGCACGGCGCAGGGCCTCGCTCTTCCCCGCAAGGGTGACGGCCCGCTGCGCCGTGTCGGCGATCCTCGGATGGCGCAGATCCAGGACTGTTCAGCTGGGCACCGGCAGTGCGGCGGGCGCAGGCGGAACGGCCTCTGCCGTACGGGGCCGCGGCCTGCCCCGGGCTCCCCGCAGGGCTGGCCCCAGGGCGAGGATGACGGTGGGAGGCAGGGGCACCCACCGTCCGGGCGAGCCAGCCACAGCGTCGTGCAGGTCGACCAGCACCTGCCAGATGTCCGACGGCTGCCGGTCCGAGGGCCTGTGCTACCGCAGCGGTCAGGCCCTACGCCAAGCCGCTGTCGGTGTCTTCGCTGCGTTGGCCATCGCCTCAGCCTTCGCCTGCGTCCGTACGAGGAGGACGATCCGTGTCGTCCTTCATCTTCCACGACATGGTCACTCTGAGGTGGCAGGCCGCTTGGGTCTTCGTGATCACTGCCCCGGCCGCGACGGCGAGGTCGACACCGAACTCGACCGCGATATCGTCGGGACGGGCCTTGCGTAGTTGGTCGAGAGTGGCGCGCGCCGCCTCCGTGACGGGTACAAGTGCCTCTTGCAGCGTCCTGGGCAGCTCGCCAATGGCCTCGCCGATGCGGCTGGCCTTAACCGGTCCCTCCAACACGCCCGCTGGGTCCTCGACCAGAATGCAGCCCCCGCCATCCAGCGGAATTCGGGTCACCGATGCCAAGACGACCTCCTTGTGGTTGCTGCATTCGTCCCCGCAGATGCCGACGGGCAGTGAGGACAAGCCGTTCTGCTCAGGCACCTTGGCCAGCGTCGCCAACGGTGCACGCCGCTGCAACCTCGGATAGGCCGCATGCACGAGCGGGGCCGCCAGTCGGGGTGATGACGCGAGGCTTCAGCACCGGTGAGCCAGAAGTCTCCGGTACGAACCCCGCGCAGCGCCTGCGCCCCGCGGCCAGCGCCTCCTCGGTCCGTTCGGCAGGGCGTGCGCCGCGCGCTGCCCCTGACGCTTCGCCCTGGAAGTAATGCGGTAGCAGCGGTCGTCATAGGGGCCTTGATCCGCCACTGGATTCTCGTTCCGGGGAAGAGCAGATCTGGTCCTGCTCGGAGTGCCACGCCGTCACAGATGCGGGTGGTGAGTTGACGCCTGCTGCGTCTGCCGTGAGACGACGGCGGTGGTCGAATCAAGAACCTTGCAGACCAGTGGTGCGGGCCGGTTCAAGGCTCCGGGGTGGCCAGCCCCGTCTTCCAGGCCCATGCTGCGATGCCGACCCGGTTCGCGGTCTTCAGCTTGGTCTGGATGTTGGCGACGTGGGTCTTCGCCGTTCCCGGCGAGATGAAGAGTTCGGCGGCTATCCGAGCATTGGTATGGCCGCGGGCTATGAGACGCACGATCTCGCGCTCGCGGTCGGTCAGCGGATCCGCCGCGCGTGCCTCGGCCGGCGGGCAGGCGCCGGACGACGGCGACGGCGTCGACGGCGTCGACGCGAGCCGGCGCAGGAGGCGGACGGTTATCTGCGGACTGATGAGCGCGTCGCCGGCCATGGCCGCTCGGACGCCCTCGATCAGCAGGGTGGGGCCGGAGCGCTTGAGGAGGAAACCGCTGGCGCCGTTGTGGAGGGCGGTGTGCACGTACTCGTCGAGGTCGAAGGTGGTTACGACGATGACCCGGGTGGGAGGCGCG
Source organism: Streptomyces sp. NBC_00045 (assembly GCF_045041095.1). Lineage (NCBI taxonomy): Bacteria > Bacillati > Actinomycetota > Actinomycetes > Kitasatosporales > Streptomycetaceae > Streptomyces > Streptomyces sp. NBC_00045. Next base: position 299,195 of record NZ_CP108271.1, on the reverse strand, counting down.
GCCTCCGGTCCGGCGAGGCGGCGCGTGAGTTCGAGGCCGTCGAGTCGCGGCATACGGATGTCGGCAAGGACGACGTCGGGCCGCAGGCTCCGGGCCAGTTCGAGTGCCGTGGCTCCGTCGGCGGCTTCGCCGACCACGGTCATGTCGGGCTGTGAGTCCAGGACGAGACGGAAGCCGCTGCGGACGTCGTCCTGGTCGTCGGCCAGCAGGATGCGGGTGGGTGCGTGGTTCACGAGGAGCGCTCCATTGCAATGGGGGCGCCTGCCGACTTCGACGCCACGGGCAGCACCGCAACGAGCCGCCAGCCGCCTTCGCTGCGTCGCCCGTAGGTCAACGTGCCGCCCGTGGCCCGTACGCGCTCGTGCAGGCCGATCAGGCCCCGACCGCCGTGACCGTCCCCCAGCCGACGCACGGCCGTACGCGGGTTAGCCCGGTCGGCGGGACGGCCACCGGCGCCGTCGTCGGCCACCTCGACCCGGAGCGCGGGCGCGCCGTCAGGCGTACGGGTCGGGGTGAGGGACACCTCGACCTGAGAGGCCTCCGGGGCATGACGGCGGACGTTGGTGAGGGCTTCGACGACGACCCGGTAGGCCGTCGAACCGGCGGCCCGCGAGAGGCCGTCCGTGGCGCCGGGCGTCACGTACAGATTCGCCGCCGGGGCCGGCCCCGCAGAGGAGAACCGTGCGACGAGAGGGGCCAGCGCGTCCACGCCGGGCAGTGGCTCGACACCGTCGGCTCCCGGTGGCCGGGCGTCGCCGCCGTCCGCGTCATGAAGCGTCTTCACCATCCGGTCCATCGACGCCAACGCGTTGAGCCCGGCCGCCTCGATGCGTTCCAGGGCCGACAGGGCCTGCCCGGGGTCCGTTTTCGCGACGAAGCGCGCGGCCTGCGCCTGAGCCACCATGCCGCTGACGTCGTGGGCGACGAAGTCATGCAGGTCGCGGGCGAGTTCGAGCTGCTGGGAGCGCCGGGTCTCGACGACCAGGCGCTGCCTGCGGTGTTCCATCAGCCGCGGGTAGCCCCCAATGACGGCTGCACCCAGTACGGGCAGGGACCAGAACGCCGCCGCGCCCGCGAGCGACAGCAGCGAGGCCTCAGGCACCAGCGGCAGTGTCCACGCCGCCACCGCCGAACCCACCAGCACGACCGTCCCCGCTGCTGGCCGCAGGGGAGACCAGCGGGCCACGACGACGAGCAGTACCAGCAGAACGACCACTTCCACGAGTCGCGCCCATGAAGCACTGGGAACGGTGGGCGGGGTCGCGAGGGCAGTGGTGGCCATGGACAGGGCTCCGGCGAACGAGAGCGGCAGGGCGAGACGTTCGCGTGAGCGGGGCCAACAGGCCAGGGCCCACAGCAGCGTCGTCGCGGCGGCGACCGCCGACGGCGCCCCGTAGGGCTTCGACACGCCCCCGTGCACGGCGGCGACGGCGCTGAGCGCCGTACACCCGGCGACAACAGCGGCTGCGGCCAGGACGACATCTTTGCGCCCGAAGTGCTCGATCTTTCCCACTCCTTGATCCTACGGGCAGGTGCCGCCGCGCTCCCTCTGCCGACCGGCAGAGGGACAACGGCCTGGCGGAGCGGGAGATCCGCTGATCGGCAGATGGCCCCAGCCCCGCTGCCGAGCGAGGGTGGAGCCCGTCACCGAGACCACGGCCGCCGAGACGGCGGTCCACCGACCGAAGGAGCACGCATGTCCGGCATCCCCTCCACCCCGCGCCGCCGGATCGCCGTCGGGGCGATAGCCGCCACGACGGTCCTCGCCACGCTGAGCGGACCGTCCTCCGCCTCCGCGAACAGGCCGAGCGGCCCCGCCAAGGTCAGCGGACAGGGACGGATCTTCTACGCCTACTCGCCCGACGACGAGATCCGCTTCACCGTCGACGCGACCGCGGCGCCCTTCAGTCGTCCCCTTGACCAGTTGCCGAAGGGAATGCCCACCGACGCCCGCGGCAAGGTCACCTTCTCCCACTGGGTCGCCAGGACGAAGGAGACCCGGACGGCGGAGGCCGCCGTGGACTGCCTGGTCACCGGAGGCGACACCGCAACGCTCACCGCCGTGATCACCAAATCGGCCGACCCCGAAGAGATCGGCACGCGTTACGGGTTCAGCGTCAAGAGCGGGGGCCCGGGCCGCGGCCGGTTCGCCTTCAGCTGGGGCGTCTCCAACGTGGACGTCGTCGATGGCAAGCTCATCGCGCCCAGGGTCGGCACGTGCATGGCCCCTGCTCCCTTCGCCCCGGTCACCGAAGGAGGATTCAAGGTCACGCACGGGGACCTGCCCGCGCTGCCGACCGGATGGCAGTCCGGCGAGGGCCGATGACGGCGCAAAACGGACAGCACGGCCCTGCGCGACTTCGGCTTGCTCTTCGCCGCCATCACCCGGGACCGCCTCGCCCGATAGAACGACCAGGATCTGGCGCCCCGTTGCTCCCGTTTCGGCGCCGTATGCCAATCAGGCCAGCCGCTCCCGGATGTCCAGGGCTTGACCGACGGTGTGGCGGGCGGGGTCGAGGTCGGGGGCGGGCCGTCGGCGTGTCAGCGGGCTAGGGTGTGGGAGGTGTCGGTGATCCGGGACAGCATGTCTTGGATGACGAGGTCGGCGGAGGCCAGAGTCCGGCCGTCGAACGGTGGGCCGCGGACCAGCCCCCTCGCCGTTTCCAGATCTGTAACGCCGGCGGGGCCGGCAGCCTGACCGCGCGGGGCCAGTTGTGGGAAGTGGTCCCAGTCGGAGGTGACGGCCGGGTCGAAGGTGTACCCGTCGCCGGTCGACCCGATGCAGTTGCGCAGTTGTACGCCTCGCTAACCGATCGACACCCTGATCTGGATCAGGTTGGCTGGCCGCATGTCAGAACTGCTTACCGACCGTCTCCTCCTCCGACCGTGGCGGGAGTCCGACCTTGAGCCGTGGGCGGCGATGAATGCGGACCCTGAGGTTCGAGAACACCTGGGGGAGCTGCTGACACGCGATCAAAGCGATGCCGCGGCGGCACTCATGCAGGCGGAGTTCGACAACCGAGGTTTCGGATGGTGGGCGCTGGAAGCACGGCAGACCGGCGAGTTCATCGGCCGTGCCGGCTTGGACGAGGTCCACGAGGACCTGCCCTTCGAGGGAGTGGACATCGGTTGGCGGTTGGTCCGTTCGGCGTGGGGGCACGGTTACGCCACCGAGGCCGCCTCGGCCTGTCTGGCCTTCGGATTCGAGGTTCTGGGACTGCCGGAGGTCGTCGCGTCGACGACCATCACCAACGTTCGTTCCCAGGCAGTGATGCGCCGGATCGGCATGACCCGGGACGGAGCTGACGACTTCGAGGATCCGAGCGTGCCCGCGGGTCCGCTGCGCCAGTGCGTGCTGTACCGAACCACCGCTGAGAAGCATGCGGCCTACACCACGCGACCGGTGAAAGGGCCCTGATCGTTACGACAACGGTCGGCGCCCCGCACCGTAATCCTCCGGCCGGGCTGACACTCACTATCCGGCTTCCCCTGTGCGGGGGAAGCCGGATGATCCGTGGGATGGATGTGATCGGCGCGGGTGACGCGGAATCTTGGAGCGTCGGCAATGCGGATATACGGGGGTCACGGTGGTTGTTCCTGCGAACTCGGAGGTAGGCGGCGTTCCCAAGCCGCCGACCGCAAGCCCGGGGCGGGTGTTGTGGTGGCGGCGGTGGCCTGTGTGGGCGCCCATGGTCGCCGCAGTGTGGGGTGTGTTGTACGCCGCTGTCGAGGTCACCTGGGCGGTGACGGGCACCATCGTGCAATGGAAGGCGCACTCCGCGTACGCGCCGGGAGTCCAGCTCTTCCTCGCGGCCCTCGCGCTCCTGGCCGGCGGCGCCTGTCTGGCCAGCACCCGAACTCTCTCCAAGCTAGGCGGGGTTGCGGTGGCGACGGCGCTGATCGTGGCGCTCCCGGTGTTCGTCCTGGGAATGGTCGGGCTGCCGATCCATTTCGTGGCAATTGCGACGCTCTCGGGGGTGGAGAGCGCCACCGGGCTGGCTCAGGTGCTGTTGAACACGGCCGGTGCGGCCATCCTGCTCCTCGTCGGTTTGTCGTACCGCCGACGGCTGCGTGGAAACTGCCCTCGATGCGGGCGGCCGCACGCCGGCGCAGCCGACGGCCCGCTTGCGCACCCGGCCGCGTCCCGAGCCCCGAGGCGGACCTGCGTCGCGGTGTACCTGCTCATGGGCGGACTTCTGCCGTGGGCGGGAGCCAAGACCATCTGGACGCTGGGCGGCAACGCGCTCGGCGTCGCGGGCGATGACTGGCAGAGGACGACGCGCGTCGGCGCGTCGGGGCCGTCGCAGGCGGCCGCAACGGCGGGGATCGACGTGACCGTGTTGGCCGCGATGGTCGGGGTCTTCCTGCTGCTGGGGTTGCTGTACGCGTGGGGGCAGGTGTTCCCCCGCTGGACGGTGGTCCTGTCCGGACGGCGGGTCCCGCGCCTGCTGCCGTTGATCCCGGCCTGGCTGACCGGCATCCCCCTGACGATGTACGGGGCCGTCCTCGTCGTCACGGCCCCGCTCATGGCCGTCGGGGTGCTGCCCAAGACCAAGCCGTCCCCGCCGTTCACCACCCGCTCGGGGATCACTTGGATGGTCGAGTTCGGCGGCCTGGCATTCGCCGGTCTGGGCATCGGCCTCCTTGTGGCCGCCCGCTCCTATGCCGCCCGCACCCACCCCGTCTGTGCCAGCGCCACGGCAACGGAGAGGCCCAAGTAATGGCGCGGGATCCGTGCGCCCGTCCTCGCCGTCGGTGACGCTGCCCTCGGCTTCTGGCACGCCGTTCCCGCCGCCGCGCCGCCGGTGCGGGAGGCCACAGGTCGTGGGTGCCCGCCTGCGAGCAGTACGGCCGCGAAGGGCTCCGGCGGGGACATGGACACCGTCCGGGCCGCCACGGCCGCGCTGGAGGAGCGGTGGGCGACCTCGGACATCGTCCCGGTGCGCCGCAGTCCCGGCGAGCCAGGCTGCTCAGGGCGGTGCTTCCAGCTTCCCACTGAACGGGCAGGTCCCTCAGGCGTCCGGTGGCGCTGAACACCGCGCTCTGACGATCGGACGCCCCGGACACGGAGTGGTCGCTCGGCTGGCCCACTTCGGGCGAGAGTGCCCGGCTGCGCGCCTTCGTCCAGGCGGTGCATGACGCCAGCGTCCGCCCGCCACATCGAGGCGGTGCACACTGGCGTCGCGCGATCACCGTACGACCCGCGTGGAGGCCTCTGTTCCCCGGCCGGCGGTGTCGAGCGTGGGGTAGTCGGTGTACCCGTCCGCCCCGCCCGTGTAGAAGAGGGCCTCGTCGCGCACTTGGTTGACCGGTGCGCCGGTACGGAGCCGCTCGACCAGGTCCGGGTTGGCGAGGAACGGCCGGCCCAGGGAGATCAGGTCTGCTCCCGCGGTGAGGAGCCGCTCGGCCGCTTCCCGGCCGCCGTCGGCGGGCAGCGGCTGCCCCCAACCGAGCACCGGGTTGGCGATGAGCGTGCCGGGCCACATCTTGCGGATCCGCTGGAAGAGGGGCTGGTCCGGGTCGGCGAAGACGACGTGGACGTAGGCGAGGCTCCAGTCCGCCAGGGCGTCGATCAGCGTCGGGTAGATGTCCTCGGTATCGCCCTCCTCGATGCCGTTGACGGTGAGCCCCGGCGCGATGCGCACGCCCACCCGCCCGGGGCCGATCGCCTCCGCTACGGCCTGGACCACCTCGACGACGAACCGGATGCGGTGGGCACCGGGCCGCCGTAGGCGTCCGTGCGCCGGTTGCTGCCCTGGGCCAGGAATTGGTGGAGCAGGAAGCCGTTTGCGGCGTGCACCTCCACTCCGGCGAAGCCCGCGGCAACGGCGTGACGGGCGGCGGCGGCGAAGTCGGCCACGGTGGACCGGATCTCGTCGAGGGTCATCTCGCGCGGGACGGCGGCGTCCTCCAACAGGCCCGCGCCGGACTCCGCCGCCCAGCCTGTCCGGCCGCACGGCCCCCATTGCGGGAACTCGGCGTCGTAACGAGGCCGCTTCCCCACCTTCAAATCCTTAGCGGGTCACCACTCCACGCTCCGAGAGAACCATGCATACGATAAATGCTCTGATGTGGTAATTCGTGCCGGAGATGCGTTATTTCGGGTTAAATGTGGCGATAGTTGATCGCGTCAGCGCACCGGCTCCTGGACTCCGTTCTATGTTTCCTCGCATGTCGCCTCGATCCGCGCGGGGCAGGTGGCCCGGGAGATCCTTGTGAGTTCAGTTGAGGCCGCCCGTGTGGTGCGTCCAGGTACACGAAAGCGAGGGCCCGGGCAGCAGCAGGCCGGGCCCGTCGCCCCCGGCCTGCTGCCGGCACCACCCTCGGACGCCGAGAAATACGCCTACACCGAACGCCGCCAGTGGGTGCTGACCACCGCTTCGCTCCTGAGCATGGGCTGCCTGCTGGTGAGTCAGTACCGGCTGATCTCCTCCGCACCCCTGCTGTGGCTGTGCGCCCCGTTGCTCGCGTTCACCGTGTTCTACTACCTGACCTCGCTCTGGGTGAACCTGTTCACCCATGACTTCGATCTCGCGCGGCACCGGCAGCTCGTGCTGGACTGGCGCCCCGGAGTCCACCCCCGGGTCGACATCTTCCTGCCGGTGTGTGGCGAGCCGATCCAGGTGCTGCACAACACCTGGACGCACGTGCGCGCCCTCGCCGACCACTACCCGGGCCGCTGCGTGCCGTTCGTCCTGGACGACTCCGCCAACCCCGAACTATGCGCGATGGCGGCCGACTTCGGCTTCCGCTACGCCACCCGCCCCAACCGCGGCTGGTTCAAGAAGGCCGGCAATCTGCACTACGGCTTCGACCGCACCGACGGTACGTACATCCTCGTCCTCGACGCCGACTTCGCTCCCCGCCCGGATCTGCTCCACGAACTGCTCCCGTACCTGGAGGCGGACGAGCGGCTCGCCATCGTCCAGTCACCGCAGTTCTTCCGGGTGCTCGACGCACAGAACTGGATCGAGCGCGGCGCCGGCGCCGTCCAGGAGCTCTTCTACCGGACCGTCCAGGTCTCCCGGCAGCACAGGAACGCGGCGATCTGCGTCGGCAGCTGCGCCGTGTACCGGCGCACCGCGCTGGAGGAGAACGGCGGAACGACCCTCATCGAGCACTCGGAGGACGTGCACACCGGCTTCGACCTGCGCTGCCTGGGCTGGGACCTGCGCTACGTACCGCTGGCGCTGTCGACGGGCGTGTGCCCTGACGACGCCGACGCCTTCTTCAACCAGCAGTACCGCTGGTGCGCCGGGTCGATGAGCTTGCTGGGCAGCGCCAAGTTCTGGCAGGCCAGGCTCCGGATCTCCAGCAGGCTCTGCTACCTGTCGGGCTTCCTTTACTACGCCCACACGGCCCTGTTCACCTTCGCCGCGCCCCTGGTACCGATCCTCCTGCTGCTTTTCCTCCCCGACAAGGTCGCTGTCGAGAACCTGTGGCTGGTCCTCCCCAGCATCCTCTACACCACCACGGTGTTCTCGATGTGGCACCGGGTGCCCTACCGTCTGGAGGCCTGGGCCGCGCGCATGATGTACGGCTGGGCGCACGCCTTCGCGATCCGCGACATCCTGCACGGCCGGAGCCTGGGTTGGCAGGCCACCGGTTCCTCCGCGGCGAAGCGGAGCGGCACCAAGGGGCGCCTGGCCGGTGTGGGGCTGTGGGGCGGTGGCACCGCGCTGCTCTGGGTGGGCGCCGCGGCATGGCGCGCGCTCACGCTCGACCCCGCCGACTTCTTCCTCCTCCTCTCCTCCGGACTCTTCTACGCGCTGATCGTCGCGCGGGTCCTGCTGCCGCCCCGTGCGATGGGAGCCCACTGATGCACGCCACACGCGGTCCACGCATCACGCACGTCACACGTGTCACGGCGGCCGTGCTCCTGCCGCTCGCCGCCCTCACCCTCGCGTTGACCGCCTGCGCGCCCTCCTTCACGGCCTACCGCACCGCAGCCACCGCCCCGCACCGACCCTACGACGTACGCCCGCTGCTGCACCCGCCGAAGAAGTACTTCGGCGTCTTCCGCCCCGGAGCCCCGCACTCCATGGAGCCGGTGCACGACTGGGCCAGGATGGTCGGCAAGCGGCCGAACCTGATCGCCTATTACGCGGGCTGGGGCGACGGTTTCGACGCGAAGGGGATGCGCGACGCCTGGAACTCGGGCGCACTGACCGTGATGTCCTGGGAGCCGCACGACACCACCCTCACCCGGATCGCCGACGGAGCCTTCGACGAGTACATCCGGGGGTGCGCGAAAGCGGTCCGCGCCCTGAGCTTCCCCCTGGCGATCAGCTTCGCCGACGAGATGAACGGCGACTGGGAGCAGTGGGGGACCACCGGGACCACGCCCAAGGAGTACGTCAGGGCCTGGCGACACATCCACGACGCCTTCCAGGACGCCGGCGCCACCAACGTGATCTGGACCTGGTCCCCCAACATCCTCCGACCGGGCACCCACCAGGACTTGAGCGCCTACTACCCCGGCGACAGCTACGTCGACTGGGTCGGGCTGGTCGGCTACTTCACCGACTGGGACCCGCACTCGTTCACCGGACTGTTCGGGTCGACCCTGAGCGAGATCAAGCGGTTCACCCAGAAGCCGCGGCTCATCCTGGAAACGGGCGCGATGCCCGGCCGACATCGCAAGGAAGACGTGCGCACCCTTTTCGACGGCGTCACGGCCGCCCGCGACATCATTGGATTCGCCTGGTTCGACCACAAGGCGCGAGCCGACTGGCGGCTTGCCGCGAACCCGGAGGGCGTCGCCGAGTTCCGGCGCCTCTCCGCCAACGACCTCTACGGTTTCGACGTGCGGAGTGCCCGATGACATCGACGGAGCGCGCCACCCGGACCGTCCCCCCGGCTCCGACCCGGCCGGGAGAGCAGCGGGCGCCGACCTACCGCCTGCCGAAGACGCCTCCGGCGGCGTGGAGTCCTGCCGGTTGTCGACGCCGCACCTGGGTCAGCCGGGCGGTCCTCCTGCTGCTGCTGGCCCTCCAATCCGCGCTGTCCCTGCGGCTGTCCAACACGGCCTTCCAGGACGAGGCCCTGTACTTGACGGCCGGCCACGCCGAACTGGCCCACCTGCTGCAGGGCACTCCATCGGCGGTCGACTACGCCGCGTACTTCTCCGGCTCGCCGCATCTGTACCCGGTGCTCGCCGCCGCCGTGGACAGCCGCTTCGGGCTCTCCGGCGCTCGAACGCTGAGCCTGCTCTTCATGCTGGGCACCACCGGGCTGCTGTACTCCTTCACCCGGCGTCTGTTCAACGAGCGCGCCGGGCTGGCGGCCGCCGCGCTGTTCGCCGTCATGCAGTCGACCGTGGTCATGGGGTACTTCGCCACCCACGACGCGCCCGCCCTGTTCCTCCTCGCGCTGGCCACCTGGATCATCGTGCGCACCGACCGCGCACCCGCGACCGCCGTGCTCGTCGCCGTGCCCGTCGCGGTCCTCGCGGTCGGCGTCAAGTACGCGGCCGGCCTCTACCTGCCGACCCTGGTCGGGCTCGCACTGCTCACCGCGTGGCCCCACCAGGGCGCCAAGGCAATCGCGCGGGCCCTGCTGCTCGCCCTCGGCACGGCCGGGCTCCTCGCGCTCGGCATGCACGGCACCGATCTACTGGCCGGTGTGCGACGGACCACGACCCATCGGGATCACGGTTCCGACGGGGCCGGGTTCCTGCTCTGGCAGTCGGCCCAGTGGGGCGGCCTGATGTTCCTCACCGCCGTCGGCGGCGCGATCTCGTACGTCCGGCGAAGCCGCATGGGGGAGTCGCCGCTCACGTGGCGGCTCCGCGATCCGAGCCGCCGCACGCGGGTGCTGCTGGGCTCGCTGCTGTGCACCACGGCGCTGTTCGCGCCCGCTTACCAGGTGCACCTGGGGACCATGGTGTCGCTGTTCAAGCACATCGGCTACGGTCTGCTCTTTGCCGCGCCCCTGGCGGGCGTCGGCCTGACCCGGCTTGTGGGTGCACACTTCCGCCACCCCCACCTGGGCATCGCGCTGTGGGCGGCGGCGCTGTGCCTGGGCATCGCGCAGGCGGACGGAAGGTTCGGCAGCTGGCCGGATTCCTCCCGGATGATCCGGACGATCTCCTCCGACGTGAACGGCAACGGCCACTACCTCAGCTCGACCCCCGAAGTACCCGCCTATTACCTGCGGGAAAGAACCGCGCACTGGCAGTGGCGGAGCGTCTTCGGTATGGCTTACACCGACCGGAACCACATCCGCCACACCGGCGACGCGGCCTACCGCGCGGCCCTGCGCGACGGCGAGTTCGACCTGATCGTCCTCGACGGGTTCACCAACCCGCAGGTAGACCGTGTCATTTCGAGGGCGCTGAAGGGGAACCCGCACTACCGGCTCCTTGCCCACCTGCCGTTCGGCAACCCCAGCCACGACCGTGCGGACAGCCTCCTGCGATCTGCGCTGTTCAGCGAGTACGGCGGCCGCTACCGGATCTGGGTGAAGCAATGACCCCACCGCCGGCTCCGGACGCCGCCGCCCGCACCGGACGACACCTACGGGCGGACCCGCTGAGCAGCCCGCCCCACAGGGCCAATCGGGTCAGGGGACGCCTGCGGCTGCAGAGTGAGCCCGGCCGCCGTGCGAGGCGCCGTCCCACGACCACGCCTCGTGGGTGTGCGGGCACGCGTTCGTAGTCGCGGACCAGGCGTCGGCGGTGCATCAGCCGGGCCAGTGTCCGCTCGACGACCCACCGGCGGGGCAGGACCACGACCCCGGGCCGGCCGTCGCTGCGTTTGACGACCGTGAGCGCGAGGTCGGGAGCGTTCCTCGCCCAGACGCCGAGTCCGCCGGCGTAACCGCCGTCGGCCCAGACCGGAGCGGTTTTGCGGTGGAGTTCACGAAGCCGGCTCAAAACTGGAACGGCCGCACCGCGGTCCTGGACGGCCGCCGGGGTGACGTGAACGACCAGGAGCAGCGCTGCGCAGTCCACCGCCAGGTGGCGTTTGCGGCCGCCGACCTTCTTCCCGCCGTCCCAGCCCCGTGAACCAGCGGCGACCTTGTCGGCCGCCCGAAGCGACTGCGAGTCGATGACCGCGGCCGTCGGCTCCGTCTTCCGTCCTTCCGTCCTTCCGTCTCAGAGACCCGGGATCTGAGCCGGCCGGCCCGGGCGCAGGGAGTGTGCAGGCGGCGTCGTCCCGGTCCGCTGGTGCGAGGAACTCGGGGGAGGGCCTGCCGCCGGTGCGGGAGCGGCCGAGGATGCGTTCGGCGGGCCCGCGACGGCCGCGCGGATCAAGCCCCGGCTGTGCTCCGCTCCACTGGGCGCGCTTCAGGGATTCAGCGCTTCCGCATTCCGCTGAGGATGCTCCTGCCTGCGGCCCGCTCCGCCCGCGCTGCGCCGACGCGCGGCCACTGGGGGGATGGGGCTGGAGGCCGTGAGCGATCACCGCGTACGCGGCGGCCCAAACGGTGCCTCCGGCGGGGCGCCGGGGTCAGGGGTGGGTGGAGCATGGCTGGGAGCCGATCCCCAACGGCTGCGCCAGAGAAGAAAGCAGGGATGGGATCGGTGGACGTGTGAAGGTCAGGCCGCGCCCGAACGGCCCACGCGGGCATACGGCGGACGGCGGATCGCAGTGCGGTTGACGGTGTGTCTGGAGCGGACGCACGGCGTGGGCGTGGTCGATGAGACAAGTGACCCCAATCGGGACCGGAGCATCCATCGAAGGCTTGAGCGCCAGGGGCGCCCGTGGCCGTTGCCGAGCAGCCTGACCGTGAGACTGACCCGGCGCCCTGCGCTTTCCGACCGACCTGGTACCGCAGTGCGGGGTGAGTGCCTGCGAGGGCCTGCCCGGCGTGCCGCTGCCCTGCTGGCTACGGCGGCGCTGCCCGTGGCCGTGGTGGTGCCCTTGGCCACGTCTGCCCGGACGGCGCCCGACCGCATCCAGCAGGGGCCTATCGGAGGCTCCGGCGGTGGCGGTTCGAACCACGTCCCGCCCGGTGGCACCTCCGGATCCGCCGCCGACCCGGCTCGGGCGACCGTCACCTCCGGACTGCCCGTGTCGACGTGCGCGAACGCCACCCCGGCCAACCCACAAGGGCTCAACGTCATCGTTGGCACCAGCCGCTCCGACATCCTCAACGGAACCCCCGGACCCGACGCGATCTTCGGTCTCGGCGGCAACGATGCCATCAACGGGAACGCCGCCGACGGCGGCCCGGGCCACAACGCCTGCATGAACCCCAGCCGCGGACAGCCCGGCGCAACCAACTGCTGAAAACCCCGTGCCTCATCCGTGCCCGACAGGACGGGAACCTGTGGGGAACACCGGACGGTCACGGTCGCTGGGCGTGAGAACGGAGGCGGTGGGATTCGAACCCTCGGTGACATCGCTTCCCCGACGGTTTTCGAGATCGTTCAAGCGGTGCCGGCCTGTTGTGTCGGCTTTCGTCGGATGCCTCGCGGGCCCCGCCGCGCGCAGGGCGGGAGCGCGGTCGTCCTCGGGCGCGGTGGGTGGCTCGGGCAGGCGGGGGAGGGGCAGGGGAGCAGCGGCGTGTGCCGCCACCGTGCCGCAGTCGCTGCCGGCACCGCTCCTGACGTCCCCGCCGGGCCCCTCGGATGGATGATCCACGGCTGCCTTGCCGGGCCGCGTGGAGCCGGACCGGCCGACCTCGGAAGAGGGACCAGCCGTGAAAGCGGCTCCGGGGACGGTGCTCAGACCACCGGTCGAGCCGATGCTGGCGCAGGCCGCGGAAGCCGTGCCGGGCAAGGCTGCGCTGCGTGCCGGGGTGGCGCATGAGCCGAAGTTCACGGTCCTCCGGACCCCTCGGGGTGTTTCATTCGGACGCCCTATGGGCGGGTGCTCGTTCGGCGATCGGGGCACCCGGGGCGGGGCCAGGAGCGGGCCTGCGGAACTCAGCCCGTTTTGCGGGTGTCGAGAACGGGCCGCTGGCTCCGTCCTGGGTATACCGGTGGCCTCAAAGGGCCGCGCAACGCAGAGGGAGAGCCGTCATGACGCTTCAGCGGATGGACAACGTCGGCATCGTCGTCGAAGACCTGGACGCCGCCATCGCCTTCTTCACCGAACTGGGCATGGAGGTCGAAGGCAAGGCGCAGATCGAGGGCCTCTTCGCGGATCAGGCCGTCGGACTCGACGGAGTCCGCAGCGACATCGCGATGATGCGGACCCCGGACGGCCACGGCAAGCTGGAGCTCGCCCAGTACCACACGCCCGCGGCGATCGGGGACGGATCGCACAACGCGCCGCCGAACACGCTGGGCCTGCACCGGGTCATGTTCGCCGTCGACGACATCGACGACACCATCGCCCGCCTGCGCCCCCATGGCGCCGAACTCATCGGCGAGGTGGCGCAGTACGAGGACATCTACCGCCTCTGCTACCTCCGCGGCCCCTCAGGCATCATCCTCGCCCTGGCCGAACAGATCAACTGACGGCCCTTCGCGGCCACCCACCGCCGTGTCTCACGAGGCACGGCGAAGTCTGGAGAACGACAGTCACCGCGCGCCGCTGTGCACCGCGCGCCGCTGTGCACCGCGCCCGCGCTCGGCGGCCGGGGCGCGGTGGTGGTCGTGTGTACGGGCGAGTTCGACCGGGACTCGGTCGGCAGCCTTTCGGAGGCCTGCCGGACCGAGGCCGCGGGCGCGAAGCTTCTCGCCCTGGACGTTGCCGGCGTCGCGTTCGCCGACTCGGCGTTCCTGAGCGTGCTGATCCGCCTACGCAACTCCCGCCCGATGGTGCTGGCGGGGCCTTTGCCGAACCACCGTCGCGGCCGGCACGGCGCCGCACCGCCGGGAGCCACAGGTTCGTGATGAGGCCGTCGAGGGGGGCGGTGCCTGTTTGGGGGCCGAGCGCCTCGGTGAGGAGGCGGGCGTAGCGGATCTTGCGGCGAGGAAGCGCCGCAGTTGCTCCCGTCGGGCCCGGCCGTGCTGTGCGGGTTGCCGCAGGAACGTCTGCCCGGGTGGGGATCGCCGTCCGCCCGGATGATCTCTTCGACCTCCGTGGTGCCCGGCGCGCGGATCAGTTCGTCCTCCAGGTCCCACAGGCACACGAAGAAGTGGTGGTTCGGCGCCCCTGCTTGCTGCAGGCCGCGCTCGTAGAACGGCCGCTCGCGCTCGTCGCACAAAACTGCCGGGCGCAGCCCGAGGCCGGGCGGTCCGAGGAGGGCTGCGAAGCGGCCGATGTTCATCGTCCCGCCCATCAGTAGGACGCACACTCCCTCGGCGGGCAGGTCCCGACGCCGCCGCTCGGCCAGGGCCTGCACGGCGGCGAGGTCGCTCGGCCCTTCCAGCAGCACCGCCGTCCGCACCCCCGTTCGGGCGGCCAGATCGCGGGCCGGGCCGTCCGGACCACCCGTCACCCGGTCTCCGATTGCGTTCCGAAGCGCCTGCGTATCACCGTCCAACACGAGGGCGAGTCTGCCCGTCCGCGAGCATTCGGGCACCTACCCCGCGGTCGAACCGGCCCCGGCCGGTACGCATCTCGGGAGGGGTGGTCTGTTGCCGCCATCGTCTTCGGCATCAACACCACATGGTGCTCCAGGCCCCTCGCAGGCCACGTCAACGACCTGCATGCCCTCAAGCGCAGTGCGTTCGGCAAAGCGAACCCGCCTCGCCCAGCGCCCAGCGCTCCGCATGCTGCGCGGCACCAACCGCTCCCTCGCCGTCCGAGCACGGGTACCACAGGCTCCCTACCCGTCCCCGACGGCGGAGTGGTGGCGGGGGGTCGCCGCACGGCAGTGCCCACGCATGTCAGCGGGTGAGGAAGCGGGTGGCGCCCACGTAGACGCGGCCGGTGGAACCGATGGGCTCTTCCTTGACCGGGTCGCCGGTCCGAGGCGAGTTGATCATCATGGGTTCGCCGTTCCTCGTCCCCGAATAGATGCCGACGTGGGTGACTTCGGTGCCGGTGGCAGGGCGGAAGGCGACGATGTCGCCGGGCCTGAGGTCCTGCGTACCGGTGATCCGCACCCCCGCGGCCGAGCCGGCGGGTACCTGCCCGCCGCCCGCGTCGAACTGCGGCTGCGCGTCCCGGGGGATCGTCACGCCGAGGGCGGAGTAGACCTGGCTGGTGAGGCCGGAGCAGTCGTAGCCGAATCCGGAGGTGCCCGACCACAGGTAGGGCAGACCCAGGAAGGCGCGTGCGGCGGCGACCACGTCCGCGCCGCTCGCTGCGTCCGACACCTTCGCCAGGTCGTCAGCCCGGAAGAACAGCCGGCCACCGCTGCCAGAGTAGGCGGTGACGACTCCGGGCAGCGGACCTGCCTCCACCGGGAAGGAAGTGTTGTACGAGTACTCGCCCGCCGGCCCGGATTCGCGGCCGGCGAGCGCGGCCCGGGCAGTGGCGAAGCCGCGGGCCGTGGGGCGGGCAACGCGTTCCTCGTGGGTGCCGCCGGGCGGGCGCCGGTGCTCCGTGGTCAGCTGCCGGTCGGGAATCCAGCCGGGGTAGGCGCCCCGTCCTGCCTGGTCCCTGGGGGTGGGCTGGCCGTGCACCCATACGTGGTCCCAAAGCAGACCGCCGTGCCACTCGGTGCGGTCGATGCTCACCCGGACGCCGTGGAGAGCCTGCGTCTCCCCGGCGACCTCACGCCGCTCGTCCAGGGACATGGTCGTCAACCAGCCGCGGATGTCAGCGGGATTGGTGGTCGCGGGAGCGTCCACGGGCCGGACCTGTTCGGGGCTCACCCAAACCTGAGCGACCGTCACGCTGACGTAGCAGGTCGCGGCGCCCCCGCAGGGACGTGGCGCGGCGGACACGGAGGGGCGGGCCGGGGCGGTCGGAGCCGCGGAGACCGCGGCTGCCGGAGCGGCGAGGGCGAGGAGCGCTGTGGCGGTGGCCGTCAGGACGGTCTTCACGGAATACATGCGTCGATCCTGTCCACGGCAGCGCCCCTGCGAACCCTTCCGGCCCGGCCGGCCCCCGGGGGCGGGGGATCGACTTGACCTCGCCAACCGGTCCCCGGCGTCGTGGGCCGCATGCTCCGTCGAGCCGTCCGGGTCATCGACGACGTCGCCTCGACGACTCCTGGACCGTGCGGCTGTTTCCTGCGCGCTCAACTGGGTGCCGGGCGATCGCCGGCGGGACGCCTGGCCGGCCCACCTGCGCTTCGGTCGGCTTCGAGGGCCCAACCGACGGGGGTGGCGCGGGCCCCGTGGGATGCCGCTGCAGGGGACGATCGGCGCGGGGCTCTCGTAGGGACCGTGGGGACTTCTTGTCATCCGTGTTGCGGATTCCCGTGTCATCTGTGTCGGCGTGTTTCGGAGCCTTGTCCTTCCCGTGAAGAGGCGGGCGGCGAATCCGACATGAGCGGTCGAACCACCCTTTGCGCCCCATGACATGTCCACGGCTTACTGAGAGTCTCCCTACCCATCAAGGCATTCCTCCTTGCAGAGGTGGACGGCGATCCCGTCCAACTCCCCACGACTCTCTGGAGAAACGCATGTTTTCGTCTTCCCCCGCCGGCGGTAGGGCACGCCGTGTCGCCATCGTGTCCGGCGCCGCCGTCCTCACCGGCACCCTGCTCGCTGCCGGTGCCTCCGGTGCATCAGCGGGTGCTGTTCCGCAGCATGACGACACCTCCGTCGCGGCTACCGCTCTTTCGCTCGGCCTCGGTTCCGAGGAGGAGCTGGTCGTCAAGGACGTCATCAAGGATGCCGACGGCACTGTCCACACCCGCTACGACCGCACCTACGCCGGTCTTCCCGTCCTCGGCGGAGACCTCGTCGTCCACCGCGGCGCCGACGGCGCCGTCAAGGCCGTCACCAAGGCCATCCAGACCAGCATCAAGGTCGCCTCACTCACCCCGAAGCAGACCCCGACCGCCGCCAAGTCCGCTGCGGTCCAGGCTGCCGAGGCCGCGCAGACCACGGGTGCCGCCACCGGTGACGCCCCGCGCAAGGTCATCTGGGCCGCCGACGGCAAGCCCGTCCTCGCCTACGAGACGGTCGTCACCGGTACCCAGCACGACGGGGTCACCCCGAGCCGACTGCGCGTCATCACCGACGCCGACACGGGCGAGAAGCTGTACGAGATCCAGTTGATCGACGACATAGCCGACGGCATCACCGCCAACGGCGGTTCCGAGGCCGCCAAGCCGGCCGGCGCCCAGGCCGGGGCGGTCGGCACCGGCGCAAGCCAGTACAGCGGCAGCGTCAGCCTCAACACCACCAAGTCGTCGAAGGGCTACGACCTCGTCGACAGCGTGCGCGGCGGATCCAGCACCGTCGACCTCAAGCACCGCACGGGCGGCACGGGCACCGTCTTTGCCGACGCGGACAACGCATGGGGCAACGGCAGCCCGGCCAACAACCAGACCGCCGCCGTCGACGCCGCCTACGGGGCCGCCCAGACCTGGGACTTCTACAAGAACGTCCTGCACCGCAACGGCATCAAGAACGACGGGCGGGCTCCGGTGTCCCGGGTCCACTACGGCAACGCCTACCAGAACGCCTTCTGGGACGACCAGTCCTTCGCCATCACCTACGGTGACGGGGCGAACAACCAGCGCCCACTCACCCAGCTCGACGTGGCCGGCCACGAGTTCAGCCACGGCGTCACCTCCGCCACCGCGAACCTGCAGTACTCCGGCGAGTCCGGTGGTCTGAACGAGGCCACCTCGGACATCTTGGGCACCGCGGTGGAGTGGAACGCGAACAATGCCCAGGACCGGGGCGACTACCTGCTCGGCGAGAAGATCGACATCTTCGGCAACGGCAAGCCGCTGCGCTACCAGGACAAGCCGAGCAAGGACGGACGGGGTTCGGCCGACTACTGGAGCGCCGGCGTCGGCGATCTCGACGTGCACTACTCCTCCGGCGTCGCCAACCACTTCTTCTACCTGCTGTCCGAGGGCAGCGGCGCGAAGGACATCAACGGCGTGCACTACGACAGCCCGACCGCGGACGGCTCCGCTGTCACCGGCATCGGCCGCGACAAGGCGGTTCAGATCTGGTACAAGGCACTGACCGCGTACTTCACGTCCACCACCGACTACCACGGTGCCCGTGAGGGCACCTTGAAGGCGGCCACCGACCTCTACGGCGCGAACAGTGCCGAAGCCAAGGCGGTGAACGCCGCCTGGGCCGGAGTCAACGTCAAGGCCTGATCCCTGAAGCACGCAGCGCCGCACCGGAGTGAAGCCGGTGCGGCGCTGCCGCGCTTGCGCCGGTCGCGATCCTGGTGACCTCGTCTGCTCCGCCGGCCCGTCGCTCGGGCGGAGCAGGGGCTCGCTGTGGGGATCAGGCGAGGCGGTCGGGCAGCGGTGCGAGGGTGGAGTCGTCCCAGATGAAGCCGTCCATCTGGTGCTGGTCACCACTCAGGTCGTCGACCTTGCCGGTGCCCTTGGTCGTCGAGCCGCAGTGGATGTCCACGACGTAGTCGTCGTTGCTGCCGAAGAAGATCGGCTCGGCCTGGAAGCCGGCCCTGCCGAGCGTGTCGAAGACGCTGCGAACTTCGTCGACGCCCGTACGGCGGCCCCAGCAGCCCCGGCGGCCCGGCGGCGGACGGTTCGCAGCCACCTGGGTGACCTCCGTCCGCCCTGCGGCCCCGTACCGGCAGGCGCGGGGGACCGGGATACCGCTCCAGCTCTGTCACGAGGCCGCCTGATGGGCTCCCACCGCGGCCCCGGACGCGGTGTTACCGGCTCAGGGCGCGGCTCGCGTTCTTCCATGCGGCGTTGACGGCGGCCTGGATGTGCAGCGTCGTTTCCGGGACGGCGCCGCGAAGGTGCAGCGGTGCGCCGATGTGCACGTGCAGGTCCGGCCGTCGTAGCGGCGCGGTCACGGCTCCGGCGAGTTGTTTGACCGCCCCGCCTGAGCACAGGCGGCGGGCGCCGGCCTGGCCCACCGGCACGAGCGGCGCTCCGGTCATACCGGCCAGCCGAGCCGGGCCGCTGCGGAAGGGCCCCGGCGGGGCTTCGCCCGCATCGGTGCGTTCGGGCAAACGGCCTTCGCCGTAGAGCAGCACGCAGCGCCCGGCCGCAAGGGCGGCGGCTGCGGCGTCAAGGCATTCGCCGGCGCGGGCGGTGCCGCGCCGGACCGGGATGTGCCCCTCGCGGCGCAGCGCCGCTCCGAGCAGCGGCAGCCGCCACAGCCCGGCAGTGGCCATGACGACGGGCTCGATTCCGTACCGTCGTAGCGCTGCGATCACGACGGCCGGATCGGCGAGCGAGGTGTGGTTGGCCACCAGGATGCTGCCGACGCCGGGACCCGATGCGGCTTCGGAGCTGACGGTCAGGCTCCCGGCAATGGGGACGACTGCCGCGGCGATTCGGCTGAGCATGGACGGCCTCGTTCTTCTGGCGCTGAGCTGACGCCCTCATCGTCGGCCGCTGCCGAGTGTCGGTCATGAGTTGCCGTACTCATCCCTCAGCGCTGCCGTCCCCAGAGCTGATGGGTAGGACCGGACGTGCCGAAGGACGCCCCTGCGGGCGTGCGCGCCGACCGTTGGGTGCGCGCGGCCTCAGCGGCAGCACGAGTGGGAGCGGGCGACGGTGGAGGCTGCTCGGACCTGCTGCATCATGCTGAGCACCGCCGCCCTGGAGCACCACTCCGAGCCGGACAGGCCAGACTCGGGCAGCTGGGCCGGTTCGCCTCGGTAGTCGTAAACTCGGGTGCGGGCCGTTCGGGTGTTCTGGGATCATGTCCCGATGGCCCATCCTCTTGAACCCCTGGTCATCAGGCACACCCACCGCCTTCCCAACCCTTCCGGGCCCGCTGGGCAAGGCGGAGCCGCGGCACGGCAGTTCGACGCCGCACTGCTGTCCGTGGGCTTCAAGCTCTCCGGGGAACTGCTGGAGCACCTCTCGGGCCTGGCCGAAGGGGTCGTCCTCGACACCGCGTCGCGCACGCTGGAAACCGTGCGCGCGATGGTCGGCGATCACGTCCAGCACAACGTCTACTTCGTCGACTTCCCGGCCAACGTGCCGGACACGCTTGAGTTCTGGATGCAGTGCATCCGCGAGGCGCTCGTCGACGACGTTTCGCGCGCGGGGATCGTCGACCAGCTCCGGTCCGGCATCGTTGACCTGCTCACCCTCCCGACGTACGGCACCTACCAGCACACGTACGAGGAGATGCTCGCCGCGCACGACGAGCTGATCGCCGCCGCAGGCGACCGCATGACCGTCCTGCACGCGGGCGGCACCCCGGACGACGAGGTCACCGCCCTGTACCTGGCCCTGGCGGGCAGTGCCACACCACTGGGCGAGGACGGCCTGCGCGACCTCGCCGTGCTCGCCGGGCACTGCGCCGACGGCCCCCAGCCCGAGGATATCCCGGTCCGGGAGAACCGCGCCGTCGTCAACCGCGCCCGCCTCGACCGCGGCGCGGACCTGCTGCTGGACACCGTCACCGACGTCCTGCGCCTGGCCTGCGCCCTGTCGGACGGCGACGTGACCCTCGCCGAGCCGACCCGTTTCCGTTCGCTGTCCCGGCCGGTCCGCCGTGCCCTCCTCGCCGGCCTCGACGCGGTCGCCGCGTCCCCCGCCAAGCTGGCCGATGTCGCCTCCCACCGCGAGGCGTTCAAGCGCCTCGGCGAGCGCCTCCACCCGCACGAGTACCCGCGCTGGCCGCATGCCGCCGACGTGTTCGCCGTCGCCCGCGGTGAGAAGGCGGCCCGGACCCTCGACAGCCGCGTCGAGGAACTGCTCGGCTCCGACGACGTCACGGGCGCGGCGCGGCTGCTGGCGGCCGCCGCCCCGGGCAAGCTGCTGCGCTCGCTGGACCGGCTGCTGCGCGCGTGCCCCGATCAGGAGGGGCGCGACGAGGTCGCGGCCGCTGCTGAGGAGGCCGCCCCCCACGTTTCCGGCCGGGTCCTGCTGTCGTTGCGCGAGCACTTCCACAACCGGACGCAGGAGGCGGTGCGGCGCCGCTTCTTCGTCAACCGTGGGGGCCGTGCCTGGGTCGCCACCGACACCCGTCCGCCCGTACCGGAACCCGACATCAAGCGGCTGGTCGCAGCCCTGGACGCGGAGACGCGGCGCCGGCTCCCGGAGCCGGGGCACCTACTGGTCGACCCCGCGGTCCTCGACGTCGCGCTTCCGCTCAGCGGCAAGGCGACGGCCGCGGGGTTCGGCGTACTGCCCCGTGGGTCCCTCTCCACCGTCGACGGGGAGCTGCTGCGGTTCTTCGTCCACTGGCGGCAGGCGCAGCGAACCACCGACTTCGACTTGTCGGCGCTGATACTGGACGGGTCGTACGAGACCGTGACGTGGCTGTCGTACACGGCCCTCCAGGACCTTGAGGGCGAGCATTCGGGCGACATCACCGATGCTCCCGCACCCGATGGCGCCTCGGAGTTCATCAACCTGCGCCTGGGCGTCGTACGCGGCGATTTCATCGTCCCGCAGGTCAACATCTTCTCCGGGGAGGGGTTCGAGGAGGTCGCGGAGTCGTTCTTCGGTTTCATGGTGCGCGACGCCGAGCAGCAGGGCCGCCCCTTCGAGCCGCGTACGGTGCGCATGAAGTCGGAGATGCGGGGGACGGGCAGGGTCGCCCTGCCGCTGGTGTTCCTGCGTGGGGACGACGGCGGGTGGCGAGCAAAGTGGCTGCACCTGTACCTGAAGGGCAACCCGAACGCCAACCGGGTCGAAGGGAACCGGGTGTCGGTCGCCACGCTGGTGCGGGGCATCGTCGAACGCGACCAGTTGACGGTGCGGCACCTCGTCAGCCTGATGGCCGATCAGGCCACGGCCATCACGTCGTGGGACGGCAGCCAGGCCCGGGTCCCGGACGGCCCGGTCACGTACATCGGCTTGGAACGCCCGGAAGGGCTCCACCCGGACTCGCTGGTCATCACGCCGGAGAATCTGCGCGCGCTGATCCCGGCCTGACTGCTACTGTTGATCACGGCGAGGCCATGGGCGGACTTCCTTCTCACCACTCCACTGAACTAGTCCCCCCGCTTTCCTCGCCGTCGACGACGAAGCCGGGATGCCGTCAGGGCACCCCGGCTTCATCGCGTCCCGCGTCTACGGCCGGCCAGCCGGCTCGGGTTGGGCAGCGGGCCCCGGCTCCGGGCGCCTTGGAGCACCATCTCGTCGACCACGGTCAGGCGTTCGCCGACTTCGTCACGGGCGTGGCAGGCAGCCGGAACCGGCCTCGCTGCGCGTAGCCGATCGCACAACCCGGTGAAGGTGGACGGTCGCCTCTAGAGGTCGTACGCGGTCGGATGTAGAGGCTCGTACAGCCCGACCTCACCGCCGCCGGGCAGCCTGAAGGTGATGAGCCTGCCCCACCGATGCTCGCTGAGCGGCGTGGTGAACTCCACGCCCTTCTCCTTCAGCTCGGCAACGGTCGCCTCGACGTCGTCGCACATGAAGTAGAGCTCGTGCTTCTGGTCCGCGTCTGTCGGATGGACGGCCACCTCGGCGGGCGGCAGCTGGAGGATGAGCCAGCCACCGCCGGCGTCGACGCTCTTCGCACCGAGAACGTCCCGCAGGAAGGCGCGGTCCGCTTCTGCATCGCGGCTGTGGAGGATGACGTGCGCTCCGTTGATCACGTCTCCCGACTCTACGTCCCCGCGTCCCGCAGATCAGGGGAACACGCCTGCATCCGCACGGGTAAGGCGGACTCGACTCCCCGGGGCTTCGCGTCCAGCGGGCCAGCGGACAGCGGGTTGCGTACCGGCTCGACGATCTTCCGGCGTTCGCGCGGCGTGCTGGAGCTCGCGCCGACGGCGTCCCGTACCGCCACGCGGACGGACCGTCCGGAATGCTGGAGCGAGCGAAGCCCTGCGGGCTGAACGCATGCCGGAACAGACGGAGAGCGCCCTTCACGTCCACGAGGGCGGAACCCCTCAACTGTCGGCACCGGGTGACAAGATCATCTCTGTTGTCCGTCATCACAAGGGGGAGACCATGACCGAACAGTTGAAGACAGCCCGCCGTGCATTGCTGACCGGAGCAGTGGCCGGGCTCACTGGGACCGCGCTGATATCCGGCGGCGGTACGGCCGCCGCGGCGGCCACGGCCGCGGTAACGCCGGACTGGTTCGACGTCAAGAGTCACGGCGCGGTCGGCGATGGCTACGCCGACGACACCGCCGCCATCCAGCGCGCACTCGACGCGGCGGCCGCGGCGGGCGGCGGCACCGTGTACCTCCCCGTCGGGAAGTACCTGGTCAAGCCCGCAGCCGGCGCACCTGCGCTGGCCGTCAAGGCCGACGGCATCCGCCTGGCCGGCGCCGGGGCAAAGGCCTCCATGCTGATCAAGGGCGGAGACGGCATCCTGCTCCGGATGTCCGGCACGGGAGCGGCCTATTCCACCGGCTCCACCCACCGCCGCTACTGCTCCGTCGAGAACCTCGGCTTCAACGGCAACGGCAAGACCGGCCTGCTGCTGGAGCTCTACTACAACAACAACTCCTACTTCCGCGACGTCTTCATGACCTCGAACAAGGACATGTGCATCGACGCCGTGGAGTTCTGGGACTCCCGCTTCTACAACCTGGTCATCGAGGACTGCACCGGCACCACCGCCAGCACGACCCAGCCCAACATCTGGCTGCGCAATGCCTCCTCCGCCACCGACGGCGCCTGGGGCCACAGCAAGGACAACATCAATCAGATCCACTTCACCGGCTGCCGCCTGGAGGCCTTCGGCACCGGCGCGCTGTGGGTCGGCCAAGGCGCCGTCACGACCAACAACCCCAACGGCGTCTACATCACCGACTGCAAGTTCGAGACCTCCCGCATGCAGGGCGGCCCGCACCTGAAGACCGACGCGGGCTGCAAGCACGTCTACGCCACCAACATCTACTGTTACGCCGGCGACTTTGCGGCGGGGACACCGGCCACCGCGCGGAACATCATCAGCTGGGCGGCGAGCTCCAGTGCGCTGGAGAACGTGGTCATCGCCAACCGGGACAAGGCCACCGTCAACGCGGGCGTCGCGCTCTACTCGGGCCAGGGCTCCACCGCCGTGTTGCGCAACGTCGTCGGGCTCTACGGCACCGCACCCACCGGCACCCACATCTACTACGAGCAGTCTTCGAGCGGCGACTTCCGGGTGGAGAACAGCTACGGCACCCTCGGCGCCCAGGCGACCGGAACGATTCCCGTCAAGAACGCGCCGAACCCGCCCCTGCGTCTGGTGCCCGGCCCGGTCTCCGACGCCTCCTTCACCCGTCAGCCTCTGGACGGCACCATGGCCGTGGACTCGGCGAACAAGCGGCTCTACGTCCGGGTCGGCGGCCAGTGGCTCTGGTCGGCGCTCAACGCGTAACCAGAAACCGCTGACCGACTGGCCGTGCCGTCTCCCAGGACAGTCGGAACGTGTGGGTCCACCAGCCGGATGCGATGGCGGGACGTGGGGTGGAGTCCGGCAGGACGGCTCGTCACTCTCACAGCCATGGCAGGGGCCGGGCCTTGCCTTCCGGGGCATGGCCTTTGGCTTCGTGGCGGGGCGTACGGCAGGCTTCGACGAGGTGGCCCGTCGCGGCCGGTACTGCCCTTCGGCCCGCCGCTGCGATGCCGGCCGGGCATGCTGGTCCTGGCGGGATGCCGTGAGCGGCGGGCGCGCGGGGCCGGAGCGCGGGCTGCCTGCGGGGCGGGAGGCCGGCTCGGGTGGGCGGGCGAGCGGCAGCGCCCGCCTGCCGGGCCGTACGGGGTGCTGGCTGGTGGCGTGGGGCCGGCCGGGTCCGCGGCGGGGGAGACCTTACGAGCTACGCCGCGAGTGATCTCGGAGCGTGCTGCTGTGGGGGTTCGGACGGCCGGCGGTCCAGCAATCGCGGTCGTCTCGTTACTCGTACCGGTACTTCAGCGAGTCCGCCTCGGCCTGCTCGATGTCGGCGATCGTCAGCTCCGGCATCCGCAGTTGAGCCAGCGTCACCTCGGCGGAGGTCGGCTGTGCGTCCGCCGGTAGCCACTGCTCCGGCTTCCAGGCCGCGCTGCGCAGGAGCGACTTGGGGCAGTGGGGGTAGACCTCCTCGATCCCCAGCACCAGCGCACTGGCCGGCGGCTTGCCCACGGAGGTCAGCTGCGACAGCAGCTCCGGGCGGGTGGAGACGCAGGCCCGGCCGTTCACCCTGAGCGTCGTGGTGCGCCCCGGGATGAGGAACAGCAGCCCGGCCCGTCCGGTGGCGATGACGTTCTGCAGGGTGTCCAGACGCTTGTTGCCGGTAGCGTCCGGTATCGCCAACGTCCGTGGGTCCAGGACTGCGACGAACCCGGCGGGACCGCCGCGCGGGGAGACGTCACAATTGCCCTCGGTGTCCGCGCTGGCGACGAGGACGAGCGATGAGCATTCGATCAGCCGCCGGGTCTGTTCGGTGAGTTCGGTCATCTCCTTGCGCACGGCTGCGTCGCTGGGGAGTTCGTAGACCCGGCGCAGCGCCTCCTGGTCGGGCACGGCGTCGAGGCGGAGCGAGTCGAAGGCGCTTCTCACGAGGGGTGGCGTCATGCCCCGACCCTAATGTGCGGACCTGCGATCGATCTTGGTCGGTAAGTGGGGGGACATGGAGACAGCCTCGCGAGTTGTTGGGTGTGTGAGGATCAAGCAGTCCCGCGCGGCCGCCCTGCGCACAGCGCTCGTGGCGGGCGTCCGCCCCGCAGCCCGTAGAACCGGTGCTGTCGTCCCCGTGGTGGGCCACAGGGACGGCAGTCGGGATCATTTAGCCAGATTCCAGGGCATTCCCGGCATCCGGTCGACGCTTCGAGCGTGACGACTCGCTACATACGGTGAGATTCCGGCACCTCCGGGGTGACTCGTCCCATAGGGTGCAGATCACATACGAACCCGGCTAGTAGGGACGTACGGCCAATACCGCACCGGGCTTGCCGGCGATCGCAACCCCGCGTCTGCGAGGGCCGGTAGTAGGACCGGGCATTGTCACGGGGGCCCGGGCGTCTGTAGAACTGGGTCAGTCGCCGGGCGGTGCGGGTGCACACCCCGCCGCCGACGAACCCCTCTCCGTCGCGTGAGTGGCTCACGTATGCCTCGGCATGCCGCGACCGTCCTGGTTCCCTTCGGAAGGTCAGACCGTGTCGAACCCCGTCATCCGCCGCATCGCCGCCTCGAAGAAGACGCTCGCGGGCGCTGTCGTCGCCCTCGGTGTTGCCGGCTCCATGCTCGCCACGGTCCCCGCCCAGGCGGCCCCGACGAGCGCCAAGGCGATCGCCCAGCAGATGATCAAGGACCCGGCGCAGTTCGCGGCCTTCAACAACATCGTTTCCCGCGAGAGCGGCTGGAACCACACCGCCACCAACGCTTCCTCGGGTGCGTACGGCCTGGTCCAGGCCCTGCCGGGCTCGAAGATGGCCTCGGCCGGCGCGGACTGGAAGACCAACCCCCGCACCCAGATCAAGTGGGGTCTGGACTACATGAACTCCCGCTACGGCAGCCCGGTCGGTGCCTGGAACTTCTGGCAGACCCACCACTGGTACTGAGCCATCAGCGGGCATCAGGCGCGCGAAAACGCCCGACCGGGACCTCCCGGCCGGGCGTTTTCGCGTTCCGGGTCGCCTCTGGGCGTGCCGGAACGCAGGATGGTGGAGGTGATGACGGTATTGGTGGTCGGAGTGCCGGAAGGTGAGCAGCTGGAGCTGCTGCGCTCGGGCATCCAGCGCAATCCACACTTCCGGGTCCTGTCGCATGCCCACGATCCCGTGGTCGCTCTCGCGCACGCCCGTATCCTTTTGCCCGACATCACCGTCCTGTCCCTGCCGGCCGGGCTCGAAAGCCTCGATGCGGACCCGGATCTCCTGCGTGTGTTCCACGGGGTGCGCGCCCTGGACCCTCCGAGCGGGGTGGTGCTGCGTACGGCTGCCGCCCGCGTGCCCCGCTCGCTGTCCGGCCTTGCGGTCGAGGGAGCCGTCCACGTCGTGCGCGCGGGAGACTCCGATGCCCTGATGCGGGTCCTGCGCACGATCGGGCTGCGCCGGGCGAGCTGTGACCCCGACGAGATGCCCTGACCGCCAAGCCGAGCGGCTTGCCCGGGCGATGTCCGCCCTGGACGACATCCCGAAGCTACTCACGGAAAGGTGAGTACCTGCGCTCTGCCCCGAGGCGGAGCCGGTCCGGATGCTTGGACCATGAGCCGGAAGCCACTGGATGTCATCCCTGTTCTGCTCCACTTCCTCGTCGCGGCCGCGGCATGGGCCGCCTGGCTGGGCTGGGACCAGCACCGCGACGTGCACCCCGACGGTTCGGTGACGGGCCCGTACGAGGCATGGCAGGTGATCGGGCTGATGCTGACCCTGTCGGCCTTCGTCGCTTGGGGGGCGTTCCGGGGCCACCCGGCAAGCGCGGTGCTCGGCACCACGGTCGGGCTGACCGCCGCCTCGTACTACGACTGGTCGGACGATGCCAGCGGTCTCTTCGCGCTCGGCGTGGGCATGATCGCGGTGGGCACCCTCGCGGGGAGCTCCGCCCTTACCGCCCTGGTCGCGCACGTGATACGCGACGGTCGAGGCCGAGGGGCATGACGGCGGACGATCCGGCAGGTCAGGCTTCGCAGTTGGGCGCGGAGTTCGTACCGCCTTCACCAACGCAGTCGCCGGCGGTGGCGGTCGGCATGCTCCCGACCCGGGCGCCATCGACAAGCTCGTGGAGCGGTGCGCCATCGAACCTGAGTTCTACGTACGGGAAATGCTGACCCGGGCGCTGGCCTGTCACGCGCCGTGGATGACGCATCCGGCGCTGCCCGACGAGCTCCGCTCCTCCTGCGCCAGCGCGGCGTCATCTTCGAAGAGTCCCAACCCGTGGACCATCCGTTCGGGGTGCGTATCGAGGCGATGGACCCGGACGGCGACCGGACGTCGCTCCGTCAGCAGCGAAAACCGTGACCGACCGATCGGCTGCGCGTCGTCGCGTACCGCGTGTTGGGCTCGCACGCCGACGCCGACGCCGACGCCGACGCCGACGAAGCGGCCATCGACAACCTGTCCGGTTGGCCAACCACATTGGTCGGTCGAATCAGTCTGGATGTCCTGAGATCCCGCCGAGCCACCGCGAAATCGCCTACGGGCAAGAGGCTGCTGATCTCGTGGTGACGCCTGCTGCCGACGCCGCGCCCGACGAGCAGGTGGTGCTGGCCGGTTCGGTCGGTCTCGCCCTGCTCGTCGTGCTCGACTCGCTCACCCCGAGCGAGCGCCTGGCGTTCGTCCTGCACGACGTGTTCGCGGTCCCGTTCCGCGAGATCGGCCAGATCCTGGGCAAAACCACCGATGCCACCAAAATGGTCGCCAGCCGTGCCCGCCGCAAGGTCCAAGCCACGCACCGGCCGGTGGGCCCCGGCCGCGAACAGTTGTGCGCGGCCGCACTGGGCGGTGACTTCGTTGGCGTCCACCTTCGCCCACTGGGCGTGATGTCGAGGTTCGTCGCGGCCCTTCCTCGCCGCCGCGCTGACCCTCGACGTCGGCCACCACACCCGTTGGCCCACCCGCGTTTCGGCGGACCGGGTCCGACGTGCAGCCCCCGGTCCGGCGGCCGACGATGACCGGGCTGCCGCCTGCGTGGCCCCCTTGAGCGTACGAAGGTCCAGCGGGTCACTCGTCCGGGTGGCGGAGCAATCCGCTGAGTAGGGGCTGCCGAAGCCGGGGTGTGAGCAACTTCCGCAACACCTCCTCCCGCGCCGGGCTGGGCGCCCTGGCCGGACTTGTGGCCGCTGTGACGGCGCTCGCTGTGGCCGAGCTGGTTGCTGGTCTGAGCCGATCGGCCGCCGGGCCGGTGGCGGTGGTGGGTGGAGCGTTGATCGACCGGACCCCGGCGGCGGTGAAGGACTTTGCGGTCCGCACCTTCGGGGAAGACGACAAGAGCATCCTGCAGCTCGGGATCCTCGCCGTCCTGGCGGGCATGGCCATCGGCCTGGGCGGGCTCGGTCTGCGCCACCGGCGTTCCGCCGCCGCAGGAGTCCTGCTGTTGGGGATCGTCGGCGCGGCCGCTGCCCTGAGCCGGCCCGATTCCACCGGCGCCGGTGACGCACTCCCCTCAATCGCCGGAGCGGTCGCAGGCGCTCTCACCCTCTATTTCCTGGCCTCCCAAGCACCTTCCGGCGCACCGGCACCTGAAGGTCGCAAGAGCAGCGCAAGCGGTTGGACCAGGCGGGGCTTTCTCACCGCGGCGGGGGTGAGCGCTGCCGCGGCGACCTCGGCAGGCGTACTCGGCCGCTTCCTCTCAGGCCGGCAGGGCCAGGGCGCGGTCGCCTCCCGCGAGAGCCTCGTCCTGCCCAAGCCTGCTTCCCCAGCCCAGCCAGTCCTGGCCGGTGCCTCCTTGAAAGCGCCCGCCATCAGCCCTTTCACCACACCAAACCGCGACTTCTACCGCGTCGACACAGCCCTGACCGCTCCCAAGGTCGATGCCGGATCCTGGCGGCTGCGCATCCACGGCAAGGGTGTAATCCGACCCCGCACCTACACCCTCGACCAGCTCCTGGCCCGACCGCTGATCGAACGCGACATCACCTTGACCTGCGTGTCCAACGAGGTCGGGGGCCCCTACCTGGGCACCGCCCGCTGGCTCGGCGTGCTGTTGGCCGACCTGCTGCGCGAGGCCGGTGTCCGGCCTCCCTCGGAAGGCGGCCAGGCCGACCAGCTGGTGGCCCGGTCCGTGGACGGCATGACCCTGGGCTCCCCGGTCGAGGACCTGATGGACGGACGCGACGCGATGCTCGCCGTCGGCATGAACGGCGAGGCCTTGCCCTTCGAGCACGGCTTCCCCGTCCGCATGCTCGTCCCCGGCCTGTACGGGTACGTCTCCGCCTGTAAATGGATCACCGACATCGAACTGACCACCTTCGACACCTACGACCCCTACTGGGTGAAGCGCAAGTGGGCGAAGCGGGCGCCGATCAAGACCCAGTCCCGGATCGACACCCCCAAACCCTTCGCCCGCCCCGTCGCCGGCACCGTCACGATCGCGGGCGTCGCCTGGGCCCAGCACCGCGGTATCACCCGCGTCGAGGTACGTGTCGACGACGGGCCCTGGCAGGACGCCGACCTCGCCGCCCAGGACACCGTCGACACCTGGCGCCAGTGGTCACACCCCTGGCAGGCAACCCCCGGCGGACACACGATCACCGTCCGCGCCACCGACGCCACCGGCCAGGTACAGACCGAACGGCGCACCGGAACCATCCCCGACGGCGCGAGCGGCTGGCACAGCGTCTTCGTCACCGTCCCCTAGACCACCGGTCCGCCCACAGGCAGGCCCGGCAGCACCACCCCCGCCCCGCCCCTTCAAAAGCACTGTCAGACACTCAAGGAGCAATTGATCATGAACAGCATGAACGCCCGCCGCACCGCGATCGCCGTCACAGCAGCCGTCCTGATGCCCTTCTCCCTCGCCGCGTGCTCCGATGCCGGAAGCGACACCAAGGCCGCACCCCCCGCCGCCGGCACGGACAAGTCCGGCGACAGCACCTCGACGGACGACTCGATGACGGGCGACAAGCCCTTCGGGCCGGCCTGCGCGGGTGTCCCGAAGGAGGGCGCCGGTTCCTTCGACGGCATGGCCAAGGACCCCGTCGCCACCGCCGCCTCCAACAACCCCGCCCTGTCCACCCTCGTTGCCGCCGTCAAGCAGGCCGGCCTCGTCGACACCCTGAACAGCGCCAAGGACATCACCGTCTTCGCACCCACCAACGACGCCTTCGCCAAGATCCCGAAGGCCGATCTCGACAAGGTCCTGGCCGACAAGGCCACCCTGACGAAGATCCTCACCTACCACGTCGTCGGCCAGAAGCTCGCCCCCCAGCAGCTGGAGAACGGCTCCTTCGAAACCCTTCAAAAGAGCAAGGTCACCACACAGGGCTCGGACCAGTCCTACAACGTCAACGACACCGCCTCAGTGGTGTGCGGCAACGTCAACACCTCCAACGCCAACGTCTACATCATCGACACCGTCCTGATGCCGAAGTAGCCGCCACCGTCTCCCTCGACCTCCGTGCCGGCGGGCCATCAGCTTCGGCCCGCCGGCACAGAACCCGCCAGGCCCCTCGCCGCACCAGAAGCAGAACCAGCCCCGTACGGTGCGCCGAGGGGCTCCTCCGCCAGCAGCTCGCGGTCGGGCGCCTAGCTGGTGGACCCGGCGCCCGGCAAGGCCGTGCGCGGCGAGAGCCCGCCGCAGGCCAGTGCTCAGCACCGCCGGGCCCCAAACACCGAGAACGTCAGGCTGTCGCTGCTGGTTGACCCGGCCGGCTGGAGCGTTGCCAGCGGAAATGGCGGCGGTTCCACTTCTACTGGTGGGGCCGCCGCCGTCCATGCTGTCAGCGAGCGGAGTGAACGTCTCGCTGCGCCGCGCAACGCCGAAGAACTGGCCCAGCGCTTCCTTGCCCTCCCGCAGTGCCTGCGTGCAGCGGGGCCGGTGGACGACGACTGCCCCCGCTGCCGCCGGCCTCATGCCTCGCAGTCGTACTGCCTGGCGAGATTGCCGACGGCCTCCAGGATCACGGTGCGGGAAGCCGCGGCGAGGGCCGCGTCGTTCCAGACGATGGTTGAGTCGACCGCGACACCCACCGAGGCGTCCGGTCGGCAGTAACGGTAGGTGATTTCCCCCGGTACGGCCGGTTACGAAGTTACTTTCCGTGGCCGGACACAGCGTTGTCGGACGGCCGTCGGCGGGTGACGGCCATCTGTCGGTGGTCTGTCGGCAGGTGTTGCGACCTTGAGGTGAAGACGTGGTCGGCAGCGCCCAGTAAGTGTGCTTGCCCGCCCTCGACGCCTGTGTAGGGCACCGGAATCAAGGGAGAGTTGGTCGTGGATC
The DNA here is from genome assembly GCF_045041095.1 of Streptomyces sp. NBC_00045. NCBI lineage: Bacteria > Bacillati > Actinomycetota > Actinomycetes > Kitasatosporales > Streptomycetaceae > Streptomyces > Streptomyces sp. NBC_00045. The sequence continues at coordinate 267,521 of NZ_CP108271.1, read as the reverse complement.
AGTCACTCGTGGAACGTATGCGGGAGTACCTGAACGCTGGGCTGGCGATGGATGTGGAAGCCCTGGATGCTCTGTACGACCCGGACTTCGAGAACATCCGGTGCGACGAGGCCGGCCAGGTGGTGATCTTGACCAAGGGCCAGTTCATGGCGCGCTTTCGCGCCCTGCGGGAGCAGGGGCAGAGGATCGGTGAGAGGGTCGACGACGTCCGGTTCCTGGCAACCACGGTGTACGGCGGCCAGGGAACGATCGTCATGCACCGAATCAATGAGGGGGTACCGGTGCTCTACAACTTCGTCTGGCGGTGGGAGGACGGCGGTTGGACCACTCTCGTGCGCGAGTTCACCTTCGACAAGGACATCACTCCCCTCATCCGGATGGCAGAAGCCGCCCGAGGCGTGTCCGCCTGACCACGCCCCGGCTTTCACCGTCCGGGGGTGCGCCGGCCTCCAGCAGCAGACGGACGATCTCCGCCCTGCCGGATACGGCCGCCTCGTACGGCGGGGTGGTGCCGTCGGCGTCAGCCCCTTGCGGGTCGGCACCGGTGCGCAGCGCCGCACGCACCCGCAGGGCATTGCTCTGCATGATCGCTGTAGACAGGTGACGGGAAAGCTTCTTCCGGCGGCGTTGGTTCACGGTCGCCGAGGCTACTGCGTCCGTAGCCGTGCTGTCGTCAGCGTGAGACTTCTTCCGGTGAGGGATGAGGCATCCGTCGATGACGTGGCTGCAGTACTGGATCTGGCGGAGGCCGCCCCGCAGGTTGCCCACAGCCCCGGCTATCAGGTCTACCCGTCCGCCAGGTACCCGCCGACGGCGCCTCGGTAGTCACCCCGGACACGCTCATGCCTGTCGCAGGAGCTGCCCCGGCACGACGCGCTCCAGGCGGTCTCGCGCTGGGCGTTGCCGGTTGGCAGCGAGGAGGGGTTCGTCAGGTCGTGGAAGATTCCGGCGGCGTCCGCGGAGAGGCGGGCACGGTGATAGAAGTCGATCCAGGCGGAGCTGCTGGAAGCGTCCGCCGGCTCAGGAGGTCCTCGGAAGCCTTCAGGGCCCGTCCGGAGGGTGAAGAGACGCATGCTCGATTTCCTGGGGACCACAGTGGTCTGGCTGGTGCAGATGGTGGGAACCTGGGTCCTGGCCGGGACCGGTCTCATCCTGCTCTTTCTCCGCACTTCCTTCTCCACGTTCGCCCTGGCCCGTTCCCTCGCCATCGCCGGGGTGGTGCTTGCCCTCGCCTACCGATACGGCTTTGCCGCCGACGGTCTCTCTTCCTTAACGGACGGCATCATCCGCAAGTACCTCGTCATGGGCGCTGTCGCCACCGTCGTCCTGCTGCTACTGGGCGCGGTCTACGTGGCAGTCGGGCGCCTCGGCGCCCGAAGGGCCCGCCTCCGGCGCCTCGTTGTCGTACGGACCGACGGCTGCAAGGTCCCTGGGCCTCTCGCGGTGATGCTGTTCGTCCTCGCCAGCACCGGATTCCTCGTCTGGGTCATGCAGGCCGTTGAGGCGTACGAGAACGGCTTCGTCCGGGTCGTGAGTTTCGGCATCGTGTTGCTGCCCGCCGGGGCGTTCCTGCTGCTCGTTCCCTTCAGCGTCAGCGGTACCGTTTTCAACGCCGCCAACGCGCACCCGGCCTTGCCATCGCTGGCCGCCCCGTTCGTCGCGGGGGCGGCGGTGGTCGGCGACCGGTTCGTCGGTGGCGTCATCGCCACCCCTGAGAACCTCAAGGACCCCCTAGCAGTCACCGGGCTCGCTGTGGTCATCGTCCTCAGCGCGGTCGAACTGGTGCTCCTCCATCGCCGGGGTCACGGCCTCACCCGAGATCCAGACGACGTGACAGGTGATGCGGCAGGGGACAGCGGTGCAGGGGATGGAGCCGGCGCTGTCTGACTGGCGTCTCTCCATGTGGGATGGGCCGATGTCCTCTTCACGGAATTTGGCCGGGGAACGGTGAGTTCAATCGTAGGGGATGGGGGTCTCGGCTGTGCGAACGCGGCGTGCTGGTCTGATTTGGCCCATGAGGCTGGACCGGGAGCCAAGGCGACAGCAGTGGCCCTGTTGCCGACGCTGGCCGGCACGTACGGGTGGCGTTCCGATCCGACCGTTCGGAGGCCGCCGCAGGCGGGGAACTGGGAAGGGTCGTGGATCATCCGGCCACCGTCATGCCGTCTGCCCAAGTCTTCGGGACCTGCGCGGCGCCGAAGCAGCTCTGCCGACGGCCAGCCAGTCAGGCGGCTGTCGGGAACCGGTAGGCCGATAGGGCCGTCGAGGAAGCGCAGTAGGGTCAGCCGGTCGCAGCTCGCGATCAGGAACGGACCCCGGCGAGCGCGGCAGACAGCGCGGCCGCAGGGGTGACCGTCGCAGTGAACGCGATCGCGGCCTGCTTGAGCGCGGCGGGGTACGTGGCGCCCTCCAGGCGGGCGAGTTTGCCCGCGCCAGCAGCAGCCAGCACAGCGGCCAGGATGACCACACTCGTGGTGAATGGAGTCAGTCCCCCCACCGCGAACAACGTGAGTGCGGAGCTCGGTGACGCTGTCGACCGTGTGCCGGACGGCGACCCCTGCGAGGTCGGTGCCGAGTCCACCATCGTCGACGTCACCGGCGAGGCCCCGACCGTCCTGCGGCCCGATGGGGTGCTGCGTGAAGCCCCGGAGCTGTGCCGTTCCCGCGATCGAGCAGCCACGTCCGGGTGCCGGGTCAGCGTCGGTCCCATTACGTGTCGCGTGCGCGCGTGGTCCTCGTAGCACCCGAGAGGATCGTCGGCGAAGCGGAGCGCGCGCAGGAACTGGGCACCGGGTGGGCGTCCTTCTGCATGCCTCCTGCGCCGGGCTCCCGGTCGCCTCCCTGTCGGCGGGGGAGGGGCTTGGACCGGCGGTCGCGAACCGGCTCCGCCGCGCCGCGGGGCCCCGGCCGTGACTCGCTGACGCGGTCATCTGCTGTCGGGGCGTCCGTACGGGCCCCGGCGGGTGTCTCCGGCTCGCGGCAACGCTGCACACCGGTCGGGTCGGCCGGCGCATTTCACCGTGCGGAGGCGAAGGGCCCCGCTCAGATGGCGGGAGGCGACCAGCGGGGCATTGTCATCGGCACCCGCTCGGCCTCGGCCAGTATCTCCTCGGTGCTTTCGCGTCGGGCTGCCCGGGCAGCCAGGACGCTCGGCGTCACCCGCTCGACGACGTCACGGATTCTTCTTCCCCGGCAGGCGTCATCGCCTCGACCGCACCTTCCCGGTTGGGCGCCGGTCGGGATGATCGGGCCCTCATCGTCTGACGAGGGCCAGCTGGTGATTCATCTCGTTGAGGAAGCGGACGACCACTGCCAGTTCGCCGTCACTGAAACCGGCGCGGGCGGCGTCCGTGCCGTGGGCCAGCGGGCGGAAGTACTCCCGTGCCACCAGCCGGGCCCGCTCTTCGTAGTGCAGATGGACCACGCGCCGGTCGTCTGCCGCACGGACCCGGCGGATGTGTCCGCTCTTCTCCAGCCGGTCCAGGCATGCGGTCATCGCGCCGGAGGTGAGGTTCATCTGCTTTCGCAGCCTGCCGGGCGTCATCGGCCCCGCGTCGTCGTCGCTGTCCGCGTCCAGTACGGCGATCAGTGCATGTACATCGGTGAGGTGGAGTCCCTGTGACTCGGCGAACTCCTGCGCAATGCGGTTGAACTCCGCGTTCATGCGGCGCAGCAAAACGGCGAAGGACTGCAACCCGATGGGGTCGTCTGCCGGAAGTACGGGTGTGCAGCCTTCGGTCGTCTCACGCATGGCTTCAGCATAAGATATCTTGATCGTTGACATTCTTTACCATTGACCTAAATGGGGATCCGCAGTGAGGAAGACGCCGCGCTGGGCCTTTTGGGCCGTGCCGCTCCTGCTTCTGTTCGTCTGGCTCGGAGTGGGCGCGACCCTCGGCCCTTACGCCGGCCGGCTGGGCGAGGTAGCCACGAACGACCAGGCCGCCTTCCTGCCGCGCAGCGCCGAGTCGACGAGGGTGGTCGATGCCCGGAAGCCGTTCGAGACCTCGGCCTCCGTCCCGGCCGTCCTCGTGTGGACGGCCGACGGGGAAAGGGTGACCGGTGCGCAGCAGGAGGCCGCCACGCGGTCGGTAGGGGCTCTCGCCGGCCGGCCCGGGATCGCCGCGACGCCCTCCCCGGCGCTCCTCTCCGACGACGGCCAGGCCGTCCAGGCCGTGGTACCCCTCGCACCCGATCTCGGAAAGGAACTCCCTGCCGTACTCGACGAGGTACGGCAGGCGGCAGGGCAGGTGCCGGGCACCACGCTGCAGATCGCCGGCCCCGCCGCAGCCCAGGCGGACCTCCTTGACGCGTTCGGCGGCATCGACGGCCTGCTGCTCGGGGTCGCGCTCGGGGCGGTCCTGCTGATCCTGCTGCTCGTCTACCGCAGCGTCCTGCTGCCCCTGGTGATCATCTTCAGTGCCGTCCTCGCCCTCGGCCTCGCCTGCGCGGTGGTCTACGCGCTGGCCGACCGGGGCGCGGTCCGCGTGGACGGCCAGGTCCAGGGAATTCTGTCGATCCTGGTGATCGGCGCCGCGACCGACTACGCCCTGCTCCTCGCGGCCCGCTTCCGCGAGGAACTCGCCGCCCGGGGCGACCGAGCGGGAGCCGCGCTGGCCGCCGTACGCCGGTCGGCGGGCGCCGTCACCGCCAGCGCGGCCACCGTGGCCCTCGGCCTCATCGCGCTGCTCGCCAGCGACCTCACCAACAACCGGGCCCTCGGTCCGGTCGGCGCGATCGGCATCGCCTGCGCGGCACTGACCGCCCTGACCTTCCTGCCGGCCGCACTGGTCCTGCTCGGCCGGGCGGCCTACTGGCCCGCCACCCCCAAACCCGCCGACGCCACCGACGACGGCCACGCGGTGTGGCGCCGCATCGCCGGCCTGATCGACCGGTCACCGCGGCGCGTATGGGCTTCCTCAGCCCTGATGCTCCTGATCCTGGCCGCATTCTCGCCCGGCCTGTCGTCCAAGGGCGTTCCGCTCGACGAGATCTTCGTCAACGACGCCCCTTCGGTCGGCGCGCAGCAGACCCTGGCCCGGCACTTCCCCGGCGGCTCCGGAAACCCGGCCGTCATCATCACCGATGCCGGCCGGGCGGCGGAGGTGCGGGCGGCAGCCGAGGGAACGGACGGGGTCGCCTCGGTCACCGCCGCCACGTCGGATGGTCGGCCGGGTGCCGGAGAGCCGCTCGTCGTCGAGGGAAGGACACGCCTGGACGCCACGCTCGATGCGGCGGCCGACAGCGACGCCGCGAAGGGGACGGTCCAGCGGCTGCGGGAACGGGTGCACGCGGTCCCGGGCGCCGATGCGCTCGTCGGCGGGTACACGGCGCAGCAGTTCGACACCCAGCAGACCGCGGCCCGCGACCGCACCGTGATCGTGCCGATCGTCCTCGGCATCATCCTGCTGATCCTGGTGGCGCTGCTGCGTTCCGTGCTCGTGCCGGTCCTGCTGGTGGCGACGGTCGCCCTCAACTTCCTGGCGACCTTGGGGGTGTCCGCGTTGGTCTTCGAACACCTGCTGGGCTTCAGCGGCACGGACGCCTCCGTGCCCCTGTACGGGTTCGTGTTCCTGGTCGCCTTGGGCGTCGACTACAACATCTTCCTCATGTCACGCGTACGCGAGGAATCCCTCTCCCACGGCACCAGGGAGGGTGTGCTGCGCGGTCTGGTCACCACGGGAGGCGTGATCACCTCCGCGGGCGTGGTGCTCGCGGCGACCTTCGCCGCGCTGATGGTGATCCCGCTGGCCTTCCTCGTCCAGATCGCCTTCATCGTCGCCTTCGGCGTCCTGCTGGACACCCTCGTCGTACGGTCCCTGCTCGTGCCGGCCCTGGTCATCGACATCGGCCCCCGGGCCTGGTGGCCCAGCGCCCTGTCCCGAACCGGCACGGGTACCGGGCTGCGGACCGTATCCGTACCGCAGGATCGCTGACGAGAACCGGCCGGACGCGCCGGACGCGCCGGTCGTGGTGGCGGCGAGGAAGCCCGGCGTGCGGGGTCTGACGTCTGACGCACGTCGAGCCCGCCTCCCTCGCCGCACCAGCGTGACCTGAGCGTCATGTCCAGGCGACCGGTCTCGCGGCCGCCCATCCTCACCAGCCGCTGGAGCCCGGACCGCCTTTGAAGGGCCCCAGGATTTCGCCGGTGATCCAGCCACCGTAGAAATCACCGGGCTGAGCCCGTACGCGCTCCCCGTCGACCAGGCAGAGGTCGACTCGACCCGGGTAGAAGGCGAAGTGGTGGGCAATGCTCCGATACTCCCGCGAGGGATCCTCGTAGCTCCAAGCCACGTTGCGCACGGTGTGCCCGTCCATGACCAGCGTCCAGTAGGAGGCCGTGCCCTTCCACTCGCAGACGGTCGCCCCCTGCGCCCGTGACAACAAGTCGAAGCGCACGTCGTTGCGCGGCACGTAGAAGACAGGAGGATGGCTCGTCTCCAGGACGCGTTGGCACGCCCAGGAGTCGGCGAGCGTCACTCCCCGGTGCCGGACCACCACGCGTCGGGCATCAGGCTCCACACGCGGCGGTCGCGGATAGTCCCAGACGGATTCCGTCGGTACCGGTCCGTGCGGGCGCGGGGTATCACTCATCGCAGGCACCTCCCTCTGCCCTTCCGTGATTCCCGCGGTGGCGGATGCAGCGGACCGTCCTGTGGGGCCGGAGACCTGCCCGTGCCCTACGGCACCCGGACGAGGAAGACCTCGTCGACGAAGCACCAAGCCCACGACTCATCAGGGGCCAGCGACAGGACCACGGGGTGTCCGGTCCGAACGTGGTGGGCGTAGGCGTGCCGACCTCGGGAGCTGTCGCAGCATCCGACGTGCCCGCACGTGGAGCACCACTGCAGTCGAACCCAGGACGATCCGAGGGCATGGCATGACCCGCACACCTCGTCCGGCATCTCCGGCGAGTCGGGCAGCGCCGCCAGGTGGGAACAGGCGCGACCTTCGGGGCGCCCTCCATCAGGCGACACCGCCCAAGAGGAGGGCTGCCCCCGCAAGCCCTCGACATCGCGGCCGGCACGTGCCATCAGGGGCTCCTTCCGGCTCGGGACGGTGGTCCCGTGTTGCCGTCCAGTCTATGGCCGAAACGGTCACGGTCCGCCCGGCACCAGCCGCGGCTGCGCATCGACAGGGCGGGGTGGGCGGGCCTTTGCCACTGACGGCGCGTGAGCCGGTGATCTACGTACAGCCCGTGCAGTGGTCGTCGTCACGGACGACCTCCGCTTCACGCCGCCACCCGAAGGATCGCCCCGGCCGGCCCACAGCGCGACCTTCCGTCTCAAGGGGACGGCCCGGCCAGCCGCTCCGTTCCTGTGCAAGGACGTCGACCGGCCTGCGGACGACGCGGGCGAAGCGCTGCCCCGTGCCGCCTCTCGCTGACCGTCCCGTCCCGCTGAGTCGTGCGACGCTCTTCGGCCGGTTGCGGAACGGACAGGACGTCGTCGTCGCCGCACTGGCTGCGAGCCTCGACGCGGTGTCGGCTGGTGATGGAGGCTTTCGGGGCGGTGTCCTTGGGGGAGCGGGCCTGCTCGACGCTGAGGCTAGCGAGCCGCACGCGGTCGCGATCGACAGGACACCGGGTGGGTACGCGGCGCCCTCGTTTGGGTCCTATCCCGCCAGTCCCCGGAGCAGTCCTTCCAGATCGCGCTCGCCGTCGGGGGTCTGGGCACCGTAGGCCAGTCCGCCGCGGATGACCTGCTCGGCCGCGGGGCGAATGATCTGGGCCGACCAGGCGTCGTGCTCCCGCAGGAGACCTTCGGCCAGGTCATCGGGGACGATGGCGCGTTTGGCCGCCGCGATCACACCTTCGGGCAGGGCGGCGATGTTACGGGCGAGGCGGTCGACGACGTCGTCGAGCTCGTCTGCAGGGACGGCCCGGTTGACCCAGCCGTAGCGCTCTGCGGTTTCGGCGTCGTACAGGTCGGCACTCAGCACCACCTCCAGGGCGCGACTGCGGCCGACCCGGCTGGCGAGGTACTGCGTGCCTCCTCCACCGGGGACGATGCCCATGAGAGCCTCGATTTGGCCGATCCCGGCGCGACCGATCGCCGCGAACGCCATGTCCGCGGCCGTGACGAACTCCGCCCCTCCGCCGCGCGCCATCCCGGCGAGCTTGACGATGGTCACCTGGGGCTGGTGCCGGAGCAACTCCCCCAGAGCCTGGAAGACGTTGACGCCGTCGGGAAGGTCTGCCGCGAGGTGGTCGAAGGCGTCCGGCGTGTCGACGAGCGACATGTCGACGTGGGCTATGAAGAACTCCGGGTTGGCGCTGTCGAACACGATCACCCGGACCGATCCGTCGTCCCTCAGCGCGGTCAGCAGGTGCCGGAGGTCGGCCATCAGGGCGACGTTCAGGACGTTGACGGGTGGGTTGTCGAGGGTGACGCGGGCGATGCCGTCCTCGCGACTCACCCGCAGGGTCGCGTAGGCGTCGTGGTTCATGGAGATCTCCGATCGGTACCCGGTATGCATCTAGGTTCCTGATGCATACTTACAGTGCGGTGGTGGGCGACCGGCGTCAATAACGCACTTTCGGCATCTCAAGGATCGCGAAGGATACCGACATGGCCTTTTCTGAAACCGGCACTGGCGCTGGCACCGACCTCGTCTACCGGGCCGATTGCCCCAGCCGCCCGATCCTCGACCAGATCGCTGACAAGTGGTCGATGATGGTGATGGCAGTCCTTGACGAGCCCCGTCGGTTCAACGAGATCAGGCGTCGCCTTGAGGGCGTGACCCAGCGGGTCTTGACCCAGACCCTGCGCCGCCTGGAACGCAACGGGATGGTGGTGCGCCGCGTGCTGCCAACCTCGCCGGTCGGGGTCGAGTACTCCCTCACCCCGCTCGGCGAATCCCTGCGGGAGCCGTTCGGCCGGTTGTACGACTGGACGGTCAACAACGCGGACGAAATCCGGGCGCACCAAATGGACTACGACCGACGCGTTCAGAGCTGAGAAGGCGTGCCCAAGAACCCCATTGTCCTGAGCTGACTCGCTCCGGCCGCCGCCGCTTTGGCGTATCCGGTCGTCCAAGCTGGCGGCCCCGATGCGGGCATCTCACGTTGCGGCCGACGCTTCCCCTGCGGCCACGAACTCGACGCCCAGGTGCGGGTCGAATGCGTCCGGCCGTACCGTCGTTTCCCGGGTTGCGTAGGTGCCGGGGAGCGACCGGCAGTGCCATCACTTCTCGGTTCTGGCACAGATCTTGGGGAGTCGTCGCGGAGCATAGCCAGCAACGGTTGCCCGCATGGGACGGCTCGGGGTCCGTCGGGTCAGTGGCTGTTGCAGCCCGGCACGTGGCCCGAGCAGTTGCCGGGCCGGTTCCCGGTGCTCTCGCTCTTGTCGCTCTGCACAGTGCCGGGGCCACGTTGTTGATACCGCCGCCTTCGTCGCCGGCCAGGTTCTCCTTGACGACCGCGCTCTTGAGCGTCAGCACCGGGGCGATGGGGGAACCGATCTGCTGCTGGTTGTTGACGATGCCGCCGCCGCCCTTCCGGCCCTGTTGCCGGCCACCGTTTTCGGACCGCTGTGATGAGCGCCGCGGTATTGGCACACCCCACCGTCACGTTCGACGGTGCGGCGTGGGCAGGTGCGGCCAGGACCGGCGCGGCAACCAGCAGATGCCGCCCTGAACGGCGGACAACAGGCCGCTGTCCGGGCCGTTCGCGAGCGGGGCTCGCCCACTGACGCCCGGGCTTGCCGCTGCCGCCTCGGTATGCCGGGATTTCGTGGGCCGGTTGCATGTGAGTCGTTCCCCGCCCGGGCTTGCCGGCCCGGCGGAACAGTACCTTGATTGTTCAACCGGCTTATCGGCACATCTTTCCCCTTAGTCCCCCACGGCCCCGGCCGCGGCGGCGAGCGGGCCCTCGAAGGCCGGAGAACCAGACTGCGCCTCCGGATGGAGGCGGGGTGCATCTGGGCAGGCGTCCGGTGCAGAAGTCGGTGTGTCCGTACGTCCCTGTTTCCTCGGAGTCCCTGATGCCAGGACCGGTAGCACGCAGCACGAATGAACGCGGTGTCTGGGCGTGGGTAGCCCTGGCGGGATTCGTGGTCCTCACCTACGCGGTGGCGGGGGTGGGTGCGCTCGCCTCGTCCGACGCGCCCGAGGTCTACGCGGCCTTGGAGCGACCTGTGTGGGCCCCGCCCGCCTGGCTCTTCGGCCCCGTCTGGACCGTCCTCTACGGCACCATCGCCGTCTCCGGCTGGCTCGTGTGGCGGCATGCTGCGGGCCGTGCGAGGCGGCGGGCGCTGACGTGGTGGGGCGTCCAGCTGGCCTTCAATCTCGCCTGGACCCCGCTGTTCTTCGGGGCGCGCCAGTACGGCCTGGCCCTGCTGGTCATCCTTCTGCTGGTCACGGCCCTGGTCATCGCCATGCGCCTCTTCCACCGTGAGTACCGGGCCGCTGCATTTCTCCTTGTGCCCTACCTGGCCTGGGTCTGCTTCGCGACGGTTCTCAACGCCGCCATCTGGCGGGCGAACGGCTGAGCGGTGGCCGCCGCCTCCCGGTGGCGTTGCTCACCGACGAACGACGTCGTTCTCGGACAGCGCCGGACCGGCCACGTGGCCACTTCAGCGCACGACACGCGACCCTTGGGGCAATGTCAGGACGGCTGGCGGCTCAGTCCCCTCGAACTGGATCACGTCCTGACTGGCCGTAACACGTCTGGTACCGGCCCACGTGGAACGCGCCATCCTCGGCCCCCAGAACAAGCCCTCACCGGACTGGTGTGCACGGCCGCGTGGTTGTGACGGCAAGCGGACGGCTCGGTGACCGGATCCCGGGCCCGGTCGTGCCAGGAACGGGATCCGGTCATCGTCGCGGCAGTGGGCTATTCGCCCTGGAGCTTGGTCAGGATCCACTCGCCGAGTTCCTCGGTCATCAGCGTGTGCCCCTCGTTGTCACTGGCGCACATGAAGGCGTCGAGCTCGCTGTCGGCGGGGTCGATCTTGCTGTAGAGCGTGTCGCGGTCGTCGATGTCGCCGGCCGCCACGGCGCTGACGCTCGGGACGAACGTGCTCGTGTTGTAGGTGAGCTCTGCCGGCTCGCCTTCAAGGAGCCCGGCCAGGAAGGCGGCGGTTCCGAAGTTGCCGGGCCGGCCCGGGAGGTTGTGCGCTTCGGGGAACAGGCCGCCGGGAGCGCCGTCGATGTCGGGCAGGCCGCTGGTGGTGATCGGGATCTCGGCGACTCCGGCCTTCTTCAGGACGGCGACGATCTGTTCTCCCGTGTTCTGCGTGTCCAGATAAGTGCCCGTCAGCTCCTGACCGGCGGTGCGCATCGCCGTCACGCCGGCCGGGATGTTGTTTCCGGCACCGGTTCCCGTACCGTTTCCGACACCGAGCAGGCGTACGCCCTCGGGCCACCCGCCAACCCGTTCGAGTTCGGCGAGGAAGTCGAATCGGGCACGGTCCTGGCGGGCTTCGGCGCCCACGGTACCGATGTGCCAGCGCAGCAGTTCTCGGGCGGCCGAGCTGTTGATCAGCACGGAGAAACTGCCGAGGAGTTCGCCGAACCCCGGCATCGAGCCCCAGTTGTCCTTCACCCAGTGCGCGAACGCCTGTACCCCGATGGGCAGCCAGGCGCCGCGGTGCGGGGTGTCGTAGGAGAGGTAGGTCGAGGTCTGGGGGTCGTCACCGTCGTGCTGCATCTTGGCGAGGGCGTAGCGCGTGACCAGCCCGCCCATGCTGAAACCGCCGACCGTCAGCTGGGCGGTTCCCTCGCGGTCGGCGATCGCCTTCTGGATGCACTGGATCGCCACGCCGGCATTGTCGATGATGGAAGCGGACCGCTCGTCGAAGCCGAGGAGAACCAGGTCGAAGCCGGCCTCCCGCAGCTGGGAGACGAAGGGGTATTCGCCGTTCTCCAGGGCGTTCCACAGGGCGTCGGGATCGCTCTTTCCGGCGGAGAAGCCGTCAGAGAGGATCACCGGCTTCCTGACCCGGCTCTGGCCGGGCGTGCTGTAGAACACCCAGGCGGTTCCCCCTTCTAGGGGCCACGTGGCGTCCCACGCGGAAGTCCTCGGATATGCGGGCTGAGCGCCCGGCATGGCGTTGTCCCAGATGCTCACAACAGGCATGGACATCAATCCAGCTCCTTCGTCTCGTGGTGCGGCCGGGCTACGCCACCCGTGAGGCCGCCACTTTCAGGTCGAAAGCGGACCCAATGATGGCGAGGCTCAGAACCCGCTGCCAGAGAATCCAGACCACGTCACTCTTTCGACCCGGTGCTCTTTCTATGCAGGTCACAGGGCTGGCAGGGAAGAAACGATGATGCGGGCCCGAGACCCGGGAGCATTCGGCGGGGCGTGAAGTACGGCTGAGAGACGGCTTTGCGCGCCCGGGCATTACCGGCACATGGCGGCCAGTCGTGCGCGTCGGTACAGAAGGACCGGCAGCGCGGGGGTTTTAGCGGTCGGTGATCGTTTTCGCCCAAGTCGTAGTGGTCAAGGACATGTCGACCCGGTACCTGGCCGGGTGTCGTGGCTGGACCAAGATCCGCCGCTGAGACACCACCGGAGCGATCATTGGCGCCGTCACCGGCACCCTGGCCGAGGCGACCCGGATTGCTCAGGTGGGCCGGCCGCGGTGGCGTGTTGGCGCCGTCGGCACTTCGACTTCCCCGACCCGGCGGGCGGTACGGAGCTGCATCCCGGGTTCGACCAGCGCGCGGTGGTCGCCTGGCTGCTGGCGAACGACGAGACCGCCATCCCCAGCGGGTGCCGATGGCAGAGATCACCGGCGTTGTCGACCGCGACCGCCAGGTGCGCGGCGACGACGCCGGCCTCTACGGACATCATCGGCCTTGCTACCGGGAACCGACCTGATCGGGTACGCCTGGGAGGCGCTGAAGCCGGGCATCTGGCTTATGCAGTTCTTCCGCAACCACGATGACCCGTCCTGCGTACGCGCCTTCGCCTTCACCCCGCACGACCTGGACATCCTCCTCCACCGCGGCACCGGCTCCCTCCAGTTCGACGGCGACGGCCACCGTGAACTGACCATCGCCTCGTCCGCGCGGCTCCAGAAGGATGCCTGGCGGGACTGGCTGCTGTGGGTGCGTGCCTGCGCCGAGCAGGGGCCGGACGGCGCGAAGGCCAATCAGTCGGTGATCGACATGCTGACGGAGGGCCGCGGCGAGTTCCTTTCGTTCGCCCTGTTGACCGCCCGCCGCACATGATCGGGGCGCTCCGGCGGTCGTCTGTTACCGTCGCACGAGCGCGGTGGTCGCGTGAACGCGGAGACGGATCGGGGAGGTTGATGAATATGCCCGTCAACGGCTCGCTTGATCATGCCCTTTTCCGGTCCGCGCGCTGACGCGATGCGGCCCGGGTCGTTCACCATGACCAGGAGACATCCGTGCATTCCACCACTTCGAAAGAGCTCGGCGAGCTGATCACCGAGCGGCTCGTGCTCCGCAGCTGGACGGCCGCCGAGGTCGCCGCAGTAGTCAGCGACGGCAGCCGGCCGGCCGACTGGGCCGAGGATTTCCCCGCGGAAGGCGACCGCGTCATCGCAGGTCTCCTCGATGACAACCCGGCCTGGTACGGCCCGTACGGCCACCGACTGATCGTCGAACGCGACAGCGGGCTCCTCGTCGGCTCGATCGGCCTATTCTGGCCGCCCACCGAGGGAGTCCTGGAGATCGGGTACGGCGTCGTCGCCTCCCGGCGCGGCCGCGACTACGCCGCCGAGGCCACCCGCGCGCTCTCCGCCTTGGCCCTCACCGTGCCCGGCGTCCACACAGTGGCCGCCGCCGCGGAATCATCCAACCCGGCTTCCATCCGCGTCCTGGAGAAGGCGGGCTTCGAGCGGGAGGACACCCCTGCCGGTCCCGTCGAGGGCGTGGTCCGCTTCAGGCTCACCGTCTTGCCGGACCATATGGCGCAGTAGTCACCGGGCCGGCGGCGGTCCACCGCCGCCGGCCCTGCCACCGCCCCTGGCATCCCGCTGGCCTTGGACCGCGAGGCGCGCGACCACTTGACGCCGGTCGGCTGGTGGTGGCCCGCTGGCCGGCCGGCGCCGACCTGTCCTCCTTGGAAGAGGCCAGGTCAGTAGCGCTCTACCAGAACTGAGTGGTCCGTTCGGGTTCAAATCTTTCGCCGCCGCGCCGACCACGCCTTCGCCCACCGCACCGACCAGCAGCGAACCGCCTGCCAGGACGCGTCTCCTCGATGGGACGGCCGGGCTTCACGGACTCGCTGCGGTCGCTCCGGTCATGTATGCCGGCAGCGGCCGCCGGGGGAGTCGGCTGGCGGGGTGCACTGGTACCCGTAGTCGCCCTGGTCGGCACTGAGGTAGCGGCCGATGCACTCGTTGGCGGTGGTCCGGCCCTTCTGTGCGCAGAAGGTGATGGCCGCCCGGCCGTCGGCGAACGGGCCGGGGGCGTAGACCACCCAGTAGCCGGGGTTGAGGGAGGCGTAGTCCCCGCTGCGCAGCACCTGGGCTTCCGGGACCTCGGCGTGGATCGCCGCCAACCGCCGGTCGCGGGCGGCGATGCCGGTGCTCTCCGGCTCGGAGTAGAGCTGGGCGATCCAGCGGCCGACGCCGGGTGCCGGATCGTCACCACCGGGCACGATGGCCGCCGGGGTGCTCGGCTGCGTACCGGCCGGGGTGTCCGTCGCGCCCGGTGCGCCGGTGGTACCCGCGGTTGTGCCGGGAGTGGGGGCGGGGTCCGTCTGCGATGTGCCAGTGGGGCCGGGTGGGGGAGTCGCGGAGGGCGAACCGGGGCCCGTGGATACCACGAAGACCGTCGGTGAGGCCGTGCCCCTACCGTCGCTGTGTCCGTCCGTGCCCGGCTTGAACAGGGCGTACCTGCCGATACCGAGCAGCGCCAGGGCCGTCACGGCGGCCGCTGCGGCGAGCGCGGTGGCCTTCCGTCGGCGGTCCGGTCCGATCCCGTGCGGGCCGCTGCCGTTCAGGGGGCCGATGGTGGGCAGTGCGTCCCGGGGCGTCGCCGCGTGCGGCGGGAAGGGCACGGGAGTGGGCAGTGGTGTGGGCGCGGGCAGGTCCGGGCGAGGGGCCGGGCCGGGCGGCAGCGGGGGCGGGGGCGGGGGCGGCGGCGTGCCGAACCGGTCGGCGGACGGCGGTCGGTCGGACACGGGGGAAAGATCGGGAGGGGACGCGGGCGCCCGGTCGAGGCGGGTGGGGTCCGGCGGTACGGCGCTGCCGGTGTCCCGGGCAACGGCGGCCAGCAGCCGGTCCAGTCGCTCCGCCGAGGGCCGCTCGGCCGGGTCGCGGACCAGCAGCGCGGCCAGTACGGCGGCCAGCGGTCCGGCCCGGTGCGGTACCGGCACCGGCTCGTCGAGGACTGCGGCCAGGGTGGCCAAGGTGGTGGAGCGGCGCATCGGGCTGACACCTTCCACGCACACGTACAGCATCATGCCCAGCGACCACAGGTCGGAGGCGGGCAGGTCGGCGCCGCGGATCCGCTCGGGCGCCAGGTATTCGGGGGTCCCGATGACCTCCCCGGTCATGGTGAGCGAAGCGGCGTCCTGGAGGGCGGCGATGCCGAAGTCGGTGAGCACGGCCGAACCATCGGCCCGCATCAGCACGTTGGCGGGTTTGACGTCCCGGTGACGGATGCCGACCGCGTGCGCGGCCCGCAGTCCGGCGAGCACCTCGCGGCCGGTCCGGGCCGCCTCGGTGGGCGGCAGCGGTCCCTGCTCCAGTCGCCGGGCGAGGGAGTGGCCGGGCAGCAGCTCCATCACCAGCCAGGGGTGCTCGCCCTCGTCGACGATGTGGTGGATGGTGACCACGTTCGGATGACTGATCCGGGCCTGGGCGCGGGCCTCGCGCAACACCCGCTCGCGCAACACCCGCCGGAATTCCGGGTCGTCCCGCCCGGCCGCCGATCGTACTTCCTTGACGGCCACTTCACGATGAAGGACGAGGTCCAGCGCTCGCCAGACCGTTCCCATCCCCCCGCTGCCGAGCCGGTCAACCAGCTCGAACCGTCCGTCGATCACGTCCCCTGGCGCACCCATGGCGCAAGGCTAGGGCAGCGGTGGACTCGGTGCCTCGGCCTCTGCGGTATGCCACCCGGGAGCTCTTCCCACCGGCCGGGCTTTCGGGAAGGAGGTCGACGGGGAGACGGTCCGGAGGCGGTCGCCTGCCCCGCGCCCCGGGTCGTGACCCCGGGCACGGGGCAGGTCCCTTTCCGTCCTAGGTTTGTTGTCCGGGGAGATTGGTGACGCGGCTGGCGGATGTCTGGCCCCGGATGCCGGTGTGGGGTCTGTAGCAGTCGATCCAGTCGGTGAACGCTTCCTGGCGTTGCCGGTCTGAGGTGTAGGTTCTTCGAGCAGGGTGCGGTGGAAGCGTTCGATTTTGCCGTTGGTCTGGGGGCGCCAGGGCCTGGTCCAGCGTGGGCTGTTGCCCCGATCGCGGTAGGTCTGGCGCCGGGTGTTCTTGGCGTAGGCCCAGGCGTTGTCGGTCAGGACGCGCGTTCGACAGTGATGCCTCGTTCGGCAAACCAGACGGTCGCCTGGGCCAGGAAGTCGGCGCAGGTGGGGGCGGTCTCGTCGGGGAGGTCTTCGGTGTAGGCGAGGCGGGTGCGGTCGTCGAGGGCGGCGTGGAGGTAGGGCCAGCCGGCGCCGGTCTTGTTGCGGCAGCCCTCAGCCCGGCCGAGGGCCTTGTGGCCGCCGCCGTCGGGGATCCGGCCGAGTTTCTTGACGTCAAAGTGGACGAGTTCGCCGGGCCGTTCCCATTCGTATCGGCGCACTGGCGTACCGGTGGTCCGGTCCAGTGCCGCGAGCGAGGGCAGGCCGTGGCGGACGAGGATCCGGTGGGCTGTCGAGGGTGCGATCCCGGCGCGGGCGGCCAGTCGTAGTGGTTCGATGCGGTGTTCGCGCCGCAGCGGCCGGACCTGCTCCTCAAACCACCCGACGCCCCAACCGCCACCCCTGCAACGCGAAAAGCCACACCCTGCGCCGCACTGCAGCCACCGCCACCGCCACCCCCGGCCCGGCACCGCCGAGTGCGTGTCTCACGTGGTAGCCGACTCTGGACATTGCGCCGCCTCGCCCGTGCTCGCCGCCAAGTGCGGTCTCGCGCTCGGGCGGCCCACCTGGCTGCCCGACGTCATCTCCCGGTTCCATCTGACGCCCCCGCCCGGGCTCTGACCGCGGAGACTCGACCCACCGGGTCACCCGCACGGGTGTGGTTCCTCGCTCCAGTCCTTGGCGGCTCCCGCCGCGGGCGGGAGCCGCCAAGGAGGACGCACAACGAGCGGTGCGCTCCGTGCAGGTGCGACAGCCGGGCGGGACGGTGCGCGCACGGACGTTCGCCGAGACCGCACCGAGTTGGACGACGGGGATCGTGCCCGTTTTCGGTCAGGGTGGAAGCGGTTGCTCAGGGTGAGGGACGTCGCTCGGCGCCTCCGTGTTCCCCCTGTCCTCCCTTGCCTCACCTGCCCCGCGCTGCGTGCGTCATCGGCAGGAATTCACGCGGACGTACCCCGGGTAGCACGAAGAATTTCCCGATCTCTGCCCACAGAGCCGCAAATAAAGTCCGAAAGTGACAGGTTTGCTTTGACCTTGATCGACGGATCGGTGAAGGTTCTTCACATGTCCGACACATCCCAGGTCGTCACCGGGAGCCTTCTGCGCTTACGCGACTTCCGACTGTTACTCGCGGGAGCCGCCGCCGGGCAGTTCGGTGCCCAGGTGACGCTCGTGGCGTTGCCCCTCGTGGCCGTCCTCGAACTCGACGCGCCCGCCTTCCAGGTGGGCCTCCTGACGGCCGCGGAGACCGCCGCCTTCCTACTCGTGGGGCTCCCCGCCGGGGCCCTCACCGACCGCATGCGCAAACGGCCCCTGATGATCCGCGCGGACCTGGTGCGCGCCGTGGCCATGGCGAGCATCCCCGCCGCCGCGCTCGCCGACGTCCTGACCATGGCCCAGCTCTACGCGGTCGCGCTCGTGACCGGCGTGGCGACCGTGTTCTTCGACGTCGCCCACCAGAGCTACCTGCCGCAGATCCTGCCCCGTGAGCAACTCGTCTCCGGCAACGGAGCGTTGGAGACGGTTCGGTCCACCGCCCAGGTGACCGGCCCCGGTCTTGGCGGAGGCCTGGTCCAGCTCGTCGGAGCGCACTTCGCGGTCATCGTCGACGCCATCGGCTACGTACTCTCCGCCCTGTTCCTCCAGCGCGTCGAGAAGACCGAGGAGGCACCCGAACGCGTCCCCGGGGGATCCCTGCGCAAGGAGATCGGCGAGGGCGTCCGCTTCATCTTCGGCCACCCGCTGCTCCGCGTCATCGCCCTCACCACCGGCCTCGCCAACTTCTGTACGGCCGTCCTCATGGCGACGCAGACCGTGCACCTCGTCCGCGTCGTCGGACTGGAGGCGGGCGGCCTCGGGCTGGTGCTGTCCGCGTCGGCCGTGGGAGGGCTCCTGGGCGCGCTGTGCGCCGGGCGCATCGCCGCCCGGCTGGGGCAGGCGAGGGTCATACTCCTGTCCCCCCTGGTCACCGGCCCGTTCGCGCTGCTGTGGCCCCTGTCCGGGCACGGTGTCGCCGGGGCGCTCCTCTTCGCCGCCGGATCGGCGGTCGTCTCCTTCGGCGCCGTCGTCTACAACGTCGCTCAGGTCAGCTTCCGCCAAGGCATGTGCCCGCCACGACTGCTCGGCCGGATGAACGCCACCCTGCGCTTCCTCATGTGGGGCACCCTGCCGCTCGGCGCGCTTCTGGGCGGAGCGCTCGCCGAGTCCTACGGGTCGCGTACGGCGCTCGCCTGGTGCGCCGTGGGCATCCTCGCCGTACCGCTGCCGCTGCTGCTCTCGCCGCTGCGCCGGATGCGGGACCTGCCCGCTCCGCAGGATGACGACGGCGCCGCCCACGGAACACCGCGGGAGACGGCATCCTCCGGCGGCGACGAACGCCCGGCCTCCGCACTCAACAGCTGATCAGCTCACGACGCGCGCCGCAGGGACGAACCCTGCGAGGGCACCGCCCATCGGCACACCGCCTCGCGCGACAACGGCCCCTACCAAGGCCATGACAGAGAGGACCACGTGCTCAGCATCACCAGTCAGTACCTGGCCCGCTACCGACGTTTGGCCGGCGACCGGTCCGGCAGCCTGCTGCCGGTCACCGGAGCACAGCGCCGCTTCGTGCTGGTGCGTTCGCTGGACCCGTCGGGACGCCCCGACCTGGTGCCGATGTTCTTCGCGTTCCCGCACGGAACCATCGACCCCGAACGCCTTCGGGCCGCCGCCCGCAGGCTCGCCGCGCGCCACACCGCCCTGCGCTCGCGCCCCACCGTCATCCGCGGCACTCCCGTCCTGTCCGTCACCACCGACCCGGACGTCAGCGTGACCCGGCCCGCCCTCGTACCGGGGGAGTCGCCCGCCGAAGCACTCCGTCGCGCACTGGCCTCCTGGGACGCGCAGGGTCCCTCCCTGAGGCTCTTCCTCGTACACGACGAAGAGCGCAAGGAGGACGTCCTCGCCGTCGTCCTGGACCACGCCGTCTGCGACGGACGTTCACTGGCGCGGATCGTCGACGAACTCGGCGCCGCCTACGGCGAGGAGGCCATCGACGACCGCCCCGCGCCCGAGGAGACGGAAGCCGAACTCGCCGCCTACCGGGACGCGGTCCTCGGCCAACTCGCCACCGAGGAGAAGGCGGAGACGCCCGAAGCCGCCGCGTACTGGACGGGCCGTCTGCACGCGGTGCACGCCCACGCTCCGGCACCCCTCCCCGCACGCGTACCCGAAGGGGCGAGGCCCAGTGGCGCCGCGCAGGCCCGGCTGCCCGCGCACGACGGCGGCGTGTCCTTCCCCGGACTGCTCGACGCCTGCCGCTCCGCGGCCCGCGAGCTGTACGGTCCCGACCGCGCGGTCCCGCTCGGCTACCCGTGGGGCGGGCGCCCCGCGGGAGCGGAGCCGGTCGTCGGCTGCTTCCTCAACACCCTCGTCTGCCCGGTCGACACCGGCCACGGGTCGGGCTCGCAGGTGACGGCCGACGGGTGGTGGGACGACCTCGACCGGGCCGACGTACCGTTCGACGCGGTCGTGGCCGCCGTGCGGGCCGCCGGCTCGGGCTGGACCGGAGGCCTCGACGGACTGCTCACCGTGGACGACGACACGCGTTGCCCGCCCCTGCGGCTGGCCGGTGTCGAGGGACGGGAGGTCCACGTCGACGGAAGACCGGTCCGCGGTCCCTTCGCCGTCTCCGTCACCCAGGGAGCGGAGATCCGCCTGCGGATGGTGTGGGACCGGGCGGTATTCGACGACGAGAGCGCGCACCGTGCGTTCGACGCCCTCACCCGCGCCCTGCGCGCCGGGGACCACGCCGTGCAGTGACCCCGCAGCCGGACGCCGTCACAGGCCCGAGTCCCAGGGCGGCTCCACCCGCATGCCGCGACGACGACGCCTGCGCCCCCGGCACCCGATCCGATCGTGGCGCCCCCGGCGCGTCAGGGGCCCGACCGCGACCCCGCGCGCACCGGCACCCACGTCTCCCCGTACCGCGCGGAGCCGGCGCGCCCCACGCCGCCCCGCCGCGCACACCGGCCTCCCCACGGCATCCCCACGCAGAACACGGCACCGCGCGACCCGCGAAGCCGCCCGCACGACCACCGGACACGACACG
Source organism: Streptomyces sp. NBC_00045 (assembly GCF_045041095.1). Taxonomy (NCBI): domain Bacteria; kingdom Bacillati; phylum Actinomycetota; class Actinomycetes; order Kitasatosporales; family Streptomycetaceae; genus Streptomyces; species Streptomyces sp. NBC_00045. The sequence continues at coordinate 246,930 of NZ_CP108271.1, read as the reverse complement.
ACCGTGACCGGCACAGAGACCGACCCGACAACCCCAGGGATCGCCCATGCTCCCCCTCTCCTCCTCGCAGGAGATCGTCTGGCTGCACGAGCAGATGCAGCCCGGCAGTCGCGCCTACAACTTCACCGCCTCACTGGACCTGTGGGGCACGCTCGACACCGATGCGCTCCGCCGCGGACTCGCCGCCACCTTGGCACGCCACCCCGGTCTGCGGCTCGAACTCGTCGCCTCCACCGGATCCGTACCGGCGCAGCGGGTCGCGCCGCAGTGTGCGCCGAGACTGCACACGGTCGACCTCAGCACGGAGGAGGACCCCGAGGCGGCTTTCGCCCGGCTCCTGCGGACCGAAGCCGAGAGCGCGCTCGACACCTTCGAGGCACCGCTGATCCGGTGGACGCTCGTGCGACTGGCCGAGCGACACCACCGGCTGATCCACGTGGAGCACCACCTGATCCACGACGGACACTCGTTCGCGATCCTGCTGGACGACGTCTTCCGCGTCTACCGCGCCCACGTCCTCGGCGAGACCCTGGAGCTCCCGCCCGCCCCGTCGTACGCGGACCACGTCCGGGCCCAGGCCCGGGCAGAGGCCGCGTACGCCCCCGAATCGCTCGACTTCTGGCGGGCCGAACTACGCGACCAGCAGCACGACCTGCCACTGCCGGGCCTGGCCCGCCCCGGTGCCCGCCGAAGGCACAACGGCGGCCAGCTGCGCCAGACGATCGGCGCCGATCTCGCCGACCGCCTGCGCGGGCACACCCGTTCACGTGGCCTCACGCCCTTCGCCACGCTCCTCGGGCTGTTCGCCGAGCTCCTGCGCCGGCACAGCGGCCGCTCCCGGATGGTCATCGGCACCGCCGTCGGCAACCGCCCCCGCGGCTACGAGAACGCCGTGGGCATGTTCGTCAACACCATCCCGCTTCCGCTCGCCCTGGACGGAGCCGCCCCCGCCCAGGACACCATGGACGAGGTCACCGACACCCTCATCCGGGCCCTGCCGCACCAGGACGTGCCGGTCCAGGAACTGACCCGGGCGCTCGGCATGCATACTTCCGGCGCCGACAACCCCCTCTTCTCCGTCATGTTCAGCGCCCACGACGCACCGCTGCCCGAGATCGACATACCCGGCCTCGACGTCACCCTCTTCGAGGGCTTCAACACCGGCACCACCCGCTTCGACCTCGACGTCGTCCTGCTCCCGGACGACCGCCGCGGCGTCACCCCGCGCCACGGCGCGCCCGGCATGACCCTGGTGTGGGACTACGACGCCGACCTCTTCGGAGAAGACGTTGCACGCCTGCTCGCCGGCCGCTTCCTGGACCTGCTGCGCGCCTACCTCGACAACCCCGAGATGCCGCTCGCCGATCTGGAACCGACCGCCGTGGAGCCCGCCGCCGCGCCGCTGCCCGTCCCGGCCGACCGCGATCCGCTGGACCCCGTCGCCGCGCACCACCCGTCGCTGCCCGCACTGCAGTGCGGCGCCCGCCACCTCACCCATGGCGAACTCGACGAGCAGGTGGGCGCGCTCGCCCGGCGACTGCGCACTGCCGGTGTGACACCCGGCCGGCCGGTGGCCGCAGTACTGCCCCGGGGGTCCGACTCGGTCGTCGCCCTGCTCGCCTGCCTGCGCATCGGCGCCGTCTACTGCCCGCTGTCCCCGTCGGATCCGCCGGCCCGGCTCGCTCTGTTGCTGGAACGGCTCTCCCCGGCGCTGGTCCTCACCGGTGACGGCGCACCGGAACTCCCGGAAGCGCTGCCGACCGCCCTGATCGATGCCCCGGTACTGCCCCCCGCGCACGGAACCGCCGTACTTCCCGGCACGGCGTACGTCATCCACACCTCCGGATCCACCGGGACGCCGAAGTCGGTCGCCGTCGGCCCCGCGGCGCTGGTGCACCACATGACGTCGGCCGCCGACCGGTTCGGCCTCACCGCCTCGGACCGGGTCCTGATGTTCGCCCAGCCGTCCTTCGACGTGGCGCTGGAAGAAGTGCTGCCGACCCTGCACGCCGGCGCGTGCCTGGTCCTGCCGGCGTACGAGGTGCCCACGGGCGCGGAGCTCGCCGAACTGTTGGTGTCCGCCCGGGTCACCGTCGCCAACCTGCCCACCAGTTACTTCCTCGCCACCCGCGAGGACCTGCGGCCCGCGCTGCGTGACGGGAGCTGGGCGCCCAGGCTCCTGGTCCTCGGCGGCGAGCGTCTTCCCGCCCACGCCCTGCGCGGCGTCCTCGCCGACACCGACGCCACCGTGCTCAACGTGTACGGCGTCACGGAGGCCACCATCAGCTCGACCGTTCACGAGGTCGTCCGCAGCGCCCTCGCCGAAAGCACCGAGGTCCCCCTGGGCACCGAGTTCCCGGGCGAGCGGATCCTCGTCCTGGACGCCCACCACCGCCCCCTGCCGGCCGGTGCGGTCGGTGAACTCGCCGTCGCCGGGCCCGGCCTCGCCGAAGGGTACGCGGGCAACGCCGATGCGACGGCCGCCCGGTTCGTCACCGTCGACGCACTTGACGGGCAGCGGGTCTACCTCACCGGCGACCTCGGCTACCGCGGGCTGGACGGCCTGCTGTACTTCCTCGGCCGGCGCGACAACCAGATCAAGCTGCGCGGTCACCGCATCGAGCTGGAGGAGATCGAGGCGGCGGCGTCCGCGGTGCTGGGCGGCCGCTCCTGCGCCGTCGTCCTTGACCGGGAGGGCCCCGGCGGGCCCCGGCTCGTCGGCTTCCTCGAAGACGGACCCGGCGGCGCGGCCTTCGACGAGAAGGCGCTGCACGCCGAGCTGGGCCTCCGCCTGCCCGCCCCCCTCGTGCCAGCCCGGTGGGCACGGCTGGACAGCATGCCGACCCTCGCCGGCGGTAAGCCCGACCGCGCGGCGCTGTCCGAGCGAGCCGCGGCGCTCGACCCCGACGGCACTGCGAGGCCAAAGACCGGGACCGGCACCGAGCCCGAATACGGCACCGGGACCGGTTCCGAGGCCGGTTCCGAGGCCACCCCGGTGTCCGACGACCCGATGACGGCTCTGCTCACGCAAGGCTGGCGCAAGGTCCTCGGCCACAGCCGGTTCGACGCCCACTCGCACTTCTTCCACAGCGGGGGCCATTCCCTGCTGGCCGCCGAGCTGGCTGCCTGGCTGGAGCCCCGGCTGGGCACGCGCCCGCCGTTGAGGGTGCTCTTCCGCAACCCCGTCCTCGCCGACCAGGCCGAGGCCCTCGCCACCACCGCCGCCTCAACCTCCACCTCCACGGAGTCGTGATGACCCAGCCCCCGACCGCGCCCGTCGTCCCCGCCACGCCCCTCGGCACCGGCCCCGCCGCCGACTCCGCGCGCAGCACCCGTACCGCAACCCGTACCGGCTCCAGCTCCAGCTCCAGCAACAACACCGGCACCGGTACCGGCACCGCCCTGAGCGTCGCCCACGGCCCCGCCGCCGAACCGACGCGAGTGCTCGCCCGCTTCGAGGACTGGGCCCGGCGCACCCCGAAGGCCCCGGCAGTGATCGACGACACGGGGATCTGGACGTACCAGGACCTCGACGCGGCGGCCGCCCTGGCCGCCAAGGACTTGGCCGACCGCGTCCGGCCCGGTGACCTGGTCGGCGTCTGCCTCGACCGTTCCACCGCCCTGGTGGTGACCGCCGTCGCACTCGCCCGGCTGGGCGCCGTCTACCTGCCGCTCGGCACCCGCCCCGGCGAACGCCGTATCCGCGCCGTCACCGAAGACCTCGATGTCGCCTGCCTCATCGGCGACCCCGGTGTCCTGCCCGAGGACTACCGGGGAGGGGAGCACGTGCCACTGCTGCTGCCCACCGAGGGCGTCAACGCGCCCGCTGCCGCAGTCGCGGCTTTCGCCGACTCCGTCCGCGGCACCCGGCGCACACCCGAAGGCGCCCTGTACGCCGTCCTCACCTCCGGTTCCACCGGCCGCCCCAAGGCGGTGGCCGTGGCGGAGCCCTCGCTCTCCGTCGCCCTGGACTGGTATCGCGCCGAGACCGGCCTTGCCCCGGGCGACCGCCAGTCCCTGCTCATCGGTGTCGCCTTCGACCCGCATCTGCTGGAACTGTGGGCCGCCCTGACTTCGGGAGCCGCCCTCGTCCCGGCCCCGGACGACACCCGCTGGGACTCGCAGGTACTCACCGACTGGTGGCGCGACACCGCCCTCACCCACGCCGTGGCGGCCACTCCCACCGTCGAACCGCTGCTGGACCGGCCGTGGCCGCAGGGCCTGAAGCTGCGCCACCTCGTCGTCGGCGGCGACCGCATGCGCATCCGCCCCGGCGCCGACGTCACCGCCACCGTCCACAACGCCTACGGCCCCGCGGAAGCCACCGTCCTCACCACCGCCCACGCCATGCGGGCCACGGACCCGGAAGCCGGCGACCAGGTCCCGCCGCCCATCGGCACCGCGCTGCCGGGCGTCACCCTCCTCGTCACGGACGCCGAAGGCCACCCCGTCGCCCGGGGGGAGGACGGCGAACTGCGCGTCGGCGGCCACTGCCTGGCGCTCGGCTACCTCGACGCCGAACTCACCGCACGCCGGTTCACCCCGCCTCCGCCGAACCTGGCGATGCCCGCCGTCGACCGCCTCTACCGCACCGGCGACCGGGTACGGATGAACCCCGACGGCAGCCTGGACTTCCTCGGCCGCCTCGACGACCAGGTGAAGATCAGCGGCGTGCGGATCGAACCGGCCGAGGTGGAAGCCGCCTTCGAGCAGGACCCCCGCGTGCGTACCGCCGTCGTCACCGTGCTGCGCGACAGCAGTGGCCACGGGCGCCTCGTCGCACACGTAAGGACCGCCAACGGCGCCGAACCCGCGCCCGCGGAGCTCCTCGACGCCGTCCGCTCCTGGCTCCCCGAGCAGGCCGTTCCCACCGCCGTACGGATCGTCGACGGCTTCCCGCTCGACGCCAACGGCAAGGTGGACCGGCCCGCCCTGGCCGCCCAGGACCAGGACCAGGATCAGGACCAGGATCAGGACCAGGACCAGGCTCCGGCGTCCGGGGCGCTGCGGGCCGCCGGCACGGACGACCTCGCCGACGCCGCCACCACAGCCACCGAGCGGCTCGTACTGACGACCGTGCGCGACCTCCTCGGCCGGTCCGGCATCGGCCTCGGCGACAACTTCACCGACGCCGGCGGCACCTCCATCGTCGTCGCACGATTGCTGGCCGTCGTCGAAGGCGAGACCGGAGTACGCCTGCGCGCCCCGGAGGTGCTGCGCAGCACCGACCTGCGTGTCCTCGCCGCCCTCATCGACGGCCGCCGTACCCCGCGACCGGAAGGAGCCTGACATGACGTCCACCACCCCGCAGCCCACCACCCCGCAGCCCACCGACCCGGCCCACGGCACCCCGGAACCGGTTCCCGGCTCCCGTAGCACCCGCAACACCGCACCCGCACCGGCGCCAGCGACCACCTTGCCGGCACTCGTCGCCCGGCACGCCGAACACACTCCCGACGCGCTCGCCGTCGTGGACGGCGACACCACCCTCACCTACGGGCAACTCCTCCGGTCCGGCCGCGCCCTCGCCGCTCGCCTGCGCGAACACGAAGTGGTCCGCGGCGACCGAGTGGCGCTGCTGACGGCGCGGTCGTACCGCACCGTCGTGGCGCAGCTCGGGCTCTGGCTGGCCGGAGCCGTGTGCGTGCCCCTCGATCCGGCCCAGCCCCGGCCGCGAACCGAGGCGATGATTGCCGACGCGCAGGTGACGTTCACCGTCGGCGACGCGAAGCTGCTGGACGCGGCCACACTCCCCGGCCCCGTCCTCGCCCTGCCCGAGGAGCCGCTCACGAGCGGCCGACCGGGCGACGAGTCCGACCCGGACAGCCCGGCGTTCATCATGTTCACCTCCGGCTCGACCGGCCGCCCCAAGGGCGTCCTCGTACCGCACCGCGCCATCGCCGAGCTGGTCACCGCGCCCGACTACGTCACCCTCACCGGCCGTGACCGCGTCCTGTTCCACTCGCCCATGACCTTCGACGCCTCGACGTTCGAAGTCTGGGTCGCGCTCGCCAACGGCGCCGCGGTCGTCGTCTGCACCGAGCAACGGCCCTCCCTGGAGGACCTCGCCCGGCACGTCGAGCGGCACGGCGTGACGGTGGCGTTCTTCACCACCGCCCTCTTCCACCAGCTCGCCGCCCGCCGCTCCCGCGTTTTCGCGCAGCTCCGCTCGGTCGTCGTGGGAGGCGAGGCGATGGCCGCCGTGCAGGCGCGTGAGGTGCTCAGCGCCTTCCCCTGGCTGGAGCTCGTCAACGGCTACGGGCCGACCGAGACGACCACCTTCGCGACCACCCACCGGGTCACCGAGCGGGACTGCCGGGAGCAGATACCGATCGGCAGGCCCATCGCCGGGGCCACCGCGCACGTCCTGGACGCCGAAGGCCGCGCGGTGGCCGACGGCGACCGGGGCGAACTGTGGATCGGCGGCAGCAGGCTCGCCCACGGGTACACCGGCCTGCCCGAACTCACCGCCGAACGGTTCGTCGAGCATGCCGACGGCCGGCGGCTCTACCGCACGGGCGACATCGTCTCCCTCCGATCCGACGGCATCCTCCAGTTCCACGGCCGCAACGACGACCAGGTGAAGGTACGCGGCTTCCGCATCGAACCCGCCGAGGTCGAACACGCCCTCCGCGAGCAGCCGCACGTGGACGACGCAGCCGTCACCGTCGACGGCGTCGGCACCCCCGAGGCGCGCTTGGTCGCGTTCGTCGTCGCTGCGGGCCACGGCTCCGAGCAGTCCGGCGCGGCGCTGCGCGAGCGGCTCGCCGCGGTACTGCCCGCCCATCTGGTTCCCGACACGGTCACCCTGCTGGAGCGGCTGCCCCTCACCCCGGCCGGCAAGGTCGACCGGCGCGCCCTCACCGGTCGCGCGCAGGCCGCCGAGAAGCGGCCCGCCGGCGAGCCCGCTGCGCTGATGACGCCGCTGGAACAGGCCGTCGCCGAGGTGTGGAGCCAGGCACTGGGCGTCGAGGTCACCAGCGCCGACGCCGAGTTCTTCCTCCTCGGCGGCCATTCGCTCCTCGCCCTCGTCGTCACCGAGGACCTGCGCGAGGAACTGGGCGTGGAGATCTCCCTCGCGGACTTCTTCGCCGCTGCGAGCGTCGCCGCACAGGCCGCGCTGGTCGAACGGGCCCTCCTGGACGCCCACCGAGACCTGCACCCCGAGACCCTGGAGCACAGCGATGTCCACTGACGCCGACTCCGCGGCCCACGACCGCCGCGACCGACTCCAGCGGGAACTGCTGCGCCGGGCCCGCGCCGGAACCGCCCACCGTGCGAAGGCCGAGCCCGTCGCACGCACCGGTGCAGACGCGGGTGTCGGCCACGACGGCCGCGACGCACCCCAGGACGCCGCCGCGCGGACCGCAAGCGTCCCCCTCTCCCGAGCTCAGCGCCGCATGTGGTTGATGGAGCGGCTCGGCGGCGCGGGCGACTCCTACCACGTACCGTTCGCCACCCGCATTCGCGGTCCGTACGACGTGGCCGCCTTCGCCGCCGCCCTCACCTCGCTGGTGGCCCGGCACGGCATCCTCCGCACCCGCTACCTGGAGCGCGACGGCGAGCCCTGTCAGGAGGTGCTCCCGACGCCGTTGACGGTCCCCGTCCAGGTCGTCGATGCCGACCCGACACACACCCCGGAGCTGCTGCGGCGCGAGACGGCCCGGCCGTTCGACCTGGCGGCGGGCGAGGCCGTACGGGCGCTCGTCCTGCGCCACGGCCCACAGGACCACACCCTGCTGCTGACGTTCCACCACATCGCCATGGACGGCGCCTCGCTGGAGACGGTGGCCGGCGAACTCGCGGTCCTCTACGCCGAGGTCGCCGAGGGAACGAGCCCGCACGCGCTCGCCCCACCGCCGCAGTACGCCGAGCACGCGCGCCGCGAACACGACGCGCTGCCCGGCTACGAGACGGAACTGAAACGGTGGAGCGACCTGCTGGCCGGCGCGGCCCCGCCACGCCTGCCCCAGCCGGCGGCGACCGCGCCGCGCACCTCCGCTCGCGCCGCGGCCGCACGCAGCGCGCCCCTCGCGCCCGACGTGCCCGATGCCCTGCGGACGCTGGGCGCACAGCACAAAGCCACCCCCTTCGCCGTGTCGCTCACCGCCGCCTTCGCCGCACTGCACCGCCTCACCGGCGACGACGACCTCGTCATCGGCGTGGCGAGCACCCACCGCAGCGGAAGCGCCATGCGCGCGCTGGTCGGCCTGTGCGTCAACACCCTGCCCGTACGCGTCGACGTCTCCGGCGCCCCGACCTTCTCCCAACTGTTGCGACGGGTGAACGAAGCCCTCCTCGAAGCCCAGCGCCACCGGCACATCCCCTTCGACCTGGTTCTCGAACGTCTCGGCCATCGGGCACGCGGTGCCGACGGCAGCGCGCTGATACGGGTTACCTCCACCCTCCTCGGCGAGCCGACGGTACTCCGGCTGCCCGGTACGTCTGCCGAGTACGTCGACATCCCCTCCGACGCAGCGAAGTTCACGCTGTCGTACGGCCTGGGTCCGGGTGACGCCGCCGTACAGCCCCAGGCTCTCGTCCAGTACGACGCGAACACGCTGGACGACACCGTGGCGGAAGCGGCCGTACGGGACTACGCGGCCCTGCTGCACGCGGTGGCGGCCGACCCGGAACTCGTCCTGGCCGACCTGCCCTTGCCGTCACCGCACCACGACCAGGGCCTTCGGGAGGGCACGGGCGGCGCGCCCGAAGCGCCGGCCGGGCCCGAGGACCGGACCCCCACGGCCACCGGGCCCACGCCGGCCGACGTGAGCGGCAGTCCGGATCCCGGCGACCGCCACCCGGCTGCGCTTGCCCTGCGGTCCCACCGGGAGGTCGCCGACGCCGTCGTGGTCCAGCCCGCGCAGGGGCCGCCCGTGGCCTACGCCGTCCTGAACGAAAGCATCGGTCCGTCCGGTCACGAACTGCTCGGCCTACTGCGCCGATCGCTCGCGACCGAGTCCGTACCCGCTGCGGTCACGCTCCTCGACGCGCTGCCGCGTACTGCTGGCGGGTCGCTCGACCGGGCGCGGCTGCCCGGAGCGTCTAGGCCGAGCGCACCGTCCGGCCCCCGGGCCGAAGCGGTCCGGGAGGCCTTCATCGGAGTACTCGGTTCCGCCCCATCGCCGGACGACGACTTCTTCGCCCTCGGCGGCCACTCCCTCAAGGCCGTGCAGCTCGCCGAACGGCTGCGGACGGACCTCGGACTGCCCCTCACGGGCCTCGACGTGCTCCAGGCCCGTACGCCCAGGGCCCTGACCGCGCTCCTCGACGAACGAGCGGCACTGCAGAGCGCCGCGAAGGCCGTGAGCCGGCCGGCCCCCCGCTCCCGGGACGTCCGCCCGGGCACGGTGCTGGTCACCGGCGCGACGGGCGGCGTGGGCGCGTTCGTCCTCCGTGAACTCGCCGCCCGGGGACGCCCGGTATTGGCACTGGCCCGGCCCGAGTCCGCCCACCTGATCACCACCGAGGGCGTCGACGTCATCGAAGGCGGCCTCGCCGACCTGGCCGGGCTGCGGGCAGCCGTCGCGCAGGCCGACGCGGTCGTCCACGCCGCCTGCACCTTCACCCGCCACGACGTGGACCTGGCCGCGATGGAGACGATGGTCGACGCCTGGCGGCGAGGGCCGTTCGTCTTCGTCAGCAGCGTTGACGCCTACGGGCATCCCGGTACGGACGACGTCACCGAAAGGACCCCGCCCCACGAGCCCGTCAACCCGTACGGGAAGGCCAAACTCGACTGCGAGGCCATGGTGCTGAGCGCGGCGGGGACCGGGGGACGCGGGGGTGCGAGCGCCGTGCGGTCACCGATCGTCTGGGGCGCGCACGACCGGCTGCGCGAACAGCTGCGCTGGGGTGCCATCGGCACCCTCTACCAGTCCGCCCGCCAGGGCCGGCCGATCGCAGTGCCACGTCCCGGTACGGGCGGCCACGCATGGTACGGAGCGGCCTGGGTGCACGCGGCCGCCTTGGCCCGCGCGGTGGTCGAGTGCCTGGACCAGCCCGTACACGGAGTCGCCAACGCGTGCAGCGGCCACGTGTCGTGGCACGACCTCGCACGCGACCTCACGGAATTGCTCGGCACCCGCGCGGACTTGCACGAGACCGAAGCCGTCCCGCAGGACCTCGATCACCGCTGGCACTACGGCAGCACCCGCCTGGCCGGTCCTCTCCGGGCGCGCCCCGGAGAGGACCGGCGGACCGTACTGGCAGACATGATCGGCCCGATGACCTCCGACCCCGGCTGACTCCCCGGCTGCGCCTGGAGCCCCCGAAGACTGTGGGCGCGGGGGCGTCGTAGAGGACGGCGAAGGCCTGTACGTCGACGTGGGCGACCCCCTGTAGACCGAGGCGAGGTCACTGCGGCCGGGGCCGGCGGGGCGTCCGGGGCCGAAGGGTACAGGCTGACTCATCGGCAACGCCCCCGCCGGCCGTGGCGGGGGAGCGTGTCCATCGCATCGCATGCCAGTCCTCGGGAGGTCGTTTCGCCAGCCGTTCCGGCCTGCCCACCCGGTGACCCGCCGGCCGCACGGCTCGGGGCGCGCCTTCGGCGTGATCGGGCCGTGCCGGACGGTTCGGCTGTGGCTGGCTGTCGGCACAGCAACCCACAGCGCCCGTGTGCGGCGGGTCTCGCGACCACCCGTAACGGCGTCGGCGCCGCTGCCGGCCCGGTCAGGGCGATGCGGTCCTCGCCGGTGGCCAGGTCGGCGAGGAAGCGGCGCCGGGCCAGGGCCTGTTCGGTTTCAACTTCATCGGAATCCGGCGTCGCTGGTGCCCGCGTAGCCTTCGAACAGGTGAATGGACTGGCGGCGGTGCTGCAGGGCCCGACGATGGCTCCGCCGGGGCGGCGCGCGATGAACCAGGCGAGCCTGCGGCGGACTGCCGGGTGGTCAGGCGGAAGCGGCGCCCGCCGACGTCCGGCACGAGGTCGTGCCGGCCCCGGGTGGTGCAGTAGTCGTTGGTCCAGGTGACGTACGCGGCCAAGTGCTTGTTGGTGGTGTAGTACCCGGCGACGCGGTCGGTCTGCTCGGCAACCTGGTGCCGGGCGGCGCTGGGAAGCGGTGCGAACAGGAAGTCCTGCCCGGGCGGCTGAAGCCGCTCCAGGACGGCGACGGCGCGGGCCACCGGGGCGGTGACGACCGGTCGCTGGTGTCCCTTCGGGGCCTCGCCCTTGAAGGCCAGGCCGTGCGGGTGGTGGCGGTAGATGCGCCCGATGGGGTCGCGCTGGACGGTGACGCCGGCGCGGCGCAGGTGCTCGGTTACTGGCGGAGGGGATATTCCGACCGTGCACCATTCCCCCTCCAGCCAGTAGCCAGTAGCCGGTGGCTCTATGCAGCCTCTCAGACGACGGTCGCCGGGGTGTCCCGCACGGTGACGTTGGCGTGGCTCTCTTGGAAGCTCTGGTCGGAGACCAGGGTCAGCCTGGCCGTGGACTGGAACTCCGGAAGAGTGGTGGAGCCGCAGGACACCATCGTGGTCTTGAGCTTGGCGATGGTCAGGGCGAGCCCTTCGTTGAGGTCGCCGGCGTAGGGGACGTAGCCGTCGACGCCTTCCTCGAAGATCAGCCCCTGGCCGCCCTGTCCGTAGCGTTGCCAGTTGCGGGCACGGTTCGAGCCCTCGCCCCAGTACTCCTTCACGAAGCCGTCCCGGGTGGGGAGCTTCGCGCCGGCCGCCTGGTCGAACCGGGCGAAGTAACGCCCCATCATGACGAAGTCGGCTCCCATCGCCAGCGCTAGGGCCACGTGGTAATCGTGCACCAGGCCGCCGTCGGAGCAGATCGGCACGTACTCGCCGGTGCGATCGCGGAACGCGTCCCGGGCCGCGGCGACGTCCAGTACCGCGCTGGCCTGGCCGCGGCCGATGCCCTTCTGATCGCGGGTGATGCAGATGGAGCCGCCTCCCACGCCGACCTTGACGAAGTCCGCGCCGGCCTCGGCGAGGAAGGCGAACGCCTCTCCGTCGACCACGTTGCCGCCGCCGGTCGGGATCTCCGGGTAGTGCTTCTTCACCCAGGTCAGGGCTTGCGCCTGCCAGTCGCTGTAGCCGTCGGAGGAGTCGAAGCACAGGGCGTCCGCGCCTGCCTCCAGCAGCGCGGGGACGCGCTCTTGGTAGTCGTGGGTGTTGATGCCCGCGCCCACGCGCAGGCGCTTGGCGGTGTCCACGGCCTGGTTCGGGAAGCGCTTGGTGTCCGCGTAGTCGGACCGGAACACCAGATACTGCAGGTGGCCCTCGGCGTCCAGCACCGGGAGGCAGTCCAGCCGCTGGTCCCACAGCCGAGCGTTGGCCTCGGAGAGCGTGGTGTCGGCCCCTGCGTGGGGCAGGTCGGCGACGGCGGTCATACGACCGCTCACCGGCCCGTCGAGGTCGTGGCGCTGGGGGTGGAAGTCACGGGAGGTCACCAGACCGAGCAGCCGGCCGGTGGCGGTGCCGTCGTGGGTGACCGCGGCGGTGCTGTGACCGGTGCGCTGCATGACGGCGACCAGATGGCTCAGGCTGTCGTCGGGGCGGACGTTGGTGTCGCTGGTGACGAACCCGGCCTTGAAGTTCTTCACCTGGCGGACGGCTGCGGCCTGGTCCTGGATCGACTGGTTGTGGTGCAGGAAGCTCAGGCCGCCGTTGCGCGCGAGCGTGATCGCGAGTTCCGGTGTGCTGACGGCCTGCATGATCGCGGACGTGAACGGGGAGCCGAGTTCGATCGCCGACCGCTCACCGACGACGTGCCGCACCAGGGGCGTGCGCAGGTCGACCGTCGCGGGCGAGCAGTCGGTCCGGGTCCGGTTCGGCAAGAGCAGAAACTCGTTGAACGTCCTTGAGACTTCGGCGATGACCTGTGCCACTCGTTCCTCCTGGCCCGTCGACCGGGGCCCGACTGCCCGGCCGTGAAGACCGCCCCGTGTCCCAAGGCCCCGGGCAGGAAGGTGCCGGCATTGCAGCTGTGGAGGTGCCACGAACTGCGGCAGAGCCCTGACCAGCCCGTGTCGAACCGGGTGCGGTCGTGACCTGACACCCTATCGATTGCCCCGCCGCTGCACGAATCTCGTCCACTTCATCGGCGATCGCCGGTCGCGGGTGGCTCCTCCTGGTCCTCGGTCCGAGCTGCGAGGTACTCGGCCCAGTGATCAGTGCGCCGCACGCCTCGACGACGTGCACCAACCATCCGATCAGCGCCTACACCAGCTGGCCGACTGCGGTGTCTCCCGCCACACGGAGGGCGCAGGACGACGAGAGCCGGCTGCGGGCGCATGAAATGGGGCTGGTGAAGCATGCGCGGGAGATGGAATGTGTCATCTACCACCAGGGCTCGGGCCGGTCGGAGCATGTGGAGTGCGAGCTGCCGGACGACGCCTGTCAGTATGCCCTCAAGCGGTTGCGGAGCTTGGGCGACGGTGAGTTCGCCTGGGTCCGGCTGGCAGACCCCTCCGAAGGCGCACTGCTCCAGCTGGCCGAGGAGCTGGGCCTGCACCCGTTGGCCGTCGAGGACGCGCTCCATGGACGCCAGCGTCCGAAGTACGAGCGCTTTGGCGACGTGATGGCCGTCGCGCTGAAGACCCTCCGGTATGTGGAGGAAGAAACGGCGGTGGAGACCGGCGACATCATGATGTTCGTAGGACCCCGCAGCGTTCTCACCGTGAGCCACGGAACGATCGATCCCTGCACCGAGGCCGCCCGCCGGCTGGACGCCGATCCGGACATGCTGAGCCATGGCCCCTGGGGGGTGCTGCACGCCGTGCTGGATGTCGCCGTCGACGCGTACAGCGACGCCGCCCGAAGGGTGCGCGCCACGCTCAACCGGCTTGAGGACGAGGTGTTCTCGACGTCCCGCGTCGACCACACCGAGAGCATCTACTCCCTCAAGCGGGAAGTACGCGAGTTCCGTGACGCCGTTCAGCCGCTCGTTCCGGTGGTCCAAGGCCTGCTGTCCGGCGGCCCGGCCGAGAAGGACCGCCAGCCGAAGATCGCACCGTACATCCGTGACGTCGCCGATCACCTGCACCGCACGGACATCGAGGTGCGGACCCTGGACGAACTGCTGGACTCGGCACTCGGTGCGCAGCAGGCTCGCGTGGGCACCTGGCAGAACGACGACATGCGACGCATCTCCGCGTGGGCGGCGATCTTCGCGATCCCCACGATGGTCGCCGGCGTCTACGGCATGAACTTCGAGCACATGCCGGAACTCGGCTGGGCCTACGGCTACCCGCTCGCCTTGGGCCTCATGGCACTTGCGGCAGGCGCCCTCTACCGCGCCTTCCGCCGCAACGGCTGGCTGTAGAAGCCGGCACCAGGAGCCGCCCCAGCCGCGCCGCCCTCTGCCCTGACGTCGCGTTGCGGCAAGCCGCCGCCGGCTCGCAGGCAGGCAACCCTCCGGATCTGTTCACCATCGAACCAGCCCCTCCGTTCTGAACGGGCACACGAGCGCGAGCCCGGTGGCCGCGGGCTCCGCGCTGCTGACGACGGGAGCATGCCACCGGCGCACACCGGCGCACACCGGCCCGCTGCCCGCGACCCGCCCATCGACGTGTGACGAAGACCGGCGCCGCACGTTCCCCACCCCCGGGGCGGGATCACGCCCATCCCATGCAACGCTCTGTCAACTGCGTGCGCTGACCGCGGCATTGTCACGTTCTGTGGACTGCCCGGACAGCCCAATGACCGGTCGGTCAAGCAAGCGGCTTGCGGTATCGGACGTACTCGTTCTGCCGCCGGAACCCCACACTCTCGTAAAGATCGTAGGACCGGTGCGGATTCGCCGTGCCTGTGAACAGCCGGGCGGTCGTTGCCCCCTGCTCGCGCAGGCTTCGCAGCCCGTCCAGCAGCAGGGCCCGACCGATTCCGAGGCGGCGCTGGTCCGTCCGGACACTCAGCTCTTCGACCTCGCCCACGGTGTGGTCGTGACGGCGGATGGAGCAGAGGGCGACGCCGACCATGTCCTGCCCGTGCCATGCAGCCCTCCAGCAGGCCGGGTCGGCGGTGTCGACGAAGTCCTGGAAAGGCCAGTTCTGATGGAGACCGGTGTCTGCATAGGAATCGACGACCATCCTCCAGGCTGCGCGGTAGTGGCTTGGCCCGATCGGCCCGGTCCGTATCCCGGCCGGCAGTTCGCTGCCCGGCTCGGGCACCTGCTGCAGATCGCCCAGCTCCAGCTCGACCAGGCTGAAGACGCGTCGGTAGCCAGCTGCGAGCAGAAGCGCGGTGGCGTCCTGCTCGGAGGCCATGGCGTTCGCGCCGATCACTGCCGTCCGCGCCGTTCCATGCTGTTCGGCGAGCTGGCCGATCCGCTCTTCGGCCCAGCTCAGCATGGCTGAGCCGATGCCCTGGCCGCGATGCTCGGGCAAGAGGTAGCCGCGGTGCAGGTACAGCCACGTGTCGTCCCGCTCTAGCCACCACCGGATCGTCGTGTAGCCGACGACGCTCCCGTCGTGCACCACCAGGATCTGGTTCTTGGACGGCTCCTCCAGCTCGGCGGAGGCTTCGGCGACCTCAGCCGCTGTCGGGAGCCCTTCCACAACGGAACGGGCGTCGACCCGGTCCCGTTCGGCACACCCCAGCCGCACCGCGGCCATGGGGCCGTGGTCTTCGTCGCCGCGATACGGCCGGAACCCGAAGCCGACCGGAAGGTCCTGTCCTGGTGCGCCATCCGACATGGCCGGATCATCTCGAACTTCGAGACGGGTTCGCCACCCCATTCATGCCGCGGTCGTCTGCGGCCGTTCGACGAGCTGGCCTCCTTCGAAGCGGGCTCCGGTCCGGACCAGGGGGACGAGGTGGGGTGCGTTCACGGCCCGCCACCACTCCTGGGCGGACTCGACGAGCTCGAAGACCATGGCGAGCGCGGCCGCCGCGCTGCCGGCGTCCTTGGTCACCTCGGTCCGCAAGCGGACCGAGGCGAAGGTGGATTCGATGTCGCCGTCGCCGGTGGTCAGGACGGGCGCGCGCATGCCGCGGCGCCGGCAGTCGCGCAGCAGGTCAGCACAGGAGTCGGATGATTCGCGGTAGCCGTCGTTCATCGTGATCAGCTCCTCGGTGCCGTCCGCGCGCACGCCCATCAGCACGAGCACGCAGGACTTGGCCTCGCGCAAGCGGATGCGCAGGTGGATGGCGTCGGCCCAGACGTAGACGTAGTCGCTGCCGTACAGGTCGCGCTCGCCGAACGCGGCGTGGTCAGACTGCCATTGCTGGGTCAGACGGGGTCGCCGCCGACAGGCCGGCGGCCTCGGTAGCGAGCGCGAGCCCCTTGCGGCTGACGTCGGGGCCGGTCCGAAACCCCTTGGACGGCACGGGGACCGGCTTGCTGAAATGGGAGACGGTCGCTGTTGGAGTCGAAGGGATGCGGCGATGACCGAGATCAGGCTGCACCTGTCGGTGCGCGGCCTCACCGAAGCGGACCTGCCGTCCTGCAGTTGGGCCGGCTCCGCCAAGCACGTGCGCGAGCTCGTCCACCAGATCCGCCGCGCCGAGGCGGGCGAGATCGACTACCTGGCGGTGTGCACGCCGGTCGGGCTCCCGGTGGCGGTCGGCGGCGTCGACTACACGGTCAAGCCCGGCGCCGGCACGCTCTGGCAACTCGGCGTCCACCCAGCCCTGCAGTCCTGCGGGATCGGCACGCTGCTGATCCGCTCCGCCGAGCAGCGGATCGGCGCCCGGGGCCTGACCCGCGCAGAACTCGGCGTCGAGGAGAGCAACCCGCGCGCCCGCGCCCTCTACGAACGTCTGGGCTACCGGGCCTTCAGTCGCGAGCTCGACTCCTGGGACGTGGAGGCCGAGGACGGCTCGCTCCAGCGGTACGAGACGATGTGCACGCTGATGTGCAAGGACCTGGCGTGACGCTGGATTTCGCGGCGTTCGTCGCCGAGGCGACGGCCGACCCGGCCGTCGCCGGACTCGTCCTCAAGGGCTCCCGGGCCCACGACGGCATGACCACCCCTCACTCCGACCACGACCTCTACGTCATCCTCGCCGACGACGCCGACGACGACGCGGCGAGCGAGCTGGCTGCGCTCGACGGCTACCGCTCCGCGCGGCTCGACCTGGTCGTCACCACGCTCGAACGCTTCCGCCGGCCCGCCGACTGGGAGCGGTACGCCATCGCCCGCTCCCGGGTCCTCGTCGACCGCCGCGACGGGGAGGTCACCCGGATCGTCGCCGCGATGGGCCGGCTCGGCGCCGAGGACGCCTTCCGGTCCGTCGCCGCCCTGCTGGACGCCTACGCCAACTCCCTCTACCGCTCGGTCAAGAACCACCGCGATGGCAACCCGCTCGCCGGCCACCTCGACGCAGCCGCCGGTGTCGGATTCCTGCTCGACCTGCTCTTTGCCCTGGACCGCCGACCGCGCCCCTACAACAAGTACCTGGCCTGGGAGCTGGACCGCTTTCCGCTGCCCGGCTGGGACAGCGCCGCGCTGCTGGACATCGTCGCCCGGATCACCGCGACCGGCGAAGTGGCCCCACAGCAGGGGCTCTTCGCCCGGGTCGAGGCAGCTGCCCGGGCCGCCGGCCACGCGGCGGTGCTGGACGCCTGGGGCGAGGACCTGCGACTGATGCGGCCCCACCCGGACTCCCCGGCCCACCAGCCCTCCTGACCCGGGCCAACACTCGAATCAGGCAAAGCGGCTCAGAAGCCCTCTGAGACCATCTCGTTCTCGTGCGGGCGATCGACCAGTCGGGCATCGACGAAGCAACGCCACCTTCGAGACCACCGCCCGGCGGGCGTTCGACGCAGCCCGGCTGGCCGCCCACCGCCTGGTCGCCCTGGACCGAGCCGGCCGCGTGCTCGGCTGGGCCGCCGTGACCGCGGTCTCCGGCCGGTGCGCGTACGCCGGCGCCGTCGAACACTCCGTCTACGTCCCCCCCGACGCCCGCAGCCGCGGCGTCGGCCTCGCGCTGCCGACCGACGCGCTCGCCTCCACCGAGGCCGCCGGCATCTGGGCGGTGCAGTCCGGCGTCTTCCCCGAGAACACCACCGGTCTGGCCCTGCACCGGCGGGCCGGCTTCCGCGTCGTCGGCACCCGCGGACGCATCGGCCGCCACCACGGCACCCGGCGCGACGTCGTCCTCGTCGAACGCCGCAGCCCCGCGTCACCTGACCTGTCCCGCCCCCCCGGGAACGTGCGCGGACCGCGCGGTGCCAGGCGCCGGGGCTGCGGTGGTGGTCGCGGTGGCCGGCGGCCAGGACGTGGCGCAGTTCGGCGCGGTGTTCGAGCCGGTCGAGGAGGGCCAGGACGGCGGCCGGATCCAAGTCGCCGTAGACGTCGTGGAAGTTCGCCGGAGGCCGCGCAAGAGTGCCGGGTGCAGGCGGGAGCCGTAGCGCGGTCCGGTACGCCGGTTCCTTCACGGACGCGCGCACCGGCCCCGAGCCCTCCAGGACCCGCCGTACCCGCCGCACCCGCCGCACCAGAGCCTCCGACGGAGCGGTCACCCAGAGCGAGTAGGTGGCGGCCTCGGTCTCCCGCTCCGCCGCCTGCATGTCCATGCGGAAAGCACGACACCATCCGGGAGATTGATCGGCCGGGTGGTGTCGGGTTCCGTCAGCGGGTCGGGCAGACGTCCTGGGTGACCTTGCCGGCCTTGCCGCCGGTCGTCGCGGGGTCCAGGGTCAGGCACTTGCCGGTCCACTGGTTGATGAAGTAGTAGGCGCGCCTGCCGCCGTACTGGTCTGCCGGCATGATCTCCCAGAGCTGGTTGCCCGAGAACCACCGGCCCTCGCACGGCCACCAAAACAGCTGCGTGCCGTTGGCGGGTGGCGTGCCGCCGTTCCACGGCATGGTGAGGCAGTAGCCGTTGCCCGCCTTGATCCAGTAGTAGCCCTTGCCGTCGTAGGGCGGCAGGGTGCCCGCCCACTGCTGGCTGCTGGGCGCCGGGCTCGCACAGGCCCGCTGCGTCACCACGCCGCCCGAGCCGTCGGGGAAGTCCTCGCCGCGCACCATGCAGCGGTTCGGGGCGGTGGTCTCGTAGGTCTGCCCGATGAACTGCTTGTTCGAGGTGACGGTCCACAGTGCCGGGTGCGGCGGGAAGATGTGGGCGTTGCGGTTGAGCTCGTTGACCACGGACATCGGGGTGACGCCACCGGTGTCGCTCTGCTCGTAGAAGTTCACCGCGACGTAGTTCGGGTTACGGCCCGCGGCGGGACGGCAGTCCTTGTCGATGCGGTTCTTCAGGGCCGAGCCGTTGTCGCCCGGCGCCTTGGCCTCGGGGTTCAACACGCTGGAGTCGAACTGGTTCATGGTGAACAGCGGCGTCAGGGCCGTGCCGGGCATGGGGTTCTGCCCCACCGGGTTGCTGTTGCGCGATGCGCAGCCGCTGGGCCGGCCGTCGTAGTCGTAGAGCGTCTCCACCGTACGGTTCCAGGTGTACATGAGGCGCCCGTATTCCTTGCTCCCGTCACTGGACTTGATCGGGACGTCATCTCCCCACTTGTCCTGGAAGACCACGAGGCGGCGGTTGTCGGAGACCATGTCGCGCAGCCGCGGCCAGTTCCGCTTGTCGATGTCGTACTGGTTGGGTGAGAACAGCAGGTTCTTCGCGTTCTTGGCCTCCAGCACGTCGGAGACCGCCTCCGTGAGCGACGCGCGGCTGGCGTAGTTCTCCAGGAAGACCGTGACCACTTCGTCCGGGTGGGCCTTGAGGAAGTCCACCACCGTGCCGAGCCCGCTGCGAAAGCTTTCGAAGCAGGCGAACGTGGAGTGGCACATCATCAGGTCGACGTTGCCCTCCTGGTCGTAGGCGATGTCGTAGGTGTCGAGCATCAGCCCGCGCACGCCGTCGTCGAGCTGCCGGGAGATGTTGCGCGACTGGTTCCGCGGCGGCAACGCCCCCGAGTTGGCGTAGGAGTTGTGGGTGGTCAGCGAAGACCACTGGTCGAGGCGGGCGTCTCCGTACTTGCTCCCGGACGCCGCCACCGCGGGCGTCGGGGTGGGCAGCATCGCGGCCAGGAAGAGCAGCGAAAGGACGGGTAGGGACAGCCTTCGCAGCACGCGGAAGCCTCTTGCAAGCATGTCGTTCCCCAGGGTCAAGACGGTCGTTGGAACCGGAGCGGGCGTGCGGCACCGGTTGCCGGACGGCGGTGTGGGCGGCCCGGGGCACCGTGATGCCCGGCGGACCGGCCGCCGCCGTCCGTTCCACGTCGAGCCAACACGGCGGACACGGGGCAGGACCATGCGGTTCCACCGGCAGAAGTAGGCCCCGGCCAACTTCTGCCGGACGGGGCCGCAGCCCCGGGGCCCTGCCCGGCGCCCGTACGAGAGGCCGGCCCGGGGCCCCAGGGGGCGCTCGCGACGACCGGCTGGGAGGTCAGACCCAGGGCGTGGTTGTCCCTGCCGTCCCGCATGTGGTCGAGCCAGCGTTCGTACCAGGCGAAAGTCCGGCGCCGAGGAGACGGTGGGGCGCTATCCGGCGACCGTCCGCGGCGAGCGGGGCGGGGCGGTCACCGGCCGTGGCGACGTGCGCTTCTTGCACCAGCGGTTCGGGGAGCCTGTCGGCGACGGGCAGTCCGTGCCACCCGCGACCGCACCCGTCAGAGCAGAACAGTGCGCGGAGCCGCTCGTCCGCGGCTGCGAGTACCGCGCCAGTGGCCGGAACGCCTCGCGGCGTTCGTCGACAGGGGTAAGGCTCGCGATCTTGCCCGGTTGAGGGCCGGGCGGTCCGCGGGTGATCAGAACCGCGGGCGTGTGGGTGGGGCGCAGCCGGCGCGACCCACGCTCATTGCTCCGGGCAGCCGTTCCGCCGACCTGTTGCGCTCAGCCGGTCCGTGGCGGACGTTGGCTGGGCGGCAGCCGCTGTGTGATCCGGTCGAACAAGTCCGTCAATGGCTCGGCGACGTCCTGGCCGAACTCGGTCACCCCGTAGGTGACTTGGGGAGGCGTCGTCGGCTCGACCTCCCGCCAGACCAGGCCGTCCTGGACCAGTGCGCGCAGTGTCTGAGCGAGCATCTTCTCGCTGATGCCCTGAATGCTGTCGCGCAGCTCGAAAAAGCGAAGGTTGTTGCTCCGCAAGGAGATCAGAACCCAGATGCCCCACCTGCTGGTCACGTGGTCGACCATGTCGCGTGCGGGGCAGTCGGTGTGAAACACCTCATACGGTTTGGTTGCTTCGGCCTGCGTCAGCTGCGCGCCTTCCTTCATGTCCGGAGCTTACCTCTGGGTATGTCCTTACGGAAAGTAAGTCCGTCTCCTAGCGTCAGTTGTCACAGCGCACTACTGACCAGGAGTTGAACATGATCGTGGTGACCGGGGCTACCGGGAATGTGGGCCGGCCTTTGACGCAGGCCCTGGCAGAGGCGGGCGAACAGGTGACAGCGGTGTCGCGGCACGCGGCGGCGGTACCGGACGGGGTCCGGCACGTGCCGGCCGACTTGGCCGAGCCGCATGCTCTCGCCGCCGTATTGGAGGGCGCGAAGGCGCTGTTCCTCCTGCTGTCCGGCGACCTGCACGCCCCCGAAGCCAGGCCGACCGAAGTGATCGACCTGGCTGTGGCCAGCGGGGTCCGCCGGGTCGTCCTCCTGTCCTCGCAGGGCGTGGCCACCAGGCCGCTCGGCCCGTCGCGGATCGCGATGCGTGCGGTGGAGGACGCGTTGAGGGAGTCAGGCCTGGACTGGGCTGTCCTGCGACCGGGTGGCTTCGCCTCCAACGCACTGGCCTGGGCGGAGTCCGTCCGCACGCAAGGGACGGTCGCCGCGCCCTTCGGCGATGTCGGGGTTCCGATCGTAGATCCGGCGGATATCGCCGAGGTCGCGGCGGCCTGCCTGCTGGACGACCGGCATACCGCCGGAGTCTTCGAGCTGACCGGGCCCGAGGTGATCACGCCGCGCCAGCAGGCGGAAGCCATCGCCGCCTCGCTCGGAGCGCCGGTGCGCTTCCACGAACTCACCCGCGAGGAGGCCAAGGCCGCGATGACCCAGTTCGTTCTGCCGGAGCTCGCCGACGACACCCTGGACATCATCGCCGCCCCGAACGCCGCCGAACTGCGGATCAGCCCGGACGTGGAACGGGTCCTCGGCCGCGGCCCGCGCCCCTTCAACAGCTGGGTAGCCCGTAGCATCGCTGCCTTTCGCTGAGCCACAACTCGGCTGAATCGGCCGGGCAGCCTCGCGCGACAGTGACTGCAGGATCCGGGTCACGGGGGCGGGGTCGGCGTGCCACTCGCGTCCCCCTCGCTCGGGTGAGTCGAAGGCGATCGGCCGCCGGCCGCGGCCGACCGCCTTGCGGCGGGTCGGAGGAGTCCTCCTGTCCTGCGGTGCGCCGGCGTCGGGCGCCGCCTGCCGGCCCGGAGGGCTGCATCGATGGCGCGCGTGGCTGCGCTGGAGGTGCCCTGTCGGCGTGCGGGTCGGCGGGTGTGTACTGGGGGCTTGCCGCATCGAGGGGGAAGCATGCCGCACACGCCAGATCCGGGAGCACCCGAGCCAGCGCACGAGGAGGAGCCCTGGCTGAACGGTCGGGAGGTCGCCGAGCTGTGGCCGGTGCGTGAGGACTGGCTGCCGGGCGCCGCTGGTCGTGCCGACGTCCGCGTCCGCCAGTTCGGCGGGGAGAGCCGGGGCACTTATGGGGCGGCGCCGACCTATTACTCCTATCACCCCGGGGACGTGCGGCGGGCCGCGACGGCTATCGCCGAAGGTCGCGTCGACATCCCGTCGGTCTGGCGCACCGACACTCCCGATGGTCGGCGGGCGGAGTACTGGAGCAGGTTCCGGTTCCGTCTCACCTGCGCGGTCGTCTTGGCACTGGTCCTCCTCGTTCTGGGTTTGGCGGTCTATGCCGCGGTGTCCTGAACCCTGAGTTGGCGGCGTGGATCTGGCCCTCGGAGTGCGCGACGGTGCGGGTGGCTTTGTGATGAGCGTCCAGCAGCGATTGTTGGTCAGTGGAGATGATCTGACCAGAGGTCTCAACTGGCGCGGATCGGAGCTTGTGTGGGTGTCGACCCGTTCATACGACGGGCATGGCGGCCGAAACCGTGGACGCCGATCACCAGGGCCCAGAGCAGGAGGGGGAGTGCGGCGACGCGTTCCATGCCTCCCATGCCGAGCCCCAGGTAGTGGCGCGAGAGGAACAGCCCGAAAGCCGTGATTGCTGTGATCCCCAGCAGGCTGGTGCCCCACCGTAGTGAGGCCGGGACCGGATCTGCCAGGCCCATCCCCGCGAGCACGAGACCGATGTTGCCCGCTGCCATGATGAGCAGGGCGCCCAGGGCGTGTTGGTTCTCGTTGACGTCCGCAGGAGCCAGCCCGGCCAGCACGAATCCCATGCCGGCACCGGCCAGCAGGAGCCGGGCCACTGCAGCGGTCGGGTTCTTGCGCCACATGACACCACCCGTCAGAGCGGCACCGAGCGCGAGCAGTATTCCCAGGGCGATGAACGAAGTGTTCATCAGGCCGTGCTCAGGGGAGCAGATGTACCGCGGTTCAGGCTCTGGCTGCAGTGCACAGTGAGCGCTACCCAAATCGCTGATGTTGTTCCGCGCCCAGCTATAGGGTCTCGCCCAGGCCGACTCGGCGATCCCGTGGACCACGAAGAACTGGACCACGCCCACAATCCATGCCGCGTACCCGATCCGGACTTTCAACTGTCTGCCCTTCATCCCATACATCCCGTGCGGACAGCCGACCACGCGGCGCTCGGCTGAGGCACTCCGGCAAGCCCCCGGAACGGGGTGGGGCAGGCCCCCTTGGGCCGGGCATAGCCAGGTCGACCTCCCTGACGGAACCGTGGGGGCTGGTGGCGTTTGCTGGCCAGCGCGAATCCTCCTCCCGAACGCATGGCCCATGCGGGGGCTTCCCCTCTGTCAACCCGTGGCCAGTGGCTCACGCTGGAGTGGCCGACCGCCTTCGGGGTGCAGCTGTAGACCGGTTGGCGGGCGGGGCGGTTCGTCACAGGGGTCCCGTCCGCGACGTCGGGCTGGGAGTGCGTGTGCCGCCCGCAAGCCTGCAGCGGCCTGGTCCACGTCTCCTGGTACGCCGAGCACGGGGGCGCGGTCCGTTCGGTGCTGGAAAGGGGAGTCGGTGGCGGACTGCGCTGCCGCCCTCGCCCCGAGCAGGGCGGCGGCTGCGCACGGCTGACCGACAGGCTGCGGTGATTGGGTGGCTCGGCGGAGGCGGAGTCGGCCGATCCGCTGTGGCTGGCGTCGGACGCACGGTGAGGGGCGGGCTCAGCGTTCAGCAGGCTCTTGGCGACCTAGCCCAGGTCCGACAGGTACCGGTGCCCCTGCCGTTTCATCACAATCGCCGACCTCGGACACCGAGGATCGGCTCGACTTCACAGAAGTGATGCCGTTGGTGATCTCGTCGGACCCGCTGAGGTTGCGCTATAGGGACTCGCGTGCCTGTTACGTCTGTTTCGGGGTCGCACACTCTCGGCCGGAACCGCCACTGCCTGCGAGTTGCCCCCCGGTGTCGTAAGGATCGAGTGTGGGCCACTTCGGCGCCTTGGCACGTTCCTTCGAGAAAAGCGGGTGCAGGTAGCCGTCTTCCGGCGCGCGGCAGTCGTCGTTGGCTGCCCGCCATTGTGCATCGCGTACGCTCAGGCGTCCGTCGCCACCGGCCACCAGGTCCAGACGCCGCCGGACGACCACCCGGGTGACCTCCTCCGCTCCCGGAACCACCTCCGTACCGCCCGAGACCTTCACCAGCGGATAGACGAAGGTGTAGTCGCTGTGCACCACCAGCTCACCCGCCGGCGAGGCCTCGTAGGTCATCGTCCCGCGTGTCTTGATCGCGGTGCCCTGCAGTCTGACCTCGTCCGGGTCGAAGCGCGTGAAGTACCACAGCGGACCGCGCCCTTCCCCCGGCTGCCCGAGCACCTTCTCCACTTCCGCATCGGGCTGCGCACCGAGCACTACGCGCGGGGTGAGGTTCGACTCGACCAGAACCTCGCGGGTCTTGCGCAGTACGTCACCCACCTGCTGGGAAGTGAACGCGCCGACGGCCTCCGACGCCGGGAGGTCGATACCGGCAGCGCCATCCGCCCATGCTGCCGACGGTGAGCCGCGAAACGGCATCCTTACTGTGGCAGGCCATTGCGGCGGCCACAGCGCTTCATCCAGCGCCTGCGGGGCGTAAGGCTCTTCGGTGGGCCGTTCGCCGGTCGAACTCGCGATCCAGCCCCCGACCGCAGCCAGCCCGAGCACGGCGGCGCCGGCCGCCAACATGCCCCGACGGCGCCGGGCACGGCGGTCCAGGCGCAGAGCCTCATCGCGGCCCGGGGCCTGCTGCTCCACACGCAACCGGGCGACAAAGTCCGATGGCTCCGACATGAGTTGGTTCCCTCCCCTTCGGCGTGGGCTCCCCACCCGTGCGCCGAGCGCCGACTCTCGCACAGCCTTGAACGCGCTGCTCAGTCGAGGTAGACAACAAGACTCGGCGAGCCTCCTCGGCCTCTGCTACAGGCTATGTACCTGAAGATCACCAACAGCACCAGAAGTTGTGCCAGAGCCCGAGTTCGGGCAGCACTTCGACAGCAGTTCGGGACGCATTGAACGACCATGCGGGGTCGGGTTGTTCACGAGTTTCGTCGGCGTCGGTAGGCCCTCGACGCCCGGTGCTCGATCCCGTACACGACATAGGGGTGTCCGTCGGCCATGGCGCACCGGCTCGGAAGGCAGCAGGATGACCGCGTGACGATCAATTCGACCGAGTCCCGCTGGCAGCGCCTGCGCCGGCGTCTGAGCGCCCCCGCCGTGCCCGGCCCCGGCGGGACGGGCGCTCCCTTCCCCGCCTTGCCCCCGGAGGCCTCCTGGCACCGCACAGGCACAAGCGTCTTCCCCTACGCGGCCCGGGTCGAAGGGCGCTGGTGGATACTTCGGCTCAACGACTTCCCCGAGCATCCCCTGTACACCTTGTTCGTCGACTCGCGGTGCGTCGCCGACGTAAACGACGATCCGGCCGACTGGCGGCGTGTGGAGGCGCCCGAGGCGACGGCCCCCGTTCTCGGTGCGGCCGCACGCGCGGAGGTCCTCCAGCTCATGGCCGGCCTCGGCCCCTACGGTGCCGAGCACGGTACTCCGTGCACCGGCAACGACTACTGCACCTGCGAGGTCCTCACCGATGCCTACGCGGCCCGGGACGCGTGAAGGCCCTGAGCCCGGAATGAGCTTGGGAGGCTGAGGCCTTCGTCGCGGCGGGGGATCGGGCCTGTTTCGTCCACTACCGGGATGTATGACAGCCTCACGTCACGTCACGTCACGCCCCGTCGGCGTCTGCGGGTGCTGTCGGTGCCATCGAGGCGCGCAACGACGAGGGACTTCTCGTCGTCGATCCCCAAATCATCGGCGAGGCGTAAGACGGCCGCGCCGGCCACGACTTGCGGCAGCCTTCCCGTCTCTGGCACGTGAGCACGGCGACGCGTGGGCCGGAGTCGGGCGGCACCCCGACGGCGGGATCCGTTGCACCGACCTGGCAAGGCTCACGCCGCTGCCCTCCGCGGCGACCGCACCACCGCACGCACACTGCTCGCCGAGGGCCGCGCATCTTCGACCGGGCGGGCTCGCACGATCAGCACCGGCTACCGCTTCGTGAACCCAGGCTGACGTCGGCCGGGCCACCTCCTCGGTGGAGAACTCCTTCTGTCTGCATGTCAGAGATGGCCGGGCTGTCTCGTCTCAAGCTGTGAACAGGTTTCGAGAAGAACCCACCTCGACAACAAGGAGCAGGTCATGAACGAGGAAAGCACGCACCGGAACGTCTCGTTGGTCACAGGGGCAAACAAGGGGATCGGTCGTGGCGTTGCCGAGCAACTCTCCGCGCTGGGCATGACGGTCGTGATCGGGGCCAGAGACCCACTGCGCGGTGAGGCGGCCGCTGCGGCGCTACGCGAGGCCGGCGGCGACGCACACGCGGTCACCTTGGACGTCACGCCGGCATCACCGGCTCCGGACACGTGTCGCCCGAAACGCCCGCGATCAAGTCCCCAGCTCCGTCGACCTGGACACGGTCCGGGCGGTGTTCGATACCAACGTCTTCGGTGTGATCGTGGTGACCAACGCCATGCTGCCGCTGTTGCGGCGATCACCGGCGCCACGCATCGTCAATGTGGAGGCGGCCGTACTGCCCCGGCAGTGAGCTCGATGGCGCCGGTCGCCTCGCCGGATCTTCCCCCTTTTCCCGGGCGCGGCAAAACACCGCCAGCATCCAAGGGCGGGCTCGTCATAAGGCAGGCGGGCATCGGGAGCAATTGGCGATATACGGAACGGCGGAATGCGTGATGCGCCATACGGTCAGCCGTCATGGATTCAGCCGTAGGGCCATGTCTTACCAAGTAAGTCAAGACTTATCTTTGGGGAACTTTGACCGTATGGTGTGGCTCGAATCGAAGGAGCCCCCTGTTGTCGAAAGTAAATGATCCTGCTGTGCGTGCGGTTGAATCGGAGCGGGATTATGTGTCCTCCTTATATGAGTTGCTCACCGAGCGGCTTTCCGAGGCGCGAGTGCACCGAGCGAGTGTGCTGAAGGCCCCGGCGGAATCCGTCGGTGAGGCATACGAGAGAAAAATCGCCGCCGAGCGTCTGACCAAGGAAATCGGCCGGCTGGAGGGCGCCGAAAAGGGGCTGGTCTTCGGGCGCATCGACTGGACGGATGGCACGGCCCTGCGCATCGGGCGGATCGGACTGCATACGGAGGAGGATGACCTGCCTCTGCTCGTGGACTGGCGCGCGAACGCGGCGCGGCCCTTCTACGAGGCGACACCGGTCCACCCAATGGACCTGCGGCGGCGCCGGCACCTGCGCCTCGCGGAGCGCACGGTCATCTCGGTGAGCGACGAACTGCTGGACGGGACCGCCCCGACCGACGAGGACGTCGTGGGGGACGGCCCGTTGACCGAGGCTCTGTCGGCACGACGTACAGGCAAGATGCACGCGGCCGTCGCGACGCTGCAGGCCGAGCAGGACGAGATCGTCCGCTCCGCCCATCGCGGGGTGACCGTGGTGCAGGGCGGGCCCGGCACCGGCAAGACGGTGGTCGCCCTGCACCGTGCGGCCTATGTCCTGTACGCGTTCCCGCGCGCCGCGGAGGAGGGCGTCCTGGTGGTGGGCCCGAACGCCCGGTTCCTCGACTACATCTCCCAGGTCCTTCCCTCGCTCGGAGAGAACGACGTCGCTCTGGCGACCTGCCGGGAACTGGCCGGAGTGTCCACGGACACGGTGGATCCGTTCGATACGGCGCGTCTCAAGGGCAGCTCCGACCTCGCCGACGCCTTGGCCGGCCTGCTGCGCGTCCACCAAGCCCCCGCCGGTGACTTCACCGTACGGGTCGGACAGGAACTGGTTCACCTGTCCGGCGAGGAAGTCGCCACGGCACGCGAGGCCGCCGTGGCAGCCGCACCGGGGCACAACCCCGCGCGCCAGGTGTTCAGGGAGCTCTTGGTCGACGCCGTCACCGACGCGATGCAACGAGACATGGGCGACCTCCTGGAGCAGATCGACGCCGATGCCGAAATGATGACGGGCATCAACCTCGACCGGTTCACGGGAGCCGCCCAGCGCCGTGCCGAAGGTGCGGCTGACTCAGGTCCGGTCCACGAGCTGGACCTGGACGCCATCCGGGCCGATCTCCTCGACGACGCCGGCGTCGACCGAGCGGTCGAGGTGTTGTGGCCGCGGCTGGAACCCGGTGACCTCGTGAAGGCGCTCCTGACGAACGCCGACTCTCTCGCCGAGCGCCTGCCCCGCCTGAACGCGCAGGAGCGGTCCCTTCTGCTGCGCGGTCCGGACGCCCCGTGGACCGATGCCGATGTGCCGTTGCTGGACGAGGCGGCGAGCCTGGTCGACGGCCCTCCCGAGCGGACGTACGGGCACGTCGTCGTCGACGAGGCGCAGGAACTGACCGCCATGCAGTGGCGGATGATCGTTCGCCGCTGCCCGTCAAGGGCGATGACGCTGGTGGGTGACTTCGCCCAGGCAGGCCCGGTGGCGACAGCACGCGACTGGAAGGAAGCACTGAGCCCCCACGTCGGACTGCGGTTCAAACTGCACAACCTGACCGTCAGCTACCGCACCACGCAGGAGATTCTGGAGAGCGTCCGGGACCTGCTCACGCGGATCGCTCCGGACCAGAAGCCCACACGGTCACTGCGAAGCGGTGAGAGCCCTCGCACCGTGACCACACCTCCGGACGGGTTGGTCACCGCCGTCGTTCAGGAACTCCGCGCCCAGAGCACAGCGCACCCGGGCGAGCTTCTAGGAGTGATCTGCGCGGACACCAGGGTGAGCGAGCTGACGGCCCAGGCCATTGCTCATCACGCACGCATCGTGCCGGCGTCCGAAGCACGCGGCCTAGAATTCGACGGGGTCGTCGTCATGAACCCCGAGGAAATCATCACGACCCGCCCCGGTGGGGAAAGGGATTTGTACGTAGCCCTGACCCGGGCCACCAAACGCCTCTGCACCATCACTGTCCAGCCCGCCTGACGGCTCGGCGCCCGCGTCGTCGCCGCGGGCGCACCCAGCGCGGTATAGACACCGGCCCGCGCGCACGGGGCTGCTCGCCGCCTCACCGCTCGTGGCCGCACCCGGCATCACGCGGCCTGGTCCAAGCCGACGACGCTCAGTGAGCGAAGAGTTGAACGTACCCATGCCGGACGGCGGCGGGACGTGGTGACAGCAGGGTGCCCGAGGCCTGCGGCTGCCAGGACGTTGGCATCGGGGGTGTCCCCGCACCGAAGAGGGTCCACGCTGTGGAGTCGCGGCCCGCGGTCTCTTCGGCTGTGGTGGTGTGTCAGAGGAGTCCGGTCAGGTCTGCGATCCAGTGGCCCCAGGCGTTGGTGCCGGTGGCGAACGGCACGATGATAGCGACCAGCAGGGTGGCCGGGGCGAAGAAGATCACCAGGTCTGCGGGCCACTCTTTGTGGAGAGAGGGCTCGTCGGGCTTCGGGAGGGTCGAGGACACCCCCGTCCCCCAAACGATTGCTGAGGTCGCGAGCGCTCCGAGGACGGTGAGTGTCTTGGCGATCCATGACTCGGTGTCGCTTTGGAGGACGGCGGTGGCGCCGAGCCAGATCACGGCCACCGCGGCCAGGGTGAGCACCGCCGCGATCACGTGTGACGCTCTGGTCGGGCGCGTTTCCCGGATCCTGGCGTAGGACGCGGAGAAGGTCTTGACCTCCAAAGAACTGGCGCCCAGGCCGCGGAGGACCGGCTCCAGCCGGCGCCAGTCCTGCGGGTACTCGCCCATGGTGAACCAGCGGCTCATCAGGAGCCGGTCTTCCCGCGTCGGCCCGCCGTACGGCCTGCTCGGACTCAGGCCGACCAGGCGGTCCACCGGCCACACCTCGGTTCCGCCGGCCCGGGCGTGCAGCGCCTGCAACTGCGCGGTGAACTCTTCGCTGGTGTCCGCGCGCCCCAGCAACCGCACGCGTTTGGGCTCGTCGGCCGGTGGCGGCGTGGGTATCAGAAGCCGTATTCATACCGATCATCGAGTGTGGTGATCGAACGGGTTTCCTGATCGGGTGATCTCGGGATGGTCGGCGCATGAGAGCAGGGCCTCTTGGTAGCTCGGAGGTGTTAAGTCCAACCGAGTGCCCAGGAGACCCTGTTGTCACAGTTGCACGCGCTCCTGGCTGTGTCGTTCAACCTGCTAGCCGTGTCGTGCGATTGCCTCGCCCATGTGTACGGGAAAGCGGCGGACCAGCCGACTGGCAGCGGGTGTACCGGTCCGACATGACGGACGCGGAATGGGCGGCGGTGCGGTCGCAGCTGCCGGTGCCAGCCTGCTGGAGGGCAAGGGCGGTAAGCCGAGGGCCGTCCGTGGTGGCCTGACTGCTGTGGGAGACCACGAACGCTGACCCGTCAGTGGTCCTGCTTACGCCTGCCTCCGATTTGGTACGGCCGCATCATCTCGTTGTCCTCGTGCTCGACGATGTGGCAGTGCCAGACGAAGCGGCCAGGGTGGTCGAACCGGGCCTTCACCCGGGTGATTTCTCCCGGATAGGCGATCACGGTGTCTTTGAAGCCGCGTTCCCAGCTCTCCGGCGGAACGGGTGACCCGTTGAACGGTTGCCGGTCAACCACCTCGAACGCCACCTCGTGGATGTGGATCGGGTGGGCGTCCACAGTGAAGTTGTGCAGCTCCCATGTTTCGGTCGCGTTCAGCCTTGGGTTCTCCGTGACCGGGTCGGCCCAGGCGAGTGCCACCGGATTGCCGGCCGCGTCGAGCGTCCCGAGCAAGTTCTGGACGGGTGTTCCCGGTAGCACCAGGGGGCTGCTGGAATTCGCCTCGGTGAGAGAAAGCCGACGGGTCACGCTCGACGAGCCGAGCGGCCTGATCCTGGGCAGCCTGAGCCGGTCCGGCGGGACGCTGTTGTCCTTGCTCGCCAGCGGGCCGACCACGAATTTCATCACCTGCCCGGTGGTGGCCGGATCTGCCACGGGGAAGGCCACGCCTGGTTCGCCCCGGCCGAAGGGTTCGTCCGCGCCCTCGTTGATGAGGTACAGCTCGGTGCCTTCCGGGATCCCGGTGAAGTCGACGATGACGTCGGCCCGCTCCGCGTTGGCCAACAGCAGCCGCTCCAGCCGCACCGGTGCGGGCAGGAACCCGCCTTCGTTGCCGATCTGCCAGAACGGTACGGCCGACTGAGCCGGCCGGACGGTCGGACTGTCCGCGATCTTCAGAATCAGGAACCGGGCATTGCATCCGTTGAGGAAGCGCAGCCTGTAGCGGCGCGGTTCGACTTCGAGCTTGGGCCATGTCCGGCCGTTGACCACCATCGTGTTAGCGAAGAATTCGGGGTTCCAGATGGGGGACACATCGGTGGTGGGAATGTACGGACCCGCGAACCCGTCGAAGAATTCCCGGGTCGTGGGGTAGAACAGCGAGCCGTCCGAGTTGAACGAGCGGTCCTGGACGGCCAGGGGAATCTCGTGGTACCGCGTGCCCGGCGCATCGCCGAAGGCGGGCGCCGGTCCGGGCAGGGCCCCCTTGGGCAGGTCGCACTCGCCGCCGCGCAGCAGGTAGAACCCGGCGGGTCCGGCGTAGACGTTGAGCCGGGTCATCCCCAGGGTGTGGTCGTGGAACCAGAGGGTCGATGCCCGCTGGTCGTTGGCGTACTGGAAGGTCGCCGTACCCGGCTCCCACTTCAGGCCGTGCGCATCGGCGAACTTCTCCCGGAACTCGTCGTAGAACGAGCCCACGGTGGCGAATCCAGCGGGAATGTTGTTCGCGCGCGGCAAGTACCACGCCTCGGTGTAGCCGTCGCTCTCCTCGGTGGAATGCCCACCGTGCAGGTGAGTGACGAGCGGCACGGGTCCGGTATACGGACCCGGCGTCGACGTGAACGTCGGCCGGGAATCGCGCCCGGACTTGCCACCCGGAGGATTCGCCCAGTGCAGGGTGGGATCGACCGCCAGCAAGTGCGGGAGGAAACCGCCTTGGCTGTCGACGAGATCGTTCACCCAGGTGACCCGGACAGGCCGGTCGGTCTTGGCCTCGATGGTGAACGATGGGTAGTTGAACGTGCTGTTGTCCCCGAGCGAGCCGTATCCCCACAGGGTGGTGGACGGCAGGGTGGGAGGCAGTACCTGCTGGCTGAACTGCCGGACGCCGATGACGTACGTGTCGATGCCGTGCCGCTCCGAGTGGCGGGCCTTCGGCATCACCGGCGGGATCACCAGGTTGGTGACGTACTTCGGAATGGTCGTGGGGTCCAGGGTGGGGACCGGGAACGTGCCGACAGCCCCGGCCCCTGGGGCTGCCCCGGTCCCCTTCGGGAGTGCCACGGCTCCACCGGGTCCTGGAAGAACCAGTGACGCCCCGCCAGCGGCTCCGGCTACGAGCACGTCTCTTCGCGCGATCATTTCTCTCGCCTTCTGCAGCCCGAGGGCGCGGATCATTTCCGCACCAGATGTTATGGGTCGCGCACAGTGAGTAATGGGACGACGCCTGGCGTGTCGGCGGACCGGCGGTACCGGGCGGTGTGCGGGATGTAGTCGGCGCGGTGACGGCCCGAATCCGCTGCCGCGATTTTCGGACCTGGCATGACGGATTGTGATCGCTGAATGCCAGCGGCATGCGGGATCTGGAGGACGGGGGGCGTGACTGCTGAGCGCCGGGCGTTTCGTGAAGGGATCCGGCTGAAGACTCCAGCCAGGAACCCGGACCAGATGTCCGCTGGTTCGAAGTCGTATCCCAACCGATCTTGGAACGAGGGGGTCGAACGGACTTCCCGGTCGGGTGATCTATGGGGGCCCGGTGCGTGAAGGCAGGGCCTCTTGGTAGCTCTGGGGTGAACCGATCCGAGAACTTCCGGGAGGCCCTGTTGTCGTTGTTGTACTCGCCCGCGCCTGCCCAGTTCAACTCGTCAGCGGTGTCGTGCGATTGTCTCGCGCATGTGTACGGGAACGCGGCTGAGCATCCGGAGCGGGTACGGCGGTATCCCTCGGATATGACGGACGCGGAGTGGGCGGCCGTGCGCCCGCTGTTGCCGGTCCCGGCCTGGCTGGAGGGTCGGGGCGGGCAGCCCGAGGGCTACTGCCACCGTCAGATGCTGGACGCGATCCGCTACCTCGTCGCGGGCGGGATCTCCTGGCGGTCGATGCCGGTGGACTTCCCCGCCTGGGCCCGGGTCTATGCCTTCTTCCGCCGCTGGCGCGAGAACGAGCTGATCGCCGAGTTCCACGACCGGCTGCGGGAGAACGTTCGAAAGCGGGAAGGTCGCGAGGCGGAACCTAGCGCGGGGATCATCGACGCGCAGTCAGTGAAGGCGGCCGCCTCGGTGCCCGCCGCCTCACGCGGCTACGACGGAGGCAAGCGGGTCAACGGGCGGAAGCGCCACGTGATCACAGATTGTCTCGGTCTGATCCTGGTCGTCGCGGTGACCGCCGCGAACATTGGCGACCGCGAGGCAGCCCTCCCCTTGATGGCCCGGCTGCGGAACCTGCACCGGGACATCACCCTGGTCTGGGCCGACAGCGGCTACACCGGCGGCCTGATCGACTGGTGCCGCGAGAAGCTCGCGCTCACCCTCGAGATCGTCAAACGTGCCGACGACATGGAGGGGTTCGTGGTGCTACCGCGACGCTGGGTGGTAGAGAGGACGCTGAGCTGGTTGATGCATTCGAGGCGCCTGGCCAGGGACTACGAGACCCTGCCCGCGACCAGCGAGGCGATGATCCTGTTCTCGATGATCACGCGGATGGGGCGCCGGCTGGCCCGGCCACGAGCCGCCGTCCGGCACTGAACATCCCCGATGCCTCCAGGAGCAGCCAGCCACGCTCGCCCAGGCGTTTCGCCTTCGAGCGCACTCCTTCGACCTTCGCCGGCATCGTCGTATCGATCCCCAGCGCCTCCGCGATGTCCTTGGCCCGCACCGGCTCCGGGCCCGGCCGGTCCTGGAGCACATTCAAGATCCGCTGATTGTCCGGCGAGAGGACCGACACCGACAGCCCCTCCCGCCACGCAGGCACCACGGCTCCCGGCACCGACGCGGCCACGGGCTCAGGGCCGGGCTCGTGCGGCGCGACCTTCTCCTCTCCGTCCTCCGTGATGACGGCGGTCTCGGCCGCGGACACGGCCAGGGCATCAACGAGTTCCTCACGCGCGATCACCCGCCGCTCCAGCTCGACCTCGGCGGCCTCCAGCGCCGCAGCCGCCAACGCCGCGGCCTCCCGAAGCTCTTCGGCCCGCACACGAGCAGCCGCCTCGCGCTCCTCCAGCAAACCCAGAATCGACGCCACCGCGCGCACCTCGACGATTAGACGGAAACAGGACGCGGGATCTCTCCCTCATCCCCACCGAAACCATTCCTGACCAGCGAAGACTCAACGATCATGTTCGGTTGAGATACGGCTTCTCAGGGGCTTGAAGGTGCTGGTGGGAACATCCCGGGGTGGCAGGGACGGGCGGGCATTTTGTTCGGCTTCCCCCTCGCCGGCCTGCGTTGACACGGCGGGAACGGCCCCCTCAAGCCTTTCGCTGGACGTGGTGGCGGTGTTTTCGTCGAGGAGGGTCTTGTTCTGGCGGCGCAGGACTTCGACCTCCCGCTGCACGAGAACGACCTGGTCGTGCTGTGCCGTGAGCTCAGCCTGCAACTGCCGGGTGTAGCTCTGGGCGCTCTGGAGCTTCTGCTCCTGCTCGTCCACGCGCCGCACGAGGAGACCGCGTTCCGTCTCGGCGCGACGAGCCCGCTCCAGCGCCCGCTCCAGTTCGCCGGCCAGCTGGTCCGCGTGGGTCTTGAGCGCGGCCAGCTCTCCTCCACCGGCTCGTTTCTCTCCCCGGACCCGGGCGAGTTCCTGCTTGAGGTGCTCCAGCTGGACGGCCGGGGACCGGCTGGCCTCATGGGCCCGCCCGCACAACCCCTCCAGCCTCTCCCGCACACCATCGCCCAGCGGCCGCTCGCGCTCCGTCAGGAACGCGTCCAGGCTCGCGACGAAGCCGTGCGGAGCGATCCTCTCCCCGCTGAGGTAGCGCGAGAGCGTGGCCGGCGCGACATGCGCGGCGACCGCGATCTCCCTCTGCGTACCGCCTTGCGCCGTGAAGCCGCTCACCGCGGCGCGCAGCGCGGCCGCATAGGCGGCGGCCGCCGGCCCGACCGCCCTCTGCTCATCCATCCCCGCGCCCCCTGTTCGACCGCCCCACTACTGCGGTCGACAGCGGGGCGGATCCACGATTGTCACGTACGTGCACATCACTGTGAAAGACCCCGAACCCCCATCCTCCGCCCGGCCGTTACCGGTTGCGCGGGAACCCCCGTTCCCCCTGCCGCACCGATCCGCCCCGCCCGACGCTCGATCCGTGGCCACAGACGACGCCACTGGGACAAGCGAAAAGCGAGGTACAACGGTGAACATCCTCCACAACCTGGTAACCGGAGCCCTGTCAGCGGCAGCCGGCCTGATCGCCACCCTCTACCCGGCGATACAGGGCCCGGCGCTGCTCCTCGGGTTGGCCACCCTCACGGTCCCCGCACTGCGCGCGGTGCTGCGCTACCGGCTCCACGCCAAGGCTGTCGACAAGGCCGCCGCTCGCGACCTTCCCGCTCTCTTCCATGCCTTCGGCGCCACCGAGACCGGTCCGGCCGATGAGCAACCGGCGCTTGCTACCCGGCCGTAGTGGTGCGGGTGGGCGTTTCCGACTCCCGTACCTGCTGGAGTCCGCGCGGACCTCCACGGACATCGCGCATGGGTTCAAGCACCTGGAAGAATGCGAGGGCACTTTGCCCCGGCTGGCTGGGGAGGAGCGTGGCTGCCAGAGCCTTCGGCGACACCCCGGACGCCGCCCAGCACTGCGCAGTACAGGTCCTGCGCATGGGCAGAGGCATGCCCACGGCCTGGGAACGTCTCGACGCCCTGCTCACCGTCCTGGACCCCACCCTCGGCGAATTCATCGCCTTCGAGCGCGCGTACGAGCATGTGGAGAAGGCTTTCTCCTCGCTCGTGCCCACGGCGCCCGCCGAATCATCGAGGGCTTCCCGAAGCTCCCGCCCTTCCGCCGCGGCCGGTCCCCAGATGCCCGCGGAGCTCGCGGCAACCGGCTCCGACAGGCTGGTGCGGGTGGCGATCGCGGGCACCAGCGTGGTCAGCCTCTACTTGCGCTCTGAGGCCGGTCGGCCGATCGCGGTGTCGACCGCCCGCGGGTACGAGGTGGTGCTGCGGCTGTTCTGCGCGTTCGTCACCGATACCCGGTATGGCTGGGCGGCCGAGTGCCTGCGCCGGTTCGGCCAGGCACCCCAACAGATCTTCCACGAGTGGAACAGCATCGCCCACGTCAGCGAGTACGAGGGCGACCCGCGTAGGAGACCGCTGACCTACGACGAGGTGCAGTTGCTGTTTGACGCGGCGGACGGCCGGGTCGAGGGGATCCGGGCCAAGCGGCGCAAGGGGGCGCTGGCGGCGATGCGTGATGCCGCGCTGCTGAAGGCGGTCTACGCCTACGGCCTGCGGCGTCAGGAGGCTTGCCGTCTGGATCTGGCCGACCTGCGGCACAACCCGAAGGCGGCGCTCTTCGGTCGATTCGGCGCGGTCTTCGTGCGATACGGCAAGGCGTCGCGAGGTGGGGCTCCGAAGCGGCGGACTGTGCTGACCGTGCCGGAGATGGACTGGATCGTGCCGGTCCTGGAGCAGTGGGTGGACGAGGTCCGCCCGTTGTTCGTCCCGGGCCAGCATCCGGCGCTGTGGATGACTGAGAGACGGGGCCGCCTTTCGCGGCACTGCGCAAACGAGGCGTTCGCGCACGCCCGCGCGGCGGCCGGGCTGCCGGCCGAACTCGATCTGCACTGCCTGCGTCACTCCTACATCACGCACCTGGTGGAGTTCGGCTATCCCGAGCGGTTCGTGCAGGACCAGGTCGGGCACGCTCAGGCGTCAACGACGGCACTGTATACGGGGGTCTCGGACGAGTTCCGGACCCGCCTGCTGGCGCGGGCCTTGGAAGCACACAGCGACGAATTGGGGATGGCAGCAGCGTGATCAAGAAGATGGGATACCAGTGGCACCTGCGGAAGTTGATGGCGGACTCGGGAATGCTCCAGACCTCCGAGCTCGGGCCGCTGCTGGCGGAGCGGGGCGTCCATCTCTCCCGCGAGCAGGTCTACCGACTGGTCACCCAGCCTCCGCAGCGGCTGTCCATGGACACCCTGGCCGCGCTGTGCGACGTCCTCGGCTGCACGCCGAACGACCTGATCGAGATCACAGCGGCGGCAACGGAGGTGCGCAAGAGCGCCGGGGCCAGCGCGGTTGCCCCGCCACCGCCGTTCCGCCGCACGACCATTCGCCGTCCGGACGGGCTGTGACCGATGGCTGGCCGCCCACTGGAGCAGATGCGAGCCCGGGTCGTACTCGACCTGGTCGAGACGGTACCGGGACTGGAAGCAGAGGACGCAGTCCGGCTGCTGGCCGAGGCGAAGGCGCTGGAAGTCCGGCCGGTCAGGGGAGCTTGAGGCCTTCCTGCACCACTGCCCGGACGCGACCACCAGGCCGGTCGGGGACTTTCCTCTGTCTTGGGTCCGTCTCGCGCATCGTCTGCACGCGGCCGGCTATCGAGTCGTCCTGCCGACCTGCGCAGGCTGCGGTGCGACGGTGGCCGCGCTGCTGCCCAGCCCGAAGGGCCGGGTCTGCTCGCGGTGCGCTCCCAAGCGCGAGCCGAAACTCTGTGCGCGATGCGGTCGGACCGCACTGATCATGGCTCGCCGGGCCGAAGGAGGGATCTGCAACCGGTGCTACCTCAACGATCCAGAGGTACAGGTTCCTTGTGCACGCTGCAGTCGGCCGCGCCCGCCCGCGGGCCGCGACGCGCAGAGCCGCCCGGTCTGCCAACGGTGCTGGGGACAGCCTGTGCGTACCTGCTCTGCGTGCGGCACTTTGGCCCCGACCAAGACGAACGGTCCGGACGGACCACTGTGCCAGCCCTGCTACCAGCGCACACGCCAGCCCCGCCACCTCTGCACCAGCTGCGGTGACCTTGCCAGGATCAGCCGCCGCGCCGATCGCTCCGCCGAAGGAGAAGGAGGAATCTGCTACCGCTGCTACCGGCGCCCCACCGTCGAGGCGCCCTGCGCGGTCTGCGGCCGACAACGCCCGTGCTACCGGGAGCGAGGCGGCTCCATGACGTGCTGGGCCTGCCGGCCCCTTCCCGAGCGGACCTGCACCCGCTGCCGCCGAGCACGGCCGGTAGCAGCCAACTGGCCCATGGGGCTGGTCTGTACCCCCTGCTACCAGCGCATCCGCACCAGACCGGAGCCCTGCCCGCAGTGCGGAATCCGCCGCCCTCTCGTCGGTGCTGCCCACCTCCCGGGCACCGGGGAGACGGCGATCTGCGGACCGTGCGCCGGAGCCTACACCAGCTACCGCTGCACCAACTGCGGCAGCGAAGAAGGTGCCTACGC
The DNA here is from genome assembly GCF_045041095.1 of Streptomyces sp. NBC_00045. Classification (NCBI taxonomy): domain Bacteria; kingdom Bacillati; phylum Actinomycetota; class Actinomycetes; order Kitasatosporales; family Streptomycetaceae; genus Streptomyces; species Streptomyces sp. NBC_00045. The sequence goes on along the minus strand of NZ_CP108271.1, from coordinate 208,138 downwards.
CGGTGGCCAGTGCCTGCGTTGCGTTCTTGACCACCGTCTGCGCGACCGCCTTGCTCGGCCGGACGGATCCCAGAACCCACAACTCGCGCCTCTGAACAACGCCTTGACAGATACGACCGAGGGGGCCAACGCCTTGCGCTGGCTCTCCGAGAGCCGCTCCGGGTCGGCCTCGCCTCTGCCGATCAGCCGATCAGCCACGACCTGCTGGACGAACTTCCTCCCGGACACGCCGAGCGCTACCTTCGCCGCACACTGATCGCCACCGGCGTCCTACCGCCCCGCAACGACGACCTCGAACGTATCCCCGCCTGGCTCGACACCCGGCTCGCCGAACAGCCCCCGCACCACGGCCACCTCCTCCGCCCGTTCATCACCTGGGTACTTCTCCGCCGAGCCCGCCGCCAAGCCGGCGACCGCCTGCACGCCACCTCCACGGCCCAACGGATCCGCCGCCGCGTTCGGCTGATCCTGGAGTTCCTGGACTGGCTCGACGCCCACCACCTCGACCTGGCCGGCCTCGACCAAAACCGGCTGGACACCTGGCTGCGAAACCTCACCGGTCAGCTGCCGTGGCTGTTCCCCGGCGTCGTTCCCGGCCGTCCACTCAGCCGCAAAGCGTTCAACGACCGGCTCGCGCGCCAGGGCATCCACACCAGACCCGCCCGCACCGCAGCCCTCATCGCCCTCGCCACCGAGCTACCCGCACCGGTACTGGCCGACCTCCTCGACATTCACATCCACACTGCACTGAAGTGGGCCCGCCACGCGCAACGCGACTGGAGCACCTACCTCACCGCGAGGGCCACCGACCTGACCGCTGCCACGCAACCAGCTCAGCCATGAACGCCCTGCACCACAACCCGGCGGCGTCTCTGGAGGGCCAAATAGAAGACTACGAGCGTCCATCTCATCGACACTGGGCAAGAATTGACGTTCATTCCGTTGGCTTCGTTCAGCGCGGGGCTGCCCGGGGCGCCCTGCTCATCCATCGTGAGGAGACCTGGCTTGACTGTCTCATGGGATCTGCTGATATCCACCGCAGGTGGTGTCACCGCAACGGTCGTCGGCGTCATCGCCGGCGGTGTCGTCGGGCGCCGCGGCCAGAACCAGCAATGGCTGCAGGGGACGCAGACCACCGCCTACGAGAAGTTCCTGCAGGCGTTCGGGGCCGTGGAGGCGGAGCTGCGCGAGGCGTTCCTCGACGAGCGCAGGCCCGCCGTCGACTGGGTGCCGTTCGTGGCCGCCCAGCACTCGGTCAGCCTCGTTGCCGATCCGGCGACCAGCGCAGCAGCCGAGCGGGTCTGCGAGATCCTGGAGGACTTCACCATCCTCTTCCATGGTCGTCAGCCGACCGACCTCGAAGAACTGCGGCCGATTCATACCGCGCTGGGCGAGGCCCACCTGAGCTTCGTCAATGCGGCCCGCTGTTCCCTCGCCCCGTCCCAACGGCGCCTGGACCGATCACTGGGCGGCCCCTCGCCCTGGCGGGGCGTCGAGTCCTTCTACACCCGACCTGACAGAAGCCTCGACTGAGCCTTGGCTGGACGTCCGACTGAAGGGCAGGAATATCATGAATCTCCCTTGGGGAACCCTCATATCCACCGCCAGCGGAGCGGCCGCGACAATCCTGGGCATCCTCGTAGGCACCAGGGCCGGGCGCCGCAATGAATCCGGGCAGTGGATACGCGATCGGAAGATCGCGGCGTACGAGCGCCTTCTCCAGAGCTTCGGCGCGGTCGAGATCGGCCTGCGCCACGCGTACTGGGAGCAGCGCGAGCCCGTGGGGATCGACTGGGAGGAGTGGAACGCCGCCTTGGTGTCGGTCAGCCTGGTAGCCGACACCGATGTGGGGATTGCTGCGGAGCAACTCGCGGGAGTTGTAGGAGAGTTCAGTGCCTTCCCGTTCGGAGAGTCAAAGGACATGACGATACTTCGTCAGATTCATACGAAACTCGACGCTGCACAACGGGAGTTCGTCAACGCCGCCAGGCGATCGATCCACGCGTCAGACACGAAGCAAGTCCCCTGGCGTTTGGGTGGTCCGCCACCCTGGGGTGAGCTTGAGGAGATCCATCAGCGAGACAACGACATCGGTCGCATCATCCCCTGAACCACATGGGGTTTGGAGCGTCACGGGACATGAACAAAGGGCCCGTCCCATACCATGTCGGGCCGAACAGTCACGCGAACGACGGCCAGCGGTAGGCGGCCCACTCTCGCCAGCCCGCCCAGCCGGAGGGCGGGCCGGCGACCTCGCTGCCTCCCAACTCCGCCGCGTCGGGCTCCTCGAAGTGCGCCCGCCCGTTCAGGATGTCGGCCTCGGTCATCGGGAAGGTCTCCTCGGGGGTGGTTGCCCAGCGATGGGCGATCCGGGCGCGTTGGGTCCGATCGTCCACCGGCAGGTAGAGCATGCGGAAGGACGCGCCCTCGGCCTGCGCCAGCCACCGGATCGCGGACCGTTCGTCACGGGACCAACAGCCGTAGTCCACCACAACGTTGGTGCCCAGCTTGACTGCCTCCAAGGCGAGCCAGAGCATGCGCCCCTCCAACACGTCGCGCTTCCCGTCCGCCTCCGCCTCACGGAACAGGGGAATCATCCAGTCGTCGGGTGTCAGGCGCAGCGCGCCGTGCTCATCGGCGAGCTGCCGAGCCCTCGTGGTCTTTCCGGCCCCTGGCAGGCCGACCATCAGGAACAACGTGGTCACACCCAGATGGTGGCAGGGAGGCCGGGCAGGCGACCACCGCTTTATCTGCCTGATGCCGGTCAGACCGCCCGCCCCACGACCCGAACAACGGCTCAACGTGATGCGTCACGTGGTCCGCCCGGACAGAACCTGGCCGAAGGAATACTCCCCATGCTCAAAAACCCCACTGCACCAGTTTCATGGGGCGTGCGTGAGGCGAAAGGTGATCGCGTCGCCCCGGAGGACACGTACGTCCTGCCCTACGACCAGACGAACGACTACGCGCCGCGCGCGAGTTAGCCCCGCAAGCCCCGTCTCCAGTGCGTCTCGAAGTCTTCAAGGGCGTCGAACGCTTTGTAGACTGACGCGAAACGCAGGTACGCGACGAGGTTGAACTCGTGCTTTAAGGTCGGACCGGGCCAGTGGCGTGCGGCACCGGGTCGCCAACCGCTCCGAGCAAATCCGTTGGCACCGAGAGCCTTCAGACGACGAGACCGCGCTGGTGAACACCCTGCCGCCGTTGCCCGGCCCGCTCCCTCTGCCAGTACCGGACCCGCGTGCCCGCGACGTCGTTCTCGACTGTGCGGGCATGGACGCCTTGGTGGCCGACCTGGTTCTGCCCGGCTATGCGTCGATGTACGTCATGAGCACGATGGAAACGTCCCGCGAGCTCATCCGGCACTCCTACTACCGGTACGAGTTCGCCACCGTTGCCGTCACGCATTCCCTGCTCCTTCGCCCACCATCTGAGGCAGACGTGGCAGCTGTCGACATGAGTGGAGCGCAGCCTGAAGACCGACTCGCCCGGCTGTGGGAGGAACACCGGCGCGCCCTGTACCCGGACAGCTTCCGCGGCATTGACGTTGAGGGGGTGGAGCTGATCCTCTTGGACGCCGACGTCGCAGGTCTCGTCCAGAGAGAGCTGAACGGTGGGCTCGACGACAGCGGCATAGCCATCCTCTGGGCTTGCATCGCCGACCTCGACAAGGTCGTGACTCTGATCAACTCACAGTACTGCGCCTCCTACTTTGCGAGACTTCGGACAATGGCCAAGCTCGTAGCAGCCCGCTACATCCCCACCGCGACCTGACCCGGGGAGTCGAAATTGGGATCTCCCACGACACTCGTCAGGGTCTGGCCCGGTCGCGTTCGATGATGGTCTCGGGGCGTCCGGCTGAAACGTGAGCGGGTGCCGGAAGACACCCAGGTCAAGGCGGTCACCGGCCCCCACCCCCAGGTACCGGTCACGGAGCTGGTCCACGCCCTGGTGTATCGGGAGTCGCGCCCTCGCGTGAATAGGTGATGTTCACGAGAACGGCTGGGAGGCTTGGCGGGGGTGTTCGGCGGCGGTTCGGGAACGGCCTTCGCTATCCGGGCTGTTCGGCGGTGCGCAGCAGCCGGTGGTAGTCGGAGTGCCCGCCTGCGCGGTGTGCGGCCAGCAGCTGCAGCGCGTGAGGGGTCTTGCCCTGCTCCAGGGCGGTGACCACGGCGTCGTGCTCGGCGAGGATCGCGCCGGACCGTGCCAGGTCGCCGGCGGCCGCGGCGCGGCGGTAGGACAGGGCGCGGTGCGGTTCCAGGGCCTCCCACAGCTGTGTGATGCAGCGCAGTAGCCACTCGTTGTCGCACCGGTCGAACAGGACGAAGTGGAAGCTGCGGTTGGCGGCGATCACGCCCGGTACGTCCGTCACGGCGGCGGCCGCGCGCTGTGCCTCCACGGCCGCGTGCATGGCGGCGATGTCCTCGGGTCGGATCCGGGAGGCCGCGTTCGCCTCGGCCTCGGTCTCCAAGAGCTCTCTCATCCGGAAGATGTCGTCCACGCTCTGGGGGGTGAGCTGGGTGACGGTGTAGCCGCGCTGCGGGACGTACGTGACGATCCCCTCTCCCGCGAGGGTCTTCAGGGCTTCGCGTACGGGGATGACGCTCAGCCCCAGTTCCTCGGCGGCCGTGCTCTGGCGGATGGGGGCGCCGGGGGCCAGGTCGCCGCGGACGATCGCGTCCCGGAGTTCCGCCAGGGCCACGGCCTCGGCGGTTCGCGGGAGAGAGGTTCGCTTCAGTGCCATCCCGGCATCATACCCGTGCATCCGACGAAACTAGATGTTATAAATTCTAATATCGAGCGGTCCGGTCGCAGACAGACCGGACCGCTGTCTCATCCGCCGCTTCGGGCCATGCGCCCACGAAATAGGAGGTGAGCGCGGTGCCCGCACCGTTGCCGACGACCCCCTGCCAACCCACCGACCCCGAGGGGCCCACCGGACAGCTGGCCACCTGGCTTGCCGGCACCACGCTCGCTCAGATCCCCTCTCCGGTCAGGCAACGGGCGGCGCACCTGGTCCTCGACGGCCTGGCCTGTGCGCTGATCGGCGCACAGCTTCCCTGGTCGCGTACTGCCGTCCACGCGGTCTTGGACCTCGAAGGCACCGGAGAAGTCCCGGTGATCGGATGGGGACGTGTCACGAGTGGCCCGGCGGCCGCCGTGCTGAACGGCACGTTCATCCAGGGCTTCGAGCTCGACGACTACTACGCGCCCGCCCCGTTGCACAGCACCTCGCTGGTGTTGCCCGCGCTGCTCTCCACCGCCTCGCAGCTGCCGCCGGTCACCGGTGCACAGTTCCTGCGGGCGGTGATCCTCGGCTTCGAGACCGGCACCCGGGTCGGCACGGCGCTCCACGGCCCCGAGATGCTGACCCGCGGCTGGCACTCCGGACCGGTCTTCGGCACACACGCGGCAGCGGCCGCCGCGGGCGCCCTGCGCGGCCTGGACGCCGCCGCCTTCGAGGACGCACTCGGCCTGGCCGCCACCCAGTCGGCGGGCCTGATGGCCGCACAGTACGAGGCCATGTCCAAGCGGATGCACCACGGGCTGGCCGCTCGCAACGGCTTCTACGCCGCAGGGCTCGCCCAGGCCGGATACACGGGTATCAAACGGGTCTTCGAGCGGCCCTACGGCGGGTTCTTGTCCACGTTCGGCGAGGGGCACGAACCCGATGCGACCCAGATCACCGAGGGGCTGGGGGAGACGTGGAACACCGAGCGGATCACCGTGAAGCTCCATGCGGCGATGGGCGGCCTGCACCCCGCCATCGACGCGGCCTCGGAGCTGGCCGCGCGGCGGGGCGGGCTGACTCCCGACGAGGTCGAGGCCGTTCGCATCGAAGTCCCGAGGGCGATCTTCCACCATGGCTGGTGGACCCCCGAGCGGCCGCTGAGCACCGTCGGTGCTCAGATGAACATCGCCTACGCGACCGCGGTCGCCCTTTTGGACGGCCAGGTGCGGCCGGAACAGTTCACGCCTGCCCGAATCGACGGGGACGACGTCTGGCAGCTGATCGGCCGCACCGAAGTGCTACAGGTCGACGAGCAGCAGGAGCCGGGCTGGGACCGGCCCGGCTACAACACCCGCATCACCGTTGCCCTGCGCGGCGGCGAGATCTTCACCCGGGCCCTGAACCAACCTCACGGCGGGCCCGACGACCCGCTCACCAATGCCGAGATCCGTGAGAAGTACCGGGTCCTGACGGGCCGGGTCATGGACGCGGACCGGGCCGAACAGATCGAGCGCGAGGTTCTCGACCTGGAGAACCTGCCGGATCTGGGCCGCCTGCTGGACCTGCTCGCGGCCCCGGTGCGCGGCGCCCTCGACTGAATCCCCTCGAACGCCTCTGCCCGAGCACGTCTGCCCGAACACCCTGCATGAAGGCCCCGACCAGGAGGAATCCCCATGCCCCCATCCCGGCAGCACAGTCCGAGTCCCACCACACCGGGCGCCCGGCTGCGCTCGCTGCTCGCCCGGCGGAGCCTGATCGTCGCCCCGGGCGTGTTCGACGGACTCTCCGCCCAGTTGGTCGCCCGCACCGGATTCAGCGCCGCCTACCTCAGCGGCGCGGGCGTGGCGGTCGCCGGTTTCGGCCTGCCCGACATCGGCCTGCTCACCCAGACCGAGATGGCCGACCGCGCCCGGACCGTGGCCACCGCCCTCGACGGCATCCCGCTGATCGCGGACGCGGACACGGGCTACGGCGCCCCGATGAACGTGGCCCGCACCGTACGCGAGTACGAGAGAGCCGGGGTCGCTGCCCTCCATCTGGAGGACCAGGCGTTCCCCAAGAAGTGCGGCCACCTGCCGGACAAGGAACTCGTCAGCGCCCGCGAGTTCACCGAGAAGCTCGACGCCGCGCTCCAGGCCCGCACCGACGAGGACCTGGTGGTCATCGCCCGCACCGATGCCCGCGGACCGCTGGGCATCGACGAGGCCATCGACCGCGCGGGCCGCTACGCCGCCGCGGGCGCCGACCTCGTCTTCGTGGAGGCCCCGCAGACCGTGGCGGAGATCGAGAAGATCGCCGCATCCGTCGATGCCCCGCTCCTGATCAACATGGTGCAGGGCGGCCTCACTCCCGACACCGCGCCGGACGAGCTCGCGGCCCTCGGATTCCGGATCGCCATCCATCCCGGCGCCCTGCTCGCCCCCTATGTCCTGCACGGACTCGACGCCCTGGAGCGGCTCGGCGGCACCGCCGCCGAGGCCGCGCCCGGCCCGCAGGGCCTGTTCGAACTCGTCGGTCTGCGTGACTGGTCCGCGATCGGCGAGCGCTACCGCGACACGAAGGACGATGCCTGATGGGTATGACCATGATCGAGAAGATCCTCGCCCGCAAAGCCGGCGCGGAGCACGTGAGCCCCGGCGACACCGTCGTGTGCGAGGTCGACATGACCGTCGTGATCGACCTCCAGTTCGCCACCGGCTGGGTCCAGCCCCTGAAGATCAACGACCCGGACCGGGTCGCCGTCGTCATGGACCACGCCGTCCCCGCCCCCAACGTCCACGACGCCATCGGCGGCACCCGCGCCCGCTCCTTCGCCCGGGACTTCCGCATAGAGAAGTTCTACGACGTGGGCCGCCACGGAATCTGCCACCAGGTCATAGCCGAGAACGGGCTGGCCCGCCCCGGCGAGATCCTCGCCTGCACCGACTCCCACACCTGCGCGGCCGGCGCCTACAACACAGCCGCCAGGGGACTGGGTCCGGCGGAGGTCTACTCGATCCTGTGCACCGGCAGGACCTGGTTCCATGCCGCACCCACCATCCGCTACGAGTTCACCGGCACCAAGCCCACAGCCGTCTCCGGCAAGGACATCTTCCTCTACATCGCCGGCACCTACGGCGACGCGACCAACCACAACCTGGAGTACGGCGGTCCCGGCCTCGCCTCGATCCCGATGAACGACCGGCGCACGATCGCCACCCAGGGCGCCGAGATCTCCGCCGACTTCTCCACCTTCCCCATCGACGACCTGGCCCGCGCCTTCCTCGCCGACCACGGCGCCGCCCCGGACACTTGCACGGCCGCCGATCCGGACCCCGACGCCGCCTACGCCGCCGTGCGCACCATCGACCTCTCCGCACTCGAACCCCACGTCGCCCGCCCCGGCACCGTCAGCCACAACGCGCTGCCGATCTCGGCAATAGAAAAACGGCCGGTCAACCAGTGCTTCATCGGCTCCTGCGCCAACGGCCAGCTGGAAGACCTTCGGATCGCCGCCGAAACCGTACGAGGCCGCAAGGTCGCCCCCGGCGTCCGCCTCCTGATCACCCCCGCCTCTCAGCAGGTCTACCGCGACGCGATGCGCGCCGGATACCTCCAGGACCTCGCTGATGCCGGCGCAGTGGTCACCAACTCCACCTGCGGGGCCTGCTTCGGCTACCACATGGGCCTGCTCGCCCCCGGCGAGGTCTGCCTGACGTCCTCCACCCGCAACTTCACCGGCCGCATGGGCAGCCCCGAGGCGGAGATCTACATGGCTTCACCGGCCACGGTCGCCGCCTCCGCACTGACTGGCCACGTCACCGACCCGCGAGGGGAACAGCGCTGATGGACACGCTCATCACGGGCAGGGTGTGGGTGGTCGGCGACTCCGTCACCACCGACGCCATGTACCCGGCCTTCGCCATGAAACTTCCCCTACCCGAAGCCGCGCGGCACGTTTTCTACGAGCTGCGTCCCGGCTGGACCAACCAAGTGGTCCCGGGCGACATCGTGGTCGCCGGACGCAACTTCGGCCTCGGGTCCTCCCGTCCCGTCGCCGCGCTCTTTCGCGAACTGGGTGTGGCCGCGCTGGTGGCCGAGGAGTTCAACTCGCTGTTCCTGCGCAACTGCATCAACCACGGCCTGCCCGCCCTGACGGTCCCCGGTGCGACGGCCGTCTTCACCGACGGCGACACCATGCGTCTGGACTTCGCCGAGGGCTGGACCGAGCACGCCGGGTCCGGCCTGCGCCTGCACGGCGGCGCGCTGCCACCCCTGGTCCTGGACATCCTGTCCGCCGGCGGCATCCTGCCCAAGCTCGCGCGGGAGGGCTACGTACCCCTCCCTTCCGGAGGCTGATGCCCGTGCCCATCGCCCGGATCAACCGTTCTACCGAACGGCACCACGGGCGGGATCGGCCGCACCCTGGCGGACGCCTCGCCCGAGCACGAGCCCACCTCTTTGCTCACCGGGCCCGACCCCCCGATCTCGGGGAACGCGCCGTCCGGTACGGGGCGGACGCGTACACTGGCGACCCCGCTCACCCGCACCGGATCGCACACCTGGCCGAGGCGGCGGCGCCCTCCGCCACCAACGTCCCCCACGCCAGCCTGTCTGCGTTCGGGGAACCGCTGGCCCACACCTCCAAAAGGATCGGTCCCCTGGCCGTGAACCTCCACGGCACCGGCATCGGCGGCCGCCTGGTCGAGCCCACCGCTGTCAGCGACGTCGGCATGTTCGCAGCACCCACGTGGTCGCTCCCCGCGCGATGCCCATAGTCACCCCGGACGACATCACCGCCTGCCGCCCACGCCAACGCCCTCCCCATCTGCCGGCGACGCACATCGCGCCGCCCGCAGACCACTCACCACACCCCAGGACGGCATCCATGTACCAACACATCGCCCCCGGCGTCACCGAGGTCGCCACGAGCGCACGCGATAACGCCTTCCTCATCGACGGGGACGACGGATTCACCCTCGTCGACGTCGGCTGGGCCAAGGCCCCGGCGGCCATCTTGAACGCGGTGGCGGAAATGGGCCGGAAGCCCACGGACATTCGCCGCGTCGTGCTCACCCATGCCCACCCCGACCACGTCCAAGGCCTGTCCGAACTCCGCCGCCGCACCGGTGCGCAGGTCCTCGTCCACGCCGCCGACCGACCCTGGCTGGAAGCCGGCCGCGTCCCGGCCGAGGGCCGTTCAGGTATCGCCGGGCGCCTTCTCGACCAGCTACCCAAGCTGCACTGGACGCCCGTCACGGCCGACGGAACGCTCGGCGACGGCGACGTGGTGGAGGGCTCGGACGGCCTGCGCGTTCTGCACACCCCCGGTCACTCGCCGGGCCACGTCGCACTGTGGCACGAGCCCACCCGCACCGCCCTCATGGGCGACGCGGTCTTCCACCGCGGCCGCCTCGCCCTCGGCCCCCCGGCCCTGGCCGCCGACCCGTCCCTGCGGTCCGGCAGCCTCGGCAAACTCCCGGCAGAGGTGCGCACCGTAGCCTTCGCACATGGTGCCGCCCTCTCTGGTGCAGGCGTCGAAGCCTTCCACACGTTCGCCACAGAACTACGGCTCAACGGTCGGCCGGGACCGCGGCGGGGGAGGCAGCGGCGAGCTGGGTAGGCGCGGGGTGGACGGTGACGCATCCGGGCGCTGCGAGCAGGGCGGCGAGGAGCAGAGGCAGGGAGCAGCGGCGCTTGCCGCCACCGTGTCGCATCCGGACCCGGCACCGGTCCTGACGATCCCGCCAGGCCCCTCGGACGGATGATCCACGGCCGCCTCGCCGAGCTGTGTGGAGCTGGCCCAGCCGCCCCTGGACGAGGGACAAGCCGTGAAGGAGGGCTCCGCAGATGGTGCTCAGACCACCGGTTGAGCCGATGCTGGCGCAGGCCGCGGAATCCGTGCCGGGCCCGGCCGCGCTGCGCGCCGGGGTGGCCTACGAGCAAAAGCTGGACGGCCACCGGGCGCTGCTGTTCACCTCGACCGGCGCTGGCGGGCGGGTGCTGGTGCAGACCCGGCGCGGGGCGTTGGTCCAGGACCGGTGGCAGGACCTGGTGGCGGCCGCCGAGCAACAGTTGCCGCACGGCCTGGTCCTCGATGGCGAACTGCTCGTCTGGGACGCGAATGCGGGCCGGCTCTCGTTCGAGGCGTTGCAGCGCCGGGCCGCCGCCGGCCTGGCCGCCCGGTGGCCGGCCTACTCCGTCGCGTTCGGCGTCTTGCAGATCGACGGCCAGGAGCTGTTGCAACGCCCCCACGCGGAGCGGCGCGCCCCCTCCTGGGGCAGTTGTTCACCGACCACGCCCTGACCGCCCCGTGGTCGTCACCTGCACGATCCGCGACCGGAGGCGCTCGCGGACGAGGTCAATGCCTTCGGCGGGCTCAAGTCACCGGGCTCGGACGGCGCCGAGCCGGTCCTCGCGCTCGTCGCCCTCGTCGCCGTCACCCTCATGGCGGCCCGGACCGGCAAGCCCGTACCGGCTTGGGAACAGCTCGCCGAACTGTGCCGGATCCGCGCGAAAGCCGACTGAGCCGCTGCCCGGTGGTCCCCGGTGGTCCGCGGCGAGCCCCCGAAGCCCCGTGCCCAGCCCCGTGGGTGCGGTCGCGGTCACGACCAGTCGGGACGGTTGAGTGCCAGTGACGCACGGTGCGCGGCCAGTGCCCGGACCAGCGGATGTCCGAAGCCCAGACCTTCGATGATGTCCGACAGGCGCGTCTCCAGCAGCTCCTGGTGATCACTCAGGCGCTCCTGCCGCAGGAGCAGCGAGAGTACGCTCACGGCGGCCATCAGGGTTTCGTAGTGGGTGCGCCCGAGGCTGCGGTCCGCCTCCGCCAGGGCTTCCTCGGCCGCCGCCAGGGCCGCGTCGGCATCTCCTCCCGCCTCCAGCGCGTACGCCATCCGGTAGCCGGCGGAGACCATGAGCGGATGTCCGGGGCCCAGGGCGGCCCGGCCCCGTTCGACGGCCTCCCGGAAGGCGGTGACGGCCTCGTCGTGGCGGCCCTGGTCGCGCAGGGCCGTGGCGCGTTCGACGAGCGCGGCGACGGCTTCCTGGGTGGGCTCGTGGGACGAGACGGCGAACCGGGCGATCCGCTCCTCGACCTCCGCGAGGTCGGCGGTCCGGTCCGTGTCGTCGCGGTCCCTGCGGGCCCGGAAGAGGGTGGCGCGCACCACGATGGTGTCCGTGTCGTCCTGACCGAGGGCGGCCTCGAACTCGGGAAGCACCGCCTCCCACAGGGCGACGGCCTCGTCGCGGCGCCCTGCTCGCCGGGCGATGACGGCGAGGTTGTTGCGGGCCATCAGAGTGAGCCGGTGGGCGGGCCCGAGCACCTTGGTGCGGTGGGCGACGACACCCTCCACGATCCGCGTGGCCTTCTCGTACTCGCCGAGGGTCAGGCGGATGCCGCCGAGGTTGTTCCAGGCCGCCCACACGTCGGGGTGGTCCGGGCCGAGCTGCGCGGTGCGGGCCGCGATGACCTTCTCCAACAGTCTTGCGCCTCTGCGGTGTTCGCCGGCCTGGTCGTACACGGAGGCCAGGTTGGCCCGTACCGACAGGGTTTTGGGCGAATCCGGTCCCATGTGCATCTCGGCGGTTCGGGCGACCCGCTCGGCCAGAGGGAGGGCGGCCGATCCCATTTGGTTGTTGAGCAGCAGTACGACGGCCCGGCCGAGGAAGGTGGCTCCGTCCGGAGTGTCGTCCTCGGGGCGGGTCAAGGCGGTCCACCGGGTGAGGTGGGGCAGCAGGTGCAGGCAGCGTGCGGTTTCCCCGGGGGAGCCGGGTGCGCCCAGGTGGCTCCGGAGGATGCCGAGGGCCAGGTCGCGGCCCTCGCCGCCGAGAGCGTCGTGGATCTCCCGTCGGGTGGCCTCAGGAAGCGTGAGGCGGCCGTCCGGCCGGGATTCGAGCAGCCCGGCCGCGGCGAGGGAGGACAGCTCGGCAGGGTCCGGTGGGCCGGCGGGGCCGGAGAGCAGGTCGAGGGGGATCGGGTCGCCTTCGAGCCAGGACGCCACGGCCAGCAGGCCGCGGGCTCCGACGCTGAGCGCGGCCAGTCGCAGGGGCAGCTCTCCGGGCGGGCGGCCCGGCGGCGGTTCCCCGGGCGGGCGGCCGGCTGTCGGGTTCGGTTCGGTCATGGGTCAGGCCCCCGTGTGGATGTACGACGCCCAGATGGTGGGTGTGGCGGGGTAGGCGGCACGCAGTTCCCGTACCGCCGCATGGAGGGCGAACGCGGCCTCGTCGGTGCGCGGCGGACGGGCCCCGGAGGCTGTGAGGTGGGCGTAGAAGGCGCGGGAGACCTCGCCCGCGGTGGCGTCGCTGACGGGCCAGAGCGCGCCGGTGACATGGCGGAAGCCGGCGAGCTGGAAGGCGCCGGTCAGGTGCAGGGCCTCGTTGGTCAGATCGGGGCTGATCTCGGAGGTGCTGCAGGCGGACAGCATGGCGAGCTGGCGTCCGGGCAGGTACAGGGCGGCGAGTTCGGCGACGGTCAGGGGTGCGCTCTCGTGGTCGGCGAGCAGGAGGCGGCTGGTGCCGGGGGAGTGGACGTCGGTCATGGCATGGCAGGCCAGGTGCACGGCGTCGTGGTCGGCGAGCGCGGCGAGGACGGCCTCCTTGGTGGCCTCGGCCCCGGCGATGAGCGTGGCACCGGGCAACAGGTTCCGCAGGGCGGCCACTTCCTCCGTGACACCGCGCAGCGGGGAGGCACCGGGCGCCTCCGGCTGGGCCACGATCAGGGTGCGGGGGTGCGCGGGGGCGCCGGGCATGCGGCGTATGTAGGCCAGAGCGCGCAGGCTCGCGGTGTACGACGAGACCGCCCGGTCCAGCACCCCCTCGCCGGTCGGGGGTCCTGCGGCGTGCCAGGGCAGGTAGCTGAGGAACCCAACCGGGCACCACCACAGGCGGGGCCAGGGGCCGCTCTGCGGGGTCCCGGTGAGACCGAGGGCTTCGAGGACGGGCCCGGCGGCGGCCGTCCAGAGCCAGGCGAGGGTGTCGCGCACCTCGGCCTGCGCGCTCTGGCGCACGCGCAGGGGATAGGTGTCCGAGGTGGCGAAGTGGCGGGCGGTGAGGAAGGTGAGGACCCTCTCGTCGGCCGACCGGCGGTCCAGGCCGGGGAGTTCGAGGACTTCCACGGGCCGGGTGGGGTTGCCGGTGAGGAGGAAGGCGTAGCCGCCGGAGCGGACGGAGGCGACGAGGACCAGCGGGCCGTCGGCGGCGAGTGCCGTGAGGTCGGGGGCGTCGTCCGCCGGTTCCTCACCGCGCAGCCGCGACCAGTGTTCGGTCAGGCGGGCGCGTTCGGCGGCCAGTTCGCGGTCGAGTGCGCGGCGCTGTGCGAAGTCCTCGGCGGCCGCGGCCCGGTCCTGTGCGTCAAGGGCCCGTAACCGTGCGTCGATCAGGCGGAGTTCCTTCGCGCGCTCGGGATCGAGGTCGTGCAGGTCTCGCCGGATGTCCATGGCGTCCTCGGACAGCAGTCCCCGGCTGCGTTCGAGCAGGGTGACCAGGCGCTCCGGGTCGTCGGCGGCCAGCCCGGTGGTGATGATGCGTTCGGTGAGCCGGGAGAAGCTGCGCAGGGCGTGTTCGCGGTCGTTCCACAGCGGCCCCGAGGTGACGGTCCGGCGCAGCAGGTCGACGGTCTTCGCCAGGTGCTCAAGGGCGTCCGGCGCAGTGATGTCGGTGGCATCCAGTTGGCGCAGGGCCGCGAGCATGCGCACGTCGGTCCGGCCGCCCTCGCTGTCCCGGGCACGGGCGAATCCGGCGGCGGCCGCCGCCCTCATCTCCCCGGCGGCCGCCGGGTCGGTTTCGAGGGCGGCCAGGTGGTCGAGCGCGTGGGCGCGTTCGATCTCTGCCGCGACGAGGGCGGCCCGGACGGCGTGATCGCCGAGGGCCAGCGCCCGGTCCGCTAAGGCGACGGCCGTGCGCAGCCGGCCGGGGTCGGCCTCGGCACGGCCCAGCAGCCGCTGGGCGCGGGCGAACTCGTTGAGGACGAAGGACTCCACGTGGTCGCCCGGCGCCATCAGGGCCAGGGTGCTCTCCCCCACGCTCACGGCCTCCTCCAGAGAGCTCAGGGGCTCTCCGGGGACCAGCACCCACGCATCGGTGAGCATGGACATCAGACCGCAGAGCACGGTGACCCGGCGAGCCGGGACGCCCGCCGGCGCGGCAACACGGCGCCGGACGTCCGGCAGTGCGGCGACGCGGCGCTGGGCGTTCAGCGCCTCGCGCAGGAGCCCGGGATCGTGCGTCCGGCTGGCGTAGCGGTGCAGGATCATCGCCTGGGCGGTGACGAGTCCGGCGTGCTCGGCGTGCTCCTCCGGGGCGAGGGCCTCGACCGCGCTCCTGCTCGCGTACACCGCCTCCCGCTGGGCTTCCAGGTCCCCGGTGAGTTCGAAGAGCACGTTGTAGGCCGTGGCCAGGTTGGCGCGGGCGACGGGTTCGTCCAACCGCTCGGCGACCGCCGCGTGGTCGAGTGCCGTGCGGGCCAGCGCGATGGCCTCGCGGGCGGCGGGCACGTCCTGGGTGCGCTGGGCGAGCAGACGCAGGGCGCTGGAGGCGTTGTTGGCGGCCTCCCCGCGGGCCTCCGGGTCGTCGGAGACGGTCAGCACCCGGCGGCACAGGGCGACGGACTCGCGCAGCCCGGCCAGGTCGGACTGCTCCTCGGCCTGCTGCTGCCGGATGACGCTCAGCACGCGCAGCAGCGGTACGTCGGCGGGCCGGTCGGGGCCGGGGTGGTCCAGCGTCGTCGCACAGAATGCGGCCAGCCGCTCGTACGGCAGCGGCTCGGGCCGGCGCAGGAGCATCCCCAAGGCCGCGTCGAGGTTGTTCACCGCGATCTCCCCGGCGCGCTCGGCCGCCGCGTGGAACAGTGCCACCGCCTCGAACAGGGGCTCCTCGTCGTCCACCAGTCCGGCGAGGACCGCCAGGGCGCCCCCGAGGTTGACGCCGTGGCCGCCGTCCTCGTCCTCGCCCAGGGCGAGCGCCGCGCGGAAGCAGCGGACCGCCAGCTCGGCGGCCGGCCGGTCCTCCAGCCGCCGGGCCAGTTCCAGGGCGGCCAGGCCGGTGTTGGCGAGGGTGAGCCCGCGCGCCGGGTCGCCGGGCGGCAGCTCGCGCAGGGCCGCCCGGCCCACTTCGACGGCCTCGCGGCACACGGCGAGGTCGCCGGTGGCCGCCCGGTACAGGCTGAGCAGGGTCGCCGTACTGGTCAGCAGCTGCGGCAGGAGCGGATGGGACGGCCCGGCGGACAGGCGGGCAAGCCGCAGCAGTGCCAGCGCGAGCGAGAGGTAGGCCCGTCCGGCCCGGTCGTCGTCCGAGGCGAGGTACCGCTGCGTCGGATCCTTGTGCAGCTCCCACCACACGTGGGGGTCGGTGGTGAAGCCGGTGTCCGCCGAGAAGTGCTCCCACGGATCTTGGCCGCCGGCGTAGAACGCCCGGATGCGACCGGGGACCAGGTGGGGTGCACTGGCGTAGACCGGGCCGAGCAACTGCGCGGCGGCCACCATCTCCACCAGTCGCCGTTCGGGCCGCTGCCGCATCGCACGGTGGAAGAACAGCAGCCCGGCCGTGACGAGGGCCTCCAGGTCGAGGTCCTGAGCGCGGCGATGGGACAGCAGACCGACCGCCTCGCTCAGCGCCTCCCGGGACAGTACGTCCCCGCCGCCTTCGCTGCGCTCCGCGGCCCTGATCCTCGCCCGGACGCTCTCCAGCAACTGCGCGCGCACGTCCCACCCACCGATCCACGGAGCGACTGACATCTCAAATTACCGCCGTTAGAGTGGAGATGTGGCGTATCGCGCGAGTCCCGCACTCACTCAAGAAGCCCTGGTCGAGCTCGCCGAGCGAGTGGAGCGCCTGTGCCGTGAACACGGCCGCGGCGGACAGCTGGTGGCCCTGCTGGAAGAGGCCGGCGTCGAGGACCTGCTCGACGAGGCCGTCGCCCTGGCCACGTCCGCCGACTACGCACCCACGCGGATGCGGCAGGTTCTCGACGCGATCGAGCGGGCGCTCGCGGCACAGGGCGTGCATGGACTGACCCGCCCGGACCGTGCGTTCAGCGCACTGCCCGGTGTACAGAGCGGTACCGGTGGGACGACATCGGCGCATGTCTGCCCGCTGTCGCGGTGCACGCGCGGCGAGGCCGAGCAGGGCCGGTGCGCGCTGGCGGACCGGCCGTTGGAGGCGATACCGCTCGACGGGTCGGGGCGCGGGCGGCCGTGACCACGCTGCTGCAGGAGTTGTCGAAGAAGGCGGCCGAACGCTGGGCGGCGATCCTGCTGGGGCCGGGACTGCTCTTCGTCGCCTGTCTGCTCCTTGCGCACCACCAGCGGTTCGGCCATGCCCTCGACCTCGCGTACCTGCGGGCGTACGTACGGGCCCTCGCCACGGACGAGGCGAACCAGGAGCCCGCCGGTCTGTTCGTGATGGCGGCCCTGGCCCTGCTCGGTGCTGCGGTCGCCGGACTGCTGGCGGCCTCGGCGGGCCGGTTCGTCGAACGGTGCCGGCTTCCGGAGCGCCCCTGGCGGTACCTCGCCGCCCTGAGCAGGTGGCGGGCCTGGCGGTGGGACCGTGCCGACGCAGCCCTCGCGCGTGCCGTGACCAAGGCCGGACAGGCGCTGGCGCGGGACCGGCTGCTGGGCGTGACCACGGTACGGCGCTTCCCCGCCGTCGAGCGGCGACGGGCCCGGCGGGACCGGATCTCCGGGACACGGCCGGTGAAGCCCACCTGGCCGGCCCAGCGGATGACGGGCGCCGCGGATCGCGTGCGCCGCCGCTACGGCGTGGACCTTGCCGAAGTCTGGCCGTACGCGTGGTCGCTGGCGGGCGGCGAGCTGCGCGGCGACATCCAGACGGTTCGGGACGGTTTCGCGGCGTCCGCCCGGCTGACCGCCTGGGCCTGGGGGTACGCGGCGATCGCGATCGGCACCGGCTGGTGGCCCGCGGCGCTGCTGGCCGCGGTACTGCTCCCGGTGGCCGGGCGACGGGGTCGTGAGGCTGTCGACGCGCTGGCCACGCTGGCCGAGAGCGCCGTGGACCTGCACGTGCGGGACGTGGCCGAGCGCCTGGGCGTGGCCTGCCCCGATGCTTTCGGGCCCACCACGGCCGCCGCGGTCAACACGATCCTCCGGGCCTGAGGCGGGGACTTCGGAGCGGCCCCCCGTCCCGGGCGGGACGGGGGGCCGGGGTCATACGCGGGCGGTCGCTCAGCGTTCCTGAACGAACGTGCCGCCCTTGCTGGATCCCTCGGAGCAAGAACGCTTCTCCGAGGCGGTCATCTTCCGGCTCTTCACCACGACCGCATTGCTCTTGCCGTCGGTGCCGTTCTGGACCGGACCGGTGATGGTGTCCTGGAAGTACCAGTAGTAGTGACCCCACTTGGGGCTGTCGTAGTGGGTCTGCCAGGTGCCGGAGACCTTCTGCATCACCTGGGCGCGCGAGATCCAGCCCACCTCGCCGGGCTTCACCGTCATGTTGAGCGAGCTGCTCTCCGAGTGAGAGCTCGACCAACTGTGGCTGTAACTGGCGGTTATGCTCAGGTCCACGATGCCCGCGATCTTGCCGCCTGCGGTGACGGAGACGCCCAAGGAGTCGGCGGATCCCACCGTGTCGTCCCACGTCATCGCCTGAGTGGCGTCAGACGTGCTGCAGTTGAAGAGGGAGTTCGACACCTGCCGGAACTCGCCCAGGTACGCCTCTTCGAGCTGGGGCGAGTTGAAGGAGCACTTGCCTTCGCCCGAGGCGCAGTCCGCCATGAGCTGCTGCCGTGTGGGCTGGTCGGCGGCGGACGCCGGAAGGGTGGCCGCCGCCGCGACTGCGCAGGTCGCGATCGTCATGGTCAGCGCGCGGGCTGCGTAGCGCCTGACGCGGTTCGTTGTCATCGTGGAGCCTCTCGCCGTACTGGGGGGTCGGTGAACCGCCGTACGGAAGCGGCGAATCCAACCACCGCAGTCCGAACGTTCCTTCACCGCTTGTTGCTTCTGAGATTCTCCGGGCCGGTATGAGGCGTACGGCGTAAATGAGTCACCTTGCGGCATGCCCTTCCCGCATGCGGCGGGAGCGCGGGCCTGGACTCAGTTGCTCGTTGTGGCCAGCTTCGCCACAAAACCGAGGAAACGAGAGCCAGGCCATGGTCCGTTCTATGGTGTACCAGCGGCGGTCGAGCCGATGGTACTCGATGCCTTTGCGGGCGATGCGGTGCGTGATGCCGCGTCCGCGTAGAAGGCGCTTCTTCCGTTGTTGCGGAGCCGCGGATCGTAGCCCGCGAGCGCATCGCGTGGGCTACCTCGGGCTGATCGTGACCTTGTAGGTGGCTCCGGCCCTGCCGTGGGTACGTACGGTGACGGTCTGGCTGTGGTCGTCCCAACTGGCCTTGCTGCCTTGGACGTCTACACGGTAGCCACCTGGGTACGTGTCCCTGGGCACGGTGATCTGGGTGGGCCCCTCGGCATTGTCGCGGGTGCGGAAGGTAAGCGCGTAGGTGCGTGTAGCCGGGTCGTACGCGAACCCCAGCGGGTCGCCCGCGACGGCCTGCGCGTA
This sequence comes from Streptomyces sp. NBC_00045, assembly GCF_045041095.1. Taxonomy (NCBI): domain Bacteria; kingdom Bacillati; phylum Actinomycetota; class Actinomycetes; order Kitasatosporales; family Streptomycetaceae; genus Streptomyces; species Streptomyces sp. NBC_00045. The sequence goes on along the minus strand of NZ_CP108271.1, from coordinate 188,916 downwards.
CGGCTGGACGAGTAGCTGGGCGTTGGGCTTCGCGGCGCCGGTCTGGTCGAGGAAGCAGTAGCCGCCGCCCCGGCACCACTGCCACCACGTCCAGCCACTGGAGAAGCGGTCCAAGGAGGCCGTCATGTCGGTGACGAACTGGCTCGCGTGCGGAACGTAGGGGTTGCCACCCCACTCCCCGACGATCACCGGCATGCGGTTACGGGTCGGGTAGTCGCTGATCGCGGCCTCGTATGCGGTGATGAAGGTGCCGTTGGGGTCGTAGTCGGCGCCGGTTTCCATCGCGGTCTCGTAGAAGTGCGGCGCGTAGCCGGCGTGCGGGTCGTCGATGTGTCCCATCCGGGTTGGGACCCCGAGACCAACGATGACGGTGGGTTCAACGAATACCCACGACTTGTGGTCGACCAGGCGGATCGCCCGGGCAAGGCGGTTCCACAGTTCGGTGAGCTCGGTGGCCTCGAAGCGGGCCGCGGCGGCGGGGAGGTCCTCGCCTTCGAGGAACTTCGCGAACGGCTCGTTCATCAGGTCGTAGCCGAGCAGCGCCGGGTGACCGCCCAGGGCGGAGGCGACCGTCATCCACATGCGAGCGTGCGCGGCACGGAGGTCGGTGTCCTTGTACAGGTGGTCAAAGGCGGTCTGCACGGAGGGCTCGAAGTACTCGGAGAACCAGTCGTCGGGTATCGGCGAGAACGGCAACCCCTCGTCGCGGGTGGCCCAGTCGGGGATGCCGCGGGAGCCGAAGTGGGGGCCGTACACGTCCTGGTGGGCGTCGAGCATGACCTTGATGTGGTAGCGGTCGGCCCAGTCGAGGATGCGGCGCATCTTGGCGAGGTAGCCGCGGTCGTAGTGCCCGGGGCTGGGTTCGAGGTCGTCCCAGAAGAACGCGAGGCGCGCAAGGTTGAAGCCCCGGGCGGCCATGTCTTTCAGGTCGCTCTCGTGGATGTCGGCGAACGCGTTAGTGCCTCGGCTGCTCTTGTCGGCGAGGTTGAAGCCGCGCCACTGGAGTGCGCGGCCTTGGCCGTCGGCGATGAAGGTACGGTCACCGACCGTGACCCGGTCGCGGGCGCGGTCGGGGTGGGCCTGGGCCTGCGCGGGGAAGACGCCGAGCAGGAGTGCTGCCACGGCGAGGGCGGCAGGGGTGACGCGGGAGCTCAAGCGCATGCAGGAGACCCTTTCGGGGGTGGCTGCTCGGGCGGTGTGCTACTGGCCGGTCGGATGTTACTGGCGGGTGGGTCAACTTCCCAGGTGTTCACAGGAGTTGGCGGGACATCCTGCGAACGGATCAGGCCGTGCCGGGTCAGCACTCGGTGGACCGGGGCCCGCGGTACGACCGCGGTCCCTTCACGGGCCAGTTCGTGGGCGATCCGTCGGGCACCCCACGACGTGTGCGCCCGGTGTATCTCGCAGACCCGGCACTTCACCACCGCGGCGGCCACTTCGGTGGGTCATGACGCGTCCCGACCGGCTGCGGCCGCATGAAGGGCTCGGCCTCAAGCCCGTCCGGGCCCTCATGGCTCTGGCAGGATCTTCGTAGCCAGAGATCATCTCTTATCGACGCTTGAAGACTGACCCCGCTGAGTCACAGTGACCACCAGCAATACAGACCCATGCGGCTCGCCTCAGCACGCGAAGCCAGGCTTGCCAGGGCTTCCAGAACACCGGCCGCGGTCTCGGCATCGACCTGGCTCTGCTGCAGTCCGTCCGTCCTGGACCATGGCTCGGCGAACCCCACGACGGCCGGACCATGGCGTCAGATTTCAGCTGCGGCGTGTCCTGGGAGCCGTTGGCTCTGACTGGCGGTACGGACCGGTGCACGGCCGATGTCGTCTTTCCTGCTGACCGATACGAGTTCCGCTGCCGTACGGAGGTCAAGTAGAGATCTCTGCTCGTCGGCTGCCTCAGTCGTGCCGCCATGCCCTGTCCGGCCGGCAACCCGGCCGACGAGTAGCTGGTCGAGATGCTGAGTGCGCAGTGGCAGCACAGCGCGAGGAAATTCGCTTCTTCTCGATGCCGGCGACGATCCTTGCGTGTCAGGTGTTGAGGTGGCTGTTGGTGCCGTCGTGGTGGTCGGCGGTCGGGTCGTCGAACCAGTAGTCGCCGGCGGCGAGGTAGCGGAAGGCGTGGCTGGTGTGGGCGGGGAGGGCGACGGTGGCGGTTCGGGTTCCGTCGCTTTGGGGGTTGAGGGGGTGGGCGGTGGGGTTCCAGTGGTTGAAGTCCCCGACGACGCTGACCGGCCCCTCGGGGGTGTCCTCGGGTAGGACGAAGGTGACCTGGGTCCGGCCGTCGAGCCGCTTGCGTTCGAGCACGGGGATCTCCATTTGTGGAAGTAGTCGGGGCCGGCCGTCCTCGCCTGTGCGGTGTCCGGCCGCTGTGGGGCACGGCCGCGGGCCCGTGGGCCGGTCGCCGGGCCGGATCCTTCGCGGCGCCGAGCCGGAGCCACGGCGTCCGTAGCGAGGCCCGGCCGGGGTGGCTTTCGACCGGCCGGGCCCCGCCGTGCGTGGACCTCTTGTCGCCCTGCCACCGTGACACGGGCGTGGCTGGGCTGCCCGCCGTGTAAGCCGGTCGGGGGATTCGCGCTGCTCACCGTCCGACGGTGGCGGGGTCAGGTGTCCGTGATCGGGAAGAGGTTTTCGGCGCCGGTCACTTCCAGCAGGCGCCGGAACTGGGGCTGGGGGTCGCGCAGGCTGATGTGTCGGCCCTGTTCGTCGGCGGTGTGCCGGGCTTGGATGAGGGCGTTGAGGCCGGAGGAGTCGCAGAACGAGAGCTCTGAGAGGTCGATGATGACTTCGTTCGGGCCGCCCGTCTGGGTGATCGCGGCGTGCAGGGCGGCGTAGAGCATCGGGGCCCGGTCGATGTCCATCTCACCGCCGACGTGCACCACGACCTGATGTTCCCCGCTGTCCAGCCACACGCCGGGGTCGCGGTCTTCTTGATCTGCCATGGGGCCCATGATGGGGCTGGCTGGGCGTGCGGGTGCAGGCGCGGAGGGAGGCCCTGGAGTGTCGTTGCGTCCCCCGGTAGAGCCGATGCGGCGCAGGCTGCCGAGAGCATCCCGCCGCCTGGGGTGCTGCGGGACCCGGCGTACGAGCAGAAGCTCGACGGGCACCGGGCGCTGCTGTTCACCCGGAAGGGTCGGCGGGCCGGCGCAGCGGTCCGACTCGCTACGAGCATGCAGACGGCCGGCAACGTCCTGTCGATCTCGTCCGGCTCGATCTTGTACATGCGCAGGAGGCCGCTGACCTTGCTGCAGTCGGGCTGATGCGCGGGAACCCGGGCGGTCCGACGCTTTCACCGCTGACACGGTCAACACCGGGGGCTGCTGCACGTGGTCGGGGGCGGTGCGGGCCGCGGCACACTGCTGCGGCGCCTCGGGGCAGCGGCTGCGTCGGTGCGGTCGCTAACGTGGGGCCGACGAAGTGGTTTCCCAAGGCGGAATCTTCCGGGAGGGCGCCGCCTCAACGACGCACCTGATCGAGTCCCACGCCGTCATGGACGCGGTCGCGGGATGGAAGGCCTGGCCGATCGATGCCGACGGCCAGGCCGTGGCCCGCCAACTGGACGGCCTCACCGAGGTCCGCCGTGACAGCCCTTCGCCGTGGAACAGCTCCACGGGCGAGATTCTTGCGGGGACGAAGCGGCCAGCGCGCCTCCTCGTGCTTGGCCGCCACGAGGGCAGCACCACCTCCTCGTCGTTGGGGGCCGGTGCGGATACGGGTGTGGCCGTATCTGGGGGGCCGGCAGATCCCAGCATGCTCGGCCCCCGGCGAGGGTGCCCTCGATCACGGGAACTTGAAATGCCCGGAAGTGCGCTCCCGTGTCACAGCAACGAACGCGTGAGCCAGACCACCTCACCGTTGTCTTCCGTAGACAGGTGATCCCGCTCGAACCCAAGCTTTTCAAGAACACGGAGCGAGGCGGTGTTCCACGTGCCCACGGTCGACCAGAGCCGTTTCCGTCCGGTCGCAGCAGCGGCGTCGAGCACCGCGCTGGCTGCCTCGGTGGCATAACCACGTCCATGCACGCGTTGGAAGAGCTCATACGCGATTTCAGGCTCTTCTAGGGTGGAGCGGCCGATGATCAGTCCGCAGTAGCCGATGAAGTCGCCTTCGTTGCGGCGTTGGATGGGCAACAGGGCGATCCGCGTAGATGCCGTTGCGGTGAGCAGCTCGGCGATGGCGGCGCGGATGCGCTCGACGGTGGGGGTTCCCTTGCCGCGTTCGGCCAGGAGGGCGCAGAAGTCAGCGGCGTCCGACTCGGCCCACGGCCGCAGTATCAGCCGCTCGGTCTCCAGGTGGTACGGCATCGTCTCGTACGTAGTCATGCCCCCACTCTGCTACACGATCATCACGAACTGCAGCTGGGGCCTTGGGGGTCGGATGTCCTCACTGGAGGCGGGTGAGGCTCGGTTGACCTACGAGGCAAGCGCATCACCGTCTGGGGCACACCCTTCAAGCCCGAGACCGACGAGATCCGCGACTCCCCGGCCCTCGCCGTCGCCCAGGCCCTCCACGGCCTCGGCGCTACCGTCACCGTCACCGACCCCAAGGCCCACCCCCAGTTCGACTACGTCGAGGACCCCGCCGCCGCTCAGGACATTGATCTGCCCTCCACCTCTCACCGAGTGGGCGCACTACTCCCGGGTCGACCCCAAACGCGGGCCACCCCCACCCTTTGCGTGATCCTTGTCGGCGTGGCGTGTAGAGCCTGCGTGCGCACGGAGTTCGGCCTGTTTGAAGGGCCCTGGAGCTCATCTGGGAGAAAGACGTGGATGCTCACGCACTCCGTCGCCGGGGCTGGTCGATCCCGGGGATCGCCCGGCACCCGGGGCACACCGCAAGACGATCCGAGCCAAGAGCGAGTCTCCGGCTATCGACGTCGGTCGCTGGACGCGTTCATGCCCTTCTTGGAGTGCTCCCGCCAACGGCTGGGCGATGAGCCCCATTTGTCGGCCTCGACGCTCTTCGACGAAGTGGGGGACTCGGCTACTCGGGCGGCTGCTCAACCCTTGCCGGAGAGCAACTACGGGACAGCCCTCAAGCAGGCTTTCGCGCTTCCACCCGCCCCGGGAACCGGGAAGCCCGGCGTCTGTTTTCCCCGGCTGAAAGCCGGAGGGAGGAGCTGGAGGGAGGAGCCGGAGCGCAGTACACCGTGCACCGCGCGGCGATCCCGACCGAGGCACCACATCCGTGCAAGTGCCGGCTCTTTCGCGTCGCCCTCCGACGCGGACCCAGCTGCCCGGGACCGATACGGGACAACTACGGGACAGCCGCCCCAGGAAGGTCGGGACCGCCTTCGGAGATCCTGGCGGTGCGGCTCCAGGGGGAGCCGACGAGAGGAGAGTCTGATGCCGCAGTTGGAAATCGAATTCCCGGCCATTGCGCAGAAGTGGCTGGCGGTCGAGAACGTCCCGCAGATGGGCCGGGACGCGGCGGAGGAGCGTGCCTGGGTTCCCGCGTACTGGGCGACCCCCGCCGCTGCCTGAGCTTGAAGCCGGACGGGGGGTGCCAGTTCCGGGCGCCCCCCGGTCCGTCTTGTCTGTCCGCCTCCCGTCTTGCTCCTCTCCCCATCCCTTTTTCCGGATTCCCTGGACGGTGCTTCGATGTCGCTTGCAGCCTCACGTCATTCCTCCCGAACAAGAGTCGACCAGGTGGACGCCTTGCTGGTCGCCGACGGCCGGTTCGGTGATTCCGGTGCCATCGGGGAACGCAACGTGGCCCGCTTCGTCCTCGGCCTCCGGCTGATGGCGCAAATGGAGACCCGCCATCAGGAGGTGTTGCGCCGGCTTTCCCTGCTGAGCCCCGAAGAGCTGCTTCCCCTCCTCGGCGACCCGGTCTTGCGCAACGCGTTCGAGGACGACATGGTCAAGCTGGAGAACGGCCGTTCCGACGCTCTGGGGCTGGCCGACCTGGCCGCCCGCTTGCCCCTCGACCAGGACGGCCTGGGACCGTGCGAGCGGATGGCCACCCCGCACGTGAGGCCGTGGCCGGAGCACGGGCCGGCCTGGCTGTGGACCGAAATGAGCCCGGCCGACGGGGTGTCGGGCGAGCTGTCGGCCCGGCTGCGCCGGCTCTACGACGGCAGCATCGAGGGCGGGCCGGCGGCGGACCCGGTCATCCCGACGCCCGACATGTGCCGGCGGCTGTCGCGCGGGGCTGACCTGCTCACACGGTTGCTCCCGCAGGTCGGACCGAGCGTGCTGCGGCACGTCTCCGTCGTGGGCTTCACCCGGGGGGAATCGGTCGACGGCCCACTCCAGTCCCTTTCGGGCGGCGACCCCCTCCCGTCTGCCATTCTGATGGCCCCGGAGCGGCTGACGAACCCCTGGACGGCCGCGGAGACCCTCCTGCACGAGGGCGTCCACCTCAAGCTCTTCGACGCACTGCGCTCGGGCGCGCTCCTACGCAACGCGGATCCGCACGTCGCGGACCTGTCCGTGCCGATCCCGTGGCGGCAGACGCCGTGGCGCCTCGTGCGGGTGCTCGTGGCACTCCACTTCTACGTCCACATGCTGGTGTTTCAGGAGGCCGCCCGGCACGCGGACGACACGCTGCGGGCCGAGTTCGGCGACCCGCCGGCCGGCGAGGTCGTCGACGAGGTGAGTCCGGGCACGGAGGCGGCCCGCAACGGCACCTACGGGACGAGCTGGGAACGTGCCCGCTACTTGTCCGGATATGTGTTGGCCCTGCCGGAGGACCGCCTCACGGCCGACGGCAGGCGGTTCCTGCACTGGCTGCTCGACGCCCTGCACCTGGTCCACGAGGACTCAGGGATCACGCCGCCCGCGGGGGTGGCCGGCGTGGTCCCTGTACGACCTCCCGCGGTGACCGGGAAGGCGGTGGTACGTCGTACCGCCCGTGCGATGGCCCGACCGCTGCCCGAGCGGGGGGAACTGCTCGTGGTGAACACGGACACCGCCGCGATGCACTGGCTCAATGCGCGGTCGTGGCTGATCTATTCGCTGTGCGACGGGCGCGACGCGGCAGCCGTTGCGGTGGAGTACGGGCGCCGCTCGGGTTCAGGTGGCGAAGCGGCGCACGATCACGTCGCCGCCTGCATTTCAGAATTGACCGCGGCCGGTCTGCTGGAATGAGAAAAGCGGGTAATTGGGCGGAAAATCGCGGCCCAGAATGCGGGATGAATTCCGGGAGGTAACCGGATCGATCAATTCGAGCGGCGGGAGCTTGCACCGCCGGCCACCCTCACGGGTGACGATGAGCATGGTGACCCACTCGACCAGGGTGTGAGGGAGGTCGAGTGCGGCAGGATGGGGAACCAACAGGACTCCTGTGCCGATGGGTTGAGACGTCGAACACCTCCCCCAACGGCACGGGAGCCTTGTGCGTTGCGGTCCTCACCTCGATCCCGCCAGCCTCACCCGATCAGTGGCCTCGTTGAAAACGCTCACTGGCCCTGCATTCTCAGGCGGCTGCGACGCCCCGGTGGCGGGCGAGCCGGCTACTCCGCGAAACGCCAGGTGATGTTGATCGTCCCCTGGTCGAGGGGGGCGAGTGCCTTGAATGCGGCGGGCGTCAGGTCCAGGCCGTGCTTTTGCGCGGTCGGGCTGGCGTCAAGGACCGTCGCGACGATCGACTTTCCCTTGTACGTGACTATGACCTTCTTGCCGCAGTGAGGGGCCGGGTTTCCGGTTCCGAACATGGTCGGGTCGAGCGCGGCAACGAAATCGCTGTCTTTGATGGCCCGGCCACACGCCCCGGCCACACCATTGCTGGAGAAGAAGTCCGCTGTTCCCTCGTAGCTCTTGCCCGGCTTCGGCTTCGGGGGTGCTGGGGTCGTCTTGCCCGGCTTCGGGGGCGCTGCCGTGGTCTTGCCCGGCTTCGGCTTTGGGGGCGCTGCTGTGGTCTTGCCCGGTTCCGGGGGCGCTGCCGTCGTCTTGCCCGGTTCCGGGGGCGGTGCCGTCGTCCTGCCCGGTTCCGGAGCGCGAACGGAAAGAGATAGCTCGGTCTCGGTGGAGGCAGGCTCTCCCTGCTGTTCTGAAGCGCTCGCCGCCGAGATGGTGGTTCCGGTGTCCTCCGAGGCAGAGGCGGTGGCGGCGGTGATCACGGCAGCAGGACCGGTGGCCAGCAGCGCGGCCACCGCGGTCTTGGCGATTCTTGCTCGCATCAAATCTCTCTCATGTCGCATTCTGTGGCGCGGGTTCGGGGGAGTCGCAGGGGATATGCCGCACGACGGTCCTCGCGACTACACCACCGCGATGGCCATCGAAGTGGGCCGACGATCGCAGCGGAACCATGATCACCAATCCTGCTAACGATCTGCAAGCGCTCCACTACTGACCTTGTAGCCGTGGTGTCGTCAGTGAGCGTTTTCAACGGGCCACGGCGTCCCGATCCTCGCCGACCGCGCCTACCAGGGCGCCGGCCCCTGGGTCACCACCGGACACAAACGGCCACCGGGCGGTGAACTCACCCTCACCCAGCGCACCGTCAACTGGTCCCTGGCCGCGGCGAGGGCACCGGTCGAACGCCGCATGGCACGGCTGAAGTCATGGCAGATCTTCCGCAGATCCCGCATCAGCCCCAACCGCATGACCGTCATCACCAAAGCCGTCCTCACCCTGGAGAGACAACGCTGAAAACGCTCACTGCGAGCTCCGGCATTCCGGCCATCGAGGCTGGCCGAGCACCAGAAGACGGTGGCGCCCGGGCACACACAGAGCCCGTTCCACGCGGACGCCCGGCTCGACCTGCGGGGCACCACCCTCCACTCGCAGGTGGCCGCCGAGGCCGCAGACGCCGCCGAAGTCCTGCTGCGGCTGGGGCGGTAGGCCCCCCGGCGCCACCACCTCGCCACGTACCACCGGGAGTTCCTGGAGCGGTGCGGCCTGGGAGCCGAGGTGATCGTCCTGGACCCGCTGAGTGCCGAGACCGGCCTGGACGCGCCCGAGACGTACAGGTTCCCACCCCCGGGCCCTGCCCTGACCCCCGCCCCGCGCAACGACCCGCGCGAGCAGGAGGCCGCCCTGGCCGCGCTCGCCGTGGCGGCGCTCCGCCAGGGGAAATCCGAGGTGGAGATCACGGACGACTTCCTCGAAGCGTGGCTCCTGAAGGGCGAAGGGGGCTCGGGTCCGGACGCCCGTCCGTCGCTCGACACCGGCGGTGGTCCGCCGGGCACCGGTCGTGATCCTCGACGAGCCGACGGCCGCCATCGACGGCGCCGCCGAGGCGGAGGTGTTCGACGTCCTGCGCAGGGTCCACACCCGGGCCACCTCGCTGCTGGTCGCGCACCGCTTCTCCGCCGTCCGCACCGCCGACCACATCGTGGTGCTCGACGGCGGGCGCGTCCTCGAACAGGGCGCGCACGAGGAACTCATGGCCGCCGCCGGCCTGTACGCCTCCCTGTTCGACCTCCAGGCGGCCGGCTACCACTGACCCTGCCCGCCCGGGCGCGCCTGTCAGCCCGCCAGCCCCATGCCGGCCTCCCGCCCGTAAACCACCGCCTGCGCACGGCAGTTGACGCCGATCTTCGCGAAGACGGCCGACACGTGGTTGCGTACGGTCTTATCGGCCAGCGTCAGGGCGCGGGCGATCCGGCGGTTGTCGTAGCCACGGGCCACCAGGTCCAGGATCTCCCGCTCCCGCCGGGTCAGCATGGGCACCGGGTTCTGTTCCACCGGCCGGCCGGGCACCCGCAGCAGGCTGGTCACCAGCCGGGCCGCGATATCACCGGCGACCATGAACCCGTTCCCCACCATGTGCACCGCCCCGACCATCTCGTGCGCCCCAGCCGATTTGGACACGTACCCGCGCACTCCGGCTAGCAGGGCGGACCGCAGCAGCCCCGCGTCGTCGCCGCGGCCCGTCATGCCCAGGATCCCCCGCACTCCGGCATCGCGGACCAGCGTCCTGCACAGCTCAACCGAGGCGGACCCGGGCAGGTCCAGGTCCATCAGGACGACTTCGGGAGCGGCGGCCAGGACCATCGGCACCACATGGCCGGCCTCCCCGGCCTCCGCGACGACGTCGATGCCCCCTGCGCCTTCGAGTGCAGACCTGATACCGGCACGCAGCAGCGGACGGCCCTCCACCAGGGCGACGCGAAGCCTGTTCTGATCGGACGCTGACGTGGTCATGAAGGCAACTCCGTTGTAGCGCGGGTGAGGTGACGCCAGCATGCGAAGGCGCCGCTAGCGGATTGCTAGCGAGGCTCGACGGACGGGTTCCCGTAAGCTCCCCGTACACCCGAACGGGTGCAGGGGGAGGGGTGCGGGTGTTCCACTATCGGATCCTGGGACCGCTGGACGTTCAGCGTGCGGGGGAGCCCGTGGCGATCACGGCGCCGAAGGAGCGGGATTTACTCTCCCTGCTCCTGTTGAACGCCGACCGCCCGGTGCCGGCCGAAAAGCTGATCGACGGGATCTGGGGCGGGGCTCCGCCCTTGACGGCGCGCACCACTCTGCAGAACTACGTGAAGAGGCTGCGGCACGCCCTGGATGACTGCGGTACCGGCCGGGACGTCCTGGCCACCGAGCCCGGTGGGTACGTGCTGCGGCTCGACCACGGCGTGCTGGACCTGCGGGAGTTCGAAGGGCTGACCCGCGGCGCGGCCGAGGCGTCGGAGCGCGGGGACGACGCCGCCGTGTCGGCCCGGCTGCGCGCGGCGCTGGCGCTGTGGCAGGGGGAGGCGCTGGCGGGCAGCCGCGCGGACCGGCTGACGCAGGTGGAGGCACCCCGGCTGAACGAATCGCGGATGGTCGCCTTCGAGAACCGGGTCCAAGCGGACCTCCGGCTGGGCCGGCACGCGGACGTCATCGGCGAGATCCGGTCCGCGATCGGGAACCACCCGCTGCGCGAGCGGCTCCACGGTCAGCTGATGCTCGCCCTGTACCGCTCGGGACGCCGGGGCGAAGCCCTCACCGCCTACCAGCAGGCCCGCGCCCAACTGGTGCACGAGCTGGGGCTGGAGCCCGGCCCCGACCTGACCGCGCTGCACCGGCGCGTCCTGGCCGGCGACCCCGCCCTCATGGACGCCCGCGCACCGCGGACCGAGGCGGCACCCCGGGGTGCGAACCGCCGCACGGAGACGGCCGCGGGCCAGCCGCCGCCCGCCCAACTGCCAGGATCCATCCAGGCGTTCGCCGGGCGGATCGATGCGCTGCGGCGGCTCGATGCGATGCTGCCCACCATCGGCACCGTGCCCACCGGGGTGGTGCGGACCGCGCTGATCACCGGGCAGGGCGGCGCGGGAAAAACGGCCCTCGCGGTCCACTGGGGACACCGCCGGCGCGAGTCCTTTCCCGACGGACAGCTGTACGTGAACCTGCGCGGCCACGACGTGGGCCGGCCGCTGCGGCCCATCGACGTGCTCGCTGGATTCCTCCAGGCCTTCGGCGTGGACGCGCAGCACATCCCGGTGGAGGCGGACCGGGCCGCGGCCCTCTATCGCTCCCTGTGCGCGGGCAGGCGGATGCTCGTCGTCCTGGACAACGCGCACTGCGCCGACCAGGTGCGCCCGCTCTTCCCGGGCAGCTCGGAGTGCCTGGTCCTGGTGACCAGCCGCGACTCGCTCGCGGGGCTCGTCGCACGGGAGGGCGCGACGCCGCTGCCGTTGCGCATGCTGGAACCCGGCGAAGCCAAGGAGGTGCTCCTCAACATCATCGGCGCGCACCGCGTCGACGCGGAGCCCGAGGTCGCCGACGCCCTCACCGCCGCCTGCGCCTACCTGCCCCTCGCCGTGGCGATCACCGCGGCCGACCTGGCCGTCCACCCCGGCCGCTCCCTCGCCGAGCAGGCCGCCCGGCTGACCGGGGACCGGCTGGGGGCGCTCCAGGTGCCGGGGGACGAGGGGACGGCCATCCGCTCTGTGCTCGACATGTCCTTCGCCACGCTCTCGCCGACCGCCGCCCGGATGTTCCGCCTCTTCGGGGTCGTCCCCGGCGGGGACCTCCCGCTCAAGGCCGCTGCGGTCCTGGCGGGCCTGGACCTCCAGGCCGCCAAGACCCTGCTGGACGAGCTGGTCCGAAGCCATCTGCTGGAAGAGCACGCGCCCGGCCGGTTCTCCTTCCACGACCTGCTGCGCGCCTACGCCGCCGAGCGGGTGCGGGAAGAGGAGGAGGAGTCGGCCGCCCTGAAGCGGCTGCACGCCTGGTATCTCGGAAGCACCGACAACGCCGTGCGGCTGCTGCAGCCCGAAGCCCTGCGCCTCCCCGTGGAGAGCGCCGGCCAGGGCCTCGGCTTCGCCGACGCCGCCGAGGCCCTGGACTGGATGGACGCGGAACGCCCGAACGCCGTGGCCCTGGTGCAGCACGCCGCGGAACATGGACCGCGCAAGCTCGCGTGGACGCTCGCCGACGCCCTGCGTCCGTACATGATGAGGCGGTCCTACGCGGTCGACTGGCTCGCCGTGGGCTCGGCGGGCCTCGCCGCGGCGGAGGCCGACGGAAGCCTGAATGGACAGGCCGCGGCGCACCGCAGCCTGTCGAGCGCATACCTGAACCAGAGTGACTATGACATGTCCATGCTCCACGACCTTCGGGCCCTGGAGCTGTACCGAACCATCGGATCGACGCATGGCGAAGGCGCCGCGCACAACAGCCTGTGCCTCGCCATGTGGTACGTGGGCGATCTGAAGGAGGCCTTGCGCCACGGCGAGCGATGCATGGAGCTCGGCCGCAGTACGGGCTTTCGCACCGGCGAGGCCATCGCCACGGGCAACGTGGGGGCGATCCTCCACGAGATGGGCCGGCTGGCCGAGGCCGAGGAGCAGCTCACCCGGGCGCTTGTCCTCTACGACGAGCTCGGCTTCCCGACGGCGGCGGCGCTCGCCGAGCGCAATCTCGGGGCGGTGCTCCACGAGAGCGGCCACCCGGAGCGTGCCCGAGCGGCCCTGGACCGGGCGGCCGAGATCCAACGGCGTCTCGGCAACCAGGTCGACATCGCCTACACCTTCTTCTGGCTCGCGATGACCATGATCCGGTCGGGCGACCGGGCGGGCGCCCTCGACCACATCGACCAAGGCTTCGAGATCGCGACCGGTGAAGCCCGCGCCGAGTCCTATCTTTACGTCGGGCGGGCCCTACTCTCGCAAAGCGTCGGGAACCAAGGCGTCGCCCTGAACCACTTCGAGACGGCACGCGGCCTGGCCCGACGCTGCAATGCCCGCACACCCGAACTCCGGGCCTTGTTGGGCCTGGCCGACACCAGTCTGCGACTGGGGCGGCTGGCGGATACGGCACGCTTCGCAGAGGCGGCCCGGGAGTCGGCCAGTCGCAGAGGGTACGGGATCTTCGAAGCCAGGGCGCTGCTCTTGCTGGCCGAAGTCTCGCTGGAGGAAAGCGAGTTCGAGGCCGCCGCGCGGCGGGCCGAGCAGGCGGCCGCCCTCCTAACCGAACCCGCCCACCGGCACTGCCGCACCGAGGCCCTCCTCCTACTGGAACGAGCCCGGCGCGGTGCGGTCGACGACGAAGGGCCCCAGACGGAATCCTGAACGCGGCCGCGGCTGCGGCCTTGGAGGCCGACGGCCGCGGAACGAACCACTCGCACGGGCGGGGTGCGCCCGGGATCCGCTCCGCCGGGTCGCACATTGCCAGCAAGGCTGCGGGGCCCCTATGGGTTTGGTCAAGCTGAAGGGGCGGCTCGGGGTTCGTGGAAGGCTACTTGCTTGCCCCTCCGGGACGGTTGTTCGCCGCGGATCGACGACCCTGAACTGCGGCTCGCTGGGGGCGAGGTCGGCATAGGCGGCGTGGTGGGCGGCGGACGGGATCCCCTCAACCTTTCTACGCTGGAGCGGGTAGGCCACCTGCTACAGCGCGAACAGCGACGTGACGCTTCTTCTCCTGGTCTTCCTCACCGGGGCACACCCACGCCCGTGGCGCAGCTTGGTCACAGCGGATTGATCGCGGGTCGCTCCTTGAGCGCGCCCGCGCGCCCGCCGCCGCGATTCGGGCCCGAGTCGTCGCCGTGGTTGACGTGACCCTGGCGGCCGTCGACGTCACCGCGGTCGTGTTCGTGATGCACGGCGACGGGCGCTTCCGCCGCCGGCACCTGGATCGGCGCGGGTCCTGACGATTCCGCGCTTTCGACGAGTTCGGCCCCCTCGGCATCCGTCCGACCGCCAGATCCTGCTGGAAGGAGCAAGGCAGGGCCGGCCGGACCGGCTGCCGGCCACCTCGCGCCGCACCCACGCCGCACCCACGCCGTACCTGCGACGTTCCTGTTCCGGACGTGTCCGCCGCTGGGACGAGACGGTGACACAGGTGTGGCGAACCGTGATCATCCGGCGGGATAGGGTCACCGTGCCGGTTGACGCAGGGGCGCGGCCGGTTGCCGGACATCAAGAACCTCGGGGGATCCACATCGTGCTGACCAACCGTCTGCTCCGCGCTGCCGCGCCGATCGCGCTGGCGGCCCTGGCGCTCACTGCCTGCGGACCGGAGGACAACGGCCCGGCCGCCACGAAGAAGGGGACGTTCGCCGAGCCGCTCGCGTTGAAGACACCGGCGGACGTGTCCGACACGCATTTCCCGAACAACGAGAAGACCCAGCTGAGCGTCACCCCGGTCTCGGTCGTGAAGGGGGACAAGGCCGCGGTGGAAAAGCTCGGCGTCGGGCTGCTGGAGGGCAAGACGCCCTACTACGTCACCACCACCTACGCTCACAAGGGCGGTGCGGAGGACGTCGGCACGTTCAACTTCAAGCTGCTGCTGCACGGCACTGACCAGCAGCGTGCGTACTACTCCGCCGCCTCCTGGGGGGCCAAGTTCGAGCCCTGCCAGGAGGCTTCCGGCTCCGACCTGCGCCTGACCGAGGGCAAGTCCGTCACCACCTGCGAGATCTACCTGGTTCCGGAGAATGTGCAGCCCGTGTTCGTCGGCTTCCAGGGCGACCGCGACTACCGCAACCCGAGCCTTGAGACCGGCACGGCGCCCGAGGTCGTCTGGAAGGTCGGCTGACGGTCCAAGGACGGCCTGACCGCCGAGTCCACGTGGCGTTTCGGCGGCTGGCCTCGGACCAAGCGGGACGTGGTGGCCGGCACGGCTTGTTCCCCACCGGTCTCGGCGGGGCGAGGCACCCTGCGGGCCGGCACGTATTGGATTGATCTGCCGCCTCCGGCCGTCCTGCCGGGGCTCCACCACATCGGCGCCAGCGACCCGGACAGCACCGTCCCGCACGCAGATCCGGGACTGGCTGTCCGACGCCACGACCCGTCCCGGCCCGGGTCGGGAAGGGCCGGACATGTGACGTGCGGCGGTGGTGTCGCTGGTGGGTGCGGGTAGGTGTCACTGGGGTGAGCGGCTGGTGGGGGCCTGGTTCCGTTTCTCCTACGGCGCTGTCCCCGCCCTACTACGCCCAATCGATGCCGTGTTCGGCGAGGGTGTCGAGTTGGTCGGGGTGGAGTCGGTCGCGGCGCTGTTTCAAGCCCGCGGCGCCGGAGCACACGTGCCCGGTGTGCTCCGGCGGGCCTGCGCTGCCGAAGGCGTCCGTGTCCCCGCCGGTGCAAATGATGAACTCCGCTCCAGCAACGGGCTCCTTCCGTGCATGCTGACGATCACTTCTGTATGGCGGTGTGCGGAAGCGGGCTGCGATCTTCAGGTCGATGTTCGTGATCTGCTCGTCGAGTGCCAGCACGGCCTTGGTCAGGGTGCAGACCGCATCGGCGGCCATGGCTTCCTCGACGACGGCGCGGTGATCGATGCGACGTGCGACATGTGGGTGCCGTCGAGGCGGACGAGGAGTCCGGGCGACCCCGTTTATGGTGTCGCGGTCGTGCTCGGGCCGGGCGCGTCGTGCAGCAGCAATGCGACCGCCGCGTCGACGTAGTCGTCCAGCCGGTCCTGCGCGCCGAGTGGGAGCAGACCCGGCAGCCGCACGGCCAGTTGGTTGTGCCCGATGTAGGCCGTGAGTCCCAGAACGGCCCGCTGTACCGCCACCTCAGGCGAGAATCCGAGTTCCTCGAAGAGGCTCACGACGTAGGCCATGCGCCGTTCCATCACGCGCCGCACGACGGGTGCGACGAGTTCATGGCCTGCCGAGGCGAGTACGCTGACGGACACGGGGTTGTGTTCCGCGTCCCTGCTCACCCGCGTGAAGAGCATCCGCAGTTGGGCTGCAGGTTCGGGTTCGGTGGCCACGGCTGAGATGGTCGCCTCGGTGTAGCGCTGTTCCCAGAGTGAGAGTGCTGCCTCGATGAGCGCCTCTCGATTCGCGAAGTGCCAGTAGAAGCTGCCCTTGGTGGTGCCGAGTGTCTTCGCGAGCGGCTCCACCGCGACGGCGTCCACTCCGCCTTCACCGAGGGCGCTCAGCGCGGCTTCCGCCCAGTCGTTCACCGACAACCGACGACGTTCTTGTCCCATCTCCATACGGTAGCGTACGGTCATTTCCATACGCACCCGTATGGAGTGCGTCCGGAGGAGGCACAGCATGCTCAACGTCCACCATCGAGGCACCGGCGTCCGAGGTCGGATCACTACTCGATCTCTTGAGCACTCCGCAGGACCGCTTGTGGCCGATGCCGGCCTGGTCACCACTGCGACTCGACGCCGGCCTGGCCATCGGCTCGTCCGGGGGGCACGGCAGGATCCGCTACGAGGTGAGCGCGTACGAGCCCGGCAGCCGGGTCCGCTTCACCTTCACGCCCGGCATTGGCCTGGAGGGTCACCACGAATTCGTCATCGTCCCAGATGGGCCGGCACGCTGTCGGGTCATCCACACTGCATCCGGGCGTCTGGCCGGGGCAATGCGCCTGCTTTGGCCGCTCGCGATCCGCTGGCTTCACGAAGCGCTCCTCGCCGACTTGTTCGACAACATCGAGCGGGAGGCGACAGGCCGCCTCGTCCGGCCCGCCCGCTGGTCCATCCGGGTCCGCCTGCTGCGTCGCTACTTCCTGCCGACCTCCATCCCGTCCGGCAGCCCGGCGGCCTGAGCGCAACGTCGCAACAGCGAGCGGGGCTGGCCCGGGCTGGCAGCGGGGCGCGGTTCGGCCGCGGGGGTCGGTGGCGGTAGGCCTGGTGGCGAGTGAGGTGACGGTGGGGCCGGTTACGCCGTGGGCAGCGCGGCGCAGCTCGGCCATGTCCGCGACCCCGGTCCCGGGCTTGTGTGCGGGTCGCGATGAGCGGTGCGGTGGGGGTGTGCGGGTGCTCGGCTGGGCCTTTGCCTTGCGCTTGGGCTTGGCGGCGGGGCGTTCGGCGGGCCTTGGCGTCGTGGCTTTGCGCTGCCGGGCCGGGGCCCGGGTCGTGACGGGGTGGTGGAGGTGGGGTGTTCCGTCACCCGCTGAGGTTCAGGCGGTCGCTGCCTTCGGGCTCCTGCGCGTACCCACCCCCGCCGACCGCGGCCCCGGCCAGCCGTGGCGACCCGGCACCTCCGAGCCGGCCCCGTAGACCCAGACACCCCGAGCGCCGACATCCGTATCGGCTACGCCCGCTGCTCGACCCTCACCCAGGAACTTCAGACCCAGCTCGACGCGCTCGCCGCCAACAACATGCCCAGGGACAAGACCTTCGCCGAGAAGATCAGCACCCGCGTCCGGGTCCGCCCCACGTTCGAGGCCGCGCTCGCCGCCGCCCGCGAGATCAAGGCCCACGCTCCGCACTGCCGGGTCATCTGCACCGTGTACCAGATGAAGCGGCTCGGCCGCGACGCCGCCGAGCTGGCCGCGCTCGCCGACCACCTCGCAGCCCACGGCCTGGTCCTGGAGATGCTCGCCGGGCCACTCGCCGGGATCTACGACCCCACCGGACACGGCCGCCTGCTCTTCGCCCTCTTCGCGGCCACGGCGGAGACCGAGCGCGAGAACATCCGCGAGTCGACGCTCGAAGGGCTCGACACTGCCGCCCGCAAGGCGAAGCACGGCGGCCGGCCACCGGTCATCACCGATGACGTGCTGCACACCGTCCGCCGGCGCCGGCGGACGGCGAGACGGTCGAGCAGATCCAGCCCGACCTGATCATCCCCACGGCAAGTGCAAGGGGCAGAATCCGAGCCTGTCGAGCGTCTACCGGGCGCTCGTCGAACAAGAGAAGCGGGCGGCGTACCTCGAAGCCGTCACCGCGGCGCATACCGACTTCGCCGCCCTCCAGGCTTCCGGGGGCCTTCCGGGGCAGGCATCCGCGAAGGAGTCGATCAGCCTTTCCGGGCCAAGGTAGAGCCCATGATCAATCTCAGCGCCAATCACGGTTCCGCTGATCCCCGGAGCCGCGAGAGTGGCAGAGTCGGCGTGGGCCGCTTCGGCGGCTTCGGGGTGCGTCTGGCGCTTCTCGTGCTTGGCGAGTGCCCGGTAGATGCCGGCCAGGCCGGGGTTCTGGCCTTTACGCTTGTCGGTGGGGATGATCACCCTTCTTCGCTGGAAGGGCGGTCTCACGCCTCGGATGGCGCACCACTGCCATGGCGCTGCCGCTGGCGGTGTTTGCGCATGGACACCTGAGAGCCGCAGCCAGTACTGCAGTACAGCCCTCCCCCATTGCGGGTGCGGTCGAAGAAACCGAAATGGCACGGGGGGTTCCGGCATGCCTTGATGCGCCCCCAGTCGCCGCTCTGGGCGAACGTCGTCACCGCAGCCAGTACGGTTCCGAACACGCGCGGCACCCCCACCTGCGGCGAGGCCAGCTCTACACCGCCGGCCGTGACCACCGTCGCCAGCGGGTAGTGCGAACCCACACGTCGCAGGTGCTGCTCGGCATGCAGCAGCGGCTCACCCAGACTTTCCTCATCGCCCGAGTGCGCGAGCAGCACGGTCACCAGGGCATCACGCAACTCGCGCGCGACCGCGGCGTCAGCGTCGGTCACCACGGTTTCGCCACCGAACTCGTCGCGCTCCGCCAGCCACGCCGCGAACGAGTCGCCGTCCCCGAACGACTCTCGGCGACCCGATCCGTCCGCGCGCGTGTTCACGAACGCGAGAACGGTCTCCACCGTTGGCGCGACGGTGCGCGGGCTGGGCTTGGGGGATCCGGATGTCGCATTGATCATCCCCCCACAGTACATCAGCCTGAGCCGGGCTAATCAAGCTAGTAGGCAACCCCCCAGTCGATCTAGCTTGACTCGTTGCGAGCTAACGACTTACGGTCGCAACATGAATGGGACATCCAACCACCAGACCCCCCTCCGTACGTGGCTGATCACCGGCGCGACGTCCGGCATCGGCCGCGAACTGACGCTCCAGGCACTGGAGAACGGCGACACCGTCTCGGCCCTCGCCCGCGACACCTCCTCCCTGGACGAACTGGCGCAAGCGCACGGTGAGCGCCTGCTCCTCGTCCAGGCGGACGTACGTGACGAGCGAGCCGTCCGGGACGCAGTGGACGGCACGCTCGCTCGGTTCGGCCGTATCGACGTCGTGGCCAACAACGCGGGATACGGACTGTTCGGAGCTGTTGAGGAGGCCTCCGACACGCAGGTCCGTGCCGTGTTCGACACCAATGTCTTCGGAGTGCTCAACGTGCTCCGCGCAACGCTGCCGGTGCTCCGCGCCCAGCGGTCCGGGCACATCCTCCAGGGCTCGTCGGTCTACGGGCAGTCCGCCCATCCCGGCGTGGGTCTGCTGGCCGCCACCAAGTACGCGGTCGAGGGGCTGTCGGACGCGCTCGCGGCCGAGGTCGCACCGCTCGGCATCAAGGTCACGATCATCCAGCCCGGGATGACCGCGACCCCCTTCCTTGCCAACCTCGATGTCGCAGCCGGCCTGGGCGACTACGACCAGACCGTCCGCGAGGTTCAGAAGGGCATCGGAGAGCTGCCGGCGTCCGCGTTCTCCGCCGCGGCGCGGATCGCCGCAGGCATCCGGACCGCGGTCGACAGCCCCAACCCTCCGCTGCGCCTGGCCCTTGGCGCCTCCAGCGCGACGGGCATGCGCCCCGCTTTGGAGGCACGGATCGCAGACCTGGACAGTTGGCAGCGTGTGACCGACGCCGTCGACAGGTAGTAAGCCACGGATCCCGCCGAGAACATGGTCATGGCGGAGGCTGCCCGCCCTTTCACCGCCCGGCCATGACCAGTGGGTCTGGGTCGAAGCCACGGCAGATGGCTTCGACCCAGGCCCCTGTGCTACCACTGCTCCGCGCCATCCCTGGCGGGCGTCCGCCGCGCATCGTCCGCCCGCTACGGCGTCCCAACTTCCAGCCCGACCTCGCGCGGCCACTCCGCCCGACCCTCCATCAATGAGCGTGTGTCGAACCGAACCTTGTCCGGTGGGAGTGCGGAGTCTTCCGCCACAGGCCAGTCGTCTGTTGCCGAGGCGGCAACTGCATCATCGTGGTCAGTCTCGTGCTGATCGTCACCGGGCTGTCCCACCACATCCACGGGCCGGACCTAAACCTAAACCTAAACCTAAACCTGACGACCGCTGGATGGTGGTTCACGACAGCGGCCCCTTCCTGCTCGCGACCTCTATGATTCCCATGCTCGTGGGCGATGGGAGGTGCTATGCCCGCATCCTGCGCGAGACGGGCGACCAGGCGTACGCCTACTACCCGATGGGGTGAGCGCAGGGCCCGGACGGATCGTCAGCCACCAGCCATCGAGGCGGTCATCAAGGTTCAGCGGCGCGTGGACGCCGCCAAGAAGGCAGCCCGCAAGGCCATTGCCACCACTGAGGCTTGACCCGGACCACAGCACGGAGCCCCCCGGGCGAGTGCGTGGGAGGTCTCGCCCCGGATGCTGCCCAGCGCTGAGTACTCGGTGGGGCCGAGCCACGGTCCAGCGGCCATGATCATTCTCCGCGCTACATCCTGTACCGCAACCACTCACACCCGTGGCCGCGGGGGGTAGTGGAGGGCGTCGACCCGGAGCAGGTGCGTGCGGCGCTGCGGGGCCCGATCGGTGCCGGGGTGGCGGCGGACCGGCTGACGGAGGCCCTCGGGGTGCCGCTGCCGATTCTCCGGCCGAGGGTGACCGCGGCGGCGGTCGGACACCTGGTGAAGGCCGGTCTCCTGGTCTACCTCGGCGGGGACACGCAGTTCCCCGACGTCGATCCGGACCAGGTGGCCGCGCTCGGCCGCCGCCGGGACCTGCCTGCCTGCCCTGCTCGACCGGCACGTGCCGCTGGACCCGGAGCAGGCTGCGGTGCGGCTCGGGGTCCGCCGGCTGGAGTTCGATGTCCTGGTGAAGACCGGGTTCGTGGTTCTGGTGGGGTCGGTGGAGGTTGACGACAAACGGCAGGGTGGCGTGACCGCGATCCGGATCCTCGATGACGCCGCCGACCTCCCGCACCTGGAGCCGGCGCGGACCCACCCCGGGTCATCCGGGTCCGTGGACGCTCCCAGGGACGCTTCTCCATCGCCGCCCTGTGCTGTTACAAACCCGGGGAACGCTCCCGCCTGATCTACCGACCCAAACGACACCGATCACAAGGCCAGAGGCCGCAAGAGCTTCGCCCGGACCGAGTACCGCGACCTCCTCATCGCCGCCCACCAGCAGCTCGTCGACACGCAGGACTGGCTCACGGCCTATCACCTGCCGCCCTACGCGCCCGACCTCAATACGGTTTCCGGCGGTGATCAGGATCGTTGGGGCGGGTGATGCTGCTGGTCAGCCAGGGCTCGGGAGAGCCGCGAGTCGCTGGACCGCGTTGGTCATCACGTCGTTCCAGGGCCAGCGACGGCTGAATCGAAGGTGCCGGCGGCTGGCGGTGGTGACAATCCGGGCGGCGTCTATTGGGCCTTGCCGGGAGCGCGGGTCCGGGCCGGTCAGTGTTCTTTGGGGGCGATGGCCATGAGCAGCCGGACATACGGGGACCAGCGGGCGCGCCGGGCCGGGTGTTCGGCTCGGTCGAGGCTGTCCTCCAGCAGCGCGTCGTGCAGCCAGCGGTAGGCCAGCGGCCAGCTCAGCCGGGCGATTCCGGTGACTCGCATGGACAGAGTGTGCCGCAGCACCGTGCGATCGTCGTCGACCGGCAGCACGGCGTACTCGTGGAAGCCGTGGAAGCCGCGAGGGCCGCTGAAGGTGAACCGGACCCAGGTTCCCGGGACGTACGCGGCGACCGTGTAGCGGACCGGGCCGTGTCCGCCGTTCGCGCCTGCGGACAACGGGCGATCGAACTCCATGGGAGACCAGGTCCGGTGGGGCCAGAGCCGGTCGGCCGGGCCGTCGGAGAGGGAGTCGAGGAGGGCGCCGGCCTCGGCCGCGTTCATCGGCAGCAGACGTTCGTGGACGTTGTGGACGGGCATGGAGCTCCTTGAATTGGAGAGTAACCTCTAATTGAATTAGAGGTTACTCTCTGATTCATGCCGAGACCACCCCGCTTCGACGCCGACGAGCTCCTCGACGCCGCCGTCCTCCTCGCGGCCGCCGGCGGCCCGGCCGCAGTCACCATGTCCGCGGTCGCCCAGACCGTCGGAGCGCCCAGCGGATCCGTCTATCACCGATTCCCGGGGCGCCCTGCGCTCCTCGCCGAGGTGTGGCTGCGTACCGTCGAGGACTTCCAAGAGGGGTACCTTGCCGCTCTCGACGGCGACCCCGACCCCCGCAGGGCGGCCCGCGCCGGGGCCCGACACGTCGTGGCCTGGAGCCGGGCCCACCCGCGGGAGGCGGCGCTGCTCCTGTACGGCGCCGAAGAGTTCGGCCGGGCTGGCTGGTCCGAGGAACACCGGGAGCGTGCGGATAGAGGCAACGAGCGGGTGTTCGCCCGACTCGGCAGGCTCGGCGCGGCCTTCGGCCTGACCGGGCCCGAGGGCCGCGACCGGATCGCCCTGGCCCTGATCGACCTGCCGCTCGGGGTGATCCGCCGCCCCCTGAGGGCGGGCCACCCGCTGCCCCCGCACGCCGAGGACCTCGCCGAGGAGTCCGCGGCCGCCCTGCTCGGCTGAACGGCGTTGCAGAAGGCCCGGTTCGGGGCATTCGCCTGTACGGGTGGGGTGTTGCGGACTGGGCCGGTGCGGGTGGAGAGGCTCACGGGTCTGTCGATGGGTCGTTCTCCGAGCTGCCGAGGGTGGCGCGGGAGCGGCGGGGGAACAGGCCCGGTGGTAGCCGTCCGTAATGTCTGCCGGTGGCGGACCGGATGCCGAACGGGCCGCCAACCCCGGAAGCGTCCCGGCACGGCGGAAGGGCCCGGATCCATTTCAGGATCCGGGCCCTTCCGGTGTAGTAGCGGGGACAGGATTTGAACCTGCGACCTCTGGGTTATGAGCCCAGCGAGCTACCGAGCTGCTCCACCCCGCGTCGGTGAGCCCCACCCTACGGCACTGCCGGGGTGCTGTTCGACCACCTTTCCTGCAGGGTGCCAGCCGACGGGTTCCTCTGGGGTGACGGGGGTCTCGTTGAGCGCTGCGCGTTTCGAGGCGGTGCACGCTTTCAGGTATTCGCCGCTCTGCTCTTGCCGGGCTTGGGCTTGGGCGTGCTGGGCCCAGGGCGTGGGAAGCGCTCGCTCGCGATTGTGGGTGTCACCGCACAGTTGGTGGGAGCGTACCGGCGAGTACAGATGTTTCTGATCAAGCATGCGCGGCTGTGCGGGACGAACTCGCGTCCCGTATCGGCGCCCTGCCGGCTGACAGCGAACTTCGCCAGCTCCTCACCCGCGCCCTGGCTAGGTGTATTGCCCCGGGAGGTTGTGGACAGTGATCCAGATCTCGGCGGAGGTGTCTTGAACGGGTGAGGGCCTTCCGGGTTCGGTGTGGATTGCGACGTCTACATCGACCGAAAGGCCCTCGTGCCCCACCGTAATTGCACCCCTGACCGAGTGCGGACGCCTGCGGATGGCCCGCTGCGTTGTCGAGGACGGCTGGCCTCTGCGGCGGGCCGCCGAGCGTTTCCGGGTCTCGCCGACCACGGCCCAGCGGTGGGCCGACCGCTACCGCGATCAAGGTGAGGCGGGCATGCGTGACAGGTCCGCGCGCCCGCACCACAGCACACGCCGGACCCCGACCCGCACCGAACGCCGGATCATCAAGGTCCGCCTCGCCCGCCGGTGGGGACCGGCCCGCATCGCCCACCTCCTGGACCTGGTGCCCTCCACCGTCCACCGCGTCCTGACTCGCTTCGGGCTGGCCCGCCTGAACCATCTGGACCGGGCCACCGGCCGTGTCATGCGCCGCTACGAGCGTGAACGCCCCGGCGAGCTCGTCCACGTGGACATCAAGAAACTCGGCAACATCCCCGCCGGCGGCGGACACAGGACCCTCGGTCGGCAGGCCGGGCGGCCGCAAGAAGCGGTCCCGCCTGGGCTACAGCTACATCTTCACACTACGACTGATACGCGGTCCGCTCGATCGAAGTCATCCCCACCCCGCCCGACACCCAGTCCCCGCCGGGTGCGCTGTACGCACCCGCGCGGGATCATCGGGGCGTCAGCGCCGGGGGAGAGTCGGAACAGCGGAACCCGGGTCAGGGCCAAGCCCTCGGTGGTGGGCCCGAAACGCGGACTCACGCTTTCAAGAACATCCCACTGCCCTTTTGGGCTCACCTTGGCTGGACCCCTCCGGGGGGTGAGGCGACGCTGCGGGAGCTGGTACACGGGTTCAAGACCCGTGGTCCGGTCTACCGGCGCACGGTGCAGACGACGCTGAAGGCGTCGTACACCAACCACTAGCGGCGCGGGCTGATCAAGCTGCTGGACGTGCTGGAGTTCCGCTCCTCCAGCCATGCCCACCGGCCGGTGATCGAGGCCCTGACACTGGTGGCCCAGTACGCGAACGCGGGGAACACGACGTACTACCTGCTGGGCGAGACAGTGCCGGTCCTGACGCAGTCCGGTCCGGTGAACTGGGAAAACCCCGAACCAGTTCGAGCCCAGTGCGACGCCGGTGGATAAACGGCAAGCTCAGAGTGAGCCGACGACCTTTCTGGGGGTGATGCGGACCACGACCCGTTCGGCGTCCTCGGCCGACGCCGGGTTGAAGTCCGCGTAGCCCTTGCCGGTGTACTTGCGCGACAGCTCGTCGATCAGTTCCTGTCCGCCTTCCGTGGTCAGGATGGCCTCGCCGCGGATCTCGGCGTAGGTGTAGGGCGCGTTCGCAGGGTTGATCATGACGGTGACCCGGGGGTCCCTGCGCAGGTTGGTCTCCTTGCGGCGGCCGACGGTCGTGGAGAACAGCAGGTCGTCGCCGTCCCGGGCGAGCCAGGTGACGGACAGCTGCGGACTGCCGTCCGGCTGGATGGTGGCGATGGTCGCGAAGACAGGGGTGTCGTCGATGAGCTTCTGCAGGTCGTCGGAGAGTGCAGCGGACACGGGGCGGGTTCCTTTCCTCGGCTTGCGGCTGTCTTCGGACGGACGGGCTTTCCATCGCTGAAGATCAGCAGCCGACAGCCTGCAAAATCACCGTTCCTCCCGCAAGCGCATCGGGCGCGCCGGATCGAGTCCTTCGACGGTTCACCCGTCCGGCTGAGTCCCACGGTGGGCGAGGCCGTCGAGGGCCAGGGCGAGCGGGTGTTCGCGGCGGGTCGCGAGAGTGGGGGCCTGGCCGGTGATCCAGCTGAGGGCGTTGACCAGGGTGAACAGGTCGGTGCCGTCCGCGTCGGGGTGGATCCGACCGGCGTCCTGGGCGCCCTGGAGCAGCTGGTGTACGAGGAGGTGCCCCGGCCGGCGGCAGGACCGGGCGAGATGCTGGTGAGGGTCCATGCGACCGGGAACAACCCGGTGGACCGGTACGCGCGGCAAGGCTTCACGGTGCTGCCGGAGCAGCTCCGCCCGGATCCCGATGCCCGGGCTCGTCGGCGCCGGGACCTCCCCGACGTCCTCAGGAGCCACGCTTCCGCCTCGCAGAACTTCAGCAACAGCGCGAACCCCGACCGGCTCGCCCCCGACCACCGAAGCGATCATCGGCGCGACTCGTACAACGCGACCGAGACCGCGTCCGCCTTGAACTCCGGCGGATAGTGCTTCATGACCACGGGACATCCGTTCTTCTGGACCATCAAGATCCAAGTCTCTCGGGTGTCCAAGATTCGGGGTCAAGGCCCGTCGACGACGTCGCAGCCGTCGGCGCATTCCTGGCCGAACCCGCTGTCGGCGGGCCGGGGCAATGATGCCCCGCGACCGCAAGCACTTCCACCGAGGCCTGGATACGGGCACGCAGCCTCTATGCAGGAGCTCCGCGAATTCGGAGGTCCCAGGTGTGCGCGTACAGGCTTCCCGCGCCCGAGAGCGGAACGGCGCCGCGCGCCGGCGGGCTTGTCGGAGCGCCGGAGAACCATTGGCGGGATTCGCTGGACCGGTCGGGTCAGCCCGGGCTCGGGCCGTCGTCGCCGGGGCTCAAGGGCAGGGGGCCGGTGAGGTAGTGCTGGATGGTGGGGGCGAGGAGGTCGGTGACGGAGTCGGCGGGGAGGGTGGCGATGGTGCCGATCTGCCAGATGTAGCGGTTCATGACCATGCCGACGATCTGGGTCGCGATGAGGCTGGCCCTCAGGTTGCGTTCGATGTCGGGCAGGCTGTGGGAGACGACGGCCAGCACGAGTTCGGAGAACAGCTGCCGCAGGCGTTGCAGGGCGGCGGGTTCCTGGGCGGCGGTGAGGATGATGGAGCGCAGGATCTCGGCGGAGACGGGGTCCTCCCACAGGTCCAGGCTGGCCTGCAAGAAGGCGTGTCCGCGCCGCTCCATGGGTTGGCCGGCGGCGGCGGCCACGGCTGCGCCGAACGCCTCGGGGGGTTGCATCACCTCTTCCAGCAGCCCGGTCTTGGTGCGGAAGTAGTAGTTCACCAGGCCGGGGTCGACGCCGGCCTCCTGGGCGACCGATCGGAGTGAGGTCGCGGCGTAGCCGCGTGTGGCGAAGGATCTGCGGGCGGCGGCGACGATCTTGTCCGCCTGCTCTCCGCGTTCACCCCGAGGGCCTCGGCCAGTCACACCGCATCACCTTCCGTAACGGTTCGAAGAGGGGGCTTTCCCTCAGCGAGAGTTTCAGCATACGTTGAAATTAATTTCCACGCATGAGGAAATTAGGAGCTGGCCATGCGTACGATGAAGAACGAGTGGATCACTGCGTCTGACGGCGCCCGGATCTGCGCCGATGTGTATCTGCCGGAAGGGGACGGGCCGTTCCCGGCGCTGTACGCGGTGGCGCCGTACCAGAAGGACCTGCTGTACCTGCCGGCCGTGCCGATGTTCCGGTTCATCGAGACCGGCCCCCTCGACTACTGGACCGGCCACGGCTATGCCGTCGTGGTCGGTGACCAGCGCGGCACCGGCAGGTCCGAGGGGCAGTTCGAGCTGTTCGGCCCCGCCGAGCAGCGCGACTTCTACGACACCATCGAGTGGATCGCCTCCCGCTTCTGGTCGACCGGCAAAGTGTCGATGATCGGGGAGAGCTCCTACAGCGTGAACCAGTGGCTGGCCGCCGCGCAGCGCCCGCCGCACCTGACCTGCACGCTGATCTACAGCGGGTTCACGGACGCCTACCACGACGCCGTCTACCACGGCGGGGTCTACTCCATGGGGTTCCTCAACTTCTGGTCGACCGACAACCTCCGCGCCGGCGCCACGATCGGCGGCGGCACTCCGCCCCGGCCCGGCGGCATCACCGCCGACCTCATCGGCATGACCCTGGACCGGCCCATGTTCGACGACTGGTGGGAGCAGCGAGCGGTGAAGGTGGAGGACATCGACGTCCCTGTGCTCAACATCGCCTGGTGGTACAGCGTCGGCCTGCACCTGCGCGGTCAGCTCGACGGCTACGAACGGCTCACGGGCACCGACAAGCGCCTCGTCGTACTCGCCGGCACCGACAGCCACGAGCGCTACTACCAGCCCGATTTCCTCGACACCTACATCCGCCCCTGGTACGACCACTGGCTCAAAGGCGTCGACAACGGCGTCATGGACGGCCCTGCGGTCCGTATCCAGGTCGCCAACTCCGGACGCCAGCCGCGGGAAGAAGCCGAATGGCCACCTCGGCGCGCCGTGCCGATCACGCTCTACCTGGACCCCGAACCCGCACACGCCGTCATCTCACTCAACGACGGCAGCCTCGCCACCACCCCACCCACCGGGCCGGCCGCAACGGCGACCGTCTACGACTACCCCAACCCCGAGTGGACGGTCGGCACCACCGTCATCACCGACGGCATCCCACAGCCCACCCGGGGCATCCTCACCTTCACCACCCCGCCCCTGGAACACGACACCGACTTCCACGTCAAGATCTCCGAGCAGCAGGCCGTGCCCAAGCTCAAGGAGATCCTCATGCGCAGGATCGCGAAGAACGTACCGCCGCCCTCCGCCATGGTCACCCGCGGCTGGCTGAAGGCCTCCCACCGCACCCAGCCGCCCCAGCCGATCGAGCCGGGAACCGTCGGCCGCTACGAGATCGAGGTCTGGCCGACCTCCTACCTCTTCCCCAAGGGCAGCCGAATCCGCCTGGAGATCGCCAAGGACGGGGCGATCCACTGGTCCAGGCTGCGCGGCACCACCTGGACCTCCGAGGGCGCGCTGCCCGGCCACCGTACCCGGAGCAACATCGGCCTCGCCGTCTTCGACGGCAAGCTGATGTGCGTCCACCGGGACCCAGCCCGCCAGCAGCTGTGGTGGTCCGCCTTCGACGGCGCAGGGTGGAGTACGGACACCGCGATGCCGGGTCACAGCAGCAAGTACGGTCCGGCGCTGGCCGTGCACCGGGACCGGACCGGCACCCGCGACCAACTCCTCTGCGTCCACCGCGGCCACGCCCAGCGCTTCGTCACCGAGACCGGGGAGCTGCTGACCGACGAGGACCCGGCGGGGCTGCACGAACTCGACGACCCAGGCTCCGCCGCCGACTGAGACCGGGCCCCGCACGGCGAACGGGGGCATGTCGGCGGGGGCCCGGGCCAAGGCGCCGTCGAACGCGCCCCGGCCGTCCGGCCAGGGGGCGAAAGTCCGCCCCATCGGCCCGCGCCCACGCGAACCACCAGGCCGGTCAGCGGCACGGACCCGGAGTTGATGGAACGGCTGACCTGCAGGTGCTCGACAGGACGAACCGTCGGCGATCACCTGGTCGTGGTGGAGCAGGAAGGCTTCACGGAGGGTGCGCCGCCGGGTGGTCCGACCGGCTGCGCCGGCCGTGCACAGCGCCGCAGCGGCCGCCCGGCTCGGGCGGCCGCCGCTGGTTGGGCCGACCGGGCCCAGTTGGGCGCGTTCGGAACAGGTTTCCCCTGGCCTGGCCGGCAGCCCCGTAGGGTCGGACTTCGCGTCGCCCTGTGAGGCGGGACGGGCGTCCCCGGGCGCCCGGGGACGCCGCCCGTGGCGCGTGACCCGGAGACGACGGATGCCCGGTGTGAGGAGTGCGGATGAACGGCTGGGCCGTCGTGATCCCCGGGGCCGCGGTCGTCGGCTACGGGGCGCTCTCACGGCGCTTGTCGACGACGGTGCTCTCGGGACCGATGGTGTTCATGATCGTCGGGCTGGCGATCGGCCCACTGGGCCTGGACCTGCTGGACGCCGAGCAGGATCCCGAGGTCACGCGGGTGCTGTTGGAAAGCGCGCTGGTGCTCCTCTTGTTCGCGGACGCGGCGGGGATCAAGGCCGGGGACCTGCGCCGGGAGGAGTTCTTGCCGCTGCGGCTGCTCGCGGTGGGCCTGCCGGTCACGATGGCTCTGGGGTGGTTGGCGGCATGGCCCCTGCTGCCCGGCCTGGGCGTGTGGGAGCTGGCCCTGGCCGCCGTCATCCTCGCGCCGACGGACGCCGCGCTCGGGCAGCAGGCCTTCGCCAACCGGCGGGTACCATCGCTGATCCGCGGCGGCCTGACCGTCGAATCCGGTCTGAACGACGGTCTGGCCCTGCCGTTCTTCGTCCTGGCGCTCGCGGCGGCGGACGAGGGACACGGCCATCCGGGCGTGGCCGAGACCTTCCTGCGGGCGCTGCTGCTGAGCGGCGCGATCGGATGGGCGGCCGGCTGGACCGGGGCGAGCCTGTTGCGCTGGTCGCTCGCCCGGGGGTGGAGCAGCTCCGACTGGCGGCAGTTCCTGGTGCTCGCCCTACCGGTCATCGCCTATGTCCTGTGCGCCGTGGGCGGGGGCAGCGGCTTCATCGGTGCCTGGGCCGCCGGCCTGGCCTTCGCCATTCACCTGCGCCGCACCCCCGCCGGCCCGGGTGTCCGTGGCCAGGACCCGGATCCCGCGCAGAGCACCAGGTTCACCGAACGCCTCGGCCTCCTCCTCGCCTCGCTGAGCTTCCTCGTGTTCGGCGCCGTCATCCTGGGACCGGCACTCCAGTACCTGACCTGGCGCACGGTCGTGTACGCGCTGCTCAGCCTGACGATCATCCGGATGCTGCCCGTCGCACTCGCCCTCGCCGGCACCGGCCTGCGTCCCGCCTCCGTGGCCTACATCGGCTGGTTCGGTCCGCGCGGGCTCGCCTCCCTGGTGTTCGGCCTGCTCGCCCTCGAAGCGCACCTACCCGGGGAGAAGTTGCTCAGCGAGGTCGTCGCCGTGACCGTGGGCCTGAGCATCATGCTCCACGGAGCATCCGCGCCCGTCCTGGGCGACCGCTACGGCACGTGGTTCACCAGGACGCTCCGGGTGGAACCGAACCTGCGCGAGAACGCACTCGCGGACCACGACGTCCCACGCCGGAGAGGTGGAGCGTGAGCACTTTCGACATCGACATCGACTTCGCTGCGGTTTTTCACGCCTTGCCGGGCGCGGTCGCCCTGCTGACCCCGGACCTGAGGTTCGCCGAGGCCAACGAGGCCTACCTGTCGCTGTCGGGCCGTACTCGTGACGAGGTGATGGGCCGCTACCTATTCGACGTCTTCCCCGACAATCCCCGCGACCCGGCCGCGAGCGGCATGCGCAACCTGTCCGCGTCCCTGCGCAGGGTCGCTTCCACCGGGGAGAGCGACAGCATGGCACTGCAACGCTACGACGTGGAAGACCCCGACCGGCCAGGGATGTGGGAGGAGCGGTACTGGAGCCCGGTCAACGTCCCCGTGCTCGCTCCGGACGGCGCCGTGGCGCTGGTGCTGCACCGGGTGGAGGAGGTCACCGAGCTCATGCGTGCCCGCGGTCCCCGCAGAGGAGGTCAGGGTGACCGGGTCCTGGAGGCAGAGCTCTACAGCCGCGCCCGGGAACTCCAGGAGCTCAACCAGCGCCTGCGCGACGCCCACGCACGCGAACGCGAAGTCGCACTCCACCTCCAGCAAGCGATGCTGCCCGCGCCCGGCCCGCTCGGCCACCGCGCAGCAGTGCGCTACCGGCCCGCCACCGGATCCCTCAACGTGTGCGGCGACTGGTACGACCTGATCGACGTGATCGATCTGCCCCACCGCGACCACACCGCCGTCGCCGTCGGTGACGTCGTCGGCCACGGACTGCAGGCCGCCGGCGTCATGGGCCAGCTCCGCAGCGCCCTGTCAGCCGTCTCCCGGGTGGCAGTCGGGCCCGCCCAGGCCCTCGAAGTGCTCGGCCTGTACGCCCGCCATGTCGACGGCGCGGAGTCCGCCACCGCCGTCTCGGTCTTCGTCGACTGGGCCGGCCACAGCCTCACCTACAGCAGCGCAGGCCACCCGCCGCCCTTGCTCTGCCACCCGGACGGCACCGTGACGTTCCTCGACCAGGCGACCGACCCCCCGCTCGGAGCCCGCCCCGAACACGTATCCCGCCCTCAGAGCCGGATCGCCTTCACCGAGGGCTCCACTCTCGTCCTTTACACCGACGGACTCGTCGAGCGCCGCCACGAGGACATCGACACCGGCCTGCGCCGGCTCGCCGACTCCCTCACGCGCCACCGCAGCGCCGACCCCGACGAGCTCGCCGACGCCCTCCTGACCGACCTGATCCCGCCCGCCGGCATGACCGACGACACCGCCCTTGTCATCCTCCGCCTCTGACCGCACGGCCGCCGACCTCGGCGGAGCCAAAACCTGAAGCATCACCGGACCGTCGCGAACCGATGCGCACGCGCGACCAGATCCTGGACGGCACTGCGTCCACCGAGGCCATCGCGATCTGGGTTCGCGGTCCCGTTCGAAGACCCGTCAGATCCTGTCTAGGGGTTCTGCCGGTCAGCGGCGGTGCGCTGAGCACGGAAGTTCTCCCGATAGGCGTCGTGCACCGCCGCGTCCTGGTACTTGAGCAGCGCCTCGTCGTTGCTGACGAGCCCGCTCACCGTGTACGGGTGGCTGCCGGTGAAGACGATCTTCTGGTCGGGGAGCCCCTGGTAGGTTCCCTCGATCAACAGGTACTTGGAGTGCGTCGCCGTACGGCCCTCCGCGTCGTCGTCCAGCTTGTGCAGCGTGATCCCGCCGAACCTGGTCGGCTTGGCGAGCTGGTCGGCGATCGCGGTCCCGCTGTTGTCGAGCTTGCGGTAGACGATGTCGACGTAGCAGCCCGCGTCGTCGAGCTCCCACAGCTTCTTGGCCACCTCGGCACGGGTGATCTGATGCATCGCGATCCGGATCACCGTGCGGCCGTCAGTCGTGCCGTAGCCCGCAGAGTTGCCGTGGCAGGCCGGCCGGCCACTGACGGGATCGTCCACCGTATTGAGGATGTTGAGGATGACGTCCGAGTCGGACCGGGGGAAGAAGTACGCCTTCGCCTTGCCCGCCTGATACTCCGTCGGGTAGTCGGAGGTCTGCTTCGAGGGGTCCGCCTGGGCCGCCGTCAGGGCGCCGAAGTACCCGGCGTATGCGGAGTAGAGCTCGGGGTTCTCGACCACCGTCAGGGCGTCGTTCCACGCCTTCTGGCGGTCCCACGCCGTCTGATTGGCCGAGGTCTGCACGACGACGTCGTGGACGGGAACGGTGCCCGTCGCGCTGCCGGTGGTGCTGGAGAAGAGCAGGAACTTGTTGTGGTTGACGCCGTAGTAGCCGTCCGCCGGGTTCGGGTCCTTCGCCAGACACGCCTGGTGCTCGGCGCAGACCCGCACCCACGAGGCCCCTGACGTGCCGGTCTTCTGAGCCAGCCCGTCGGCGAGCTTCCCGTACGTCCCGGAGCCCGCGTAGTGCTTGAGGCTCTCGCTGTCCAGGAGCACCTCGACGTTCACCCCGCGCAGGTGCGCCGCACTCAGCCGCCCCGCGAGCCAGTCCGACCCGAGGACGTACATCGAGACCTTGATGCTCGACCCCGGTACGGCGCCGTCGATGAGGCGCGATATGTGCGCGAAAACCGCATCCTGCCGCGCCGGATCGGTCGGGTCGTTGAAGGTGGCACCCGTGGTCACGAGCGGCGCGGCATCGGCGACAGCGGCCGTGGGGATGCCGGCGAGCAACGCCGCCGCCCCGACGGTGAGGGCCATTACCGATTTGATCTTCATCATGGCGGTCACTCTATTCAGGCGGGGAAACGACGCAGTGCTTCGGCCCTGCGCGCTCGTCGGGCGGGCCTACGCTCCACGCGGCCACGCTGGACATTTAGTCTGCGTGAAGATAATCTGTGTGCAGATTAATCGAGGAAATGGGGAAGCGTCATGTGGACGTACGAGCACAGCGTCGATACCGCCGGCGCGCCCGAGGCGGTCTGGCAGCAGTGGGCGGACGTGGCGAACTGGGGTGTTTGGAACGCGGACATCGAGAAGATCGAGGCCACCGGCCCGCTCGTCGCCGGTACCCGCATCACCATGCACCCGGCCGGCCAGGATCCGGTGGAGCTCACCCTGGCCCAGGTCAGCGCTCCCGAGGTGTTCGTCGACGAAGCACGCTTCGCGGGGCTGCTGTTCCGCACCACGCACCGCGTGACCGCCGAGCCGGGCGGGGCGCGCATCACCTACCGTATGGAGATCACCGGCGCCGAAGCCGACGAAATCGGCCCGCAGGTGGGCCCCGGCATCACGGCGGATTGGCCGCAGACGATGGCCGCGCTGGCACGACGGGCGGAGGCCTGATGCTGACTCCGGGCGCAAGCCCCGGCTTCCTGCTCTGGCACGCGACGCTGCGCTGGCAGCGTGAGGTTGCGGCGGCACTGGCGCCCCTCGGGCTCACGCACGTGCAGTTCGTCCTGCTGGCCTGCATCTGGTGGCTCAACCGCGAGGGCGGCCACCCCAACCAGCAGGCCGTGGCCCGGCAGGCCGGCACGGACGTCAAGATGACCTCGCAGGTGCTGCGCACCCTGGAGACCAAGGGCCTCATCGAGCGCGAGATCGACCCCGCGGACACCCGAGCCAAGCGGCTCCGGGCAACCCCCGAGGGCGCCGACCTCGCCCCTCGCGCCATCGCGGCGGTGGAAGCGGTTGACGCGGCCTTCTTCGCCGTCTCCCCGAGCGCCGAGACCCTCACGGTCCTGCAGGCCCTGGCATCGGACCCCACGGCGGACAGCGACTGAGGGGTCCGACGGACGGAGTGAGCGACGAGTGATCTCGCCCCGGCGCCGCAGTCCTGCACCCTGCCCATCGAGGGCGGCCCTTGAGGGCCGCGGAGTGGGACGCGGAGTGGGACGCGCTTCACCGAGCGGCTCGTGGCTGCGTCCTGGCCCCGGCCGCTCCGTCTGCGCCTGGACCCCAAGGGCGGGCCGGGTGTCGAAGAGCGCGTGCGTGAACTGGTGGAGCGCGAAGGCGGCCGCTGCTCGTTCTTCACCTTCGGCATCGACACCGAACCGGAGTCGGTGCGTCTGGACGTCTCGGCCGGCCCGGCGTACGAGGCGGTGCCGGGAGCCCTGGGCGCCCCTGGCCGCGCGGAGTGTCGCGGCCGCGGGGTGACGGTGGTTGCGGGGCCTGCGCAGCGGGCAGATCGCGGAGGCGACGGGGTGAACATCCGGACGCTGCGCTACGCCGAGTGGCGCGGCCTTCTCGCGGCGCCCGGCCGCAGCCCCGGCGGTCACCGTCCATACGCCGAGGAGGCCGTCACCGCTTTGCGGGTGATCAAGGCCGCCCGGCGGCTGGGGTTCACGCTTCAGGAGGTTGCCGAGCTGCCGGAGGCCGGCCGCCGCCGGCCCGGCCGCTCCGGGACAGGGCTCCAAGGCCGCGCTGTGGCCAAGCTCGCCGAGGTCGACGTAGAGATCGCCGACCTCACCACGATCCGCATCGCCCTGGCCGCCCTGGCCGTGCCAGCCGTCGGCGCCTGCTCGCCCGGCCGGCGCCGCTTCCGCTGCGCCTGCGCACCTGAGACAGCCGGTGAGAGCGGGTGCGGCTGCACACGACCGCCGCCCCCCTGAAGCTCCGACGTGCGGCCAGGCGCCCCGGCTGACAGCGGATCGGGGACTCATCGCAGCCCGCCGCTGGACGGAACCTGATCCGCCGATACCTCACCCATTCGATGACGAAGCGCTTGTCGTCATCCGAATTCCGGGGTGTGCGGCCTTCGCCGGGTGCACGAAGTCACGGTGCGTGGCTGCGTCCGTCCCGAGGGGCGAAGCCTTCGAGAGCATCTGCGTCTGACGCTCGCGCGTGGAGGAAGTAGTGGGCCCACTCGGCGATTTCGGGGTAGGAGGAGTCCTGGGTGACCTGGAGGACGGCTGCCTCGATGTCGAAGGTTGTGGAGCGTAGTTCGATGCCGGGGCCAGGAGCGCCCAGTGCGCCCCGGCCCGTCCGTAGGGCATGCCGATGCTGCCGGGGTTGATCACGAGCAGGCCGTCGACGAGGCGGACGAACGGCATGTGTGTATGCCCGCAGACCACCGCGCGGATATCGGTGTCGACCCCGCTGAGGACCTCTCGCCAGCGGTCGAGGCGTGAGTCGACCAGGACGACCTCTTCATCGTTCCGGGGGGTGGCGTGGCAGAACAGCACCTTCCCCAGGCCGCGTACGGGCAGGGAGATCGATTGCGGCAGTCGGTCAAGAAGGTCGATGTGGTCTCTCCGCAGTTGTTCGGCGGCCCAGGGAGCGATGGGATCGGGAATCGAGTCGCGCCGGCCGCGGCGGTATTCGACGAGTTCACGGTCGGCATTGCCGCTGATCCACACGACGCGGTCGCCGAGAGAGGTCAGCCGGTCAAGAACCAGGGTCGGCTGCGGGCCGGCTGTGATGTCGCCGGTGAGCACGATGCGATCGGCGGCGCTCACTTCCGGTTCGGCGAGCACGGCGTCCAGGGCGGGCAGGACGCCGTGAATATCGGACAGGACGGCTACTCGGTTCAGCATGGTCACCACTGTGGGACGAGGTCTCCTTGGAGGAGGAGCCGTTCGCCCGACGCGTAGAGATGACCGCTTCAACGCCCGTGGTCGCCGGGGGCGTACTCCTTCGAGGTACCTCCCACGTTCTTCCGCACCTGCGCCCTCTTGGGCTGTAGCGTGCCCCACACCCTGGCCGCCCTGTCGGCCATCAAGCTGGTGAAGGGCACCCGCGAACTCGTCGAATCCATCGCAGGCCAGGTCCACTTCGCCGACATCCGCCTGGACTCCGCCGTCCGGCGCCTCGTCCAGAACGACGGCGGAGTACGCGTCGAAGTCGAAGGCGGCGACACCGTCGAGGCACTGACTGCGCTGATGGCCCTGCCCATGAACGTGCTGAACAGTGGGGGAGGGGCG
Organism: Streptomyces sp. NBC_00045; assembly: GCF_045041095.1. Classification (NCBI taxonomy): domain Bacteria; kingdom Bacillati; phylum Actinomycetota; class Actinomycetes; order Kitasatosporales; family Streptomycetaceae; genus Streptomyces; species Streptomyces sp. NBC_00045. Next base: position 152,670 of record NZ_CP108271.1, on the reverse strand, counting down.
CTGCTGCGCGCGGCACTGAAACTGACGGAGGCCGGCGACGCCACTCCCCGCGGGCAGGGAGCGGCTTCGTCGCCCGCCACCTTGGGGCGGGCGGTTGCGGGCGTCAGTCGCCGGTGCCGCGGTGGACCTGTGTCCGCTCTACCTCGTGGGTCGGACCCTTGCGGTCCAAGGTGCTACACGCGTCCGCGATGTCCTGGGTCAGGCGCTCGATCTGCTCGCGGTGCCGGCCGGGAGCCGCCGGGTTCGCCGGCATTGACCGGTGCGGTGGACTTGTTCGAGGGCTGTGACGGCACCGGGCGGAGCACACAGCGACCGGGGCTGCTGCGCTCTCACGCCGGGGGCGGGGGCAGAACGAGAATGTGGTCGTCTTGGGTTTCGGTGGTGAACCCCGCTGCACGGAGCGCGGCGTCCAGAGCGAGACCGGTGGCGTGGTGCAGCCCGGCCAGCCCTGTATCGGCCTCGCCCGCCGGGTGCGGGCCGCTGGTGCGGGCGTGCAGTTCGTCGATCTCTTCGGGCAGCCAGCCCACCATCACGCCGCGGGCGTGGCGGACCAGATGCACGCCCTGCCCACCCCCGCTCCCCGGATCGAACCCCGCTTCGCGAAGAGCGGTGCGCACCGCGCCCAGGAGGTCCGTCTCGTGATCATCCACAGGTCGCACTGTAGAGGGCCGAGCATGGCGGGTGCGCGCTCTGTGGTGGGACCCGACCGGGATGGCTTCAACCGGCCGGGCCCCGCACGTATGGACCTGCCCTCTCGTCGCCCTGCCAACGTGACATGCACGAGCCCCGACTGCGGGCCGGGGAATGCCGGGCGGGTGACGCGCTCACGCCTACGGCTGCACCGGCGCGCGGCCGGTATCAGGGTGGTTGAGGATGCGGGTTTCCGTTGTCCCCTACTGGACTGGAGCGATTCATGCTGGAGCGTAGGCCGCGCAAGAGCGGTCCCGATGTCACGTTCGTTCTCCCGCGCGAGATTCCGCCGGGGCCCGTGAGCGTGATGGAGGATTTCAACGACTGGCAAGCCCGGCGTCCGCACCCTCCACCCGTGCAAGGACGGAAGGCGCGCGGTCACGGTCGCACGGCCCGGCCCTCCCGCTACCTGCGGCGGGCGACTACTGGTTCAAGGACGAGAGCATACTCCCTGTGGAGTCCGAAGCGGCCAGGGCGGGAGCCGGCTATCAAGGCGCCTGCCCGTCGCTGTCCTGCCCTGGTCCGTGGTGGCTGCGGGAACCCTCCGGACGGCGGATGTTGTCGGCACGTAGCCCCGCGCTGTCGTGGGTGATGTCGAAGAGGACTCTGTCGCCGGGACGCATATGGGGTCCCTTGTCATGAATCGCCCGGACCTCGGCTTGGATGTCCGGGCCGGTCCCGTCCTGGCTGATGAGACCGGTACCCCGGTCAGGGTCGAACCACTTCACGAATCCGCAGGGTGACATGCTTTCCCTCCTCATTGGCCTGATCTGGAACCCGACACTGTCCGCCTGCTCTCGGACGGAGGGGAGGCGTGATCAGGGGCGTGATGCAGTGGACTCCGGCGTGGCTGCAGCCGGCGGGCGCCCCTCGCACGGTCGGCTGCGGGGGCTTGTCGGCCCGTCGCCTGCGCGGGAGCAGACGATGCAGGCTTGTTCCCAGACGGGCCCTCACTCGCCGCTCTGCCTGAATGGGCCCCCGGCCCCGAGCTCACCCCCGACGGGCCGTCGCGCCCAACGCCGGCACCCCGGCAGTCGCGCATCACGAGAGGGCGGTGGAAGTTCCGCTTCGGTTCTCGGCGCAGGAGCTGCCCCGGAAGCAGTTTCCTTTCTGGCTCAGGTTTTGTGGTCCGTTACGGTCGGTCACCGGCTGAGGCTCTCATCCGGGTGAGTTCACAGCGAACCGAGGAACGGGGCTCGTAGAACTGCAACGACTCCCGATGACTGCCGGCGAGCGCCCCGAAGCATGGCGCGGCCCGGGCCGCGCCATGTGAATCGCCGGTCGGCGCGGAGTCACGCTGCCGCCGAACCGATCCAGTTCGCCCCAAGTTCATGGAAGGAATCCCGGAAGGCTCAGCCGCTCATGAGGGTGCATCCGGTGGAGCCCTTGCCCTTGCAGGAGTGGAGCAGGACGTGCCTTGCCGAGGAGCCCGAAGCCGGCACGGCCGAACATCCGGAGCTTGCCGGGCTTTCGTCGTCGGCGCCCGGCGAGAGCGGATCGGCACCGCCTTGCCGGCCGCCACAGCCCACCCCCCCCATGTCGCACCACTCGCCTTGGCCCTCTCGACGAGTCTTGCGAGAGTCGGAGTTGGTCACGAACGGGAGTGGCCCGCAGCCGGGTCCTCGACCACGCCCGCCGGCCCGGGGCCGGCGGGCGCCGGAGGTCAGTTCGAGACCGCTCCGGAGGAGTAGTTGTCCGTGCCGCGCAGGTGGTAGTGCTCCCCGTACAGGCCGCCCGTGCAGGATGGCGTTCGTAGCGGTGGTTGAGCCGGCGGTAGCCGGTCTTAGGGCAGGCCTCCGACGGGGACGGTCAGCGCCGTCGCCTCTGCCTCGGTTTCGCGGGTCACGGGGATCTCGGGGGTGCGGAACCGGTCGAGGAGGGCGAGGGCGATCGCCGGGACGGCCAAGTAGAGGAGTAGGACGACCAGTGCCTGGGTCGTTCCGTGGCCGTCGAAGTAGATCGTGTTGCGGAGCAGGAGGTATGCGTTGCGGGGAGGCAGGAACGGGCCGATGTCCCGCCAGAACGCCGGAAGGTAGGGGACGCCGTTGGCGCCTCCGGAGGAGGGGTTGCCGAAGAGCATGACGACGATGACGGTCACGAGCGTGCCGGCGGCGCCGAGGAGCTTTTGCAGGACGGCGGCGACCGTGGCGACGCCGGCGATGACCAGCGAGAGGATCGGCCAGACGATCCAGCACTTCTCCAGGGGGTAGCCCTGGAGCCAGGGGCCGACGACGAGGTTGACCAGCAGGCCGGCCAGGACGGAGAAGCCGAGGAGCGCGGTCAGGCGCCGGCGTCCGGTGGCACTGCCGGTGACGGTTCTCAGCATGGTCGAGGCCATGTAGCCGCCGACCAGGAGCGGGATGAGCATGAGGGACACGACGAGGCCGAAGGGGTCCTTCTTGGCCAGTGGGTGGGGCGCGTACTGCTTGACACTGAGCGGGTGCCCGAGCTTCTTCGCGGCGATCTCGAAGTTCACCGCCAGGTCGAGGGGGGCGACGTCGCTGAGGGTGGGGACGACGAGCAGGGTGTTCGATGCCTGTCCGGGGATGAGTGCTCCGTAGATCTCGGCCCGGTCGATCGCCTCCTTCGCCGCCTGTTCATTCGCGTACTGGGTGACCTTGAGGGAGAGGTTGCTCCGGGTCGCGGCCAGGAGCGGGGAAGGGCTGACGGTACCGAAGGGCATGTCGGTCGCGACGGGTTCGTGTGCCGAGCTCATGTAGTTGACGGTGAACAGGCACTGCATGACCCCGGCGATGGCCAGCGCGACGAGTACCCGGACGGCCGTCTTCGGGCCCGCGGTGGGCGCGGCCGGGACGTCGGCCGCGTCGGGCGTGTCCGAGGGGGCGGTTGCACCGACCCTTTTGACGGGCTGCCAGCGTCCCAGGTAGCCGATGACGATGCCGCCGGCCAGGGCGTACAGGCCGAGGACGATCAGCGGTGTGGCGATGTTGTTGCCGTTGAAGTAGATGACGTTGCGCACCAGGGTGATGGCGTGCTGGGGTGGGAAGACGGCGCCGAGGTGCTGCCAGTAGTCGGGCAGGAGGGTGATGCCGACCCCGCCGGCCGCGGAGCCGCCGACGATGATGAACAGGGTCGCGACCGCGAGGGTGCCCACGGGTCCCAGGAGGCGCTGGAAGGCGGCGGCCCGCGAGGCTGACCGAGGCGGCGATCAGGATGAAGCAGGGCAGGAGCGGCCAGAAGTGGCTGTTGGAGTAGGCGCCGATGCCCGGCCCGGCGATCAGGTCCGTCAGCAGGGCGCCCACCGCCGAGTAGCCGACCAGCATCGCCACGTGCCAGGGCGCCGCTGCCGTCCTGGTCGTCTTGAGCAGCAGGACGGCCGCCAGGTAGCCGCCGATGAGCAGCAGCCCGGAGACGCCGCCGAGGCGGTCGTTCTTCGGCAACGGCTTGACGGTCTTCACCGTCAGGGGCCTGTCGAGCTTCTTGGCCGCGTCCTCGAACGCGGCTTCCAGCTCCACACGCCCGAAGAAGCTCTTCGCGGGGACGACGATCAGCATGTCGCTGGCCTGACCGGGCAGGTAGGCGCCGTAGAGCTTGCTCTGCCCGATCGCCTCCACCGCCGCGGACTCATCCGCGTAGCTGCGGGTATCCAGCGACACCTTCGAGGCCACGGCGTTCACGACCGGGGACGCTCCGGTCACCCCGAACGGCGTGTTGCGCAGCACGAGCAGCTGAAGCGCACTGACCAGGCAGAGCGCGAAAAAGCTCTACAAGACGAGAACGATCCCCAGCGCGACCAGGGCCTTCCTCGGCATGCGCTCACCTGCCGGCCCGCGCTGCCCCGCCTGCCATACGCCTCGCCCGGGCCGCCCTCATCAGCTGCCGCTGCTCGGACCGGGCCCCCGATCACAGCCAAGAAACTACACATTGCACCCATACATGAACGTTATTCCCTTTCTGTGCGTCGGTCGTGGAGGCGCTGGGCTCGTCCGTGTCCGGACACGGTGCAGGTGACAGGCGATATGGCGTGGTGGTGTCCCTCCCGTGAGGTGCGAACCCGGTACGGTCGGCATTCCACGGGGTGTCAGCCGCAGCTGAATACCGCGCGTTTGGAATGAGGCTCAGGCAAGCGGGTGGCTTCGCCTGGGACGCGGCGCGTCGTGAGGCGTACCCGAACGACCAGGTGACCCGTTGGCGTTGATCGAGGTCACCGCGAAGTCCAGCCGGTCCGAGACGGACGAGGACCTTGCGCGGCGGCTGCCGACGACGCCGAACGCCATGCCCTACTCGGGTGACGGCACCGCAGCGAAGCAACCGGGCCGGGCCGCGAACGGGAGTGGCGGCTGGCGGAACCCAAAGTCGGCGGACGCGGCGGCCACCGATGACAACGCGTCTACTGGGTCCCGCTAGTACCCCTGCACAGGGCGTCACCGACCCATCAGACACACCGTGGCCCTCGCCTCCGCCGCCCCCCGCACCGACGGCCCGCAGCAGATCGGCCGCGGGGAACAGCAGCGCCGCGCGCTGGCCGACATTCCTCCGCAACCCTTGGGGGAGGCAATCGTGTCAGCGGGAACACGGCGGCGGCCGCCGGGGGCGAGGGCAACGGCGACCTTGTCCGCGAGGATGATCCGACCGGCGAGGGCTGCCGCCAGGCCGCGTCTCGGCGATCACTTGTCGAGTCGAATGAGGGTGCCGGCGAGCCGGCGGGCTGAAGGACCCCGCCGAGCCCGCAGGTGACCCGGCCGACGGGACCGTGAAGGGTCAGGCCTCGACGTATGCGACGAGGATCAGCGTGCCCAGAGCGGTCGGCACGTACAAAATGCGGACCCCGTCCTCCCGGTGCTCGCGGACGGACCCGTGCTTCGACAGCATCCCGATCTCCGGGTTCCGAGAGACGGAGACGAGCACCGGATCAAGACGTGCCCGCTCCACCTCGGACATCCGCTCGATCTGCTCCTGCGCCACGTCGTAGAAGACGACGCGGGCACGCCGTGGGCCGTGCTTTCCCATCAGGCGACGTTCGCAGAAGAAGCGGTGTCGTCCAGCGGAGGCTGCCCGAGGTTCTCCCGCAGGTCCTCCCACGGCATGATCCGGTCCAGATCGATGCCCTCGCCGGCCAGACGTTCGAGTACGTACGCGACCTGCGGATCATCGCCAGCCAGGTCCCGCGCGTCAGCGCGCAGCGCTTCCTGCTCCGCCTCATCGAATACGATCCGCATCGGGCCCTCCCGGAACTAGGTCTGCTACGAGGCTAGCGCAGGAGTGGCGACCGCGGGACGGATCAGCCTTCCCCGAGCCGGTCGGCAAAGCCCGCACGGGCCCCTGTCAGACCCGTACTTCACGATCTGCGCACGGCGACACCCGCCGCTCTCCCGCTCTCCCGCTCTCCCGCCCTTCCGTCGTGCGACCCCCCTCTGGCGCTGGTCCCACCATGGAGTCGCTGGAGCGGAACGCGTCGTAGCCCGCTCCGCCGAGCGAGGCCACACGGCGCCTGCGCACCGTGCTGGTCGAAGCCCTCGGACTGAGTGCCACCTCTGCGGCCGGTACGTGCTCGGGCGAGGTCGACGTGCGATCAGGCCGTGCCCAAACTTCTCCAGGGGTGTCACGGAGCTGCAGGGACCGCGGGGGCGGTGGGTGGTGTGGGCTGTCGGGAGATGTCAGCGGTCATCCAGGCGCCCGAGCCTCCCAGGCGTGCGGCGAAGCGGCGTAGACCGCCGTCGGCGTCGATCCAGTAGCGGGTGCGCCCCGGAGTCCCGGGTGCGGACGGTGCTGAGGTGGCGGGCGCATCGCGCGTGCCGGTGCCGGTGCCGGCATCGGTGTCAGTGCCGGGGCCGGAGAAGACCGTGACCGGCGCCCCGGAGATCTTCTCGTGGCCGACCACGCGTGCGCTGCTGCGGACGAGCAGCTGGGCGTTCTCGGGCCGGTCGGACCCGAGCGAGAGCAGCAGGATCAGGGTGCTGTCCACGGTGGCCGAGCGGGGTTGCAGGAGGCGCTCGCTCCAGCCGTCGGCAGGCGGCTCGTCGGGGCGCGGGCCGGTCCAGTTGAACCGGGCCGAGACCGTGGTGCGGTTCCAGCGGAGCAGGTGGCGCCAGTGCGTGGCGGCTCCAGGGGTCTCGTCGCGCAGCTCCGCGTAGCCGGTGTGCGCGCGCCAGTCGAGTCGCCCGTCGAGCCGGACGGTCCGGCCCGGCACCGGGATGGTGGCACTCACGGTTCCGGCGGCGCTGCGGTAGTTGGTGAACCGGGCCAGCGCGAGGAGCTCGGCCTGCTGTTCCGTCAGCAACGCCCGTTCCTCGGCAGGCTGGTCGGCGGCGGGCCCGGTGCAGCCCGCCGAGGCGAGCAGCACGGCCAGCAGGAGGGCGGCCCGGACGGGCCTGCGGGGGGCGCGCGGCGTCATCGGGCAACCGTCGTCGGCCGGCTGCGGTCGGCGAACAGGTCTGTGCCGGGCAACGGTACCCGGTCGGGATCGACGGGCCCCGGCAGTCCGTCGGCGGGGGAGGCGGGCGCGGTCGCGGCGTCCGGGAGCTGGGGCTGGTCCGGCGGCGGGGCAACGTCCAGGAAGGGGATGCCGGGAGGTGCCGGATCGGTGCGCGGGGACGGGCCGGCCGCTTCGGGCTGGCCGTCCGGGCAGGCGGCGACCGCTTCCAGGTCGGCGGGAAGGGTACTGCTCAAGGTGTTGCCGTCCAGGCAGTTCCCGCGCCCGGGCGCTCGGACGGAGGCGCGGTAGGCGACGTCCACGCCGTTGTCTGTGAGCGTGTTCTCGCGGAGGCGGTTCTCCCGCGGGGCGAGGTCCTCGTTGGAGGCGAGTTCGATGCCTGCCCGGGGGTTGCCGGTGATCCGGTTGCGGAGGAGTTGGTTGCGCTGTCCGCCGGCGATGCCGATGCCGATGCCGAAGGCGCCGTCGGCCTGCTCGGGGGTGGCCGGGTCCGCGTTGTCGGCGATCAGGTTTCCGGCGATGGTGCCGCCCTGCTGGGGGACGTACGCCTCCAGGTAGTCGGAGTTCACCGTCAGCCCCACCCGGTTCCCGGAGAAGCGGTTGCGCAACACCCAGATCGGCCCGCTGGCATTGGTCCCCTCGTAGCCGATGGCGTTGTGCTCGGAGACGTTGTCGCGGACGAGGATGTGGCACGGCTTGCACTGGCCGACGTAGAGCCCGGAGTCGGCACTGCCCGAGGCGTGGTTGTGCTCCAGGACGCCGTGCTGGGCGTTGAACGCGTAGATGCCGTAGAGGCCGTTCGCGTGAGCGGTGACGTAGCGCACCCGAAAGCCCTTCAGCGGAGGGAACTCGGCCGGATCGAGGTGCCGATATCCGTCGCTGCCCCGGGCGAGGCCGCCGCTGCCGTCGCTCATACCGGTGACGAGCACGCCGTTGAGCAGGTGGTTGCGGACGGTCAGGTTCTCGACCGAAACGCCGGGAGCGGTGACCGTCACGCCGTTGGCGCGCCGGCCCTGACCGTCGATCACCACTGCGCCCCGGTCGGTGCCGCGCAGGATCACTCGTTCGGTGCGGATCCGGACGCTCTCGTGGTAGACGCCGGGCGAGACCAGGACGAGGTCACCCGGCCGGGACCGGTCGAGCGCGGCGTTGATGGTGGCTGCCTGGGCCGGCACCCGGATGGTCGCGGGAGCGGCGTTCTTGGCCGATGTCGGGTCCGTCGGCAGAGCCTGGCAGCCCGCGCACAGCAGCGCGGTGGCCAGCACGGCGGTGGCCGGGGCGAGGCGGCAACGGCCGGCGGAGCGGCGGCAAAAGCGTGGCATCACGAGGGTCTCTTCCGGTTGTTTGCGGAGTCGATGATCACCCTAGAGTGCCCGTGTGGACACTGATCGTAACGATGTGATGGATTCGGAACCGCCGCCGTTGGTCCGACGCCGGCTCCTGGGGAGCCTTGCGGTCGCGGTACCGGCCGTGGCGGCGGGGTGGGCGGTCGCGGGCCGGGACCGGCGCCCGGCCGCCCGTGCTCCGGAGACGGTCGCGGGCACAACCTGGGCGGCGGCAGCTGCGGCCGTACCGCCCGAGGGCCCGCGGCAGGCGGGAGTCGACCGCCCGGCGCAACCCCAGCAGAACGCGACCCTGGCGGTCTTCGACCTTCCGCCGCCGGACGGTGCGGCAGCCCGGAACTCCGGCGAACGGCCCTTCCTCGCACGGTTGCTGTCCGATCTCGGCCGCCGGATCACCGCGCTCTGCTCCGACACGGGCCCGGAACTGGGCGGGCTCGCATCGGGGGACCTGAGCGTCACCGTCGGAGTCGGCCCACGCCTGGTCGCGTCGGTGGACGGCCGGCTGCCCGGGGCGGCGGGGCTCCCGGAGGATCTGGAGAGGGCCGTGCCGGACCACGCACGTCAGGGGGACCTGATGGTGCAGCTCTGCGCCGCGGATCCGCAGGTGGTGGCGCACGCCGAGCGGGTGCTGACCGGCTGGCTCGGGGAGCGGTCGGCGCGAGCGCGCTGGTCCCAGGGCGGCTTCCGTCCGCCCGCCCGCGAACCCGGCCCCGTGCGCAACCTGCTGGGCTTCCTGGACGGTGTGTCCGTCCCGCGGACGGAGCGGGAGCTGGCCCGGGAAGTCTGGCTGGCAGGGCCGGAGCGGGTCCGCGGGGCCACCATCGCCGTGGTCCGAAGGCTGCGGCTGGACGTGGCAGGCTTCCTCGCCCAGGACGTCACCGGGCAGGAACGGGTCATCGGCCGACAGAGGTCCGACGCGGCGCCGTTGAGCGGCGGCGGGCCGGCAGCGGCCGTCGACCTGGGAGCCAAAACGGCGGACGGCAGATACCTCGTTCCGCTGATGTCGCATGTCCGGCGGGCCCATCCGGCCGCGACCGGGAGCGGGCTGATGCTGCGCCGCGGCTACAGCTTCTCCAACGGAACCGGGGACCAAGGCTTGCTGTTCATCGCCTTCCAGCGGGATCTGCGGACGTACGTGGAGACCCAGCGGCGGCTTGACGACGGCGACGAGTTGTCCGCCTTCGCCACGGCCACGGCCTCCGGCACCTTTCTGGTGCTGCCCGGGTTCTCGGCGGGGCGCCCGCTGGGCTCTTCGGTGTTCGCCTGACGGCCGCGCTCGGGAAAACAGCCGGGAGGGACCCGTCGTCGGGCCCCTCCCGGTCTGCCGGTGTGCGGTGTGCGGTGTGCGGTGTGCGCTCACCGGGTCACCGGGTCACCGGGTCATGGGGTCAGCTGGCGACCCACAGACCCGCGTCGATGTCGTGGTTGATGGTTCCGGGCGGGCCGGTGGTGACGGCTGCCGTCGCGGTGTCCGCCTCAGGGTCGCCGCCGGCCGGTTCCGCGTCGGAGTTGGTGGCCTGGTTGGGGCGGCCGTGCGGGGTCCACTGCAGATCGGCCGGACCGTAGTCGTTGGTCGGGTCGGCCGTGGACTTGTCGAACTCCAGCGTGTACGCGGTGTTGGGGCGCAGTCCGTCGCGGTGGTCGAAGTAGTACTCGCCCTTGGCGTCGGTCTTCTTGCGCGCGATCTCCTGACCCGTCGCGTCGCGCAGGATCACCGTCACACCGGGGATGCCCGCCGTCTCGTCGTAGCTCTGGGTGCCGTCTGCCTTGTCGCGCCAGACCCGGTTGCCGATCTGGACCGGAGGCTCGTCGCAGAGCAGCTCCAGGTCGCCGAGACCGTTGGCCTTGCCGAAGCCGCCGTCGTTGGCGTAGGCGAGGCCGAGCCCCTGCTGTGACGGGTCGGCGCCGCGGTCGCCCTGCCAGCGGTCGAAGAAGGCGACCCCTGTGGAGTTGACCGACCGGACCGGGTCCATCGCGGTGGCGGCGAGGCGGTCACCGCCGAGCGGCAGCGCCAGGGCGCCCTGCACGGTCTCCAGGTGTCCGCCGCCCGAGTACCACTCGTCACCCTTGTAGAACTCGCTGCCGGTGCGTGGGCAGGCCGCGCCGCCTTCCCACTCGAAGGTGCCGGTGGTCGTGCGGCAGACCCTGTAGAGGTCGCCGCCGGTCGCGATGCTCTCGATGACGTTGGCCTTGGCCGGGTTGGCATTGGGGATGACCAGTCCGGACTGGTCGCCCATGCGGTCGCGGAAGCCAAGGACCAGTGACCCGTCGCGTTCGATCTCGATGTCGCTGAGCATCGGTTGCGGGTAGGCCCACTGGGAGTTGCCGCCGTCGGGGAACTGCGTCAGGTCGTCCTTGGTCCAGGGCTTCCAGTTGCCCGGGGTCGGGGCGACGGCGGGATCGCGGGGGAAGTCCAACGGCTCGTTGACGACCGGCGCGGCACCGAACGTGCCGGTGGCCGGGTTGAACGTCCAGACCACGGCCCGCAGTCGGGTGACGTCCTGGGTGCTCTGTGCGGAGCAGACGCCGCCCACGTACAGGACCCCGTCGCGCATGCCGAGGCCCATTGGCCGCCAGTCGGCCGCCGGGGTACAGGCCGTGTCCGGGATGGGCAGCGGTGCGCCGACGGGCGCCGCCGTGGTGGTGTCGTAGGTGTAGAGGTTGCGGTCCTTCATGTTGACGACGTAGAGCCGGGAGCCGTCGGCCGAGATCTCGATGTCACCGAGCGACTCCTGGCCCACCACGGCTGCGAAGTCCGCGTCGACGCGGTCTGTTTGGTTGTGGACGGTGGTACCGGCGTTCGGAACGACGGCGAACTGGGTGGTCGCGCCGGTGCCCCGGTCCGTGACGTAGATGGCGCCCGGGCCGCCGGGGCCGTAGTCGCCGTGCCGCTTGGCGTACGCGCCGGTGAAGATGCGCCGCTTCTTCTTGTCGTACGCCAGCCCGTAGGCGGTACCGGTCTGCGTGCCGTTGGCGAGCTCCGTGGGGTTGTTGGGGTTGCCCTGGGTGTCGCCGCGGGAGGTGTACGGGAACGTCACCAGGGTCTTGCCGCCGGGCTTGGTGGCGGCCTGCTGGCAGGGCGTGGCCAGGTCGGGATTGTCCTGGCAGTAGTCGTCCGGGTTCCACACCCCGAAGTCGAGGGTGGCGTCCTGGCCAGCCCTCAGGTCGACGAAGGCGAGGTGCGACGAGAGCCCGGGTCCGGCGAACGCAGGCTGGAGGAAACCCTGCCCGGTGGCGGGATCGTACTTGTCAGCCCAGTTCAGCAGTTCGACGCTGTACCGCCCGGGGGAACCGGTCCACGTGGTGGTGTCGATCTCAACGGTGCCGTCGGCGCCGATCTGGTAGGTCCGGCACGGCGCAGGGCGGGTGAGCCGCTCGCAGAGCCTGACCGTCCCCGGGCCGTGCGGTACCTGGATATTCGGGTTCCGGTCGCCCTTGGCGGCGAAGTCCCGTAGGAGGTTGACGGTCAGCTTGCCCTCGCCCGGCGCGGCACCGGCGGAGCCCGGAGCCCCCGTCAGGGTGAGCGCGCCGGCCAGAGCGAGCGCCCCCAACCACTTTGTCTTCCTGATCACTTGCATCCCCATGCTCGTCGGAAGTGTGGGACGACGACCGTGAACCAGTGCCAGGGCAGCCCGACGGACCCGCTGACCTGCGTGCGGCCATCGTCCATGATCACAGCGTAGCCACTCGATTGCGCAGCGTGCACGCCCGTTGGGGGCGCGACACCCCAGCTGACGCCTTATATCCGGGGCATTTGCCGGGGTGCGACGGGCGCGGCGATTCACTCTCGTCGGGCAGCGGCGGAGTGAAACACGGCTAGGGTGTCGCCGTCGCGGCAGGTTGACCGGGTGGGCGATCCCCCTTCCGCCGTGCGGTGCGACCGGGACCCGGCATCATGCCCCGGTGGGATGCTCGTTCCTGGGACCATGTGAGGCCTCCTCGGTCGCTGACGCGGTGTCGAATACAGGTGACGGTTCAGCATGATCTGGCGAGGAACCCCGGGCAGAGACGCCCTTGAGGGAGCCGACCAGCAGGGACAGGGCGACCTTCGGCGGGTAATGCACGAGCAGGTGCACGTGGTCGCGTTCGCCGTTGAACTCGACCAGCTCTGTCGCGAAGTCAGCGCACACCGCGAGCATGACTTCTTCGCAGCGCGTCAGGATCTCGTCCGTGAACGGGCCACGCCGGTACCTGGGCGTGAAGACCAAGTGAGCGTGAAGGGTGTAGACAACGGTTCCACCCGTGCGGATGTTGGGGTTTGGCTCCCAGCGAGTTGACATGGGCCAGCCGAGCTGAAGGCTCGGGGGCTGGGGGCGCAGGCTGCCCAGCACGTGATCAAGAAGACGCGCGATGCCTACACCACGCTCAAGGTCAGCATCAAGGCCGGGAACTACGGCGAGCCCGGGTCGATGCGTCGGGTCAAGGTGGAGTCGAAGCCGGTCACGTTCCGGCCCGAGGCGGCGCAGCCGTTCGACGACCGGTGCCTGTCGTGGCAGTACGGTCAGCAGACCGTCCCCATCTGGACGGTGGCGGGCCGGCTGAAGGACGTCCGCTTCGCCTGCTCCCCGGACGCGCTGAAGATGCTCCGCGAGCACCGCAAGGGCGAGTCCTGAGCAGCCCACCCAGCAGCCCGCTGGGCGCTACCTCCAAGCCCGGCCCTTCAGGGCCGGTCAAGTTGACGGCTGCTGCTGTTCGGGTGGGCTGTTGCGGCGGATCACTTCGGTGGCCAGCTCCACTCGCGAGGTCAGTCCGAGCTTGCGCAGGATGTTGGAGACGTGGGTGCTGACGGTGCGGCGCGAGATGCACATGCGGGCGGCTGTTTCGGGGTTGGAGTGTCCGGCAGCGACATGACCGGCGATGATGCGCTCGGTGGAGGTGAGCGCTTCCCATCCCAGCCGGGCGGTGTTGCGGGGGCCGCGGTTGCCGCGGCTCACGGAGACCGCGCGAAGGCGGGCGGTGGCACGTGCCGCGTCCCAGACCGCGCCCAGGTCGGCGTAGATCGCCAGGGCCCGTTCGAGGTGGGCGCGGCCGTCGGAGGGCCGGCCGCGCATCGCGTGCAGCTCGGCGGCGTCGGTGAGGGCGTGCGCCTGGTTCAGCGGCCGTGTGGCTTCACGGTAGTGACGGGCTGCTTCCAACAGAAGCTCCGGATCCTGTGCGAGGAGCCCCTCGCACCGGCAGGCGTCCCCCAGATGGTAGGGAGCGCTGCTGTGCGCGGCACGCGAGCGCGCCGCCTGCGCGTAACGCCGGGCTGCCGGCGAGTCGCCCTGGTCAAGCGCGAGTCGGACCAGATCGGGTGTCAGGAAGCTGAGGATCAGCTGGCCGGGCAGATGCCCGATTCCGACATCGAAGCTGTGCGCCAGACGGCGGAAGGCACGCTCGGGACGCCCCTGTGCCTCGTCCAGCAGGGCCTGGGTGCACAAGAGGACGTACTCGTAGAACCAGGAGACCGTTCCGCTGTCTTGTGCCGCTGCAGCCTGGCTCATGTGGGTCTCGGCGTCGTCCCGCCGGCCTTGATGGACGGCTATTGCCCCCGCCAGCGCTCTCAACGCCCGGCTCATTGCAAAGTGGACGCCGGGGTCGAGGCCGGCGTCCACCTCTGCGATCGCGTCCTCCCACCGGCCGGCATGGAACGCCAGCAGCGCACAGGACAGGTGGTACCACGGCAGGAAAACACCCCCGAGGTGCTCGGCGCTCGGGCGGACGCTCGCCAAGGCGCGCTCCGCGTCCGGGGTCAGATCCAGTTCCATGTAGCAGTTGGCCAGCGCGAGCTGCAGCCCGAGCCACTGCGCCGGGTGGATCGTCTCGGGTGTCAGACGCGACGCCTGACGGGCGAGCTCCAGTGCTTCAAGGCCAGGAGCCTCCAGGAAATGCTTGGCGGCCAGCACTTGCAGGGCATGGGCCAAGGCCATTGAGTCGCCCAGCTCGGCAGCCGCTCGCCGCGCAGCGGCAGCGACGGCTCCCGCTTCCGGCAGCCGCCCCAGGGCGAAGAGGCATACCGATGCAAATGCTTGGAACCGGACTGCTTCGAGTGTCGGCGCGCCCGCTGTTCCGCGCGTGAGACGGGTTTCTGCCAGAGCGATGTCGGGGCGGCCGCGCGCGAACGCGGCCTGCACGATGATCCAGCGAAACAGATCTTCCAGACCGGAATCGGCAGGCCTGGCCAGAGCGATGCGGGCGCTCTCCTCGGCCTCGGCCAGCAGACCTGATGACAGTTGCGCGACGACATGGTGTAGACGTAACTGCTCGTAGCGCGGGTCAGCGGGATCGGCGATCTCCAGCGCCGTGCCCAGCAGCCGCAGGGCAAGACCGGGCGCACGCGTGGTGAGCCGCGCTGCGGAATCGGTTATCCAGGGAACCAGGAACTCCCCGTCCGGAGGGGCGGCTTCCAGCAGATGTCCGGCAACGCGCTCGGGCGCTGCCCCGGCCCGGGTCAGAGCCTGCGCCGCCCGGATGTGCAGCAGCGAGCGCACGGAACTCGGCACGTCGTCGAGCAGAGCTTGGCGCACCAGGTCATGACGGAAGACGACACGTGGGCCATCGGGAGTCAGGATTCCGGCCGCTTCGGCATCGGCGATGCTTGTGAGCAGGACGTGGGCCGGCACCTCCAGTACTGCTCCCAGATCGTGGAGCGTGCAGCCGGCTCCCAGCACCGACGCCGCGCGCAACACCTGCAAGACCTCGTCACGCAGGTACGCCAGCCGGTGAGTGATCAGCGTGTCGATCGCCGGAACGGGGTAATCGGCCGTGACCTCTGCGACGGCCCCGTGCAGTGTGATCGCCTCTTCCCGTTGAAGGGCGGCGATCAGCTCCTCCAGGTACAACGGGTTGCCTGCCGCCCCCTCGCACAGACGAAGCAACCGAGGGCCGGGTTCATGCCCGATCGTGTCGGCCACCAACAAGGGCACGGTCGAGGAGGCCAGCGGACCGAGCTGGAGCACCGTGCGATTGCCGCCTCGCAGCCCGCGGGTGAGTACGTCGACCTCGACCACGCGGGGAACCGGGCGAAGTGCCCCGACGATCAGCAGCGGCAACTGAGCCACCGATTGCACGAGCCGCTGCAATACCAGCGCACTGGCCCGATCGGCCCACTGGAGATCATCGAGGAAGAGCGCCACTGGCCCCTGCGCACAGATCTCCTCCACCAGAACGCACATGGCCTCCACCGTGGGGAAATCCGCGCCTCCCAGCGTGCCCGGCAGCCCGTACCGAGCCTGTCCCAAGAGGACTTCGGCTGCCCGGGCGCGCAGCGGGTCCACTGGGCGGTCATCGATCCCCAGGCAGGCCGATACCACTGCGAACGGGCGATGCGCCTCCAGCTCCCGGGCCGAGCCCCACAACGACTGGAGGCCGGCGCCTTCGGCGTCTGCCGCCGCGCGCCGAAGCAGCGCGGTCTTGCCCGCTCCGGCCTCGCCGGCGATGAACGCGGCCTGCCCCGAGCCCCGCGCGGCACGTAGCGCCAGAGTGGTGAGCATCGCCGTTTCGGCATCGCGTCCGACGAGGCGAGGCCCCAAGAATTGCACGGCCGTCTCTCCCGTAGTGATGCCATCTGCCTGCTGAACCAGGCAGCCGTGTACCGAACCCGGCCGACGGCGCCGCGGTGCCGGGTCCGCAAGAGTCAGCTGCCCGACGAGAGGTAACGGCCTCCGACTGGCTGCCCTTCCCCGACAGCAGGTGGTGATGGTCGCATTCCCACAATTGGGCCAAGGCCTCACCTCTGCACGTCACATGAGCCGGGCTGCGACTCGTCGAGCTGGCTCCACGACAGCAGACAATAGACGTAATCCCGTTCCGATACGTACCGGGTGGCGCACATTTGAGCTTCATAAGAGGATTCGGAGGTCGGACAGTCAAATCCGGGGCCCTGCTCCGGCGTCGGCCCGCCACACCCGATCGGCCTGGCGTACGGCTGAAATGCCATTCCGTACACGTGCACCGGGAGTCCCAGGACGCCGGCCCTCTCCATGCCGCAAACCCGTCGCCCCGCCCACGGCAACCCGGCCACCGCACGGTGCCCCACTCTCGCCGCTCCCTCTTGCGACGCACCGGCACGCAGCCGCAGGACCGGCCTCGTCCCGCCCCGGCCCGGACACCCACCGACCCCAAGCATTCCTACGTCAGGTGACGGATGTATCGGCAGCTGCGCGTTCCTACTTTGGCGGTGCTACGACGGCCCCGCCTCGCAGGACCGTCGGGACGATGAAGGAGGAAGTGGCAGATGCACAGCAGCAATGCCGTTCGGGCTCACGTGCCCAGAAGACGGCGACCCAGACCCCCGGTACCCATCGGGGTCCTGGTGTCGACGCTTTTCGCTTTGGTCGCCGCCCTACTGGGGGCGGGGGCCCAGCAGGCACAGGCGGCCGGCGAGACGTCCCATGAGTGCCACTACGCCGGTGAAGGCAAGAGCGCCGAGGACTGTGTCTTCATGCTCGCCAAGGACCAGCGGGCGATGGACGTGCCCCGGAGTTCGTCCGATTCCGGGGCGTGGCTGCAGGCCTATGACCGCAATGACGGCTCCAACCAGGTGTTCTCGTTGTATCCGCAGGGTGACGGAAGTTTCCAGATCAAGACGAATTCCGGGTTGTGTCTGATGCCGGGATGGTGGGACTCCACCTGGCGGATCCGGCCCGTGGAGCAGCAGCGGTGCGACGGCTCCCAGAAGTATCAGTACTGGTATTTCGAGCCGGGTCAGGTCAAAGGCTCGGGAACGACGTTCATGATCCGCAACGTGGTCGACGACCAATGCGTGGACGTGGCGAGCAGCTGGCTCGCCGGCCACTCCGACTACCTGAACATGTGGCCGTGTCACGGCAAGGAGAACCAGTTGTGGGGCTCCCGCTTCGGCGGCGGGAAGGACTTCGCCACTGACTGGGCCGCCAAGTACGCGCTGACCAAATGTGATGCCGCCGTCCTTGCACATTCGGCCTACCCCTACTGCAGTTACAGCCAGACGCAGGCGGCGGTGACCGGCAACGACGCTGGGGTGGCCCTGTGCCTGCAGGCGCAGCACACCGACGCAGCGATCCCGTCGACCACCGTCGACTACAAGGTGACCAACAGCACCTCCACCATCACGACGGATTCCATCGCCAACGGCACGAAGGAAACCATCACCGTCAAGCTGGGTTCCTCCAGTGATTTCTGGCACGCCGACTTCGCGGTCGAGGCATCCCAGCTGATCACCCATTCGGTACAGACCGGTACGACCAACACGGAGGAGAAGACCTACCACGCCGTGGTCCCCGCAGCGCCTGCCCACTCCACGACCTGGGTGAAGGCTTTCCCGGTCAGCAAGACGTACACCGGCCGGTTCGTCTTCGCCAAGGGCAGTTGGGACGAGTGGACCTACTCCACCGACGCCAAGATCACCGTCACCTACCCCGCCGGGTCGGGGGCCACCATGATGTACGACTCCGGTGTCGCTGCGGACAAGCTCAACGAGAACGGCCAATGGGTACGGCAGCCCGCCTGCATCAGTGACGGACCGACCCAGAGCATGACCACACCGGAGCAGCCCGCACCGGAGCAGCCCGCACCGGCTCCCGCCCAGCCGCAAAAGCCGGCCACGGCCAGCAGCTTCCGCTCTGGCTTCGAGTCGAGCGACCCGGTACCGGCCTGGAGCCACGCAGTCGACTCGGCCGGGGGAGGCCTCCACAACGTCGACGGCCCTCAGGCAGGCATCGGCAGTGATGGAACCGCCCACACCGGCACCGGCGCACTGGTGTACTCCGGATCCACGCAGGCCGGCACGGACCACGCCGACGCCTACATGAAGGTCTACGACCTCAGCGGCAGCCCGCTGGCCATCGGCACCGCGATGCCTGACAGAAAGGCCCTCAGCTACTGGATCTACCCGCAGAGCCACGCCACCGCCGCGACGGTCGCCGACGGGTCGAGCAACAGTGCATGTGCCGCCGTGGACCTGGTGTTCACCGACGGCAGCACCCTGCGTGACAGCTGGTCCTGGGACCAAAGGGGCCACCGGATCAGCCCCGCCGAACAGTGCACGGCACTCACCCTCGACGCCTGGAACTACGTCACGGTCAACCTCGACCAGAACGCGGGCAAGCAGATCAGCCGGATCTTGGTCGGCTACGACCAGAAGAACCCGGGCTCCGGCAGCTACCGCGGCTACATCGACGACATCGCGATCAGCTGAGACGGCAGTACACGGAGCCGCACCCGCCGAGTGCGGCTCCGTGCACGACCTGTGCGTCGGATCGGAGTCCGTCCGGACCAGAACGAACCGGCCGGGGCACGACGACCGCGCCGGAAACGCGTTTGGGCGCAACGATCGAAGGCCCGACCACCGTCGATGTGACCGGAGGCCTGGGCGCCGAAGGAGGCACCGGAAACGCCGGGACTCGCACGGGGGAGGCCCTGTGAAGGGCATCCCGGCAGGGCATCTGAGCGGTCCCACCCCGGCCGAGCCGGCCGTGCCCGCGCGCCGTCGGCACGCTGCGTCGACACGGCGGCCGGGCCGCGGCAGGTAGCCCGTTCCCGTTCCCGTTCCCGTTCCCGTTCCCGTTCCCGGGAACGGTGCCGTCCGGGGTGATCCATCGTTCCCGTATAGGGAAATCGCGCTGGTGGGAGGGGCGCGGGGTGGTGATCTCGGGCAGGCGGTGCCGTGTCGGATCCGGGACGCTCGCCCGGGGTGTTCCTACAGGGCTGCGCCGGGTGGGTCCTGCGGTCCGGGTGCACGGACGCGGAAGACTGGGACCTGCCGGCCGAAAGGCTCAGACTCCCTGACTGTTTTCGGGTGTCTGTCGGGTCATCACATGTACCGGCTCTTTGGGATGAACATGCTGCGCAGAAACCGTTGGTCAACTCTTGGGTGATGCTACCAATTACCTTGCGTTCGCAACCGAGTTGAGAATCCATCTCGCGTTCGGGCGCGAATCCCACTTCTCCGGCAGGAACGGATTTCGCCCCCATGACCATCGCCCTCCGCAAGACGCTCGCTCTCACGACGCTGGCGCTGACCGCTTCCCTCCTGCCGGCCGCCGGGGTGCATGCCGCGGCAACGGCCACCCCGGCTCTGCGCGCTCCCGGTCTCTACTGCCTCGCGAATGCCTGGAACACCCCGAACGTCTCCACGAAGCCGTGCGACCCGAAGGACCAGGGCCAGCACTGGACGGTCTCGGGCCACCAGATCTCGCTGAGCAACGCTCCGGCCTACTGTCTCGCCAACACGTGGAACGCCTCGGACGTCTCGGTGAAGCCGTGCGACTCGAAGGACCAGGGGCAGTACTGGAACGTCTCCGGCCAGCAGATCGCCCTCACCTACGCTCCGGCCTATTGCTACGCCAACGCCTGGAACACCCCGAACGTCTCGACCAAGCCGTGCGACCCGAAGGACCAGGGTCAGCACTGGGTGATCTTCAAGGACCAGATCAGCCTCGCCGCAGCCTGACCCTCACCGCGTCAACGGCTTTCCCGCCCGGATCTCGCAAGCCGACTACATCGACGGTCCCGGCTGTCAGGGGTCCCCAGGAGTTCTGACAGCTCACCGTCGATGTCGGGCGGTGTTTGCCAGGCAGTGCAGTATCCGGACCCCGGGAAGTCTTCTCCCGCACACGCAAGACCGACCTGGACCCCCGGGAACGGGTACACCTCCAGGCGGCGGAGACCCTCGGGCAAGGCGGCCGCGCACCGGGCGCCCGCTCCCTGGCCGGGCAGGGAGCGGGCCGGTCGGCAGGCGTCCGCACGCGTTGGAGCCCGCACGCGTTGGAGCCCGCACGCGTTGGAGCCCGCACGCGTTGGAGCCCGCCCCGCGCACCGCCCGGGGTGGCGGGGCCGCGGTCGTGCTTGACCCTCCAAGGCCCGGCGCGCCACCTGGTATTGCGCAACGGCTGTTTCTTTGGGGGAAGGACACACGGCATGGGCTCATCGAAGTCGGTGGGCGGGCAGAGTCCGCAGACCGTACGGCTGGCAGAACTTCTGCACCAGTTGGCAGGGCCGGTGGGGGCATCCGCGCCCTACCCTCTGTCCTCCGGCCCCGGGTGGACTGGCAGGCGATCGGCCAGGCCCGGCCGGGCCAACGTCCCCGCTCGCCGCTCTGGACCACGTCGTCCCGGACGCGGACACGGTGTTGTTGGCGGCGGTGGACGATATCGCGGCGGGGGGCCGGGCTGCGGTGGTGGAGCGGCGCCGCAGGCACGCGGATTTCTGGCCTTGGTCGGCGGCACGCAGGCGGCCCGGAGTTCGACCGGAACGAGGTCGTCGCCTGCCTCCTGGCCCCCGGCAGGATCGCCGTCTCCACCACGGTGTCGGCGGCCTCGCTGGTCGTGTCCGGCGCCGGTGGCCGCGCGCACCGGCTCGGCCTCGATGGCCCGGTGGTGGAGCTGGCGGACGACGCGGAGGGCGAGGACCGGCTGTCCGGCAGGTTCACCGAGGAGGACGCCGACGCGCTCGCCGAGGTCACGTCGGGAGGGTCCGGGACGACCGTGAATCGGCTGACCGCACCCGGCACGGCGGCGCCGCCGGCCGTGCCGGGGGATGCGCGGGTGCTGGACCGGTTCCGGTCGGGGGCGGGCGGGCTCCGGGTGACGCTGACGTGGCCGGCCCGACTGCGCGGCTCGGCAGGGGGCATCCGGCTCGGCAGGGCGGAACGATCCCGGACACGCAGTTCGAAGTGCGGGACGCCGTGGGCCGACATGCCGCGCTTGGCGTAATGAGCTACTCAAGCGGGCTTTCAAGGCCACGTTGTGCAAGGGCGTGACCGGGATGGTGGCAGGAAGGGTTGGCGAAGCGGCCTATGGGCGAGGAGATCGCGGAGGACCGGTCTGAGGGATTCGGTGAGAGGCTGCTTGGCCTGCTGCTGGATCGGGCGCGGCTGCTGCCACCGCAGCTGATCGCCCCGCTGATCGCGGAGGAGGTGGGCAGGGTCGGAGGCCGTGATGTCTCCATCCTGCTCCAGGACTACGCGCAGGAGCTCCTGGTGCCGCTCCCGGGCAGGAATCTGCACGTCAGCCAGCCCCACTCGGTGATCGACTCCCACGCCGGCCGGGCCTTTCTGCGCGGGCAGGTCGTCGAGGTGCCGCAGGCCCGTGGTGGCGTGCGGATGTATCTGCCGCTGCTGGACGGCGGCGACACGGTGGGCGTGATGGCCCTCACCCTGGACGCCGTCAGCGGCGACGACCGGCGGCTGCTGAGCCGGCTCTCATGCCTGGTGGCCGACCTGCTGGTCACCAAGAACGCCTACACCGACCAGTTCTTCCAGGCCCGGCGCCGGGAGCCGATGAGCGTGTCCGCGGAGATCCAGTGGACTCTGCTGCCGCCGCTGTCGATGGTCGTGCCGCAGGTCGAGGTGGCCGGCATCCTGGAGCCCGCCTACCGTGTCGCCGGCGACAGCTTCGACTACGCCCTCAACGACAACATCCTGCACGCCGCCGTGATCGACGCGATGGGCCACGGCGTGGAAGCCGCCACCATGGCGACCGTGGCCATCGGCGCCTACCGGCACGCCCGGCGCGTGTTCATCAGCCTGGCCGAGAAGTACGCCTTCATGGACGATGCCATCTCCCGGCAGTTCGGCCCCGATCGCTTCGTCACGGCGCAGTTGATGCACATCAACGTCGCTACCGGTGAGATGGAGCTGGTCAACGCGGGCCATCCCGCGCCGCTGCTGATCCGCGACGGGAAGGTCCTGCGGCAGCTGGAGAGCGCGACGACGTTGCCCGTCGGTTTCGGCGGTGAGGAGCCCCGGATCAGGGAGCACACGCTCCAGCAAGGCGACCGGGTGCTGTGCTACACGGACGGCATCATCGAGGAGCACGTCGCCGGCGGGGAGTTGTTCGGCGAAGAACGCCTCATCCGCTGCGTCAACCGCCTGGGGGAGGGACCCTCACAAGGACTGCGGGCGGACCTGCGCAGGATCTCCCACATGCTGAAGCGCGAGCGGGGCGGGCATACCAGTGATGACGCCACCCTGTTCATGATCGAGTGGCGCGGGGGAGTCGCCGACCACCTCGCGGTCCTTGAGTGAGCGCCCCGCGATGGACCAGGTACACCCACGTCCGCAGCGCTGACCGGCCCTGCGCGACTGTCAGCAGGCTTGCCCGGGGTCTGGTGGGCACCGGACGGGCCTCGCGGTGTGGTCGGTGTTGAGGCCATCGACAGCATGCGAGAGCAGAGGAGGTGAAAATATGCTTTCTGGTCTTTTGTGCGGTCTAGCTGTTATGTCGTGTTGGTGCTGGGCCGGGCGTGGTGGTGCGTGTTTGTCTTGCCGCGCTCTCAGTTTTGAGGGGTTCGTTCATCGAGTCACGGAGTTGTGGATGCGACGCCTTGGTGTCATTTCGGCTGCCGCTGCTTTTGCTTCGGCTGTGGTGTTGTCGTCACCTGCGGTGGCGGACATGGTGGTTCCGGTGGATCAGCCTGGCGTGGTGGTGTTCAACAACGGTTCCGGGAACGTCACGAACATCGGTAACGGGAACAGCGCGGCGGGCCGGGACAACCTGGTCGGAAGCGGACATGTGGCGGGTGTGGGGCACCTGGTGGGCCTGACCGCCGTGAGCAACAACTGGGTCGTGCGGAACAACCTCACTGTGTCTCTGACTCTGACGTCGGTATCCGGTGTCGCCGGCTCCCCTGCCGTCAATTCGGTGATCCCCGCAGGAGGAGGTATCAGCGGCGCATTCACGCTCATCCCCGGAACCACCGGTGTTGCCGTGTACCGACAGACTGACGACCCCACCTTCGAAGTAACAGTGAACTTCGGAAACAACAACAGCGCGGCTTGCGTTGAAAATAACTTCCCCCAGCCGGGCATCAGCTGCCCCAGCACGTACGGCACGATCTCCATCCCCAACACGCTTAGCATCAACCCGGGGAGTTAATGCAATAGGAGCGGACACCCCAGCAGGCCGGATTCCTGGACCCTGAGGACGAAGCTCCGGTGGGGTCGGGCGGTCGGGGCGGCGGAGCGTGACCGGCTGCTGGACCTCGCGGCCGGCTGCGGCGGCACCGTCGTGGAGTTCACCCCCGGCCCCGTAGTCGAGCCGGACGGCTCGAAGGGCCCCCACCCCGCAGCGGGGTGGGGGCCCTTCGGTTGGGGGTGGGGTTGGCCACGGCTCCCGGGTGGGCTGCTGGGCAGGCCCGGATTTCGTTGACGAGCATGCGCAGGGTCAGGCTGTGTTTCTCGGGCAGGAGGGCTTCCATCGCTGCGGTGGCGTGGGCGATACCGCCGGCCTTGTCGCCGCAGCGGGCGAGCATGAGTCCGCGGTGGAGTTCCAGGTGTGTCGCGAAGCGCGGCAGCTGGCGGGGAGCTCGGTCAGGGCCTGGTCCTGCGCGTCGGTCGCGGCGAGTCGCGGCGGCCCCGCCCCGCGCGAGGTGAGGCGGCCGACGGCGACCCACCTCGCGGCGCCACACCGACCCGGTGGCCGCGGGCCCCGGCGGCCGCACGGGGCTGCCGGCCTCCGGAACCTCGTCGAGTCCCCCTCACGCCCGTGAGACGAGGAAGGAAACCGCTGTGAGCGAGGAAGACGTCCTCCTCGGCATCGCCCTGGTCGTGGCCCTGGCCACCGCTTGCCAGATCCTTGCCGGCAAACTGCGCATCCCCGCGCTGATCCTGCTGCTGCCGGTCGGCTTCGCCGCGGGCGCCATGACCGATGTGATCCATCCGGACCAGCTGATCGGGGAGGACTTCTCCGCCCTGGTGTCCCTGTCCGTGGCAGTGATCCTCTACGACGCCGGGCTGGGCCTCGACCTGCGTAACCTCACGGGCCACACCCGAGCGGTCGTGGGCAGGCTGCTGCTCTTCGGAGTGGCCTTCACCTTCCTCGCCGTCTGTGCCGTCGGGCCGGCCCTGTTCAGCATGTCGCTGCGGGTAGCCGCGATGGTGGGCATGATCCTCGTCGTGTCGGGGCCCACGGTCGTGGGGCCCCTGCTCCAGTACGTGCGGCCGACGGACAAGGTGCGGCGCCTGCTGATCTGGGAAGGAACGCTGACCGACCCGATCGGCGCCATCCTCGGGGCCATCGTCTTCCACGCCGTCGCCACGACGCACCGGATCGACATCGGTCGCGGCTACCAGATCGGACAGTTCCTCATCAGCATGACGGTCGGCCTCATCGGCGGAACCGTCGGGGTGGCACTGCTGTGGCTGACCCTGCGCGTGCTCCGGCTTGGCGAAGCGCTGGGAACACTGGCGCAACTGGCCACGGTGATCACCGTGTCGGCGGGCTGCGACATCTTCCGCGACGACACCGGGCTGATCGCCGCGATCGTCACCGGCATGGCCGCCGCCAACATCCGGGGCTTCGACATGCCCGCTCGGCGTCCCTTCTTCGAGACGCTGGTCCAGCTGATCATCGGGCTGCTGTTCATTTCCATCGCGGCGAGCGTCACCCCCGCCTCGCTGACGCCCGTGCTCCTTCCCACGCTCGTCCTCGTCGCGTTCCTCGTCCTCGTGGTGCGGCCGCTCGTGGCCTTCACCGCCACCATGGGCAAGGACATGACCCTGGGGGAACGAGCGTTCGCTGGATGGATGGCCCCGCGCGGTATCGTCGCGGCCTCCACGGCGGCGGCCTTCGCGGCGGGCCTCGTCGAATTGGGGATGCGCGGCGCTTCCAAGATCCTTCCCATCACCTTCCTGGTGATCGTCTCGACGGTCGTGCTGTACGCCCTGACCGCCGGACCCGTGGCCCGGCGGTTCGGCGTCGCCACGCCGAACCGCACACGACCTCTCCTGGTGGGCGGTGCTCCGTGGGTGATCGCACTCGGAAGAGCCCTGCGGTCTGCAGGGCTTGAGGTGCAGATGTGGGCGGGACTGGACGAAGAGCGTGAACGTATCAAAGACGCCGGAATCGAACTGGCCAGAGGGGACCTGCTGGCGACGGCCACCAACCCCAGGGTGCGGCTGGAGGGAGTCAACGCCGTCTTCCTGCTCACTGATGACGACGACTTCAACGCGCTCGCCTCGGTGCTGGTCGAGGACAACGTCGAGGGCCCCGTCTACCGGGTGGGACCGCCGCACGAGAGCCACGGTGTCGTCGCGCCCTACACGGGCGGCGCAGTCCTCTTCGGCGGTTCGCTCGTCAGGCACGTCCTGGCGGCACGGTACGAGCACGGCGCCCGCTTCCTGGTGCAGCCCGCGTCCGATCCGCTTCCGCCGGGACACGAAACGCTGTTCGTGGTCCGCGACGACGGGCGGCTGGAGCCGCTGGACGAGACACAGGCGGTCACCGCGCAAGCGGGCGACTTCGTTGTTCTGCTCGGCCCCGCCCAGTCTCCTCCCGCCTGAGGGCCGGCCCGTGATCCCCGGCGGGCGCACGGCTCCGGTTACGGCACCCCGCTGCGCTGTCGGTCGTCCGAATACGCCCGGCACGAGTGCGACCTTCCGCCGTGCGATGCACCGCATCCGATGCGGCGCGCCGATCGACCGCAGATTGCGGGACAGCCCTCAGCTGCCGCCCTGCCGCCCTGCCGCATGGGGTTCAAGGGCTCATCCAGCGTGATGGCCGCGTCGATGAGCGGCAGGTGGGTGAACGCCTGCGGGAAGTTGCCGAGCTGCCGGCCCGTCAGGGCGATCTCCTCTTCTACAGGCTCAGGTGGTTGGCATACGTCATCGGGTCGTCGGGAGTGATGAACCCCTCGGTCGGCATCCGCAGCAGCGACGAGTCGAGCACATCGCTGCCGTAGTGCTGGACGAAGGCCCCGCGGTCGGGGCCGAGCCCTTCGCCAGGTCTGGTCGTAGATGTTGTCGCGCTCGGCGCCCCGGCGGCCACTCTCGGCCGGCCGGCCGTGGGTGACCGCCAGCCGCAGCGCGCGGTCGGAGCGACCCAGGACATGACCCGCCCGTACGTGAAGCGCCGGCGCCCGCCGCACGTCTCCCACAGCCCTCGCCGGGCCTGGTCCCGGTGGTCCACGAGCCAGTCCAGCAGAGTGCGCAGCGATGTCCAGCCCCGGATGTCCAGGTGGATGCCGTGCTGGTGGGCGAAGGAGACGCTGTCGAGTGCCTCGGCCGTAGATGTCCGGCTGCGACTGGGCCGCCGCGCCGTCGCCCATGCGCGCCGGGCGGATCCTGGTAGCTTCCGGTTGCGGCAGTACGCCAAGGGAAGCCCTTGGATCATCCGTCTGATCGGACTCCTGCTGGGAGCGGTGTTCGCCGAATGGGCCGCCGGCGTGGAGGGAGCCGGCTGGCTGCCGGACACCTGGCAGTACTCCGCGACGACGGCGAGCAGTGTGCTCAGTTCTGTCGTCGGGTCCATGGCCGCGCTCCTGGGGTTCGTCGTCACCATCGGCGTACTCGTCGTCCAGCAGGCCACGGGAACGCTGTCCCCGCGCTACATGCGCCTGTGGTACCGCGACCGGCTGCAGAAGGCCGTGCTGGCCACATTCACCGGAACGTTCGCGTACGCCTTTTCCCTGTTGCGCAAATCGAGTCGGAGGCCGTCCCCGACCTGGGAGTGACCGTGTCCGGCGTGGCCGTCTCCGTCATCCTCATGCTTCAGCTGATCTACCTCAACCGGTTCACCCGCGGTGGGCGGGCCCCCGGAACGAGCCCTCCCGGTGAGCCGTTCCCTTTCCGAAACGGCGACTGACCCGCCGAGATGGCGCCCATCGCGGAACCGGTGCGGGACGGGCCGGCTGAGTGCTTGTGGCACCGACCTCGCCACCGCGCTGCCCGGGGAGTCGTACGAGAGCCCGCGCGACGCGTGCGTGGGACATCCGAAGGAGGTAGGCGTGGGCCACGACGCCACCAACACCACGGCCTGCAGTCCGCTGGTCGGCCGGGTCACTCGCAGGCGATACCGTCCCCATCACGGTCGAGATGCGGCCCGAAGCCAGGATCGCCGCGCCGGATCGGAGCCGCCCCTGCCTGCCTGACCGCGGTGCAGTTCCGGTAGGACACCGAGCTCCCGCCCCCGGAGCCCGAGCTCCTGCTTCCGCCCGCGCTGGTGCCGGATGAGGACGCACCGGCGGCCGGAGCACTGTCGGAGGTCCTGGCCTTGCCGTCGACGGCCACCGGTTGACGCCCTCGCTCCGCCGTGGGCTCTCCCTGCGGCTGCCGGACAGCACCGGGCGCCGCCCCCTCAGGTGCGGCAGGAGCCGGCGACTCCTGCGCCCTGGCCGGCGAGGGTGCCGTCGCAGAGGCCGAGGCGGACACCGGTGCGGGGGCCGCCGGAGCGGGCGCTGTGACCGTGACCACGACCACTGGCTGAGACTGGGGTTGCGGCTTGGCGTCAACGTGAGCGGGCTTCGGCTCGGCACCGGCCACCAGCAGGACTCCGAACCAGACCGACGCCAATACGACGGTCACCGCCCTGCCGGCCTTATCCCAACGAGCCATGAATGCCAGCGCGACACCAAGCGGGGGAATGATCAGCGTCGCGACGACCACGGCAGGAACGGCCAACGCGGGATGCCAACGCCGGCCCGGACCGGGCGAAGGCAGGCGGCTGTCAGAGGGTGGGTACACACGTCTCCAGACTGAATGCACGAAGGAAGCGCCTGCACACGGGAAGGTACAGGCCTCCGACCACTGGTGCAGGGCCACGATCAGCCCGCCCATAGGTCAGGACACCCACGCCGCCCAGCATCGGCAGGCAGGGGCACACCAGGCCAACGCCTCCACCGCCCACTGGTCACCGGACATCACCCGGCAATTCCCGATGGGTAGCGCACGCGCCTGCCGGACCACCGGCGGAGTGCCCGGCCTGCAGCGAATAGCGACGATCTCGGCCGGCTGTCGTCGCTGGTTGTGGTGACGGCGTGCTCGAACAGGAGTAAGGCGGACCAGGACCCCTTCGAGCGGCTGCGGCCGGCGCCACCCCGGGCCCGTAGCCGTACGCCCTGAAGGGCTCTCACCTGGTCGCCGGGGCGGGGCCCTTCGCGTTTGGGTGAAGGCCGGTCCTGACCCTCGGCGGAGCCCGGGAACTGTCGGTCGGGTGTGTGACCGAGATCTTGCTGAAGGGGCCTGCGGGGCTTGGGGGTTGATGGTGTAGCAGGTGTGCGGGACTCCCCCGTCCCCTCTCTGACCTGCAGCTTTATCGGACTTGCGTGGCTAGCCCCTTCGCGTTCGAAAGGGCGGACCCCGAGCGATCGAGGACTCGCCGTCGCGGCGGCCCAGGCCGTGGTGTCCGCGTGGGCGCCGGACCGGTCGGACACGGCACACTTCCTGGTCGACGCCGTACGAGCCGCCGTGCGGCTCCGCCGGGGCCGGGGTGGACATCCGCGCGGCTAGGAGTGTGGGTCGGTAATCGCCGTCGTGTCGGGCCAGGCGATCTCGAAGTACCTGACGCGTTCATCTTCTCCGGCCGGCCGCATGCCGGCTGCCATCATGACGTGCTGGGACGCGATGTTGTCGTGGTCGGCGTCGCCTTTCACGCAGGTGACGCCGCGTGCCCGTGCGAACAGCAGCAGTCCGCGGACGGCTTCGGAGGCGTATCCCTTGCCTCTCGCCGACGGGATGAGGCCGTAGCCGATCGTGACGCTGCCGTTCTCGTCCGCAGGACCGTGGAAGTCCACGCCGCCGATCACCTGACCGTCCTCGCGGCAACGGATCTGATAGTTGCCGAACGGCTGGGGATCACCGGTGTTCGCGCAGGCGCCGAGGAAGCGCCTGGCGGCGGACGCGTCCCCATCGGTGGGATATCCGGGCGCCCACCGGGCACCGCTGTCCGACTCGCCCGCCACCACTTGCTCAGCCTCGTTGACGGTCATCGGATGAAGCACGAGCCGCGCTGTCACAAGATCGTCCATAGTCGGGAGGAGTATCACGCGGGGCGACCAGTCCGCACTTGCATTATTTCGACCGGCCAGCGCCCCGCCTCCGGTTGGCGATCGTAGGCGGCCGAGTGACGGGGACGCGCAGCCCCGGGTACCTCTCACCAGCCCCGGGTCGGTCAGGCTTTGATCTCGCTGAGGAGCATGGGCAGGGTCGGGCTGTGCTTTTCGGGTGGCAGTGCGTCCATCGCGGCGGTGGCGTGCGCGATGCCGCCCGCTCTGTGTCAGGGCGGTGGTGCGGTCGCTGCGGAGAGCGGCGGCGTGGGCTTTGCCGTAGATCGCGTGCAGCAGGCCGAGCGAGGGTCGGTCGGTCAGGGCGGGGGCCTGGTCCGCGAGGACGTTCGAGACACCAAGCGATGCACCCTCGTACCCCACGGCGATCGCCGCCCGCCCCAGCACCCGTACCTGCGCAGCTGGGTCTTGGGATGCGGCGGTGGCGGTGGCGGCCATGCGGTACCAGCGCACGGCGGCGGCGCCCTCGGAGCCGGGGAACGTCTTGGCACACAGCGTCATGAGCCGCGCGGCTGCCGACCACAGCCGCGGCTGGTCCAGCTGCTGCTGGATGACGATGAGCTCCCCCGGCGGCGCGGCGTGGGATGTCGGCGGCGCCCATGGACATGTGGTCCGTGCCGTACGCGGCCAGCTTGGAACGGCCAGCACGCGAAGGGGCGCCCATGGCAGAGATCACCGACTACAGCCGCGCCCGCAGAGGGGACCTCAAGCTGTTCCCCCCCGGCCCTCCTGACGCTCCCCGTCGACCTGCACCCGCAGGCCGGGCCGGTGCGCACCGCCGCGATACCGCCACGGGCCCGCTGCGGGGGACGGTCGTCACGGACATGCAGGTGCTGATGAAGCGCTGCGCGCGGGCGGGCCACCTGTGACGGTTCGTCGGTACGCGGTCGGGCGGGCGGCGTTCGACCGCGACGGCCAGGTGCGCGGCCAATGGTCGGCCTCTACCCCTCGCGCTGGTGGTGCGCCTCGCGGATTCGGCCGGGTTCCAGCGGATCGCCCGCACCGTCGCATGCGAGAGAGCCGGCGCACAGCCAGCCGCCCGCCCGGCAGTCAGGGACGGGGATGGGGTGCAGGTCCCCGCGGGGCAGGTCGCGGTGGACGTGTCGCCCACCGAACTGCGTGTCGGGGACCAGGTCCTTGCAGGCGGCCGTCTGGTTGCCATCGCCGATCTGCGCTACCGGCATGGGGCACCCGTACGATGATCCTGGGCAACGGCCGCCTCGCCGTCGCGGAGCGCAGCATGCGTGTCTACCGCCCCCCGTACCAGCTGACGTGCGTACGGCTTTTCAGGATGAGCCGGTGTGCGTGCGAGCTTTGTTGATGAGGCGTTCGGCGGTGCGGGCGCTGATGTTGTACCGGGCGGCGAGCGCCTCGGCGGTGACGCCTGGCCCCCCTGGTCGGCGGCGGCGATCTCGGGGATGCGGGGGTCCGGCGCGGTGCGGCGCGTGCCTGGAGGGATGCCCGCTCTGGTGTCAGTCCTCTGGCGCCGGGGTCCGCACCGTGTTCCCGGTGTTGAGGTGTTGGTTGAGGAAGAGGGCTGCGCGGTCGAGGGCTTGGTCCGCTTCGTCGAGGGTGCCGCCGGCGAAGGACTGGAAGACGTGGGGGACGTCGGCGGTGACGTCGAGGATGACGTTGACGTCGGCGTCCTTGGCGCGGGCGGCCAGGCGGGTGGAGTCGTCGAGCAGGATCTCGTTGGTGCCGACCTGGATCAGCATCGGGGGGAAGCCGGTGAGGTCGGCGTAGATCGCCGGGCTGAGGAGGGGCTGGTTGGGGTCCGCTCCGTCGAGGTACCAGGTCCCGGTGCGCTTCACGGCCTCGCGGGTGAAGATCGGGTCGATGCCGTCCTTGGCCTTCATGCTCTCGCCGGTCCGGGTCGCGTCGAGGCCCGGGGAGAACGCCACGATCGCGCCAGGCAGGGGCAGGCCCGCGTCGCGGGCGGCCAAGGCAGTGGTGACGGTGAGGCCGCCGCCGGCCGAGTCCCCCGCGAAGGCGATCGTCGAGGGGTCCAGGCCGCTGTCCAGGAGGGCGCGGTAGGCGCTGAGCGTGTCGTCGATCGCGGCCGGGAACGGGTGCTCGGGTGCGAGCCGGTAGTCCACCGAGTACGCCTGGAAGCCCGTGCGGTCCACGAGCTGCGCCGTCAGGCACAGGGCGGTTTCCGGTGAGCCGAACACCCAGCCGCCGCCGTGGAAGTAGAGGATCGTCGCGGGCCGTGCCCCGCTGCCCGGCTCGACGTGGAGGGCGGGCAGGTCGCCGAGCGTCGTCGGCGTGGTGCGGACGGCGTCGGGCACGATCATCGTGTCCATCAGCGCCTTGAACCCGGCCCTCAGCGCCTCGACGGGCAGCGGCTTCTCGGCCGGGGGCCGGCGCAGCATCGCGTCGACCTTGGCCCGCTGTTCCTTGCTCATGCCTGGACTCCTGACGTGGATGCTTTCCCATTACACTATATGCCATGGCATATAAATCGACGGATGGTGCGATCGACCTCCCGAGCTTCTTCTCCGACCTGGTCCGATGCGAAACACGCCTGTACAACGCGCTCAACGACCGCCTGCGCGAACGGCACGGGATCGTCACCTCGCAGTTCGAGTTCCTGCGCCACCTGCGCGACCACCCCGGCGCCCGGGTCGCGGACCTTGCCGCCGAGTTCGCGATCGGCATCGGCGCGACCAGCAAAGGCATCGACCGCCTGGAGCAGAAGGGTTGGGTCCTGCGGCAGCCGAACCCGTCTGACCGCCGTTCCTCGCTGCTGGCTCTGACCCAGGACGGCACACGACTCGTCGACGCCGCGGAGAAGACCTTCACCGACGCCCTGACCGAGTTCACGGGAGGCGCGCTCGACAGTGCCTCCGCACCCGCCGCCGCGCGCACCCT
This sequence comes from Streptomyces sp. NBC_00045, assembly GCF_045041095.1. Lineage (NCBI taxonomy): Bacteria > Bacillati > Actinomycetota > Actinomycetes > Kitasatosporales > Streptomycetaceae > Streptomyces > Streptomyces sp. NBC_00045. The sequence goes on along the minus strand of NZ_CP108271.1, from coordinate 120,636 downwards.
CGCGAAGCTGCGCTCCACACTCCAGGAAAAGCAGATCGGCACACCCACAGGCTGACGCCACGGCTCCCGTCCCGGCCGCGGCACGGCGTCCAGTCTTCGTTCAGCGAGACGACCAGGGCGACCAGGTGGCCGGTCTGCTGATCAGCAGCAAGGGAACCAGTCGCTCTCGGCGCTCCGAGAGCTGTAGGCGAGGCGGGTTCCTGAATGTGCGACGTCAACAATCCAGGAACCCGTTCGCTTTCGCCTTCGACGTCTTGCAGCAGGACGGCCAGGGGCTGTTGACGCACTCGTACACCGATCGGCGCACTCTGCTGGAAGGCCTGTGCTCCGAGTACGCACTGACGACCCCGCCGGCGTTGTGCCCGATGACGACGGACCTGGCCAAGGCGAGGCAATGGCTGAAGTCCTGGACGGACGTGTCGGGAGTGGCGGGCCTGGTCGCCCAAACGGCAGTCTCCCTTTACCGCGGCGGCCAGCGGCTGTGGGAAAAGGTGAGGCACTCCGAGACCGTCGACGCGGAGGTCACCGGCTTCACCGGGACTCCCGCTCGCCCCCCGCCACCCTGTTGTCCGGCTCCCTGATGGCTGGACGGCGTGCGCTCCCAACAGCTGACCGCGCCGCTGGCTGTGCAGGTCGCCCTCTTCCTCCGGGGAGCCGGCCCGATGGTGGTCGGCGAGGGCGCGCACCAAGGTGGTCGTGCCGCAGCCGGAGGGACCGACGATCGCGGTGAGGGTGCCGGGACGCAGGTCGAGGTCAAGGCCGGCGCTTGGCGGCGTGATCGTCGCGGTCCTGCAACTCTTCGACTGCGCCCAGAACATCGACGTCGGTCTCCTGCCCGGCCTGGACGACACCAAGAGCGGCTTTCCGCATCACCCGGCCGGTCCCTGAACCGGATCGCGCCCGCTCCGGCAGCGGCCGTCATCTGACCGTGTGGGGGGCAACGGATGTCGGGCCGACCGGCGTCGGGAGGACGGCGTCGTTCGGCCGGCGGCGCCCCCGCCCCGTTCTACCCCAGTTGGTCGGAGATGAGGCGGGTGCGGAAGGCGATGCCGTCCGATGTGTCCTGGACGGTGATCGTGCCGCCGTGTAGAGCCGCGATGTCCAGGGCGATGGACAGGCCGAGACCGGTGCCGCCGTCGTCGCAGCCTCGGGCGTCGTCGAGGCGGGCGAGGAGGAGCAGGTCGGCGGAGAGCGCCTGGAGGCGTTCGGTGTCCTGGAGAGCGCCTTCCATCAGGGTGTCGCGCACCTTCGGGTCGGGGTGGGTGTGCGCGACCTCCAGCTGGGTCCGGAGTACCGCGAGAGGGCTGCGCAGTTCGTGAGTGGCATCGGCGATGAACCGGCGATGCCTGATCCCCGCGGCCTCCAGCCGTTCCAGCATGGCGTTCATGGTCTCGGCGAGGCGGGCGATCTCGTCCCACTGGCGACGACGTGTTCTGCACCGACGAGACGCCGCTGCGCGAGGGCATCCGCACCGGCGTCGTCTTTCGCGGGGGCCGCATCCGGGATCAGCCGTGTTCGAGCTCGCGGAGGAGTTCCTCCGCCCTCGGCCACGGGCCATGGCCGGAGGCGGGGTTGAGGTGGCCGACATCGCCGAGTTCCACGAGGCGGCCGCCCCAGTTCCGGGCCAGCTCGGCTACTCGCTCGACGGTGCCCAGCGGGTCGTTCGAGCTGGCCGCGACGATGCTGGGGAAGGGCAGCGGCGAGCGGGGCACCGGGATCCAGCCGTTCTCGTCGAGCACGTCGGTGGTGGGGTAGCCCTCCGGCAGCGGCTGCTCCAAGTCCGGCGGCGTCACCAGCAGTGCCCCCTGCACCTGCGCCGGGTGCCGCCTGAGCCAGTGGACGGTGGTGATCACACCGGCGCTGTGGGCAACCAGCACGACGGGCCCCGCGATCTGCACCATCACCTTGTCCAGTGCGGCGACGCCTGCCTCGCAGCTCAGCCGGTCCCGCGTCAGCGGGGGAATGGTGCGGACGCTGCGCCCGGCCTCGGTGAGCCGGTCGGCCAACAAGGTCTGCCAGTGCTCCTCGACGTGGTCGCGCAAGCCGGGGACGATCACGACCACCGGCCGGGCGGTACGGCTCATGAGGGCACCTCCGTCTTCTGCGGCTCCGCCACCGGGGCGAGCCCGGTCAGACGGCGCACGTCACGGTCGTAGGAGTGGCGGCCGATCAGGAACGCCGCGGTGGCCCCGATCGCCACGAGCGGGACGAGCCGGAACGCGCCCAGCAGACCGAGCCGGTCCGCGAGCATCCCCGTGACCGCGGGGCCGGGGGCGAGTCCGAGCATGCTCTGGGCCAGCGTGAGCGTGGCGAACGCCGTCGCGGCGATGGTCGCGGGGGTCAAGTTCGCCACCATGGCGGCCCCCGGCCCGGCCGTTCCGGCGCACATCAGGGTTCCCAGGCCCAGCACCAGCAGCTGTACGGGGCCGGTCGGCAGGCGGAACGCGGTCATCAGCAGAACGAGGGAGCCCACGCTGCAGCTGATGGCGACGGCCCACTTGCGGATCGGGGCGCGCCGGCTGATCCGGTCCGAGGCGATGCCGCCGGCGATCATGCCGATTGCGATCATCAGGGCGAAGAGCCCTGCCGTCGCACCGGCCTTCGCGGTCGGCATGGCGTAGTAGCGGTTGAAGTAGCTGGGCAGCCAGGCGATCAGGGCGCCCGCGATGAACAGTTGCAGACCGCTGCCGATGTAGGCGCTGACCACCGAGACGGAGGAGAACAGCCGCGGGAGGAGCACGCGGAGACGGTCGCGTTCATCCGTGCCGGCCCCGCCCCCCGCCGGATCCTGCCGTGGGGCCAGCCGCTTCTCCGTGACCACCACGGCGTAGATGCCCGCGAGCACCAGGCCGAAGACGCCCATCACGCCGAACGCCCAGCGCCAGCCGTACGCCTGGGCCACGGCGCCGCCGATGGATATGCCCAGGACCGAGCCGAAGGCCCCGCCGGCGATGAAGGCCCCCGAGAGCGTCGCCCGCAGGGCGCGCGGGAAGACGCTGAGGACCACGGCGATGCCGACACTGCCGTACGCGGCCTCGCCGATGCCGACGAAGAGCCGGCTGGCGAGCATCTGGTCGTAGCTCGCCGCCACGGCGCAGCCCAGGGTTGCCAGGCTCCACATCGTGGCCGCGATGACCAGGGACCTCACCCTGCCCCATCGGTCGGCCAGCAGCGAGAGCGGGAGGGTGAGCAGACCGACCGCCAGCGCCACGATGCCGCTGAGGGACCCCAGTTGGGCGTCCGATAGCAGCCAGTCGGCCTTCAGCATCGGGAAGACGGCGTTGAGGACCTGCCGGGACATGTAGTCCGAGAGCAGGAGTCCGAAACTCAGTGCAAAGACCACCCAGGCGTAGCGCCGGGACACGGGCCACTCCGAGGAACCGGAACCGGTTCTGCCCGGGGCGGGTTCCACAGTGGTGAGAAACCCCATTGTCATCACCTCAACTGCTCTTGGCGGAAAGGGAAAGGGTCAGAAGGGTCTGTCGCCGACGATCCCGGCGCGCTCCATCTTGCGGACGGCGGGCCAGTAGTCCTGGACGGCGTAGTGCTGGGTGGAGCGGTTGTCCCAGATGGCGACGCTGTTCGGCGTCCAGCGCCAGCGCACCTGGTACTCGGGGACGGCGGCCTGGCTGATCAGGTAGTTCAGCAAGAGGCCCGCACCCGGGGCGTAGTCCAGCCCGAAACGCACGTTCTCGGGGGTGTGGTAGTTGACGAAGTGCGTGGTGAAGGCGTTGACGAAGAGGATCTGCTCGCCCGTCTCGGGGTGGGTGCGCACCACCGGGTGCTCCGCGTCGGGGAACTGCGCCCCCAGCGCCCGACGTTTGTCCTGCGGCATGGCGGCGCCGAAGGTGGCTTCGATGCTGTGCCGGGCCCGCAGTCCCTGGATCTGTGTCCTGATGTGCTCCGGCAGCCGGCGGTGGGCCTCGGCCATGTTGACCCAGATCGTGTCGCCGCCCACCGGGGGTGACTCGATGCAGCGCAGCACGGCACCCATGGACGGGTTTTCACGCCAGGTGCCGTCGGTGTGCAGCGCGTTCTCGTAGTGCTCCGGCGCGCTGGCCAGGTCCTTGTAGATCCGTACCAGGCCGGGGTGGTCGGGGTCGCTGCCGGCCACCGGGTGGTCCTCCAGCGGGCCGAAGCGCTCGGCGAAGGCGACGTGTTCGGCTCGCGTGATGTCCTGCTCCCGCAGGAACAGCACCTTGTACTGCAGGAGCAGGGCCTTGATCTCGGAGAACAGCTCGTCGTCGCGCACGGCGTCGCCGAGGTTCACTCCGGCGAGCTCGGCGCCGATGGTGCAGGTCAGCGGCTCGACCTTGATCGAGCCGCGCGAGTGGGCGCGCACCGACGCGGGTGCGCCTTCCAGCGGAGCGACAGTGTTTTCCATGGTGCTTCCTCCTGGAGAGGGTGGAGATGCGCGTGATCCGGCAAGGGCTCAGAGGACGAAGACGGACGATCCCGTGGTCCGTCCCGATTCCAGCTCGCGGTGCGCCCGTACGGCTTCGTCGAGCGCGTAGCGCTGGTTGATCTCGATGGCGATGCGTCCGGAGGCGACGTGGTCGAAGAGCTCGCCCGCCAGTACTGCCCGCTCTGCCGGGTCGGCGATGTAGTCGGCGAGAGCCGGCCGAGTGACGAACAGGGACCCGCTGACCGCCAGTTGCATGGCGTCGATGGGCGGGACCGGCCCGGACGCCGTACCGAAACAGACCAGCAGACCGCGGCGCCGGAGCGAGGCCAGCGAGGCGGCGTAGGTGGCCCGGCCGATGCTGTCGAAGGCGACAGGGACGCCGGCGCCGTCCGTCAGTTCGCGCACCCGCTCGGCCACGTTCTCGTGCTGGTAGCGGATGACGTGGTCGCAGCCGTGGGCGCGGGCGAGCTCGGCCTTCTCCTCGGTGGAGACGGTGCCGATGACGGTCAGCCCGAGCAGCTTGGCCCACTGGCAGACGATCAGGCCGACCCCACCCGCCGCCGCGGTCAGCAGGATCGTGTCCCCGGCCTTCAGCGGGTGGATCCTGCGCAACAGGTAGGCGGAGGTGAGCCCGCGCATGGTCATCGCGGCGGCGGTCTCGAAGGGGATGCCGGCCGGCAGCCGGATCAGCGAGCCGGCGGGCATGACCCGTTCCGTGCTGTAGGCACCGAGCGGGCTTCCGGTGTACGTGACCCGGTCGCCCTCGGCGACATGGGTGACGCCTTCGCCCACCGCCTGGACCACCCCCGCGGCCTCGACACCCAGCCCGGCGGGCAGCGGTGCGGGATACAGGCCGCTGCGGAAGTAGGTGTCGGCGAAGTTGAGTCCGACGGCTTCGTGCCGGATCCGTACCTCGCCCGGGCCGGGATCGCCGACGACGACCTCTTCCCGGCGCAGGACGTCGGGACCGCCGGTCTCCTTGAAGCGAATGGCGTGAGCCATGGGCGTGCTCCGTTGTTCGTGGGAGGTGGGGAAGAGAGGAAGGGGCCGCCGGGGCCCCGGGGGTGTGGCCCCGGCGGCCCCGTGGATTCGCGCGGCTGCACGGTGGTCCCGTGCCGCGATCAGACGACGCGCAGCATGGGGCCGCGCTGACCGGGACGGCGGTTCGGCACCATGCCGAGACGGGCCAGCGTTTCGTCGGCCCCGCAATAGTGCTCGCCGAGCTTGTAGATCCTTTTGGCCTCGGCGCCCGTCGCGATGTCGCGGCCGAGCGCCTCGGAGATCTGCACCATCTGCTCGATCTGCTCGACGGTGGTCATGCGCTCGCCCTTGCGCCGCCACAGGTTGTCCTCGTTGCCCACGCGCACGTGCACACCGAGCGCGATGCCGATCGCGTTCATCGGAGCCACCGCGCGCATGGAACTCTCGATGGTGAGGACGGCGCCGTCCGGGGTGCGGCGGACGAACTCGATCAGGTCTGCCGGGTGCCGGCCCGCGAAACCGCCGCCGATGGCCACGTAGTTGAGGATCAGCGGGCCGGTGTGGACGCCGGCCCGGATGAGCCGCTCCACGGTTTCGAGCTGAGCCAGCGTGGCGAGCTGGAAGTGCGGCTGGATGCCGTTCTCGCGCAGGCGCTCCAGGTGCTCCAGGTAGAAATCGGGGCCCGCCTCGACGACCATGTCGCGGTAGGCCTTGTAGTACTCGGGCTTCGCGATCGAGGTGCCTGCCAGGTCGTCGGCGCTCATGATCTCGACGATGTTCATCTGGCTGGTGTTGATCGCGATCGTCACCTGGTCCGGCGCGGGGTCGAGGTCGGCCAGCAGGTGGCGGGTGTCGTAGCTCAGCCACTTGGCCTCGCTGCCCTCGTCCTCCGGAGCGAACGATATCGATCCGCCGATCTGCAGGACCATGTCCGGCACGGCCTGGCGCAACCGGCCCAGCAGCTCGTTGAACATGGACATCCGCTTGGAGCCCTTGCCGTCGAGTTCTCGTACGTGGATGTGGAGCACGGTGGCCCCGGCGTTGTAGCAGTCGACGGCCGCCTGTACGTGCTCGTCCATCGTCAGGGGGAGGTCGTCGGCGTCCCCGGGCAGCCACTCCGGCCCGTAGGGAGCGGCCTGGATCACCAGCTTCTCCTGGTTCTCCGGGAAAAGTGAGTCGTCGTGGAAATGCACGGTCCGTCTCCTTCGTGCGATCGGTGATCACTCGCCGGAAGCATCGCCTCGTGCGATGGGAGGGGCTGAGATGTCCGGCGAGGATGGATGCGGGTCACCACGGATGCGGGTCACCGGGGACAGAGGGCGCGTGGTGGCCCTCGTACGCTCGACCGGTCCGGAGGAAGCGTGAACAGGGGAACCCGCTCCCGTCCGGCGGCCGACCGCGTCTCTGCGGTGGTGCCAAGGTAGGGGCGGGCAACGGTGATTGCTTGACCCTCGGGGACAGATAATTTGTCATTTGGGGACATCGTGTGAGCCGTGCCGAGTGGGCAGGCGCGGCTCGGCCGAGCCCTCCCGCCTGCGGTGTCAGTCCTGGCCGGGGAGTCGGTGTCGGCTCCTGGCGCTGCGCCATGCCCTGGGGCTGCACCCGAACTGCTCGTGGAACCATCGCGAGAAGCCGCTCAGCGACGAGAAGCCCAGCAGGTCGGAGATCTCCGTGAGTGAGCGCCGTGGGTTCGCGACGAACTGCTCCGCGAGGTGCCGACGGGTGGCGCCCAGGAGCGACGAGAACGTCTCGCCCGAGGAGGCCAGGTGCCGGTGGACCGTCCGCCGGTCCACGCCCAGGCTGCGGGCGACCTGCTCGATCGAGCAGCGCCCCGTCGGCAGCAGGACCTCGATCAGCTCGCGCACCCGGTCCGCGGCGGTGGTGTCCCGGGGCACGGTGATCGCCTCGAAGTACTGGTGGGCGTACTCGCGCAGCAGCGGATCCGCCATCGCGTTGGGCGCGTCGAGATCGCCCGTGTAGAAGACGATGCCGTCGAACTCGCGGTCGAACTCCACGATGGGGCCGAACGCACGCCGGTGCGTCGACACGTCCGCCGGTGCGGGGTGCCTGAACCATACGGAGAGCGGCTGCCACCGGGTGTGCAGGAACTCGCGCAAGATGCGGTGGTAGGCGGCGATGGCCAGCTCCGTGGCCTGCCGGGTGTCCATCGCTTCGCCGAGACGCAGGTCGACCTTCAACGTGGCCAGCCCGTCCCCCTCGGACAGCCGGGTGTCCAGGGCCTCGTTGTACATGTGCTGGTGGCGGATCAACAGCCCCAGTGCGCTCCGCACGTCGGGTTCCTCACGGACGACCAGACTGATGGGGCCGAGGTTGGAGAAGCGCCGGAACTCCGCCATGAGCAATCCGAAGTCCTCGTGACCCGCGGCGGCTGCCGACAGTTCCAGCACCTGGACCGCGGCAGAGCCGGAGATCCACCGGTCCTGGACCGCGAGGGCGGCGGTGTCCAGGCCCACGCGCTTCATCAGCGGCTGAGGGTCGATACCGAGCGATCGACACAGCTCGACGTAGCCGCTGAGGGCTGCGGTGCGGACCAGGGGCCTCATGTGCACGCTCCAAGACTGTCCCGAAAAGAAAAGTCTCATGTCACGCCAGGACAAGCACGGCGATGAGTGGGCAACCTAGCATGGCGCCGTTCACCGCCCCGGTCCGCTCGTGCCGACCGCCCTGGGACGGTGAACGCACGCTGGCACGGAGGCGGACATGGACGGTGTGACGTGCGCAGGCGAGCCGCTGTACGCGCCCTGCTCGGGCCCGACGCTGCGGCGGGGCGGAACACCCACACGATCACGCACGCGCGAGCCGACTTCGAGGACCACGACCAGCCCGAGCTCAAGCGCTGGGGTCCCCCTCGCGACGTGATCCGCCCTCGGCCGCCTCGTCGCAGGCCGGGACGAACCCAAGGAGATTGCCGACATGACCAACCTTGCCACGTGCCTCGTGGACTCCGCCGCGGCCCAGGGCGATCGCATCGCCGTCCGCCACGACGACAGCACGCTCACCTACGCCCAGTTGGATGACGCGAGCGCCAGGGTCGCCGCCCTCCTGCGCGACCGCGGCGTCCAGCCCGGCGACCGCATCGCGATGACCATGCCCAACGTGCCGCTGTTCCCGGTCGTCTACTACGGCATCCTGCGGGCCGGCGGCGTGGTCGTGCCGACGAACCCGCTCCTCAAGGCGCGTGAGGTGGCCTTCACCCTGCGTGACTGCGGGGCGCGGATCGCGCTGGTGTTCCCTCTGTTCGCGGACGAGGTCGCGAAGGCCGCCGCCGACACCGGAACCGAATGCCTGGTGACCGAGCCCTTGGCTTTCGACGACATGCTGTGGGCCTACGAACCGATGCCCGGCATCGTCGACCGCACCGATGACGACCCGGCCCTCATCCTCTACACCTCGGGAACGACCGGGACCCCGAAGGGGGCCGAACTGTCCCACAGGAACCTGGCCACCAACACCGCCACCGCAGCCGAGACGCTGCTTCAGGTCGGACCCGGCGATGTGCTCTTCGGCGGCCTGCCCCTCTTCCACGCCTTCGGCCAGACCTGCGCGCTCAACACGGCCGTCGCCGCCGGCGCCACACTGACGCTGCTGCCGCGGTTCGAGCCGCGGCGCGCCCTGGAGATCATGGCCCGCGACGGGGTCACCGTGTTCCTCGGCGTGCCGACGATGTACGCGGCGCTGCTCCATGCCGAGCTCCCCGAAGGCTTCGGCGCCCCCGGGCTCCGCCTGGCCGTCTCGGGCGGCGCCTCGCTTCCGGTCGAGGTGCTGCACGGCTTCGAGCGGCGCTTCGGCGTCACCGTCCTGGAGGGATACGGACTCTCCGAGACCTCACCGGTCGCCGCCTTCAACCACCCGGACCGCCCGCGCAAGGCGGGCTCGATCGGACAGCCCGTCCGCGGAGTCGAGATGAAGCTCGTCGCCGAGGGCGGCGGCGCGGTGCCCTCGGGGGAGGTCGGCGAGATCGCGATCCGCGGCGAGAACCTCATGACGGGCTACTGGAACCGCCCCGAGGCCACGGCGGAGGCGGTCCGCGACGGATGGTTCCACAGCGGTGATCTGGCGCGTGTCGACGAGGACGGCTTCTACTTCATCGTCGACCGCAAGAAGGACCTGATCATCCGCAGTGGTTACAACGTGTACCCGCGTGAAGTCGAGGAGGTGCTGTACGAGCACCCGGCCGTCGCCGAAGCCGCCGTCGTCGGCGTGCCGCACTCGTTCCACGGCGAGGAGATCGCAGCGGTGATCGTGCTCCGGCCCGGTGCCCATGCCACGGCCACGGAGATCCGAAACTTCGTCAAGGACCGGGTGGCGGCGTACAAGTACCCCCGGATCGTCACCTTCACGGCCGAGCTCGCCAAGGGCCCCACGGGCAAAATCCTCAAGCGCGAGATCGTGGTCACCGGTCGATGAAGCCTCTGGATGGGCTCGGCCAGGAGGCCCAGAAGTGCACGGCGGAATCCCCAGCGTGCATATCGCAGCCGGTCGGCGGCGGCACGTCGCAGGGACGCCATACGCGTCTTCGGGATCGTTCCCGAGGCGGAAAAGCCGGAAATCGTCACCGTCGGACTGACACGAGCGGAGCTACGGGCTTCGGCCGACGCCTTCTACGACCTTTTGCGCGCCAAACGGTTCCGTAAGGCCGCCAACCACCTAGCCAGGGAGGCACTGTGGGCGCTGGTGCGGGCCATCGGGAAATGGGCGGCGCCCGGCGACCTCGGCGAGGTCCTGGTCTCCGGCCTGGTGAACCCGGACGTCTTCACGGTGCGGGACGCCGAGGTCGTCGCCAAGGCTATCGCCGCCAAACAGCGTGCCATCACCGCCCTGCCGGCCGGCGGTACGCGGGAAGTGGGGATCGACGCGCAGCGGCAGGAGCAGCCGGCGCTGACGGATGCGCAGGTCGTGCGGCTGGTACAGCTCGGGCGGCGCATCGAAGCGGACTTCGGCTGCCCGAGGACACCGAATGGTGCCTCGTCGACGACGGCTTCCGGATCGTGCAGAGCCGGCCGATCACGACGGGGTTCCCCGTTCCCGAGAGCGGCGATCAGGAGAACCACGTCTACGTCTCCGTCGGTCACGGGCAGATGATGACCGACCCCATGAGGCCGCTGGGGTTCTCCATGTGGCAGCTGACGGCCATGGTGCCGATGCACCAGGCCGGCGGGAGGCTGTTCGTGGACGTCACCCGGCGCCTGGCCTCTCCCGCCAGCCGCACCAGCCGCGCCGGCCTCCTGGACGCGATCGGGAAGGGCGATCCGCTGATCAGGGACGCGCTGGAGACCGTTCTCGACCGCGGGGACTTCGTCCCGTCGCTCCCGGACGCGGGTCCCGGCGGGCCGCCGGCCGGCGGTGCTCCCGCCTCGATCGAGACCGATCCGGCCGTCGTCACCGAGCTGATCGAGCGCAGCCGGGTGTCCATCGCCGCCCTGGAGCGCGACATCCGGACAAAGGGGGGACCGGCGCTGTTCGACTTCCTGCTGGAGGCCTTCGAGGAGCACAAGAGGGTGCTCAGCGATCCGCTTAGCATGCAGGCGATCATGGCGGGCATGGAGGCCACGCGGTGGCTGGGCGACAAGCTGCAGGAGTGGCTGGGCGAGAGGAACGCGGCTGACGCGCTGACCCTGTCCGCCCCTGACAACGTCACGCCTGAGATGGGACTGGCACTGCTCGACGTCGCGGACGTGATCCGTCCCCTGCTGCCGGAGGTGGTGGCTTTCCTGCAGGGCGTCCCAAACGAGGACTTCCTGGACGGGCTGGCAAAGCTCGCGGGCGGGACCGCCACGCGCGACGCCATCGAGGCCTACCTCGACCGGTACGGCATGCGCTGCGTCGGCGAGATCGACATCACCAGGCCGCGTTGGCGCGAGCGCCCCAGCACCCTGGTGCCCGTGATCCTCGACAACGTGCGGAACTTCGAGCCCGGCGCCGCCGAGCAGCGCTTCGAGCAGGGGCGGCAGATGGCGCAGCAGAAGGAAGAGGACGTGCTGTCACGCTTGCGCGCCCTGCCGGACGGGGACCGGAAGGCCGACGAGGCCAAGCGGATGATCGACCGGGTCCGCACCTTCATCGGGTACCGGGAGCACCCGGAGTACGGCAAGTACGGCATCATCAGCCGCTACTTCGTCTACAAGCAGGCCCTGTTGGAGGACGCCGAGCGCCTCCTGCAGGCGGGCCTGATCTCCGAGCGGGAGGACGCCTTCTACCTCACCTTCCAGGAACTCCACGAGGTAGTGCGCGCGAACCGGGTGGTCGACCAGCAGCTCATCCAGCAGCGCAAGGAGGCGTTCCGGGCGTACCACGCTCTCACGCCTCGGGGCGTACCGCCGGAACGACGCGCCGACCGGGGCCCTGGTCGGCGTACCGGTCTCGGCCGGGACCGTCGAAGGACGGGCCCGCGTCGTCCTCGACATGGCGGAGGCCGATCTCGAAGCGGGCGACATCCTGGTCACGGCCTTTACGGACCCCACCTGGTCGCCACTGTTCGTCGCAATCGCGGGCCTGGTGACCGAGGTGGGCGGCTTGATGACCCATGGCGCGGTGATCGCCCGGGAGCACGCCTGCCCGCCGTCGTCGGCGTGGAACAGGCCACCCGGTTGATCGGGGACGGCCAGCGGATCCGCGTGCACGGAAGCGACGGGTACGTCGAGATCCTGCCCTGACCGAGCGATATCCCAGATGGTGTTTGGTTAGGCGACTACTCAGGGGCATGGTGTGGCTGGGATCGGGTGAGGAGTTCAATGACCGGTGTATCCCAGCCACCGTCACGGGCTGTCTGCCCCCGGCTGCGGCCGGTCGTGGCGCGCACCCCCGGATGGTCCGGGTTACCCGACCTGCCGACAGCCGTACTGCGGGTAGATCTGCTGGAGTAGGGAGGTGGCTTGCGGGGTGGTGGTGACAGTGAAGACCGGTCCTCCATTGCAGGACCACCTCGTGGTCACCAGTGCGGCAGCTTCAGCCGATGACGGTAGAAGAACGCTGCCGGCAATCAGGCAGCCGGCGAGTGCCGTCAGGCACTTGCGATAGGGGACCCGCCACATGTCTCTCACCACTTTCCGTCAGGTCCGGCGTCCTGAGCCCGGACGAACACAACGATCATTTCGGTAATAGATATAAATGACGAGATTTATGTGCTGAACGGGTGAAGGAGGGAGGGGGGGCTGTCACGGTCACCGGGGGAGAGGCGGGCCGGTGGTGTGCGGGGCCGATCATGTTAGGGGCGGGCCATTGAGGCCGCAGTTCCTGCCCAAAGGCTGACTTTGGCCGGCCTGCGCCACGACCCCGTACTCAACGGCAGCCGAAACGGCCGGCCCCCTCAGAGTGACGAGGTTCTTCGGGATCAAGGGGAAGGCCGTCACGCACTACGTCGTCACCGCCCACCCGGAGAAGATCTTCAGGCTCCCGCGGCGACCGCGGCAGGTGGCCCACCGCCTGATCTGGCTCGCCGATGTCCACCGCGCGATCGGGCAGGAATCCGCCTGAGAGCCATCACGCAGGCCCAGCGTGACGTGGAATTACGAAGTCGCACTGGAGTATTGCTGTAGGTGGTGTCTTTCGGGTCAGGCCTGGGGTGAAACCGCTTTTCTCTCATGATCATCAAGCGCGGAACGTTCTGCATGACGACAGGAGCGGTCACACAGCAGACCATCGGCGGCTCCGACGTGCTGGAACTCGCCGAGACGCCCATTCCCTCACCGGGCCCTGGCGAGGTCCTGGTGCGCATGCGGGCCACCGGCATGAACCCTGCGGACTGGAAGGTCCGCATCGGCAAGGTGGACTTCTTCGGCCCGCCGCCGTTCGTGCTCGACCATGAGTTCAGCGGCGCGGTGGAGGGCACCGGCGAGGGCGTGACCCGCTTCGCGGTGGGCGAGGACGTCTACGGCTGGACCGTCCCGCCGCAGGGCAGCGACGCCGACCACGTGGTGGTGACGATCGCGCCCAAGCCGCGCACCCTGGACCACGTCGGCTCTGCGACGCTGCCGATCTCCGGTTTCACCGCCTGCCAGGCCCTGATCTCTCCGATGTACAGCCCGGCCAGCGGGTACTGATCCACGGCGCAGCCGGCGGCGTCGGCCGCGCCGTGCAGATCGCCAAGGCCCGGGGCGCGTACGCCATCGGCACGGCCCGCGCCGCCAAGCACGACTACCTGCGCGGACTCGGCGCCGACGAGCTGATCGACTGCACGGCGGAGGACTTCTCGGCCCTGCGCGGCATCGACGCGGTGCTGGATATCATCAGCAACAGCAACATTACGGCCCGCGTTCCCCGCCCACCCTCAAGCCCGGCGGCATCCTGGTCGACGTGGTCGGCGTCGGCGTGGACCGCACCGAGGTGACAGCCCGCGCCGACGAACTCGGCATCCGATTCGTGGAGTTCTTCCTGGCCCCCCGCCATGCCGACCGCCTTCGCCGAACTCGTCGACACCCACGGCCTACACCCCACGCTCGCCGAGACCCTCCCGCTCACCGAGGCCGCGTAGGCCCACGAGCTCAGCGAAACCGGCCGGGTCCAAGGCAAGATCCTCCTCGTGCCGTAATCCCGACGGCCTGGATCCATCAGGTCGAGGGGGTGGTGGCCAAGCCGGTTTCGCCGGGCCGGGTGCCCGGTCGTCCTACCTTGTCCACGGCGTCGGCCACGAGCCGCGGCCGGTAGGGCACGGGAAGGGCGCGGCGAAGACACCGGCGTCCCGCCAGACGCGGGAACGTCCATGGACGGTGGCCCAGGGGCCGAACTCGGCAGGCATCTCCCGCCACTGACTACTGGACCGGAGCCGCCAGATCCCCCCCGAACTGCTCCCGCAACCGCTCCGGGTACGGGCCGTACCTACCGATCGGCAGATACGGCTCGATGAACTTCCACTGAGTATGGGTGAGTTGCCTACGCGTCACGACCAAGTCATACAAGTCCTACCGGATTCCACCCCACGAAGAGCGGAGAACTCAGAAGCTGATCACGACATCACACAGGCCCTAGCCGGAGGCCTGGGCAAGCCTGGATGCCTTCACGACTCGGCGCGGCGGAACTTACGGTTTGTGGGTTACCCAGAGCAGTTCCGCCGGCCAGCGGTGTGCCCAGTCGGGTGGGTCGGTTTCGTTGTAGCCGTTGGGTGTTCCGAGTTCGGGCCGCGGCTCGATGAGGTCGTCGATGATGAGACCCGCGCCGCGCAGGACCTTGACCCAGTCGCCGTAGGTGAGCTGATAGCTGGTCGCGCCGTCGTCTTCGGCGATGGTGTTCAGCCCGAAGTAGTCCTGCTGCAGCGTCGTGGTTACGCGGCTGGCGGCTTCGTCGTAGCAGGCTTCGAACCATGGGCTGGCGACGTTGAACACCAGGCGCCCACCGCGGCGCAGGACGCGTGCGGCTTGCGGGACGGCCAGGTGCGGGGGTGCCCAGCTAAGCCCGCCGTAGTCACAGAACACCAGGTCGAAGCTGTCGGCGGCGAAGGGGAGTTGTTCGGCGGCGCCTTGCACCAGCGGGTAGCGGGCCGCTCCCATCGCACGAGCTGCCGCGGCGAGCTGGGCTTCGGACAGGTCGAGCCCGACCACGGTGGCGCCCTCAGCGGCGAGCGCCCTGGACCACTGGCCGGCGCCGCAGCCGAGTTCGAGGACGCGCTTGCCGGTGACGTCGCCCAGGGCGTGCAGGTGCGCGTCGGGGATGGCGTACGTGCCCCACAGCCGGGGCGTTGCGCCGATCTGCGGGTCGTGCTCGTGCTGGTAGGCGCTGCTGATCTGGTTCCAGAACCGCCGGTTGGCAGAAATGCTGTCCACGCGCCGACTCAAGCACTGCCTGCCGGGGGCGGTCAACACGATTATGCTGCGACCCGGAAGGTTCACCGGTTCACGGGTGTCCTGTCTGGCTGCCGATGCGATTGGGTGGGATCGATCGACCCGATCCGCTGGCAGATGCTCAGGTGGGTCAGCTCCAGCAGTTCCTCGATCCGCACGCCGGACAGCCGCAGGGTGTGCGCCACCGCCCACGTCCAGAACGCCTCAAGAGCGTCGAGGCGGTGCTGATCGACCATCTGCACGTGCGGGTGGCCGAGGGCCTGGACTTCTCTTCCACCAGCAGCCCGGCCCGTAGGCCGGCCAGCCTCGTCTGGAAGAACTGGAGACGGTCAACCCGGGCCAGGCCGACCTGCGACTCAGCCATGGGACGTATGAAGCGTGGAAGCAGCGGATGCGGGTGAAGGAGGACGGCAGCCCCCGGTTCGACTTCGACAATCTGCTGCTGCCCGTCAAGGCGTTCTACCTCGACCTGACCGCCTGGGCGGCCGCCGAGCCGGAGCGGTGGGCCCCATGGGCGGCGCCGTGTCCGGTGCCCCGGTCGGACCTGCGCGGCTACGGGAAACGGGCCCGCCGGCGCCGGAGCTGATGCACGACCGGGTCCGAGAGCTCCAGCCCCTGCTTGGGGTGCTGGTCGAGCACGTTGACGCCGAGCTGGCCAGGGCAGGGCAGCTGCTGGCCGCCGCCGCGGCAGCCGGGCGCGGCGAGACCTTCGAGCACGACGGCACCCTCTACACACGGGTGTGGACCCGCTATGACGACAACATGCTCTAGATGGGCGTGTCCACGGTACGGGTGAGCGCCGTCGGCGGCCGGCCGGTGAACCTGGTCGCCGCCGAAGAGGTTCGCCAGGCCGTAGCTGCGGACCAAGGAGACGATGTCGCGCCGGGTCCCGGTCATGGCCCGCCGCAGCGTCGCAGGGGTGTCAGCGGGAAAGTGCCCGACCTGGCACAGCCAGTCTCTCGGTGCTCACGCCGATCATCATGCCGCAGGGGCATCGACACAGGGTGACGATCGGCCGACGGCTCCTGCGAATACACGACTTGCGCCCCCGCAATCGGCTGAACCCGGTCAAGCGGTCAGCCGCGAACCCTGTCCACAAGATCCCTTGTCGCTAGTTGTCGTCGGTTGTCCTCCCTAAGGGGGAGGGGACTACGAGTGGACGGGCGGGTCCGTCCCGGAAGCCCCGGCGGATACGTGGATCTTGGGGATGAGTCTCGGCCACGTGTCCGGATTTCAGGTGGTACGTGCGGGGGACGGAAGATCGTTCTTGGGAGGGTTCCGGTCTGACCCGCTCCTCCAACACAGTCGAGGCACAAGCGATTTCACCCGACGAAGGAACGAAACCACGCGCATGAAACGTCTCGCACGGCTGCTCGCCACCTCCGGACTCCTCGCCGCCGCCCTTCCCGTGCTGGCGACGCCATCGGCCTCCGCCGCCCCGACCCCCGCGTACCTGCGACAGACGCCGGCCTGGCACCGCTGCAGCCCTGATCGGCCGGCGGCGTACGAGTGCGCCACCCTCAAGGTGCCGCTCGACTACCAGCGTCCCGAAGGGCGCACCCTGAACCTCGCCATATCCCGGATGAAGAGCGAGAACCCCGCCAAGCGGCGTGGCGTCCTCCTCCTCAACCCCGGCGGCCCCGGGACCTCGGGTCTCTACCGGCCGATGCGGACGAATGCCGAGATGCCCAAGGACGTCCGCGACCTCTACGACCTCGTCGGCTTCGACCCGCGCGGCGTCGGCGAGAGCAGCCCGATCGGCTGTGGTGATCTGAGCGAAGCGGAGGTGGGCGTCGGCGGGGCGTACCGGCCCGAGACCTTCGCCTCGGACGTGTCCTGGGCGCGCGGAATCGCCGACAAGTGCCGTGAGAAGTCGGGCGATGTGATTCCGTACATCACCACCCGCAACACGGCGCGCGACATGGACGTCATCCGCGCCGCACTAGGGGAGCGGACGGTCTCGTACCTGGGCTACTCGTACGGGACGTACCTCGGCGCGGTGTATTCCCAGATGTTCCCGGAGCGCACCGACCGGTTCGTCCTGGACAGCGGCGTGGACCCGGGGCGCGTCTGGCGCGGCATGATCCAGGCGTGGGGGACCGAAGCCGAGCCCGCCTTCGAGCGGTGGACGCGGTGGGCGGCGGAGCGCTCGGACACTTATGGGCTCGGCGCCACGCCCGAGGCGGTCTCGGCCACCTTCTGGGCGCTGGTGGCGCGGGCCGACCGGGACCCGATCATCCACTACGGGGAGAAGATGACGGGTGACGACATCAGGGCCGACCCGTCGCTCTTCTTCGATCCCCACAGTGCCTCGGTCGTCGTCAAGTCCATCAAGGCATCGGCTGACAAGGCGCCCCAGCCGCCGGGTGGCACCGCTCCGGGCGCGAGCGGGAAGGGCGCCGACAGGAAGGGGCCCGGCGCGCAGTCACCGCTCGGCGGCGTCCGGGCCGCCGGCCCGGGCGTCGACGCGGGAGGGGCGTCGGAAGGTCCGGACGCCATTCCCGCCAGCAACGCCACCGCCGTGTACTGGGCCGTGGTGTGCGGAGACACGGACAGCTGGCCCCGCGATCCGGAGCAGTACGCGCGGGACGCGGCGCGGGACAAGGTGAAGCACCCGCTGTACGGGGACTTCGCGTCGAACATCAAACCGTGCGCCTTCTGGCAGCGGCCGCTGGAGCCCGCCACGCCCATGAAGACCCGGGCCGATGTCCTGACCGTGCAGAACGAGTGGGATCCGATGACCCCGCTCGGCACCGGCCAGGGGCTGCACCAGGCGCTCAAGGGGTCGCGGATGGTGCTGGCGCTGGGGGGGCAGGGGCATGGTGTGTATCTCTCCAACCCCACGGCCTGCGCCAACATACCCGTCAACGCGTACCTGTCGACGGGACGGCTGCCCGCGAAGGACGTGACCTGCCACAACCCGCCGCCCACCCCGGATCCGGAGGGTGCCGGAGCCCGCTGACGGCAGGGCCCGGCCGCCCGGCCCCGCTGCAATCGGCTGAACCCGGTCAAGCGGTCAGCCGCGAACCCTGTCCACAAGATGCCCTCCACGCTGGACACGTCGGGCCAGGACTCCGGCCACTCCCTCGCCTCCGCCAGGTCGGTGGTCATGGGGAAAAGCGTCCACAGAGCGGTCAGGGCGTGATCGGTGAACAGCTTCTCCAGTCACGCAACTCCGACAGCCCCGCCGACCACACCCGGGCATCCGCCCGAACCCACTCCCACCCCATGTCCACCACAACGTCATAACTGCCCAATAGCCACCCAAGAACCGTTGCAGAACTAGGCCGAGGAGGGCCTGACGCTCGTTCTCATCGGCGGCCAGGTCCCACCGCAGCTTGGTTCCGACCCAGGTCGCGGCGTAGGTGCAGTGGTAGGAGCCGTCCGAGGGCAGCCACTGCGCCGGGTCCTTGTCGGCTTTGCTCCTGTTCGATGCGGCGGACACCGCGATCAGCGTGACCGGCGACGCCTGGTCGTTCGCATACGCCTCCCGCCGCGCCGCTGACCACGGCACCTGCTCCGAGTCGCATACCTCCGCCAGCGGCACGAAGTGGTCCACATCGAGGCGGCCCGCGTCCGTCACCACCACGTCGTCGTAGGCGCTGCGCCAGGAGCCGCCCGTCAGCTTGCAGCCGGCCGCGACCTGCGGCGCCACGACGGCTTCGGAGAGGATGACCTCCTTGCGGGTATCGCAGCCGTCCCCGGCGTTGCGACCCTTGTTCCAGTGCTTGTACAGGTCTCGCTTGTAGCCCTCACGGTGCTCTGCCGCCCGGCAGGCGGTCGATCGCCTCGAACAGCGGAAGGGGAGCAGGCGCTCCGGCCGGCCCGGTTGCCCTTGTGCCGGTGCGGGTCATCGTGTCGGTGGGGGCGGAGTGCGCGGCCGGGGCCGCGGTGAAGAGGGACAGGGTGCAGAGGGTGAGCGCGGGCAGGCCGCGCAGCATCAGATTCTTGATCACATAGACCGGTGTAGTAGTCCGGGATGTATCCCGGACAGGCCGGCAGCTGCCAACTCACCCGTGCGGGTGGTCCGTTTCACCGCAGACACCTCACGAAGCCAGGCGGCAAGTTGACAACCTCGGCGGTGGCGTTGGGGCCGGGGTCGACTCGCAGCTCGTGGGACGGTTCAATGCGTGGGTGGTGAACTGGGCGCAGATGTACGACTGCAGCTTGGATGTGGACCATGTACCCGAGCTTCTGGCTTTGGTGGAGCGTGAGGACGACGCCGAAGCGTGGACGGAGCTGGGGTACCGGCTGATCCCTGAGCGTGACCTCTTGTCGCCCGCCAGCATCGCAACCCTGCCCGGGCTGGTGCGACTCGCCGCAGGGATCAGGGAGGCACGACACCTGGCTGGTGACTGTGGTGGGCGGTGCCTGGCCGGTGTCCAGGTGCTGGCGCACAAGGTGGAAGCAGGGCTGCCACGTCACCGGCCACACCAGGCACCAGGACGGGTCGATCTCCTCCAGCGGCTCACGTCGCGCCCGCGTCATCGCCCCGGCGGACGATTCCACCGGCAGCCCTGTGGCACGCCGCTGCTCGATGTCCTGTGCCTTCCGCGCGGCGGCCCGCGCGCTTTTCAGCTCCGGCACAGCAGGAGGAGGGGCCGCCGACCGTAAAGGGGTGGCAGCCCCCTTGTGCGTGATCCGGCATCAACGCGCGGTGGTCAGGGCTGTGGGGGCCAGTACCCACAGCAGTGCCCTGCCGGTGAGGGGTGTGGTGGCGATGAGGGTCAAGTAGACCTCGATGAGGGAGCCGTCGCCGGTGAGGACGTTGAGGTCGTCGGTCCATCGGGAGAGGAGGTAGATGACGGCGTCGACGATGAGCCAAGAGGCGAGGTTGGCTCCGATCCACCATTTCCAGCGGGTGGTCACTTTGCGGAGGACCAGTGACTGCGAGAGGCCGAGCAGGGGTCCCAGGGCCAGGCTCTGGCTGGCGGCCAGCAGGTAGGCCGTGGAGACCGTTTGGTGGGAGTCCTGCGCGCTGATCACGGCGGGCATGATCACCAGCAGCCATGCGAGCAGTGCCGGACCGACGTTGGAGGTGATCCATACCTTGCGGGGGATGGGGACCCGTTCCTTGACGACCAGCCATTGCAGTGCTCCCAGGACTCCGCCGAACAGTGCGGCCCCCAGGGTCGCGATCAGGAGCGCGAGGATCACGTTGTGGCTGGCCAGATTCATGTGGAGGACGTCGTTGCCCAGCAGGATCAGCAGGAACCCGACGGCCAGAACGGTGATGAACGCGAGCGTGTTGTAGGCGATCCACCGCCGGTACAGGCGGGCGTCCCACCCGCTGCTCAAGGCGGGTTCGTGGCCGGAGCCGGAAGCGGTCATCACCACTCCTCGCGGGGGTATGCGACTGCGCGTGCCGTTGTGGTGATCGTACGCGCGCCGCCCCGGACCTGGTTTGCGGCGCCGTGCGCCCCTTGCAGATTCAGCTCCCGACCACCCTTGTGGTCCCTCCAACTTGTTGCGGCAATGACATCGCGGACGCGCGAGCGGCCAAGTCGGTGACCTCTTGGTGTGTCTGCCGCGCATTGCCCGTCTCTCCGGGGAGGTTGGGTCCAGGGCATGCGCCGCGGTGGGGATGGAGTCGTGAACGGTAACTCGGGTCGTCACAGTCGGCAGGTACTGTTCGCCTCGGTGCGTTCGCTGGTGACGGCAACGCTCCTGGTGGCCGCCTACTACCTGCTGCCCATGGATTCGGCGTTCACGGCCACCACCGTCCTCGCGCTCCTCGGTGGCATCGCGGCTGTGGCAGGGCTCCTGGCCTGGCAGATCTACCAGATCACACTCGCTCCGCGGCCCGGGCTGAGGGCCATGGAGGCCATGGCGATCACCGTGCCGCTGTTCATCCTGCTCTACGCCGCAGCCTGCTTCCTGCTGGAACACAGCGCGCCGGGCAGCTTCAGCGAACCCCTCTCGCGCACCGACGGGCTGTACTTCGCGATGACCGTGTTCAGCACGGTCGGGTTCGGCGACATCACCGCGCGCAGTGAGAGCGCCCGGCTGCTGACCACGGGGCAGATCACACTGAACCTACTCCTGCTCGGTGTCGCGGCCCGGCTCCTGGCCAACGCGGTCCAGCGAGGCCGCCAGCGCCGTGACCAGCCCGCCGGTCCCGGCGGGCGCGGCAGCACGCCGCCCGGACCGTGACTCCCTCTCGGGCCGGGGAGGCGCGGCCCAGGTCCGAGGGTCAGGGTCCAGCGGCGGTCTGGCCTACCGGCTGCCGTTGTTCAGGTACTCGTCGATGTGGCGGGCGGTGTGGTAGCCGCTCTGGATCGCCCCGTCGATGAAGGAGCGCCATCCGATGGCCGAGTCGGCGCCGGCGAAGAACAGCCGCCCTTCGGTGGTGCGCAGGTCGGGCAGGATGCTGGCGAGCTGTCCGGGCCGGTAGATGCACCAGGTGCCCAGGGAGAGCGGGTCGTTGGACCAGTCCCATCCGACGATGGATTCGACCTCGACGCCGGGCAGCAGGGGTTGCAGGGCTTCCTGCATGCCGGCGGTGTCGTCGAAGGCGGTCATGGGCAGGCGGTCGGGGTTGCTGGAGAACGCGATCACCCAGGTGCTTTCCGAGCCCTGGGCGTAGGTGACCGCCCAGTTGACGGCGTAGGCCTCGGAGGCGAGCACGCTCACGTTGCCGATGTCGCCCTTGACCTTGACGAAGGTCTTGCGGCCGGCGCCGGCGTGCCGCTCGTCAGCGGCCCTGCGCTTGGTGTCGGACAGGCGGGGCTCGAACTCCACGTTGTTGAGGACGTTCATGGGCAGTGCGATCACTGCTGTGGGTGCGGTGATGGTGTCGCCGTCTGCGAGTTCGACGCGTACTTCGCCGTCGCTCTGGACGACTCGCGTGACGTGTGAGTTGAGGCGGATGTCGGTGAGCGTGGCGTGCCCGGCGATGCCGTCGATCAGCTCGCGTGTGCCCTTCACGAGCTTCGTCGCCGTCAGGGCGGCCGATGCCTGCTCGGCGCTCCAGCTCGACAGGGCGTAGGTGCGGACGTATTCGGTGACGGCGGACTTGTCGAGGGGGCCCAGCGCGACCGCGCAGCACATCGATTCCAGCCAGTCGTACAGCACCGGGTCGGCCTTCACCGTCTCCAGCTGCTCGCGGAACGACCGGTCGCCGATACCTTCCGGGTCCGGGCCCCACGCCTCCGTGTACGGTTCCGGGAACAGGGTTTTGCCCGGCGAGCAGAACTGGTCGAGCAGCTCCATGGCGCGTGCGACGTCGTCGTCGGAGAGGTCCACGACACGTCCGCCGGAGACGACGGCCTGCCGCAGCCCTTCCATGACCGGCAGCGGCTCGGTTTCGATGCCGTAGCGCTGGATCTCCGCCCACACGTTCGGCTGCAGCGGATGCACCCAGGTGCCACCGAACTCCATCGCGTGCCCGTCATGGTCCACGGTGTAGGTCCGGCCACCCAGCCGGTCACGCGCCTCGACCAGCACCGCGCGGCGTCCGCGCATCGTCAGCTCGCGCGCGGCCGTGACACCGGCGAACCCCCCACCGATGATCACAGCGTCCGGACGAGATTCTGCCTTGCTCACTACTGGATCCCTTCGGTCTTCCGGTGCGAGGCGCAGGCGGTCGTCCGTCGTTGGTCGGTGACGGCTGCTGCGCGCCCCTTTTCCGGATTGGTGCTGTCGGCCTGGGTGTCCGGGCCGTCTGGTTGCCGTGGCGGTTCGGTCGGCGCCAACAGCGCCGGCCATTGCCGCGGATGTGGTCAGGCGATGACGAAGAACTTCACGAACGGCGACCGGGTGCGCCATGTCGCGCTGAACCCGTCCGGGAAGGAGTAGATGCCCCCGGCGATGAGGTTGATCTTCTTGCCGTCGGGCGTCTCCAGCTCCGCTTCACCCTGCGGGACGTGGAAGGTGTCGGAACCCGTGACGTTGTAGGGGATCTCCGCGCCGATCTCGGGGTCGGTCCTCCACAGCCCCGCCATCAGCCCGCCTTCCTTCTGCACCAGGAAATGGACCTGACCCATCTCCCGGCCCTCCTCGACGAACGGCTCCCAGGAATCCGTTGTGATGGACGAGGCCGAAACACCAGGAAAATCCGCCATATCACCCACCAAAGGGAGATGAACTGCCGACCGCAGCAGCAGACCAGACATCACAGCCGCTGCCGATGAGGCTGGCGGGGACGATCCCTCCGATGCCGGTACCGCACTGGCCAAGGCGCCATCGCTTGTGAACCAGAGGTTCCACGGTGGTGCATAAAGGTCATCGAACATGCCGCCGATATGGGGTCGGTGGGAATCCGCTCTGCCAGGAGCGCCGGGGGCCCGGCTTGTGGAGTCGCAGGAGAAGCCGGCCCACCCCGGAGCCTGACTCGGCAGGGCCCTCTGGCCGTATTCACGCGCCATGCATGCTTGGCCGGGGGAGGCTGTCGGGTGCCAGGCGCGGAGCGGCGGTCAAGGAGGCCGTCCCCGAGTGGTTCTCACCCCGCCGTTCGAGCCGATGCTCGCCCAGGCCGCCGAGTACGTTCCCGGCTCCGGCGCCCTGGCGAGCGGCTTCGCGGCGGAGCAGAAGTTCGACGGTCACCGTGCGACACCACCGAAGCGATCATCGGCGCCATCACCGGCACCCTCACCCGCCGCAACTCCTTATCCTCGGCCGCCACGACCTGACCGGCCGCCTCCGTCCCATCGGCCGCACGGTGCCGCTGCGCCCCGACGCCGCCCGCCAGCTCGCCGAGTACCTGACCCCCGCCGGCTCCGGCCACCCCTGGACCGGCGCGAGGTTCTCCTCGGCATGGGGCACCCGCGACGTCCTGGACACCACCTTCGTCCAGCCTGGTCTCGTCGCGGAGATCAGCGCCGACACCTCCGTCGATTGGGGCGGCGTTTACCGGCATCCGATTCGGTACGTGGGCCTGCTCCTGGACGCGTCCGTCGATGACGTGCCCCGGTTCGGCGAGGGGCCGGCCGCAGGCGCGGGGTGACCGACGACGGCGTCCCTGCCTCGTCGGTCGCGGTCCCCTGTCGTCTCTACTGCGGGAGAGGCGGCGATCGTGCCGGTCAGAGTGCGTCGGTCGGGAAGGTCGGAGCCTATTGACAGCCCTGCCTGAATTCCTGGTCGCCCAGTCCGCGACCGTCCGCGCCCTCGGCGGCCCGGGTATCCGCACTTCACCACACTCAAGACCGCCCAGACTCTCCCGTGGGGAGCGATCCGAGCTCAGGGACCCGAAGGTGTCGAGGTCCGCTACCTCATTCGTACCCGCGGGGATGTGACAGGGAATCCGGAATTCGACTGACCGTCGGGGTGCAGTGACGGACGGGTGGGCCTTTCGGTTCGGGGGAAGGGCCTGCGCGTGACCACCGTTGGGGCGCACACGGAGGGGCACGGAACGGGCGTCCGCCTGATCACGTACACGCTGAAGAGTGCGTCGCACTGTGGGCGGGGAGCGCGACGGTTGCGGCGCGGGTGCCGTCCCCGCAGGGCTCCAGGGGGTGGGCGGCGGGGTTCCAGTGGTTGAAGTCTCCGACGACGCTGACAGGGCCGTCCGGAGTGTCCTCGGGCAGGATGGAAGTGACCTTCGTGCGGCCCTTGAGCCGCTTGCGTTCGAGCACGTTGATCTCCAGCTGTGAAGAGTGGGAAGCGGGCCGGTGCATCCTCGCCCGCGCCCGAGCCGGCAGCAGTGGGACGGGCCGCGTGCCGCGGGCAGTCCCCCGACCGGCAGCGTGAACATGGGCGGGAGGCTGTTCCTGAAGGCGGTGCGGGCTGCAGGCGCACGGGGGTTGAGAAGGGACCCGGCATCCGTGGCGGGGCCCGGCGGGGGTGGCTTCATCGGCCGGCCGAGCCCCGCGTGCGTGGACCTCTCGTCGCTCTGCCACCGTGCCACGCGCGAGTCCGCACCGCCCGCTGTGAGGCGGAGGCGTAGGCCGGTCGGGGGTCCGTCGCACGCTCCCGCCGTACCTGTGGCCGGCGCCGTTCGGACCCGGGGCTGCCGTGATGCCGGTCAGCCCTGCTGTGGTGTCCGGGGCGTTGGCGGGTCGTCGGCGAAGAGGGAGAGGAGACCCGCGATGTCGCGGCCCGCTTCGGCGGGGTGGCGGAACTGGGCCCCGGGGCTGATGCGGTAGTGGTTGCGGCGCCCGTGGCGTACCCGGGTGAGGTATCCCTCCTGCTCCAGGTCCGCGACGATCGCTTGGACGGTCCGTTCGGTGAGCACGCAGGTCTCGGCGACCTCCCGCAGGCGTATTTCGGGGTCGCGTGCGAGGGCGAGCAGGACACGGGCGTGGCTGGTCAGGAACGTCCACGACCCGCCGGGAAGTCCTTCGGCACTCATGTCTTCAGGATGCGCCCGTTTTGTATATACGTCCTGTTTTTCGCGTATTTCTTGACGTATGTCGGATGAGTGTTGACGATGCTGGTGGAAGCAGAAACGGCTCCCGAACGTGTGGGGAGGCAGCGATGACCGCGATCGTGCAGGACGAGCGCGTCGACATTCCGGAAGTCGCCGGCCTGGAGGTGGGGGTGGCCCCGGGCCCGCGGCCGGGGACGGTCCAGGTAGTGGTGAGCGGCGAGATCGACTTCGACAATGCCATGTTCCTCCGCGAGGCCCTGCTGGCCGCCCTCTTCTCCCACCGGGCCACCCTCCTCGTGGACCTGGAGCGGGTGACCTTCTGTGACTGTGCTGGCCTCAACACCCTCTTGACCGCCCGCCACGCGGCCCTGCAGGCCGGACGCAGCCTGCACATCACAGCCGCCGGCCGCCGGGTCGAGCGGCTCCTGAACCTCACCGACACCCGCGCCCTCTTCACCTGAACACCTGAACACCTGCGCTCGAAAGCAGGTGATCCCCATGGCTGCGCCCGTCCCCTCACACTGGGTCGCGAAGTCCACCACGGCCTCCCCGAGCCCGCCGCCACACCTGTGCTGTCGGATCGGGCAGTCCGGTGGGTGGTGGGCACACTGATGGCGACGACCCGGCCACGGCCCGCGAGGCTGGCACATCCTGTCCGCCGCGGCCGCAGGAGCCGGCCTGCCCGAAACCGTCCTCGCCGCCGCAGCACTCGACGCCTCCCGCGGCAAACCGGTCCCGGCCCGCACCGGACGGGCGCTGCGACAGGCCGTCCACACGGCAACGCTCGAAAGCGGTCCGCCTGTGCCGTCGGGCCGGGGCAGGCTGAGCTCGATCGTGCCATCGGGACGGCGTTCGAGTGCGTACCGGCCCGGTGGGACCGTCCGCTGCTCGGGGCGCTGCCGTGTCTGGCGCGCCTGGAGCCACGCGGTGAGGGATTGCAGCACGGCGGAGGTGAGGGTGACCATGGCGACTGATGCCCAGGTTTCCGTACGTGCGGCCGTCGTCAGCGCGGTACGGCCGCTCGCGGATGCTGTCGGGCGGGAGCGCCTCGCAGAGTTCGAGGAACTCGCGAGCACAGCCCTTCGACGTCGATGGCCGGCCCTACGGCCGGGGACGGGCTGTCGGACGGTGAGTCGGTAGGAGGCGCCGCCGACCGGACCCGCCCGCCGAAGCGCAAGGACCCGCGATCCCTGCCCGAGCTGTGCGACGGCTGGCGGAAGTCGGGGTCGGGGCCTACGGCGCCGACGTCATCGACCGGCTGGCGGAGAGGGCTCGGACCGCGGCCGCAGGTTCAGGGGGTGTTGGCGGTGAAGGAGTGGCGTACCGCGCAGTACCAGTTGGCGGGGCCGGTGGGGCATCCGGGTTCGTTGACGTCGGCGGAGAGCGCGTATTCCCAGCCGGCTGCGCCGGCGAACGCGGGGTACTTGGTGGCGAGGGTGCGCAGGGTGGTCTGGAGGGTGGGCATGGGGACGTAGCCTGCGCAGTTGAGGTCGGAGTTGGTGATGGCGGCGGCGACGACCTTGGATGCGGGGAAGTTGTTCTGGATGATCGCGTCGTAGTCGCTGGTGTCGGTGAGGCTGCCGTTGTCGCAGTAGAACTGGGCGTTGTACCAGTTGATTTTGGTGCCGACGGTGTTTTCGAGGGTGCGGTAGTCGAGCTGCGGCAGATTGCCGCCGTTGTCGTCCGCCAGGCTGTGGGGGGAGGGGGCGAGGGTGATGAGGAAGCTCGGTCCGAAGTCGGTGCGCAGCTGGTTGATCAGCCGTTCTGCGGTGGCCTCGGTGAAGGGTTCTTCGACGTCGAGGTCGATGCCGTCCAGCTTGTAGTTCCTCAGCGCGTCGCGGATGGGCGGGTAGTACATGCCGAAGTTCTGGTCGAGTCGGGTGTAGGTGCCGGGCGCGGCGCCTCCGAGGAGTGCGGTGGCCTTGAGGCCCTTGGCCTGGAGCGCGGCGACGTCGCGCCACATGGGGGCGTACTTGGCGGCGGAGGGGGCGTCGCTGTTGAGGGTGAGGATGGGGTACTGCGCGGGATCGTTGAGGTGGAACGCGGCGACCTCGACCACGTCGGCCTGCCCTGCGAGAGGGGCGGGGGAGACGTAGGCCTGGCCGGGGTCGCCCGTCGTGGTGCCGGTCTGGTAGAACGCGACCACGTGGCGGGTTGCCGACGGGGCCGGGGTCAGCGGCAGGCTGCCCTGCGTGATGGTGTGGCCGGTGCCGACGGTGTTGTTGTTCCCGACGAGGAGGTCCCGGCCGGCGATGTTGTTGTTGTCGCCCTTGTTCACGATCAGGACGGAACCGTTGGGGCCCGGGTCGTCTGCTGCCACTGCGCTGGCGGAGCCGACACCCAGGAGTACAAGCGCTGCCAGTCCAGCCGCAGCACGTCGCCCGATCCGCTTCATCGCTACCAAACCCTTCGGCGAAGATGTTCTCGATTCGGGAGATTCTGATCGCAGGGGGTGCGCAGGAGCTGCACGACGCACGTTCGCTCACTTTCATGCCGGAAAACCACCGATATCAGGCGTAATAAGCCGTTCATCACCACACCGTCACGCAGGCTTCGCTCCTGCCTCCCGAGGCCCATTCGCGGCCCCTGCGGCACTTGTTCAGCCGCATGCTCGTCCAGCTCCGCCACTCCCTCAAGAACCGGGTGACCTTCGACTCCTCACACCGCCTCCGGACCGGCCGACTTGACGGCTTAACTGCATGAGGTGTCTTTCCATGCGACAGCCGAGGGGAGAGGTTTGCTTAGGGTCCGGGGGCCGGCGTCGGCGGTGCACTGCCGATACATCGGTGAGTGGGCGGCGACGAAGCACCGGTGGGGTCCGGCGGTGGACCGGGCCGAGCGGGAGACGCTGCTGGGGTACGCGGCCGGCTGCCCGAACACGAACCTCGCTTTCGAGCGGGCCAGCCGATACGCCCCTGCGTAGGAAACCGCGGCGCCCGTACCTGGGCACCCTCGTCAACTGAGACCCGCCCGGAAACGGGGTGGAATAGGGCTCCTGGGAGCCGGCCGTAACTGAAGGGCTGCTCCCGGCCCCCATGGCGCTGCCGACCGCGGGCAGGTCCGGCAGCCGCCACACGT
This sequence comes from Streptomyces sp. NBC_00045, assembly GCF_045041095.1. Classification (NCBI taxonomy): domain Bacteria; kingdom Bacillati; phylum Actinomycetota; class Actinomycetes; order Kitasatosporales; family Streptomycetaceae; genus Streptomyces; species Streptomyces sp. NBC_00045. The sequence continues at coordinate 92,072 of NZ_CP108271.1, read as the reverse complement.
CGCCGGTCACCGTCCCGGTCGGCAGCCCCAGCGGACGGGTGGCCAGGACATCGGCAGGTGTATGTGCTGGGGGCTTGGCTGCTCGCTCGACCGGGTGGACCCGGCACGAAGTCCCGTGTGGGCGCGCGGAGCGGCCTACCTGCTGATCTTGTTCTCCCCGTACGGGGGGGGGCGGACCCGGCTGGGAACCTGCCCTACTAGGCCAGGGGGAGGGGAGTGGTGCGACCCTGCCGCGCCGCTGTGCGCAGCGCTGCGATGACGGCCGTGGTCGTCGGGTTCGCGGTCTGGGTGTGACGGGTCGCGGCGAACAGGAGGCGCATGATCGGGTGGTCCTCGATGGGTGTTGTGCGGATTCCTGGTGTGGTCGGGTCGATGGCCGTTCGGGGGATGAGTGCGGTGGCGAGGCCGGCCCGTGCGAGGGTGAGCTGGGCGGCGATGTCAGCGGTGATGTAGCGCGTTGTGGGGGTGAAGCCGGCTTGGTGGCAGGCATGCAGGATGGCCTGTCCGCAGTCCGTGGTCGGCGGCGGCACGGCGAGAGTGTGCGTGGCCAGTTCCCGCAGGCCGACGGGCCGCTCTTCGGCTTGGTCGGCCGCGGTGACGACGAGCAGCGGATCGTCGAGCAGCGGTGAGACCTCGATGCCGGGTGTCGCGTCGGGTAGGTGGTGATAGCGCTGTCCCAGCACGACGTCGACGGTGCCGAGCGTGAGTTCCCGCAGTTGCGCCTGGTCGGTGACGAGGCAGGTCACGGTGAGCTGCGGCTGTTGTGAGCCCAGTGCGGTGAGCGCGGGGGCCACGATCCTGGCGACGGTGGAGGGCAATGCGGCGAGCGTGGCGGTGGCGCCGACCGTGCCCTTGACCGCTGCGATGGCGGACTCGGCTTCCTCTACGGCGGCGAGGATCCGGTCGGCGTGTTCGAGGAGCACGTGGCCCGCCTCCGTCAGTGCCACGGTTCGTCCGTCGGGGCGCAGCAGGTCGACCCCCACGTCGTGCCGCAGCGCGGACAGCTGCTGGGACACGGCACCGGCGGACAGCGCCAGTGACTGGGCGGCCGCGGCAATCGAGCCGCGGGCGGCAACGGTCTTGAGCATGTACAGACGGCGGATATCCAGCATGACTCGATAGATTAGCTAAAGGGTTCCATCAGAAATCATCCCCTTGACCTGCCGGGTCGGTGTGGGTGACCTTCAGCGCATGGAAATCCTCGACTGCATCTCCGTGGTTGCCCGTCCCATGCACGATTTCGGTGACGAGTTCATGTCCGACGAGGCGACCGCCGCCATCGGTCTCGGTGCCGGGTTCGCCCCGGGGCGCGGCTTCTACTGCCGCGGACGGTTCGGGGTGCTCGGCGAGGCACCGGCCTCGGTGGTCCAAGCGGTACAGGGCTTCCTCGGCCCCCACCTCGCTGCCGCGGGCTGGCTGGCGGGACGGCCCGTGATGCCGGCGGAGGAGGCCGCCGCCTGCTATGCGCAGGCCGTCCGGACGTGGGGCCGCGCCCACATCCCCGGCGACGTCGACGTGGAGCACTTCAATCACCTGGCACAGCAGCTGATCGACGGCGCCGACGCCGACGCCCTTCCCCTGTTCGCCGGCTGGCGCGCGCAAGCCTGCCCCGGCAACGACCCGGTGGGCGCGGCCATGCAGCGCATACACGTACTCCGGGAACACCGTGGCGCCTGCCATCTTGCGGCAGTGCGCCTGTGCGGGCTGAGCGCCCAAGAAGCCATGGTCATCAATCTCGGCGTCGAACAGGCAACCCACTACGGCTGGCAAGAGCCACACCCCGTAGCCGCAACACAGGTCCCCCGACGGCAACGTGCCGAGCAACTCACCGACGAGATGCAGGCGCCGCTCTACGCCACACTGACCGATCGGCAACGTACCGAGTTCGCCCAGCTCGTCAACGCGTTGACCGCCCACTGATTTCGTGACCGCTTCACTGAGGCGGCTTGAGTGCCCTTTGAGCCACCGGGCCGGAGCGGCCGCGCTCGGCGATTCGGTGCTGTTCCTGGACTGCCACGGCGACGCACGCGGCTACCAACGCCACGACTACACCGCGTCCCCGACCGTCTGACCTGTGATCAGTCGTCGGGGGTGGGCACGTCGTCCTGGCCGTGGGCGAGGATCGGCAGGAGCGCCTCGGCGGCATCGCACGCGGTGCACGCCGTCGTGCCGGGGCGTGCGAGCACGTCGAGCGCCTGCATCGTGCCCAGCGGGTGCGCGCGGTCGGTGGCGCTCGAGCAGCCCTCGGCGTGGACGGTGGCCGGGCGTCCGTGGGCGCGGCCGTCGAGCAGCCACGCCCACCGGGCCGGCGCCGAGACACGGGTACGGGGGTGGGCGGGGATGCGACCGAGGTCGACACCGGGCAGCGGGCGCAGCTGCTCGGCGGTGACCCACGTGCCGTACTCCGCCGGCTCGACGCCGCCCCCGGCAGCTGTCTGCCAGAGGGGGACGCACATGCGGTACATCCACAGGCCGGTGTCGAGCTGCTGGCGCTCGTAGAGCCGTACCCGCTCGATGGCCTGCCCGTCGGGGAGGACCAAAGTGATCGAGGCCGACGGAGAAGCATCGGACACGGTCGGAGCGGGCCAGCAGCTCTTGCCGGGCTGCTTACAGGGCAAACAGAGGGGTGACGCCGGAGCGCCGTACCGTGCGCAGGGAGATCCGCACCGGGCACAGGGGCCGGTCTGGCTGGGTGCCCAGGTGACGACCTGCGGGCGGGGCTTGGCGGTGGTCTGCTCTTCATGCTGCTGCCTCCCTGCCTCCCTGCCTCCCTGCCTCCCTGCCTCCCTGCCTCCCTGCCTCCCTGCCTCCCTGCCTCCCTGTCTGCCGGTGCGGAGGTGTGGGTGCGGGCGGGCGCGCCGCAGCTCGACGCCGCCGGCCCGCCAGGCGGCGGACGCTGCCCAGTAGGGGTGGGTGCACAGGGTCCCGGAGAGGGTGATCAGCCGGCGCCGCAGCGTGGTCGTACCTGCCCCGGCGGGGGCCTGCGCGAGGTCGGCGTAGGTCTGCTGCCACGCCCTTTGAGCGTGATCAGGTCCTCGGGGAAACGGAACGGTGGGCTCACACCCTCGGTCAAACACCTGTTTGATTTTCTTGGCGACGCCACACCCCGGTCATCGGGCGTAGGTGTTGTGACTGAGCGCTTCAGTTGGTTCTGACCGCTGTTCCGTGATGCCTACGACTGCGCGGGCTCTGAGTAGGGCGAATGAGGCTCTGCCGTACATCTGCCGCTTGATCGTTTTGATCCTGTTGACGTGGCCTTCGACGATCCCGGAGCTGTAGGGCAGGGTGAGGCCGGCGGTAACGGCCTGGAGGTCTTGGCGGATGGAGTCGGCGAAGATACCGATAGCGTCCGGACCGCCCAGCTCGGCCTTCTGAATCCAGTCCCGCAGCAGGTGCCCGCGACGATGGCGAAGCATTTCGGTGAACTCCCGCGCGAGGTCACAAGCCAGGGCGATCTCCGGGCAGGCACTCCGCACAGCGTCGAGCTGGGCCACATCGGAGGTGTTGAGTGACTCCTGGGGGCGGATGATCCATGAGGTGATGTCCCGAGGGCGGGGAGTCGCCGACCGGGCAGGGACCGCGATGCCCTTCCGGATGGTCACCACGTAGCGGTGAACAACGTGATATCCGCCGGTGTAGCCGAGGGCGAGCACCTCGCGATAGAGCTGCATCGAGCTGGTGCAGCCCGCCTGGAACCGGTGCTGCACGTGCTCCATGAACGGATCCAGGACACCGTGCCCTCGGTCCTGCGCCGAGGCGAGAAGCCCTGCCAGATCCTTGTTCCGGTAGCGCCGGACCGTCTTGCGGTCCAACCGCAGACGACGACCGATGGCGTTCAGTGACAGGCCGGTGGCAGCGAGCTCGTTGACCTCTGCGTGGCGCTGTCGGATCCGATCCAGGAGCGGGGTCTCCGGTACGGCCAACGGTGGGCTCGCCTCTGTTCCGGCTGGCCGTCGGAGGCAGTCACGGTGCCGGCGGCAGGTCTTCTCCACCGCCGTCGAGAGGTTCTGGAGGAGGTGCCAGCGATCTGCCACCTCCAGCGCCTCCGGGGCGGCCTGTCTGATGGCCTTGGTGAATGCCATCAGACGGTCTCGGCAGATGATCTCGGCGCCGGGGTGCTCCCGGAGCCATGCGGCGACCGTGCTGGTCTCTCGATCCGGCAACACATCCACCGGCCGGGAGGACTCGACATCGACGAGGACGGTGCCATAGGTCCGCCCCTTGCGGAAGGCGAACTCATCGATGCCTAGGATCCGTGGAGCCCGCGCTGGCACAGGCGGAGCCGTCAACTCTCCCAAGATGGATGTCCGCTGGCCGTAGAGCCGCAACTTTGCGCAGAGGCGTGCGCCCGGGCGGCCGCCGAGCTCCACCGCGACCGACCGCATCGCCGACCGCGCCGCCGTCGAAGAATGGCGTCGCGGCTCGGTCAGGCCGGCCACCTGTTCCACGAAAGTCCGACGCGGGCATCGAGGCTGATCGCAGAAGAAGCGGCGGACGCGGAGACGGACGATCAACCGACGGCCGCTGACCGGCAGCCCGGCTATGTGACGCGAGTACCGGCTGTGGACGCGTGCGACGGGATGCTGACACGCGGGACACACTCCTGGCGGCCCGCAGCCAGCCGCGTCGATCATCAAGCGGTCATCCGCGACCACGGCCTGCCGCACGACGAGGTCCAGGCCAGGGAAGAGGGCTCCCTCAAATGCCTCAAGCTTCATGACGGCGTGATCCCCTGGCGGAACGATCCTGCAATCTCTCCACCTTCCAGCGCATCCCGCCAGGTGCGAGGTATTGCAACTGGGCTATCAGGGGGCCTGGTAGAAGGGGATGGGAATGTCGTGTGCCTTCAGAGCCGCCGTGTAGCGAGCCAGCAGCCCCTCGATGCCCGAGAGGAGGTAGGCCGCCTCTTCCCGGGCCTCAGCGACGTCACCCTGGTCGCAGGCCCTTACGATCCGGGCGACGTCGTCACGGATGACCGAAAGGGAATCGCCCTGGATTAGCACGCCCGGAAATCTACGCGGGGGTAGACGAACTACCGCATCGTTACTCGCGTCCGTGAACAGCTCAGCCTCTATACGTTCCATCCGATCATCCAACCTCAGAGTCATCCTCATCTCCAGGCATAGCCGTCGTGGAAGCGGCCAGAACCCTTCGCCTGGTCAGCTGTGTACAACGCTTGGCCACATCCGCTCACCTGGAGTGCTTCCCTCCAGCCTGAAATCTCGTCGATCTCATAACGGGGTGATGCCTACGCTGCCTGCATGGCAAATTCGAAGACCAGCGCGATCTGCGACAGGCTGGTTCAGCTGGTGGCGCCGCCGGCCGCCCCTGTGGACGCCCACGGGGATTGGGCCCTCGTGGAGACCGCAATCGGTACCCGGCTGCCCGACGACTACAAGCGACTCGTCGAAACCTACGGCTGGGGAGAGTTCTGCGACTTCCTCTACCTTCGGACGCCGTTCGGTACGAGCAAGCACAACGGCATCGAGTGGCAGAGCGCCCACCCGACGGAGTCTCCCGAACAGGACCGCGGGCGCTATCCGTATCCGCTGCACCCGGCTCCAGGCGCGATGCTGATCTGGGGCACCACGATGGATGCTGACCGCCTGTGCTGGCTCACCGACGGGGCTCCCGAGACATGGCCCGTCGTGGTGTGGAGCAGTGAGGGCTGGTACGAGACGCACGCCGTGGGCGCGGCCGAGTTCATCGAGAGCTGGGCCTGCGGACGCGCCGGCTCTGGACTGCTCTCAGACATGGAGCCGGACCTGGCACCATGGTTCAACGCCTTCCGCCCCCGCACCCACCGCTGCCTGCGCCTGTCCGAAGGCCCCTTCTCCCACCCCGAGCGCCTGGAGCTCCTGCGCGAGGCACTGGCTCCCACCACCGACCGGGGCTCGTGGCGCTCCACAGACGACGAAATGGGACAGGATCACTTCGCGACCGTCGATGCCGACTGGTTGCTCACCTATGACGCCTCCCGCCCCCACCAAATCCGGATCGACTTCCCACCCGAAGACAGCGGACAGGTCCAGCAGCGCCTCTTCGCCGCTGTCCACCGAATGGGGTGCGAGGTTCTTCGGATCACGACTGCGTCCGGAACATCGCTCCCGGCCTGGGACACGGCCACGGACGAAGACGAGGGGTAGCAAGAGAGCCAGCCTGGACGGGGCCGCCTGTCTGGCGTAGCCATCACGGAAGAGCGGTCAGAACCCTTCAGTTGGCCCTTGAGCGCCCGAGTTGGCCCGCTGAGCGTGATGGTTGACCCGTGGAGCGGGGCGACGAGCAGCCTGGCGGCCGAGATGTAGAACACAGGAGCTTGACCTCAACTTTGGTTGAGGAAGCAGGGTTCTGAGCACACAGGGGCGCCACTCAAGGCACCCAGGACCTGCGCTATCGAGGAGCCTTAGATGTCTGACAGCCGCGTCATTGTGGTGACTGGTGCGACCGGACGGCAGGGTGGCGCCACCGCGCGCGCACTGCTGTCTCGTGGCTGGACCGTGCACGCACTGGTCCGTGACCCGAACAAGCCCGAGGCGTTGGTGCTGAAGGAGGCCGGCGCCGTCCTGGTCCGCGGTGACCTGGACGATGTGGCATCGCTGGATGCGGCCCTGCGCGGCGCGTACGGCGTGTTCAGCGTGCAGACCTTTGCCGGACCGGACGGCTTCGTCGGCGAGATCCGCCAGGGCAAGGCAGTCGCGGAGGTGGCAGCCCGCGCGGGCGTCGCGCACTTCGTATACAGCTCCGTCGACGGCGCCGATCGCCCAGGCCAGGTGCAGCACTTCGCCAGCAAGGGCGAAGTCGAGCGGCACATCACGGCGCTCGGTCTGCCCGCGACGATCCTGCGGCCAACCTTCTTCATCACCAACTTCGAGCACCTGGGCCCCCAGTGGGTGGACGGCGAGCTCACGCTGACGATGGCGCTGGCCCCGGACACAAAGCTGCAGATGATCACCCCGGGCGACATCGGAAGCATCGCCGCCGACGCCTTCAACAACCCGGCCGACTACTTGGGGCACACCGCCGAGGTCGCCGCAGACGAGTTGACCGGCCCACAGTTGGCCGAAGCCTTCGCTCGCGCCGCCGCCCGTCCGGTGCGCTTCGTCTCCCAGCCGATCGAGCAGGTACGCACCCGCAGCGAAGAGCTGGCCGCCATGTTCGACTGGTTCAACACGGTCGGCTTCAAGGCCGACCTGGCGACGCTGCGTGCACAGCACCCCGGGCTGACGTCCCTGGAAACGTGGGTGGGCGAGTACTGGTCAGCGCCTGCAGCACCGGCCTTCGCGGCCTGAGACACGCGTAACCGAAGTCGTACGGGCCGAGCGCTTCAACTGGCCCTTTAGCGCTCCGGTTGGCCCGCGCCGAGCGCCGGAGGTGGCCCGTCGTCCTGGGCGACCAGGTTCACGGAGTCGCGTGGCCATTTCGAAGGCTCTGGGGCAGGGACTCCAACCTGGGCGGCAGGACCAGTCACTGCTGCTTCGGGCCGCACGATGTGCAGTAGGGAGGGTTCCGATTCGCGGCGCTCAACAAAAGTTGCACGGCTTCTTCCTCTGCCCAGGTCCTCCTGAACGGCGGTTCTATGGACTCTGCCTGCACCGCCTCATCAAGCAGGGCGTTCACCAGCGCGCGCCAGCATCGGTCGGCCCTGTCAAAATTGTTCCCGTGCAGAGCCACAAAGGGAATCACGAATGAGTGCTTGAGGGGCCTTTAGCAACTACATCCAGTGTTCGCTCGAACCAATGAGGAACGCCTCCACGGGCGAGCTTCCTCCGCGACCTGAACGGAACCCGCGCCGCGACTTCCGAGACGGTCCGGGTGCGGCGACGGTCAGCTTGGGAAGTGATCAGGTATGCGAAGACTCCCGCGACCAACGCAGGCAACACCAGCCACCCGGTGACGGAAAGCGGCCACGACATGTAGGGGTAGGAGGCGTTCTTGGGGCTCCGCCGGCCAACCACGGTCTCCCAGGTGTCCGACCACCCCATGCGCAAACACGAGATCACGAAGAGGACCATGCTGCCCAGGAGACCCACTTCGCGCGCCACAGCCAATGGCGCAGCTTGCCCATGGCATGCACGTCCACCAGCACACGCACTCGCGCCTCCCACGAGAAGACTTGGAGGGGTGTCCCGCTGCAGGGCCACGGCACATCGGCTACTTCGACCGTAAGACGGTCTTCAGGGACTCGCGACTGGAGCACTTTGTACCGGGGATGAGCGTTTTACTTGGCCAGACGGGCCAAGTAAAGCGCTCAGTCACAGGTGTGACTGAGCGCTACACCTGTCCAATGAGCACTGGACTTGTCGTGCTGTGCATTCGAGTTGGCGGGTCAGCGGCGTTCGGCTGATGGTGGGGAGCGCTGTCGCTAGTGTCACGCGCAGGGATTGGCGTTGGTGAGTGATTCGGTGACCAATCCGGTGACTCAATCGGTGAGTGACCGACTATCACCTCACGAGTGTGAGCCACCAGCACGCCGATTCTGGAGTCCCATCCGACGAGAGCGGCCAGCGTGGGCGACGCCCGGCACACCGTCGTGCGCGGCCGCTTCCGCCGTGAGCGGTCGGGCAGCCGCACCCCGTTGACCTGTGGTTTGACCGATGACCGATGACCGATGGCCAGGGTGACCGGTGACCGATTCGCCCTCGATCGGTCATCGGTCATGACCGATCTCCCGAAGTCACCAGCCCCCTAACACCGCTGCGTGGCCGGTGACTGGCTGCTGATGAGGCTCGACGAATCTGGCTGTGGCCCACATTTCGTGATGGTCACCGTGCCGTCCGACACAAGCGTGGCTGCCACATAGGGTCAACGGCATGGCTGACAGGTTCGACGTGGCTGAGGCTCTGGCTGGTGGATGCCCCGTGCGGGCAGATGCATGGGCATTCGTCCAAGGCTTTGCTGCTGCTTGGTCCACCCCGTTGTCGCCGACTGATGGGTTCATATCGGCTGATGTGCAGCGAGCTGAGGACCGTCTCGGCATCCGCCTCCCAGTGGCTCTCAGGGAGGCGTACGCGTTGTTCGGTCGACGGCGTGACCTGGTTGCCCAGCAGAATCCGCTGTTGGAACCGGACGAGTTGCTGTTCGACCCTTCCGGCGAACTACTGGTGTTCCGCAGCGAGAACCAGGGCTGCGCTGGGTGGGGTGTGGCTTTGGCCGACCTTTCCTCCGAGGACCCGCCGGTCGCTCTGTTCGCTGATCGCCTGCCGGATTCCGGACGACTCCACTTCCTCGACCGTCTATCGCTTGCCTGTGTGGAGACCGTCCTGAGCGAATCCGCCATGGCCAAGTGGACCGAGGGGCGCATCTGTCAGGCAACGCCCGAGGTGGTTGCCTGTCTGGAAAAGAAGTTCGCTCCGGTTGCCTTGCCGCCCTATCCGGCGTGGTTCGAGCCAATGGGGCAGCCCGTTCGTTGGTTCTCTGCCTCTGGCCTGCTGCTCTGCCTGGAGCCCGGCTTGGAGGGGATGGATCTGGTCGTGACCGGCAGGACGACAGCTGATGTCGAGCGTGCAGTGGACGCCATTCCCGGCGCCTGGCCGCCCGCCGTGCGAGCGGTAACCGAGGCGGTCGACGATCACGAGTGGGTTCTGCCGTTCTGACGATCACGGTGGGTGCTGAGCAAGGACCAGCGTCCGTAGGAGAGCGAAGGACGCTCGCCCGTATGACCGGCGTTTGATCAGCTTGATCCGTGTGACCTGGCCTTCGACGGCGCCGGAGCTCCAGGGCAGGCTGAGCCCGTTGACGACCGCATCCTGGCCTCGTTCACTTCAAATGGCAGCGTTTGTTCGTCCGTTCGGGCAGCAACTGGTGATCTTGAGGCTCATGGTTGTTCACGAGAAATGGTTCTGGCTCACTTTCCGTGGAGGGCTGACTGAGTGTGATGTCAGTGGTGTGTGGTGGGATAGCCGGGCTCTGCTGCCGTGACCTGCTGGGAGTCCGCCTTGATGCCCGTGTACTCGTCTCTGACCCACGCCCTGGCCGAGGCTTTGGTCGATGTCCTGTGGTTCGTCGAGGGCAGTGAAGACGAGCAGATGGATCCGGACGACGCCGTCAAGGTCATGGAGGGCGTCGCCCACTTGGTCAGCAAGCTGTCGAGCGAACAGCGGAACGAGTTGATCGAACTGCTTGGGACGATGGCCGACGCCGAGTCCGACCCAGCACGGCGCGAGTTCCTAGAAGGCTTCCCGGAAGGCTTCGGGCTCCTTGAGGATGGGGTCTGACCTGTGCTTTACGAGTAGAGCAGGACACGCTTGCGGAGGAGATCAAAGCCGGCTCGGCCGAACATCTGGCGTTTGAGCATCTTGATCCGGTTGACGTGTCCTTCGACGACGCCGGAGTTCCAGGACAGGGTGAGGCCGGCCGTGACGGCATCACGATCGCGGTCGATGCCGGCGGCCAGGGTATGGATGGGTGGCAGATCGTCCTGCCGGACGGCGTCGAGCCATTGCTGTAGACGTTCGCCCTCGCGCTCGGTGAGCATCCGTGCGAAGGACCGGACGTGCCCGGTGAGGGCGTCCAGTTCCGGGCAGTGGACCAGGACCGCCTTGAGCCGGAGTTGTTCGCTCTCTGTGAGGGTGTCGGGGTGCCGGAGAATCCACCCGGAGACCGTCCGCGGGGTGGGCGGCCGGGCGGAGACCGGTCCGGGCGAGAGGCGTTTTTCCCGGAGGTAGGCGCGAACTCGCTGGTAGCTGCCCTTGTAGCCGAACGGCACGATCTCCTCCCACAATGCCCAGGCGTTGCTGCAGCCCTGGTTCCAGCGGTCGTCCAGGTAGGGCTTGTACTCGTCGAGGACGGTGGGGCGGTTCTGCCACTGCCCCTGGAAGAGGTCTTCGGGAGCGACGGCGTCGGCCAAGCGTTTGACGGTGCGGTGGGTCATGTGGAGCTGGCGGCCGATCGAGCGTCGGCTGTGGCCGGCCGCCAGCAGCGTGTGGACGATGGCGTGCCTGTCCCGAATGCGGTCGGCGAACCGGTGCCCTGTTGGCCATGGCGATCCGGTCATCTGTGCGGGCGGCGGAGCCGCGACCGCGGACTTGGCTGGCTCACGAGCCAGGACCCCAAGGCAGCCGCGGTGCTGGGCGACGCATCGCTCGGCGGCCTCGCTCAGGTTGTGCCACAAGTGCCACCTGTCTGCGACTTGGATCGCCTGGGGCGCCCCGATGGTGGCTCCTTCCGCAAAGAACGGAGCGCGGTCGCGGCAGATGACCTCAATGCCCGGGCGTTCAGCCAGCCACGCGGCCAGGCTGGATGCTTCCCGGTCGGGCAGCATGTCCACGGGCCGCCGGGTCTCGACGTCGACCAGCACGGTCCCGTAGAAGCGCCCTTTGCGCGTCGCGTACTCGTCGACCCCGACTACCCGCGGCGCTGCTACATCTGGATCGGGCAGGGCCTTGACCAGTCGCAGAACGGTGCTGCGGCTGACAGCCACCCCGAAGACACCAGCCATGCGGGCGCCTGCCCGGCCGGCCAGCGCGAGACCGACCGCAGCCAGCGTCGCCCGCAGGCGCTCGGTCCACCGGCCGTACCGCCGGGTCAGCCCGGCTATCTGTTCGACGAAAGTCTGCCGTTCGCATAACGCGTTCCCGCAGATGAACCGGCGGACCCACAGGCACAGCCGAACCCGCTTCCCCGCACTGGGCACGTCAGCGGGATACCGCATATAGGAGCTGTGAACCCGCTCCGACCAGCTCATGCACCCAACGCAGTCGGCCCCGACCAGCGTGCACCGGGCCTCTATCAATACCGCCTCGTCGTTCACGTCGATCGACAGCACCGCGATATCCGCGATCGACGGGAACAGCAGCTCCTCCAGCTGGAGCACCGTCTCTTCCACGGACCCGAACTGTCAGCCACACCGCACCCGGTATGGGTCAGTTCCGGGCAAGTTCCCCAGGGCCCATTGGCCCGAGGCCCGTCACTCAGCGTGCATGCTCTCGTCAATGCGGCGAGGAGCTACGCCGAGAATCAAGTTCTCCATGGCCTGAGGCGTGGGGCCAAAGCTGGCAACCCACGTCTCAACGAGATAGATCACACCCGTCTCATCGATGCCCAGGAAGAACCGGCCGTGATCTAGCTCGCCGAGCGGAAAGAGATGGTGCCCGATCAAATCGCCCCACTCCGCGAATCGGTCCTCTTCGCCCCAGGCCAGCTCAGGGTCCAGCTCGAATGGCGTGCGGGCACAGCTGATCCCTGGTCCGTTGACGTTCACCGTCAGGCCGCCGAACTCTTGCAGGAAGGCTTCCGCAGCGTCGTGCATGGCTAGGCCTACCGCTTCGAACATGGATCGCCACCCGGCCGTGTCTACCTGCCGTCCTGGCGTCCATCCGGCCGCCTCCAACACCTCATCTGTCTCTGGCGACCAGCTACTCATTCTGGGCCGGGCTCCTCAACTATGGGTGAGTAGTGATCATCTCACCGGCCGACGTCGCTGAACAGCGTGTGACCGCTTCACGGAAAGTGAGCCAGAACCGTCTCTCGTGAACAAAGCCACCTTCCGCCCCTGACTCGGTTGCTTCGACGCAGGGACTTGGAACCCCCGGCCTGCTTGCCGGGCCGCCTCTACGGGACGTTCCAGGCCGAGATGAACGGCTGCCCGCGCTCGGTGGCCAGGAAGCTGAGAGTGCCTGGGTGCGGGTGGCCGAGCAGTCGGCTGGCTGACGCGTCGAGGCCGAGCCAGCGCGCGGTGAGCACGCGCGCTAGATGACCGTGAGCAACAACGGCGACGTCACCGTCGTTCAGCAGCGGCTGGATCCGGTCGAGCACCGCGTCGGTCCGCGCGGCCACCTGATGGAGCTGCTCGCCAGGATGGGCGCCGTCGCCGGGAATGACGCCGTCCCGCCACAGGTCCCAGCCCGGCCTCATCTCCTGGATCTGCTCTGCAGTCATGCCCTCGTAGCCGCCGTAGTCCCACTCCAGCAGGTCGGGTTCGGCCTTGACACCGGTCAGGCCCGCCAGCTCGGCCGTGCGCATGGCGCGACTCAGTGGACTGCTGAAAACAGCGACCAGATGGCGTTGGGCCAGCCTCGGCGCGAGTGCCTTGGCTGCAGCCTCGCCCGCGTCAGTCAGCGGAATGTCGGTGCGGCCGGCGTGCTGGCCCGACATGCTCCATTCGGTCTGGCCATGCCTGATCAAGATCAACTCACCCATGTCCCGCACGGTATCTCACGATGTGATTCCCACGGACCGCGAAGCGGAAACGCTCGACCGGCTCCTCCTAGTGTGATGCGCCGGAAATCTCAGGGTTAAGTCTGCGGCTGGTTGTTGGTGGCTGATGGGGTGATTTTGGTGAGGTAGTCGGCGAGGGACTTGAGGATCTCGTCGGCGCTCTTCGTCCAGGTGAAGGGTTTCGGGTTCTGGTTCCAGGTCTCGATCCAGGCCCGGATGTCGTCTTCCAGTGCTTTCACCGAGGTGTGGACGCCGCGGCGGATGAGCTTGTCGGTGAGGAGACCGAACCACCGTTCGACCTGGTTGATCCAGGAGGAGCCTGTGGGGGTGAAGTGGATGTGGAAGCGGGGGTGTTTGGCCAGCCACGTCTTGATCTCGGGGGTGTTGTGGGTGGCGTAGTTGTCGCAGACCAGGTGCACGTCGAGCTCGTGGGGCACGGCCTTGTCTATCGTGACCAGGAACTTCTTGAACTCCTTCGCGCGGTGACGGCGGTGGTGTTCGCTGATGACGGTGCCGTCGGCGATGTTGAAGGCGGCGAAGAGGCTTGTGATGCCATGTCGCAGGTAGTCGTGGGTGCGACGCTCGGGCATGCCCGGCATCATCGCCAGCACCGGCTGCGAGCGGTCCAGCGCCTGGATCTGGCTCTTCTCGTCCACGCATAACACCACTGCCCGTTCGGGCGGATTGTGGTAGAGCCCGACGACGTCGACGACCTTGTCGACGAACTGCGGATCGGTGGACAGTTTGAAGGAATCCTGCAGGTGCGGCTTGAGGTCGAACCGTTTCCAGATCCGGCCGACCGTCGATTTCGACAGCCCCGTGCGAGCGGCCATCGAGGCCCGTGACCAGTGGGTGTCCCGGCCCGGAGTGGACTCCAGCGTCGCCACGATCACGTCCTCGACCTGGTCGAGGAGGATCGAGGACGGCCGGCCCGGCCTGGGCCCATCGGCCAGACCGTCCAAACGGTCAGCGATGAAACGACTGCGCCAGCGGTCCACGGTCGAGGTGTCGATGCCAAGCTCGGCCGCGGCCTGCTTGTTCGTCCCGCCTTCCGCACAACGCAGCACGATCCTCGCACGCAGTGCCAGGTACTGGGCGGTCTTCGCGCGCCTGGCCCACCGGATCAGCTGGTCCCGTTCGGCCTCGCTCAGAACCAGCTCGGCCTTCGGCCGGCCGATGCGAGCGGCATCCTCAAGCCCCACCATCCCCTCAGCAGCGAATTTCCCACGCCATTTCCTCACCGTCGCGGCGGTCACGCCGACCTCCACCGCCACCCGCGCGTTCGGCGCCCCGCCCGTACACGCCAGCACGATGCGCGCCCGCTCCGCGAACCGCGGCGCCACCGCCCCACTCGCCCAACGAGACAACTCCGCGCGTTCCTCATCGGACAGGCGGACTTTAACGGCACGAGGACCCGGCGACATGCCAACAGGCTACAGACTTAACCCTGAGATTTCCGGCGCATCACACTAGTACTGCTCCTCGAATATTCGTGGAGGGGTGTTCGGCCTGCTTGGAGCGGGCTGGCGGCGTAGGTCCACTTGAAGGGCCGGGCGGTCTCGTTGCGCTTGATCATGTAAGTGTCCATCGTGTCGATGAGGTCGTCGCGGCTGGAGAAGTCGCCGTGGCGTAGGACGCGGCGGGTCAGGGCGGAGAAGACGAGTTCGATCTGGTTGAGCCACGAGGCGTGCGGCGGGGTCCAGTGCACGTGCCAGCGCGAGTGGTCGGCCAGCCACGTCTTGGTGTATCGGGCGGTGTGCGCGGAGCCGTTGTCCAGGACGACGTGGATGTCCTTGCCCGGTCGATCGCGGCGTCGAGTTGGTCGAGGAAGGTGGTGAAAGTGGCGGCGTTGTTGCGGGCGATGACCTCGGTGAGGACTTCGCCGCTGGTCACGTCCAGGGCGGCTACCAGTGAGGCGGTGCCGTGGCGGACGTATTCGAACTCCCGGCGTGCCGGGCATCCGGGGGCGGCGGGGCGGGTGGGGTGCTTGCGGGAGCGGGCGGCGATGGCGGTCTTCTCGTCGATGGACAGCACTACCGCGCCCGTGGGCGGGTTGCGGGATAACTCGCAGATGTCGCGGGCGCGTTCCCAGAATTCGGGGGTGTCGCGGCGGGTGAGCCAGCTGGTGACCTTGTGCGGCTTGAGGTCCAGGTCGGCAAGGACGCGTCCGGCCCAGGCCCGTGAGACCGGGGCGAAGACGGCGGCCGCGACCCGCTCGGCGATCGCGACGTGCGCCCAGGCCGCCGCACCGTCGGGGACACAGCTGGTGACCGCCGCCACGACCGCGACCCGGACGAGGTCGCCGTACTGGTGCGGACGCCCGACGCGGTCGGCGTCGGCCAACCCCGCTGGTCCCAGCGCGGCGAAGCGGCCCCGCCACTTGCGGACGGTGTTGACCGCGACGAGCAGCCGGCGGGTGATCTCCGCGTTGGACAAGCCCTCCGCGGAGGCCAGCACGATCCTTGCCCGAATCGTGTCACGGACGGCCGCCTTCGCGGCGGCGGCCGTCCGCTCCAGCAGCGTTCGCACCTCCGCTGTCAGTTCCACCGCCACCGCCACCACTGCACCGTTGGCCTGCTCGTTCGCGCCCACGGCCGAAGATCATGACGGATCGCCGGCCGAGACGGCACGCTGGGGGCGTGCCCAAGAAGCCGCCCGAGTCCATGCAGCGCCACCTGCGCACTCGGTTGAACGCCCATTCCAGGACCCGCTGGTCCCAGGCCGGGCCCGTCGAGGTCCGCTTCCGCGCCGGATTCGCCTATGTGGCAGCCCAGTTGAAGGACGAGGGCGAACCCGTCCCCCTGTGCCACCTGCGCTTCACCGGCACGCTCCACACCTGGGACTTCGCCCTATACCTCGCCAGCAACGGCAAGTACGAGGACAACTACCTCCCCTCGGGCCTGCCCGCCAGCAGCCCCGAGGACTGCCTCACCTGCGCCGGAGGCCTCTACCTCGACACCCCGGCCGCGGAATGGCACTAGACACCTGGGGCCCATCCCAGCGTCAGGTCGGGCAGGTTCTCCATGTTGCCGCTGCCGTCGTCGGTGGCGAGGACGGTGAAGCCGTGGCGCTGGTAGAACGTGCGGGCCTCGATGTTCTGCTCGAACACCTGCAGGCGCAGGCCGCCGGGGCTGTTGCGCTTGACCTCGTCGAGCAGCAGCGTGCCGACGCCCTGGCGGCGGACGTCCGGGAGCAGATAGAGGTGTTCGAGTACGTCACTCTCAAGGCCCGCGTAGCCGAGGACCTCCGTGCCGCGCACCGCGACCCAGGTCTGGCACTCCACGAGGAGGACCTCCGCTGCCCAACGGGTCACCTGCTCGTGGTTGCGCTTCTGCGGGGGCAGGTACGGCATGGTCGCGGCTCGCGAACTCATGTGGATGTGGGCTATGGCGGCGGCGTCGGCCGGGGTCGCGACTCGTAGCTCTACGGTGTCAGCGTGGTTCACCGCGCGAACCTACCTGGCCCGCTTGGTAGTGGGCCAGCTCTTTTCCTGCTCCGCTCAGGTGAGGAAGCTGCCGAACCCCGTCACGTGCGTGCCGTACCCCGTCGCCAGGACCCCGATCCGGGTGACCGGCAGAGTGGCGGGGATGACGCGGAACGGGTCCCCGAAGGCCCGGATCGGAGCGTCCGTCAGGTTCATCGGTACATGGCTGGAGCGTCCGCGTAGAAGAAACCCTGGACTGTGACTGTGGCTTCCACCTCGGTGACCCCACGCCCTGATCAACACCCCTCCACGAGCTTCCGCGGGGCAGCACTAGGCAGTGTCTTCAAAGGGTTCTGATGGGGAATCATGTGTTGCATGGTGCGTCGTCATGAGCTGTCGGATCTGGAGTGGGAAGCGTTGTCCGCGTTGTTGCCGCGGTCGCCGTCGGGGCGGCCGCGGCTGGACGACCGGCGGGTGCTGAACGGGATCGTGTGGAAGCTGCGGACGGGGTCGGCGTGGCGTGATGTGCCGGAGCGGTACGGATCCTGGCGGACTCTGTACACGCGTTTTCGCAGGTGGGCGCTGGATGGGACGTTCACGCGGATGCTGGCCGCGGTCCAGGCGGAGAAGGATGTGACTGGTGACATCGACTGGCTGGTGTCGGTCGACTCTACGGTTGCGCGGGCCCATCAGCATGCTGCGGGCGCCCGAAAAAAGGGGCGGAGCAGGGGGACGAAGTATGTGATCACGCCCTCGGACGATCCTGAGGCGGACTGACCACGAAAATCCACCTGGCCTGCGACGGTCGCGGCCGGCCGCTCGGCTTCGTCCTCACCGGCGGCAATGCAGCCGACTGCACCCACTTCGAGGAGGTCATGGACACCATCAAGGTCCGCAGGGCCGGGCCCGGACGGCCCCGAACCCGCCCGAACCACGTCTTGGGAGACAAGGGCTACAGCTCCCGCAAGATACGCGCTTACCTGCGCAAACGCGGGATCGGCCACACCATTCCCGAACGCCGCGACCAGCGGGCCAACCGATCCCGCAGAGGCCGCGACGGAGGCAGACCGTGCGCCTTCTACAAGGAGCTCTACAAGAAACACAACGTCGTCGAACGCTGCTTCAACCGCCTCAAGCAGTACCGCGCGATCGCCACTCGCTACGACAAAACCCGCGAGTCCTACCAGGCAGCCGTCACCATCGCGTCCCTGATTCTCTGGCTCAAGCCCCTTTGAAGACACTGCCTAGGAGCGTGGACTCTTCCGGAACGACGCGCTGTTTGAGCTGTGAGACGCGCTCCTATGCACCGATGGCCCGGGGTCCGTACCCCTGGGGGACCTGGCGCTCGCCCCCGAGCACCGGCGCGGGCATGGGCGACAGTCACAGCATTAGAGCGAGGGCAGGACACACTGTGATCGTGGCCGCCCTCTGCTACGGGCACATCGGCGCTATGCGATTCCAGGACCCTGCCGACCACTGAGATGTCGTCGCAGCGACTGCGCCCCGGGTGCTCATGGCGCGGCGAGCGAAGTCACCGGCGAGGGGGCCGCGTAGGCGAACCGGATCCGCGGCCTCCAACACCTCCTCCGACCTGGCCGGTTTGCGCCCACCCAGCATGCGGCGTTGAGCCCCGCCTGACCATGGGGTCTTCAAGTTACGGGCGTGGGCCCGCTGTGGAGATCTTCGCCGATGTCAGCTACCAGGGGCCGGGCCCGCAGACCGGCGGCCGTGCGGTGACCGCTCCGCACCGCAAGTTCGGGGAGAACGCCCGGCTGTATGGACGAGGCTGGGTGTTGCCGGTAAAGCCCGGCCCTTTCGGTCGGAGCAGGTGCAGAACCTTCTCGATGCACCGATGGCAGTGGGCGAAGCCCGTGCCATCCAGCATCAGCAGGTCGAAGAGGTCACTTTGGTACGCGAACATCGTCCAGGCAGGGAAGTGCCATACAGGTGGGCGAATACTCCCACCCATATGACGATGCGGTGAGGGTTTTCTTGTTGTCGCCACGCCCGCTCACTTCGGATTTCGTCGAATCACTGGAATGGCGGCACTTCCGCATGTATGCCGGGGGTGGGATTGTCGGACTGGCCTGAAGTCGATGGCCCACATAGGGGTAATGAACGCCCCTACGCCCGGGCATTGCATCGGATGGCCATCCATATAAACTCAGATATTAAGGGCGCATATTACGTCGCTCCGCCGTCAACCGCAGGCCTCGCCCTACAGCTTGAAATTTCCGTGCTCAACTCCCTGCGTAATATGCCATCTCACTAGTACGGCTTCCCGGGCAATCGGTTAGGGCCCGGCACGCCACGGCCCCCACAGAAAATGGCCTCTCGATGAAGCTGAGATTTCCTCAAGCGCCTCGACTCCGTCCTCTGTCCGGCTGGCTGACCTCGGCCCTTGCCGCAACGGTTGCCGCTGCGATGGTCGCCACGACGTCGACGCAGGCGTCGGCCATCGCAACACCCGTACCTCTGGGCACGACCGCCAGCTACTCCGTTCTGGCAGGTCAGGGAGTCACCAATACCGGCCCCTCGGTGATCAGCCACGACCTCGGGACGCACCCGAACCCGGCCATCACCGGATTCCCGCCCGGCCTGGTGCTCGGTGCCGTGCACGCTGCGGACGCTGCGGCCCTCCAAGCCAAGAGCGATCTGACCGTGGCGTACAACAATGCGGCGGGCCAGGCCCAGGACTTCGCGCTTGCGGCGGGGATCGGCGCGGGCCAAACGCTGCTGCCGGGCGTCTACAAGGCTACGTCCGGTGTCGGCCTCACCGGCGACCTGATCCTGAACGCCGGGGGAGACCCCAACGCGGTGTGGGTGTTCCAGATTCCGGAAGCCCTGACGACGGCATCCTCCAGCCGGGTCCTGCTCACGAACGGCGCTTCGCCGTGCAACGTGTTCTGGCAGATCGGGAGTTCGGCGACCCTCGGCACCGACTCGACCTTCGTGGGCACCATCATGGCTCTGACCTCGATCTTCGTGACCACGAGGGCGAACATCGAGGGCCGGGCGCTGGCCCGTAACGGCGAGGTGACGCTCGACAACAACCGGATCTTCCTCGGGACGTGCGCGACCGGCGGCACGGGTGGAACGACGACCGGAACGACGACGGGAACGACCACCGGCACGACCACTGGCACCACGACCGGCACGACCACCGGCACCACGACCGGCACGACCACTTTGGGTGCGACCTCGGGCGTCCTTGGTGGCGTGCTCGGCGGCGTGACGACGGGAGGTGGCCTCCTGGGCGGCCCGATCGCCAACCTCGTGACAGGCGGCACCTCGGGCAACATCTCCGGCAACACCTCGGGGAACGTCGCGGGCAACACGACGGGAGCGAGCACCTCGGGGAACACCACGGGCGGTCACACCACCGGTGGAAGCATCACCGGTGGGAACATCACCGGCGGGAACGTTACGGGCGGGAACGGCGGCAAGCCCGGCCACGAGCACGGCGGCAAGCCCGGCCACGAGCAGGGTGAGGGACCCGGCAAGCCCGGCCACGAGAACGGCGGCAAGCCCGGCCACGAGAACGGCGGCAAGCCCGGCCACGAGAACGGCGGCAAGCCCGGCCACGAGCAGGGCGAGGGACCCGGCAAGCCCGACTATGAGCACGGCGGCAAGCCCGGCCACGAGCAGGGCGAGAAGCCGGGCAAGCCCGACTATGAGCACGGCGAGAAGCCCGGCAAGCCGGGCTACGGCGAGTACCACGGCCACGGCCACGGCCATGACCACGACTACGGATACGGCAGCAAGCCCATGAGCACCGAGGGTTAGGCAGCGGACTGCACGAGGTCCGCTCGTCGGACAGCGGCGCGCGGCGGAGCCCCTTCGACTCCGTCGTGCGCCGCCGCCGGATTCAGCAGGAAATCCAGACGCGAGCAGTTGATATGAGGAAGGCAGGGTGGGCCGGTGTTGAGCGGAATTGAATCAGCGGCCGTGAAGGAACTCCGGGTGTCCGGTTCCGAACCGGACCTCCGGGCGCGTCACGATGAAGCAGCCACGCCGTGCCGGCAGCCCCGTCGTTCCCGTCTACTGGCAGCGGCACTGCGGACCGTCGTGGCCCTGTGCCTGGCGACGACTTTGACCCATGTGGTTCTGGTGTTCCTCCACGTGGCTCCCCCCAATGCCGTCTCGAATCGGTACGGCCCTCAGATCAACGCATGGGTGTATCCCCTCTTCGAGCAGAATTGGCGGCTTTTCGCCCCGGATCCAGACTCCGTCAACCGGCGCATTCTCGCGAGAACCGCACGCACTGCCCCGGACGGTTCGACTCAGGTGAGCAGCTGGGCCGATCTGACAGTCGTAGACAATTCCGCAGTCAAACACAACGTGTTCCCGAGCCATACGACACAGAATCTCTTGCGTCGCGCCTGGACCTCCTACGTCGACACGCACGGCGCAGACGACAGGGCGGACTCGGATCGCGCCGTGATGATGCAGGAGTACCTGCGCAACATCGCCGCGGACCGGGTCGCCGCCCACGACCACGGCGCCACCTTCGGCTTCATCCAGCTTCGTGTCCTCACGTTGCCCGTCGCCGCGCAGGGCGCAGCGTCCGGCAACCGCCCGCCGTCGCCCGCCGAAGAGCGGCTTCTGCCCTGGTGGAAGGTGACCCCCCGTGGGAATTGAGCACATCACCCAGCCCCCGTTCACGGCAGCTGGACCGGGGGGCACCGCCTACCAGAGGACCGCGGGCGCAGCCCAGCGGTTCGTCGCGCTCCTGACCGGCCGGCCGGTGTCCCTGTACGCCGTATCGGTCATGCGCGCCGGCTACGGAATGCTCTACCTGGCCTTCCTTCTGCGCGAGTTCCCGCACCGTCACGAGATCTGGGGTCCCGGCTCCCCGTGGACGCCCGCGCTTGCGGAGCAGCTCTTCGCACAGACGGGCTGGAACAGCATCCTGACCCTCTCCGACAACCCGACCTACTTCGAACTCTGCTACGTGACGGCCCTCTTCACGTCCGCGCTGTTCATGCTGGGGTGGCGGACCCGCGCCATCTCCGTCCTGTTCGCCGTCGTGGTGACCTCGTTCCATGCAAGAGCGATCTTCATGACGGACGGCGGGGACAATCTGATCCTGCTGATGGCCGTCTATCTCGTCTTCACCGCGTGCGGTCGCCGCTGGTCCCTGGACGCACGCAGGAACCGTCTCAAGGCGGCTCGTACGGGCAGCGGTCCCGAACCGGAGGGAAGACTCTCGTTGCCCCGACTCCGTCAAGCGCGCAGCACCTTGACGACGGTCGTGCACAACTGCGGCATCTTCGTCATGGCAGCAGAGGTCTGCTTCCTCTATGGGTCAGCCGGCCTGTACAAGGTCCAGGGCGCTTCCTGGGGCGGCGGGACCGCCCTCCACTACGTCCTCAACCTCGAACTCTTCCAGCCCTGGCCCGCGCTCTCCCACTTTGCGGACGACTACGCGGTCCTGATCGCGATCGCCAGCTACGCGACGGTGCTCCTGCAAGTCGCCTTCCCGTTCGTGCTCTTCGGCAGGCTCAAGTATCCGGTTCTGACCATGTTGCTGGGGATGCACGTCGGCATCGCGGTGGTCATGGGGCTGCCCCTCTTCTCCGGAGCGATGATCGTGGCGGACGCCGTGTTCCTCCCTGACCGCTTCTACACCTCCCTGGCTCATCTGTGCCGCCGCGCGACACGGCGAACCGGCGCGTCGCAGCCGGCGCCCGGGCGGCCAGGATCCGGATCGGTACCGCAGCAGGGCAGGGCCGACCTGCCCGGCTCACGGCAGCGAGCTGCCTCCCCTCACGTATAGCGATGACCGAACGCATACCGGGCGGCCCGGGTCGAGCCCCCGGCCCCGTCTCGACTGCGAGCTGCGGCAGCGCAGCCAGGCGGGGGACGCACGGCAATCAAACGACAGCAGACGACTCGTTTGGCCGTCTCGATGACGACGACCACCCCGCCTACACCATGGGCCACGCCGCCGAGATGCCCGGCACCACCCAGGGCTTCCTCCGCGCCCTCGGCAGCTCACCTCATCACCCCGCTGCGCTCCGAGGACAGCCACCGCCGCTACTCCCGCTACCAGCTGCGCCACGCTGCCCGCCCCGGGAGCTCGCCGACCAGGGCACCCCCATCGAGGCCGCCTGCCGCATCGTCATCCTCGAAGACCAGCTAGAGGAAGCCCGGCGCGTCAACTCCGAGTACCGCCGCGCCGCCGAATCAGCGAACCGTCCACCGAAGCCTGAGGCGGGTGCGTCCGCGTGGGCAGGCCCCATCTGCACGGTCAGGGCCTGACGCGTGGTCGTTGTCCATGGTGACGGGGTGTGCGGGCGTGTACCGTCTGGGTCAGCTGTCGTGGTTCGGAAGTTCCCTTTGTCCACGCCAAAGGCGTGGGCGTTTTGCTGTGCTGTGCCGCAGGAACCAGGGCGATCACCTCCGCCTACCGCACATCGCGGGAGGCGTCCATCGACTGGAAGGCATGGATATGGCTACGGGAACTGTGAAGTGGTTCAACGCGGAGAAGGGCTTCGGCTTCATCGCCCAGGACGGCGGCGGCCCGGACGTCTTCGCCCACTACTCGGCGATCAACTCCTCGGGCTTCCGTGAGCTCCAGGAAGGCCAGATCGTGACGTTCGACGTCACCCAGGGCCAGAAGGGCCCGCAGGCCGAGAACATCACCCCGGCCTGACCTTTCCCGCCCACCTGCGGACCTTGGCGCGGTGCTCGGCGCGTGCGGGCTGCCTCGTGCAGCCCGGCCCGAACAGCGGGTCGCCGCACTTGTCCGCCGACATCGACAGGATCTGAGGCGCACACGATGAGGGCCGCGTAGCTGCTGCTGAGCGGCCCTCATCTATGTCAAGACCGGGGACGAGCCGAGGAGGCTGACGGCCAGGGAGCGGGCCGCATTCGTAAATTCCCGCCCTGTCGCTGATGGTTAGTGGGGTGGAGTGCTCACCGCTCCGGGGCTGTGATCTGCACGATGTACACGCGCTCGCGGCGGACGACGACCTGGTAGGTGATCATCCCGTCGGGGATCGTGAGGGTGCCACCTTTTGGGTCGAGTCCTTGGTGGTCGCTGGCGTGGAGGTAGGCGGCCTCGCACACGCGCACGGTCTGGACGGCCTGGCCGACGAGCCCCGGCCGGGTCGGCCGTC
Source organism: Streptomyces sp. NBC_00045 (assembly GCF_045041095.1). Lineage (NCBI taxonomy): Bacteria > Bacillati > Actinomycetota > Actinomycetes > Kitasatosporales > Streptomycetaceae > Streptomyces > Streptomyces sp. NBC_00045. Next base: position 68,369 of record NZ_CP108271.1, on the reverse strand, counting down.
CTCGATTTTCTTCGACCAGGTCGAGGACGTGATCGTGGCGACGCTGGAGTCCACTCCGGGCCGGGACACCCACTGGTCACGGGCCTCGATGGCCGCTCGCACGGGGCTGTCGAAATCGACGGTCGGCCGGATCTGGAAGCGGTTCGATCTCAAGCCGCACCTGCAGGATTCCTTCAAGCTGTCCACCGATCCGCAGTTCGTCGACAAGGTCGTCGACGTCGTCGGGCTCTACCACAATCCGCCGGAACGGGCAGTGGTGTTATGCGTGGACGAGAAGTCCCAGATCCAGGCGCTGGACCGCTCGCAGCCGGTGCTGGCGATGATGCCGGGCATGCCCGAGCGCCGCACCCACGACTACCTGCGGCACGGCATCACAAGCCTTTTCACAGCCTTCAACATCGCCGACGGCACTGTCATCGGCGAACTCCACCGCCGTCACCGCGCGAAGGAGTTCAAGCAGCTTCTGGTCACGATAGACAAGGCCGTGCCCTGCGAGCTCGATGTGCACCTGGTCTGCGACAACTACGCCACCCACAACACCCCTGAGGTCAGGACGTGGCTGGCCAGACACCCACGCTTCCACGTCCACTTCACCCCCACAGACTCGTCCTGGATCAACCAGGTCGAGCGGTGGTTCGGTCTGCTGACCGACAAGCTCATCCGCCGCGGCGTCCACACCTCGGTGAAAGCACTGGAAGACGACATCCGAGCCTGGATCGAAACCTGGAACGAGGACCCGAAACCCTTCACCTGGACCAAGACCGCCGACGAGATCCTCAAGTCCCTCGCCGACTACCTCACCAAAATCACCCCCTCAGCCACCGGTAACCAACCGCAGACTTAACCCTGAAATTTATGGCGCATCACACGAGAAGCCGGACAGCCATCCAGCACCGAAATTCGACAGGTCCCGTGCGCGCTGCGCCCGTTCCTCGATCAGCCGGCGAAAGCCCGACACGGCGTAGCGCTCTCCGGTAGCCGAGCCGCGGATGCCGGCGACGTCGGCCATGAGCTGCTGGGGCTGGGGCTGCCAGCCGACGACCAGGACGCGCAGGCCCAGGTTCTCCGCCCGCCGGTGCAGGGCCAGGAGGTGGAGCAGGCCGGCAGAGTCCATGGACATCGCGCCGTGCAGGTCGACCATGAGGTCCCGCTCATCAGCGGTGACGTTGTCCAGCGCCCGCTGGAGCGCCGGGCCCGCGTCCTCGTCAAGTGTCCCGTTGACGCTGACCGAGACCGTGCCGTAGCGCCGGACGTTCGTGGTGGTCAATGCGCCCTCCTTCTGCCCAGGGGCGCGGAGCCCTCGGGGCTCCTCATCCTGGCGCGACGTTCCCCCGGGCGGGTGTGGGGCTCGCTGACGCCCCAGCACCAACCTGCCGGGCTGACGTTCCGGCGCCAGGGAGTACCCCCTGTGCCGTGCTGTCGGCAGCGTCAGGCCACGAACGCCTCAAGGCCCTGACGGCAGACGACTGGACGGTCATGGTCGCCATCATCGCGGCCGTCGTCGCCGTCTGGCAGTCAGCCATTGCCCGTCCTTCGGCCGGTCGTCAACTGGCCCTTGCAGAACGCATCCACCGTGAGCAGAACGAGCCGTACGTCATCGTCGACATCCAACCTGACCCCCGACGGCGGGGCGCTCCTGCTGGTCGTCGAGAACACCGGCCCGACCGTCGCCCGTAACGTCCGCATCTCCTGCGACCCGCCCCTGGAGTCAGGCTGGGCCCCCGAGGGCGATCAACCGGGGAGCCGCGCTGTACGCCCGGGACGGCAGCGCCCCGGACAGGCTTTTCTGGCAAATGGGTGGAAGGGCGTGGCGTCTGGGTGAACCCTGCCCGAGCTGTGCACGCAGGCCCGTTTGCGCAACGTGACACTCGCCTGCAGGGCTCGTGGATCACCACTGCACGGCGAATGCGTTCGCCCGGGCCCGGCCGCGGCATTCCCGCGGCTGGTAGACAGTCCCGAGCCGGAGGTGGACCGCCCGTGGCGGCGAACGGAAACCCCACTGTCAGGCGCCGTCGGCTGGGTGCGGAGCTGCGCCGGCTCCGCCTGGCCCGCGGCCTGACGAGTACGCAGGTGGCCGAGCGCCTGTTGATCTCCCAGCCCAAGATCAGCCAGTTGGAGAACGGCCGCCGCGCCATCAAGTCCTGTGATGTGCGGGACCTGTGCGCCGTTTACCAAGTCACCGACCCGCACGTCGTCGACTCGTTGATGCGGATGGCCACGGAATCGGACCGACAGGGCTGGTGGGTGGCCTGCGGAGAGGTCCCGTACGCCGTCTACATCGGCCTGGAGACGGAAGCCGCCTCGATCCGCTCCTACGAGCCTCTGGTGATCCCCGGCCTGCTGCAAACGCCCGCTTACGCCCGGTCCGTCATCGAGGAAACGATCCCTCTGGCCACGGGCGGACAGATTGCGGCGCGCCTGGAGGTCCGGCTGCGTCGACAGCATCGGGCTCACCACCCGGCTCGGCCTTTCCGCCTATGGGCCGTACTGGATGAATCGGTACTGCGCCGCGTGGTCGGCGGCCCGGAGATCATGCGCGAACAGCTGGAGTACCTGAACCGTCTCAGTACCCAGCCGCACATCACCGTGCAGATCCTCCCGCACGACGTGGGGGCCCACCCGGGCATCTCGGGGCAGTTCTCCATCCTTCACTTCGCGGACGCTCCCGGGGCGGGGACGGTGTATCTGGAACGGTTCACCAGCGACCAGTACTTGGAGAAACGATCCGACGTGCGGCACTACAGCGTCATGTACGACCGCCTTCAGGCCCAGGCTCTGAACCCGGACGGCACCCGCCGGTTCATCAGCCGTGCCGCCGAGGAGCTCCTGGCCACCGCATCGCGGCCCGGCCGACAGTGAGCGCCGAACCAGCCGCAGGTCACTGCGGCGCGTGCAACCATTCGCGCAAGTACAGCAGGGCGGCGGTGTCCGCGACGGCGGCCAGATCAGCCAGCAGGGCACGGATGGCCACGTCGTCGCTGTCGGCGGACCGCCTGCACGATCTGCTCGACCGTCTCGCGTACCGGCGGATCGGCGCCTGCCGGACCGGCTGTGGCCCAACCCTGACCAGCCGGTCCGGCGGCCTCGTCCGGCCCGGCACCCGCCAGGGCGCCTGCCGCAGTCATCGGGAGCGGCATCGCGTTGCCGCTGGGAAGCTTCGTCCAAGGCGGTACGGGTACGACAGACTCCGCAGGCGAGCACTCCGCCTGGGACCCCGCTCAGACGTCATCTCATTTGGTGAGTCTGCGGTAGCAGATGAGGGTGCAGGCGATGCTGGTGAAGGCGGGGAAATGCTCGGCCTTGCGTTCGTAGCGGCGGTGGAGTCGGCGGCAGCCGGCGAGTCAGGCCATGGTCCGTTCTATGGTCCAGCGGTGGCGGCCCAGCCGCTGTGAGGACTCGATTCCTCTGCGGGCGATGTGGTGCTTGATGCCGCGCTGACGTCACCAATTCCGCAGGTGAGCGTAGTCGTAACCCTTGTCTGCATGGAGCTTGGCGGGCTTGCGCCGACGGCGTCCGCGGCGTGAACGGATGGGCGGGATGCCGCGTACGAGGGGTTCGAGTGCCTGACTGTCGTGCAGATTCGCCTCCGAGATTCCGACGGACAGGGGCAGACCCGTTCGCTCTGTGATCAAGTGGATCTTCGATGCGAACTTGCCCCTGTCGACAGGATTCGGACCTGTCAGGTCCCCTTTTCAGGGCCCGCATGTTCACGGCGTCGATCGCGCAGCGGGACCAGTCCAGGTCGCCGCGGGCGCCGATCTCGTCAAGGATCAGGCGGTGGAGCTTGGCCCACACCCTGGCCTTCGTCCACTCGGAGAAGCGTCGGTGGGCTGTCGCCCCCGATGGCCCGAACGATGCCGCGGGCAGCTGCTGCCAGGCACAACCCGAGGTGGCAACGAAGACGATCGCGGCCAGTACTTCACGGTCACCATGCCGACGTCGGCCACCGCCCTGAGGCCGCAATGGCGCCTCCGGCACCACCCGCTGGAACGGCGCCCACAACTCATCCGGCACCAGCCGCTCAACAATCCCCGCCACGACCGACAACCTACCCAACCATCCAAATGAGATGGCTTCCAAGTCAAGTATCGCCGAACCCTGATCGGGAGATGCATAAAGGATTCATATAAATCCGCTATGCTTCAGGCATGAGTCGCCGAGACGCCGCGCACGCCGCTTCCGATGCCATCGGGTCAGCCCTCTACGGTCTGGCCACCAGGGCCGTGAGACGCCTTCCCCGCGACATGAGCCTGACGTCCGCCGCCACCTTGGCCACCCTGGACAAGACCGGCCCGCGACGGATCACCGATCTGGCGGTGGCCGAGGGCGTCACCCAGCCCGCGATGACCGTCCTGGTCCGGGTGATGGAGGAATCCGGGCTGGTCGAGCGGAAGGGCGATCCGTCCGACAAGCGGGTCACGCTGGTGTGCCTGACTGAGGCCGGCGCGTCGTACGTCCGGACGCGACGCCAGGCGGGCGTCGACGCGTACGCGCGGTTGATCGACGAACTCACCGGTGACGAGGTCGAGGCCTTGGCAGCAGCCCTTCCGGCGCTGCTGCATCTGGCGGAGCTCGAAAGCCACGCCCGAGAGGAGTCGGACCGGTGACCGCGGCCCAGGCTCATGACCAGCCCATGAGCACTGCTCTGATACGTTCCGAGGCACGTCTGCTGGTCCCCGCCCTGATGTTCATCGCCCTGGTCGTGGCGGCGGTCGCCAGCCTCGGGACGCCGCTCATCACCAGCGTGGCGACCACGTTCCACGTCTCCCTCGACAGCGCGCAGTGGACGCTGACCATCGCCTTGCTCAGCGGCGCCGTCGCCACACCCGTACTCGGCCGGCTCGGAGCCGGTCCGCACCGGCGGGCCACGATTCTCGCCACGCTGGCGATCGTCGTCGTCGGCAGCGCGCTCACCGTGCTGCCGCTGCCGTTCGCCTGGCTGCTCGTGGGCAGAGCGGCCCAAGGCGTCGGACTCGGTCTCACGGCGCTGATGATGGGCGTGGCCCGCGACCATCTTCCCGAGGAGCGCAGCGCGGCCACGATCGCCCTGATCTCAGTGGTCTCCATCATCGGAGCCGGCGTCGGCTACCCGCTGGCCGCGCTGCTCGCCGAGTTCGGCGGACTGCGGGCCGCCTACGGCCTCGGCCTGCTCGTCACCGCCATCGCCTTCGTGACCGCGTGGCACTCCATGCCCGCAGCTCCCGAAGGTCGCTCCGCTCACGTGAACGTGGCCGGTGCGCTCGTCCTGGCGGGTGGACTGCTCCTCGTCCTGTTCCTGGCCGGCGAGAGGAGCCTGTGGAGCCGACACCTCGCCGTGGCGGTGACCCTTGCCGTCGCCGCCGTACTCCTGCTCTGCGTCTGGACCGTTTCCGAACTGCGAACCAAGACGCCCCTGGTCGACGTCCGGGCGGTACGGCACCCGGCGGTCGCCGGGGCGAACATCGCCATGTTCGTCGGCGGGAGCGGCATGTACCTCCTGCTCACGCTCATAACCCGCTACGCGCAGACGCCGCACAGCGCCGGCTACGGCTTCGGACTGACCACCTTCGTGGCGGGGCTGGTCCTCATCCCGTTCTCCGTGCTGGGGTTCGTCGCCGGCAAGCTCACGCCGCGGGTCCGCGAACGGATCGACGGCCCCCTGCTCCTGGCCGGCAGCGCCGCCATCGTCGGCAGCGGGTTCGTCCTGTTCGCCACCGCCCGGTCCAACCTGGCCGAGCTGCTCGCGGCCATGGGCGTGCTGGGCTTCGGCGTCGGCAGCTTCTCGGCCGCCATGCCCGGCGTCATCCTGGCCGTCACCCCCAAGAGCGAGACGTCGAGCGCCATGAGCTTCAACTACGTCGTCCGCAGCGTCGGGTACTCCCTGGGCAGCGCCATCGGCGGTCTGGTCCTGGCCGCCGGCACCGCCACGGGCCGCCTCTTCCCGAACGACGACGCCTACACGACCGCGGCGCTGGTCGGCGTCGCCGCGATGGCGATCACGACGATGGCCAGCCTCGCCCTCGCCCGCCGACGCTCACCCGAGACCAATCCGATCACGGCCCCAGTCGGTGTGCCGGGCCTGGGCCGGTCGAGTCGAACCGGAAGCTGAGGATCGAAGCCGTCCGACTTCGACGCCGTCTCCGTCGGCTCGCTGACCCACAGCGCGCCGGCCATGGATCTGAGCATGCTTTCTGAGCATCAATTCCAAACACAGTAGGTATCCGTGGTCAAGGGCTATTGGGTCAGCGCCTACCGCACCATTGCGGACCCCGAGGAGCTGGCTGCCTACAACAAGCTGGCTGGTCCAGTCGTCGAGGCCGCGGGCGGGCGGCTGCTCGCCCGCGGCAGCCGGGTCGTCGCACACGACGCCGGAATCGCCGAGCGCACCGTCCTGATCGAGTTCGACAGCTTCGAACAGGCGGTCGCCGCACATGCGAGTGCGGCCTACCAGGAGGCGCTGGCCGCACTTGCTGACGGCGTCGAGCGCGACTTCCGCATCATCGAAGGCCTCGACTGACGATCGAGGCTGCGTCGGCGACGAACACGAAGCCGACTGCGGGGATCACCCCGGCTCGTCAGCGCGCCGCACCGTCGCGAACAGCGTCAGGCCAGTGGCATCGGCGGTGATGTCCAGTCCGGCGACGGTTCCCGGCGGCGCGGCGGCGCGGCGGCACGGACGTCGGCCTCGATGTCGGCGGGGGTGCGTTCGACGAGGTTCCAGCGGCCGATGTGGGTCATCAGGGCGGCGCGGCCTCGACGCGCTGCCGCGCGGGATCACGATGCATCCGTGCGGGGTGATCCTCTCCAACGCGAGCCTGCTGGGCCGGCTCCCGGTGCAGCCCACCCCGGGCGGCCAGTACCCCATGGTTCAGGCCGACAAGGAGGACGCCGCTTCTCTGGGGGTTCGAAGTGCCGCGGTGGCTATGTCTCGCGTTAGTGCAGATCAGCAGCGCTAAAGCCGAGCGTATCCGCCGCAACAGGTGTGGTGCTATCACCGGTTCGGGTGAGCTCTGGAGGGTGTTGCTGGTGTCGACCGAGGATGCCGGGCATGATCACGAGGCTGTTGAACTGCCCCGTGCGGGCGCACCGAAATGGAGTACTTGTGGAAGACAGTGCCGTCAAGTACCAGTGGCAAGTTGAGCTGGGTGACCGCCGAGTAGAGACGCTGAAGAGCGTCAGTGGGGTGTCGTTCAGCCAGGAGTTCATCCAGTTGGTGCAGAACTCCCCGGATGGGAAGCCGGTCCCGGATCTGGTCATGGGTGCGCCGGAGCTCTCCGGGACAATGACTCTCACGCGCGGCTTGGATAGGAGTGAAAAGTTCACTCAGTGGATCTCGGACTCCCGGGATCCGTCCAGGGCCACAGACACCCAGGCAATCGTTCTGGCATACGTGGACGTGCAGAACAACGCGGTAAAGCGGATTCAGTTTGAGGGCGCCCGTGCTTCGAGCTGGACCAGCCCGGATCTGTCCGCTGGTGACTCCAGCGAGGCGGACGAGACGCTTGAAATCACCTATTTGAGCTGCAACCCGATCTGAAGCCTTCTGATCCCGCCTCCAGCTGCCCGGCCGGCCATGCTGCCGCACACACGCGGATCGGCTCGGACGGCGACCTCACCGGTGACGGCCTGCCCGACCTGTGGACCGCCGACGCCCCGGCGAATTCGCCGTCTTCCCGGGGACGGGCACGCCCCACGGTGACAGGCTTCGCCCCGGCCGCCTGACCGGCGCAGGGACTGCGGCGCCGACCCCGCGCGTCGGAGGCCCGAGCGGCTGCCTTGAATACCCCAAGGCTTTCTCAGTAGGCCAGGGACACATGGGAAAGCACGCCGGGTCGGAGACGGCGCGAGGATCCGCGGCGCCGGAGTGGAGGTCGCTGCAGTACGCCATCGGCGGCCGCACGCCGTTCGAGTGCCTCGACCTCCGGCTGCCAGCGGGGGAGTCCGTCGCCGTGATGGGCCCCGGTGCCCGTTCGCAAGTGGGTGTTCGGCAACCTGAAAGCGCAGGTCATGGGCCAGTCCAGCCTCTTGGAGGTGTGGACTCGGGGAGCCGGGAGTGATCCAATAGGGGATGACATCGTTTTGGATGGGCAAGCGCGTACGTCTGCGCGGTATCGAGCCCGATGACGCGGCTGCGTTCATGCGTTTCGCGGAGGACGAGGAGGGCCTGGGGGACCTGGTCAGCCCGCCTCGGTCCGCCGAGGGATACCGCGCCTGGGCCAATGAACAGGCGACCGGCAAGCGGGACAGCGACTGCTTCCAGCTCGCGGTCGAAGCCGTCGGTACAGGGGAGATAGTCGGTGCCGTCGGCTCGCATCAGGCTGACGCGCGTTCGGGCTGGTTCGAGTACGGGATCACGATCGGCGCTGAGCACCGCCGCAAGGGCTACGCGGCAGAAGCCGCGGTGCTGCTGCTTCGTTTCATGTTCGCCGAGCACCGGTTCCACAAGTGCCAGGTGCGGATCTTCGCGCACAACGAAGCGTCCCTGGCTCTCCATCGTCGGCTCGGCTTCGTGGAGGAGGGCCGACTGCGTGAGCTCGTGTACCTCTCCGGCCGGCACCACGATGTCGTGATGATGGGCCTGCTGGCCGACGAGTTCGCCCAGCTGCACTCGATGACCACCTGACGGGCAGAACACGGCTCTCCCGCGCGTAATGGCGGCAGCGGCCGCCATCCCGGCTTCGGGAGCACGGCAGCAGAGCGGGGTTCCGGGACGGGTGTCGAGGTTGCCGAGGTCGAGGCAGCGGCCGGAGACCGGGTTGTAGATGCTGTTGTCGGCTCGGGGGAGGAACCGCTGGCTCGGGCCGCTGTTGTCGCAGACCTGGAGTTCGATGAGCGTCGTTTTCGCGGTGCCTGCGTTCACCGCGCCGAGGCACATGCCGTTGGTTCGTATGGTTCCGTCGCCCAGGATCTGGAACTTCTGTGCGTCGCTGCCGTTGCAGGCGGCGATCTGGATCTTGTTGCCGGGGTTGGGGCGGTTGAAGTCGTTGTCGACGCAGTTGGTGGTCGAAGCGGACAGCGCGATGGGGCCGGCTGCGCCAGGGGCGGTGGGGGCGACGGCATAGGGGTGGACGGCGAAGTCGCTGATACCGCCGTCGAGGTGGTCCCGAATGGTTCCGTCGGCCTTGAACCGGCCAAGGACGAGGGGTCCGCTGGGGGCAGGGCTCGTAGAGGCCCGGTGCGTTCCAGTGCCGGCGAGTACGCCGTTGACGTAGAGGCTCATGAGGCCGGTGTCCGCGTTATAGACGGCCGTCAGACGGGTCCACGTACCCGGGATGAACCGGGCCGCGTCATTGGCGATGTAGGTGTAGTCGAAGGGCCATCCGTCGGCGTCGGCATGGGCCAGGGCGAAGCGCCAGTTCGAGGAGTCGTCGGCGTACAGGATGAAGGAGCTGGTCCGATTGCCGTCCTGGCTGGCGACGACCTTCCCCTGTGCGCCCGCCTCGGCCCACGTGCTGATGGTGAAGCTCTTCCTGGTGCCGTCGGCGTTCTCCGGCCGGAGGTAGATCCGCGGCTTCCCTTGCGCGTTGCGGACCGGTTCGGAGGTGTCGCGGGCGACGACGGTGTCGTAGCCGAGCGGCTTGGCCAGAAGTGACGGAGCCGGGTGCCGATCGGTCAGGCGGTCGCGCCGGCCGACGGGACACCTGGAGTGTGGGGCAGGGGAGTTGTGCGTGCCATCGGATCCCTGAGGAGTGGGGCCGGCTGCGGGCCGAGGCAGCCGAACGCGTTGCTTCAGGCACGGCGATGCCGTCGGCCGTGGTTGTGGTTTCCCCATCGGCCGAAGCTGATCCGCTTGAGGAAGCCCGGGAGGCGGTACTGGAGCGGCTGGCGGACTTCCGCGGCCGGACTGCACTCGTCCCGCTGGATGAAGCGGGCGGATTGTGGACGGCCGAACTCGGCGGTCTGGACTGGATCTGCGTGTTCTCCGGCGAGGACGCGCTGGCCCGTTTCGCCACGGCGCGCGGCGAAACGAGCCAGGAGTGGACCTACCGTTACGTGGCCGGGGCGCGGTTGCTGGACGGGGTGGTACCGGCGCTGGACTTTCCCTGCGGTGTCGCGTTGAACTTGGCTGGCCCTGACGGTGTGGTGTTCCCGCCGGTGCGGGGCATTGTGGCGGACGCGGTTGCACTGGACGGGGAGGTGGCGGCGTGAGCGGGGAACAGCCGGATCTCGACGTCTCGAACGCAGCGCTCACACAGATCGCGCAGGGCATCACGGAGACCCTGGCTGAGCTGAAGGAGATCGGGATGGTGGGCACGGCCGGCATGGGCCGGGGCTTCGCCAAGCTCGCACTGTCAGGGATGGACACGGGGCACGACGGTCTGTCGACCGCCTTCAGCAGGTTCTGTGAACGGTGGGAGTGGGGTGTGCGCTCTCTCGTTCAGCAGGGCAACGACTTCGCCGACGACGTCGGTCTGTCGGCCGGTGTTCTGCACGAGCAGGACCAGTATCTCCAGGGCGCTTTCAAGGTAGTGACCAACTCGGCCTGGGGCAACCCGTACGCGTCCGAGGGCGAGATCACGGGAGAGGGCTGGGGCGAGGTCCTGGCCGACAACCCGTACACCCAGATCCGGGACGCGGACTACAGCAAGAAGTCGTTCGAGCAGCTTTCCCAAGCGGGGATGCCTGGAAGAAGGCCATCCACGATGTGAACGGCTCTGGAATCCTCCCCTCGAACCAGATCATCGACGCCCTCGGCCTGCGCGAGGAGATGGATCGGACCATCGAGGGCATCGCCGGGCCGGCGCCGAAGCCCCCACCGGTGATGAGCGCTGATGACCGGCTTCGGCGGGCTGCTTGAGCAGGGCATGGACAAGCTCGGCCATGGCGTGGACGCAGCCAAGAAGGCCATCGGCCACGGCGTCGATGTGGCAACCGACGGAATCGGTGCCGGCCTGGACTACGTGGGTGCACACGACTGGGCGGACAAGGTCGAGGATTTCGGCGACGACGTCGCCCATGGCCTGGGAGCCATGCCTGAGAAGCAGCTCGGCCAGACCCAGCAGGCCGCCGAGCTGCTGCCACGTCAAGCCTGCCGCAATCTGGGAGTCGGTCGCCCATCTGCAGGACTTCCAGATTGCCTTCAACCGGGTCGGACAGGGGATAAGGACCTCGACTCCGGCCACTGGAAGGGAGCCGCGGCCGACGCGTTCCGGGCGAAGTTCGAGATGCACCCCAATGACTGGTTCCACGCCGCCGACGCATGCGAGAGTTCAGGCAACGCGCTCAACGGCTACGCCGAGACATTGCTGTGGGCGCAGAACCAAGCGCAAGCGGCCATCGACCTCTACCGACAGGGCATGAAAGCGTCGAAGGACGCCGCCGAGGCATACAAGACCAAGGCCGAAGCGTACGAGGCGGCCGTCAAGGCCGGTCAGAACCCGGGCTCTTGTCCGGCGCCGGGTGCCGACCCGGGCGAGGCAGCCTCCACGCGGGCCCGGGAGATCCTCGACGAGGCGCGCCGCCAGCGCGACGACGCGGCCCGCGCCGTCGAGCGGGCGATCGCCACCGCCACCCACCACGCCCCGGCCAAGCCGTCGACGGCACGCCAGATCAAGGCCGAGTTCCTGGACTACGAGGGTTCTCAGGCACTCGTCGAGCTCACCCACGTCCTGGGCGGAGCGGCCAAGAGCACCGCTGGCATCTTCAACTTCGGCCGCGGTCGGAACCCTGCCGACCCCTAGAACCTGACCCACCCCGCCGACTACCAGCAGCACCTCAGCATGACTCTCGCGGGCCTCGTATCCACCGCCGCCCGTCCCGAACGTATCCCCGCAGGCGTCGTCGAAAGCTTCAAGGGCGATTTCAGCGAAGGCGTCGGCCCGCCTCTTTCCGGAATTCCTTGGTACCAAGGGGATGCTGGGCGGAGCCCGCGCGGGCGTGCGTATCGGCGAGGAGGCTGCGGAGAGCGCCGGACGCAGGGAAGCGTCGGCGGCCGCGAAGGCCGAGGGAGAGGCGGCAACCGACAGCGGGAGTGGACCGAAGCGCGAGGGCGACCCTCCGCAGGGAGACTCGGAGCCTGTTCGTTCTCATGGGGACCGCCCGCATCTGATGCGTCAGGACGATGACTTCAGCGCCGAGCACAACAGCCGCGGACAGCGCAAGGCCCACCTCAATGCCGATGGCGACCTGGTGCCGGCCAACCCTGACGGTCAGGCCAGCATCGTCGACCACGTCGTCGGTGGGGATCCGGCAAAGTCGGACAGCCCGTACACGTCGCTGAGCAGCGACGGAGCCGACGCCAAGGCATTTGGCGCAGGTAAGATCCGCATTGACCTGCCTCGCCTGGAACAGGACATCGCCTCCGGGCGTGCGCAAGGTGTCGAGGTGCATTCACCGGATCAGGTCCAGCAGGCGATTCAGTCCAGCGCTGACGGAATCGCGGGACGGCCCGTCGATCTCTCGGTTCCACCGGGAAGCTCACGGCCTGAGATCGAGGCAGCAGCTGCTGAGCTGGGACTCGGCAAGACCAAGACGAAGCGCATTGAGCAACGCATGGTGGACATGATGAACACACAACGGGATCAGGAATGGCTCATCAAGGGCATCGTGCCGCGTGGCTACATCACTGGACCGGAATGAGGCAAGGTAGTGGCATGACCCAGTTCGAATCTCTCCTCGGAACTGACTTCGATGGAAATCGTACCGACGATGTCGATGATGTCATCTATGGGGCTTACGATCACTTCGAGCACCGGGAACGTGTCCCCGGGCTTATTGCGCTGCTCGGTGACACCGCGGCGCCGGACCGTGAAAGGTATCTCGCGTGTTTGGCTCTTGTGGCCTGGGGCGAACCCGTGGGGTATCGAACCGTCCAGGAGGCTACCCTCGATCCGCAGGCTACTCCTTGGTACGACCTCGTCATGGACCGCAAGTTCTCGGTGGACAGCAGCTACGGCAAGTTCTCCGAGGCCGCAGCGGACAGCAGGGAGCTTGCGGAGGAAAAGAATTCATCCGCTTTCCGCTTGGAAACCTTCAGGTCGCTCATCCGGATCGCGGACCGCGAATACTTTGAAGAGAGGCTGGGGGACTACCTGGAGGAATCGGTGGTGCGGGCCTGCCTTCCAGAAATTCGAGCAGTCATCGCACGCGCCATGCAATCCATCGAAGCCGGCACGCGTTACCGATTCGACCTGGCGACCCAACTCGTCGATCTTGCGAACTCGGTCGTCACCGTCGACGAGGAACTCGCCGTAGATCTGATCACACGCATCCTCCATGCCGCACCGGGCGACCGGGCCATGGTCCATGCCGTCACGGCGGTTCACCGGGCGAAAGGCCCGGCGGGACGGAGACTGGCGGAACACCTTTCCACCACGGGCAACGAACGTGTGCGGTCACTGCTCGCCGAGCCCGCATGATGCGCCCGGCCCCGCCGCGGCGGCTGTTACCGATCTTGAGGCGCTTGCAGTCCTTGTTGCACGGACCGATTCCCGGCCGCATCGAGTTGGAGTACGTCGGTCTGATCTTGCTGTTGCACGTGAGGCAGATGCAGTCGATCGGGGTGCGATTGTTTTCGTACGTGCCGATGATCTGCGAGCCGAGGGCCTTGAAGACGATGACGACGCATGCCTGAGGGTGTCGGAGGCGCTCCGCGTTGCGGCGAGTGCCGCACAGCCTGCCTGGCCCTTGTCCCAGGCACACGACGTTGTTGTAGCTGGGCGTCTCGCTGGGTTCTCCGCACTCCACGCAGATGCAAGTTGGCCGTTTCCGCGGCCGCAGGTCGGATGGGGCAACGCGTCATGGGTGTCCGAACCTTGGCCGGAGGACGGCCCGAACGGTTGGCTGCGTAGGCTCATGGGCTGGATGGTCGAATGGGGGAGGGCTGACGGGGGTGGTAGGCAAGCAGCGAGGGCAGCGGGGCCGCCGAGGCTGGTGGTTGCTCCTTCTCCTGGGCGCCGCGATCGCTGTCTGCGGGTATTTCGTGGCGGCCGGCTACTACGGCGGCGCCGAGACGAAGAGCCTCGCGAACGTGGCCTTCTGGGGAATGCTTGCCGGGGATCTGTCCTCCTTTAATCGCTAGGGCTCCGAGCAAACGCCGTGCAAGGATCTCACCCATGCTGACCAAGCCCACTCTGACGGAACACCGCTCTCCATGGGTCGTGTTCACCTCACCGGCCGACCCGTGGCTGGCGTCGGAAACGGCCGCGCTCGTGCAGCGAAACGGTCTCGTCCTGCGGCTGGACGGCCGGGAATTGCGTGATCCGGGGTCCGTTTTTCGCACCTTCGCCCGGGAGCTGTCGTTCCTCGGCTACTTCGGCCACAACTGGGACGCTCTCGTCGACTGCCTTCACGACTGGCACGGCCCCGGCCACGGGAACCAGGACCTCGCGATTCTGATCGAGCACGCGGACGACCTGCTGAAGTCGGACTTCCTCGGACTGTTCGTATCGGTTCTCGCCCAGGCAGCCTGGAACTCCAACCTCCGCCTGGACGCCGACGGCGAACTCGATGAATGGCGGCAACGTATAGCCCAGCACTTCGTCTTCCTCCTGGACCACACTGCACCCGTTGCCTTCACGGAGAAGGCGGCCCGCGGCATGGACGTGGCGGTGGCGCTCGCGGACGGCCGCCTGCTCGCCACCCTGACCGACGTCAACTGGCCAGGCGGAGATCCCGCCTCCGCCCCATGGACGGCCGGCCCGCTCTCTTTCGCGGACCAGGAGATCCTCAGCGGCATGACCATCAAGGCCATCAAGATGTTCCGAGACCACCTCGGCTGCTCGATCCACGAGGCCCTGGACATCCTCCAGTCCCGCTCTGAGCACCTGCGCCGCGAACATTCGAACGGCTGAATGACGGGCCGCGCCAGCCGAGCAACTGGATTCGCTGAGTAGACGCCTCGATTGAACGAGATAGGACACCCCCGTCCTCGAACACCGCGATGACTCTCCGCGACCGCTCCCCAAGATCTGCGCCAGAACCCAGTTTCGAGAGCACTTGGGTACTTGTCTCGGCGGCGTGCCGATGCTTTGCGTCGTGCTGGCGCGTGGCCGGTCACGGCGTGGGGGCGGCCTCGTCGTGGGTCGGGCCAGCCGCGGACATGATGGCCTGCCAGGGGGCGGAGTCGAAGATGAGCTTGATCGAGGTGATCCGGCCGTCGCGCAGGCGGAAGTGCTCGGCCGTGTGCTGGGTGATGCCGACGGCAGGGGTGGTGTGGACGTCGTAGACCAGGGTGGCCTCGGTCTCGCCGTACAGCTCGCTGATCAACTCCACTTCGGTGACGATGCCGAGGAGACCGTCCAGGCCGTCGAGGTGGCCGGTAGGGCTGTCGGAGGTGATGAACGGGCTGCGGAAGCGGAAGCCTTCGCCGATCTGGGCGGCGGCCGCGCTGACGTCTCCCCGGAAACGGGCCTCGTGGTAGGCCCGGACTATGTGTTGGGTGGCTATGGACGCTGTGTCGGTGGGCATGGGGTGCTCCGTCGTCGTCGGTTCAGGAAGCCGGCGGCTGGTCGTGCCGGCTCGCGTTCAGGTACTGCTCGATGCGCTGCTGGTTCTCGACCACGCGCAAGCACAGGTCGCGGAACCGGGTGAGTTCGTCTTCGGTGAAGCCATGAAAGACGGCGGACATGGCGCGTTGCGTCGGCTGCCGGAAGGCGTCCAGCCAGTCGCGGCCGGCCGGTGTGATCGTGGCTCGTACCGACCGGCGGTCGTGCGGGTCTTGGACCCGCTGCGCCAGGCCGTCACGTTCGAGCGTGTCGACCAGGCCCGTGACGTTGCGGGAACTCACCCCCGCCGCACGGGCCAGTTCGCCGATGCTCAGGCCTTCGCCCACGGCTGTGCTCAGCCGTGCGAGGACGTCGAGCGCCCCCGCGCTGAGCCCACGTCCCCCCGCACCGTGCGACCTCAGCCGGTCGACCGCCTGCGAGGCCGACCGGATGGCTGCGGCCGTCTCCAGCGCGCGGGTGTCGCCGCCTGCCGAGAACGCCTGCATGGAGTCCCGGACACCAGGGTCGTAGAGGGAGCCGTCAGGGTCACGGGCCAGACCAGAATTATGTACGTGCTTCATAATGAAGCCACACCCTACTGTGCCGATGGCGACACCACCAGAGACCGTCGTCCCGCGAAACCCGAAGATCCCACCCTCGCCGGGAAGACGCGTTCAGCGGGCCAGGTGCAGCCGGGTATGGAAGTACCCCGCAGACTCCTTCCCTGCCGGGTCTTCTTCGAACGCGGTGACGGTGGCGACCGCGCGCTCCTGCTCCCGGGGGTCGGTGAAGCGCCGCTGCGGCTGGGTGGTGGCGGCCCGCTCGACGGTGAGGCCGTACGACTCCAGGCAGCCGGAGATCGCCCCGTAGTCGTGGGTGCGCAGGACGAAGGCAGCTACCGGCACGGGGTGGCCGATAGCGGTGAACAGCCGGGCGAAGGTGCGCTCGGTGAGGAAACTGGTGCCGCCGGTGACGGTGATCAGGCCCGTCCCGGCGAGCGAGCCGCGCAGCCGCTCGCCTGGCTCGGCGCGCTCCAGGTCCACGCAGTGCCCCTCGTCGAGCAGCCCGACGGCCACCGCGTAGTCCAGGGCGGGGCGCGAGACGTCGATGCCGATGGCCCGCACGGCGTCGGGGCGGCGGCGGACCGCATAGAAGTCACGGTCGCGGACGGCGAGTTCGGCGGTGGTGAGTTCGGCCGCCCGGGCCGAAGTGTAGTGCGCGAAGAGTTCGTCGAGGGTGACGTCGTGGTTGAGGAGGGCAGCGTTGATCCCGTAGGAGCAGCACACGTCGAGGACCGTACGCCGCCCCGGCCCGAGTTCGGCGGCAAGCGCGCGAAAGACCGGCTGGGCGTGGCCTGGGGTCTGGTACTCGTACGGCCCCAGGGCGGTGAAGTACCCGCGGGGGTCGGGGAGAGCGTAGACGTCGTCGAAGCTGGTCATGCCGACTGGGGTCATCGGGGTGCGCCTCCATGGCGATCGGCGGGAGTGGGGCGGGGTACGGGTACCCAGTCGTATCCGGCCACGCGCCAGCGACGAAAGGCCGCCGATCCGGCCACCGGCGCCGGCCGGCCCGGATGCCATCCGGCCGACGCATACGCCGAGCAGCCGCGGCACCCGCAGCGCAAGCTGCGCCCGGACCTCATCGCAGACTGCGCCGACACCCTCCGTGGGGGCCCTGCGGTTGTCTTCGCCGTCGCGACAGCAGCTGACCGGCTGGCTTGAGTTCGCGGGCATCCCCGTCCTCGTGGTCCGCGGCTTCAGCTCCCAGTCGTACGCCGACGTCGTCCGCGACCGCGTCGCCCACAAGCAGCGCGAAGCCGTCCTTCTCGTGGTCGTTCTCCTGGGCCCCATCCCTCCAGCCCGACCATCTCGCCGCCGACGCCCGCACCGCCCGCCTCGCCGCCTTGTCGCCACGACCACCACGGCCGCCTCAGCGTCATCGGCCGCATCGTACCCCTGCGCCCGTGCGGGAACGGGAGGGAGCGGTCTTCGCGGGCGGTACGTCGGTGTGGACCGAGGAAGGGCCTGCCGCCGCCGAACCTTGGGACTCGCCCGCCAGGTGCCGGGCGCGAGGCGTTTGCCAGTGCCGGCAGCAGCCCGGCTGGGACGTGGGATCGGTTGTGCGGACTGCCGCCTACAGAGGTGCTGGACTTTCTGTCCAGTCTGGACGTACAGTCCAGGCATGGGTGAAATGGAAGAGGGTCGGGACCCTCGAATTCGGACGTGGGGGCCGGTGTGCCACGCGGTGGCGCTGTTGCTCGGTCCGTACGCCGAGGTCGTCCTGCATGACCCGGACACCGATCAGGTTCTGGAGATCTGGAACCCGATGACCTCCCGTGGCCCGGGGGATCCTTCGCTGCTGGGCGAACTCGACGAGCTCGACCCATCGGCGCGGGACGTATACGGGCCGTACGAGAAACTGCTGGTGGACGGCCGGCGCCTGTCGTCGGTCAGCGCGGTCCTGCGCGATCCCGAGGGCCGGCCGTCGGCGGTGCTGTGCATCAATCTCGACCGCACGCCGCTGGAACAGGCAGCGGCGGTCCTGTCCGCCTTCGGCGCCCCTACCGTGCAGCGCCCCGAGCCGTTGTTCGAGCAGGACTGGTCCGAGCGCATCCAGCACATCATCGGCGGCTACGTCCGCGAGACGGGGCGGCCCGTCGAACGCCTGACCCGCCAGGACCGCCTGGCCGTCCTCGGCCGCCTCGACGAGGCCCGGGTGTTCGCGGTGCGCCGCGCCGCTCCCGTCGTCGCCGGGGCACTGCGGGTGTCGCGGTCCACCGTCTACGGCCTGCTGGCCGAACTCAGAGCACCAAGCGAAAAGGACTGATGCATCATGACCCGGCTGCCCGATTTCCGCCTGGAGACGTACTTCTCGCGGTGGGAGTTCACCGCCCGCCACCACCTGACCGCCTCCGATGTCCAGACCATGACGCTGGGCGAGCTCCTCTCACTGGCCGACGACAAGGACCGCGACGCCTTCGAGAACCTGCCCCTGGGATACACCGAGACCTTCGGCGACCCGGCCCTGCGCGAAGTGATCGCACAGACCTACGAGAACGTCGGCGCGGACGACGTGATCTGCTTCGCAGGGGCCGAGGAGGCCCTCTACCTGGCGATGAACGTCCTGCTCGACGCCGGGGACCACGCCGTGGTGGTGACGCCGAACTACCAGGCCGCCGAGACCGTGCCGATGGCGCTGTGCGAGGTCACCGGCGTGGCTCTCGACCCCGAGCGGGACTGGGCCCTGGACCTCGACGAGGTGGCGGCGGCCATACGGCCCAATACCCGGGTCGTGTCGGTGAACTTCCCCAACAACCCCACCGGCAAGGTCATCGACGCGGCCGACTTCACCGCGCTGGCCCGCCTGTGCGACGAGCGCGGCATCCACCTGTTCAGCGACGAGGTCTACCGCGGCCTGGAGCGCGACCCGGCCCGCATCCTGCCGCAAGCCGCAGACCTGTCCGAACGCGCCCTGTCCTTGAACGTGACGTCGAAGTCCCTGGGGCTGCCCGGGCTCCGCATCGGCTGGATCACCTGCCGCGACCGCGAGCTGCTCTCGCGCCTGGAGCGGGCCAAGCACTACACCACCATCTGCAACTCCGCGCCCAGCGAGATCCTGGCCCGCATCGCGCTGAAAGCCCGCGAGCCGATCCTCCGCCGCAACCGCGCCCTCATCGCGGGCAACCTGCCGGCGTTCGAGTCGTTCTTCTCCGAGTTCGCAGACGACTTCGAATGGCAGGCCCCGGACGGCGGATGCGTGGCCTACCCGCGCTATCTCGGCCCCGACGGGGTGGAGACATTCTGCACCCGCCTGGTGGAAGAAGCCGGCGTACTGCTGCTGCCCGCGAGCATCTACCACTCCGAACTCACCGCCACCCCCGCCGATCGGTTCCGCATCGGCATCGGCCGCCGCGACCCGGAAGAGGGCCTGTCCGCCTTCGCCACGTGGATGCGGATGAGCCGATGACGACGGCACTGCCCGTCTTCGACCCGGCCGACATCGAGAAGGCCGCCACCTCGCAACTGGTGTTCGACGCCGTCCGAGACGCGCTGATTGCCCACGCCGAAGGCCGCACCCTGGTGCCGCCGCCTCTTCACATGGCATTCCCCGAAGCCGACGGCGACTGCCACGTCAAAGCCGGATGGATCACCGGCGCCACCGACTTCACCGTCAAGATCGCAACCGGCTTCTACGGCAACCACGGCCTCGGCCTTCCCTCCAACCACGGTCTGGTCTGCGTCATCAGCGCCCGCACCGGACAGATACGCGCCATCTTCGACGACCGCGGCATGCTCACCGCCTGGCGCACCGCAGCAGCAGGCGCGCTGATCACCCACGCCATGGTTCGACCGGATGCCGCGACACTGGCCGTCTTCGGCACCGGCGAACAAGCCCGCCTACAGGCGACCTGGCTGGCCAAACTCCGCCCCATCGCCACCGTGCTCGTTCACGGCCGTACCGTGCACAAAGCCAACGCCCTGTGCGAGCAGCTCCACACAGCCGGGCTGCAAGCCCGGCCCGCAACGGCCCAAGAGGCAGCCGCCGCAGACATGATCATCACTACGACCCCGGCCACAGCCCCCGTCCTGGACGCCACCCACGTGCGCGAAGGCGCACACGTGACAGGCATCGGCACAGACATGCCACACAAGAACGAACTCCCACCAGCGCTCTTCCGCCGCGCACAGCTCATCGCCACCGACGACCACGCCCAGTGCCTCGACCACGGAGACTTCGGCCACGCCGTCCGCGCCGGAGCCGCCGCCCCCGACAGCGACACCGCTGCCGGCCACCTGCTCAAAACGCCCCCCAACCGCAGCGAAACGGCGATCACGGTCGCCGACCTCACCGGTGTAGGCGCCCTCGACGCGGCACTCGCCTCAGCCGTCCTCCACCAGCTCCTACGGTAACCACCACAGCCGGACAGGCGAAGCATCGCCGACACCCGCTCACACCCCCACCGCCAGGACCCTGCCATGGACGCCAGCACCGACATCGAAACGGCCCCCTCCCCAGCCGCCGCGACGCCCGTCCCACCGCAGCCCGCCACCCACGCACGGACCGACTCGCGCCCCTGCGTCTGGAAACTCCCGCACCATCCCGCGTCCGCCGGCACCGCGCGCCGCATCACCACCGCCGTTCTCGATGGATGGGACGTAGCTGAGGAGACCATCGACCAAGCACTGCTCGTCGTCTCCGAACTCGTCACCAACGCCGTCGAACACGCCCTGCCCCCCGTCGCCCTCCACCTTCAGCGACCCGGAAACGACGGCGCCCTACGCATCGAGGTCGGCGACGGCGGCCCCGCCGACGACGAGGGCACCTGGACAACCAGCTGCGCGCCGGAAGAGCACGGTCGCGGCGTGAGCATCATCGCCCTGCTGGCAAGCGCCCACGGCACCCGCATCCTGGCCCACACCGTCACCTACTGGGCAGTCCTCCCGGCCGCCGCCTGAACACGCATCGGTCCCCTCCAGGCCGGCGGCCTACGCCCGAACCTGGCGGCCTACGCCCGAGCGTGGCCGCCGAAGCGGTGATCGCGGCGTGGCACGGCCAAGCCCGGCCGAAGCCACTGCTCTCCCTACAAGGAGCCCGCATGAACGACCGTGCACCCGGCGTCTCCAGCAACGACCTGTCTTCGTCCGGAGTTCGGCCGCCGTCCGGTTCCTCGACGTCGATCGCTGCGCTTGTCGGCCACCTGCAAGCGGGCGAGCCCCGCAGGATCACGACGTGGAAGGAGTTCGACAAGGACGCCCCGATGGCAGATGAGGAGAAGCGGGCTGCCGAATCGGGTGGGGCGCGATCCCCGTACCTGGCCGACGCCGTGTCCGGCTGGTTCGCCAACGGAGGCGGCACCTGCTGGATCGTGGGCGCAGGACAAGACGGCTCAATCGCGGGATACGAGGCGGCCCTGGCATCCCTGGACCCTGAAGTGAACATCGTCATCACCCCGGACCTGTGGGAGGGCGGAGATGACGGTGCGATGATCGCGAGGGTCATCGCCCGGCACTGCGCGGCGGCTCCCAACCGGATGGCTCTCCTGCACACCGCCAAGGACGCGGATGCCGCCGCGCTGCCGAAGCGGCTCGGTCTGAACGAAGAGGAGGCCCAGTACACCACGGTCTACCACCCCTGGCTGTCGGTGAGCGGCACCAGCCGGGGGGAGACCCGGCTGATACCGCCGACTGGGCACGTCGCGGGTACCTGGGCACGGACCGACGCCGAGCACGGCGTTCACCAGGCGCCGACCCGCGTGGCACTCCGCGGGCGTACGCGGCTGCAGCGCAGACTCACCGCTGCCGAGCAGGGCGCACTGAACCACATGGGCGTGAACTGCCTGCGGGCCTTCCCGGGCCAGGGAACGCTGATCTGGGGCGCCCGCACCCTCTCCCAGGACAGTGACTGGCGCTATCTGCACGTCCGGCGCCTCGCCAACCACCTCACGGAATCGATCAGCAGCGAGACCCGCTGGGCCGCCTTCGAGCGGAACGACGAGAGGCTGCGAGCCACCGTCCGCGCGACTGTCACGTCCTTCCTCACGAGCAAGTGGCGCACCGGCGCACTTCTCGGAAAGACCCCGGAGGACTCCTTCCACGTGATCTGCGACGACAGCAACAACCCGCCAGAGACGGCACAAGGCAGCCTCTCCATCCACGTCGGCTTCGCTGCCCTCCGGCCCGCAGAGCTCATCAGCATCAGCATCGTCATCGCCCACCGGCCTCCCGCCGAATAGACCAGGCAGCCACCGCCCCGCATCACGTGCCCCGGCGCCCTGACCCGCCCGCGCCGCCGGATCCTCACGCGCGACTGAGCCCGGACCAAGCCTGCGGTACGGCCGGGCGTGCCCGCGCACGCACTGCAGCGACCGCGTCGTGACGCTCGACTTCCTCACGCCGCGCCGGACAGCGCAGACGAACCGGGGAAGCGAGAACGGGCATGGTCCCCTTCCCGCTCTCCCCGGCCGAGGACGTGGCCCTGCGCGGCTCGGTACGGACCGGAGGCAGATGTACCCGAACCGGCCCAGGCCGGCGCCGCGCACCTTCCCCCAAGGCATCGAGGCCCGCGGGCCCAAGAACCGGGCCCCTCAAGAAATCGGTGGGCACATCACCTTCCCACCCAAGGGGCCCCGCCCCGAACCGACGAGGAAACGATGTGCGAAAACCTGAACCGCAACTGGTCCCGCCCCCCGGGCGAGTGGATCCGCCTCCTGTGCACGCAACTTCCTGTGCTGGCCGACGAGATAGCGGAAGAGCTCCTGCGAGGAATCCCGGGATTCTCCGCACTCGTCAACGACAGCGAGACCATCGACGACGAATCGCTCAGACAGTCAGTGGAAAAAGCCCTGATCGCCGCCCTCGGCCACCAGCGTCCGGAAGAGCAGGACCCCAGCGGCGGGGAGCACGGTCCCGACCACGAGAGCGAAGCCCCACTTGGCGGAAGGTGCGAGGAACGCCGCCCGGACACCCGGCAACCTGCACGCCATAGGAGCCCCGTGCCCGCTCGCCCCACCGTCACCGCACCCGCAGATCACATGGGACACGAGGCCGCAGACCAGACCAGCGCCGGCGACCGGCAGCAACCCGCCGCACCGCCCGACCGGCCACGCCAGGAACTGTTCACGGCGCTCACCGACGCCAGAGCCGCCCCGCAGCGGTCCCTCCCCGACCTGGCCGAGGCGGCCGGCTGGCCTCTTGCGCCCGCCGTACGGGGCGTCGTACTGGCCACCCCGGGCGAGACACAACGGCTCGCGGCCGTGCTGGGCGACTCCCTCGTCGGCATGTTCGCTGGCCGGCCCTGCCTGCTCGTGCCGAGCCCCGGCCCGGGTCCGGACGCCCGGGCGCGGCTGGAACTCCCGCTGCGCGGACGCCTCGCAGCCGTGGGCCATCAGGTCGCCCTGAAAGACACCGCGTCCTCCCTGCGCTGCGCCCTGCGCCTGCTCGCCCTCACCCCGGCCCGCCACGGGCCGGAGACCCGGCCCGTCTTCGTCGACGACCACCTCTCCACTCTGATCCTCCTCCAGGACGAACCGCTGGCCCAGGCGCTGGCCGCCCAATGGCTGCGGCCCTTGGCAGGCCTGACCCCACGCCAGAGCGAGCGGCTGGAGGAGACCCTTCTCGCCTGGCTCGAACGCGGTGGCGCCCCGGAGGCCGCGAAGGCCCTGAACGTGCATCCGCAGACCGTCCGGTACCGGATGCGGCGACTGGAGAAACTCTTCGGCCCGCAGCTACGTGACCCCCGTACCCGGTTTGAACTGGAGATGACCTTGCGAAGCCGCCGGCTGATGGCGCAGGCTCGGACTCCGCACGCGCGGCAGGGCCGTAGAACGGGCCGCGTCATCACAGCGAACTTCACCCCCTTGGCCGCAGAAAGAAGCGCCCGCGTCAACGGCTTGTGACCGCAACAGTCCTGCCCGCCGGGCTCCGCGTCAGTCCGAGCTTGCGCAGGATGTTGGAGACGTGGGTGCTGACGGTGCGGCGCGAGATGCACATGCGGGCGGCTGTTTCGGATTTGGAGTGTCCTGGAGTGACCCCCGAAATTCCGACACCTGGACGCTGGATGCTTCGTCATCCAGGGGAAGTGATCCAAGGTGGCACAGCGGAAGAACTACCCTGAAGAGTTCAAGCGGGACGCGGTGGACCTGGTGCGGTCTTCGCCGGACCGTTCCCTCACCGACATCGCCCACGGCCTGGGTATCCATCTGGAGACCCTGCGAAAATGGGTCCGCGAGAACCGGCCCCGCGTCCAGGCAGCGGACCGCGGGGGTGACATCGGCATGACTCCTGGCGAAGATCTCAAGCGCCTGCGGCGGGAGAATGCCCGGCTGAAGAAGGACAACGAGATCCTCCGGAAGGCCGCCGGCTATTTCGCGCGGGAGACGACACGGTGATCCGCTTCCGTTTCGTCGACGAGCGCCGGAACACCCACAGGGTGAAGCGGATGTGCGACGTTCTCGGATGGGACCGCTCCGGCTACTACATCTGGCACCAGAACAAGGAGGCACGGCAGGAGTAGGCCGATGAGGAAGAGGGCCTGGCCCGCCGCATCCGGGAGATCCACACCGATTCCCGGGGATCCTACGGGGCCCTGCGGATCACCCGGAAACTCCGGGACCAGGGGCACGTGGTGAACCGCAAACGTGTCGCCCGGATCATGCGGGACCGTGAGATCGTCGGGATAACGCGACGGAAGTCGCGGTCGCTGACGAGACAGGACAGTACGGCGCCGCCGGCACCGGATCTGATTCTGCGGGACTTCATTCGTCGGGGACATCACCTGCCTGCCGACGGCAGAGGGATGGCTGTACCTGGCGACGGTGATCGATCTGTGCACGCGGGAGATCGTGGGCTGGTCGATGGCCGACCACATGCGCACCGAGCTGGTCGCGGACGCCATCTGGATGGCTCATGCGGGCGGGCATACGGCGGGCAACGCGATCTTTCACTCGGATCGCGGGACGCAGTACACCTCAAAGTCAATTCCGCGCTCTGCTCGGCGAGTTGGACATCCGGCAGAGCACCGGCCGGGCCGGCTCGTGCTGCGACAATGCCGCCGCGGAGAGCCTCTTCGCCGTCCTGAAAGCAGAGATCGAAACGACCGTCTGGGAAACCCGGGCGCAGGCTTGGCAGGACGTTTTCCGCTGGATCGCGGAACATTACAACCGGGGCGGATCCACTCAACGATCGGCTACATCACGCCGTACCAGGAGAGGCTCCGCCGGCATCAACGACTGGACCTCGCGGAATAAAGCAGAAGTGTCGGGACCTGAGGGGTCACTGCACTTACCCTCGATACCTGGAACCACGTCACGGTCAGCCTCGATGAGAACGCGGGCAAGCAGATCAGCCGGATCTTGGTCGGCTACGACCAGAAGAACCCGGGTTCCGGCAGCTACCGCGGCTACATCGCGATCAGCTGAGACGGCAGTGCGCGGAGCCGCACTCGCCGAGTGCGGCTCCGCGCGTGACCGGTGCGTCGGATCGGAGTCTGTCCCGACAGAACGAGTCGGCTGGGGTGAACCGGTCAGGACACACTCGTCCCGGGAACAAGGCCCTCGAACGCCTGCGCGGGTCGCCATAGGGGGGAAGGACTCCTGCCTCGTCCTCTTGCGATGGCTGGCAGTGCAACGGCGTGGTGCCGACTGTCCGTCAGAGCTGTCGGCACCCGTGTCCTGCTCGGTGGCCTGTCTGGTGTTCGGCCGGGCGTCAGGCGGTCCTGATGCTGACGGCACCGTCGGCGCCGTCCTGCCCGCCGTTGGAGGGGCTGCCGTCCGCGGATCCCGCCGCGTCACCCTCGGCCCCCGACGGCACGGGCCTGGGCCCCTTCGGCGGCGGTGACACTGCCGTTGCCGGCCGCACTGCCCTCGCCGCCGTTCCCGCCGTCGCCGCCCTGGTCCACCCTGTTCTGACCGGAGTCGATCGCGTCGCCCCTGCCGCCGCGTCCACCCGGACCGGCAGCCCGCGTCCCGGACGGACTCGTCACGGAGATCTGTGGCGAATGCGGAACGCGACGTCGACCTCGTGGCCACTGGGAGGGATCCGTCTGTGGCCTTTCTGTCCAGCCTGGGCTTTCAGTCCAGGCGTGGGGGATGTTGAAGTCCCGCGAGCTGCTCGTGTGTGGCTGTGGGCGGTCGCCGACGGGGTGCTCGCGGCGTGGCGCGGCCACGTCGGGGCGAAGCCACCGTTCTCCCTGCAAGGAGTCCGCATGAATGACCGTGCACCCGGCCTCGCCAGCAACGAGCTGCCGCGATCAGACGCCCGTTTGCGTGGGTCAAGTCCTGGCGTTCACTGCCGCCTTGACACGGTCGCGGACGAGGGCCGGCAATCGGGCGGCGCCGGCCAGGAGGTAGCGCAGGGCGGCGACTTCGCATGCGCCTTCGGCCTGTCCGGCGCGGCCTAGAAGGGGGACGCTTCCCGGATGCGGTGCTCTGCCAGCGTCCCAAACGGCCGGAGGGCGCTTCGCCTCCTCCGCCACCGATCCTCCTCGGATAGGGCCACCCTCCGCTAGGCAGTGTCTTCAAAGGGGCTTGAGCCAGAGAATCAGGGACGCGATGGTGACGGCTGCCTGGTAGGACTCGCGGGTTTTGTCGTAGCGAGTGGCGATCGCGCGGTACTGCTTGAGGCGGTTGAAGCAGCGTTCGACGACGTTGTGTTTCTTGTAGAGCTCCTTGTAGAAGGCGCACGGTCTGCCTCCGTCGCGGCCTCTGCGGGATCGGTTGGCCCGCTGGTCGCGGCGTTCGGGAATGGTGTGGCCGATCCCGCGTTTGCGCAGGTAAGCGCGTATCTTGCGGGAGCTGTAGCCCTTGTCTCCCAAGACGTGGTTCGGGCGGGTTCGGGGCCGTCCGGGCCCGGCCCTGCGGACCTTGATGGTGTCCATGACCTCCTCGAAGTGGGTGCAGTCGGCTGCATTGCCGCCGGTGAGGACGAAGCCGAGCGGCCGGCCGCGACCGTCGCAGGCCAGGTGGATTTTCGTGGTCAGTCCGCCTCAGGATCGTCCGAGGGCGTGATCACATACTTCGTCCCCCTGCTCCGCCCCTTTTTTCGGGCGCCCGCAGCATGCTGATGGGCCCGCGCAACCGTAGAGTCGACCGACACCAGCCAGTCGATGTCACCAGTCACATCCTTCTCCGCCTGGACCGCGGCCAGCATCCGCGTGAACGTCCCATCCAGCGCCCACCTGCGAAAACGCGTGTACAGAGTCCGCCAGGATCCGTACCGCTCCGGCACATCACGCCACGCCGACCCCGTCCGCAGCTTCCACACGATCCCGTTCAGCACCCGCCGGTCGTCCAGCCGCGGCCGCCCCGACGGCGACCGCGGCAACAACGCGGACAACGCTTCCCACTCCAGATCCGACAGCTCATGACGACGCACCATGCAACACATGATTCCCCATCAGAACCCTTTGAAGACACTGCCTAACGCCAAATGCGAGTCAGGTCCAAGGATGCGGCGGAATCCTGAGGTGGGGCATACCGGTTGGGCAGCTGATACCCGTTCGTGACCTATTGAAAATAGGTCAGTTCGATGCTCAACTTCGCTCAGGATTTCGCCACTTGACTCGCTTCGCCTTTCGCCTGCACTCTTCATCTCCCCAAGAGGCCAAGGAGAGTGCACCGTCCCTGTGTCGAACCACAGGCACAGGTCGTTGCGGTTCTCCTCATCGGGCGGCTCCATCCGATACCCGCCCCGACAGGCCGGCTCATGCCTCCCCTCTCCGCACATCGCGGCATCTTGCGTACTTGCAACAAGGAGCACCGTGACCCAGACGGCCGCCGGCGAGGACCCCCTGGTCCTGCGGGCCTTCCGTACACTGTCCCCCGCATCGCAGCAGTCTCTGTGCCCCGAAATAGCCGAAGTCCCCGGACACACCAGGCTCCGTCAGGCGGAGTGCCCTGAACGCGACACATCCTTCACCCCCTCGGCCCGGGGCCAGCTGTGCGAGGCATACCTGCGGACCTACGCCGTACAGGCCCCAAGCCGGACCTGCCGGCATCTGACCGCCGCGATGGATGACACGCTCCAAGGCGGCTTC
Organism: Streptomyces sp. NBC_00045; assembly: GCF_045041095.1. NCBI lineage: Bacteria > Bacillati > Actinomycetota > Actinomycetes > Kitasatosporales > Streptomycetaceae > Streptomyces > Streptomyces sp. NBC_00045. Next base: position 40,434 of record NZ_CP108271.1, on the reverse strand, counting down.
TCCGAATCATCGAACGTTCTCGCCCAGCACACCACAGCCTGCCGTAGCTGCTCGGAGGCCCGGACCAACCTTGCCATCCTTCGCAACGGCAGCCAGGCCGCCCTCACCGGCCTTCTCCTGGACGCGGCACAGAATGCAGCCATACGCCGAGCCGACACCCCGGACGCCAGCTCGCAAGCACCGGCGCCCGCTGCGTTCGACATGAGCACGAGGGCCGGCCCAGGCTCCCCACCCCTGGTGCCACGTCCCCGCAGCCGGTCCGTCACGCGGTCCCGTGCCGCGCTCCTCGTGGCAGCCCTCTCCGTCACCGTAGCGGCCACGGGCATCGTCACCGCCATCGAGACGACCAGCCCCTCCGACACCCCCCCTACGCACCCGACTCACGCCAGCATCGTGCCCCCCATACCCGCGGCCGCCGCTGCCACCACGGCGTCCCCTGCCCCATCCACCATGACCCCCGCTCTTGCTTCCCCCACTCCGTCGAGCACGCTGGAAGACCCGGTGCCGGAAGACAACGCCACCCCCACCCCCACCCCCACCCCCACACAGAGCAGCGCTCCCATCGGCTTCCTGCTCGTCAACAGAGCGACAGGGCTGTGCGTGGGCGCGCAGAGCCGTGCCGCAGGGGCCGCACTGCGCCTTGAGGAGTGCCAGGGGGTGGCCTTGCAGCGGTGGGAGACGTTCACTGATGTATTCGGCGCGTACGAGTTCCGCAACACGGGCAGTGGCAAGTGCCTCGACGGTACGGAAGGCGGCGGAAACATCGTCCGGGTCGTCCTGAACGACTGTAGTGACCGCTCCTCAAGCCGCCACGCCGTACAGCTATGGAGGATCAGCCCGGAGAAGGGAACAGACGCGTTCCGCTTGCAGTTCGTGCCACGCGTCGCATCCAGCGACTACTCCTCACACCTGTTCGGTCCAGAGGACTGGTGGAACGAGAATCCACCCCGCGAGGGCTCCTACCTCGGGCACCTGCCCAACTATTACAACTCCGAGAGCTTCGTCTTCACCATGAACCGTGGTGAGTGAGGAGGCCGTTCAGCTCTGCTTCTGTTCCCGTCGTCCGGTTCCGGCTCACCAGCTCCACCACCTTGCGGAGCCGCTCTCCTTCATGGCCCGGATCGCGGGGATCACGAGGTCTTCGAGCGGGTTCTGCCCGGTGAGGAGGAAATCGGCTGCGGCTGTGACGCCGGGGGCGTCGCTTCCCTTGACCGACAGGCGCCGTTCGGCTCTGGCCTGGCGCCGGATCTCGGACTTGGCCCGGTTGCGGGAGGCGCGGTGCAGGTAGGCGACCAGGTCGGTGCTCTGGGCCGGCGGGCCCGCGGCCACGAGCCGGCCGGTCCCCAGAGACGCCTCCTGTACCAGCTTGGTCCGCGAGGGCGTCTGCGACGCCGGGTGAGGCTCTCTCGACCCGAGGGCGATCGCTACGAGCCCCCGCACCCACACCCGTGCGCCCGGATCTCCGGATTCGTCGGTGGCGGTCGCGGACATCCGGTACCAGCACACGGTGGCCGCGCCGTCGCAGCCGGGGAACGTCTTGGCGTCTAGCGTCATCAGCCGGGTGGCCGCCGACCACAGGCACGGCTGGCCGAGTTGCTGCTGGATGACGACGAGTTCCCCGGCGACGCGGCGTTGGATGTCGGTCGCTCCCCGTGGACGTGTAGTCCGTCCCGTATGCGGTCAGCTTGGCCACGCCTCGGCTGATGGCCCGCCGGTAAGCCGGGTGGCGAACCCGCGCGCGAGGAGATCTTCGGCCTGGGCGTTACCCGAATCGCTCACTACACGCTGGGCCCGGCCAAGCAGAAATCGTAGTCCGGATAGGCGTCGTTCATCGCCCTGAAGGCGATGTCCGGCTGACGCCGGAGGGCGGTGATCGTCGTCGCGGCGGCCTGTTCGTCGCGGGCTTCTGGGCGAACTCGCCCGGCATCTTCTGGGTGGTCGTGCGGGGGCGGGCTCGGCGGGGGTCGGGCCGAGCGGATCAGGACCGCTCACAGTGGTGTGAGCGGCCCTGCCGGGGATTTCTTGCATCGTTGTGGATGGTTGAGAGGCGGTGCGTGGTGCCTTGCCGGGGTGGCGGTTGGTCGTTCGCCGCCTCGGGGTTGCTGGTGGGTGGGGTTACATGGAGTAGCTGTTGATGCTGACAGCGATGTCGATGGCGTTACCCGGGACTACTGATCTTTTCGTAAGTTCGGTGGGTGTAGTGGCGGTGTGGGTGGGAGGCTGTCGGGGTGGCTTATCGACCTTCGCCCTCTGCGGCTGGCGTCTCCCTTCCTCCGTTGCCGCGGCCTCAGTTGGCGGAGGCGCGTCGTGTTCGGGCGGTCGAGTTGTTCGAGGACGGTGTCTCGAACGCGGAGATCGCGCGGGCGGTGGGGGTGTGTGCGGAGAGCGTGCGGCGATGGCGGCGGGCGTGGGAGGAAGGTGGCGCTTCGGCCTTGCGGCGGCGTGCGGCTACCGGTCGCCCGCCCAAGCTGGACGACGCCCAGGTCGAGACGGTCCGGGCCGCGTTGGAGCGGGGAGCCCAGGCTCATGGCTTCGAGGCCGACCTGTGGACCCTGGAGCGAGTTGGCGCCGTCGTTGAGCGGGTGACGGGAGTGATGCTGTCGAGGGCGTCGGTGTGGCGGTTGCTGACCGGCCGGCTCGGATGGAGTCTGCAGCGGCCCGAGCGGTGGGCGGTCGAGAGGGACGAATCGGAGATCGCCCGCTGGATCGCGCACGAGTGGCCGCGGATCAAAAAGGGGCCGTGAACACACGTGCCTGGATCGTGTTCCTCGACGAATCGGGCGTCTCCCTGCTGCCTCAGATCCGCCGCACCTACGCACCCCGAGGTCGGACCCCTCTGCTGCGGCACCGGCTGAACTGGAAGCGGGCATCGATGGCCGGGGCCCTGGGATACCACTCCACCGACCCCGATCGAGGGGCCCGCCTGTGCTTCCATCTCAAGCTCGGCAGCTACGACACCGCCGCCCTCATCGAGGTCCTGGAGCAGATGAAGGTGTTCTACCGCGGGGAGCGGGTGGTCCTGGTCTGGGACGGCCTGTCCGCCCATTGGAGCCGGGTGATGCGGGCGTGGGTCGCCGGCCAGGACTGGCTCACCCTGGAGCGATTACCCGCCTACGCACCCGAGCTGAACCCGGTGGAGCTGCTGTGGTCCTCACTCAAAAAACGTGAACTCGCCAACCTCGCCGGCGACCACCTCGCCGATGTCGCGGACGCCACCGAGCAAGGCATCCACCGCATCAACCACAACCCACAACTGCCCTGGTCCTTCCTCGCCCACACCGGCCTCACCATCCACCCACTACACCCACCGAACTTACGAAAAGATCAGTAGGGCGTGTTTCAAAAGCGTCGGCCAGCCACGGACGTCATCGTCCGCTACGAGGCCATCGCATGCTCTGACGCGCCAATATGCACCAGTGCTATGTTCCCATCGCGGGATCGAACGGCAGTTGCTGGGCACGGGGGCTGGGGTGGCTTTGCTGGAAGCGCTGATCACGACCGCTACGGGAGCGGCCTCGGCGACCGTGGGAGTGCTCGTAGGCGGGATCGTCACCAGACGAGGCCAGGACCATCAGTGGTCGCGGGATCAGCAGCTGGTTGCTTACCAGGAACTCCTGAGCCACTACGCCAAGTTCACGATGGTGATCAAGCGCGCACACGCCGACCGTCGCGGCTGGGACTACGACTGGGCCGAGTGGAGCGCCGTTCTGACGCGGGTCAGCCTGATCGCTCCCGCAGAGGTTGCGGGAGAGGTCGACAGCTTTGGTCAGTCGGTCGACCGCTTCTTGGATCGCGTCGCGCGAGACGTCGATCCGGTCCGTACGCCGCTCGGCGAAGAGGAGTTCCGGGAGGCCAGCGCGGAGGTGGCTCAGGCGCAGATATGCCTGGTCAACGCGATGCGGCGGTCGCTGGGAGGTAGACGGAAGGCGCTGGCCTTCTGGATTGGAGGGTCACACGCTGGCCCAGAGATTCGCGGATCGCTGTAACGATCAGAGCCACTCGTTGATGACGGCGACAGTGACCGTTGCCTCGTAGCGGACCGCCAGCTTGTCGTATCTCGTGGCCACGGCTCGGTGGCGCTTGAGGCGGTTGATCCCGCACTCGACCGCGTGGCGCTCGCGGTAGTCGGTCTTGTCGAACTTCGGCGGGCGACCGCCTGCCGTGGTCACTCCTCGCCGGGCTCCGGGCTCCACACCGATGGCCGCCGCCGCGCCACTCGATCAGCAGCTCGTCGTCCAGGCGGACATCGTCGGGGTCCAGGCCGGCGCGGCGCAGGAATTCGAGGAGGTCGCCGGGGCCGAGGGCACGGCCGAGGATCTCCCCGTCGACACGGACGCGGCGCCCGCCCTCGGCATCCGGGGGATAGACGACGATGCGCAGGTCAGGGGACATGCCTCCACCGTGCCGCCCGCCGTTCACTCCGGCATCCCGAGGGCGGTGTCGGGCCGGCAGTGCGGGCAGGCGGCCACCCCCTCGGCCAGCGCCCGCCGCGCCTCCTTCACACTCATGACGGTGCAGCGCTTCTGGGCGTCCCAGCAGTCCCCGGCGTGGACGGGGACCGGCATTCAGCCAGCCCCGATGCTCCGCTCGATGAGCCACGCGGGCGGGTCGGGGCGCGGTTGCCGGCGCGGGGCGAGGGCCTCGGCCTCCTCGGCGGCGCTCAGCGCCCGCTCGGCGCGGCCGAGCCCGCCGCGCAGGTAGGTGACCAGCCCTGTAATGGTTGTCATGCCCCTTGGTATTACATCAACCTGTCGACATGCACTCTTCGACACCCAGTGCCCAGCGCGCTGACTGGTCCCATCCCTACCGGCTAGACGGAGCGGGCACCGGTTCTCCGGATGTTCCGTTTGTCTCGGGGAGGGCCGGCTGGTGACTGGCTGCCCGGTGACACCTTCCGGCTCACCCATCCTACGCGGCTGAGTGCGTTGGGGGCGCTGGATGGCTGTACCGGCTGGGGTGGATCGGGCGGGGCCCTGCGTCGAGTTGTCGTACGTGGACGCGGTACACGTCCACCGTCGGTGTCCGCTGCGAGACTGGGTGACGGGCCGGTTCGAGGATGTCGCTCCAGTGCCCGCGTGTCGCTGGTCGCGGGGTGAGCGTCACTTCCCGGGCTGGTACTGGGCGGCGACGACCGGGTGGCACGTCGGCTTCGCGTTCACTCCGGCGGTCCTGCCAAGGCTTTGATGGCCGGGCGGAGCAATGCGGCGATGCGATCGGCAGAGGCCTCACGAAGCGAGGCCAGGCCGAGCAACTGGTAGCCGATGGTGACGCCCAGCAACGTGGTGACAACCAGTGCGGCGCGCAGTTCGGGATCCTCGGCTGCGGGCAGGGCGGCACCGACGCTATCGATCTGCCGGCCGAGGGCGACACGGACGTGATCGGCTGCCGCCTGATCGGTGAGCATGGACCGCATCATCGCCAGCGTGCCTTCGGGGAGACCGCCGAGCTTGAGGCCAAGCGAGGCCAGCAACTGATCGACGAGCGCGTCGGTATGAGTGGCCGTCAGCGGGGCGGGGAAGGCCTGCATGGCTTGGTTGAACAGCTCCCGCTTCGAGCCGAAGTACTGCATGACCAGAGCCGGGTCGACGCTCGCCGCGGCCGCCACGGCGCGAATGGTGGTGCGCTCGAATCCCTTCTCGGCGAACAACTCCCGGGCGCTGTCGAGGATGCGCGCCTCGGTCGCTCGGCGGCGGTCGGCGCGGGACTGGCGTGGAGTGGACACCAATTCACTCTACAGCCGTTGACCGAACTTCCGGCCGACCCTACGGTGAGTGGGTCAACAAGTGTTGAGCGAATGGAACAACCCCTGTGTCACATCTGGATACACCTGCTGTTCGCACCCCTCACGAGGTGCTGACTTGCTACTACCAGGCCATGCTCGACAAATCCCCAGATGATCTCGCTGATCTCTACACCATGGACGCGGTGCACGAATTCCCGTTCACCTCTCCCGGTTTCCCCCCGCGCTACAAGGGGCGTGAGGCCGTGCGCGCCGGATACCGGGCGGCCTGGGGTGCCAGCCCCGCCCAGGTGCAGGAAGTCAGGAGGATCGCGGCCTACGAGACCGCCGATCCGGAAGTGATCATCGCCGAGCATGTCGTGGTGGGAACCCTGACGACCAAGGCCACCACGTTCACCGTCCCCGGTCTCCTGATACTCCACGTCCGCAACGGACTGATCACGCGAGTCCGCGACTACATGGACGGCCTGGGAGTCCCCAGCGCCAGAGCGTGAAGGCCAGACCCAGTACAGCGGCAGCCCGACTTGAGACGGGACAGCACTCAGCCCGTTCCGGTCCCGCCGGGGTCTGTCTCAACGAACCGAGTCCCTGCGTCTCACCCAATCCAGTCCACGCAGGTCAGCACGGGTGCAGACGACTAACTTCGATGAGACAGGGCACGAGTGGTGGGTTATCAGCCTCTTCGGCAGCGCGACGCTGTCGCCATGGGTGGTAGGGGGAAATTCCATGGCTCTGAACTGCTCACGGGGCCGCACCGCCACCGGCCGTACCCGCCGCCGACGAGGCTCGGGACGGGGTGGGGGACGGGGTGCGGAGCCCGGTGGGGCGGATGCCAGTGGACGTGCCGCCCACCGAACTGCGCGTCGGGGACCGGGTCCTTACCGGCGGCCGCCTGGTCGCCTTCACCGATCTCCGCTACCGCCACGGAGGCACCCGCACCATGATCCAAGCGGGCGGGCGCCTGGCTGTCGCGCAGCGCACGGTGCGCGTCTACCGCTCCCGCACAGGCTGACCCTGGCCCTGAGCGCGGTGGTGGAGTCGCCGGTCGCGGAGGAAATCCGTACCCTCGATGGGGATCTGACTGGGCTGCGGCGGGCGGGTCAGTCGGCTGACGAGGGCGCGACCGCCCGGCGCCAGACGGTGGCGTCGAGGGTGACGTGGAAGGCGGGGTCGGTGTTGGCCGTCTGTCCCCGGAAGGTGATCAGGCCGATGTGACCGGCCTTGGTGAGGACGCAGAACTGGGCGCCCGGGGATAGTTTGTCCAGGGGGATGTAGTTGGCGAAGCGCGTCTCGTCGCGGCAGGTCTCCAGGGATCCGGCCTGCCCCGGGTCGAGCAGTACGAGGTGGTTGCCCGCCTGGGTGCGCACACGGTACGGGAGCGAGTGCCCGGCGAACTCCAGGTCGCCGGCGGAGCCGCCCGACTCCTGCGGCTGCAGCTCACCGTCGCCGAACCTCAGGGTGTAGTTTTCCGGCAGGTTGATGCCCGTGCGGGTGACCGGCTCCGGCGCCTTGGCCACGCCGGCCGGCGGCTGCGAGGCCTTCGGGGTGGACGAGGCCCTCTTCCCCTTCCCGGCGGCCTGTTCTTCCGTGCCGGAGTTGCGGCTCACGAGGTACAGGCCGCCGGCGAGCAGCGCCAGGGCGAGCCCGACCGCCACGGCGACGCCCGGCCGCCGGTTCGGTCGGCCCGGCGCGGACGGCCGGGGCGGGTAGCCCGGTGGCATCGACGGCTGGGCGTAGGGGCCCGGCGGGGGCGGCGTCGGCGGGCCGAACGCGCCCTGGAAGGCGGGCGGCGCGGCGGCCGCGGCGGTCACCGTCGGCGCGTGGCCGGGCGGCGCCGGTGCCGGGGCCGCCGGAACCCGGGTCACCTCGGGCGGTGCGGGCGCCGCCGCGCGCAGCGTGATGTCGGCGGCGACCGCGCCGGGCAGCCAGGCCTCGGGGCGGCGCAGCGGCGCGTCGCCGTTGGCGGCCCGGCACAGCGCGAGGACCTCGTCGACCGAGGGCCTGGCCGCCGGGTCCTTGGCGAGGCAGCGGGCCACCAACTCCTGAAGCTTGGGCGGGAGTCGGGTGAGGTCGGGCTGCTCGTGGACGATGCGGTAGAGCACCCCGTGCGAGGTGCCCTCGCCGAACGCGGGCAGGCCGGTCGCCGCGTACGCTGCGACCTGGCCGAGCGCGAAGATGTCGGTGGCCGGGGTGACCGCACCGCCCGCGGCCTGTTCGGGCGCCATGAAGGTCGGGGTGCCGACGGTGACGCCGCTGCCGGTGAGGGCGGTCGCGTCGGCGGCCCGCGCGATTCCGAAGTCGATGACGCGGGGCCCGTCGCCCGCGAGCAGGACGTTGGACGGCTTGAGGTCGCGGTGGACGATGCCGGCCCCGTGGATGACCTGCAGGGCCTCGGCGACGCCCGCGACCAGGAGCAGCACGGTGGGCACGGGCAGCCCGCCATGCCGCTGCACGGCGTCGGCCAGGGAGGGCCCGGGGACGTAGGCCGTGGCGAGCCAGGGGTGGCGGCCCTCGGTGTCGGAGTCGATCACCGGGGCGGTGTAGAGCCCCTGCACCCGTTCGGCGGCCCGCACCTCCTGCTGGAAGCGGCGGCGGAACTCGGCGTCTTCGCCGAACTCCGGCCGGATCACCTTGATCGCGACGGGCCGTCCGCCCGGCGTGTACGAGAGGTACACCTTGCCCATGCCGCCGGCGCCGAGCCTGGCCGCGATGCGGTATCCGGCCACGGACCGCGGGTCGTCGCCCTCCAGCGGATGAAAGACGGTGTCCAACTCGATTCCCCTACAGTCGTTTTCGGCCGCGCCGCGGCACCCGCCCGGCGCACGCGGAACTTTACCGAACGCAAGAGCCTCTGCCAGGTTCTCAACTTACCGGGGCTGCGGCGGTGCTTTCACGCTGGTGGTGGGGGCAGTACGAGGATGTGGTCGTCCTGGGTTTCGGTGGTGAACCCCGCGCCACGGAGCGCCGCGCCCAGGGCGAGACCGGTGGCGTGGTACAGCCCGGCCAGCTCCGTACCCGCCTCGCCCGGCGTGTGCGGGCCGCTGGTGCGGGCTTGCAGCTCGTCGATTTCTTCGGGCAGCCAGCCCACCATCACGTCGCGGGCGTGGCGGACCAGGTGCACCCCCTCCCCGCCCCCGTTCCCCGGATCGAACCCCGCTTCGCGAAGCGGGGTGCGAACCGCGTCCAGGAAAGGCGGGCGAGGGCTCCGACACGCGACGGCCGGGGATCGGGTGAAGGAAGGACGTCCTCGTGGGTCACGAGACTCGACGCCGTCGCAGCCCGGCAGTGAGTGTCACCAGGTGACGGGCAGTGTGCGGGGGGCACGTGAGGTCCGCCCGGTCTTCCACTGCGCGGGTCCGGCGGCGCGCAGGCCCGGCCGTAGGCGGGTGAGGGCCCTGAGGGCTTCCTGGAGCTGGACGCGGGCGAGCTGCGCGCCGACGCAGAAGTGGGCGCCGTGGCCGAAGGCGAGGTGCAAGGGGGCGGCGCGGGTGAGGTCGAGGAGGTCGGGCGCGCGGTACACGCTCTCGTCGTGGTTGGCGGAGGAGGTGAGTGCGAGGACGGCGTCGCCCTGGGCGACCGTGATCCCGCCCAGGGCGACGTCCTCGGTTGCCACTCGGATGTTCGCTCCCATGCTGGCCTGCGCATAGCGAAGGAGCTCTTCGACCGCGTTCGGGATCCGAGCGGGTTCATCGCGCAGGAGCGTGTACCGGTCGGGTTGTTCGAGTAGGAGGTGGACCAGACCGGCGAGGCGGTCTGCGGTTGTGCCGTAGCCACCCGCGAGGAGGACCACGCAGAAGGAGATGAGTTCGCCCTCGCTGAGCCGGTCGCCCTCGTCCCGGGCCGCGATGAGCACGCTGAGCATGTCGTTGCCAGGGTGGGATCGTTTGGCGGCAACCAGGCTGGCGAGATAGCCGGTCATCTCCTCGACGGCCCCGCTCACTTCCGCGTTCGCGACCGTGACGCTGCGCATCACTTCGTCCCAGGCATCGAGCCGGTCGGCATCCACTCGCGGCGTGCCGAGCAGGTCGCAGATGACGGTCAGGGGCAGTGGGCGGGTGAAGTGGGTGACGAGGTCCGCGGGACGCTCGGCCGGTTCCATGGCGGCGAGTAGGTCGTGGGTGAGAGCGGCGATGTCCTGGCGCATGGCTTCGGTTCGGCGGACTGTCAGGGCCGGAAAGATCAGCCTGCGCAGGCGAGAGTGGTCGGGCGGATCGCTGGCGAGGATCGAGTCGGGCAGGACCGTGGCGCGGCGCCCCGCGGTCCGCGGCCCGGTGGCAGGACCGCTTTGGGCCTTCTGTTCCCGGGGGGCACGGGTGCGGCTGAACCGCGGATCGGCCAGTACCTTGCGCACGTCGGCGTTCCGTGTGACCAGCCAGGCCGTAGTGCCACTGGGCAGACGGACCTTGACAACGGGCCTGTCGCGCCGCAGTTCGGCCAGCTCGGGGAGTGGGGCGAGGCCGTCGGTGTGCGGGAAGGGGAACGGCAGCAGGCCGTCAGGGCGGCTCATGTGATGCTCCATCCGTGCAGTGAAGCGGGGCGGTCAGGGTCGTTCGTAGAGGGAGACGTGGTAGGCGCTGTCCTTGGTGAAGGGCCCGCCCGCCCAGCTGCCCCAGCGCTCGCGCAGACGGAGACCGGCCCGTCCTGCCATCAGGTCCAGTTCGCCGTGGCCCGCATAGCGGAACTCGACCCGCAGGTGGCGGGTGCGGCCGTCCTCGTGGATGACGTAGTGGGAGCGGTAGCGCTGGACGGAGGGGTCGACGCGCCGGTGGCACAGGACGAGATGGTCCTCGTCCTCGGCGACGACTTCCGATCCGCCGGCGGCCCGGGCGAGCGCCTCCGGGACGTGGGAGTCGAAGACGAAGAGGCCACCCGGGGTGAGCCGGCGGGCCACGTTCACGAAACACCGGGCCTGGCTCTCCTGGTCCCGCAGTTCGAAGAAGGTCCCCGCCGCCAGGTACACGAGGCTGAAGCTCCCGGTGACCGGGACCTGGGAGAAGTCCCCGAGGGTGACGGGGACCTCGGCCCCCGCGGGTTTGGCACGGAGTCGGCCGAGCATGGCTTCGGAACCGTCGATGCCATGCACGTCGATACCGCGGGCGCGCAGCGGCAGGGCGATCCTTCCGGTGCCGATGCCCAGTTCCAGTACGGGTCCGGTCCCGGCGAGCGCGGCGAGGGCGTCCACCGTGGTGCCGCTGATCCCGGGCTTGCCGAAGAAACGGTCGTAGTCGTCCGCGAACTCGGTGGCGTAGCCGGGCCGGGAGGGCTGGGGCGTCATGGGGCTCCTATCCGAAGGGGTGGGGGTGGGCGTGGCCGGAGGCGGATTCGAAACCCGCAGCCGGAGGGCCGGAGGGCAGCGGCAGTGCTCCAGGTGCCAGGACGCGGACCACGCTCACTCCGGCGTCGCGGGCCGGGGTTCCGTCCGTCTCCACGAGGACCACATCGCGGCCTGTGTGCCTGGCCAGGACGTCGAAGGGGTCGACCGGCGAGGCGGCCTTGTGGACGGGGGCCGTGGCGACACTGGTGGCTCCGGCCACCTTCCACAGGCTCAGACTGTCCTGCCGGTGGTACGCCCACAGAGCGTGCTGCACAGCGGTTCGCGGAGGGCCATCGCCTCGCCACCGCTCCCAGGTGGCGCGGGCCACGACGCTGCTCATGCTCCACCGCACCATGAGGGCTTCGTACGCTGCCCTCCCGACGAGCGACTCGACTGGGTCCGGCGGCCCGCAGCGCGCCCCGAACGTCTGGCCCGTGCCATCCGGCCGGTGCAGGCACACGACCACGCACTCGGCGCCGGGCGGTGCGGGCAGAGCGAACGCGGTGGCCACCAGATCCTGGGCCTTGAAGAGATCGCCGAGCGGCCCGCCAAAGGCCGCGGCCAGTGCCCGGGGAGGCCGGCTGGCGAGTCCGTACCAGCTGCGCCGGATCAGATCCCGCTCCAGGACCTCCCAGGCGGCATGGCGGGCAGCGGACCGCCGGTCGGTGTGCGAGGCGAGTCCGGTGGAGCCGGCCGGAGGCAGTGCCTCGCAGCCGGGTGGTGGACGGTGCTGAAGGAAGACGGTGCCCGCCGCGACATACACCGGCCTGCCCGCAACCGTACGTCCGCGCACCCACAAGCGCCGGCTGTCGGGCCTGACCGATGGCACTATGACGGCCTGTGCCGTGCCCCGCAGCTCGGCGGGTGTCGCCACGACCCCGCCGCCCGCCTCGGCCGCCCGACCGGCCATCACGTTCCCGATCCGCTCCAGGAGTTCCCCGCGCGCACCACGTAGGACCTGGTCCCGGTCGTGCCCGGCGGCGCTGCCGACGATCACACGGTCCCCGTCGGCCGCACTGGTCCCCTCGAAGGCGGCCGAGCGGGCGGCGACGCGCGCCAGCAGGACGTCCGGGTGGCCGGGATACGGAGCGAAGACCTGCGGCGTCCAGGCGTTCACCCGCGCCCTCCCAGCACGCTCGCACACTCCTCCAGTACCCGCCGACCGCGCGGGGTGAGGCTGTCCGCATGCGCGTCCAGGGTGCGGACGGCCATCGCACCGCCCTCCGCCAGCTTCGCGTGCCGCTCTGACGCCGCCGCACCCGCCACGGTAAGCCGCCGGTAGAACAGCACGCTGCGGGCCAGCACGACGGCCTGCTGGAAGAGCCCGCTCAACGGGCGAGGATCGGCCCGCAGCGGTGTGGCCACCAGCAGTCCGCCCGATCCGCCCGGGCGCTCCCCGCCGCCGGCGGCTCCCGGGTCGGGCAGCAGGAACGGCTCCAGCGAGGCGGCTGCGTTGCACCGAGTGTGCGCGCCCTCGTGGACCAGGGCCTCGGCGCAACGCACCGGCCCCGGCAGTCCGTTCGCTCCCTCCCTCAGCCGGGTGCGGTTGACGAGGACGGCTCCGTGGACGGTGAAGTCGGTGAATCCCTCGATGGCGTGGCCGTCGAGCAGGGCGACCTCGGCAACCGTCTCCCGCGTCTCCGCGGCGCCCTGCGGCCAGACCTCCTCCAGCAGGGCCAGCGCCTCCTCCAGCACCCGTCGCTCGCCGGCCTGCCAGCCGGCGACCTCCGACACGGCGGGCCGCCCTCGGACGTCGGCACGTACCGGCACGGAGCGAAGGGCACGAGCCAGGCTGCGGCTGAGGTGGTCCTGCGGGTCCACGGGCGCGCACATCGGCGCGGGGCCCAGGACCAGGCGCGTCTCCAGTTCCCGATGCCGGTCCGCGCCGAGAGGGCCCGAACGCAGTTCCCGCTGCACCGTATGGACCACTTCGACGACGGCGGGCCGGTGCAGCGCCTGCGCCGGGGGCAGCGGCAGCGCGGCCCGTTCGAGCACCAGGCCCATGCACCGGGTCAGTGCACCCCGGTCAGCGGCGGCCTGCCGGGCGTCCGGCTCCACCTGCATGCCGTGCTCCTTCCTGTACAGGGAGGTTGGGACGTTCAGGTGCGGCGGGCCAACCGGCCCGCCGCACCTGAACGGGATCGCGCGCCGACTGCTACTCCGGAAGGTCGATCATCAGGGCGAGCTCGGGAAGCTCCTCTGCCTCGACCTCTTCGATGTGCTGGATCTCCTCGTTCATGACGGAATCCCTTTCTTTCACCGACCCCACCGCTTCTCGGCAGGCATCCACCGGCAGCCCCATCGTTGGCGAGAGAATGGTCACTGCCAATGACGGCCCGTGCCCGGACGTGGATACCGGCCCAGGTCGGGCAGGTCCTGATACCGACTTGCGTCGACTCCGAGGCAAGGTCCTTGTCGATAAACCGGGCCATCGGCACAGATGGGAACGGTGAGCCTCAACCCGGCCACTACCGCACGGCTCATGGCAACAACGCCCATTCAGCCCGGTCATTCCTCGACACCCCCACCAGGTTGTCCGGAAACCGAATGACCTCTCAGTTCCGCCGGTCCCGGTCGACTGCTATGAGCGGCACGCCGCTCACATGCCCGGCCGCCACCGCCCGGTCCTCGGCCGCGTAGTCGAAGGCCGACTGCCCCCAGCGTGCCGCGAGACGAGGAAAGACCTCCCGCCAGTCCCGGCCCCCGGTCGCCTCCATCAGCCACGCCACGGTCTCAGGCAGCGATCCGGCATAGTCGTGCACGGGCCGATGGCCGAGCTCCCGCTCCGCCCTGGCCGTATCGAGCACCAGCGGGTGGGCGAGCGACCACGGCGTCCTGCCCAGACCGGGCTCGCCGGGCCCCTCCAACAGATACTCCACGGGCCGGTGCCCGAGCAGCGCGTCGAATGCCCCGGCCATCTCCCGTACGCTCGGAGGCCGAGGATCCCCGGCGTTCAACACCCGCCGTCCCGGCCGCGCCGCCGCCGCGAGGACCAGCGCGGCCAGATTGCGGGTGCCCGTCGGGTGGCAGATGCCCGCACCATCATGAGCCAGTAGCCGTACCGGCCGTCGGTCCAGCGCCCGCTTCACGAAGTACCACTCGCGGGGTGTCGAGGAGTACGGGCCGTGGACCATTCCCGCCCGCAGAACCGTCACCGGATACGGCGCGCGCTCCCACAGAACCAGCTCCACCGCGGCCTTGCCGCCCGCGTACGTACTGTCATCCGCTGCTATGACGGGCTGTGCCTCGGTCACGGGCAACGGCCACCGGGGAGAGCCGATTCCTGCGGCAGCGTCCTGCCGGTAGACCATGCAGGTCGAGATCACCACGGCCGAGCCCACCAGGCCTCCCAGCGCGACCAGCTGGTCGGCATGCCGGGAGGTGTAGGCCACGCAATCCACCAACAGATCGCAGCCTCCGCCCACCACACGTCCGAGCGCGCCCTCCTCATCGCGGTCCAGGCACAGCGTGCGTACGCCCCATTCCGGCGGCCACCCGGCACGTCCCACCTCGCGTGCGCCGCCGCGGCTGACAGCCCGCACCTGCCAGCCGGCACCGACGAGCCGCTCCACCACCGCCGTCCCGATCTGCCCAGTGGCCCCGACCACGACCGCACTCCTGCCCATGTCGGCCCCCTACTCGTACGGGTGTCCTCGCACACGGACTCTACGGTCGGCACCGATCTCCGGCCCATGGCCGATTGGGGGGAGCCACGAACCCAATTAACCACCCCACCGACTCACAGCCAGGAGCCCATGTCTCGTGAGACATGCAAACCACGAAGACCACGACACGCGGTCGTGTCCATCCGTGCCCGGCGCCCGGACGGCACGTGGGGCAACCTGTCGGCGGGATCCCTTCTGACGCACATCGTTGCGGCCGACTCCCTCTACACCCTCCTGTCATGGAGGAGGTCTCAGCCCGGCTCGGGTGGGCGTGGGAACCGCGGGAGGTGACGCCCGGCCGCCGCCCGGTCATGGAGATCGCCGGGATCGACCAGCGGCTCATCGGCTGGCAGTCCACCCGCCGCCAGCAGATCGAGGACGCGTTCCCCGTCCTCACCGCCAAGTACGAGGAGTGGCAGGGGCACCCGCCGGGGGGAGCGGGCCGCATACGCGCTGGCCTGCCAAGCCGCCGACCAGACCTGCCCGCCGAAGCGCACGGTGCCGCTGTCGCTGACCGAGCTGCGCGAGCGGTGGCGGGCCTCAGCCGTCGCCGCGTTCGGCGCCCGCACCGTGTACCGGCTCGCCGAGCGAGCGGTGGCGGCGGCCGCGGCCGTGTGGGCGCGGGTGCGGCCGGCCATCGACATCGCCCTGGCCGCCGCCCAGATGATCGCTGTGGTGTACGTGATGCGGGGGCCGCTCAAGTACCACCACCTCCTCGCCGAAGCCCGCCGACCTGCGCGCCCTGTACCCGCACGACACCGAGGACCAGGCCGTGCTGCGCTCCCTGGCCCGCAACCGGTCCGCCACCCCGTACCCGCGGGCCCGCCTTGCCGCCGGCGCCCTCACCGACCGGGTCCACGCCGTACGCCGCGCAGACCGCCTGAACTCCCGGACCCGGCCGCACACCGTCGCCGTGCCGACCGCCCCGAGCCCTAACCTGCGCCCGGGGCGGGGCGGGGCGGAGGGCCAGCCGGGACCTTGAGCCGGCGACGGAGGTCGCCGTGGTGGAGCAGACCCGCCGGACGCTGGAGGCCGCAGCCGCCGAGATGGCCGCCAGGCTCCAGGCCGGCATCCGGGAACGAGCCGCCGCCCGCCGCCCCTCCCCCCAGCCCGCCCCGGCGACGTCCCCACCGCCGCACGCCCAGCAGCCTGTCCAGCCCGTGCCGGGCCGGACCACACCCACCGGAGGAATCGCATGACCACCATGCCACCCGCGGACCGGAGGATCGAAGCCGTCGCCGCCCGGCTGAAGGAGGCCGCCCAGGAGCGCGCCGAGACGCTCGGCCCGCCGCCGGTCTGGCAGCCGATCTGGAAGCGGCCCCGGAAGCCGAAGTCCATCAAGGAGAAGGGGCGGAGCTGACCAAGCAGCGCAAGCGGCTCAAGGCTGCCGGGATACGCCGGTTCTACGGCGCCCAGGCGCGCCGGCCCCGGCCCCGGCAGAACCGCATCGGCAGCCCGCGGCCCGCCGCGACGCGCGCGCCCTGTCCCGGATGCGCCACTCGAACGCCTGGCTGTGGTGACGATCCCGGGCACCGTCCACCGAGTGGACCACCCGATGCCGACACCGGGTGGAGCCCATCGAGTGGGCTCCAGTCAGTGGGCGCCAGTCCACTCAGTGGATCCCATCGAGTGGAGTCCACTGTGGTGCGCACCATCCGACGATGCTCGGCACTCGCGCGTGTACCCGGTGCGCCGGCTGCTTCGGGTCAGGGGCGACGGAACCAGCGGCGGCGCGGGGTGGCCGGCGGGCCGAAGGGCGGGAGTGCCTTGAAACCCTCCTCCAGTACCACCGTCGGCACGATCCGCCGCAGCGCCCCGCGGACGAGCGTCAGCGGGTGGTCGGGGAACTCCGCGTCCCACTCCTCGAAGTCGGCGACGTGGTACGGCAGCCCGCCCTGGACGTCCGGCCCGTATGGGTGCGGGCGGAAGTAGTTCTCGTGGCCCACACGGGCGCCGATGAAGGCCTCGCGCATCCCGGTCGCGCCGCGCTCGCCGGCCTGCACCTTGATCACGGTGCTGCAGCTCGCCCTCGGCACGGTCCAGGAGGCGAGGAAGGCCAGCCCGTGTTCGGTGTTCGGCCGCCGGACCTTGACCAGTTGACGGACGGCCGGGACGGAGTCCACCTCGCCCGGCACGGCCTCGATCAGACCCCCGCCCGCCCGGGCGACGGACCGGGCGAGGCCGTGCTGCAGCCGGTCGGTCTCGTGCAGCGGTGCCGGCAGGTCCGGGACCAGGGGAAAGAAGTGGACGGACAGGATGAGGCCCTGCTCGTCGGTCCAGACCCCCTGCTCGCGCTCGGTGAAGCCGGTGAGGTCTATGTTCGTGATCGGTGTCGATATCAGCGCCATGACGACCATGATGCTGATCACCGCCCGAGCCGTCTCGAGCGGGGCCCGCCGTCGGATCTCGTCCGCCCATGAGCCCGGGGTGTCGCGTCGTCACCGATGCCCCTGGTCGCGCACTGCGCGCGACGTCAGTCCTGTTCCCACGGCGTGGGATCCGGGCGGCGCTGCCACCACCAGCCGACCGGGGTCCGTGCTGCGGACGCGCCCGTAAGTTCCCTGCGCAGGCTTCCGGACGGGTCTTCCCCCGTCGCCGCGGCAAAGCGGCGGTCCAATTCCTCCAGCGCCTCGCCGAGCAGCTCGGTGACCTCCCGCGGGAGGCGCCCACCGATGCCGGCGAGTTCGTCACGGGCTTCCAGCCTCTCTCGGTAGAGGCCGCTGGATACCAGCCTGTTGGAGCCCACCCTGACTCCATCTGCCGGATGACCCGCTCCCAAATGGCAAGGTTGCCCTTCGCGGACCGGATGGGGCTGCTGACGTCATCGTCGGGGGAAGGCCTCGCACGAGCCGAGGCGGCCTGCCTCCACTTCTCCACCGATGCCGCGAAAGCATCGGCCACGTGTCAGGCCTCTATTCCCGTACGATCTCGGCGAATCTCGTGACAGCCGCCCTGGGGAGCTGAGGCACCGGCGCCTCGACGGCGGTGACCGAGTAGAGCGGCGGCTCGTCGTCGGAGGGTTCGAGCCGGGCACGGGTGAGGAGACCTTCCGGCGTCACGACCCAGTAGGCACTCGGGACTGCTTCCGCGGCAGGGAAGCGGCAGGGAAGAGGACAGCCGTTCCGGCGCCCTTAGTGAACCCTGCGGCGAGCTCGGACTCCAGTGGCTGATCAGCCATCTCGCCCTGCAGGTAGATGTCCAGCGACCGTGCGACATCACCGTGGACCGCCCGGTAGTCGCACGAGGCCGGTGCATCCCAGTTGCGGAGGTCGGGGTCACCGTCGAGATCGGCCACTTCCACGTCACCGGCCGCAATCCCGAAACATCCGGCAAGTGCCACGGCCATGGTCTCGGGGCTGACGGCGGCTACAGCAAGAAGGTTGTAGGTCACTGATCCTCGTCCTGAGACCGGCCGGCTTCGAGCAACCGCCGCGCCCACGCGCGCAGTTCGGTGTCCGGGTGGCCGTTGCCGGAATGCGGTGCGTCGCTGAGCAGGCGGCGCGGTGAGAAAGCGAGGGTGTGGAGGGTGGGGCGGACCTCCTCCGGGGCGCGGCCGGCGGCGGCGAGCGCCTCGAGGGCGCGCAGGCCCACTGGCGTGGGGCCGACCAGTTCGGAGAGGACGGGGACGCTGCGGTCCGCGGAGCCGGTGATCCGGTGCAGGGCTTCGGCCGCCGCCAGCCGGGTCCACGCGTCCCCGGCCCCCAGGTGCCGCTCGACGAGCGGCAGCAGGGGAGCGGCGGCTTCGCCCATCGCCTCCAGAGAGCCCAGGTACCAGGAGGTCTGGCCCCTACCGGTGAGCAGTTCCTCGAAGGTGCGCAGAGCGGTCCCGGGGTCCCCGGTCAGCCGGCAGTGGGCCGCCGCCGCGGCGCCGCGCAGCGAGGGGTCGGAGGAGCCGGTGGCTTCGTGCAGTGCGTCGGTGACTTCGCGCGTCGCGACGCCGTCCGCCCCCAGCCGGCGGGCGGCGACGATGGCCGCGCGGCGGGTGCGCAGGCAGTCGACCAGCTCCGGCCGGGCCTGGCGGGCGGTGGTGCCGAACTCCGCGAGGGCGCCGACCAGGGCGATGGCCTCGTTGCCGGTGGCGCCGGCCGCCAGCAGACGGCGGATCTCGGGCACCAGCCGGTCCGCGGCCTCGGGGAAGGCCCGCGCCGCCGCCGCGAGCAGCCGCCCCGCCACGCCGACGCCGGGTCCGGTGACGGGTCCGGCGTCGGGTCCGGCGGTGGTGCGGCGCAGGACGAGTTCCAGTGCGCGGGGGTCGCGGGAGCGCACGAGCGCCAGGAGGGCGGGCACGGCGGTCTCGCCGTCGGTGTCCGCGTACCGGAAGAGGGTGTCGCGCAGTCCGGCGTCCGGCTCGGGGAGGTGGTCGATCCAGTGGCCGATGGTGCGCAGGCGGGCGTTGAGTTCCATGGCGGTCCGCTGGTGGGGCAGGGCCGCCGCAATGAGGGCCACGACCGCGGGTTCCCGGTCCCGCCAGGTTTCGGCGACCCTCTCGGCCAGCCAGGATCCCCGTGCGCCGAGGTCTCCGGCCGCTATCCAGCGGGCGGTCACGGCGAGCGCGGCATCCGGGTCCTCGGTGAGCAGGTGCCGCAGGTGATCGTCCGGGCCGGTGGTGTCCGTGCCCGGCCAGGGGAACGCGTCGTCCCCCGGGTCGGGGTCGGCGCCGTCCTCGGCGATCACGTCCACCAGGTCGGCCGGGCAGGGCGGCCCGGACCGGGCGAGGGCGAGAGCGGCGGCCGCCAGCCTGACCTCGGGCAGCGGGCTGCAGAGTGCCCCCGTCTCCTCCCGCCCGTACCGGGACAGGGCGACCAGCGCGTCCGCCCGCACCGCCGGGACGGGATCACCGGCGTACACCTCCTCGACCCGCGCCACGGCACTGGCCCGCTGCTCTGCCGTCAGTAGCCCGGCCGGCGCCGCGACCACCCGCAGCGCCGCCCGCCGCACGGCTCGGTCGGGGTCCCCGAGGCACGGAAGCAGCTCCGGGAGCACCCGGCACAGTTCGGCGCAGATCGCGGCGACCGGGGTGTCCGCCCAGTGGGGCAGTTTGACGTCCGCCGGGTCGTGGTCGGCGAGCACGGCGAGCAGCATCAGGACCTCGTCGCGCTTGGCCGCTGCGTGCAACGCGGCGTGGGCGAGGAAGGGCACGGCGGGCGCCGACGCGGCATAGACCGTGCCCTGGTGGTGGATGTTGCCGTACAGCTCGTAGAGGGCCTCGCCGGCCGTCTCCTCGTCGTCCTCGTAGAGCGCCGCGATCAGCTCGGGTACGTCCTCGGCGGAGCCGTACGCGTGGGTCAGGGTGTGCCACGGGACGCGGTCCAGCTCGGCCGGCATTCGCACGGGTCGTTCTCCTCTGCTGATCAGGTATGCCGACCGTACCGGCCGCCGCTGACAGGGGCCGCGGTAGCCCGGTCGGGTCCGGTCGGGTCCGATCCGGTGGACCGGCGCCAGGGGGTGTCCGCTAGCGGTACTCGACCGTGAGGGCGGGGCGGGGTGAGGTGGCGAGGAAGACGTACGCGGTCGACGGTTGCGGGGAGGCGAAGCGGAGGCGGAGCTGGGTGGTGCCGGTGCGGTCGAGGGCGGCCAGGGCGGCGCGGGACAGGTCCGTGGACGCCCGTGTGCCGGAGGAGAAGGCGGGCACCTCGGCGGCGGCGGGGACGGACGCGGGGGCGGACCAGTCGGCCGCTTCGGTGGTGCAGGAGGTGCCGAAGCAGCCGGTACGGAGGTCCAGCAGGAGGCGGTTGCCGGCCGGGGAGGCCCACGGGTCGCCGGAGCCGCCGGCGCGGGCGACCGTCAGGTACGCCCGGACCACCTCCTTCCCGGCGGGGATGCGGGAGGTGTCGAAGGAGAGCAGCGTGCGGTTGTCCTTGCCGTCGCTGCCGCGGCCGAGGGCCAGGCCGGAAACGGTCTCCAGGGTGCCGACCGCCGCACCGGAGCCGTCGGGGGCGGCCTTCACGTAGCCGTCCTGGGCGTCGAGGGAGGGGAGGGTGAGGGTGGTCGTCGGGGCCGGTGGCTCCGTACCGCCGCCACCCGCGCCGCCGAGGGCGCGGACCATGTTCATGATGGCTTCGATCTGCTTGCCGCCGTGCCGGGCGTACGCGGAGTCGCCGAGGTAGCCCCACCAGTTCCAGCACCCGTTGGGATTGTCGACGGTGGTGGTCGGCGCGGCCTGCGGGTAGAGGACGAGGAGGTGGTTGGTGTCCGCGTACTCGTCGAGGTAGGCGGTGTCCATGAACCTCGTGCCGAAGCCCTGGTACGAGTACCCCTGCTTGCAGCCATGCAGGGCGACGAGCAGGCGGCAGGGGGTGGTGGTGCCGGCGCAGGCGGCGGGTTCGTAGAGGAAGCCGCTGCCGTCCATGGAGACGGCGGACGCGGAGCCGCCGGGGACGTAGCCGTTCTGGTCGAAGCGCACGAGCGTGCCGGTGGGGGCCGGGGCGGGGTCGTTCACCGGCCCGGTGAGGTGGCCGAGCAGGTCGCGTTCGGCGTCGATGCCGCAGGCGTTGACGTACGGGCTCCGGGTGACGGTGCACGGGTTCGGCCCGAGGGGGCTGATCCACGCGTGTCCGGCGTCGGTCGTGTCGTCGTAGCGCACGCGCGCGCCGAAGCGGCCGTAGTACGAGGCCAGGGCGTCGGCCACGGGTCGCTCGACGGTCGCGTCCCCCGACCCGCTGAAGAGGTAGACGGGGTCGCCGGAGAGGTTGGCGACGGGGTCGACCAGCCCTTGGGCGGACCAGTCGCGGGTGGTGCGTTCGAGGGTGTCGAGCCGGAGGTCCTGGTACGTCTTCATGCACGCGTACTGGGCCCGGTAGAGGTCGCCCTGCGCGCAGCCGTACGGTCCGGCCGCGAAGACGGCGGATCCGGCGAACGTGCCGGAGTATGCCACGTGGAGCTGCGTCGCCATGTAGCCGCCGGAGGAGACCCCGGCGGTGTAGGCGGCACTGATGGAGTGCGGTTTCAGCTCGCCGGGGGTGGGTGCCGGCGCCGCGGTGCGGGCTGCGGCTGCGGTCGGGACCTGGGCCGCCGCCGTGGCGAGCAGCAGCATCACGGCCGTCCGGCGCAACCACCGGAAGCGGGGCTTCAGCTTCAAGGGGGCCTCCTCGGTGGGGTGGGGGTTTCCCGGGAGGCTAGGACCGCGCGTGACCGCCCGCCATGTGCTGGGCGGCCACAACAGGCTTGGTGGGTATGGGTGTTCAGCGCGGGCGGCGAAAGGGGACTGCCCGGGCGCTGCGTTCTCCGCGACCCGGCGCCGGGGCATCCGCCCGGCTCGCGCGGCCGCCGTGGCGCAGCAGGCCGTGGACAGGTGATTCCGAGCGTCCGGCACCCGTCCGCAACGGGCCGGGCAGGCCGGCCCGGGCAGGACGGCCCGGGCCGGGGGAGAGCCACCCTGCCGTGGACCTACCCGCTGCGGGTGGCGAGGTACGCGTACACGGCGAACACACCCGTGATGCACAGGAGGACCGCCCAGGAGGCGGCGCCCGTGTGACGCCCGGTCCGGCGGGCCTCACGCCGGCCGCGTATGCGTCGGCGGCGGGCCCCGGCGGGGTGTCCGCCGCGCGGCCGGGGGAGGCTCGGGGCCGCGGTCTCGGCGAGGAGGCGGCGGCACAGGGCCGCGAGGCCGGGCGTACCGGCGGCAGGGTCCGCCACGGCCTCGCAGCGGGCCGGTGCGGTGGTACCGCCGGGCAGGATACGGCCGGCCCGGACGAGCAGTTCGCCGTTGACGCCCGTCGGGGCCAGGCTGATCCATCGCCCTACGTGGTCCCCGCGGATGACCACCCCGCCCGACCTCTCCCGGTAGACGGTGTGCTCCCGCCACAACAGGACGGCCAGTTCAGCCGCGGTCTCCCTCAGTCCTGCGCTCATGTCTCCCCGCCCCCGGCACTGCACCAACAGTCGGACGGAACTGTAACGGTGGGCGCCGACAGTCCCGTCGCGGGCGCACGGTCCCGGCCCGCCGGCACCGTGCCAGCACCTCGTGCGGGACGTACCCCTAGCGGCCGAGGAGCGAGCCCAGTGTGATGCTGTACCGGGTGCGCAGTTGCCTTAGCTCCCACAAGGAGAGCACGGTGATCGACAGGGGGCCGCCGAGCATGAACGTGTAGAGCACCTCGGGCGGCGCGGCCACGTCCGGGCCGTCGAAGAGCTGGAAGCCGAAGAGGGACCAGACCAGCAGCGGTGACAACAGGGCCGGCAGCAGCTCGTGCACGTCGCCCGTGCGGAAAGTGGAGTTCAGCCCGACGACCAGGGCGGCCAGGGTGAAGAGCACGGCCGCGACGAGGACGGCGGCGCAGACGAGCGCGGCCGCGACGAACAGCAGGATGATCAGGAGGCCGGTGAACATCGTGCCCAGGACGCTGCCGAAGAGCCCGAAGGTGATGTCGTGCGGGCCCACGTCCGAGGTCGAAATGATGTCACCGCTCAGGGCTGCCGTCATCAGCCAGATCACACCGACTCCGAGGACCGGGGCGCCGAGCGCCAGCAGCGGGCTGCCCAGGCGGCGCGCGTAGACGCGCCCCAGGGGTGCGCGGGCCAGGGCGATGTACAGGCCGATGGCGATGACACCGGTCACCACGACGATGCCGCAGCCGATCACCGCCGGCCCCGGACATCCGTGGACCGGCGTATGGTTCGTGGCATCCCAGGGGTTCGAGAGAGGCGCTGGACGTAGTCCTTGTCCGCCCCGAGCTGGTGGCGGAGATCAGCGCCGACCGAGCGATCGACCACGGCGGCGTCTTCCGCCACCCGCTGCGCTTCCGACGGCTGCGCCTGGACGTGACCGTGGACGACGTTCCGCGGTTCGGGGCGGGGCCGACCGAAGCGGCTGCCGGTTGAGGATGAGCAGCTGACGGTCGCATCGGACGGGGCCCTCACCGCCGAGGTACAACTGCACCCTCGCGGCCGGATGGCACCTGACCTGGATGGTGCAGATCGACGCCGTCTGCAAGCCCGCGCCGCATACGAACTACTACCCCAAGGATGATCTGGGGCGCCCCGGCCCGTACACCTTCGATGTCCACCTGTCGCAGGCCGAGCCCGGTTCTGCCCGCACGATGTACGTCGTTCTCACGGACGACTTCTCCTACCGTCAGCTGAGCGAGAACCTGAACCCGGACGGATCGCTCCTCAAACTGCCGAACGGCGCACGCAAGGTCTCCAACTCGGTTCTGGTCAAGCGCTACTGACCTGCCCCCGGCACAGCAGCGAGGTTCGGGCATTGATCGGCTCGACGGCCGGCCGACACAATTCCCGCACGCCTCATGGAGTCCGCAGCGGCCGGGGCGGGAGCTGGCTACTGCAGCGTCTGTCTGTCGCTGTGTTGCCCTGGTCCGTCGTGGCTGCGAGCATTTTCCGGACGGTGGATGTTGTCGGCACGCAGCCCGGCGCTGTCATGGGTGAGGTCGAAGAGGACTCTGTTGCCGGGACGCAGACAGCGTCCGTTTTCGCGAATGGCCCGGGACTCGGCCCGGGTGTCCGCTCCGGGCCCGTCCGGGCTGATGAGGCCGGTACCCCGGTCAGGGTCGAACCACTTCACGATTCCGCAGGGTGACATGCTCTGCCTCCTCATTGGCCGGATCCGGAAGCAGATACTGTCCGCCTGCTCTCGGTTGGAGGGGAGGGCGTGTTCAGGGGCGTGATGCAGCGGACCCCGGCGTGGCTGCAGGCGGCGGGCGCCCCTCGCGCAGGTGGGCTGCGGAGGCATGTCGGCCCGGCTGGTTCTTGCGCCGGCGAGTCATGGTTCGGCGTGCTTTTTCACCGGCTGACGGTGGGATCGGCCGCGGCGGCATGCGGGCTGCTTGCGCGCGGACGGATGGGGATGCGAGAAGGGGGGAGGGGCGCGGCGGGGGAGTGGGCGGTGTCAGTGTCGGGCGTCAACCCTCGCCGCTGCCTGTCACACGGGGTGTCGAACGCTGTGCTTGTGGTGCCGGGTGGTGGCTGGCCGTGGCTAGGGTCGGCTCAGTCCGCGTCGACAGGGCGTGCGCGGGCGAGGCCCGGTGACCAGAGCGCTCTGGCGGCAGTAACACCGGGCCGCCCCACCATCCAACGGGCCGAGGTCCGGCGTACGGGGCGTCTCCTCTGGTGTGGGCCACCCGGCTCTGCCGAGCCGGGGGCGCGCCCGCGTTGATGCACTGCCGGACGGGCGCTCGGTGCCCCCGTAACGGCAGGCCTGCGGTCCCGCACTCACCGCGCCGGCCCGCAGCGCGCGGTATATGGGTCTGTGCGGGTGGTTCCGGGAGTTGTGCGGCGGGTCGAAGGTGTGCGCCGCGGGCGGATTGGGTGGGATGGGGCATGGCGAGGAGCCACCTGCCGCGTCGGTGGCCTCTTCTCCTGGAGGTGCTGTCGGCCGGGCATCGGCAGCCGTCACACGTCGCCGTCACGCAGCTGGCCGACAGTATTTGTTTACCCGTCCGCTCCGCATGCCTGAGGACCCCGAAGAGCTTGTCGACGCCATTGCTGTCGCCGTGCGGGCGGGAGACCACCGCCGTATCGGTCTTCTTCTCGACCGGTTCAAGGAAGTGGCGGGCCTTTCCCACCTGATACGGCTGCGTGAGCGGCTGTGCGGTGTGAGCTTGCTGCGGGGGTGACGGGCGCCGGTGGTCGGGCCGGCACCCAGTCCACGCGTAACTGCCGGGCGACGAACGCGGCCACCGGCGTGGGGAACCGCATCCGGCGTCACAGTGGTCCCGCTCACTTCGGCGTTTCCTGGTGCATCAGAGTGTTGAAGCTGATGCACCAGGTTTGCTTTTGTCCGGTTGGGTGGGTCGTGGAACCTCAGTGGTCGGCCATGCGGTCCAGGAGGGGACACGCGAAGAGGGCGGCCAGCGCTGTTCGACCATGGGGGACGAGGCTGACGGCGGGCGCCACGCTTGATGCCCTGCCTCGAATGGAGGGCGGTTCGGTTGAGTCGTTGGCCAGGCCGTAAGACGATCACCGGCTGCCCGCTCTCGGAGTCCAGGGTGCCGCCGAGGCCGAGGTTCTTCTGTGGGCTGTCGATCATGAGGAAGCCTGGGTGCGCGGCGGAGGACCACATCCGCGGGTGAGGGCCTCTCCCCTTGGGAGGAGGGCCCCACCTCATGGCCAACGGCCGAGGCCGAGCAACGGGGTGACTGCTCCCCTTGATGTTGGGGCGAATAGGTGAAGCGGCAACCTCACCCCGTGATCATGCCGCCGTCAGTGCGTTGCCGTACTGCCAGGAGTCTCGCGCGAACCACCCGACAGGAGAAGCGCATCATGTCTATGTACACGCTGAGGCGATGGATGTCCGTCCGCGGGGGCGTCCTCGGGCTAAGCAGCGCCCTGCTGCTCATCACCGGGACCACCCCGGCGTACGCCGCAGCCAGCCTGAGCGTCACGAAGACCCACGAGGGGAATTTCGCCCGCGGGGGGCAGGGGATCTACCACATCAAGGTCGCCAACTCCGGCGACGAGCTGATCGCCGACTTCACGCTTCTGACGGACACTCTTCCGTCGGGCCTCACCATCGAAACGCTCAGCGTAACCAAGCCCGTGGGTCTCTTGCTTGCCTGCAGCTCCCTTAACGGGGGCACCGGATTCACGTGCGAGAGCCACTCACCGCTGTTGGCCGGCGACAGCTATACGGTCGATCTGACCGTCAATATCGCGACCGACGCTCCCTGTACCGTCACCAACACCGCAACCGTCAGCAGCGTCGACGCCGCGCTCCTGGACTCGGCGAGCGACCCCACGACCATCACCGGCGGCGACTGCAACAGCGTTGATGGAGGCAGCAGCTCGATCCTCCCCGTCAACCTCAGCGGGATCGTCCCGCTGTTCAACAACATCAGCACGAACAACAACCTCCTCAGCCCCGGGGCTACGAACGCCACCAACCAGAAGCTCGGGATCAACGCGCCCTGACGAGCAGGCTTCCTCGTCTCTGAGGAGGCGGCCCGCGACGCCGAGATGTACGAGCGCTGAGAGGTCCTCAGCACGGGTCGCCACCAACCGGGGCGGCCCGCTGCTCTTGGGTGCCCGGGGTTGAGGTTCGCTGGCGCGGGTGGTGGTAGGCCATTACCCGTACCCGCAATGAGTGGTGTGCATCGTGAAGTAGCAGGTCGCGGGGCTGGTGTGCGTCGGCTCCGGGGTACTCATGCTGGTGACGGGCGGGCGACTTCGGTGGAGATCGTCGGTCAGCGGGCGACTTCGCGGTTCGTGAGGACCAGCAGGGCCCGCACCAGCGCGGTCGCCCACTTCGGGTCGGTGCGGACCTTGCCGAGGACGCGCCAGTTCTTCAGGTGCGCGAAGCCGTGCTCGACCGGGGCCCGGACCGCGGCCAGCGCCCTATTCGACAGCTTCTGGCCCCTGGTCAGGGGCTTGTTGCGGGCGGCCTTGTAGCCGGTGATCACCGCCGGATTGGAGTCCGGGCCGCTGTCGTCGAGGCCGACGAAGCCCAGGTCGGCGATCGCGCCGAGGCCAGCCGCGCGCAGGTGGGCGGTCAGTCCGTCGTGGCGGCAGGCGGTGATCTCCGAGTTGCGTCCGGGCCTCACCGCGCTCACCCTGACCAGGCGGCCCTTGTCGTCGGTGAGCGTGATCACGAGCAGGCCGTGGCACTTGTGCTTGCCGGAGTAGTTCTTCCGGTTCTCGGTCCCGGTGCGGCGGCGGGTTCGGATCAGGGAGCCGTCCAGCAGTACGACTCCACCACCCGATCGGGCGATCTTCTTCAGGGCGCGGTCCAGGCGCGGGGCGCGGGCGGCCAGCAGGCCGACGACTTCCCGCACCCACCGGGTCACGGTGGTGCGATGCACCCCGTTCCCGCCGGCCAGGTCGCCGGGACGCTGGTCGCAGCGCAGCACCGCCAGCGCGATGGCGGCGATCTTCCCTGCGGGCAGAGCCCGCCACCTGGATGCGACCTTCTTCAGGTGGCCGCGGATCAGGTCGGCGAGCCAGTTCAAGGTGGCGCTCGACAGCGGCAGGCGGGCGGTGTAGACAAGACCGTCGGGACCCTCGGCGAGACCGTTGTTTTTCTTCACACCAAACTCAACTGCCGCCGGGCGCCCTCCAGTTACGCCACTTTGGCATGCAGGGCCGGGACGGTTACAGGCGAGCGGTGAACTTCGCGTCGCCCAGTTTGCGCAGCCAGCCGCGGTCCGCGAGCTTGACCAACTTCGCCCGCAGCGGCTCCAACTTCCCTCGCACCTCCACTTGAAGGCCCAACTCCTCGCCCACCGTCCGCACCTGCACCGGACCGCCGACGGCCCGCACGATCTCCAGGATCCGGCGGTAGTCGCCGGGCAGCGCGGTCTCGTCCGGGCTGTCGCCGCGGTGCGGGACCAGCGGCACCGCCCGCCCGCCGACCTGCGCCGACGCCGGTGCGACGGCAGCCCGTTCCCCGGCGATCTGCTCGCTCATCCTCGCCAGAACCCGCTCGGCGACCGCGAGTTCGTCCCGGTCGGCCCGCACCTGGTCCAGCTGCTTGACCAGCTGTTCTTCCAGACTGTCCAGTTCCGCGCAGCGCACGGCGATCCGTTCCAGCACCTCGGGGTCCACCATGCCCGGGAGCGTAAGAGTCCCTGGGCTGGAACGGACCAGAACCCGCGAAGACCTCCCTGCCCGACGATCTACACGGCAGACTGCCCCGCGCGACCAGCACGAGCACCCGCGCACAGAATCACACCAGGCCCGTGACCTGCCACTTCACGATGCACACCACTCACTGGGCCTTCACCACCAGTGGAATGGTGCGCTCGTCGCCGACGGTGGTTGACGGGATCGTGTACTTCGGCAGTGACGACGGTGGGCTGTACGCGGTGGACGCGAGGAGCGGAGAGAAGCGCTGGTCCTTCACCACGGGCAGGAAGGTGCGCTCGTCGCCGGCGGTGGTCGACGGCGTCGTCTACGTCGGCAGCGACAACGGCAAGCTCCACGCGGTGGACGCGGATACCGGGCGGGAGCGCTGGTCCTTCCACACCAAGGCCCGCCTGCGCTCGTCGCCAGCGATGGCCAACGGCATCGTCTACATCGCAAGCGCAAGGGTCGCGAAAATCACCGATAGGGATGTGATGCCCAAGCCGTATGCGGTTGATGCGGCCACGGGACGCGAACGCTGGTCCTCCGAAATCGGTTCGAATGAGGTCCTCTCGCCTGTGGTGGCCAACGGCATCGTCTACGTCGCCTTCAGCTCTGTGCGTTGCCGGCGGATACCGGGCTACAGCACTGGGTCCACCCTTTGGGCAACAGCGCGGCGTCGTCGCCGGTGGTCGCCGATGGAGTCGTGCACCTCTCCGATGCGTCCAACACGCTGTATGCCGTGCAGACATAAGGCAGGCGCTGCGGTGAATTCCGGTTCGCGCCCACGAGCCGTCGGCCATAAGGCTGCCTGACTGGTACACGGAAACCCCCGTACGCCTTGACGTACGGGGGTTTCTGCGGTCTGCCCTCGTTGCTCTAAATGAGAACTGGTCTGTCCTTGGGCTGGAAGGGCGGGGCGGCTGGTGTACGGAGATCCGTGGGCGTGGGCGGTTGAGGAACCGGCGAAGCGGTTCCATGCGGGGAAGTCCGCAGGCACCGCTCTCCCGGCAATGCCGCCCGCGATCAGGTAGCGCACCGCGTCGACCAGCTGCCGGTGGCAGTAGCTCTCCGGCTGCCCGCCCCTTCCCTCAAGCCAGGCGGGCACGGGCATCGCGTCGCGTACGACTGCCCACTCCGCGTCGGTCATGTCCGAGGGGTACCTCGGACGCCTGTGCGGCCGGTCCCCGGCGTTCCCGAACCGGTGAGCGAGGCAATCACACGGCAGGGGCGCGGAGTTGGATGGCAATGTCACGGAGACGGAAGACTGCGGTACCAGGGGCCTCCTGTTGCTCGACTGGATTCGACACCCGCGAGCTGTACGGGAGGCCCCACTTTCATGCCCTGCCGACCAGGAAATCGCCCGACCAAGTCGGCAGACTCGAACTCATGATCACCAAGGTCGATAGAGCAACCGCTAGTTAGCGCACTCAGCGCACGAAGTCCGTTACTGTGCCGTGGTTGTCGGGAGAGGCCAGGCCCCAGAGGATCAGTCCCACGATGATTGCCAGCAGGATCAGCCCCGGCACGTTCTCGGGCCCCCAACCGACGGGCTGCCGAACCGGTGGGCTGGGTGTGGCGTCGTCGCGTGCAGCGTCGGAGTCGGCGCGCTGCCAGGGTGCGACATCGGCCTCACCCCGGGCGATCCGCGCGGCCACGTGGCGTACGTCGGCCGCGTGGTAGGTCGGCTCACGGGTCAGGTCCAGGGAGGGCGCAGCCGAGGTACGTACGCTGTTGGCCCGCGCCACGGCCGTGATGCTCATCGGCCTGATCTGCGGCCAGATCTCCCGGACTTCGGCCTTCGTCAGCCAGCCTTCCCCGTCCTGATGGTCCTGCTCGTCCGCTGCCCCCATTCGAAGTCCGCCCCCTCGCTCGCCGATCACCCTTGGCTTGATACCCAGACCGCCGAAAGATCACCCGGCCGGACAGTCACACTCGAACTCACGCCCACCGTGATCGGTGTGGCAACGGCTTCTCAGGTCAGGCGGTGCGCGCGCGGGCTCTCCTGATGAGGCGCTCTGCGTCCGGGGCGCTGACAGAGGGAAAGCGCTTCGCGCCACCAATCCCCTGCGGGCTGAAGGAACCGACTCGCCTCAACCGTCCGGGGCCGTGGTGCCGCTGACCCCGAGGACCCTTGCGAGAAGAGCCACCGACGGCTTGGCAGCGGAGGCGATCTACGGAAGCCAGGGGGTGTTCCAGTCGTCGGTCGCCTGCGGCGTGGGCGAGGGGTCCGGGGTGTCGCGGGTCTGGTCTGTGTGGCGGGGGAGCGGGCGGATGGCGGTGAGGTAGGTGAGGATGCTGTGCCAGGTGCCGTCGGTGTTCCATAGGCGCAGGCGTTCGGCGCAGCGGTGCCAGGGTCCGTAGCGGGTGGGCAGGTCGTGCCAGCGCCGTCCGCCTCGTTGCTGCCACAGGATGCCGTTGACGATGGCCCGGTAGTCCGGCCCGCCGGGCCCGCAGCGGGGCAGCAGCGCGCGGATCGTAGCCCATTCCTGGTCGTCGAGGTCGTCGGATTCGTTCACACCATGTCAACGGGGCTTTCTGCGGACCGGCAACGCCCGCCCTCCGCGGAATGCACGCTTCTGCTGCGACCGGTTGCCACTGGGCCGGTCGCTGGGCAGGGCCTGCCGCCGACCCCCGGCCATGCCTGATGGAGCCTCCTCAAGAAGGAAGATCCCCGAGGCCGCCGTGGCCTCGCGACTGCCTGGTCGACATGTTTTCCCGCGCTCGAGGACGGCTGCCGCAAGGAAGCCGAGGCACACGACGATATCGACCGTGCGATCAAGGCTCAACGGGGTGCATGGCCGGGGTCGAGGCTCAGTACGCGCAGGCAGGGGTCTGCTGTTGCTGGGCTGGTTTTCCACGGTTTCTCTCCGCGTGTCTGTGACTGCTGGGAGCGTCGGTGGGTAAGAGGTGAGAGGTCTTGCCCGTGCCCCTCCCCTCGTAGCGTGGAGTCCGTGATTGCAGGGGAAGTTGGGGTTTATGGGTTCCAAGCAACGGATGTACACGCCTGAGTTTCGTGAGGGTGCTGTACGCATCGTGATCGAGACGGGCAGGCCGATCCCGGAGGTCGCCGAGGATCTCGGCGTCCACTCCGGCACGCTGCACAGCTGGGTGTCGCGATGGCGGCGCAACGGGTCGGCGTCGTCCGACCGGCCGGCCGAGCCCGCGCCGGGCGGCCGGATGCGCGAAGCCGAGCGCGCCGAGCTGGAGCGGCTACGGCGGGAGATGTCGGAGAAGAACAAGCGGATACGCGAGCTGGAGATGGAGCGTGATGTCCTCAAGCGATGCATGGTCCTCTGGGTGAAGTGACCGGGACGGACCCGGCCGCCCTGGCCGCGTTCATCGGTAACCAGAGGACCGAGCACCGAGTCCCGCACCGTCTGGCCTGCCAGATCCTGGAGGTGTCGGAGTTCTGGTTCTACAAGTGGCGCGACAAGTCCACCACTGCGCGTGAAGTCCGGCGGGGACAGCTGGCCGACGCGATCACGGGGATCTTCGGGGGCTCCGGCGGCACCTATGGCTCCCCGAAGGTCTGGGTCCTTCTGGTCCGCGCGGGCTGGCGGGTCTCGGTGAACACCGTGGCCCGCCTCATGGTCGAACTCGGCCTGGCCGGACGGAAGGTTCGCCACCGGCGGGGGCTGACCCGGCCCGGCAAACGGCCGGCGGCCCCGGACTTCGTGCGCCGTGACTTCACCGCGGACGCTCCGGACCAGCTGTGGTGCGGCGACATGACCGAGATCACCACCGGTGAGGGCAAGCTCTACCTGGCCACCGTCATCGACCTGTTCTCGCGTCGATCGCTCGGCTATGCGATGGGCGCCCGTCACGACGCCGATCTCGTCGTCGCCTCCCTGAACATGGCCACGGCCACCCGCGGCGGTGACGTCAGGGGCGTGATCTTTCACAGCGACCGCGGATACGTCTCCCGGCGCTTTTGCAGGACCTGCCGCCACCTGGGCGTAACCCAGCCCATGGGCCGCGTCGGGTCGTGTTTCGACAACGCCGTCAGCGAGGCGTTCAACAGCGTCCTCAAGGTCGAGTACGTCCACCGGCACACCTTCACCACCCGCACCGAGGCCCGGCTGAGGATCGCGACCTGGATCACCGGCTTCTACAACACCCGACGGCTACACAGCGTATGCAGGTACCACAGCCCGATCGACTACGAACGAGACCACCAGGCCGACCCCACCGTGGAGCTGGCCGCTTGAAAGATCTCCACAGCCCGAGGGGATTGACATCTACGTCGTTCCCCTGATGGTGCGGGTCACGGTGACCAGTACGGTGATGGGCCCAACCGCGCCGTGCTGCGACAGGGATGCGGTGACTGCGGCGCGCACCTCTTCACGGGCTTGGCGCGCGATGTCGACGATACGGTTGTCGGCTTGCAGGATGCAGCGCACTTCCACCTGCCATCCTCCTCTCGGCATGTGCTCGCAGCGGATGCGGCCTGCCTCGCGGTGCACGTCGCTCCCTGCCGTCACGCTGTGATGCGTGAGTGATGCTGCGTGGGCCAGCCGGTCGGCGAGCGTGGGCTGGAGGGCTATGACGCCGGGAACGGCGAGGGCTGCTGTGGCTGCGGTCCGCTGGATGGCTTCGCGGTGAGAGGTACTCATCGTTCCCTCCACCCGACCCGCTCGGCGGCGTCCTGCACCCGGTGGAGCTCCAGCACCGCGTTGACTTCCACGTCGACTGTGGCGACGGCGAGACCGAGGGCCTGCTCGGCTGCGAACAGGACGGCCCGGCGCACTGCTGCGGCCACCTCTCGCAGCGGCTGGTCGAGCGTGGCCGAAACCGTGATGGTGACGGCGTGGACTGCAGGACCGGCGGGGGTTGGGATCAGACGGCAGCTGGCAGCGCGGGCGCCCGCCACTGTGTCGGCGGCCCGGCGCAGCACTTTGGCCGCGGCGCTTTCCGCGATGCGCAGGTCACCTTGGGGGTCGTCCAGCAGCAGCATCGTGCCCAGCCGTACTTCAGCTCTGACCGCATTGATCACCCGGTTGGCGAGACTGCGACTGTCGGGTTGCTCCTCGGCTCGCAACGCGCGAGCGGCACGGTCCAGGGCCGTGAGGCCCTCGATGGCTTCGCGACATTGGGGACACCGGCTGTAGTGGGGATCTGCCGCCCCGGCCCGGTCCCGTGCCTGTTCCCACACATAGCCCAGGGATCGTCCACAGGGCAGCAGCTCCGCGGCGGCGAGCAACTCAGCGTCGTGAGGCACCCCGCCGCTTGTGCCGTGCACGATGGCGGGCTCGTCGCCCGAGGTGCGGTGCGGGCCGTTCAGCGCCATGGGCGCATCGCCTCCATCAGAGTGCGTCGTGCGCGGGCCAGTCTGCCGCGCACTGTTTGTTCGCTGGATCCCAGGACGTGGGCGATCTCGGCGTAGTGCAGGCCGTGAAGTTCCCGCAGGACCCAGCACGCGCGAAGGTCCGGGCGCAGGTCCATGAGTGCTCGTATGAGGGCGGCGGTCGCCGCGTCCGTTTCGGCGGTTCGTGGCGGTGAGCTGCCGGTGTCTGTGGCAGGCGGTTCTGCAATGGCGTCCAGCGGTACCGGGCGAGGCCGGCGGCGCAGGACGTTGAGGCAGCGGTTGGTCACGATGCGGTACATCCATGTGCTGAAGGCAGCACCGCGACGGAATTCGGGCAGCTGCCGCCAGGCGCTGATGAACGCATCCTGCACGGCGTCCTCGGCGTCCGCCCGGTTACCGAGCAGGTGCCGTGCCAGAGCGAGCAGGCGCGCGCTGTGTCTGCGGACCAGGACCGCGAACGCCTCCTCATCGCCTTCGGACGCCCGTACCGCGAGCAGGTCGTCGTCCAATTCGTCGGCAGCATCCAGATCGGCTGCGGCGAGGGCGATCGACTGCGGCGCCGGCCGTACCAGGAGGTCCTGGCTGGGTGGGGGAGGGGCAGTGGTCCGGTTGCGCATCCGCCGCTCGCTTTCTGCCGGAGATTCTCCTCGCGGCCTGCGTACGCACTCCTCGATGGTACGGCTGGGACGCGTGGCAAAGCAGAGTGAGGAATGTCAGGGCGGTGTGTCTAACAGGATGAGGGCGCCGCTCCGGCGTCCCGACGGACTTGCTGGGGAGGTCCTTATGTCGGACACCATCAACCCCGCCGCGGGCGGGAGCGGGTCGCGCCCCGCTGGCAAGGCGCTTTCGGGTGAGACCGGCGCCGGGACGGCGCCCGAGACACGGGGTCGCACGACGATCGCCGACAGCGTGGTCGAGAAGATCGCTGGAATGGCCACCCGCGAGGTGGCAGGCATCCACAGCCTCGGCTCCGGCATGTCCCGCACTCTGGGGGCGGTGACGGACAAGGTGTCCGGCGGCCGGCCCAGCGTTTCCCGTGGTGTGAAGGTCGAGGTGGGCGAGCGGCAGGCTGCCGTCGATCTCGACGTGGTCGTGGAGTACGGCTTCGCGATCGTGGAGGTCGCCGCCGAGGTCCGCACCAGCGTCATCACTGCTGTGGAGCGCATGACCGGTCTGGAGGTCGTCGAAGTGAACATCACTGTCGATGACGTTCACCTGCCCGACGAGGAGGACGACGAGGAGGATGGCGGCCGCGTGCAGTGACTCCTCGGATTCTGCCGGCGACCGGTCCGAGAAGAAGAGCAACCCGAAATCAGGTGAGTGATATGAACGCAGCAACGGTGGGTCTGCTTACCGGCATGGCCCTGGGCTTCGCCGCCTTTTTCGGCGGCTTCTGGGCGTTCCTGCTGGTGGCATTCCTGGGCCTGGTGGGCCTGATCATCGGCCGTATGGTGCAGGGTGACCTCGAGCTTTCCGACTTCACGCGCTCCTCCCGGGACCGGCAGTGACAGCGCAGCGCGCCGCTGCAGGGCCCGGGGCAGCCGCCCCCACCGGGGCGGTGGCCCTACCACCCGCTGAACGCGGCGCCACCGTGATCCCGGAAAAGGTGGTGGCCCGCATCGCGGCCCGTGCGGCAAAGGAGGCGCTGGCCGAGCGCACCGACGCCTCCACCGCACACACGGAACTGACCGCGCCCCGCGCCTCGGCGACCGTAGGCAGCGGCTCCGCACGGCTGCGGCTCAGCGTGGATCTGCCCTACCCGACAGACCTCGCCCGCGCCTCCCGCCAGGTGCAGCACTACGTCAGCGAGCGAGTAGCGCACCTGACCGGAATACGCGTCACCGAGGTCACCCTCGCCATCGAGCGCCTCGTTCCCGCCGACGGTCTGGAACACCGGCGCGTGCAGTGAACCGGAGCGAATTGCGACCGGGAAGGAGAGGCGGCATGGAACGCAACCGAGGCGCACCGGCGCCGACAGAGCGACCCACGGCGACCGACGAGGTCACCTCCCGCACCGCGGCGCTGCCGGCCCAGAAGCCCCCACCCGGGCCGCGTCCGGCGCGGCGCCCGTGGTCCGCGCGCCGGATACCCGCGGCGCTCACGGCGCTGATCGTCGGGGCTGCGGCCGGCATCCTCCTGTTCGACGTCGTCAGGGTTCGTGCGGGCAGCTCAGCCGCAGCGTGGCGCAGGCACCTGGCAGACGAACTGGCCACACGCCCGCTGGACGACACCCTCGTTCAAATCGGCGCCGGAGTCATCGCCGCCCTCGGTCTCTGGCTGATCATCCTGGCGCTGAGCCCCGGCCTGCGCCGCCAGCTGCCCCTGCGGACTCCCGGTCCGCTGATGCACGCCGTGCTGGACCGCTCAGCCGCGGAACTCCAGCTGCGGGATGCCGCGATGCGCGTCCCCGGCGTCAGCGCTGCCAAGGTCAAGTTCTTCCAACATCGCGTCAAGGCACGCGCGGATGTCCGCTTCCGCGCCCCCGACGACGTCAAGACGGATCTGCGGGCCGCTCTGTTGGAGCAACTCGACCGGCTCTCCCTCGCCCGCCCTCCGCGGCTGGACGTGCGGGTACGCCCCCGCGACAAGTAGCCCCCGGGTGAGCGACGCCCGAAGCGGCAGGAAAGGGGATTTCGATGAAGAGGCAGTCCGCAGTCAACCGAACCCTGCTGGCCACGGCTGGCATCATCCTGCTCGGCATGGGCCTGCTGATCCTGGCGGGCGGCTTCGATCTCTACCGGAGCTGGCGCATGACTCCACCCGACGGCTGGCCCCTGACCACCCCTGCCGACGTCCTCCTCAGCGACGCCGACCGCACCCGCTGGAGCGGTGAAGGATGGTGGTGGCCCGCGGTCATCGCAGCCCTGGTCATCGTCGTCCTGCTCGCCCTGTGGTGGCTGCTCGCGCAACGCCGCGGCCCGCACCCCGGCCCCATGACCGTGGCAGACACGACAGCCGTGGACGGGGTGGAACTGCCCGAGGGCGCGCTTGGCGACGCCCTCGCCGCCGATGCCGTCCGGCTGCGCGGAGTCCGTCAGGCCCGTGCACGTATGACCGGACGGTCCCGCCGTCCCGAGGCCGATCTCGACATCACGCTCGCCCCCGGCACCGATCCCGGCCCCGTTCTGCAGGAGCTGTACGACGGACCACTGGAACGTGCACGCCAGTCCACGGGCCGCGACCTCACCGCCCGTGCCTACCTGCGGGCGTCTTCGCACAAGTCCCACCGCGTGGACTAGCACGAGGTGTTGTTCGCGACGAAGACCGAGCACTTCAAGGCCATGCTCCAGCGTGCGGTGGAGGCCGGCGTCGCGTTCGCGTGGGTCACCGCGGACGAGGCCTACGGGCAGTCGAAATCCCTCAGGTGCTGGATGGAACAGCGGGCCATCAGCCATGTGATGTGTGTGAAGACCAGCTACACCGTCATCACCCGAGGCGCGGGAGAACGCCGCGTCGACGAGCTGGTAGCCGGTCTCGCACCACAGGCCTGGAAGAATGGGGAGGGCCCGATTGGCCGCGGCGCCCTCGGCGGTGCAGGGGTCGGCGAGCAGGATCTCCAGGGCTTCCGGTGACAGGCTCGGGTTGGTGGCCGCTGCCCGGCGCACCGACGCGTCGGGGTCCTCCACCAGGGGGGGTCGGGCAATGCGGGACCGGCTGCGGCCAGGGCCCGTACCTCGGGATCCGGGTGGTCGATGAGGTGAGCCCGGCCGGCACGGGGGAACGTGGGCAGGTCCAGCAGGTCCAGCAGGTCCAGCAGGTCCAGCAGGTGCGGACGGTGGGCAGGGCGGGTGACGAAGACATCCAGGAGGAGGTGCGGCGGAGCCAGCGGGTGGTGGCAGGCCAGCCGGATCCTTACCTCCTCGTCGTCGTCCTGCGCGAGCGTCTCGGCGAGTTCCGCCGACAGCCCGGGCCAACTTGCCGCAACCTGACGGAGCACCGGCTCCTCGGACACCGCACAGGCGGCGAACCAGTCGGGCGATGGCCCGACGTCCGGCTCTATATGCGACCTGGTGAACGGCTCGCCGATCGGGCAGGTGCAGTCAGGACCGTGCCCGAGGACCTGATCGATCGCCCAGTACTCCGCCCAGGTGTGGAGCAAGGGGTGGAGGCGCGCGCACATCCGCACGTCCTCGTCCGGGTCCTGCATCAACTCCGCCACCAGGTCCGGTCCTACGTCGGGCCGGGCGGCGACCGACGCGCGTACCTCCGCGTCGGGGTGGCGGGCGAGACGGGCGAGGGCGTAGGCGGGGATGTGCGGGTTCCGGGCCATGGGGAGCACCGTGCCGTTTGTGAAGCACTGCTCGACGAGCGCGGGGGACAGAGACTCGCCCCAATACGGCCTCACCCAGGCCAACTTCGCGACGACCTCGCCGCCGCATCCTGCAGCCGACGGCGAGCACTTAAAAACGCTGCGCTCGGGGTGAATCAATATCTGTCACCGCGACCTAAGAATTTAACGGATCCTGCGGGGAGAGTTTCTACCGCCGCACGGCAGCCGGAAATATTCAACGCACACAAGCCGCTGCAGCGTGCTACTGTCGATCTCGGTTGCAGTTTTGGTACCCAAGAACTTCAAGCGTATCCAGTCGGGCTTCAGGCCGCAGGAAGCGCTTCGTATTTCCCGGTCATTTCCGGGTGGGGCATCATCGCGGCGACACGGCGTCCGCACAGTGCAGACGTTGATGTATTGCCCCAAAGGAGATATGACATGGCTGCTGGTACCGTCAAGTGGTTCAACGCGGAAAAGGGTTTCGGCTTCATCGAGCAGGACGGTGGCGGCGCTGACGTGTTCGCCCACTACTCGAACATCGCCGCCCAGGGGTTCCGCGAGCTGAACGAGGGCCAGAAGGTCACCTTCGACATCGCGCAGGGCCAGAAGGGCCCGACGGCCGAGAACATCGTTCCCGCCTGACGCTGACACGCATTCTGCAGCTGGGGCCCGCATCCCTCGGGGTGCGGGCCCCAGCTGCATGCATTTCCCGCATGCGGTCACCCGCGGTATTAAAAACTGAGAGATCGTTCGACTGGCCCTCTCGGAGCTGCACCCGATTTCGTTTCTTGGATGTCGCGTCCACATGACGCCACCTTATTTCAGCGTCTGAGCCCGAACAGATTCCTGTCCGCCAGATCCGCTATCGCATTCCATTCGGCCCGTTCTCGCAATTCCGTGCGCCGCTCCTACGCTGCGGGAATTCCTTGATACGTGCCGTATCAAGGAAGGTTCCGCATGAACCCCACACGTACGAACGAGCGCTCTTCTCGCACCCGCGGCCGCACCGGCGGCCCTGCTTTCGGCACCGGCGCCGGTTCGGGGCGGGGCAGCCGCTTCGGCGCGTCGACCCCGAGCCGCTCCGGAGCCCCGAGCCGTTCCGGAGGTCCGAGCCGCTCGGGCGGATACGGCCGCCGTCCCGCCGCGATCCAGGGCGAGTTCGCACCGCCGAAGACGATCACCCCCGCGCTGCACGCCGTCGAGGCCTTCGCCGACCTCGACATGCCGGCCCAGCTGCTGGCCACGCTCACCCGTGAGGGCATGGCCACGCCGTTCCCGATCCAGGCCGCGACGCTGCCCAACACCCTCGCGGGCCGTGACGTCCTCGGCCGCGGCCGTACCGGCTCCGGCAAGACCCTGGCCTTCGGCCTCGCGCTGCTGGCCCGTACGGCCGGCCAGAGCGCCGAGCCGGGTCAGCCGCTCGCGCTGGTCCTCGTACCGACGCGAGAGCTCGCCCAGCAGGTCACCGCCGCGCTCACCCCCTACGCCCGGGCGGTCAAGCTGCGCCTGGCCACCGTGGTTGGCGGCATGCCGATCCAGCGCCAGGCCGGTGCGCTGCGCGCCGGAGCCGAAGTGGTCGTCGCCACGCCCGGCCGCCTCAAGGACCTCATCGACCGTGGTGACTGCCGCCTGAACCAGGTCGCCATCACCGTCCTCGACGAGGCCGATCAGATGGCCGACATGGGCTTCATGCCGCAGGTCACCGCTCTCCTCGACCAGGTACGTCCCGAGGGGCAGCGGATGCTGTTCTCCGCCACCCTCGACCGCAACGTCGACCTGCTGGTCCGCCGCTACCTGACCGACCCGGTCGTGCACTCTGTCGACCCCTCGCAGGGCGCGGTGACCACGATGGAGCACCACGTCCTGCACGTCCACGGCGCCGACAAGCAGCGGACGACGACGGAGATCGCGGCCCGCGACGGCCGCGTGATCATGTTCCTGGACACCAAGCACGCCGTGGACCGCCTCACCCAGGACCTCCTCGACAGCGGTGTCCGCGCCGCGGCCCTGCACGGCGGGAAGTCCCAGCCGCAGCGGACCCGGACCTTGGCCCAGTTCAAGACCGGGCATGTCACCGTGCTGGTCGCCACCAACGTGGCGGCGCGCGGCATCCACGTCGACAATCTGGACCTCGTCGTCAACGTGGACCCGCCGACCGACCCCAAGGACTACCTCCATCGCGGCGGCCGCACCGCCCGGGCCGGCGAGTCCGGCAGCGTCGTCACCCTCGTCACCCCCAACCAGCGCCGCGAGATGGCCCGCTTGATGACGGCCGCGGGCATCACCCCGCTGACCACCCAGGTCCGCTCGGGAGACGAGGCCCTGAACCGCATCACCGGTGCCCAGGCCCCCTCCGGCATCCCCGTCACCATCACCGCACCGATGTCCGAGCGGCCCAAGCGCAGCACGGCCTCCCGCGGTCGACGCGGGCCCACGTCGGCTGCCCGGCGCGCGAGCCTGCGACAGACCGCCTTTGACGCGGCGGCCTGAGAACCACGTGATCAGGACACTGACCCACCTCTGCAGGAGGCACCTTTTGACGCTGGTCCAGATGCAGCCCCGCCCGGCGCATGCCGATGCTCATGCCGACCTCGTCCACCGGACGGTGGACGACGCCATGGAACC